>CAWDLS010000002.1:35000-429654 GCA_963803275.1 uncultured Gammaproteobacteria bacterium | reverse complement strand
TACAATCCCGATAAAAAGACGCTGCGCGAGTTTGGCCTGGTCTTTGCGAGCGGCCTGATCATTTTCTTCGGGTTGCTGATACCCTGGATTTTCGACAGACCCTGGGTCTGGCAGGATGGTGGAGCGCACTGGCCCTGGATCGGTGCGGCGGCTTTTGCCGCTACCGGTCTGCTCCTCCCCGTGGCGCTAAAGCCGGTTTATATTATCTGGATGAAGCTCGGTCAGGTACTGGGCTGGATCAATACCCGCATCATCCTGGGTGTCGTCTTCTTCCTAATATTCGTACCGGTCGCGCTGATATTCCGGGTGCTCGGGCGCGACCCGATGGAACGCAAGCTGGATGCCGGCGCGGCAAGTTATCGCCACCCGAGCGAACAATTACCACACGACCGCATGGAGAAACCCTTCTGATGTTGGATTTACTGAAAGACCTGTGGGAATTCCTCAAGGTGCGCAAGAAATTCTGGCTGGCGCCGATCGTTATCGTGCTGCTGCTGCTGGGTGCACTGATCGTGCTGTCGCAGGGTTCAGCGGTCGCGCCGTTTATCTATACACTGTTTTGAGATTTCCGCATAATCGTTGCAAGCCGCGCGACGCCTGGTTTTCGCCCGGCTTGCAGGTGGCAGGAAAGCAGACGGTGGCCGGCACGGTACGCGGTTAACGCGTTTTGTCGGGATGCTGAACGACGGGTGGCTGGAGTCTGTCCGTGTCCTTCCGTGTCCATCAGTGTCCTTCCGTGGATTCCGTGGCCGAAATTGTCTTTTCAATGCATGAAGAGGCGATTTCTCCGGGAAGGGGCGCGAAGGCGGAGATCCACACCGTACAGCCCAACGGGGCACTCGATTGCTTGCGGGATATTGTCCACTGGAGAATGACTGAATGCATCGACTCCATATTAGTGCGCGCCTCTACCGCCTGCTGTCTGTCTTTCTGCTGGCACTTGCCCTCGTGGCGCCCGTTCACTCGCAATCGATCAGCCTGGGTATCCGCACACCCGTCAAGCCGTTCATGTGGCGGGACGGCAAGTCCATCGATGCGCTCAAGCCGGATGATGACAGACGCCGCAAATGGCTGTTCCTTGAGGCCAACCTGGACCAGTTGCCAGCCTGGGGCGGGGAGTGGAACATCGTCATCGTACGTCAATGGTCGGACGGTCCGGACAACTTCGCCCGGATACGCAGGATTGTTGCCGAACACGAAAAGCATGGTGTGAAGGTCGTGCTGCGTGTGCTGGAAGACCCGGCTGTCTATACACGCATGCAGGACGCTGAATCCGGGGAGTTCGGCTATGACCAGGCCTATTATCAATGGGTGCAGTCACTGGCCCGCGCCACCCGGGGCAAGGTCCGGTGCTTCCTGATAGGAAACGAGGCTGAACTGGACCTGGGAAAAAGTTATTCGGATCTGCCAAATGCGCCCCGGCATCTGACGCTCACCTATGACCAGTACGCCAGGGTGTTGCGGACCGCGGTGAAGGCGATCAAGTCGGTCGACCCCGGCTTGCAGGTCGCCAACTCGGGATTCACCGATAGTTCACTGGCGCCGGCGGTTGCACAGGATATCTACGACACCGAGGGCCTGACGGCGGCCCAGGAATTCTGGGAGGCCTGGAAGGCACGTGATGGCGTCAGGGCAGAAGGCAGGGTCAGGTTGTATCGTTTATTGAATAATTCCGAGGTGAAGCGAAAAATCGACTTCGTGCGGCGTGCCCTGCGGGAACCCATGGGCAGTGACCTGTTCCAGCTGCACTACTACCGCAACTGGCAGGGATTGCAGCCGATGCTGGACTGGATAACAGGGAAATGCGCGCCGCCAACGCGGTGCGTCCGGTCATCGCCACGGAGGTGGGCTACTACGTTCTGCCAAGCAAGCGCAAGGACAAGGACGGCAGGGTGCGCAAGACCATCGACTGGAGCCACTACTCCGAGGAAGATCATGCGAGCAACATAGTGAAGGTGTTCGCCACCCTGCTCGGCAACGGTGTCGAGCAGGCGCTGTACTGGAATATGCGTGACAGTGAAGATGTTGGGGCTACCGTACGCCTGTTCAATGCGACGGAGGATCCCCGGATGTTCAAGCCAAACCGGGTCAACCGTGCGTTCCGCATGCTCTGTAACACGCTCAATGGCGCCCGGTCCGCCCCTGCCCGGCTGCCGTCCCGGGCAGGGCTGTGGGAGTTCCACTTCGCCGGCAAGGCGGATGTCTCGCTGGTGTGGAGCGATGATCTGGACCTGGCCGGGCGTTGGATGGCGCGAAGGAACTGCGGGATATCGAAGGCCAGGTGCTTGCCCGGTCCGATATTGACAAGCCGTTCACGGGTCCCGTGTATGTCTTCTGGTAATACGTCGCACGGCTCGCAACACACTGACCGCCGCTGATTATCGGATCCGCGTTAACGCCTGGATGAATGCCATAGCCCGTCAACCAGATCCCGGCGCACCCGCAGAGGGCTCCGGCAGGGGTGCCCGCAAGTCACTGGGCGTTCGGGTCCTCTCCGGCGGCTTCTGGATGCTGGGGAGCCGTGGCATCCAGGCAGTGTGCGGGATGCTGGTGTCGATGCTGCTGGCGCGGATGCTCGCCCCCGGGGACCTGGGCACCTATTTTATCCTGACCAGTATCACCCTGCTCGGCTCGATGTTGGCGCAATTCGGTACGCACCAGTCCATTGTCAAGCTGATTGCCGGCGGTATGGCCCAGGGCGACGAGGCCGGGGTCAGGCGTTCACTGCGTTCCGTATTGGTGATCGCCATGTGCGGTTCGGCAGTCGTTGCCGGCGGCTACCTGGCGGGCGTGGGGCATGGCTCGCCGATCATGTATTCAGGTCCCAGGGAGTTGCATTGCTCGTGAGCCTGACCGCGACGTGGATCGTCATGCGGCACGGCCAGATGCTGCTGTCGAGGGCATTTCGCGGTTTTCATGATATGCCCCGCGCGGCCCGGTACGAGGGCGCCCAGACGCAGTTGCTGACCGTCATCGCGCTGACCATTCTCTGGATTGCCGCAGACACAATCTCGCTCGACAGGGCCGTGCAGGCCACGCTGGCCGCCTTGGTTATCACACTGCTGAGCGGTGCCTGGCTGTTGTGGAGGGATCACTGGTCGCGGCTGGCCCCGGCGCGCGGTTTTCGATCGGCCCGACCCTCCATCTGAGTGCGCCCCTGTTCGTATCCAGTACATCAATGCTCGCGCTGGGCGAGATGCACCTGTGGATACTGGGTTCCCTGTCGGCTCCCGAGCAGGTCGCCATCTACGGCGCGGGCTACCGGCTGGTGATGCTGGTGAGTTTGCCGTTGACGCTGGTCAACCAGGTCATCCCGCCCATGGTTGCCGAGCTGTTTACCAGGCAGCGCAAGGCGGAGCTCGAGCGGCTGCTGCGTTCGACCGCCTCCATGATCGCGCTGCCCGCAATGCTGCTGCTGACGCTGCTGCTCATGTTCGCCGGTGACCTGCTGCAGCTGGTGTATGGCGATTTTTTTCGCGCCGGGGCGCCGGTACTGGCGATCATGGCCGCGGGACAGGCAATCAATGTGTGGACGGGGTCGCCGGGTGTGCTGCTCTCCATGTCGGACCAGCAGGGCAGGCTGATGTGGACCAGTGTCGGTGGCGGCATGACCGGCCTGCTGATCACGCTGCTGCTGGTCAGGGACTTCGGCGCGACCGGTGTGGCGGTCGGGTATGCCAGCGGTCTGGCGATACAGAATGTGGCCATGGCATGGCTAGCCTGGCGGGACCTCGGCATCAGGACCTATGCAGGTATCGGGCAGTTTCGGGATGCGTGGTTCTGGCTGCGGGGCGAGCAGGCTCGCCGCGTACAGCGCGGCGGGTTGTATGCCTTCATCGAGTGCATGCTGTGGCCCGTGGAAAAGCTGTTTTGCGCCCTGGCACGTATCCGCATCGTCGAGTGCTTCGGTGGTCCCCCGGTCCGCCTGTTCTCATCGGTCAATCGCTGCGGGTGTGTGAAAGGTGTTTACTTCCGCTGCACGCCGGCTCCACCCGCGCCGGGATCGGACCTGGCCGGCAACGGTCGGTATACTGGGGCACTCGGGTCATATTCGGAGTGGCTGTCCAGGGTTCCACCAGGCCGGTCATTGATATTCATACCCGGTGCAAACGATGCGCGGCAGATGAACCGTGCAATGACCGGGCATGGCGTCGCCGGGTCGCAGGTGTCGACCGGTGCGGAACTGGAAGACTGTTTCGAGTTCCTCAATTCACAACTGGCCAGGGGTTACAATATGGCGCTGGTGACGGTGCCGGGCATACAGGCTGATACTTCAGGCCAGGACGAAAATACAGAAGGGGCAGAATCGGAAGACTCACCGCGGAACAACGAGAAAATGAGCCATCGCCTCAACGAAAGTCTGCGCCAGTGGGCGGCGCTAAACGGGGTCTACCTGATCGACCTGGAGGCCTGCCAGACCGGGCGGGAACCGGTCTCCCGACAAAATGAGCCCGGCACCAGCCACAGGAATGACAAACCCGTTGATTCCGAATCATTATCCTCGCTGCTTTGCAAGCTGCTTGACGCGGACGGGTTTCGGAACTGGCTGCGGCACGGCAAGCGCTCTACCCGGGCGGTCAAATGATAGCAGTGAGCGGTAATCCCACCCGATTCGTGACGGTCTCCACCCAGCGCAGTGACTCCACCTGGCTGACGGATCTGCTGAACAGCCATCCGGATATCGCGAGCTACACGGAATTGCTCCTCATCAAGGGCCGGGGTGTTCCCGACTGGGGACGGTACCGGGACATGGTGTACTGGCAAACCTGGCGCAGCGAGTTGCATGGAACCGGGCGGCTGTTTCGTCCGACGGGCCTGTTCCGCTACCTGGACGCGGCGCTGTCACGGCACCCGGACAAGCGGGCAGTGGGTCTGAAGCTGATGTACAGCCAGATCGCACGGTTTCCCGAGACGGTCCTGTATCTGAGGCGCTGCGAGGTACGGGTGATCCACCTGGTTCGCCGCAACGTGCTGGACGTGGTGTTGTCCGGTCTGGCGAAGAGCTCGCGCAAGGTGGCGCACGCGCAGGATAATGTCGCCGTCGAGCGGGTCCGGCTCCGCATAGAGCCCGGCTGGCTGATGCGTCAGCTGGCAAGGCGGCGGCGTGAGCAGCGGGGGTTTGCGTGGCTACTGGACCTCCTCGGTGTACCCTGCCTGGAACTGGTCTACGAGGACATCGTCGACGACCTGTCGTGGTTGAACGACTGCCTCTCGTTCCTCGGATGTCCGGCTGCGCCGCTGGGCTCGAGGCTGACCAAGCAGAATCCGGACAGCCACGCTGATCTGATTGAGAACATAGGCGACGTGGCGGCTGCCCGCCATTCGCCATGATGCTGCGTGCGTAAAAAGGCGTATACCGAAAGAACTGCAGCGCACCAATCGGTAGATTACGCGATTGCCGGCAGGTTATTTATATATGTATACAGGGTATGATGATGAATACAGTTTCAATCGTGGAAGGACAGGGCCAGGTATTGTACAGACAGCGCCACGGCTTCCTGTTCGTGCTGTTCTCGATCTGGGTGCTGTCGTTGCCGTTCCACCGCTTCTCGATCGTGGCGACTTACTCCGTCGATAATCTGCTTGCCCCCCTGCTCTGCCTACTCGCTGTACTGCTGCCCCGTCTGCGTGACCGTGCAATCTTTGCCCAGCGGATCAAGACCCTGCTGCTCGTGGTGGCCTTGTATGCCTTGCACGGGGTGTCGCAAATCCTGCCCATTGTGGGTGCGCCGGACATCTTCTGGCATGAGGCGTGGGTGGTGCTGCGCAACGGATTTTATTTCCTGGCGCCTGCGCTATATATCAGGGACCTTTGGTCGTTCCGTGTCATGAAGCGGCTGCTGGTGGTAATCACCGTGGTGGGTGCCATTTCGGTATTCCTGGTTGCCATTGGCATCCTGCACCTGGAGGTCGAACGCTTCGCCGATAACAGGTTTGGCGTGGACTGGCTGCCAAAGTCGGTGGGCCTGTTCAGCAATTACGGTGATCTGTCGATTCTGTTCGGTTTTGTTGCGGTATTGCTGGTCTCGCACGGGCGCGGGGAACTCGGGTTCGGTATGGACACCCAGGCAGGAAAACTGCTTCTTTGGTGCGTTCTTTTACTGGGATTTTTGGGTGCACAGTCACGCAATATGCTGTTCGGCACCCTGATCGCCATGGGGGTGTACTGGGTCTGGCGCAAACTGCAGGACACACGGGGCAGCCAGCGTTTCGCCCTGATCGGGGTGTTCGTTGCGGTCATCATCGTGCTGCCGGGCCTGGCGGCGGTGTTCGGTGGCACGTTCGTCAGCGAAGTCAGCTCACTGGGCGGAAGGGAAGCACAAAATACTGCAACAAGCAGGCTGGATAGCTATGTGCAGGCGATTACCATGATTGTCAGGGAACCCTTTGGTGTGACTCATGAAAATTATCAAGGGTCGGCCGGTCTGATCTACTACGTCCACAATATGTGGCTGAAGCTGCTGCTGAACGGTGGCATATTGAGTGCGGGCGCTGTCCTGGGCCTGTTCTGGATAGCCTACCGGGGCGGCAGCCGTGCAGGGCAGCCGCCACTGCTTGCGGTGGAACCGGCATTGGTTGTGGCCAGTACGGCGGCTATCTTCATTGCGGTGGAGTTCTACCCCGGACTGAGCGACATGATGTGGGTCACACTGGGCACCCTGATCAGCTTCAACTGGGTGCGCCGGCAACGCGTGGTGGAGGCGTCCCGGGGGTGACAATGGTGACACCCATATTCCTGCTGTCCCTGCCGCGCTCCGGCTCGACCCTGGTGCAGCGGGTACTGGCCACCCACCCGCAGATCGCCACAGCGTCCGAGCCCTGGGTGCTGTTGCCACTCTATGCCGCGCTGGAGCCGGGACTCTGCCAGGCACGCTATTCGCAGGACACCCTGATACAGGCCGTCGCGGATCTCTGCAAGGCGTTGCCGGACAGCGTCAATGGTTATCACGCCGCCGTGCGCGCCTTTGCCTCGACGCTCTACGGTGCACTTGCCGAACCGCAGGGCGCACGCTTCTTTCTCGACAAGACGCCGCGCTATCACCTGATCGCGCATCACCTGCTGGAGGCCTTTCCCAAGGCGAAGTTCATTCTATTGTGGCGCAACCCGCTGGCCACGCTGGGGTCCAGAATTCACAGTTTCGGTGGCGTGTGGCGCCTGCAGAACTATCAGGTCGACCTGTTCGATGGCCTGGCAAATCTGGTCCGGGTCCGCGAGCGATATGCCGACAGAATACATGCCATCCGCTTCGAGGACATGGTGTCTCAGCCGGAAATGGTTTTCAAAGGCGTTTTCGGGTACCTCGGTCTCGATTTCGATCCGGGGTGTATCCGTTCCTTCTCCGGGGTATCGCTGAACGGGCGGCTGGGCGACCGGACTGGGACACGCGACTATCAAACCGTTGCGCGTGAACCACTGGAGAAGTGGAAGACTACGCTGGCATCGCCGGTGCGCCGGGCATGGTGCCGGCGCTACCTGGACTGGGTCGGTGAAGAGCGTCTGAAGGTCATGGGTTATGATCAGTCAGAACTCATCGAACATCTGTATGCGGGTTCGGCATCCTGGAAAACTGTTCCGAGCGACATTGTCAGGTTGTTTATAGTCAGCTTTGTAGTTCGTGTTCAGTAAACACATGTTATAGGGATGATTGTGGGACGGACGTGGCAAAGAAAGGTAAATCCCTGGCGCAGGAACATACCCCCGTTTGCAAGACAACTGCATCCCGCATTCATCACCAGGACGGCCAGGCCGGGGTTGCCTGACCGCGTCCGGTTTCAAGGGCAGCCGGAATGACCCGGTCTTCGCTGCGCTGTGCGGTGCTTGCGGTCGGTGACTTTCCCGAGGGTGGTGCGGTTTCACAGCGGCTCTGCTTGCTGGCCAGGATATTGAAGGAAGGACTCGGCAAGATTCCCTCTGGCTACTCCACCCGTCCAGCAAGAAGCAGATACCCGGGAATCAGGAAGTCGCTGGTGAGAAAGATGGTGTCAACTTTGTATATCTCAGTGGCAGGACAGTAAGCATTTCAGGTCTTGCCGGTGCGCTGGCCGATACAGCCAGGGGAATATACTCGAGCATCAGGTCTATTGCCGCGCGCCGTGGAGTGCGCCCGGACGTCCTCGTTGTGTATACCCCGAGACTGCTTAAATTTATTCTCCCGATACTGGTTGCCAGGCTGCTTTGCGTCCACGTTGTCGCCGAGATTTGCGAGATAAACAGTCGAACTACCGGGTACTAACGAACGCGGGAATGATCAGGCGCTGGGTGAACAGCGGTGAAAGCCTTGATGGAATGGCTGCATCCCGAGATTAACCTCGGGAGCCATCGTTATATCGACCAGCATACAGCAATACTATGCAAGGCTGGGCATGCGCGAAGACCGGATGTTGCTGGTGCCTGCACTGATAGACTTTACGCAATACCATGAGGGTGGCGCCGTTCCTCTCACGGCTGAAATGGATTATTTCCCTGAACCGGCCTTAATGAAACGGAACGGACTGGAATTTGTCGTCAAGGCTCTCAGAGGCGGGCAAGACAGTGCCGGGACTGTTCTGGTCTTCACCGGTCAGGCGACCCCCGATGCGCGTGAAGGCGGTATTCAGTCATGCTGGAGCTGATGCAAGGGAGTGGATCATTTTCACAGGATTTCTTTCGCGCGAGTCGCTGATATGGTGTTACAAGCACGCGGCCGGCCTGTTGAGCTGCCGATCGAACAGTGATTATGCAAATTACGGTTTTCCGACCAAGCTTGCGGAATACCTTGCAACCGGCACACCCGTAGTCGTTACCGACGTTGGTGATGTGCGTAATTATCTTGGCGATGAATCCGCGTTTTTAGCAGAACCGGAAAATGTCGAGAGTATTGCAGGCGCCATGACCGGTTTGCTTGCAGACAAGATCAAGGGCGCGGATTGTTGCAAGCGGCGACACGAGGCGGCAAGGAAATATTTCGATTCGCAAACTGGAGTGGAGCCGGTGGACAATTTATCGGCCCGAGACCCGGCATGACGTTGACGGTTCATGGCCGTGCGGCGTAATTCCAGCCGGATTACTGTACGGCTGATACAACTTCCCCGGGGCTCACCGTATTCCGCGGCTGCCGGTCGATTGCAGTTTGCAGGACATGCCGGCACACACTGTGACGAATGGCCTGTTCACCGCAGCCGGAACCGGTATAAAGATTGCAGAATTGATGCGCGGATAAGAGATCAATAATGTTTGGAATAGCGGGGATTTTGCATTTCGATAACAGGCCGGTCGACCCGGAGGTCCTGCAGGCGATGACGCTAGCTGTCAGTCATCGGGGCCCCGATGCCGACGGTATATATATAGACGGCAACGTCGGACTTGGGCACAGGCGTCTGTCTATATATCGACTTTTCAACCGGCCAGCAGCCCATGCAGGACAATGGCGCATCCCTGGTTATTTCATTGAAGGGGAAATCTACAACTACCTGGAATTGCGTACTGAACTGCAGCATGCGGGGCAGAATTTGTCACTGATTCCGACACGGAATTCATACTGAAGGCCTATGAAAAGTGGGGGACCGCATGCCAGCAGCGATTCAACGGAATGTGGGCTTTCGCCATATGGGATCGCCGGGAACGGCAGTATTTGTGTCCAGGGACAGGATCGGTGAAAAGCCGCTCCATTATGCCCTCCATGATGAATCTTTTATTTTCGGCTCCGAGATCAAGAGTCTGCTGAAGTATGGAATCCCTGCAGAAGCGAGACTGGAGTTACTGGAGATCTACCTGACGCTGGGTTACATACCGTCACCGCATACTTTCTACAAGAATATTGACAAACTGCGGCCTGGTCACTACCTGGTCATCAAAGGCGGCAGGCTGACTGAACACAGATACTGGGAGCTGCCACAGCCGGATGAGCGTGAAATGCTTGCCGGAAAGGACGCAGTATATGAAGAATTTGCGGCATTATTGAATGACTCGGTAAGACTACAGAATGCGATGCGATGTCCCGTTTGGCGCTTTTCTGAGCGGTGGCCTTGATTCTGCCAGTATCGTGTCATTGATGGCTGGCCATACCGAATACCCGGTTGAAACGTTCACCATAGGATTCGATGACCCTGCATTTGACGAACGTTCACTTGCCCGGGATGTTGCCACTGCATTTCATACCAGGCACCATGAACATGTCGTAGGTCCGGATGACTTTGCTGAATCACTCGATAATACGCTTTATCACTACGATGAGCCTTTTGGTGATTCATCGGCCCTGCCAACCAGTCATGTCTGCAGGCTTGCTGCCCGGCATGTGAAAATGGCGCTGACGGGGGACGGCGGTGACGAAGTGCTGTCCGGCTATCCTGTCTACCAGAGCGAGAAATTCGCTGCGCAATACCGGCATCTGCCACGCGTCATCCAGTCGCTGATTCCCCGGGCATTTTCCATGATGGCATTGCCCCTGTCAGGACGGCTGCGTTACAGGCTCAATCGCCTGGCGGGGGTCTGTAACGCCAGCAGGTATAGCTTTTCTGCCGCGGCTGGAAAGCAAGCTTGCATTCGTCCCGCCCGAGACGATCAGACGCCTGGTTGGCCGGCCGGCCGATGTCTGGAATCCGCATGATTTTCTGGGCGATGCAATGCGTGACTGCCGGTACAACGACACCTTCTACAGATTGATGTATTTCCATTTCATGATATCACTGCCAGACCGCATGCTGACCAAGGTGGACAGAACGGGTATGGCCTACTCGCTGGAAACGCGCATACCTTTTCTTGACTACCGGCTGGTCGAATTCATGGCCGGTGTGGATAAAAGCGTCAAGATGCCCGGTTTTGACCGGAAAACATGTTCTGGAAGAATACAGTGGCAAGGCGTCTGCCCGCTAGCCTGGCAAGGGCGCCGAAGCAGGGGTTTGTTGCGCCTTTGCCGAATGGTTCAAGGCGGGTGATTTTGAGAATGAGCTGTCCCGCCTGGAGCAGGATGATTTTGCCTGCGGAGTGACGTTATCAGGTAGATCGTCGACGAATTCATGCAGGTTACATGCGACAAAAGGATTTTCATATGGATGTTGTTGTTACCGGCAATGGCGGGAAGGCATCATGACACGGCTACGGGATGTTCAACTGATTCATGATACCGGGCAGAATATTGATCGTCGGGCCTTCGCTGCAGGATCCGGGAGGGGTTGCCGGTCGTGCCCTGTTTACTGGCATGCTGAGCCGCGCCGAACTGATCTGGGCCTATCAGCATGCCATTGGCCTGCTCTGTTGTCGAACGAACAGTCCTTACGCCAACTTCGGATTTCCGACCAAGCTGGCTGAATACCTGGCAACTGGCACGTCCGTGATCGCGACACGCGTCGGTGATACAGGGTATTATTTGCAGCATGAGCAATCCGCCCTGCTGGCGGAGCCGGAGAATGTGCAATCGATTGCTTCATGTATGAGTTATGTCGTTGAGCATCCGGACCTGATGAAAAGTATTGGACTGCATGGTCAACGGGTAGCTCAAGAACAATTCCATTTTGAACGCTATGCACAATCGCTTGCGGAATTTATTCGCGTTCGTTGTGGCAGCCATTGATGTGGCAAGGCCAGAGTTTTTTATCCGGTATGATCTTGCAAGCGGAGCGAATTTAATCAACAGAATTTTGTTGGTTGAAATTTGTGCATGATAATGGATGACGGTGGTGTGACTACGCCAGTTTGCGCTTGTGTTCAGGGCATAAGCCTATGATGATGAATATTTCAGAGACCAGGGGCGACAGAAAGGGGGCATTGGTATTAAATAGCTATATTGATGCGCTGAGCTGGGAAGAGGTGCTTGACCTATTGATCACCTGGGGCGGCATCAGGGAATCGCGTACAGTCTGCCTTTGTAACGTTCACTCTTCGGTGACAGCAACAAAAGATAAACAACTTGGCCAATGCCTTGTCCAGTTCGGATATGGTGTTACCTGACGGGGCCCCCATAGCCTGGATGCTGCGCCGGAAAGGATTCAAGGAGCAAACTCGCATCGCTGGTCCGGACCTTATGCTGAAGCTATGCGATAAGCTTCAAAATTCCGCTATCGGTGTATTCCTGTTCGGATCTTCAGAAGGCACCCTGTCTAGGTTAGAAGAGAATCTGAAGCAATATTTCCCCTGTCTCAACTTGAAGGGAAGTCTGAGTCCTGGGTTTGGTGAATGGAGCGAACGTGAGGAATCTGACTACATCAACTCCATTAACCAATCCGGAGCCGGTATAGTATTCGTGGGGCTGGGCTGCCCTAAACAGGAAATCTGGATGGCAAAAATGCGGGACAAGATTAACGCCGTCATGATTGGCGTTGGTGCTGCCTTCGACTTTCATGCCGGGACACTAAAACGTGCACCTGAATTCTATCAACGGCTGGGCTTGGAATGGCTGCATCGACTTATCAGCCAGCCCCGTCGGCTCTGGAAACGATACTTGACAACAAATTCGATTTTTTTATGGCATGCAGGCAAGGAATTGCTGTTAAGGCAATAATAAGAAAAAATGCAGATGAATCCCCAATAGAGTTGGGAAATCTCCCATATTCTTTAGTAATTAGCCATAGACAGATTCGTGGGCGGTTTCGGAGCTGAGTTTGAGCCAGTCTCCCAACAGAAATTGAGTCGTACAGGATCACGTAACTTAAAATCCGCTTCTGCATAGTTCTGTACATCGTAAGCATTTTTGTCGTATACAATGTTACGCGGGTTACAGGGATTCCAGTATTGCGCCTCCAGCAGCTGCACGCCGGTTGATGTCGATTCCGCGCCGAATATCACTCCACCCGACGATGGACCACGCGTCTCCTTACTACCATCGGCATGCCGACGATTTTGTGACACACAGATATTATCCTTTGTTCTTACCCGCCGAAAAGTCACATTATGTCCCGGATACGCGAAAAAGCTGCCGTGGCCCATGCGAATCGCATCGACGTCTTCGACAAGCAGGCCACTCCACTGTCCGTCAGCGTGCTCCGAAGTGATCGCAGCACCGTTCGTCGAATTGTTGCCGTCGATAAGTCCACGGCGGATCACAATATCAGAGGAGTGGAAAACATTTATATTGTCCTCTGAATATGAAGTATTTTGTGGATTTTCCACCGAGAAGTCCTCCAGTATTCCGCGATCGCTGTTACTGAACTGGACCAGTTGTCCTCGTGGGTAGGGGCCGCGGAAATCATGACCCTCGATCCAGGACATGTGAGCATCGGGAGAATTGAAGAGATAAATACCAGAGGAGCCACGCCATAGACGTGCACGTGAAATCCGCACACCTGAAGACTCGTTTATAAAAATGTTCAAGAGATCAATACTCGGGTTCTCGCCAAATGGCGGGGCTCCGGTATTAGTGATCGATACGTTGTCTACCTGCGTCCGATCGGCATTTTGTATCCGGATACCAGCCCCGCCTGCATGAAATATTTCAACATTGCGAATGATTACATCGGTCGCATTAACGATGCGTATCGCATCACCGTTCGTTGATGTAATACGCAGGTTTTCGACTATCCGACCGTTCTCTCTGATCTCGAGGGGGCCGGAATCGGTGAGAGTGGCAGAGCAGGACTGCGCCGTAGCCGAATTTGGTGGCAATATCAGCATTACAATCAAGGTTAACCAAAACCCTCGTTTCATGATCTTTCCCTCCAGCGTATATCAAATGCTGAGAATCAACCCCACGTATCAGGAAGCGATGCAAGCAGAATTGCGGCAAGTATCTGTACAATACTAATGTACTACAAGAACCTACCTTAAAAATTATTTCTAGGTGATGATGCGGAATTCTGCACAATTAAATATCTCATATTTCCCTGGAATTATTGATATTATCTAGTTACGTAATATTCCATTTTGTGACACATTTCTAATTTTGAGACAGGTTCTAGTAAGATCCTTTATATGGTAGTCCTCCTGACAGTCTGAGCAAGCCAGTAGCTGGTTCTATGTAGAGTTTTCTATATAAGTAATCAATATAACGTTTTGTCTTTGTTGGGCCATCGCTGTTGCTCTTTTTGAATGTCTGTAAATTCGCCAGAAAATCCCTGCCGTATTGAACTCTTTGTTGGGGTAATAAAGAGTTCTGCACAAAATCATAGAGTGCGATATCCAGCTCATTTCGTTTGCAGATTTCAGCGCCCCATTTCCGCAACAGGACTTCTGTTGACGATCTATCGCTTGCCGTATTCTGTACTGTATAGCGGATATCAGAAACGTGATCTCCAAAAGTTCCTTTAAATAAAATCAAGAACTCATCAAAGTTTTCCACGATTCCTACAGTCGCGAACTTGTCTTCCAGGCAACGCCTGGCAGTTACAAAATCATCAGTGCCCGCCACTTTGCGCGTCTGGAAATTCCAGAGCTCTTCGTGCTCAAGAAACTCCTGAATAGAGATATTCAGATGCTTTTTCTCTACCCAATGGCGATACTGTGAAATATAGCGCCTAACAGGATCACGCAATAATGTAATGTACCGAATGTCGGGGCAAGCTGCCTCAAGTCCGTTATATGGAACCACGGAATGCCCGCCGATCGCGTTCAGGAAAGGGTTCACCTTCAAGGCGGCCCTGAAATCTTCTGTAGTAAATAATCCCGACGATTCAATTGAGAAGGGCCGCACATCCATATACCTGAGGAAAAAATTATGCCTCAAGATATGTATTAAACTTGTTCCGGCGGTTTTTTCGATATGCACGAAAGCTAACATTGTTGACTCTTGGACGTCCGGGCTAGCAGGTGGTCAAGAATTAACCAGCCTTCTGTAGCATTGATACAGGTCCTGCAGGACAACCTTTGCAGAAAACTGCATTACCGTTTCCGCGCATGGTGTGCCCATGTACTGATTCAGATGCTCTATGCAATCATTGACAGCATCCGCAATTGATTCAATTGAGCGATCTGCGGAAATCATGCCGTTCTTCCCTGGATGGATTAATAGTTTCACCTCCCCAACGTCGGTAGACGCAACGGGTACGCCACAGCCAAGTGATTCAACGACACAGCGCGGCATCCCTTCATAGGCGGAGGTCAGCAGCATTAAATCGCAACATCGCAAAATGCCGGCCACTTCTTCCTGAGGTTTTGCGCCAACCAGTGCAACACTGTCACTTAGTCCTAGTGTACTGATCAATTTTTCGACCTGGGGGCGCAGTACGCCATCACCTACCATGATATATCTGAGCAAAGGATACTTTGCAGTAAGCAGTGCCATAACGTCGAGTGATCGTAATGGGTCTTTCTGGTGATCGAGACGGCCAACCGAGATCATTAATATGGAATCTTCCGGCCACCCTAACGAAGAAAGAAGTATCCTTTTTATTTCGCCACGTACATGCGATTCACTGACAAAAAACAAATCCGGATTCATCCATGTTGGTAGGAATCTGATGTGATCGGCCAGCGCCGGGAAACGTTTTCTATATTCTGTTATCGCATCTTCTCGTACTATTCGTATTTCATCAAACTTTGGCAGGACCATATCCTCGAGCCAGAAATACGCATTTGGAAAATATTTCCAGCGAATGTCGGAGTTCTTGTCGCGGAGAACATTCATGTTCTGATGTATGACTGTTACCTTATGCACAGGTTTCTTATAAAAAAGCAATGCAGGTTCCAGACGGTGAAATTGCAGAATATCGGAATCTTTCCAGGCAGAATTACCGACAAGCCTCCACGTGAACCTTGCCGACAGGGGGACTTTCATTTGCTTGCGTAAATCTTCAACTGCGACAACTGGATAGAAATCGAAATACTTTCCGGCGAGCAGGCACTGGGACCATTTCATTAAGGGTCTGGTTTTTACATCATTTGAAACGCCGATAAGGCGAATCCTTATATCATCAGGAGCGCATTTGATTATGTCACGGATGCATGTGTCAGTACCCCCGGGGACTACTCCAAGAGGGTCGGTTGGATAAATGATTGTTACATTAATCACAGCAAGACCTTCTTTATAGAAATAAACATCATATTCGGCCAATATTCTGGCGAATATCAGAATAAAACAATTACGTCCTGTGCTGCCACGTCGTACATACCGGGCCGGGATTTGGTCGCCTTTTATATACAGCGGGCTGGATATGCGTTTTCCGTAAATGCCGGTCTTGATCAGAGATGCTTCAAGTTTGGATTGACCACACATGATGTAGTCAGATCATGCTGCGTCTGGCCGCGTTAAATCCTATCATTCAACGAACCTGCCTCTGGCAATCCAGAAATTACTGCCTGCATTCACAAATACATAACCGTATTTAAATACCCATTCTCAACAGGATTCGACGACCTACTCGTATTGACCTCCGGGTATGGCGCAATAATGCCTTTCTGTAGCATTAGCCGCAAATCCTTGTCTGTATCGTCGCTAGGCAGCAAATGCTCAGAGGACCTTTATTAACCACAGTCGCAGGTTTACCCTCAATATAGCGACGACCAGGGACTTGACTTATCTGGCATTATTACCTGATCAGGAGGCTCTGATGATTTTGACACGACTCAGATAGACACAGATTGTCTTGGTTTCCATGAAGGCGGATGCCGGCATGTAGGTGGACAAGCTCTTTCGCACGTACGAAATCGTCGACACGACCTGCTATATCTGGATATCCAGGTACGGCGCTGTTGAGGCCTCGTTTCCTGAATGCCCGGACAGTATTGCTCAATCTGGCTTATCGGCATGTGTGAAAATGCCAATGTTATTGCCAGGTATGGCTGGTACAATCACAATAGTTGACTCTTTATCAATTATGTGCCTATAAATTCGTAGAACAATCTGAATAAAGGCTGATAATGTCGATCTGAAATTATAGATCGCATCAGTAAGTATGATCAGCGCAAGTTCAAAGTGTAGGGTACTATTGTGCACGCCGTCTTCAACTTTACGACCAATACAGCACTGATTGCGCGCAGAATGTAATAAATGGGGAGAATATTTTAAGGCCTTGTTATGGAGAAGCATTGCGATGTCTAGGTGTTTACGATATTGATTGGTCGTATCGTTTATCAGGCACTGTAACAGTGTCCTGCACGGGTTTTTTGTTCCCTATGAGAGAAATAATGGAATCTATTGAGCAACATAATAGCAGATGGTTTAAGGCAGTCTGGTACTAAATTGTCAATTTGCAGATTCCACTATCATGCTTGAATTATACAAGTAGTGAACTTGACATAATTGTAGAACTCACCGGTGGGATTCCGTATCTGACCGCCTTACAGATAATTGGATATGTTGTGATAATAATAAGTACCTCTTGGGTATTTTACGGCTTCGTACAACTTGGGTGAGTATGGCAAGCAGCGCGTGGAAAACGTACTGGAATGGCGGCACGAAGAACCCAAGTTGCTGGCTGCCTACCAGATGCTTTTCGAAACCCAGCAGCTGACGGGAAAGTAGCGTGGTCGAGGTCAGGCAATCCTATATCTGGAAATCCCCTGCGGTGTTCTGGGCGATGCTCGGGATTATCATTGTGCTCGCCGGATATGCATTCCATTACACGATCCTGGACATGGTCGATCGCTGGAATACCAAGGAGGAGTACGGCTACGGCTATCTGATACCGGTTATCTCGCTGTTCCTCGTCTGGCAGCGTAAAAACCAGCTGGCCGAAACAGAATTCAGGCCGGCACCGGCAGGACTCATCCTTGTCATTCTCGGCGGGGTGCTGCTTTTTCTGGGCGCGATTGCAACGACGCATACCTTGTCGCAGTATGGCCTGGTCGTTACGGTGCTTGGTGTAGCCCTGGCGTTGCTTGGCTGGGAAGCCTTCAGGATCGTCATGGTGCCGCTGGCCTTGCTGTTTTTCATGGTGCCGTTGCCGCCTTTTATATACAACACCCTCTCGACGAAACTGCAACTGCTCTCCTCCCAGATCGGCGTGGGAATCATCCGCCTGTTCGGGATCAGTGTCTACCTGGAAGGCAATGTGATCGACCTGGGCACATTCAAGCTGCAGGTTGTGGAAGCCTGCAGCGGACTGCGCTACCTGTTCCCGCTGGCTTCCCTTTCCTTTGTCGCCGCATATATCTACGTCGGTGCCTTCTGGAAGAAGGCGATGATATTTTTCTCAAGCATACCGTTTACCGTATTGATGAACAGTTTCCGCATCGGCGTCATCGGGGTGCTTGTTGAATACGGTGGATCGGGCCAGGCAGAAGGGTTTCTGCACTATTTCGAGGGCTGGGTTATCTTCATGGCCTGCATCGCCCTGCTGGTGCTGGAAATGGCGTTGCTCGGCAGAATCGGCAGCAACAAGATGTCACTGGCGGAATGCTTTGCCATCGAGCTGCCCGGCGCCCTGCCGGCCGGTATTGAACGGCGCAGGAGAAACATCGATCCGCTCTCGTGGCTTGTGCCGTTATTGCTTGTCGCCCTGGTGGCAACGAGCATTTATGCGCATGACAAGCAAAACATCATTCCCAAGCGCAGGGTGTTCGCGGAGTTCCCGCTGGAATTTTCCGGGTGGCGGGGTACGACCGGAAAGCTGGAAGAAAACATTCTTGCTTCACTCAAGACGGAAGACTACATTATTTCCGATTACAGGAATGATACCGGGGAACTCGTCAATTTCTATGTCGCCTATTACGCCGATCAGGCTGCCGGTTCCGCGGCACATTCACCGCGTGCCTGTATTCCCGGTGGTGGCTGGCTGATCAAGGAGCTGTCTGTTCGACCGGTTCAGGGTATTGTATTTGGGGGCAAGCCACTCATGGTCAACCGCTTGCTGATCAGGAAGGAAGACTATACCCAGGTTGTCTACTACTGGTTTCAGCAGCGCGGGCGTGATATCACCAACGAGTGGCTGGTTAAGTGGTATCTCTTCTGGGATGCCATGACCAGGAACCGCACGGATGGTGCGCTGGTTCGGTTGACTGCCCTGGTCGCTCCCGGCGAGGACCTGGCTGAAATCGACCGACGGCTGGTTGGCTTCGCCAACGCCGTGTTTCCGTATCTTTCTGACTATATTCCGGATTAAGCAGGCAGGGATCGCTGGTTGGCGCGGATGTTTCAATGAACATCCGGGCCACCCGTACGGGTGCCGACGTGACTTGCTGCCGGTCCGATGTGTGATCGGCTGCAGATGCGTCATGCATCGTCTGATGTAATGTGACGTATTCACGCAGAGAGCTGCCAGAGTGTTTGATACAACAAGCCAGCCGATCATCAACCTGCCAGGCGATGTGATAGCGATCGCAGACCAGATCCAGGTGGTCAATCCACTGACACTGATTCTGCCCATGATCGCGGCGCTGGTAATCAGTATGGCGGTGATACCGGTGATGGTGCGTCTGGCGCCCCGCTTCGGGCTGATCGACAGGCCGGACCCGCGCAAGGTGCATGCACAGCCTGTCCCGCGGGTCGGTGGCTTCGGGTTATTCCTTGGCGCGATCGCGCCAATCGTGTTGCTGCTGCCGGTCGACCAGACACTGGCTGCATTCCTTGCCGGTGCCCTGGTGCTGTTCGCGTTTGGAGTACTGGATGACGGCATGGAGCTTGGACATTACGTCAAGTTCACAGGCCAGTTTATCGCTGTCATTATCGTGGTTTTCTGGGGTGATGTGTACGTCACCCACCTCCCGTTCATGCAGGGCGAGGCGATCAGCGAATCTGCCGGGAGGCTGTTCACTATTTTTGCTATGGTCGGGATGATCAATGCGATCAATCATTCGGACGGCCTCGACGGTCTGGCGGGCGGAGAGGCATTGCTCAGCCTGTGCTGTATCGCCTGGCTTTCCTTCCATGCCGAAGGTTTCGTCGTCTGCTTCATCGCATTGTCGCTGGTCGGTGGCCTGCTGGGTTTTATGCGCTATAACACCTTTCCTGCGATCATCTTCATGGGTGACGGGGGCAGCCAGTTCATCGGCTATACGCTCGGGTTCCTGGCCGTCCTGTTGACCCAGCAGGTCAATCCGGCCCTCAGCCCGGCCCTGCCAGCCTTGATCATGGGTCTGCCTGTCGCGGATATCATTGCCGTGTTCGGGCAACGTATCTACAAACAAATGAACTGGTTCAGCGCTACCCGCAACCACATACATCATCGCCTGCTGGATCTCGGTTTTCATCACTACGAGTCGGTCGTCATCATATATGCTATTCAGACGATACTGGTCGTGAGTGCGGTACTTATGCCCTATGAAGCCGATGCCGTCATAATCGGTTTTTACCTGGCAGTCGTCGCGGCGGTCTTTCTGTTTCTTGTCGGCGCGGAACGCGGGCACTGGCGGGCGCATCGGCAGCAGGATGGCACTGCAATCGGGGAATTTATCGAGAGGATAAAGCTGAACCGGCTGCTCACCGTGGCGGCTTACTGGACCCTGGCGATCGGGCTTTCCATATTTCTGGTCGCAGGTTCTTTCATGGCGACCCGCGTCCCGCCTGATTTCACCCTGACGGCCATGGTGTTGTGCGGGATGCTGCTGTTGCGAATGCTGGTCGTTGCAACGGCACGTTTCCTGCCGTTGCGGGCATTGTGCTACATGACGATCGCCTTTATTGTCTATCTCGTTAATACCTATCAGCCCGAATATCTGATGGGTGCGGATCCAGTCACGTACGTCTTCTTTGGACTCATGGTGCTTGCTATCGCCGTGGCGATCCGGTTTTCCGAGCGGGGTGAATTCAACCTTACGCCCACCGACTTCCTGGTGATTATCGCCATATTCTCGCTCGCCATGCTTTCCAGCAGGGGTATCGGCGATAGCCGGATTACGGCGGTGACCCTGAAGGCGGTTATCCTGTTTTACTGTTGCGAGCTGGTCCTCAACTGGATGCGGTACCGGTGGAATGTGTTTACCGTATCCACCCTTCTTTCGTTGATCGTGATCTCCATACGTGGTATGGGTTTGCTACATATATAAACACGGAACAACAGGCAATACTCGGGAAACCTATGACAAGACCGAAATCGAAAGTGGCCCTGATTACCGGAATCACCGGCCAGGATGGCTCCTACCTGGCTGAATTCCTGCTCGATAAGGGGTATGTCGTGCACGGCATCAAGCGCCGGGCATCCTCGTTCAACACCGACCGCATCGACCACCTCTACCGTGATCTGCATGAGGCGCATGTCAGGTTCATCCTGCACTATGGTGACCTGACGGATTCGACCAACCTGATTCGCATCATCCAGCAGGTCCAGCCGGACGAAATCTACAACCTGGCTGCGCAGAGTCACGTGGCGGTGTCCTTCGAAACCCCTGAATACACCGGCCAATGCCGATGCGCTCGGCACGCTGCGCCTGCTCGAGGCGATCAGGATACTGGGGCTCGAGCGGAAGACGCGTTTCTACCAGGCCTCCACCAGTGAACTGTTCGGCAAGGTGCAGGAGATTCCACAGAAGGAAACCACGCCGTTCTATCCGCGCAGCCCGTATGCGGTGGCCAAGCTCTATTCCTACTGGATCTGCGTCAACTACCGCGAGGCCTACGGCATCTATGCCTGTAACGGCATCCTGTTCAACCATGAGTCCCCGGTGCGCGGCGAGACCTTCGTGACGCGCAAGATCACCCGTGCGGTTGCACGTATCAAGCTGGGGCTGCAGGACAAGCTGTACCTGGGCAACCTGGACTCAAGGCGCGACTGGGGGCATGCCAAGGACTACGTGAAGGTGCAATGGCTGATGCTGCAACAGGACGAGCCGGACGATTACTGTATCTCGACCGGAGTGCAGTATTCGGTCAGGGATTTCGTCGACGCCGCCTGCAGGGAAGTCGGGGTCAACCTGCGCTGGGAGGGCGAGGGCGTGAACGAGAAGGGCATTGACGTGCACAGCGGCAGGGTGCTGGTCGAGGTGGATGCGCGCTATTTCCGCCCGACCGAGGTGGAGACGCTGCTGGGTGACTCCACCAAGGCGCGCGAGCAGCTGGGCTGGGAACCGGAGATCACGCTCGATGACATGGTTGCCGAGATGGTGCGCGAGGACCTGAAGATCGCCGAGCGTGATGAATTGTGCAAGCGCGAGGGATATCGGACATTCGATTACCACGAGTAACCGGATCTGTTGTATATCGAATGCTGAAAATCCTGATTGATAATGGCCAAGGAAACACACGGAAGAAATGCATTTAGACCTGAATTGCAAACCAAAGGTGTTCTCTATGCCATGGAGGGTGGCGAAGCTGGCGGAAGAACAGTTAAGTTATGTTATACGTGGCTGTGTATACGAGGTGTTCAAGCAGTTAGGTGGCGGCTTCCTTGAGAAGGTTTACGAGAATGCATTACTTACAGAATTGCGCTTGCAGGGTTTGCAGGCAGAGACTCAGGTTCCGGTTTCAGTTCAGTACAAGAACGAAATTGTAGGTGAATATTTTGCAGACGTTGTGGTAGAAAAAACAGTAATCCTGGAGTTGAAGGCGCAATCACAGCTATCAAGGGCAAATGAAGCCCAATTACTGAATTACCTGAAGGCAACCGGCTTACAGATAGGCATGCTTATCAACTTTACCTATCCTGGAGCGACGATAATGCGCTTCGTCGTTTGAGGAGGCAGAGGTTTTATTCCGGGTAATTCCGTGTGTTTCCGTGGCTATTACATAATAACTTATGGAAAAAAATGTAAAAATCTATGTTGCAGGTCACCGCGGCCTGGTCGGGTCCGCCATCGTCCGGCGCCTCTTGAAGGACGGTTATACCGGCCTGGTGACCCGGACCAGCGCGGAGCTTGACCTGCGCGAGCAGGCCGCGGTGCGTGAATTCTTCGCCACTGACAAACCGGATTACGTATTTCTCGCAGCCGCCAGGGTTGGGGGGATACTCGCCAATGACAGTTACCCGGCCGATTTTATCTACCAGAATCTGATGATCGAGGCGAATGTCATCGAGGCGTCGCGCATCAACGGCGTGAAAAAGCTGCTCTGCCTCGGGAGTACCTGCATCTACCCGCGATTGGCGCCGCAGCCACTCAGGGAGGAGTACCTGCTCACCGGTCCGCTCGAGTCGACCAACGAATGGTATGCGGTCGCAAAGATCGCCGGTATCAAGTTGTGCCAGGCCTACCAGCGGCAGTACGGGTGCCGGTTCATCTCGGCCATGCCGACCAACCTGTACGGACCGGGAGATAATTTCGATCTCGTGACATCCCATGTCATGCCTGCGCTGATCCGGAAATTTCATGACGCCAGGGTGCACAATCAACCGACGGTCACGGTCTGGGGAACCGGCAAGCCGCGGCGCGAGTTCCTGCACGTCGATGACTGCGCGGATGCCTGTCTGTATCTCATGAACCATTACGACGATGAGGAGATCGTCAATATCGGCATCGGCTCCGACCTGTCAATCAGCGACCTGGCAGCCCTGGTCAAGGAGGTGGTCGGCTATCGGGGAGAGATCACCTATGACACCCGCAAGCCCGACGGTACGCCGCGCAAGCTGGTCGATGTCACTAAAATTACCGGCCTTGGCTGGCATGCCAGGATCAGCCTGGCAGAGGGGATCAGCAGTACCTACCAGTGGTATCTCGATAACATGGCCGGGAAGTGACCGGCTGGCGCGGTGACCTGACAACAGAATCGGGATGCTGGCCACGGTACGGAATCCGGGAATCCACTGAATCACGGAAGAAATGCATTCCACGGGCGAAGCGTGTGATTGATGCACCGCGTAGGGTGTACGAAATACCCTCTGCCAGGATGAACAGCAGGGTGTTTGCCACGGAATCCACGGAATAACAAGGAAATATCTATTTCAAATCTTCCAAAGATTGGTAGGATGATTGAAGTAAGGAAGCGTCTGCTTGGAATAGCATGCCGGTTGCAGCGCAGACCCAGATTAAATTCAAATACAATCAACAACTTATTGGCATATTCCCTGCGCGGGAATCACGGGGGCGGAAGGGACCGGCGCTTCCTTGACTGATATTCCCGGACACCAATAATCCTGAAGCGAATTCCGATGGAGGCACGCATGTTTTTCCTGAGCAAGCACAGCCGGCTGATTGCAGCCCTGTTAGTGACATTCATCCTGGCCGGCTGTGGCGGGGCCGAAGAACGCAAGGCCAAGTACCTGGAGCGTGGCAAATCGTATTTCGAAGAACAGAATTACGAAAAGGCCGGGGTGGAATTCAAGAATGTGCTGCAGATCGATCCCAAGACTGCGGCGCCCTATTACTACCTGGGACGCATTGCGGAACAGGGGCAGGATTGGCGCAAGGCGTTCGGGTTTTACAACAAGGCCGTGGAGCTCGGTCCCGAATTGCTGGATGCCCGTATTCGCCTGGGGCGCTTCGACCTGCTGGCCGGTGAGATCGACAAGGCCGAGGAACAGGCCAATGAAGTACTGTCCAGGGAGGCGGACAATCCCGGTGCACTGACGCTGAGGGCATCGATTCGTTTTCGGCAGGATAAGGTTGATGAGGCAATCACCCTCCTGCAAGGTGTTCTGGACAAGGCGCCTGGTGAAGAAAATGCCGCTACCCTGCTGTCCAGTATCTATGCCCGGCAGGATAAGGACGAGGAGTCATTGAAGGTACTGACCGATGCGAATGCTGCCAATCCGGACAGTCTGATGGTGAAGGTCGCTCTCGTACAAACATATCTCAGGCGCAAGGAGAATGACAAGGCGGAAGCGGTGATGACAGGGCTTGTCGACAAGTATCCCGATGAACTGAATTATCGCGTTACGCTTGCCTCCTTCTATTCCCAGACAAACCAGAACGACAAGGCAGAAGCCGTACTGCGCAAGGCGATTGCGGATGATCCCGAGGATGCGCAGCGCCACCTGCTGCTGGTCGAATTCTTCAAGACCAAGCAAGGGCTGGACAAGGCCATTGCCGAACTTGAGAGTGATGCCGGTGCAAATCCGGACATGGCGGAACTGCAGTTTGCCCTGGCGAGGCTGTATGCCGAGGCAGGCCAGGCAGACAAGGTTGAAGCAGTCTACCGTGCGCTGATCGACAAGTACGGTACCGAACCGCATGGACTCGAGGCACGGACGGCCATTGCTGCCATGCGTGCGAATGCGGGCAAGAGCGAGGAAGCAAAAAGCCTGCTGGAACAGGTTCTGAAAGAGAATCCGCAGGATAGCGGCGCCCTGATGCTGAAGGGGCGCATGCAACTGCAGGAGAAACAGTATACCGACGCCATCGTGACATTCCGTTCCATTCTGAAGGATCAGCCGGACTCGGCAGATGTGATGGTGTTGCTGGCGGCGGCGCATCAGGCAAACGGCGAAAAAGAGCTGGCCCTCGAGAACCTGTCACGTGCGGTTCAGGCACAGCCGGCCAATATCAATGCACGTATAAGCCTGGCCCGGTTTCAGGCGTCCAGCGGCAATTTAGATGATGCCCTGGAAAACGTTAATGCGGCGCTTGCGGTGGAACCCGCCAATGTCAAGGCCCTGCGCGCGAAGGCCGAGATCCTTGCGCACCAGGGTGCCATTGAAGCACTGGAGGGGGTGCTCACCCAGATCGAACAGGCGTCACCTGAAACCGGACTGGGGGCCTTCGGCAAGGGGCGGCTGTACAAGTCACAGAAGAAATATCCCGAGGCCATAGCAGCGTTTGAAGAGGCGTTGAAGCGCGAGCCGGATTCGATCATGGCGCTGACAGAGCTGACCAACGTGGAGGTCATCAGTGGCGATTTTGATGGCGCAATCAAACGTCTCAAAGCGACTTTGCAGTCTGATCCTGACCACCGTGCCGCCCATTTCCTGCTCGGTAGCGCCTTTTTCGCAAAGCAGGACTACGCCAGCGCGGAGCAGGAATTCACCCGGCAGCTCGATGTGAATAACAAGAGCTCCATGGTCTACCGCCAGATAGCGGCCAGCCGTATCAATCAGGGCAACAAGGTCGGTGCTATGCAGACGCTCGAGCAGGGATTGCAGGCGGTCCCGGGAGATCCCGAGTTGATGCTGAATCTCGCTGCCCTGAAATACGATCTCGGCGATATCGAGGGTGCGATCGGTATCTACAAGCAGGGGATGGAGACAGCGCCGGAAAATGAACGGTTTCCGCTGGGTCTCGCCGGTATCTATGAGCACCAGAACAAGTATGAGGATGCGATCTCGGTATATGAAAAGCTGCTGGAGAAGTCGCCCGATAACCTGGTTGCGGTAAATAACCTCGCCGTGCTGTTATCCGAACACAGGACGGATGAACAAAGCAAAAGCAGGGCATTGGAACTGGCGTTGCGTCTGGCGGATTCCGACCAGCCTGCCCTGCGGGATACGCTGGGCTGGATATACTACCTGGCCGGTGACTATGACAAGGCCGCCGATATACTGTCCGGCGTGGTGGAGAAGGCGCCGGAGGTGGGCGTATTCCGTTACCACCTGGGCATGACCTACTACAAACAGGGCGATTTCCGTGCGGCACGCGATATCCTGTCCAAGGCTGTCGCGGAAGACAAGCATTATGACGGTGTGGAAACGGCGCGCCGGGTGTACGCGGAAATCCGCGACAAATAAGCTCGCATGTTGCTGGCCCGTTTTCAGCTGCCATCCGTCCGGACGGGCGCCGGGTGCAGGCGGCGCCTGTGCCGGGGTACCGCATTCAGCCGGCGGGCAGCTTGGGAGAGTGGGTAAGGGGGCCGGTGGTATGCGGTACCAGGCAGTCTTGCGTGGTTGATATCGGTGTACTCAGTTATGGAACCGGGGCGGCACTGTTCCTGGTCCTCACGCTCGTTTTGCTTACCGGCCAGCAGGGCAGTCGCACAAAAATGCCTTCAAGTTCGCCTCGATCACCAGCACGGTATGGCTGGGATTCACCGCGCTGACGATTACGAGGTGGCCTCTTTGTCTCCTACCTGGTAGAGCCGCTGCGCAGTTTTCGCTTGCTGCTGTTCCTGGGTCATGTGTTATTTCAGTCCGTCACCGAAACGCGGCTATGCCACCCGGCGTTTTCGCAAGCGGCTCGGCTGGCGGCGAGTTACACGGTGTTGCTGATCTGATTGTCCTCTACCGCATTGTTCGCCGGGCCGGCTACGCGACCAACGTTATGGGTTTCGACATGCTCTATGCGGGATTCCTCTGTCATGGCGGTTGCGGGACTGGTACTGGTCGAGCAGATCATGCGCAATGCCCACGTGGAGTCTCGCCGCGCCGTGAAATATCTGTGCATCGGACTCGGCGTGATTTTCGCGTTTGATTTCTATCTGTACGCCAATGCCCTGATGTTCCAGAGACCTGGACGACATCTTGGGAGGTGCGTGGTTTTGTGAATGGCATGGCCGTACCGGTGCTGGCGGTTGCCATTGCGCGCGATCCCAGGCTGTCGCTGGACATCTTCGTGTCCCGGCGCATGGTCTTTCATACGACGGCGTTGCTGGCCACCGGCCTGTACCTGCTGGCAATGGGTGCCGGCGGCTACTACATCCGCAACCTTGGTGGCGAGTGGGGCACGTTGTCTGCAGATTCTCTTTCCTGTCGGCGCCGCACTCCTGCTGCTGATGGTACTGTTTTTCTCGGGCGTGGGTCAGCGCCAATCTGCAGGGTCTTCATCAACAAGCATT
The DNA here is from genome assembly GCA_963803275.1 of uncultured Gammaproteobacteria bacterium. Classification (GTDB taxonomy): domain Bacteria; phylum Pseudomonadota; class Gammaproteobacteria; order UBA9214; family UBA9214; genus UBA9214. Next base: position 402,238 of record CAWDLS010000002.1, on the reverse strand, counting down.
TCTTCCATTACAAGTATGACTATCGCGATGAGTGGCTCCGCTTCATCCGGACGTTGTCCTCCGGACAGCCGGACGACCGTTTGCGTGAACGGGCGATATACTCGATAGCGGAGATCATCGACAGCCCGGGCGGGGTGCTGTGGATGCGCCGGATAAACCGCTTCGAACCGGTGGCCAACTGGCAGATGAAGGTATCCGCAGAGGGCACGGTCGTTCGTCAGGTCATCCGCTGATTACCTTCCTGTCTGCGCGGGAATGGCTCATCGATCTAGACGAATTTGAACGCGATCCGGAGCTCTACAACAACATCGAACTGCCCGGGTGGCTGGAGAACATGCCGGGGCCTGGCTGGTGGTGCCGCTGATCGTGCATGTGCACTGCTCGGATTTATCGTGCTGGCACAGTCGCCGGCGCAGCAGTACTTCAACTGGGAAGACTCCGACCTGGTCAAGACGGCCGGGCGCCAGGTTGCCGTGCATCTCGCACAGCTCGAGGCGTCGCAGGCGCTTGCCGAGGCCAAGCAGTTCGAGGCCTGCAGCCGGCTGACATCCTATGTGATGCATGACCTTAAGAATCTGATAGCGCAGTTGTCGCTGGTGGTCACCAACGCCGCGAGGCACAAGGACAACCCCTTGTTCATGGAGGACGCGATCAACGACGGTGAACAATTCGGTGCAGAAGATGAACCGCCTGCTGGAGCACCTGCGCAGTGACGTGATGCAGGTGCAGGAAGCCGACCCCGATCGAGGTCTCCGGGCTGCTTGGCGAGGTCGTGAATACCATGTCCGCCAACAACCCGGTCCCGAGCCTGGATTGCCAGGCTACCGGTATACACATCAGGCCAATCGTGACCGCTGTGGCGCCATCATCGGCCATCTCATCAGGAATGCGCAGGATGCAACCCCGGACAGCGGCAAGGTTATCGTCCGGCTCTTCAGCGTGCGGACCGTGCGATCATCGAGGTGCAGGACACGGGTTGCGGCATGGACGAGACTTTCATCAATGAGCGCCTGTTCCGCCCGTTTGACAGCACCAAGGGCAAGGCCGGCATGGGCATTGGCGTGTACGAGGCGCGTGATTATATTCACAAGATGGGGGGCGACATCGAAGTGATCAGCCGCGCTGGTGAAGGCTCCACCTTCAGGATCCGCCTGCCCATTAGCGAAGTCAGGGTGAATTATCGTAAAGTGGGTATCAATTACGATACAATCTCAATCACGATGGATGTAATCACCCGAAAACTGCTGGTAATCGAGGATGACCCGGGGCTGCAGACGCAATTGCGCTGGTGCTTCGAGAATTTCGATGTGTTCATTGCCGGTGAGCGGGAAACGGCGCTGAATGCGATGCTGCAGCACCAGCCACCGGTGATCACCCTTGACCTCGGCCTGCCGCCGGATGCCGAGGGCACCAGCGAGGGCTTTGCCCTGCTGGGCGACATCCTGCTCAAGGCGCCACACGCGAAGATCATCGTGGTTACCGGTAACAACGACCGCGAGCACGCCACCCGGTCCGTGGCGATGGGCGCATACGATTTCTTTTACAAGCCGATCGACGCCGACATGCTGGAGCTGATCGTCAATCGTGCCTACCGTGTCTATCGAACTCGAGGAGGAAAATCGCCGCCTGAGTACACAGCATGCGGAATCGCCGCTGGAGGGGGTGATCACCGGCAGTGACGCATGCTGCAGGCCTGCCGGACAGTTGAAAAGGTCGCGCCGACCGACACCAGCGTGCTGATGCTCGGCGAGTCCGGCACCGGCAAGGAATTGCTGGCCCACTCGCTGCACGGGCTGAGTCCGTCCATGACCACCGTTTCGTCGCCATCAACTGCGCGGCGATTCCCGAGAACCTGCTGGAGAGTGAGCTGTTCGGCTACGAGAAGGGTGCATTCACCGGCGCCGCCAAACAGACCCCGGGCAAGATCGAGACCGCGGCCGGCGGCACCCTGTTCCTCGACGAGATCGGCGACATGCCGCCAGTCGCTGCAGGCCAAGCTGCTGCGTTTCCTGCAGGAGCGTGTGATCGAGCGTGTCGGCGGCCGCAAGGAGATCCCGGTCGATGTGCGCGTCATCTGCGCGACGCACAAGGACCTGCACGAGCTGATCCGCACCAACCAGTTTCGCGAAGACCTTTACTACCGGATCAGTGAGTGTCGACCATCAATATCCGTCGCTGCGCGACCGCGAGGGCGATGCGCTGCTGCTGGCGCAGCGTCTTCCTGGAGCGTATCAGCAGGCAGCAGGGCAAGAAGGGCTACCGTTTCAGCCCGGATGCCATGGCGGCCATCGAGAACTACGGCTGGCCCGGCAACGTCAGGGAACTGGAAAACCGCGTGAAGCGTGCGGTCATCATGGCGGAAACAAGCAGATCACGCCCAGCGACCTGGAACTTGGCAGCGGCAGCGCGATGAACTGGCGACGTTCAACCTGCGCGAAATCCGCGACCGCGCCGACCGCCAGGCGATCACTGCGTGCCCTGAATCACGTGCGCGGCAAGGTGTCGCTGGCGGCGGACCTGCTGGGTATCAGTCGCCCACCATGTACGACCTGCTGCGCAAGTTCGACATCAAGCCGAAGTGAACGCGTGAAAACGGATGACCATGGAACCCACGGAATCACACGGAAACACCCTGAAAAAACATACCACCGCAAAGACGCAAAGAACGCGAAGAAAAATGTTTCGATTATGGAAAATCTTTGAAGGTAACATTACTGATGCATAAGATTTCAGAATGAACGCAGAAATGTGCCGGTTTAACGAGGGTTGCGTGCTGTCAGCAGGTGATTCTGGAGTTCACGCCCGGTGAATTCAAAAACAGATCCCCTCTCCCTGTGGGAGAGAGGATTTATGCAACGTTGGGGGTAATTTCCGGGGAATGACTACTGAGTCGGAGACGGCTTTGCGGAACAAGCCCGGCATGCTGTATGACAGGATGGTTCTACTGTTTTTCTCGTGAGTTGTTTTTTTCGATTTTATTTTTCCGTGAATTTCCGTGTGATTCCGTGGCTATGAGATTTTCTTTTGAAACCTTCATTTTCCGATGGCACCTTTCAGGTGCGCCAGGAACTCGTCCACGCCGAGGTAGCCGATCAGCCGGTAGTCGGTTCTCTCCTCGCCGCCCGGTCCGAAGAACAGGATGGCGGGCGGCGCGAACAATTTGAAGTGATTCAGCAGGGCAAGGTCCGTGGCGTCATTGGCGGTGACATCCGCCTGCAGCAGTGTCACGCTGGCGAGCGCCTCCTGTACCCGGCGGTCCGAGAAGGTGTTGTCCTCCATCTTGATGCAGTAGGTGCACCAGTCCGCATAGAAATCCAGCATCACCGGCTTGCCCAGCCGGGGCTTTCCTCCAGTGCGGCATCGAAATCCTCGACGCTCTTGATGCGGTGAAACTGCAGGTGCTGCGACGTGTGCGTCCCGCCGGCGGGCCGGTTCGACGACGCCCGCAGGTTGCGCAGGGGATTGAGCGGATCGCGTGCCCCGGTGGCTGCGCCGATGTATCAGGATCACGCCATAGACCAGCATGGCGATACCCAGCCCCTTCCAGAACCGGCGCCAGCCGGATGCATCGCCGGGGGCCGTGCTTCGAGCGCGCCCATGTAGATGGCCGGGATGATCAGCAGAAGCGCCCAGAGCACCAGCGTCACGGGGCCGGGCAGGATACGTTCCAGCATCTGCACGGCGACCCCCAGCAGGACGACGCCGAATACGGCCTTGACGGTAACCATCCAGGCGCCGGCCTTCGGCAGCAGTTTGCCGCCCGAGGTGCAGATGACCAGCAGCGGGGCGCCCATGCCGTTGCCCAGCGCGAACATGGCCAGCGCCCCGGTCAGGTAATCGCCCGTCTGGCTGCTGTAGATCAGGGCGCCGATCAGCACCGGGCCGGCGCAGGGTCCGACGATGAGCGCCGACAACACCCCCATCACCGCAACGCCGACCAGCGTCCGCCCTTTCATGCGGTGGCTGGTTTCGCTGAGCTCTCGCCTGCAGGAGGCGGGCAGTCTGCATGTTGAAAAAGCCGAACATGGACAGCGCCAGCAGCACGAAGATCAGCGCAAACAGGCTGAGAATCCACGGATTCTGGAAAAAAGCCTGCACCCCGGCGCCGAGCTGCGCGGAGATCACGCCGATGGCGGCGTAGGTGACGCCACCGCCTCGACGTAGACCAGTGACAGCAGGAACGCCCTGGCCGTGGTGATAGTGCTGCCCTGGCCCGACGATGATGCTGGATATGATCGGGATCATCGGGTACATGCAGGCGGTAAACGCCAGCAGCACGCCGGCGCCGAAGAAAAACAGCATGATCCAGGCCAGGCCGCTCTCGCGCAGCACCTTTGCATATCGGTCCTGGCTGGGCGTCTCGAGGGTGTCGGGCTGACTCGCGACCGGTGGTGCGGCGGCAGCGAGCGGTGTCGCGGCGTCCAGCGCTGCCAGTGCTAACCGGCAGCTGCTTCTTGATCGGCGGGTAACAGATGCCGGCCTCGGCACAACCCTGGTAGCCGACGGCGAGCGTGATGTCGGCGGCATCGCGCGTACTGCGCGCGAGCGCCACCCGGGCGATGATCTCGTCGTGGAACACCTGTACGTCGCCGAAGAATTCATCGTGCTTGGTTTCTCCCGGCGGAATATCGATGGTGCCCAGCGCGATGCCCGGACTGTCGGCCAGTGCGATGCTGAGCTTGTCGCGGTAAAGGTAGTAGCCCTTCGCGATGACCCAGTGCAGGCGCAACAGGTCGGGGGCTTCCTCGTAGACGTCGACCTGGAAGGCCTTGTCCGCGTCGAGGAACTCATCGTCCGGAGACAGCAGCCCCAGCTTGCCGCCCAGCGAGTCGAGCGACGACAGGGCGGGTTGTGTTGTCGCCGCCGGGGTGCCGGCCGCGCTGGCCAGTGTCAGGCTGGCCGTCTGGGTGTGCGGCGGATAGCATACGCCGATGTCGGCACAGCCCTGTGATACGGCCTTGAGTACAAAATTGTCGGGGGTGCCGGCCTGCCGTTTGACCGGCAGGGTGGCGGTGACCGAGTTGCGGAAGATCGCGAGCTTGCCGAAAAACTCGTCCTCCTTGATGGTGCCGGCCGGCAGTGTCGCATCACCGAGCTCGATGCCCGTGGTATCGGTACTGAAGCGGATGCGGTCGCGGTACAGGTAGTAGCCGGGTGCGATCGTCCAGGTGACCTGTACCGCATTTCCGTTGACCGCCGTGCTGATGGCAAACGCCTCGTCCGGGTCGAGCAGCTCATCGTCGCCGCTGATGCCGGGGCTGTCGGTGGCGTGTGCCAACAGGGTGCTCAACAGCAGCAGCACGGCCAGCCAGGTGCAGGGCTTCAGGGTTGTACCAGGGTGTTTTTTATCCATTGTATATAGTCTGCCTGTCCGGTCTGTATGGGAACCGCGATGATTTCCGGAAGTTCGTAGGGATGCAGCACGCGCATGCGCTGTTCCAGCTGCCCGTAAACAGCCTGCGTGGTCTTGATGAGCAGCAGCACCTCCTCATCCCGCTGGACCGCCCCGTCCCAGCGATACACCGAGATGAGCCCGGGGACGACGTTGACGCAGGCCGCAAGCCGTTCCTCTACCAGTATACCGGCGATGCGGCCGGCGCTGTCCGTATCGGGCAGGGTGCAAAACACCACGATCACGGGGTCAGAGTCGATTGATTTTCCGGTTACCTGAGCGTTCTCGTTGGTATTCATTAAATCAGTCGACTCTGACCCCGGTGTGAATTCACCGAACATACCGGAGCGGGACGGGCGCAGGCAAGCCGGTGAGTTTCACCGGTCGCCTGTTTCCGGTATGTTGGCGGCATGCGGCCGTTCCCGATTGTATTCCTGCTGTTCCTGCTCATCCCGCTGGTGGAGATGTATTTCCTGATCGTGGTCGGTGGCATTATCGGTGCCTTGCCCACTGTAGCACTCGTTGTCCTGACCGCTGTGATCGGCGCCGCACTGGCGCGACACCAGGGGCTGGCGACCCTGCGGCGCCTGCAGGACGCCCTGGCCCGGGGTGAGACCCCGGCCATCGAGATGCTGGAGGGGGTGCTGTTGCTGGCGGGTGCCCTGCTGCTGCTGACGCCGGGCTTCTTCACCGATGCGCTCGGCTTCGCCTGTCTCATCCCGCCCGCCCGGCGGGCGCTGGCGCTGTGGGGGCTCAGGCACATCACCGTGATTACACCGTCCGGCACGCGCCCACAACCCGGTGGCGGACACCAGCCCTATACCATCGAGGGCGAGTTTCACCGCGAGAACGACCACGATCGCGAGAAATGAGCAGTGCGCGCAGGACAGCAGGATGATGGCCACGGATCCCGTGGCCAGTCCCTTCCCCCCCTTCCCGCGTACCCCCCGGTCGATTTCCTCCCTTGACATCGCAGCTTTCGCCACTATTATTAGCACTCACTGGAGGCGAGTGCTAATACACGTGCATTCGCCGTCCCGGACCATTGAACCCAGGTAATCCTAGAAGGGGAGAAGACTTAAATGAAGATTCGTCCGCTGTACGATCGCGTCCTTGTAAAGCGCATGGAGGAAGAAACAACCTCGGCAGGTGGCATTGTCATCCCGGGGTCTGCTGCAGAAAAGCCAATGCGTGGTGAAATTGTCTCTGCAGGAAAGGGGAAACGGCTTGATAGTGGAGAAGTTGTTCCTCTCGATGTCAAGGTCGGCGATACAATCCTGTTTGGCAAGTACTCAGGTACCGAGGTCAAGGAACTGGGTGAAGGCATGCTGGTCATGCGCGAGGAAGACATCATGGGTGTAATCGAGGCCTGAGGCCCGTTTGCAGCCCCTGCCTATCGGTATCTAACACAGAATCAAGAGGATTTGTCATGACGGCAAAAGAAGTGAAATTTGGTGATGACGCCCGCGCACGCATAGTCGCGGGAGTGAATATTCTGGCCAACGCGGTCAAGGTCACCCTGGGTCCGAAGGGCCGCAATGTGGTGCTGGACAAGGCGTTTGGCGCCCCGACCGTAACCAAGGACGGCGTCTCCGTGGCCAAGGAGATCGAACTGGAAGACAAGTTCGAGAACATGGGCGCACAGATGGTGAAGGAAGTCGCTTCCCACACCTCCGATGTTGCCGGTGACGGCACCACCACAGCGACCGTGCTGGCGCAGGCCATGGTGCGCGAGGGCATGAAGGCCGTCGCTGCGGGCATGAACCCGATGGACCTGAAGCGCGGCATCGACAAGGCGGTCATCGCCGTGGTCGAAGAGCTGAAGAAGCTGGCCGAGCCATGCTCCGACAGCAAGTCCATCGCCCAGGTCGGTACCATCTCCGCCAACTCCGATGAGTCGGTCGGCACCATCATCGCCGATGCCATGGAGAAGGTCGGCAAGGAAGGCGTGATCACTGTCGAGGAAGGTACCTCGCTGGAAAACGAGCTGGACGTCGTCGAGGGCATGCAGTTCGATCGCGGCTACCTGTCACCTTATTTCGTCAACAATCAGCAGAACATGTCGACCGAGCTGGAAGAGCCGTACATCCTGATTTACGACAAGAAAATTTCCAACATCCGCGACATGCTGCCGGTGCTGGAAGGCGTCGCCAAGGCCGGCAAACCGTTGCTGGTCATCGCCGAGGACGTGGAAGGCGAGGCGCTCGCCACGCTGGTGGTCAACACCATCCGCGGCATCGTCAAGGTATGCGCCGTCAAGGCACCCGGCTTCGGTGACCGCCGCAAGGCCATGCTGCAGGACCTCGCCGTGCTGACCGGTGGTCAGGTGATCTCGGAGGAAGTCGGCCTGTCGCTGGAGAAGGCCAGCCTGGACGACATGGGTACTGCCAAGCGTATCGTGGTCACCAAGGAGAACACCACGGTGATCGACGGCGCCGGCCGCAAGCAGGACATCCAGGCGCGCGTGGTACAAATCCGTACGCAGATGGAAGAGTCCACTTCCGATTACGACAAGGAGAAGCTGCAGGAGCGTATGGCCAAGCTGGCCGGTGGTGTCGCCGTGATCAAGGTCGGTGCCGCAACCGAGGTGGAAATGAAGGAGAAGAAGGCGCGCGTGGAAGATGCGCTGCATTCGACCCGTGCCGCCGTTGAAGAAGGCGTGGTGGCCGGCGGCGGCGTGGCACTGATCCGTGCCAAGGCCGCGATTGGCAAGCTGAAGGGCGCCAACCATGACCAGGATGTCGGCATCGAGCTCGCCATCCGCGCGATGGAAGAACCGCTGCGCCAGATCTGCCAGAATGCCGGTGAGGAATCATCCGTGATCCTGAACGCCGTTGCCAGCAAGAGCGGTAACTACGGCTACAACGCCGGCACCGGTGAATACGGTGACATGATCGAGATGGGTATTCTCGACCCCGCCAAGGTCACGCGATTTGCTCTGCAGAATGCAGCCTCGGTTGCCGGCCTGATCATCACTACCGAGGCCATGGTTGCTGAAGCGCCGAAGGATGATGCGGGTCACCACGGTGCGCCGGATATGGGCGGTATGGGCGGTATGGGCGGTATGATGTAAACGTCTGCCACATGCAGAAACCGGAAAGCCCCGCTGGAAGCAGCGGGGCTTTTTTTGTGTGAAAGATCTGAAGCGTGCCGTGCCTGAGATCTCCCGTTTCTGGAAAGGATCACGCATGCCATGCGCTGCTGCGATATTACGCTACCGCAGCAGCGGTACGCGTCCGCGATCTTTTCAGGACATTGCCCAGGCGCCTTGAGCCACTGCCGGGGAACCCCGCAGCAGCCGTGCCGGCGCGCCTGTTCCGATAGACTTTCGTACAGATGCTGATGCAGACCGTTCCGGGAGCGGAGCGGTATCCGGCAGTTTTGCCATTTGTACCGGAACGCGCTCATCGTCCATAATCCGCGCATGGATACCGTCGTCTATCCCGGCACCTTCGATCCGATCACCAACGGTCACACCGATCTTGTGGAACGCGCCGCGCGCCTGTTTGACACGGTGATCGTCGCGGTGGCGGTGAACCCGGGCAAGGGTACCGCCTTTCCGGTCGAAACACGCGTGACACTGGCGCGCGCCGTGCTCGCGCATGTAGACAACGCCCAGGTCTGCAGTTTCGATAACCTGCTGGCCGATTTCGTGCGCCAGAAACAGGCCAGTGTCATCCTGCGCGGCCTGCGCGCCGTGTCCGACTTCGAATATGAATTCCAGCTGGCCAGCATGAACCGGCGCCTCGCGCCGGAGGTGGAGACCCTGTTCCTCACGCCGGCCGAGCAGTATGCCTATATCTCTTCCAGCCTGGTGCGCGAGATATCGAGCCTGGGCGGTGATGTCACGCCGTTCGTCCATAGTAAAGTAGTGGCTGCATTGCGCGGGCGTATCTATTAGACTTTGAGTGATTTCGGCAACACCGGTTTATCCTGCAGGCAATCCCTATGGCACTGATGATTACAGACGAGTGCATCAACTGCGATGTGTGCGAGCCGGAGTGCCCGAACGATGCCATCTACCAGGGCGATGAGATCTACGAGATTGACCCGACACTGTGCACCGAGTGTGTCGGTCATTTCGAGGACTCGCAGTGTGTCGAGGTTTGCCCGGTCGAGTGCATCGTGGTGAATCCGGAGCACCGGGAGACCCATGAGAACTCATCCTGAAGTACCGGCGGCTGATGGCAAGGAAGGAAGTCGGGTGAATCTTCACCGGGCCATCGCGGACCTGCGAGGCCCCTGCTCGGAGCCTTGTTATTGTCGCTGTGTTGTGTCGCCTGCGTCGATTCAGACAATAACGGCTACCAGCACCCCGCAGCCATCGCCAGTGCACATCCTCTGGCGACTCAGGCCGGCATGGAGATCCTCGCCGCAGGCGGCAATGCCTTTGACGCCGCCGTCGCGGTGAGCGCGGCGCTGGCCGTGGTCGAGCCCTTCAGTTCCGGACTGGGCGGCGGCGGCTTCTGGTTGCTGCACCGCGCACGGGACGGTTTCAGATCATGGTCGATGGCCGCGAAAATGCACCGCTGGACGCGCATCGCGACATGTATCTCGATCCGGACGGCGATGTGATCAGCGGTGCGACGGTGGAGGGTGCGCTGGCCGCCGGTATCCCGGGCGAGCCCGCCGCACTGGTGCATATTGCGCAGATTTACGGACGGCTGCCGCTGCGGCAGTCGCTCGGGCCGGCGATACGGCTTGCGCGCGGGGGTTTCCCGGTCGACGAGCATTACCGCGGGATGGCGCAGTTCCGCCTCACCGAATTGCAGGGCAACGCCGAGGCCGCCCGGATTTTCCTGGACGGTGGCGCCGTCCCCAAGATCGGGAAGATCATCGTGCAGCTCGATCTCGCCAACACGCTGCACGCCATTGCGCAGCGCGGCAATAACGGTTTCTATTCCGGAAAGGTTGCCGAGCAGCTGGTCGCCGGTGTCAGCGCTGCCGGCGGTGTGTGGTCGCTGGATGGCCTGGCCACCTACGAGGTCGTGGAGCGCGAGCCGGTGGTCGGCAGTTATCACGGCCTGACGATCACCTCGGCGTCGCCGCCGTCGTCCGGCGGTGTGGCACTGGTGAAGATGCTGAACATGCTGTCCGGCTTAACCTGGCGGCCATGAACAAGGCCGATCGCGCCCATATCATCATCGAGGCGATGCGCCGCGCCTATCGCGATCGCGCCGAGTACCTGGGCGACCCGGACTTCGTGAAGGTGCCGGTCGCGCGCCTGACCAGCCAGCAATACGCCACGCAGCTGGTGGCGACGATCCACTTGAACGCCGCGACATCCAGCGCATCGCTGCCGGGGCGGGCTGCAGTGCAGGGCGGTGACCACACCACGCATTTCTCGGTGCTGGACGGTGATGGCAACCGCGTGGCCGCCACGCTGAGCATCAACTATCCGTTCGGCGCATGCATGGTCCCACACGGCACCGGGGTATTGCTGAACGACGAAATGGACGATTTCTCGGTGAAACCCGGTGTACCGAATCTCTATGGCCTGATTGGCGCGGAGGCCAACGCGATCGCGCCCGGCAAGCGCCCACTCTCCAGCATGTCACCGACCTTTGTCGAGAGCAAATACGGTGTCGCCATTCTCGGCACGCCCGGCGGCAGCCGCATCATCACCGCGGTGCTGCTCGCCATCCTGGACTTTGCGGACGGGCACTTGCCGGAATCCTGGGTGAGCCTGCCACGCTTCCATCACCAGTACTACCCCGATGTGGTGGAGTACGAGGCAGGTGCCTTCGATGCGAAGACGCTGCAACGGCTGGCTGCAAAGGGACATACCCTCGAGGCCAGCAAATCTACCTGGGGCAACATGCAGGCGGTCTATCTCGACAAGCGCATCAACCGCGTGCTGGCTGCCAGCGACCCGCGCGGCGTCGGCACGGCAGAAGTCGGGATGCAACTGGGAAAGTAGAGCGGGCGTCGTCCGCGCACCACGCAGGCAGGTCATCCATAGCAGGCCGTCAGGGTCGCCAGACACCGTCAAGGGTACGGGCTATCGTCACCTGAATCCTGCTGCACGATGCGATCCACCTGTATACCGAGCTTTTTCAAACGGTGCCACAGGCTGCGTTCGCTGATGCCGAGTTGCCGCGCGGCCTGCACCTGGACGCCGCCGCAGGCCGACAGGGCCTCGATGATCAGCCTGCGTTCCTGCTCCTGCAACCAGGCATCCAGACCGTCCGCACCCAGTTGCGTCAGCCCGGCCCTGTGCTGGCGTACGGCTCCGGCCGTGGCCGGTGATCCTGTCCGGCAGGTCATCGACGCCGATGGCCTCCCCCCGGCAGCTCAGCAGCGAGCGTTCCACGGCGTTACGCAGTTCGCGCACATTGCCCGGCCAGTCATAGCGCGACAGCACCGCCATGGCGGCATCGGAGAACTGCGTCACCGGTTTGTCCATCTCCGCGCGCAGAGTGTCGAGGAAGGCCTGTGCCAGCAGCGGGATATCCTCCCGGCGTTCGCGCAGCGGCGGGATGTGAATATTGTAGACATCCAGACGATAGAGCAGGTCCTCGCGGAACCGCCCCTCGCGCACCAGCTGCCGCAGATCGCGGTTGGTCGCGGCGATCACGCGCACGTCGACCCGGCGGATGGATTCGCTGCCCAGCGGCGAGAATTCGCGTTCCTGCAGCACCCGCAGCAGCTTGGCCTGCAGATCCGGGTCGAGGTCGGCTATCTCGTCGAGGAAGAGGGTCCCGCCGTGCGCCTGTTCCAGACGTCCCATCCGGTTCTGCACCGCGCCGGTGAAGGCACCCTTGACGTAGCCGAACAGCTCGCTCTCCATGAGTTCGCGGGGGATTGCCGAACAATTGATGGCCACCCAGGGCTGCTCGGAACGCGGTCCCCGTTCATGGATGGTGCGCGCCACCGCCTCCTTGCCCGTGCCGCTCTCGCCGGTGATCAGTACATTGGTCTTGTACGGCGCGACCCGCCGGATTTCCTCCAGCAGGTCGTGCATCGCGGGACTCTCGCCGATCAGGCGCCTGCCGGATTGCGCCGTGCTGACCACGGCGTGCAGCCGCCGGTTTTCCTCGAGCAGGTCATGCAGCCGGAAAGCGCTCTGTACCGTGAATTCCAGGTCCTCCGGCTCAAATGGCTTGCACAGATAATCGGTGGCGCCGGCCTGTATGCATTCGATGGCCGAGCGGATCGATCCGAACGCCGTGACGACGATGACGGGCACATCGGGACGTTCCTGGTGAGCGTGCGCCACGAATTCCTCGCCGCTCATTCCCGGCATCTTGAGATCGGTCAGCACCACGTCGAGGTCCGGATCGCGCCAACAGACCGATCGCGTCCTCGGCACGCTCCGCCGTCAGCACGCGATACCCCGCCTGCTCCAGGGTCATGCGGATGACGGTGAGCATGTTGCGCTCGTCGTCGACGGCCAGTACCGTGCGCGACATCACTCCTCCCCGCCAGCGATCGGAAATCGCATGGCGATGCAGGCGCCGGTTTCCACCTCCGGCACGAGTTCGAGATACGCACCGCTGGCCTCGGCCAGGGTGCTTGCGATGGTGAGTCCGAGGCCGCTGCCATGTTCCTTGGTGGTGAAAAAGGGCTCGAACAGCCGCGTCATCAGTTCCCGTGAAATGCCCGGGCCGCTGTCCTGCAACGACACGGACAGGGTATTGTCGTCCACGCTCGTGCGCACCACCAGCCTGCCGGGGCCGTCACCCATCGCATCCAGGGCGTTGCGGACCAGGTTGATCCAGGCCTGGCGCAGCAGCTCGCGATCGGCCCGCACCCGGCGGTCATGGTGGGCCGCCTTGCGCACCACCTCGATGTCATCGCGTCCGGCCAGCAATACCTGCAGTGCGGCATCGAGCGGTTCCAGTGGATCGATGTCCGCGAATTCCGGGCGGCGATGGCGGGCGAGCTGCTGGAAGTCGTTCAGCAGGTGATCCAGGCGCAGGCTCTCCTCGCGGATCATCCGGCGCAGCTCCACCTGGCGGGCGGGGTCCCGGGATGATTCCATCAGGCGGGAGGCGGTGCTGATGACGCCGATGGGGTTGCGAATCTCGTGGGCCATGGCGAGCGATAATTCACCCAGGGCGGCGATCTTGTCGCGCTGGAACTCGATCCGCTGCGGCATCGCGCGCCTCGCGCAGCCGCTGCGCCATGTCGTTGAAGGCCTGCGCCAGTTCGCCGAGTTCGTCCTGGCTGGTGACGGGGATCGATGCACGGAAGTCCTGGGCCGCCAGCTTCATCACCCCGTGGCGCAGATATTCCACCGGCCGGATCACGATGCGTCCGAGCAGCATGCCGGTCACGCTCGCCAGCAGGATACCGAGCAGCGTGATCACGAGCGTCAGGGCCAGCTGGTCGGTGAGCAGTCCGCGCGCTGCCCTGGTGCTGCAGGCCGGTGAACAGCACGGCCTCGACCTGCCCCGTGGCGTCGACCAGCGGCGTGTACAAACCCCAGTACTGGCCGGTCTTCTGCCTCCGTGCTGTAAAAGGCGCTGCCGGTGCTTCAGTGCCTCGAAGGCGCTCAGCCGGCAATCGCAGCTTCAACGGCTGTTCCTCCTCGGAAAAGGCCTTGGCGAAATCGCCGTTACGCGGGTAGAACAGTCGTGTCTTCAGGCCGCTGGACTGGCTCAGGCGATTCAGCAATTCCTTGTCGAACAGCGTTCCCAGCACCAGCCGGTAATGCCGCGGCTGGTCCCGGGGAATGCGCACGATCGTGATGGCCGCCAGCAGGCTCCTGCCGGCCTGGTCCACCTTCACCACCGCGCTGTCCTGGCCCTGATTCCAGTATGTCGCCAGGCGGATCGGATGCGAGGAATAGATCAGCTGGTTGTCGTAGTCGTACAGCTGCACCAGGTTGATGCCGAGCTGCTTGGCCAGCCGCCAGAGCGGCGTTGGGCACCGGTGATTGCCCCGCCTCGAGATTCAACTCACCCTGTGTCGATTCCTCCAGCACATCGGCGAACAGCCGGGAATTCTCATGGATGCGGTCCAGTGAATCCTTGTTCACCTGCGCCGCTTCACGAATCCAGTGTTCGATGGATTCATCCGTGCGGCCGGCGATCCATGATGCCGAGAACCAGCCCGTGATCAGCATGGGTACGACGATGATCACGATGATGACGAGCAGTACCTTGCGTTGCAGGCGGTTCAGATTAAGCAACGCGATCATCCAACAAATCCCGGGGCTTCCAACACTATATGTTGCTCGGCGCCCGACTGTGGCCCCGTATCTCGTCGTAAAGCGGTGTGGTAACTGTCTGAATCATATAATTAAACTTCCGAGATCATGACATGGCCTGATATTTGCAGAGCATGTATCGACTCTTTCGATAAACCTCTACCTTACGCCAACGGATATGCACTACACAAAATTTTTCAGACACAACCCGATGTCATTCGTCGCCGCCGCGTATCATCACCCCGGTACTTTCCGTGCCAGCACCCTGCGCGTCCGCCGGGCCGGCGGTGGCCGCTGGCTCGCCGCTGCCGCCGCAGGCGGACTGCTCCTCACACTCCTGGCGCACGGTTCCCATCGCCCCTCGGATGCGCAGGAACTTGACTGGCTCAGCCGGCTTGCCAACGCCGGTGATGCCGGTGCGCAATTACAGCTCGGTCTTGCCTACCGGGATGGTCGTTACGGACTGACTGCCGACGCCAGAACGGGGCAGTACTGGCTGGATCGAGCTGCCCGAAACGGCATGGCCTATGCCTCCGATCAGGCTGTACATGACCAGCCGGGGGCCAGCGCATCCACGCCAGCCGGCAATACCGGCACCGCCCGGTCACCGGACTCCGGCAGACTGGATGCCCTCGCCAGCGAACTGGATTCACCGACCCTGACTGCAGTCTCGGCACTATGGAAAACACTCGCGAAGACCTCGACCGAGGTCCAGTCGTCCGCTGCGCTCGAGCATCGCGCTCAATCCGGCGATCCGGTTGCGGAATTTCAGCTGGCCGCCCGCTATCGCGATGGCGCCTGGGCTGTGAATCGCGATCCCGCCAAGGCCTTGTACTGGTTGCGTCGCTCTGCCAGCGCCGGCAACCCAGTCGCCATGCGGGCACTGGCCGAGGTGTATCGGAACGGCGACCTGGGCGTCGCGCGGGATACCGATGGGGCCGCAAGGTGGGAAAAACGGGCCGAGGCGGCGTCACGCCATACTACCGGCTGATCCCTTGATCAATACACAAACACACAGACAGTAAACACACAGACAACGGAGTAATAAAGTGTCAATCCTGGAAGCAAATGCCATCTCCTTCAGCACCAGCCTCGGGCTGGTCCTCGGATATCATCTCTACCTGCGCTTCAAACTGCGTAACAACCCGGCCTATACGATACAGGCCATCAATGCCCAGGCGCGCGAGATCTGGGTGGAGTCCATCATGACATCGCGCGAGCGTGATGTCCTCGCGGTGCAGACCTTGCGCAACTCGACGATGGCGGCGACTTTTCTGGCCTCCACGGCGATCCTGCTGATCATCGGCGTGCTCAACCTGATGCAGAAGAATGACGGTATCGGCTCCGTGCTGGAACTGGTGCAGAAGGAACACCTGATCATGTCCACCCATCTATGGGGGTTCAAGCTGCTGCCCCTGCTGGTTATCTTCTTTTTGGGCCTTCTTCTGCTTCACGCTGGCAATACGCATGTACAACCACGTCGGCTACCTGATCAATGCCTCCAGCGGCAAGGCATTCGGTCCTACCCCGTCCTTTGTGGCACAGTTGCTGAATCGCAGCGGTAATTACTACAGCCTGGGCATGCGCGCCTATTACCTGTCCGTACCCCTGGTGTTCTGGTTGTTTGGGCCGCTGTATCTCCTCATTGCCAGCATCGGGCTGGTTGTCGCGCTTTATCATGTCGACCGGGCACCGGATGTGGCGGGCACGCCGCAAGAGGGCAGTCGTTCGGTCTACATCGCCAGCGATCCCATTACACTGGTTCCGCGCAAGAGCACGGGGACGGAAGGATTGGTGGCCAGGTAGCCTCAAAGTCTCCGTGGGCCGGGGCCGGGCGATCCGGACCGGCCCGTGCGCAGACAAATTCCGGTAACACACAGCGGGATAAGCGGGACAGAGTTATCGTCCGTGCCGCTGTCATCTGCAAACCCGGCTGTTCGATCCAGCGTCCGCTTGCAGGGATCCCCTGTCCGTTTCTTTCTGTCACGTCCCGGGGGGGATGCGGGACTCGTCGTCTTCATCCTGGCCACGCATGGCGATGATCTCCACCGGCGCGATGCGGTCTTGCGCGATGTTCCCGATCATGTTGCTGATCTTGACCGGCGCGCTGTCACCCATGACGATGTGTACACCGAGCGCTGGCGTGTTGCCGGACGCCTCGATGCGCCGGCGTGCCTCGGCAAAGAATTCCAGCGCGAAGTCCGCCAGTCATGCTGTGACTGTAGTGAACCCGGAACTTTCCAGCGCGTCCTCCGGTGTTGCCAGCGCGCTGGTCTCCGCCACCTGTGACCAGGGTACGGGGAAGGCGATCGGACCGGGGCCGGACTGCATCACGTCATACACCCCGAAGATCGCGCCGGGTCTGAGTACCCGGTACACCTCGGCAAACAGGCGGTGCTTGTCGGCGATGTTCATGCCAACGTGCAGCATGATCGCCACGTCGAAGCTGTCATCGTCAAACGGCATGTCCAGCGCGCTGCCCAGCTGCAGGTCGACACGCCTGTCCAGTCCCACCCACTCGCTCAGGATGCGCCCGGTTTCGATGAACTCGGGCGTGACATCCACGCCGCTGACGCGGCAGCCGCAGCGGTCGGCCACGAAGCGCGAGGTGCCGCCGATACCGCAACCCACGTCCAGTACGTGGTGATGCGTCGCCAGGCCCAGCTGCGTGATAAAGTCTTCCGATGCCTTGCGCCCGCCGATGTGGAATTCGTCGGCCGGGGCGAGGTCATCGATGGTCGCACTGGCGGGTGATTTGCCAGCGGCCTCGAGCCCGCGCCGGATCTGCTCCAGCAGGTTGCCGTGGCTATAGTGGCGGGCGACTGTACGCGTGTCGGTCATTGGCGGGTCGGGCAGGCACGTACTCAGGTGTGCCGCGGACGGCGGCAGTCAGGCCCTGGTCCGGTGCAGGCCTCATTCCGGTTTGCGTGGGCCGGGGTGTGCAGGACCCGGTTCCGCAACGGGCAGCCGGTCATAGCGTGCGATGATGTCCCGTGCGGCGTCCCCGTAGCGCCTGATCCATTGCGTCAGTACCGCATCACTGATCTGTCCGCCACGCCGCAGTTGCTGATCCAGCCGCTGCAGGCCTTCGCCGCTGAGGCGGTTGGCGCGGGAGATGCCGGGTGTTTTGGTGTGGTCGGACACGGTGTCGGGGGTCGGTCGAAAGGCGCTCAGAGCACAGGAAGGAGCTTTTTTCGAGCTTCCGGGCCAGCTTCTTGTAGCCATCCTCGTTGGGATGGATTTCGTTCAGCCAGTCGCCGCTGTTGCCGACGCTGTCCAGCCCGGCGCGGACCAGCGTGTTGCGGGTGTCGATGACGTGAAAATGTTCCAGTGCGGGTGTCTGGCGTCCCAGCGCCAGGATGCCCTCCGCCAGCCGGTCGAACAGATAGTCCGTCACCCCGACCCGGTCTTGTTCCGGCACCTCTGACTGGTTCAACGCCTTGTATATCCAGGGCCCGATATTCCCGACGATGAAGCGTGCCGGGGCGTTTCTCGGGGTCGAGTAGTCATAGGTGTGCACGAAGATCGGGACGCGGCTGGCCGGGCCGGCGGAATCGTCCCTGACCGAAACCAGCGTGCGGTAGCCGTGCTGGACATCCTCGATCAGGCGGTCGAGACGGTCCTGATCGCAATAGTCGGCCGGGCCGTCGAGCGTACGCCCCTTGCGCTGTGCCGCATCGAGGATGATTTCATCGGCCCTGTCGATGAGGTCGTTGCCGCCGCCGCTCAGCAGGACGGCATCCCAGGCATAGTCGTAGCGGAAGGCCTCCTTGAAGACATAATTATGCGCCAGCGCGGACATGTGGACGATGGTGTCGCCGGGGAAGGCGCAGTTGAGGATGAGGGTGGCCTTGTGAAAACGCAGCGACATCAGCAGGTTCGGTGCAAACAGGCCGCCGATGGTGAACCATGAATCGCCCTCTGCCAGGATCAGGGAATCGTACAGGGACGGGTCGTCTACGGTTTCCTCGAAGTCGAACAGGTTCCATGTCGTGATCTGCGGCCTGAATTTTCCGCGTGCCATATTCGGGTTCCTCCCTGTCGACGTGCGCGGCAAATGGCCTTGAACGCCGGCCGGCCCATGCGCAATCCCCGGGTGTCAGGCGTCGATCTCGTCCATTTCGATAATTTCTGTTTCCGCCGCACCGGCCTGCATCCATGTGGCGATATCCGGATGTGCAAGCACCGTCTGCACATAAGCGGCTTCGGTCTCGCCCAGCGGGATAGTGTAACCGAAAAAACGCAGGGCGACGGGGGCATACATGGCATCGGCAATCGAAAAATTCCCGAACAGCCAGTTGCCCGTGGAGCCGTAGTCGGCGCGGCAGCGGCGCCATATCGACCTGACCCGCTCGACTTCCCGGACGGCCCCGGCGGACAGCGCGATATCACGCAGCCGTTTACGGCAGTTCATCGGCAATTCGTTTCTCAGGTTGCTGAAACTGGAGTGCATTTCGGCACTGACAGAGCGCGCGAAGGCACGGGCCACGGCAGCCTGCGGCCATCCCCCCGAGTTTAGGTAATTTTCGGACAGGTATTCGAGTATCGAGAGGGAATCCCAGATGACATTATCCCCGTCGAGCAATACCGGGACCTTGCCGTCGGAAAACCAGGGCGCCAGTTCCCGGTCCGTGGTTTCGGTAAACAGCGCGATGCGCTGTTCCGCGAAATCCAGCCGGAAGTGCTTCATGAGCAGCCACGGCCGCAGCGACCACGACGAGTAGTTCTTGTTGCCGATGATCAGGGTCAGTCCGGTCATGCGGCGGTCGGCTGCGGAGTCGACGGTGCAGTGCGGTTTTCTTCGGTCATTCAGCAGAGCAGGGTATAGACGAGCGCCCCAGCCGCCAGCAGGGCGATTAGCAGGCCGATGGAGGTATCCTCGTCCTCGTCCGGCCGGCATTCCTCGAGGTGTTGTTCCGCCTCCCGGACGAGTTTCTCGATGGCGGCCTGGCGTTCCGCCATGCGTGCGGCGGCCGCGTGGCGGCGGTGGTCCGCTTGCTTCACGACGGCATCGCAGGCCTCGGCAAACCGCCATTCGGCCGCGTCGTCGTCCACGTCGTTCTCGGCCTCCTGCCATTGCTCGTCCAGCAGCAGCAGGCGCGTCTCCTGCCAGGCATCGATGGTCTGCAGCTCGCGCTCGAGCAGCTTGCTGCAATAGTTGCTGATGGAATTCCCGTAACCATGGCCTGCCCAGGCCAGCAGCTTGTCGGCATCCAGCACGGCGCCAGTCACGGCACCGTCCGTGTCCGCGGTCTCGGTATACAGGTAACGTGGAAGATCCAGCTCCAGTGTGCCCATTGCCCCTCCGTGTGCGTGGATGAACTGCGCGGATTCTACAATGAACGGCGGCTGAAGGCAGCGGATAATCAGGGTGCCGGAATGCTGGCGCCGGCGGGGAATATGTGGTCTGCACCGAATGGCACTTTTCTACGCCCTGGCCCGGGTAAACAGCCCCGGGATCACGGGGACGACATGGAACGGCCGGTAACGATTCCGCGTCGTTGTGTGTGTTGCCGTGGTCAAGTCACGTTTCGATTGTCAGCACTCGCCCAGGCATGTGCCTTTAGAGTCCGCGATAGGGGATCTGTAAACCCCCCGCCTTCAGGCGATGGATCAGCAGGTATACAGATGCTGTTCAGTCGTATTTTAACGCGTCAGTTAAAGAAGGGTCCCTTCGCCTTTATGTCCGCTTTTCGGGTGCGCCGGGAGAAGGACGATGTACAGGGTGTACGAGAGCCCGGAAGAGCTGCAGGCGGTCGCCTGATAGCCATCGGGTGGTTTGAAATGATCTCCGTACCGCAAACGGGCCACCCTCTGGGTGGCCCGTTCTTTAGTCACATGTCGAGCGTGCCGTGCAGATATTCATTGGGGGAATCATTGCTTACTGACATCCTTGATTACCATGAGCCGGATCGACTGAAAAATGAGTTCGTGTAACAACCCAGTCAGGACGGACTGATTGGCGGCTGATAACTGACATTTTGATTCTCTATCACGACATACTGCCGTTGGCACAGTTGCTCAAACAGGTCCATCAACTCGGTATTTTCAAGTGTTTTCATAAACAGCGCGTTGATCGTATTTAACAGGGTTTTAACCTTGCGCGGCCGGGCGTGGCCACGCGCGGAAAGACTTTTTACGATAGCGGTGATCTTCTCTTCAGTTGAGGTTGTATTCCGGATTCTTAAGAACGATATTTCGGTGAGATCCTTTTCCCGCTGTGCAAATATCTTCTTTGTTTTAAGATGTTTGATCAGGGGATCGAAGCCGGTGTCCTTCGATATGATGTGGAAGTAGGCATTCTGATCACGTTCAGCCAGCTGACCGATATAGAACGCGATATGGAAATCCAGTGCATTGGAGCCATTGCCGCTGATTTTCACATACTCGGCATTGCTGCCCAGGGCCTGCAGCGCTGCGGCGAGTTCCAATGGCACCTTTGCCTGATTGGCACCGACGAACACAATTACCCTGACGGGATGTCCATTCAGAATTGCCAGGTTTTTTGGTTGAACGTTTTCGTAGTCGATCAGGATATAGTTGTTTTTCAACAGAAATCCCCTATGTGCCGCTGGCCATACTCTAATGGTTAAACGGGGGGCAGTTCCCGATTTTCGTATATATATGTCAAAACCGGGTTCTGGCCCCTGTTAGACATTTATCGAGCCGCCTGCTCGAAACTTAAGAATGCCGCTGTTTGCTCTCTCTTGAGGATGCCAGTTCACTAATCCTCAATCGTCATCGCGCCTGTAAGGATGCAAGAAGGCGCGACCCGCGACATTCGATTCTAGCGGAATATTTCAACACCGATCTTCTATAAGAATCTAACGACTGTAATTTGCCGCAGTAGGCGCGCCTGCACCGAAGGTGGCCGGCAGTTAGGGATTGTGATGGCTTATTTCTTCCTGCAATTACATTCCTGGGTAAGTATTTTCATTTCTTCCATATATTCTTGCGTGGCTTGTTCCAATAATGGTTGCAACTTTTGCTGGAAATGCTGTGTAAATTGAACCATTGACGTCTTTGTTACAGCGATGTCCTTTCTTCCCAGATCAGATGAATAAAATTTGATCAAGCCATCCAGCTCTTCATCAGTGAAGTTCGATCCATAATAACCAGCCCACACATCCACGATCTCTTCTGGGGGCCAGGGAGCTTCCAACTTTTTCATGAAATTATTGAACGCGCCAGAGAATCTTTTCCTGTATTCATCATTTGGATTCAGCTGAGACAATATTTGGTCCGATACTTTCTTGCCTGACTCTTCATTCTGACTCTTTCCCAATTCAATCTGTTCACGCCACATATCCGTCAAGCCAACGACTTCCATCAATGTCCTGATCTTCTCTTGATTTGCTTCTGCATTTGCAGAACAAGTAACAACAGCCAATAGAACACTAGTAATCAAATGTTTCATTTGATCCTCCATGAGCAAAAACGTTCCACTTGAGCTGCGGCTTAGCCTAAGGCGAAGCAGAAGGGTGAGCCGTGTTGTCCGTCTTATGTCGTGCAAGCGGTGTGTCAGACGGATTCCGTGTCATACACATACCTTGCGCCAGGCTGGTATCCTGTTGACTAACCGGGATGCACTAGAACCTATCTCATAATTCCCCGCGGCCGCGACCGTGGCGATTTTGGTTCCTGGCAAGGCGCGGTGAGCGTGGTGTAGCCGTTGCTACATGAGCGAGCCGCAACAAGGCCAGGGGCTAAAATCGCCCGGTCCCCAAGGGGTTGCGTCCGAACTGCGCGCCTGCGGCGTTGCCCCGCTTGCCCGTACGTCAAGTACTGTGCTGCGTGGCGCGCCTTGCAGGCGCGCAGTTCGGACTGCAACGCGGTTCGCGCGGAATTATGAGACAGGTTCTAGTGCGCCTTGCCTACTTCTGGCACTTCGGGCAGTAAAAGGTCGAGCGTTGCCCCTGGCGGATTTCCCGGATCGGCACCTGGCAGCTGATGCAGGGCTCGCCGGCCCTGTCGTAGACGTTCAGGTGTTGCCGAAAGTAACCGGGCCTGCCCTCGCCGTTGACGAAGTCCCGCAGCGTGGTGCCGCCGGCGGTGATGGAATCGGTCAGCACCTCCTTGATGACTTCCGCGAGCAGGTCGTATTTTTCCCTGCCGATGCGGCCGGCCGCGCGCTTCGGGTTGATGCCGGCCATGTACAGTGCCTCGGAGGCGTAGATGTTGCCGATGCCGACCACGATGTGGCTGTCCATGATGAAATGCTTGATGGCGACCTTGCGTCCGTGTGCGCGTTCATGGAGATATGCGCCGCAGAGGGCGTCGCTGAGCGGCTCGACGCCGAGTTCGCGCAGCAGCCGGTGTTTCAGCGGGTCGCGCGTGGTCCAGTGCAGGCTGCCGAAGCGCCGGGGATCGGTGAAGCGCAGCACCTTGTAATGCCGGAATACGAGGTCGACGTGGTCGTGTTTTTCCGGCGGCACGATGGCGTTGACGATGCGCAGGCTGCCGGACATGCCGAGATGCAGGATGATCGTTCCGGAATCGGTGCCGAGCAGCAGGTACTTGGCGCGGCGGCTGACATGCTGGATGGTCTGCCCGGTGATGGTCTCCGCCAGCCTGTGCGTGACCGGCCAGCGCAGGTTGCGGTTGCGCACGACGACACGGGTGATCTGCTGGCCCGTGATGCGCGGGGCGATGCCGCGGCAGGTGGTCTCGACTTCGGGAAGTTCGGGCATTGACAGGCGGCCATGATCCTTCGATGTGACTGGTCGGGTGATTATAGGCGGGTTTGCCCCGCGGTGGTTGCCAGTCTGGGGGCGCCCGTCAGGGCGAAGCCGGCTCCGGCAAGGCCAGCAAGCCCGCGCCGACAGCGCCGGTGAGGTGGTACTGGATACCCCAGTCGGGACGCGCGAGCACGAGGTCGGGGTCGCGCGCCACGATGACGAAGCTGATCGGCCCGGCATCGCGGAGGGTCACGGTAACGGTGTCTGCCTGCCCGCCGGACTCGTAACGGCGCACGTACAGCGCGCTCGCGTGCTGCCAGTTCTGTACCAGTTGATTGATGTCATCGGCACCGGTGCCGGGATGTTCCGGGGTGAGCAGCCAGTGCGTATCATTGGTCTGCGTGAGCGCCAGGCCGGGTAGCTGCAGGGCGGTGATCTGCGCGCCGTCCGGCAGCAGGCGGCGTTGCGCGAAGTTGCCCAGGCCGGCATTGAGCAGGTGCTGGTAGCGGTCCTCGATCAGGTACACCGTGGCGCCAAGCTTCACGTAGCGCAGGCCCTCGATGGCCTCGGTGGTGCCGATGTTGATCTGCGTGGCGTCGAAGTGGACGCTGGCCTGCGGCGGGTCCAGGCCCAGGCCATTGAGGTCCATCGTGGCGGCCTGATACCGGCGTATCCCCCTGGCCTGCAGCAGCGCCAGCACGGTGTTCACCTGGAAGTCATCGGCGGGTATGGCCGGTGTACCGTCGATCACCCAGTGCCCGGCCTGCCGGTGAAATACCAGCGGCTCGGCAGCGGTTCGCGTCAGGTCGATCGACGCAACCTGACCGGGATCGATGGTGGTGATGGGCGGTGGCGCCGCTTCATGCTCCAGGCCCGGACGGTACCAGATCAGTGCGGCCAGCCCGATGGCGACGGCCACCAGCGCGAGGTTGAGCAGGCCGCGTGCGGTCATCGCGGACTAACGCCGCCGCCGGCGCAGCCAGATGACCAGCCCGGCAGCCAGCAACAGCAGCGGCAGCCCGACCAGGAAGCCGAGGCCGATGACGGCCGTCGTGGTACGTCCCATGACCAGCGCGGTGTCGGGCGCGCCGCGCGCGCGGATGTCGATGAAGGCGTCGTCGTGGCTCAGCCAGGTGATGAGGTTGAGGCCGAGGTCCAGGTTGCCGGCATTGCCGAGATAGGTGTTGGACAGGAAGTCGCCGTCGCCGATCACCACCACCCGCTGCTCGTCGCCACCTTCCTTGCCGCCGGGTTTGCTGCGTACCGAGCGCGACACCGATGTCGAGCGGGCCGGCGCGTTCGTCGCTGTTCGGATCGAACTTGATGTCGCCTTCCAGTGCGCCGAGTTCCGTCCACGAGCGGTCCAGCGTGGTCAGCATCGGGATGGCGTGCCAGTGCGGGTCCTCGTCGTTGATCTCCAGCGCCGCGGCCTCCGGGTACACGCTCACCGATGGTCATCTCGCGCGTGACCGGGTGGTTCGGGTAGCCGGTCACCACCACGAAGGTCGGGTTCTCCACGCCGAACATCGCGCTGCCAGCGTCCACCACCACGTCCCGGCAGGCAGGATGCCCAGTGTTCGGCCAGCGGCGTCAGGCTGGCCGGTGCTCCGGCTCCGCGAGCCACAGCAGGTTGCCGCCGCGTTTCACGTAGTCCTGGATGGCGGCGACCTCGCCGGGCAACAGCTCCACGCGCGGACTGGCGAGCACCAGCACGCTGGTGTTGTCCGGGATCGCCGTGACGGCGAGGTTGACGGTCTGCTCCTTGAGGCCCTTGCGCTCCAGCTCCGTACCGAACAGCCCCAGGCCGTAATTCAGCTCGCCGCTCGGTGGGCGTTCGCCGTGCCCGGTGACAAACACGATCCAGCGTGCCTGCTGGTGGGACAGGCGCAGCAGGGCGTTGGTGAGGTGCTGCTCGCCCAGGGCCTTGACGTTTTCACTGGCGCCGCGGTAGCTGATGACGATGGCGCCGCCGCGGTGATGCCGAGTTTGCGCACCTGTTCCGGCACGGTGTCCGGGTTGATGAAGTCCAGCGTGATGTCATTCTTGAAGCGCTGGTAACTGCTGACCAGGTCGCGGATCTGCTGGCGCAGCAGCTGGTCCGGGCCGACATAGGCGGTGATGTTGACCGGGGCGTCGAGGTTGGCCAGCAGTCTGCGCGTGTCGTCCGACACAGTGTTGCGCGCGCCCGCGGTCCAGTCCGCCTGGTAGACGTACTGCGTGCTCAGCCACGCGAGCATGCCGACCACGCCGGTGAACAGCAAGGCGAACAGTACACCCTGCAGGCGCAGCCGGGTGCGGATATGCTGTGTGATCTTCACAGCTCAGTTCTGCAGTCGCATGCTGTCCAGTCGGCGGATGGTGAAGCCGATGAACAGGATGATGACCAGCAGGTAGTAACTCACGTCCATACTGTTGAACAGACCCTTCAGCAGCGGGTCGTAGTGCGTCAGCATGGACAGGTAGGCCAGCACGCCGCTGCCGTTGTCGGCCGCCGTGGCGCCCCTGTCGATGATCCACAGCAACAGCAGCAGTCCGAACGTGGTGACGGCGGCGACCGTGGGCTGCTGGGTGAGTGCCGACAGGTACACGCCGATGGCGGCGAACGCAGACAACACCAGCACCAGCGCCAGCAGGCAGGATGCCAGCTTGCCGAGGTCCAGCGCGGTGCCGGCCAGCAGCGACAGCGGCATCAGCGTGAGCATGGCCACCAGCACCAGAAAGAAGCCGAGCACGCCGAGGTACTTGCCGAACACGATCTCGGTCATCGACACCGGCGCGGAGAACAGCAGGGTGAGCGTGCGGCTGCGGCGTTCCTCGCTGAGCACACGCATGGTGATGAGTGGCGTGATCAGCAGCAGGACGATGGCGGCATCGGCGTACAGCGGCGCGATGATCAGGTCGGCGATGCCCGGCGCACCCTCGGTGGCGGCCAGCTGCGGCTGGATGACGACGTACTGCTCGATGTAGGACAGGAACTGAAAGGCGAGGATGCCCTGCGTCACCGCGAGGATCGCCCAGGCCAGCGGTGACAGGAACAGGCTGCGCAATTCACGTGCGGCGATGGTCAGGACCATCATGCGGCCTCCCCGGTGGTGTCTTCCACGATATCCGTCATGGTCAGGTCGATGAAGATCTGCTCCAGCGTGCTGCGCTCGGGTGCGAGTTCCGCCAGGCGCCAGCCGGCGGTGACGGATTGCTCGACCAGCGCCTCGGACGGGTCGCCACCGCCGTGATGGATACGTACGCGGTCCGCCTCGAGATAGTCGACCTGCGTCACGCCGGGCAGTCGCTGCAATGCGGCGATGTCCGGCGTGGTGTTGAAGCGGGCGATCAGCGATGTCGCGTGCAGGCGGTTGTCCAGGCTGGCGATGCGATTCGGAAAATACCAGCCGGCCGCGGTTGATGATCTGCACCCGGTTACAGGTGGCCTGCACCTCGGGCAGGATGTGCGTGGACAGGATGATGCCGTGCTCCCGGCCGAGTTCGCGGACCAGTGCGCGGATCTGGCGGATCTGCATCGGGTCGAGGCCGACCGTGGGCTCGTCGAGGATCACCACCGCGGGCGTGTGGATGATCGCCTGCGCGATACCGACGCGCTGCGTGTAACCCTTGGAGAGGTTGCCGATCAGGCGCCGGCCGACCTCGGTGAGCCCGCAGCGCTCCTTGGCGGTGTCGATGGCCGCCTGCCGGTGTTTGCCGCGTCGATGCGGTTCAAGCGCGCGCAATAGCCGCAGGTATTCCGTCACGGTCAGTTCGCGGTATACCGGCGGCTGTTCCGGCAGATAGCCGATCTCGCGCTTGGCGCGCTTGGGCGCATCGAGCAGGTCGATGCCGAGGATGTCGATCTCGCCGGCGCTCGGCGCCAGGTTGCCGGTGACCATCTGCATGGTCGTGGTCTTGCCGGCGCCGTTTGGACCGAGGAAGCCCAGCACGTCGCCGCGGCAAGGTCGAAGCTGACGTTGTTCACCGCCAGGTCCGGCTGTAATAGCGGTACAGGTTGTCGGCGTGCACCAGGGTGGATTCTGCATGGCGGCTATTATTCCCTTTGACGCGGTGATTCAACGGGCGCAAGATTATATCGCCAGGAAGCCACTGATCGAGTCGTCGCGACGACTCGATCAGGCCGACTCCCCGACGTTGGATCGCGCCTGCAACAGGAGAGCAATGAACAAGCCCGATAGTACCACGCCGCACTACTGGCTTGGCGTCGATACCGGCGGCACCTTCACCGACTTCGTCCTCTTCGACGGGTGACCGGCTGCGCATGCACAAGGTGCTGTCGACACCCGCCGCACCGGAACGGGCCATCCTGCAGGGAATCGGGGAACTGGGCCTGTCCACCGCCGGGCTGCAGCGTCATTCACGGCTCCACCGTTGCCACCAATGCGGCGCTGGAACGCAAGGGCGTGCGCACCGCCTACATCGCCAACCGCGGGCTGGCCGATGTGCTCACCATCGGCCGCCAGGCCCGCGCGCGAGTTGTACAACCTGCAGCCGAAACCCGAGCCGCCGCCGGTGCCGCGCGAGCTGTGCCTGGAGGTCGGTGCGCGCACGGGCGCGGACGGCGTGCGGGTGGCGGCATTGACGGACGCCGACCGCGCCGCCCTGCTGGAGAAGATCGAACAGCTGCAGCCGGAGGCGGTGGCCATCAACCTGCTGTTTTCATTTCTCGATGACGCGATGAGCGCACCATCGAGTCGTGGCTGCCGCAGGGGCTGTTCATCGCGCGTTCCTCCGAGGTGCTGCCGGAATACCGGGAGTACGAACGCGGCATCGCCACCTGGCTCAACGCCTGGGTCGGGCCACGCGTGGCCGGTTACCTCGACCGACTCGATGCCGCGCCCTGCGCCCCGGCGCCGGTCGCGGTCATGCAGGGCACCGGCGGCACGGTGAGTGCCGCGCATGCCGGCCGCAAGGCGGTGCACTTGCTGCTGTCCGGCCCGGCCGGCGGCCTGATGGGCGCGCGTTTCATCGGACGCAGGCCGGGCACCGGCGCCTGCTTACCTTGATATGGGGGGACCTCGACCGATGTTGCGCTGATCGACGGCGACATCCGGCTGACCACGGAGGGCCGTATCGGGCCCTGGCCGGTGGCCGTGCCAATGGTCGACATGCACACCATCGGCGCCGGGGGCGGCTCGATCGCGCGCATCGACAGCGGCGGCCTGTTGCAGGTCGGACCGGAGTCGGCCGGCGCCGACCGGGGCCGGCCTGCTACGGGCAGGGCGGGACGCAGCCGACGGTGACCGACGCCAACCTGGTGCTGGGGCGCCTGATGCCGGATGCCTTGCTCGGTGGCGCGATGCTGCTGGACACCGGCGCGGCGCATCAGGCGCTGGCCCGGCTGGCGGCACAAATGCAGGTCAGTGTAGCGGAGGCGGCCGGGGGGCATCATCGCGGTCGCCAACGAGCACATGGCCCAGGCGCTACGGGTGATCTCGGTGCAGCGCGGCGTCGATCCGCGCAACTTCGTGCTGACCTCGTTTGGCGGGGCCGGTGGCCTGCATGTGTGCGCGCTGGCGGAGGCGCTCGGCATGGCGCGAGCACTGGTGCCGGTGCATGCCGGGGTGCTGTCGGCGCTGGGCATGCTGGTGGCGCCGCCGTCACGTCAGTTGTCGCGCACGCTGACCGGCATGCTCGACGCCTTCAGCGAGACGTCAATTGAAACCGAACTGCAGGCGCTGGCCGCGCGCGGGCGTGCCGAACTCGAGGCCGAGGGGGTCAGCGCCGCAGCGATCAAGGCCGCATTCAGCCTCGATCTGCGTTACCAGGGCCAGTCCTACACGCTGAACCTCGCCTGGCAGGGATGCGCGGCAAGCCGCGCGGCATTTGAAGCACTGCATGTGCAGCGCTACGGCCACCGACTGGAGACACCGGTCGAACTGGTCACCGTGCGCTGCGGCCTGCACGGCACATCGCTGCCTGTCCGCTTGCCGCGGCTTGCGAACAGTCACACCGGTGTACCGCGCCACGCCAGCGTGGCCGGCTATAGCCGGCCGGTGCCGGTCCATGCGCGTGCCGGCCTGTGTGCCGGGCAACGTTTCGCCGGCCCCGCGCTGGTCACCGAGACGGTCGCCAGTACCTGGTTGCCGGGCGGCTGGTCCTGCGTGGTGGACGCGGTGGGAAACCTGTTACTGGAGCGGGATTAAAAGACTGTCGCGCGCAAAGACGCAAAGGCGCCAGGACAGATGATTGAAGATGCCACCGGGCGCACCGGGGACACAGGGAAAATATTCTGGTGTTGAGTGTTTTTCCTGTAGGGGCGGGCCGCATCCGTGAGCTTTTTGTCATACAGAAATGATCGCGCTTGCGAAGCGCTCCTACAAAATGTGACCGTTATCAGGAAAGTCAAAACTAATTTTCTCTTCGATCCCTGTGTACTTTATGGCAATTTGAACTGTCCACCTTGGCGCCTTTGCGTCTTTGCGCGCGACATGGTTTTTTAAATTCCGGGCGGCATAACGGTTCGCTCGCAGACATGAAAAAACCCGGCAGTGCCGGGTTTTTTAACGGTGCAATGACGTTGGCCGGATTACTTGATCTTGGCTTCCTTGTACATCACGTGCTTGCGAACCACCGGATCGAATTTCTTGATCTCCATCTTCTCCGGCATGTTGCGCTTGTTCTTCGTGGTGGTGTAGAAGTGGCCGGTGCCGGCGCTGGAGACGAGTCTGATCTTGTCACGCATGGTGTGTTCTCCCTAAACCTTTTCGCCACGGGCGCGGATTTCGGCAAGTACGCTGTCGATGCCCTTCTTGTCGATAATGCGCAAGCCCTTGTTCGATACACGCAGCTTGACGAAACGCTTTTCGCCATCCACCCAGAAGCGCTGGGTGTGCAGGTTGGGCAGGAAACGGCGGCGGGTCTTGTTGTTGGCATGGGAGACGTTATTGCCGCTGAGCGGGCGTTTTCCCGTGACCTGGCATACTCTGGACATTGCTGTGAACCTCTGAAAAAGCCCGCTATCAGCGGGAAGGGCGCATTTTATACCAGAAAGCCTGTCCGGTTACAACCGGGTGTCGTTCGGATGAAATGATTATTCCCCTGTAAAACAATAACCTGCTAGATCAGTCCGCGCTCCGCGAAGGAGACGCCGCTGCCTTCACCGACAATCACATGGTCCAGCACCCGCACGTCGACCAGCGCCAGGGCATCCAGCAGGCGGCGCGTTAGCTGAATGTCGGCGCGGCTTGGTTCGGGTATTCCGGACGGATGGTTGTGGGCGAGGATCACGGCGGCGGCGTTGAAGTGCAGCACGCGCCGCACCACCTCGCGTGGATGCACACTGGCGCCGTCGATGGTGCCGCGGAACAGTTCCTCGAACGCGATTACACGGTGACGGTTGTCGAGATACAGGCAGGCGAACACCTCGTGCGGCAGATGACGCAGCCGGCTGGTGAGAAAACGGCGCGTGATGTCCGGATTTTCCAGCGCATCCGCGCGGCTCAGCTGCTCCTGCAGGTGCCGGCGTCCCATCTCGAGCACCGCCTGCAGCTGGGCGAACCTGGCCTCGCCGAGCCCGGGATGTGCGCAGAACGACGAGCGGTCGGCATCCAGCAGCGATCGCAGGCCGCCGAAGGCGACGAGCAGGTCACGAGCCAGGTCGACCGCGGTCTTGCCGCGCAGGCCGGTGCGCAGGAAGAGCGCCAGCAGCTCGGCATCCGAAAGTATGCCCGGCCCGTGGTGCAGCAGTTTTTCGTGCGGCCGCTCGCCCGCCGGCCAGTCCCTGATGGTGTGCATGCAGGTGTTTTGCCACGGGCGGCGCGGCAGACACAGCCGCCAGTTGCCCGAATGGCTGTAGGCCGGCGGCGCGTGGTTATGTTGTGGGAAGAACGGGTTCACAGACAACGTCCGCTCCGGCTGCAGCTGGTTGAACGATGGTTGACGGCGCAGGGTTCGCACCTGGAAGGTATTTTTGTTTTCACTGTGCGAGAACGTATTTTACTTATCGTTGTCCGATCTTCTGTTAAACTCCAGTCGTATGAATACCTTAACAGGCAAACACCTGCTGCTGGGCGTGACCGGCGGCATCGCCGCCTACAAGAGCGCGGAGCTGATCCGGCAGTTGCGGGCGCAGGGTGCAGTGGTCCGCGTGGTGATGACGGCGGGGGCACAGGAATTCATCACACCGCTGACCCTGCAGGCACTGTCCGGAAACCCGGTGCATACCCGGTTGCTCGATGACCGGGCCGAGGCCGCGATGGGGCATATCACACTGGCACGCTGGGCGGACGCCCTGCTGATCGCGCCGGCGACCGCGGATTTCATCGCACGGTTGATGCAGGGCCGGGCGGACGACCTGCTCTGCGCCGTGACGCTGGCCTGCGAGGCGCCGCTAGCCGTCGCACCGGCCATGAACCGTGCCATGTGGGACAACCCCGCGACACGCATCAACATCACCGCCCTCAGATCGCGCGGTATCCATATCTTCGGGCCGGCGCTCGGTGAGCAGGCCTGTGGTGAAACCGGGCCGGGGCGTCTGCTGGAACCGGACGAACTGGTGACGGCCGTCGCCGGCCTGTTCGAGACCCGTGCACTGACCGGGCGCCGCGTACTGGTCACGGCGGGACCCACGCGCGAGGCGATGGACCCTGTCCGCTATCTGAGCAATCACAGTTCGGGTCGTATGGGCTTCGCCATGGCACAGGCGGCCGTCGAGGCCGGTGCCGAGGTGATTCTGGTCAGTGGCCCGGTCAGCATTGAAACTCCGCCGCGCGTTAAGCGGATCGACGTGGTCAGCGCCGCCGATATGCAGCGCGCGGTGCTGGAACAGGTGGTGGATTGTGATATTTTCATCGCCGTGGCGGCGGTGGCGGATTACCGGCCGGAGCAGGCTGCCGGGCACAAGCTCAAGAAAACGGCCGGACAGCTCACGCTGACGCTGGTACGCAATCCGGACATCCTTGCCGGGGTCGCCGCGCTGTCGAACGCCCCCTTTACGGTCGGCTTTGCCGCCGAGACCGAGGCGGTGGTGGATAACGCCCGCGCCAAGCGGGAGGCCAAGGCGGTCGATATGATCGCGGCGAACCAGGTCGGCACCGGCCGGGGATTCGATGCAGAAGACAACGCGCTGCACGTGATCTGGGCGGGCGGCGAACGCGAGCTGCCGCTGACCGGCAAGACAAGGCTCGCCCGCCAGCTGGTGGCGCTGATCGCGGAACGTTTTCACGACAGGGGCAACAAGGTGATCCGGTTCAATGCAAAAGATTCAGCTTAAGATCCTCGACAAGCGCCTGGGCGATGAGTTTCCCCTGCCGCACTACGCCACCGCGGGGTCGGCCGGTGTGGACATGCGCGCCTGTGTCGACGGACCGCTGGAGATTGCCCCGGGCGAGACCCACCTGATCCCCACCGGCCTGGCGATCCATGTCGAGGATACCGGTCTGGCGGCCGTGCTGTTGCCGCGGTCCGGGCTTGGCCACAAGCACGGTATCGTGCTGGGCAATCTGGTTGGCCTGATCGATTCCGATTACCAGGGCCAGGTGTTCGTGTCCTGCTGGAACCGCGGCAGCGAGCCATTCACGGTGGTGCCCGGCGAGCGCATCGCGCAACTGGTGATCGTGCCCGTGGTGCACGCCGATTTCGAGGTGGTCGATGAATTCGTCGCCAGCGACCGTGGTGAGGGTGGCTTCGGTCACACAGGCAGGCACTGAGTTCAAATATCCGGTAAATCCTGCCGATAGCCTCCTCGTAGAAGAAATCTCCAACGACTCAGAACGTTACAGGGATCTGCAGGATTACATGAAATTCCCGTTACCCGGTTCACGCAAGTCAGGGAAGGTCGCCAGCAAGCCGGCAAGCAAGGCGCCCCGGGCGCGCGCTGTTGCGAAGATGGCCAGTCTGGCCAGGGTACGCATGCAGCTGCTGTTTGCCGGCATCGTCCTGCTCGCCGCCCTGGCCTATTTCCTGTTCCAGGTGATGGCGATCTACATCGTCGCCACGAAGAACCAGGAGAATACGACCACCACAGACCTGCTCGCCGCCCGGGTTGCCGCGATGGCCGATTATTACGGCGCCAGCGCGGCCCTGCTGGCCAAGGATCCCGAGATCGCCGATATCCTGATGACCGGCACCGTGGCGGAACGCAGCGCCCGCGAGGAATCGTTGCGCTACGTTTTCCCCACGGCGATCAACGTGCGGCTGCTCCCGCCCGGAATGACCATGGTGGACCCGCAGGCCTCTCCGCCGCTCAGCTACGCCGCACTGGCGCAGATGGCCGCGGCCGAGGCCAGTGACAAGCCGCCACCCGTCGAGGTGCACCTGTTCAACACGCCACAGCAGCATGTCAATATCGTGCGCAAGGTCATGGATCCCGCCGGCACCGGCGTGGTCGGCCACATCATGTTGTCGCTCTCCAACGATGTGTTGCAGGGCATACTCGATGACCTGAAGGAACTGCACGGCTACATCGAGTTGCGGCAGGCTGGCGAGAAGGGTGCCCCGGTGGTGGTCGCCAGTCGCGGCGACCCGGCGATCAAGTCGGGACAGGCGGAACGTGTGGTGCCGATCGAGCACACGCGCTGGCAGATCGCCTGGTGGCCGGAGACCGGCAGCCTGGCGTACCTGTCGGGTATCAGTCTCTGGGTGCTGGGCGCCCTGCTGCTCACGGCATTGCTGTTCGCGGCCCTCGTGATTGTCCTGTTCCGCCGCCTGATCGTCGCACTGCGCCAGGACGAGGTCACCATCGTGACACTCATGAAGGACTTCCGCGATGGGCGTGTACGCCGCGAATTGGCCAGCGGCCTTGCAGAGCTGCAGCCCACAATCGAGTTTATGGTGCAACTGGCGGCCAGTGCGAAGGAGGGCGACAAACGGCGCAAGACTGCCCCGAAGGAGAATGATCGTGATGAAGGCGAAATTTATGATACGCCTTCCGCTGCGATAAACGTCGAGGAGCGTGACAACCTCCGGGCGGGGAAGGGCGCGCAATACGCGGCGACTGTTCCCGATACCGGCCTGATTCTGGAGGATGGTCCACTGGATATAGAACAAGCCGCAGCCGGGATCGATCCTTCGATTTTCCGGGCCTATGACATACGCGGAGTCGTGGAGCAGACCCTGACAATCGATGCCGTGCGCCTGATTGGCCGGGCAATTGGCAGCGAGGCACTGCAGCGCGGGCGCAATGAAATCGTGGTGGCGCGTGACGGACGCCTGTCGGGACCGCTTCTGGTCGAGGCCCTGGTTGAAGGGATTACCTCGACCGGTTGCGACGTGAAGGACATCGGTTGCGCGCCGACGCCGGTACTCTACTTCGCGACCTACTACCTGGATACACAGAGCGGTGTGGTGGTCACTGGCAGTCACAACCCGCCCGACTACAACGGTCTGAAGATAGTCATCGACGGGGAAACCCTGTCCGGCGAGTCGATCCAGAACCTGCGCGAGCGTATCGATGCAGGCAACTTCATCTCCGGTGTCGGCAGTGTCGAAACCATAAACGTTATCCCGGACTACATCGAGCGCATCCGCGGCGACGTCAGTCTTGCCCGTCCGATCAGGGTGGTGATCGACTGTGGCAACGGCGTGGCCGGTGCCGTTGCCCCGGACCTGCTGCGTTCGCTCGGTTGCACGGTGATCGAGCTGTACTGCGAGGTGGACGGCAACTTCCCCAACCATCATCCCGATCCCAGCAAGACGCAAAACCTCACCGACCTGATCAATGCGGTCAGGACCAGCCATGCCGATATCGGTCTTGCGTTTGACGGCGACGGTGACCGGCTTGGCGTGGTCGCGGCGGACGGCAGCATCATCTGGCCGGATCGCGTGCTGATGCTCTACGCCATGGATATTCTTGAGCGCAACCCGGGTGGTCAGGTTATTTACGACGTGAAGTGCACACGGCACCTCGACACAATCATTCGCGAGCACGGCGGCGAGCCGTTGATGTGGAAAACCGGCCACTCCTTCATCAAGACCAAGATCAGGGACAGCGGGGCGCTGCTGGCCGGCGAGATGAGCGGACACATCTTCATCAAGGAACGCTGGTATGGCTTTGACGACGCCCTCTACGCCGCGGCACGCCTGCTGGAAATCCTCGGCAAGGACATGCGCAGCAGCACCGAGTTGTTCGCGGAACTGCCGGACAGCGTGAATACGCCTGAACTGAACGTTCCCATGCGCGAAGGCGAGCCGCAGGCGTACGTCAGCCGCCTGCTCGAGAACGTTCATTTCGAGAATGCCACGGTATCGACGATCGACGGACTGCGGGTTGACTTCGAGGACGGCTGGGGGCTGGTGCGCGCCTCGAATACCACGCCGGTGCTCGTGTTGCGCTTCGAGGCTGATACCGAAGCCGCGCTGGTGCGGATTATGGATGAGTTCCGCCGTGTCATGCTGCAGGTCAAGCCAGATCTGGCATTGCCGTTCTAGGCCGGATATCTCACCGGGTGAACAGTGGCTGCCGGTCATGATGCCCGGTGCTGACAGACGGCGGAGCCGGTGAACACAGTCCGGCGACATTCTGTCTCAACCCCTGCCAGGCCCGTTCGTGGCGGCTTCCCGCTCATACGGGCCTGCCGTTCAGGCAAGCTGTAGCGACTGGGACAACCGTTGCCCAGGAACGGCATCCGTCTTGCCCTTGTTAGCCTGCCGTGCCCGCGCGTAAACTTCGCTCACCTACGATCCTGCAGGCAGGGTGCCCGCCGCATGTCACTGACAGCCGAATCCGCTAAAAACGTCGCACACGTCCTGACCGAGGCGTTGCCCTATATTCGCCGTTTCCGCGGCAGGACCGTGGTGATCAAGTATGGCGGCAACGCGATGGTGGACGAGGAACTCAAGAGCGGGTTCGCCCGCGACGTGGTCTTGATGAAGCTGGTCGGCATCAACCCGGTCGTCGTGCACGGGGGCGGGCCGCAAATCGGCAGGCTGCTGGAGAAGCTCGGCAAGGAAAGCAGGTTCGTCGACGGCATGCGCGTGACCGACAGCGAGACCATGGACGTGGTCGAGATGGTGCTGGGCGGGCTGGTCAACAAGGAGATCGTCAACCTGATCACGCAACACGGTGGCCGCGCGGTGGGCCTGACCGGCAAGGACGGTGACCTGATCCGCGCGCGCAAACTCACCATCAAGCGGCATACGCCGGAGCTGGATGCGCCGGAAATCATCGACATCGGCCACGTCGGCGAGGTCGAGAGCATCGATACCGGCATCGTTGACATGCTGATCAGCGGAGACTTCATCCCGGTCATTGCGCCGATCGGCGTTGGCAATGACGGGCATTCCTACAATATCAATGCGGACCTGGTCGCCGGACACCTGGCCGAGGTACTGAAAGCCGAGAAGCTGATCCTGCTTACCAATACGCCCGGTCTGCTCGACAAGCAAGGCAAGCTGCTTACCGGTCTCAAGATCAGGGACGTGCAGCGGTTGATTGGTGATGGCACGGTGCAGGGCGGCATGTTGCCGAAGATCGGCTGCGTCATGTCCGCGCTCAACAGTGGGATCGGCGCCGCGCACATCATCGACGGTCGAGTCGCACACGCCGTGCTGGTGGAGTTGTTTACCGACGAGGGCGTGGGAACACTGATAACGTCCTGACGTATCATCCGGCCCCGGATGAGCGCAGGCTAGTGGTTGATGCTGGTGAGCAGGAAGCGAAAGCGTTCGATATCACCGGCGAATTTTTGCTCGGTCTCCTGCTTTTCCTTGCGCTTTGCCTGCAGCTTCGCCTCATTGATGGAGATTTCTGACATGACGTCCTTCATCTGGCCGATCAGCTCGTTTGGCAGCACCTCGCCGTGTTTTTCGTACTCGTCGGCATTGTCGGACAGCTCCGCCAGGCGCCGTTGCAGACCGTCGATATCGTAGTATGCCTGCTTGATGTCACGATCCATATCTTCCAGCTGCTCGTTACGCGCAAACGTCAGGTCGTCCTCGCTGGCAAAAGTGCTTAACAGTGTACGGTCACGCCGGTCCAGATTGAGGTCCGGATCGTCCATGGCCAGCTCCAGTGCAGACTTGCGTTTGTCCTTCTTTGGCGGGTTGTCAGAAGTCAGTTCCTCGTAGCGCTTGAGATCGAAGGCAAACTGTTTCTTTATCTCCTCGATCTCGGCCTGTTTGTCCAGTGAAAATTCCTTGTTGTGGGTTATCTGGTCACGCAGGTTCTTGATCTGGTGTTGCAGCGCGAAGGGTAGCTCCTTGCCGCTGCGCTCGTAGCTGGCGGCTTCCTCGGTCAGTGCGAGCAGGTGCTCCTGCATCGACCGTATGCGGCTGTGTGTCAGTTGCACCAGCCCCTGTACCATCGAAATCTTGCTGTCCTGTGCCTTCAGCATGTCTTCCTTGCTGGAGTAGGTGGCAAGCAGGCTGCGGTCATGTATGGCGCGTTTTTCGGCGCGCTCCTTCTTCTTGGCCTCGAGCTCGGCGAGGCGCTTGGCCTCGGCCTTTTCTTCCGGGGTCGGCGGTGCCTTGTACACCTTGATGACACGTCCCTGTTCGTTGAGGACCTCGCGTTCGGTCTGTATCGCCTCGGGGGGGAGCCGGTTGCTGTACTGAACGTTGCCGTCCTCATCGACCCACTTGTAGGCGCGCTCAGCAAGCGCCGAGCCGGCAAGGAAGATTGCCGGGGCCATCAGCAGGCAGCGTAATAGGCAAATGTTTCTAATCATCACTGGATCGGTATTCCGGTCTTGTTGCGCATACAGTTTTCTGCAACCCTGCAGTTACGAAATATACCGCAAACAAGAAACTGGAGAAAACATGAGCGGGCTGGAACAACTCATCCTTTTCCTCCTGTCACTGGTGGCCAACGTCTTCTCGGCGTTTTCGGGCGGTGGCGCCGGCCTGATCCAGCTTCCCGTACTCATATTCCTCGGCCTGCCATTTGCCATAGCCCTGGCAACGCACAAGGTTGCCAGCGTTGCATTGGGTATCGGCGCTACCGTTAGGCACTTGAGGGAGGAGCCGCTCGAGCGTCGTCTTGCAGCGACAATCCTGGTAACCGGTCTGCCGGGTGTGGTACTTGGTGCAAACATCATCCTGGGCATTGAAGAACGGGTTGCCGAGATCGCACTGGGCCTGTTGACATCAGGATTGGGAATTTATTCCTGGCTGCATCCCGGTCTTGGCCAGACCGTGATCCCGGTCAACCGCGGCAGGCGTGGCCGGCTCTGGGGTGGCGGGGTGTTGTTCGCCATCGGTGTCCTGAACGGTTCGCTTACCTCCGGCACGGGCCTGTTTGTAACAATGTGGCTGATACGCTGGTTCGGTCTCGATTACCGCCGTGCCATCGCCTACACACTGATTCTGGTCGGGGTATTCTGGAACGGCACCGGCGCGCTGACACTGGGTATCCTCGGTAATATCCGCTGGAGCTGGCTGCCGGCGCTGCTGCTTGGCTCGCTGCTGGGCGGTTACATCGGCGCGCATCTCGCGATCCGGTCGGGTAATCGCTGGATCAAGCGGGCATTCGAACTGGTGACCTCGCTGGTGGGGATCAAGCTCATTGTTGGATAATATCTCGCGCCAAAACGCAAAGGCACCGAGAAAACAGAACATTATTGCCACAGAGGGCCCACAGCACACCGAGAAATTATCTGCAGGGGGTTAGGTGTGCACGCGGTTTTTCACCTTTCACGGCTGATGCTTCCCGCATTCCTGCTCACGAAGCAATATCTGTTGCGGACTGCGTTCGCGATCCGGTTCTCCAAACGATCCTGCACAATGAACTGATACGGCGTCGCGGCCCTGTTCCCGCAATGGAGAGGGCTAAACTATTTTTTTCTGTGTACTCTGTGAGCTCTGAGGCGGTGGTTTTCCCTGGCGCCTTTGCGTCTTGGCGCGAGCAAATCAGTTATAGCCCGTACTGCGCCCGGTAGGCCCGGATACGGGCGACGTCGTCGTCGCGGTCCGGTTGTGCCGCGAGGTATTCCAGCAGGTGATCAAGCCGGACGATGCTCACGACCGGCACGCCCAGCGAGGCCTCGACTTCCTGGATGGCCGAGCGGTCGGCCTGGCCGCGCTCCTGGCGGTCGAGTGCGATGATGACACCGGCCAGACTGGCGCCGGCGGCGTGGATGATTTCGACCGACTCGCGGATGGCGGTGCCGGCCGTGATCACATCGTCGATGACCAGTACCCTGCCGGCTAGCACGGCACCGATCAGGTTGCCGCCTTCACCGTGGTCCTTGACCTCCTTGCGATTGAAGCACCAGGGCAGGTTGCGGTTGTGGTGATCTGCAAGCGCGATGCTGGCCGCCGTGGCCAGCGGAATGCCCTTGTAGGCAGGTCCGAACAGGACATCAAAGCCAACGCCGCTTTCCACGATCGCCCGGGCATAGCTACGGCCCAGGCGCGCGAGCTGTTCGCCGGTGTTGAACAGACCGGCGTTGAAGAAATACGGGCTGATGCGGCCGGATTTGAGGGTGAATTCACCGAAGCGCAATACGCCGGCCTGGATCGCGAAGTCGATAAAGTCGTGCTGGTAGTCTTTCATGGAAACAGTGGTCGTTATGACAGGCATGGACCGCTATCATACACACCCGGTTCGACGGGTGGGGCATGATGCGCATCATAACGGTCAACGTGAACGGTATCCGCTCGGCGGCGCGCAAGGGCTTTTTCCAGTGGATGGTACGCCAGCGGGCGGACGTGGTGTGCCTCCAGGAAACCAAGGCACAGTCAGGCCAGCTGGATGACCCGGTGTTCCGGCCGCGCGGCTGGCACGCCAGCTTCCACGACGCGGAAAAGAAGGGCTACAGCGGCGTGGCGATCTACAGCCGGCGCAAACCGGACGAGGTGATTTCCGGGCTGGGCTGGCCCGACATGGATGCCGAAGGCCGCTATATCGAGGCCCGCTTCGGGCCGCTCAGCGTGGTGTCCATATACCTGCCGTCGGGTTCGTCGAGCGAGCTGCGCCAGCAGGTCAAGTTCGATTTCCTCGAGCGTTTCATGCCCTGGCTGCGTACACTGAAGCGCAAGCGGCGCGAGTACATCCTCTGCGGCGACTGGAACATCGCACATCGCGAGATAGACCTGAAGAACTGGCGCGGCAACCGAAAGAATTCAGGCTTCCTGCCGGAAGAGCGCGCCTGGATGGACGAACTGTTCGGTTCGGCCGGTTTCGTCGACACCTTCCGTGCCGTCAACCAGGCGGCAGAGCAGTACACCTGGTGGTCAAACCGCGGCCAGGCCTGGGCGAAGAACGTCGGATGGCGCATCGACTACCAGGTTGCCACCCCGGGCATCGGGGCGACCGTACAGGGTGCGTATATCTACAAGGACCAGCGTTTCTCCGATCATGCACCGCTGATCATGGATTATGCCTACGAGCTGTAGCCGGCCGGTAATCCGGGATGTGCCTGTGCCGCCAGCCGTACTAAGCCCCGTTCGTTATTGCTGAGGTACGGGAGGACCGCCGGTACCGGCACTGTCCCTGATTCAAACCTGCGGTAACGCCGGATTAGTGCCGGTTATCGTTAAACGGTGTGTCAATTGAAACCAGTCCTGAAAACATCAGCAGGCGATCTTCCAGCGAGGTGTTTTCCAGGCGCCGGTCGACCAGACGGCGGCGTTCGGCGATCACCAGGGTACCGTTGCAGTCCTTGAGGGGGAACTCGGCAGACAGGCCCCAGCGCCGTTGTCCCAGGTTTCTTCGTTCCAGGCATGACCTTCTCATACCCACAAGCGTAATAGAATTTTCGGACACCATGATACTAAACCCTGCTATTTTTATCGGAAATAACGGTGAGTCATTGTGTAGGAGAATTCTGGTAATACCTATAGAACAAATAGTTAAGACATTCGTATCAGCGGATCAGGGCGTCTGCTCCCGGAGTTGGCGGTTCATCAGGATTACAACCAGCAGGATGGCGGGAACACCCAGCAGGCCGGAATAGAAGAAGAAACTGGAATAACCGCTACTGTCGACCACCACCCCGGAAAAGCCGCCGATGAACTTGGCGGGCAGCGTCATCAGCGAGCTGAACAGGGCGTACTGGGTCGCGGTGTAGTTGCTGTTGGTCAGGCTGGAGAGCCAGGCAATGAAGGCCGAGGTGGCGAAGCCACCGCTCAGGTTGTCGGCGCTGATGACCACCGCCAGTGATACCAGGTTAGGTTCGCTGGTTGCCAGCCACACGAACAGCAGGTTGGTGGAGGCGACCAGGATGGCGCCGACCAGCAGTGGACGTACGATGCCGAAGCGGGCCACCATGATGCCGCCCAGCGCCGCGCCGCCAATGGTCATGAAGAAGCCGAAGATCTTGGTGACATTGGCGATGTCGGTTTTGCTGAAGCCAAGGTCGAGGTAGAACGGGTTGGCCATCACGCCCATGGTGATGTCGCTGAGCTTGTAGGCGCCGACCAGCATCAGGATCAGTACCGCCAGCGTTCCGTTGCGCTGGAAGAATTCCACGAACGGGCTGACCACGGCGTCCGAGAACCACGCCAGGAGGCGTGCCCACTGGCTGCGCCGGTCATGCACGCCAACAACGTTCTCCAGCCGTTCTTCCAGCGCCGTGGTGCGCGCATCGCGGACGTGCGACGGTTCGCCAATTAGCAGTGTAGTGACGATGCCGATGCCCATGAGCGCGGCCATGACCAGGTAGGCGGTCGACCATGAACTTGCCTCCGCTATATAGAAGGCGCCGGCGCCGGCGGCAAGCAGAGCGAGCCGGTAGCCGAGCACGTAGGTTGCGGCCATGGCGCCCTGCAGTTCGCGCTCGACCGCCTCGATGCGCCAGGCATCGACGGTGATGTCCTGGGTGGCCGAGCCGAATGCCACCAGCAGGGCAAACAGCGCAAGCCGGTTCAGGTCGGTGTGCGGGTCGGTCAGCGCCATGCCGGCCAGGCCCGCCGCGATGGTCAGCTGCGCTGCCAGCATCCACGAGCGCCGTTTGCCCAGCACGGCCGTCAGCACGGGCAGCGGCAGCCGGTCGATGACCGGCGCCCAGAACAC
The DNA here is from genome assembly GCA_963803275.1 of uncultured Gammaproteobacteria bacterium. GTDB lineage: Bacteria > Pseudomonadota > Gammaproteobacteria > UBA9214 > UBA9214 > UBA9214. Next base: position 360,119 of record CAWDLS010000002.1, on the reverse strand, counting down.
CTTGATCGAGTAGGTGATGCCGATCCAGCTGAAGAAGCCGATGGTGGTCCGTGCGATGTCGATATCACGCAACCATGCGGACAGTGTGGAGAACACCAGCAGGAACGGCAGGCCCGCCGCGAAGCCGAGGAAGACCATGGCCAGCACGCGCGGGCGCAGGTATACGGCTATGGCCTGCTGCCAGCAGTGTGCGCTGTTTATGTCGTTCGTCATGTCGTATGCGGTACCCGGTGTTGAGCCAAAGGCGTCATGCCGGCGGACAAGGGGGCATCAGTGCTTGTGCCTGTTGCGCTGCCGGGTATTGCGCGGACCGCGGCTAGCGCCCGGCGCCATCACTGCGCCTGAAGCGGTAGATCGCGGTCCGGCCGAGCAGGTTGGGCAGCAGGTTGTCACTGGCGCTGCGTAGATAGTCGTGATTGACCATTACACGTTGCAGGACGTGGATGCCACGCTCCGTGCACAGCTGCTCGAAATCATGCACGGTACACAGGTGGATGTTGGGTGTGCTGTACCAGGGATTGGGCAGGGTGCGTGACATCGGCATGCGTCCGCCGAACGTGAGCTGTATGCGGTTTTTCCAGTGTGCGAAATTCGGAAATGTCACGATACCCTCGTGCCCGAGGCGCAGCATCTCTTCCAGCAGCCGGTCCGGGTAATGCACGGCCTGCAGTGTCTGCGTCATAACGACATAATCGAAGCTGCGGCCGGAAAAATCCTGCAAGCCGGCATCCAGGTCGGTCTGTATGACATTGACGCCGGCCTGTATGCAACGGGTAACGTTGTCGTCGTCGATCTCCAGTCCATAACCGGTGACATCGCGCGTTTCCTGCAGGTGCCTGAGCAGCGCGCCGTCGCCACAGCCCAGATCGAGCACGCGGCTGCCGGGTTTTACCCACTCGCTGATGATGGAGAGGTCGGGGCGCAGGCTCATAAGGCATCTGCCTCCCGGGCAACCCGTTTCATATAGGCATTGAAGATTTCAAGGTACTGCGGAATACCCATCAGGAATGCGTCATGCCCCTCGTCGGCCTTGATGCCTGCATAGACAACGTCGATATTGTTTTCCAGCAGTGCGCGCACGATCTCGCGCGAGCGTGCCGGCGAAAAGCGCCAGTCACTGGTGAACGAGATCACCAGGAATCCGGCCCGCGCCCGGGCGAGTGCGCGGGTCAGGTCGTTACCATATTCACTGGCCGGGTCGAAATGATCCAGGGTCTTGGTCATCAACAGATAGGTGTTGGCATCGAATTCACCGGCAAACTTTGTGCCCTGGTAGCGCAGATAGCTTTCAACCTGGAATTCCATGTTGTAGCCCTTGGTCGGGGAGCCTGCCTGCAGCTCGCGCCCGAACTTCGCGTGCATGCTGTCATCGGACAGGTAGGTGATGTGACCGAGCATGCGTGCCAGGCGCAGGCCACGCTCCGGTATAACGCCGTATTCGTAGAAGTTACCCTCGTGAAATTCCGGGTCGGACCTGATGGCCTGCCTGGCAACATCGTTGAAGGCGATATTCTGTGCCGACAGGCGCGGCGCTGCCGCGATCACCACAGCATGTGCCAGCCGGTCCGGGTAATCGATCGACCACTGCATGGCCTGCATGCCGCCCAGGCTGCCGCCTACCACAGCGGCCCAGCGCCCGATGTCCAGTGCGTCCGCCAGCTGCGCCTGGCTGCGCACCCAGTCGCGCACCACGATGTCAGGAAAGTCCTTGCCCCAGGGTTTGCCGGTGGCCGGGTTGGTGCTGGCCGGACCGGTCGAGCCATGGCAGCCGCCGAGGTTGTTGCTGCAGACGACAAAGAAGCGGTCGGTATCGAGCGGTTTACCCGGGCCCACGCAGGTGTCCCACCAGCCTGGTTTGCGATCGTCCATGGAATGATACCCGGCCGCGTGATGGTGGCTGGACAGTGCGTGGCAGATCAGAATGGCATTGCTGCGAGACGCGTTCAGCTTGCCGTAGGTCTCGTAGGCGATGGTGTAGCCGGGCAGCGTGGCGCCGCATTCCAGGAGCAGCGGTTCCCGGAATGCCAAAGATTGTGGTGTGACCAGGCCAACACTGTCTGCCGGTATTGCCTCGGGCATGGTGGGTATCTGCAACGCCTTGAAAAGAGGTGCTTGAGTCTAATGATTGGCCCCGGGCGGCGCAACAATCAGGCTGGCCGTACGGCCAGGCCGGCAGGCAGTCGAACGGGTCGCTCTATGCGAATGCGCTTGGCACGCCCGGTGTCGCCGGCAAGCAGCACGACCTGTCTGCGTGGCACGCCGAACTGGCCGGCCAGGAATCTCAGCAGGTGCTCGTTGGCTCTGCCTTCGAACGGTGGTGCGGTTATGCGGATTTTCAGGCGTTCGCCATGGGTGCCTTCGATCCTGTCCCGGCTGGCGCCGGGCTGGATGTGTACTGCCAGCAGCAGGTCTTCACCGTCCCACTGGTACCAGGGCGCAGACAAATGATCAGTGCAGCAGCGGCAGGATCAGCATGCGGATGACTTGCAGGCCGATCATGGCAAACAGCGGGGACAGGTCGATGCCGGAGAGTGGCGGGATGACGCGCTGGATCGGTTTCAGTATCGGGTTGGTCAGGCTGTACAGCAGTGAATTGACCGGGCTGTAGGTCCCCGGATTGATCCAGCTCAGGATGACCTGCACCACGATCGAGACCAGCAGGATGTTGACCAGCAGTATGAACAGTTCGCCGAGGGTATATACCAGCAGGGTAAGGAACGGCACGCTGACGCCGCGCAGCGAGATGACGATGACCACCGATATCAGCTGCAGCGCCACCATCAGAACGATGGCCGCGGTATCGAACTTGCCGATGACGGGAATGACTTTGCGCAGCGGAACGAGCAATGGATTGGTGACGCGGACCAGGAACTGGCTGACGGGGTTATAGAAATCGGCGCGAACAACGCCCAGCAGGAAACGCAACATCACGGCCAGGATATAGAGGCTGATCAGGGTGGTGATCAGGAATTCCAGCGGATTGGTCAGGTAGTTGTTCATGGTTGGTTTCCGATTTCCTCCGCCAGCTCACGCGAGCGGTCGGCCGCGGCCTGCATGGCCTTTTCGACGAGATCGCCGAAGCCGTTTTGCTGAAAGACGCTGATGGCGCGTTCGGTAGTACCACCGGGGGACGTCACGCGACGGCGCAATTCAGCTGCATCCTCCGGACTTTCCAGCGCCATTTTAGCAGCACCAAAGGCTGTTTGCAGTGTCAGCAGGCTTGCCGTGTCTCGCGGCAGGCCAAGCTTGCAGCCGGCCGCCTGCATGGCTTCCATGAACATGAAAAAATAGGCCGGGCCGCTGCCGGACAGTGCAGTAACGGCATCCAGCTGGTCTTCATTCTCGACCCACAGCGTGAGCCCCACGGCACGCATGATCGATTCGGCGGCGCTGCGCTGGTCCTCGGTCACTGCCGGATTTGCGAACAGTGCGGTGGCTCCACTCTGTACCAGTGCCGGTGTGTTCGGCATGGTGCGCACGATGGCGGTGTCTGCGCCAAGCCAGTTGCGCAGTGCATTCACGCGCACACCGGCGGCGATGGAAATTACCAGCGGCGCGCGTTGCGCGACAGTCGCGGCCAGGTCCAGTGCGACACCTTTCATGACCTGCGGTTTGACCGCCAGCACGATGATGTCGGCATGGACCGCAGCGGCCCGGTTGTCCGTACTGGTGGTGATTCCAAAGCGCCTGGCCAGCCGTTCCAGCTGCTGCTCGTTACAGTCGGTTACCTGGATGGCGTCGGGAGACCAGCCATCGGCGATCAACCCGCCGATCAGCCCGCTGGCCATATTGCCGCCGCCGATAAATATCAGGTTCATGTCGGTCATGGTTTTTGACAATACAGGATGCAAGCCGCTATCGACAAGTTTGCATGACTGCCGCGGGGCTCCCAGGCAGCCCGTGCCCGAGTATGCGTGACGGTATAATTATGTAATTGATTCATATTGTTATTTGCAGCCCCTGCGTGGCTTGAGAATTCATTGTAATACGGCATACTCTAGGCAACGGGCAAGGGTGGTCGTCACGTTCCGGTACGAAATCATTTGCCGCGCTTGTCCGTGCGGGCGGATGTGGCAGGCGTGCGGCCTTCGTGGTGCGCATGTTCAAGTATCCCCTGTTACAGACGATAATGCTTTTCGGATATTGATCTATCAAGGGAGCGGGCATGGATATTGCTGAATTACTCACTTTCAGTGTCAACAATGGTGCATCCGACTTGCACCTCTCGGCCGGCATGCCGCCGATGATCCGTGTTGACGGCGATATGCGCAAGATCAACGTTCCGGTGCTGGATCACAAGACCGTACACGGACTTGTCTACGACATCATGAATGACAAGCAGCGCAAGGATTACGAAGAGTTTCTCGAGACGGACTTTTCATTCGAGATTCCCAATCTGGCGCGCTTTCGTGTCAATGCATTCAACCAGAACCGGGGTGCAGGTGCTGTATTCCGTACCATTCCATCTGAAATTCTCAGCCTCGAAGACCTGGGCACGCCGCTGATCTTCAAGGAGATCTCGGATACGCCGCGTGGACTGGTGCTGGTAACCGGCCCTACCGGCTCCGGCAAGTCCACGACGCTGGCCGCGATGATCGATTACATCAACAAGAAGGCCTATCACCATATTCTGACCATCGAGGATCCCATTGAATTTGTGCACGAAAGCAAGAAGTGCCTCGTGAACCAGCGCGAGGTGCACCGTGATACCAAGGGGTTCAACGAGGCACTGCGGTCGGCATTGCGTGAAGATCCGGACATCATCCTGGTGGGTGAAATGCGCGACCTGGAAACCATCCGCCTGGCACTGACGGCGGCAGAAACCGGCCACCTGGTGTTTGGTACCCTGCATACCACGTCCGCTGCCAAGACCATCGATCGTGTGATTGACGTGTTCCCGGCCGCTGAAAAGACCATGGTGCGCTCGATGCTGTCAGAGTCGCTGCGCGCGGTAATTGCGCAGACCCTGCTGAAGAAGATCGGTGGCGGGCGTATCGCGGCCTGGGAAATCATGATCGGCACGCCAGCCATCCGCAACCTGATACGCGAGGACAAGGTGGCGCAGATGTACTCGGCCATCCAGACCGGTAACGCAGTCGGCATGACCACGCTTGATCAGTACCTGAATGACATTCTGGCCAAGGGCCTGATCACCAAGCAGGATGCGCGTGCCAAGGCAGCCATCAAGGAAAATTTCCGCTAGGGCCTGAGCCGGAGAGCTGATATGGATTTATTGCCGCTGTTGAAACTGATGAAGGAGAAAAAGGCCTCGGACCTGTTTCTGACGGCCGGGCTGCCGCCGACCATAAAGCTGAATGGCAAGACGGTTCCGATCGGCAGCGAGGCGCTGACGCCCGAGTCGTCGATGCGCATGATATCCAACATGATGACGCCGGCACAGCGTGACGAATTCGAGGCCACGCACGAGTGCAACTTCGCGATTTCAGAACCGGATGTAGGTCGTTTCCGGGCCAGCGCCTTTATCCAGCGCAACAATGCAGGTGCCGTGCTGCGACGCATCGAGACCTACATCCCGACCATCGAGGAGCTGCGACTGCCGCCGATTCTGAAGAACCTGGCCATGACGAAGCGCGGCCTGATCATATTCATCGGCGCCACCGGAACCGGCAAGTCGACCTCGCTGGCTTCCATGCTGGATTACCGCAACAAGAACGGCACCGGACACATCATCACCATAGAGGACCCGATCGAATTCGTGCACAAGCACCAGGGCTGCATCATCACCCAGCGCGAGGTCGGTATCGATACCGAGTCTTACGAACGGGCGCTGAAAAATACCTTGCGCCAGGCGCCGGATGTAATTCTCATCGGCGAGGTCCGTGACCGTGAAACCATGAACCACGCCATCGCATTTGCCGAAACCGGCCATCTCTGTCTCGCCACCCTGCATGCCAATAACGCCAACCAGGCGATGGACCGAATCATCAACTTTTTCCCCGAAGACCGGCGGCCGCAGTTGTTCATGGACCTGTCCATGAACCTGAAGGCGTTCCTGGCTCAGCAGTTGATCCCGCGCAAGGATGGCAGCGGCCGGGTCGTCTGTGTGGAGATCCTGCTCGGCACGCCGCTGGTGCACGATGTGATCCGCAAAGGCGAGCTTCACAAGCTCAAGGAACTGATGAAACAGTCAAGCCAGCAGGGTATGGTGACCTTCGACCAGGCGCTGTTCAGCCTCTACAAGCAGGGCGAGATCAGCTACGACGATGCACTGCACTATGCTGATTCGGCCAACGAGGTGCGCCTGATGGTCAAGCTGGAGGAGGGCGATGTCGAGAAGTTCGCCTCCGCCATGGACAACGTGTTCCTGCAGGAAGACTAGCGCGGGCTCCGGACTGTTAGCCGCAACAAAAACGGGCGCAATGCGCCCGTTTTTTATTTTGAAAGCAACTCACGCAAGGCCGCAAAGGCGCCAAGCGTACAGAAGTCCTGTCTCGCGCACAGACGCAGAGAAACATATTAATGCGGCGGGGTCGCCCTGCATGCAATTCATTGCAATTCCTCCTGTACGACGTTGTGGAACGTATAACGGTGCGAATTGATACAGGTCAGCGACTGAATTGCACCGTCTAAAATAGTATCTCTGCGTTCTCTGCGACTCTGCGCGAGGTATGTTTATTCTGGAGGCTTTGCGGCTTTGCGCGAGACAGTTTCTCCGGGCCATAAGGGGTGCCTAACCCCAGTTCACCGTGCGGGCGTCGAATACCGGTCCGTCGACACACACACGTTTCATGGCAGGACCCGACGGTGTACCGATTTCCACGGCGCAGCCTGCGCAACCACCCACCGCGCAGGCCATGAATTCTTCCAGCGATACCTGGCAAGGCAGGTCGTATTCGCGCGCCAGCCTGGCCGTCGCGACCAGCATCGGGTGCGGGCCACAGGCAAAGATGCCGACCTCGGAACGCTGCGTTGCACCCAGTGCATCCAGCCAGTGACGTGCCAGGTCGGTGATATAGCCCTCATGGCAGCCCGGGTAGCCCTGCAGGCTGGCCAGGCGGCTGGGGATGTCCCAGTCCTCCAGCAGGGGCATTGCGGCAATCACACCCTCGGGCAAGCCCGGAATCATGAAGCGCGAGGGACGTGCGCTGAACGGAAACGGCACCTCCGATCCCATCAGCACCAGCGGCTGCCAGTGCCTGTCACTGCGCAACCGGTCCGCGAGAAAGACCATCGGTGGAATGCCCACGCCGCCACCCACCAGCAAGGTGCGCGGACGTGCCCGTTCCGGTATGAACGGTATACCGATGGGGCCGATCATGCTGACCGTTTCGCCGACCGTACGACTTGCCAGGGCGCGCGTGCCGGTACCGACCACCTTGTACAGAAACTCGATCCAGCCGGCGGCCGCGTCGGCACGCATGATGGACAACGGCCGGCGCATCGGCAGTGACGGATCGCACCGGATATGCGCAAAGCAACCCGGCTGTGCGCGGCCGGCGCAGCGCGGTGCCTGTACTCTCAGGACGTACTGATCGCCCGGATAGCGGTCATGCGAAAGAATCCGTGCGTCTTCGACAAACAGGGTGTCGCGGTGCGGTCTGGCATCATTCTGCATGGCAGCGATTATAGCCGCAAACATGACCGGAGACTGCCCCTGGCCGGCGGCTGGAACTTGTGCGGCACTGCCTGATCCCTGCCATTCAGGGCGAGATCTGCTGCAGGTGTTCACGGCATGGCAGGCGCACTGACCTGAGGTCGTGCCTCCACCTGATATGCGGCTGCACGGGGGTGCCGCCCGGTTGCCCTGCAGGCGACATGAATTTCGAAATAAACCCGTTGCGATGCGAACACGCCAGGGCGCAGGGCCAGCTCGCCGCAGACTGCATTTGAACTCCGCTTCTCGCAGGCACAGCGCCGTTCCTTGGCACCCGGACCGCAATTTACAGACAGGGTCTGCTCAGTCGCTCTCGAACAGCTTGTTCAGGCCGGTTTCGAGATCCACGCCGGGTGCCCAGTTCAGCGTCGACATGGCCCTGCTGATATCGGCACAGGAGTGCCGAATGTCGCCCTCCCTGGCCGGAAGACGGGCCGGTTCGAAGGGCTGCCCATGGATGTGGCAAATAGTGCTCAGGAGTTCGTTGATGTTGATGCTCGTACCGGTGGCTATATTGATGGCACTGCCTGCCGCGGACCGCGAGACCGCGGCCCGTATATTGGCTTCCACCACGTCGGAGATGTACACGAAGTCGCGGGATTGTTCACCGTCGCCGTAGATGACCGGCTGGTTACCCTGCCTGATGCTGTCCGCGAACAGGGTAATGACGCCGGAATAGGGTGAGGACGGGTCCTGGCGCGGACCGAATACATTGAAATAGCGCAGTGCCACCGTCTCCAGACCGTACAGGTGGGAATAAACCTGGCAGGCGTGCTCGGAGGCCAGCTTGTCGACTGCATACGGGGACAGCGGCCTGACCGGCATGTCTTCCGTCTTGGGCAGTCCCGGCAGGTCACCGTAAACGGCAGCGGAGCTGGCGAACACGATTCGCCGCACCCTGGCCTGGCGAGCCGCCTCCAGTACATTCAGGGTACCGCAATAATTGGTGCGTGCACTGTCCAGCGGGTTGTCGACCGTCTCGGGCACCGAGGCGATGGCCGCCTCGTGGTAGACGATATCGATGCCTTCCATCCATTCCCGCACCGTGTCGAAGTCGCCCACATCACCCTCGATGACCGATGTTGCATCGGATACCGGGATATTTTCGCGCTTGCCGGTCGAAAAATTGTCCAGAATGCGGACCTGGTGTCCGTCGGTGAGCAGGCGCTCTGTGATGTGAGAACCGATAAAACCGGCGCCACCTGTAACCAGATATTTCATTGCGTCATTTCAGGTTGTGTTGCAGGCTGCTATAGTGATTGCTAGCCGGGACGCAGGTCAAGTGCAAGGCGTGAATCGTGACAGGTTAAATGCAGAAACCGTATCCAGTTCACGTTTCACATCCCGCGCATTGCATCGTGTGCCTCGCACACGCAAGGCCGGAGCACTGCCGCTCCCACCCACCAGCCCGTGCCCGGCCGGCGTACGGCTGACGGGATACAGGCCCGCTGTGTCTATTTCCACTGGCATTTCCGGCAGGCCCTGAAATCACTTTCTTTCACTCTGGCTTGTATATAATCATCCTGATTCGAAATTGTCGGCTGGCAGCTCAGCAAACTTGAACACCAAACATGACGCGCAAGGGACACAGGCCGGCAGGCGGCAACAGACGGGCCAGCACCGTGCCGGAAGTTCTGCGCGAACCGCTGGGTGAGGCCTGGGAGGCCTTTGCGCAGGCCAGTGCAGAGGCCGGTTTTACTCCCCCCGCACACCCGGAATTCATTGCTGGCCTGCAGCGTGTATGGGCCTGCAGCAAATTCGTGTCACAGGTCTGCCAGCGCAATCCCGGTGTGCTCTACCGCCTGCTGGAAGACGGTTGCCTGCTGGGGGATTACGTACCCGGTGACCATGCCCGCAAGCTGGCGACGGCGCTGATCCATGTCAGGGACGAGGCTGCCTTGTCCCGTGTGCTGCGCGAATTCCGCGAGCAGGAGATAGTGCGCATTGCGTGGCGCGACCTGGCCGGCTGGGCTCCCCTCAACGAGGTGCTGTACGACCTCACCGGTCTGGCAGATGCCTGCATCGACAGTACCCTGGAACTGATCAACGCCTGGGCCGTCAAGCAGGCGGGCGCAACCGCAAAACAGCTTGCACCCGCACTCGTGGTGCTTGGCATGGGCAAGCTCGGTGCACACGAACTCAACTTCTCTTCCGATATCGATCTGATTTTCGCCTATCCGGACGAGAGCACGGCGTGGCATCGCCATCACCAGAGTGCCGACGAGTTCTACCTGCACATCGGCCAGCAGCTCATCCGCGTGCTGGACCGGCAGACGGAACATGGGTTCGTGTTCCGGGTTGACATGCGTCTGCGACCCTACGGCGACAGCGGGCCGTTGGTCGCCAGCTTCGACGCGATGGCGGACTACTACCAGCTGCAGGGACGCGAGTGGGAGCGTTATGCGATGATCAAGGCGCGGCCGGTGGCCGGTCCGGCACAGGCAAGTGCCCGCCTGATGAAGCTCTTGCACCCCTTCGTCTACCGGCGCTATCTCGATTTCAGCGCGCTCGAATCGCTGCGAGGCCTCAAGGAGCAGATCATCCGCGAAGTCGAACGCAAGGGCATGCAGGACAATATCAAGCTGGGCCCTGGTGGTATTCGCGAGATCGAGTTCATCGTGCAGGCCTTTCAGCTGGTGCGGGGCGGGCGCCTGCCGGTGTTGCAGCAGCGTGGTGTGCTGGTAATTCTCAATGTGCTTGCCACACTTGGTTACCTGCCGGCTGCGGTGACCAGGCAGCTGGCCGAGGCCTACGTATTCCTGCGCCGCACCGAGAACCGCCTGCAGGCCTGGGAGGATCGCCAGGTGCACGCGTTGCCGGCAGATGAAACGGGCAGGATACGGCTGGCCTTTGCCATGGGCTGCCCCGACTGGGATACCTTTGCGCGTGAGCTGGCCCGTCATCGCAGCCTGGTACAGGAACACTTCGAGCTGGTGTTTGCCACGCCGCGCGCGCGGGTCGGGGAACGGCACCTTGACCGGACGCGCGGCATGGGCGATGTCTGGCGCGGTGACATCGGCGATGTTCACGCTGTGCGTGCGCTGGAAGACGCCGGTTACCCGGAAGCCGGTGAGGTGCTGCGATGGCTTGGACAGTTCCGTGATGGCCAGGTGTCCCGTTATCTCGGCGAACAGGGCCGGCGACAGCTGGACGAACTGATGCCGCTGGTGCTGAGTACCGCGGCCGGAAGCGAGCGGCCACTGGCGGTGCTGAAACGCATGGGCGCATTGCTGGAAGCCATCTCCGGACGTACTACCTACCTGTCGCTGCTGGTCGAGAATCCCGCGGCGCTCGACCGGTTCGCACAGCTGTGCGCCGCCAGCAGCTGGATCGCGGCCCTGCTTGCCCGGCACCCGATCCTGCTCGATGAGCTGCTCGACGCGCGTACGCTGTTCCAGCCGCTCGACTGGGCCGGGCTGCGAAACATGCTGCAGGTGCGTATGGACGGGATTCCGGCTAATGATCTCGAGCAGCTGATGGACCAGCTGCGGCAATTCCGCCAGGCGGCCATGCTGCATGTGGCCGCCACCGACATCCTTGCCGGCCTGCCGGTGACCGACGTGGCCGACCGCCTGACCACGATTGCCGAGCTGGTACTCGAGGCGGTTATGCGGCTGGCCTGGCAACACCTGGTCGACCGACACGGCAGCCCGTGCTACCTGCGGCACGGCAAGCCGTGCGAGGCGGGGTTTGCCATCGTGGGCTATGGCAAGCTGGGTGGCTACGAACTGGGTTACGGCTCGGATCTCGATATCGTGTTCCTGCATGACAGCAGTGGCAGCGAACAGCATACCGCTGGTCCCCTGGTCATCGATAACAACGTGTTCTTCACCCGCCTCAGCCAGCGCATCATCCATATCCTGAATACCTTTACCTCGGCAGGGTTGCTCTACGAGGTGGACATGCGGCTGCGTCCGAACGGTAATTCGGGTCTGCTGGTAAGCAGCACGGAGGCCTTTGACGAGTATCAGCAGGGCAGCGCCTGGACCTGGGAGAACCAGGCGCTGATCCGTGCGCGCATTGTGGTCGGCGGCGAGGAGATCGCCCGGCAGTTCGAACACATACGCAACGGGGTACTGGCACGGCCGCGGGATGCGGGCACCCTGCTGGCCGATGTGGTGGACATGCGCCGGCGTATGCGCCAGGAACTGGACAAGTCGGATACCGGCCAATTTGACCTCAAGCACGGGACGGGCGGTATCGTTGATATTGAATTTATGGTTCAATTCATGGTCCTGCGCTGGTCCGGCACGCATGCCGAGCTGCTGCGTCCTACCTCGACACTTGGCTTGCTGCGGGCCATCGACAGCATCAGCCTGCTGCCCGCGCAGGATGTCGAGGCGCTGTCAAATGCCTATCGCATGCTGCGTGAACGCATCAACCACCGGGTGCTGGAGGATGCGCCGGCCATGATAGGCCGCGATGTGCTGGTGGCGGAGCGCGCGGCGGTGTGCCGTATCTGGCAGCAGGTGATGACCGGGACGTGAGTCGTAGTGGTGAAACGTGCAACAAACCGGGAGTATCCTGCGGCTGTAATTCCAGGCTTGCACGTTGCCGGATCCCGCGTTCCGTCTGGTACGCTGCACATGATGTATAAGCTATTTTGGAGAGTATTTTGCTATGTCAATGTCTGACCGTGACGGCGTCATCTGGATGGACGGGCAGCTGGTGCCCTGGCGCGAGGCGCAGGTCCATGTGCTGACCCATACCCTGCATTACGGCATGGGCGTATTCGAAGGCGTCCGTGCCTACCGCGCGGAGCAGGGTACCGCGATCTTTCGTCTGCCTGAACACCTCCGGCGCCTGTACGGGTCTGCACACATCATGAACATGCCGGTACCCTGGGACCGGTCTGAACTGGCCGAGGCGCACCGTACCGTGGTGCGCGAGAACGGGCTCGAGTCCGCCTATATCCGCCCGATGCTGTTCTACGGATCGGAAGGCATGGGCCTGCGCGCGGACAACCTCAAGGTACATGGAATCGTTGCCGCGTGGGAATGGGGTGCCTACCTCGGCGCCGAGAACATGGAGAAGGGGATCCGCATCAAGACCTCGTCCTACACGCGTCATCATGTCAACATCACCATGTGCAAGGCGAAGGCCAACGGGCATTACATCAATTCCATGCTGGCGCTGAACGAGGCGCTCACCTCCGGCTACGACGAGGCCATGCTGCTGGATGTGGAGGGGTTCGTGGCGGAGGGCAGCGGCGAGAACATCTTCATCGTGCGCGATAACGTCATCTATACGCCCGACCTGACCTCGGCACTGGAAGGCATCACCCGCGACACCATTGGCCGGCTGGCGGCGGACGAGGGTTATGTCCTGCGCGAAAAGCGCATTACGCGCGACGAGGTGTACCTGGCCGACGAGGCCTTCTTTACCGGCACCGCGGCGGAAGTCACGCCGATCCGTGAAGTGGACAACCGCGTCATCGGCGCGGGCACCCGGGGCCCGGTCACCACGCGCCTGCAGTCACTGTATTTCGACGTGGTGCACGGACGGCTGGACAAGTATCGGGACTGGCTGACGGTGGTGTAAGCCGTCATGCAGCCGCGCAGACAGGGTCTCGCGCCAGGTTGCGAAGAACAGGCGTTTGCTGTCTTCACCCGGACAGGCTCCTAGGTCTGGTTCAGCTGCGCGTCGTACAGCCGCCAGTAGGCTGCGCCCCTGTCCAGCAGTTCGCGGTGTGAACCGCTCTCCACGATACGGCCATTGTCGAGCACCACGATGCGGTCGGCATGCTCGATGGTAGACAGGCGGTGCGCGATGATGAGGGACGTGCGCCCCTGCATGAGGGTGCCCAGCGCGCTGTGTACGTGCCGTTCGGATTCGCTGTCCAGCGCGGAGGTGGCCTCGTCCAGGATCAGGATCGGCGCATCCTTCAGCAAGGCACGCGCGATGGCCAGCCGTTGCCGCTGGCCGCCGGAGAGGCGCGCGCCGTTCTCGCCGATCAGCGTTTCCATGCCATCCGGCAGGTTGCGGATGAACTCCATCGCATGTGCGGCCTCGGCCGCGGCGGTGATCGCCGCGCTGGCCGCGTCGCGCATGCTGCCATAGGCGATGTTGGCCGCGATGGTGTCATTGAACAGCACGATGTCCTGATTCACCAGCGCGATGCCCGCCCGCAGGTCGGCAAGGTTCACGACCTGCAGGTCGGTACCGTCCAGCAGGATCTGCCCGCCGGTCGGCTGGTAGAAGCGTGGCACCAGCGCGGCCAGGCTGGACTTGCCACTGCCGGACCTGCCGACCAGCGCTACGGTTTCTCCGGGTTCGATGTCCAGGTTGATGTCGTCCAGCGCCGGGATGTTGCCGCTGTCGTAACGCAGGCAGACATGGCGAAACGAAAGGGCGCCCGCTATGGCGGTCAGGCGCCGGTTGCCGGTCTCCGGCTCCGGTGCCTGCTCCAGCAGGTCGAAGATGGATTGCGACGCCGCCATGCCGCGCTGCAGTTGTTCGTTGACCCGGGTCAGGCGCTTGATGGGTGCGAACAGCAGCCCCATGGCGCCGAAAAACGAAATGAAACTGCCCACGGTAAATTCGTTCTCCAGTGTTTGCGAGGACGCGATGTAAATCATGATCGCCAGCGCAATGACCGCGATCAGCTGTACCGCGGGGACATTGGCGGCCGAGGTGGCGATGATCTTCAGGTTCATGTGGCGTACGCGGTTCGCGACGGCATCGAAGCGGCTGTTTTCATAGTGCTGGCCGCCGAACAGCTTGACCACGCGGTTGCCCTTGATCGCCTCCTCGATGATGTTGGTCATGTTGCCCATGGCGTGCTGCAAAAAGGTGCTGAGCCGGCGCAGGCGGCCGCTCATGAGTCTTACCACGATACCGATGGCGGGTGCCACGATGAAGAAGATCACCGACAGCCTCCAGTTGATCCAGGCCATCAGGGCCAGCAGCCCGATCACCGACAGGGTGTCGCGCACCAGGGTCAGCAGCGAGTCGCTGGCCGCGGCCGCGACCTGTTCCACGTTGAAGGTGAGCTTGGAAATGAGTGTGCCGGTCGGGTTGCTGTCATAGAAACGGCTCGGCAGCGCCAGCAGGCGGCCGAACATGTGCGTGCGCAGGTCCTTGATCACCTTGCCGGATACCCAGGCAAGCGCGACCGAGCTGATGTAGTTGGAGATGCCGCGCACCACAAACAGCAGGATCAGCAGGATCGGCATGAGCCGGATGGTGGCCGGGTCCTTTTCGATAAAGCTCCCGTCCAGCAGCGGTTTCATCAGTGCCGGGATGGCCGGCTCGGTCGCGGCAAGCACCATGATACTCACGATTGCCAGCACAAACATCTTCCAGTACGGCACGACGTAGCGCAGCAGACGCCGGTACAGGTCTTTGGTGGTGGTCGGTCTGTCCATGTCTGTGCGTTGTCCGGGGTCGGGCGCGTGCCGCTATGGGCCTGATTTTATTGCCTCATGCGATTATACAGGGCGCGGGCGCAATTACCGGCGATTGCCGTGAACAGGTGCCTCCGACCGCGCTATCATGCCATAATTGTCCGGGTCAATTGCCTGGCAAGCCAGGCCGCAGGAGAGCACAGTGCCAAATCCACATACCGCTGACGCGACCGGCGGACAGGTATACATCGAGCCCAATGCCGCGAGTCACTACGAGGTGACCCGCGCCGACCTGCCCCTGCATTGCCCGCTGGACGGCATGAGCCTGTGGAATTCCCACCCGCGGGTCTACCTGTCCATCGAAGCGACCGGCAGGGCCAAGTGTCCCTATTGCGGAGCCGACTATACCCTTGCTGATGCGGGCAGGTCGTAGGAGCGGCCTTGGCCGCGAGCACGCCTGAACACAGCGCAGCCGGCGCAGGTACCCGTACCCGTGCAGCGGACGAACACCGCCACCCGCTGACCGTCTGGCGCTTCACCGACGGCAAACCCGGTCATCAGAACCAGTCCGCCGGGCTGCTGGCGGCATTGCAGCGCCGCCTCCCGGTCGATGACTACCTGCTGCCCGCCCTTGGCCCGGGCGTGGCGCTGCGTGCCCTGCTGACAGGCCGCCTCACTGCCGGCGGCAGCCTGCCGGCGCCCGACCTGCTGATCGGTGCCGGCCACGCCACCCACCTGTCCCTGCTGGCGGCCCGGCGGGCGCGCGGCGGCCGGTCGGTCGTGCTGATGAAACCGGGACTGCCGGCGGCCTGGTTCGACCTGTGCATCATCCCGGCGCATGACACGCCGCCCGCGGCGGACAACATCCTGGTCACGCGCGGCGTGCTGAACCGGGTCCGGTACAGCAGGGACAAGGAGGCCGGTACGGGGCAGATACTGATCGGTGGCCCGTCCGCCCACGTCGAGTGGTCCACGGCGGCGGTGGTGGCTCAGGTCAGGGAGTTGCTGGCGCGCTCTCCCGGGATGCACTGGACGCTGACCACGTCACGCCGGACGCCCGGGGCCTTTCTTGAGCAACTCGCGGCGGCTCCCGGCGTGCCGGGCGCCGTCGTACCCTGGGAGCAGACCGGTCCCGACTGGCTGCCGGACAGGCTGGCACGGGCGTCGCACGTCTGGGTCACGCAGGACAGCGTGTCCATGATCTACGAGGCCTTGACCTCGGGTGCCGCAGTCGGGCTGTTGACGGTGCCCTGGCGCAACGAGCGGGACCGACTGGCGCGTGGCGTGGCGCAGCTGCTGCAGGACGGGCTGGTCACCGGGTTCGGTGCGTGGCGGCAGGGTCGTGCGCTGCGGGCGCCTGCCGAACCCTTCGACGAAGCGGCGCGCTGTGCCGCGTGGATCGCTGATGCATGGTTGTCCGGCGGCTGTGCCTCACCACAGGCCGTACCTTGAGCCAGTGCTGCTTGTCTGCCGCGGGCCCACGGGCATAATGCCTGGCAGTCGATCCAGGCGCCGGCGGTCACCGGCGTAACCAGACAACCCCTCACGTAACCGATGAAAATCCTCCAGCTGCTCCCGGAACTCAATGAAGGCGGTGTCGAGCGCGGCGTGGTCGAGCTCAACCGCGAATTCGTCAGGCGTGGCATGGAGAGCCTGGTCATCAGCAAGGGCGGGAAGCTGGTGGAGCAGATCGATCGGGATGGCGGCCGGCATATCCGCTACGACGTATGTTCCAAGAATCCACTGACCCTGCCGGCGCGGGTATTCGGGCTGCGCGGCCTGCTGCGCGCAATCCGGCCCGATATCGTGCACGTCCGCAGCCGCGTGCCGGCCTGGCTGGCCTGGTTCGCAAACAGAAGGCCGCACTACCCGTTCGTCACGACCGTGCATGGCATGAACAGCGTCAGCGCCTACAGCCGGATCATGTCGCGTGGCGATCGCGTCATCTGTGTCAGTGACGTCGTCAGGGACCATATCCGGCGGCACTACCCGGTCGATGACGGACGGATCTCGGTGATCCAGCGCGGCGTGGACATGGACCTGTTCAACCCGGAAACCACCGACCGGCAGTTCATCGCGGATTTCAGGCGGCGCTACGGGCTCGATAAGCGGTTTGTTGTTACCAGCGTCGGCCGTATAACCTGGCTGAAGGACTATGAGACCTTCATCACGGCGATCGCACGCTGCCGGGAAAGTATTCCGGAAATCACCGGCCTGATCGTCGGCGGCGTGAGGGAGGACAAGCGTGGTTACCTCGCGGACCTGCAACGGCTGGCCAGGTCAGCCGGCGTGGAGGATCGCGTGCTGTTCACGGGCGGGCAGTCACGTATGCCTGAGATCTACCAGCTTAGCGATGTGGTCGTGAATGCCTCGCTGAAGATGGGCAATGTCGGCCGGACCGTGGTCGAGGCGCTGGCGATGAACACGCCGGTGGTGGCGACGACCTTCGAGGGGCTGGAAAACCTGGTGGTGGATCACCGCAACGGTTTTATTGTCGGCAACCGCGACCCCGACGGGCTGTGTGACCGGTTGCGGCGGCTTTACGCGATACCGGTCACCGGGACCCGCGCGGGCATCCCGCGCGAGTTCATGCTGGATGCCATGGTCGAGCACACCATCGCGGTCTATCGCGCGCTGCTGGACGAGCGTGCAGATGTGCGTGCGGCGGTGTGATAGCATCACGGTCTGCCGCTTCTGCTGCTGGAAAACACTGGACTGCATTATCAAACCGGAATGGCCTGACATGTTCAGAAAAACTGCCCACATTACCGACCGGAAAATCAGGATCGCGCTGGCCGGATGCGGCCGGATTTCCGGCAAGCACTTCGAGGCAATCGACCAGCACGCCGACAACGTGGAACTGGTCGGTGTCTGCGACACCAGTCCCGCGCGCCTGGCGGCTGCGATGGACAGGACCGGCGCGCCCGGATATACCGGGGTCGATGACCTGCTGGAACATGCCGGTGCGGACCTGGTCGTGCTGTGCACGCCCAGCGGCCTGCACCCGTCCCAGACCATACGAATTGCCGGCGCCGGACGCCACGTCATGACGGAAAAGCCGATGGCGACGCGCTGGCAGGACGGCCTGCACATGGTCGAGGCCTGTGACCGGGCCAGCGTGCACCTGTTCGTGGTGAAGCAGAACCGCGGCAATGCCACGCTGCAGCTGCTGAAGCGCGCCGTCCAGCAGAAGCGCTTCGGGCGCATCAACATGGTAGTGATCAACGTGTTCTGGACGCGGCCGCAGGAATACTACGACATGGACGCCTGGCGTGGCACCTGGGAATTCGACGGCGGCGCGCTGATGAACCAGGCCAGCCATTACGTCGATCTCCTGGACTGGCTGATCGGCCCGGTGGAGAGCCTGCAGGCCTACACGGGCACGCTGGCCCGCGACATCCAGGTCGAGGATACCGCCACCATGAACATCCGCTGGCGCTCCGGCGCGATGGGCTCGATGAATGTCACCATGCTCACCTACCCGAAGAACCTCGAGGGGTCGATCACGATCCTCGGTGAACGCGGCACGGTACGGGTCGGTGGTGTCGCGGTCAACGAGATCCAGCACTGGGAATTCGATGTACCGCATGCGGATGACGAGCGCGTGGCGGAGACCAGTTACCAGACCACCTCGGTGTATGGCCACGGACATCCGCTGTATTACGACAACGTGATCAAGGCGCTGCGCGGGGAGGCCGAGCCGGAGACCGACGGGCGGGAGGGCCTGCGCTCGCTCGAGGTGCTGATCGCCGCCTACCTGTCGGCGCGCGATGGCCGGCGTGTCTCCCTGCCCCTTGAATACTGAGCGGCAGCGCGCTTGACACCGGATATACACAGTACCGCCATCGTCGACGCGGGTGCGCAGATCGGGGCGCAAACGCGAATCTGGCACTGGACGCACGTCTGCGCGGGCGCGCGCATCGGCGAGCGCTGCAGCCTCGGACAAAACGTCTTTGTCGGCAACCGGGTGCGCATCGGCAACAACGTCAGGATCCAGAACAACGTCTCCGTGTACGACGAGGTCCTCCTGGAGGACGACGTGTTCTGCGGCCCCAGCATGGTATTCACCAATGTCATCAATCCGCGCGCCGCGGTGTCGAGAAAGGACGAGTACCGCGCCACGCGGGTCCTGCGCGGGGCAACGCTCGGCGCCAACTGCACCATCGTCTGCGGGGTCACTATCGGACAGTTTGCCTTTGTCGGCGCCGGCGCCGTGGTCACCCGCGACGTGCCGGATTTTGCCCTGGTGACCGGCGTACCCGCACGCCAGGTCGGCTGGATGAGTGCCTACGGTGAACGGCTGGACCTGCCGCTGTCGGGCAGTGCCCGCGCCAGCTGTGCTCATACCGGTGCAGTCTACCGGCTGGAAAATGGCACGGTGACGTGCACACCGGCCGCTGACAGCGACTGAATGGATTTCTCATTCCCGGTGTGTATCCGGATCTGACCCCATCAGGTTTGCAAAGGTATCCATGACATGCAATTTATTGACCTGGCCCGGCAGCAGCAGCGCATACGCCCCGAGATCGACCGGCGCCTGAATGCCGTACTGGCGCATGGCCGTTACATCATGGGACCGGAGGTCGCGGAGCTGGAACAGCGGCTCGCCGCGCAGGTCGGCGTCGAGCACTGTATCGGCGTGGCCAGCGGCACGGATGCCCTGCTGATTGCGATGATGGCGCTGGGTATCGGGCCGGGTGACGAGGTCATCACCACGGCGTTCTCGTTCATCGCCACCGGGGAGACCATTGCACTGCTCGGGGCGACACCGGTATTCGCGGATATCGACCCGGCTACCTGGAATCTCGATCCCGCCGGTCTGGCCGGCTGCATTACCCCGCGCACCCGCGCCATCATACCGGTCTCCCTGTACGGACAGTGCGCCGACTGCGACGCCATCAATCGCATCGCCGCGCGTCATGGCCTGCCGGTGATCGAGGACGCGGCGCAGAGTTTCGGCGCCACCTATAAAAACCGGCCGTCCTGCGCGCTCACCACCATCGGCTGCACCAGCTTTTTTCCAACCAAGCCGCTGGGTGCCTACGGCGACGGCGGTGCGTGTTTCACCAGCGACGAACAGCTCGCGAACAGCATGCGCGAGATCCGCGTGCACGGACAGGACCGGCGCTACCACCATGCGCGGCTCGGCATCAACGGGCGGCTGGACACCCTGCAGGCGGCGATACTGCTGGCCAAGCTGGAGATCTTTCCCGACGAGGTCGAGCGGCGGCAGCGGGTCGGCGAGCGCTACAGCGAATTGCTCAGGGACATCGTCAGGACGCCGTTTATCGAACGCCATAACACCTGCGTATACGCGCAGTACACCGTGGAAGTGGAACAGCGCGAGCGTATCCGGGAGGGCCTGCAGGCCGCGGGCATACCCACGGCCGTGCATTACCCGCTGCCGCTGAATGCACAGCCGGCGCTGTCCCGCCACGGGATATCGCAGGCGGTGCTGCCCAACACGGAGTACGCCGCGGCACGGGTCGTGAGCCTGCCGATGCACCCCTACCTCGAGGAAGCCGAGCAGGATGCCGTGGTCGCGGCACTCGCGCGCCTGCTGGGCTGATCAGAGCGTCCGGTAGATCTCGACCAGCCGTCGCGCGACCTGCCGGATGTCATGAACGCGTTCTGCGTAGGCGCGACTGTCTCTGCCGATGCGGTGACGTCTTTCCGGTGACAGCACCAGTTCTTCCAGTACCCCGTCGATGGTTTCCGGGTTTGCATTCACGATGGGAAAACCCTCCGGATAGGTCGGGAGCAGTTCGTCCAGAATATAGCAGACTACCGGTTTGCCCAGCGCCATGGCCTCGCAGGCGAACACCCCGTGCGAGCCCAGCGCAAGCTGGTCGACAATGATGTCGGCGCGCCGGTAGATCTCCATCGCCTCGTGGTGCGGCAGGCCCTTGACCCGGACATATTCAAAGGCCAGTTTTTTGCGCTCGAGTTCCCCGATTGCACGTTCGACGAATTGCGTGCCTTTGACCCCGGCAACGCTCGGGGCATGCACGATTACCGGTTTGTGCTGCTCCGGGTCGGGGTACTCCGGTTCGTATGCCGCCGTGTCGACGCGCTGCCGGACGATGTGTATCTTGCTGAAGTAGGGCTTGAGAAAGATATCCATGGCGTTGTCCGACATGACCACCTGGTCGGTCATGCCGGACCAGAATTCCAGGCGCCGTTTCTTCTTGTCCTGGTTGCCGATATTGTCGCCTGCGAAGAAGCGATTGCGTGACTGCTCGATATCATGGATTCGGATATCGCTGCCCCAGAATTCCACGGTAAAGGCCTTGCGTCTTTTCTTCAGGATGCGGATATCGAGGCCCCTGGGCAAAAACGGGGACTTGTGGTAGTGAAAGACGTCGAAGCGCTCGACCCAGGAAAAGAACAGCAACGGGTTTCTTACCCGGTCGAGCGTCCTGAAGCAGGAGCTGATATCCACCGGGTATCCGAACGGGTTCTTCTTGGCGGCGTTGTAGGCCTCGTAACCGATTTCGCGCAGACCCCTGGCGGTGAGGTTCGCCTGTCCGGCGATTTCGGTAGGCAGTTGCAGTATCCGCATTGAATCGCTCATATCATGTTCCGTTCAGTCGCCACCGTCGCTGGCCGGGCAGGCACACAGCCGTTATAGAATACCCCGGTGTCGACGCCGACGGGCAATATTGACGCTGCCGGAGCCGGCCGATTTGCTATAATCCGTCATCTTTAGCCGCGGCGATCCGGCTGGCGGTGGTATCTGCTCCAGGGAACTCGACATGTCCATCAGCGGCAAGACGCTCTTCATCACCGGTGGCGCCGGTTTCATCGGCTCCACGCTGGCTGGCAAGCTGTGTGCGGACAACAGGATCGTGCTCTTCGACAACCTCAAGCGCAACACCATCAGGTACTCCAATCTCCTGGATAACCGGAACGTAACGCTCATCGAGGGTGATGTGCTGGATTTCGCCGCTGTGAAGCAGGCCATGGCCGGTGCGGATATCGTGGTGCACGCGGCCGCCATCGCCGGCATCGATACCGTCATACAGAATCCTGTCACCACCATGGAAGTCAACATGCTGGGTACGGCCAACGTGCTCAGGGCTGCCTATGAGAACGGGATCTCCGACAGGGTACTGGAGTTTTCCACCTCGGAAGTGTTCGGCAGCATGGCCTTCCGGGTCAGTGAGGAAATGCAGACGGTAGCCGGCTCCGCCGGCGAGGCGCGCTGGGTCTACGCCGTCAGCAAACTGGCCGGCGAACACCTGTCCCATGCCTATTACACGCAGTACCGGCTGCCTACCGTGTCGATCCGGCCGTTCAATATCTACGGGCCGGGGCAGACCGGCGAGGGTGCCATCCAGATCTTCATACGCAAGGCACTGAACAACGAGCCCATCAGTATCTACGGCGACGGTGCGCAGATCCGGGCGTGGTGTTACGTGGATGACATGATCGACGGCCTGCTGCTGGCACTGGCGAATCAGCAGGCCATCGGTGAGTCGTTCAATATCGGGAATGCGCGTGCCGTGACCACGATCTTCGGCCTGGCGGAAACCGTGTGCCGGGTGCTGGGATCGAAATCGGAGGTCCTGTTCGCACCGCCGCTGTCGGCGGATATCGAGCTGCGCATCCCCGAGACGAAGAAGTCGCTGGATATCCTCGGTTTCCAGGCAAAAGTCGACCTCGAGGAGGGCATCCGGCGCACCGCCCGCTGGTACGAGGAAAACAAGTTGTGATACCACTGGCCTCTCCGGATATCCGCGAGGCTGATATCGCCCGGTGCAACGAGGTCCTCAGGAGTGGCCAGCTCGTACAGGGTGCCCGGGTCGCGGCTCTCGAGCAGGCACTGGCGCGGTTCGCCGGATTTGGCGAGTGCACCGTCGTCTCCTCCGGGACGGCCGCCCTGCACCTGGCGCTGATGGCGCTGGGGATCGGACGTGACGATCGGGTGCTGGTCGCCGATTTCACCTTTCCAGCTACGGCCAACGCCGTTGAAAATCTCGGTGCCGGCAGCCTGTTCTGTGATGTGCACCCGCAGCGCTACGTCATTACGCCGGAACTGGTCGAGGGCAGCATCGCACGGCATGCAGGCGACTCCGTCAAGGCCATCATCGTGGTCCACGAATTCGGTTACCCCGCGGAAATCGAGCGCATCTGCCGCCTGGCAAGTGCGGCCGGTATACGGGTGATCGAGGACGCGGCCTGCGCGCTGGGCACCATCGCAGACGGCCAGCATGTCGGCTACTACAGTGATGCCGCGTGTTTTTCCTTTCATCCGCGCAAGGCCATCACCAGCGGCGAAGGGGGGGCCGTGCTGTGCCGGGACGCCGTCCTGACGGAGCAGATCAGATGCCTGAGAAACCACGGCATGACACGCCTGCCGGCGGGCACAGACTTCATCGCCGCAGGTCTGAACTACCGCATGACGGATTTCCAGGCGGCGCTGGCGACCGGCCAGCTGGAGCGCTATGCGGCAGAACTGCAGCGCCGGCGGGAACTGGCCCGGCTTTATACCGGCCTGCTGGCAGATGCGGAACACATGGCGCTGCCGGCGCCTGCCGCGGGTCATTCGTGGCAGAGTTTCATGGTGGTGCTGGAACCGGTGATCGACCGCGACCGGGTGATCGCGCGCCTGCGGGAGCGGGGTGTGGAGAGCAACCTGGGTGCACAGGCCCTGCACCGGCTGGCCTGGTTCAGGGACAGGTACGGCCATGCGGCGGATGCCTTTCCGGTGGCATCGGGGCTGTACGATTCCGGGCTGGTGCTGCCGCTCTACGGCAAACTGGAGGAGTGGCAGGTGGAACAGATCGCACAGACGCTGCGCGCGGTGCTGGATCATGTTTGAGCGGCTGATCAAACGGTTCCTGCAGTCGGCGCGGCGTGCCCTGCGTGCACGTTACGACCGCACCCTGCCGTTCGGCGACTATGTCAGTGATCGCTGGGAAAAGGCCGGCTACCTCGGGTTCGGAAAGGGCAGCTCGATCTACGACAGTGCGCTGGTATTCGGCAAGGTCGAGGCGGGTGAGGACGTCTGGGTCGGGCCCTTCACGATCCTGGACGGTTCCGGGGCGACACTGTGCATCGGCAACAACTGCCACATCTCCGCCGGCGTGCAGATCTACACCCATGACACCGTGGATGTCGTCCTCGGCAAGGGGGGAATACGCAGGGCCGCGGTGACGATTGGCGATAACTGCTATATCGGGCCCAATGCCGTGGTCGCCATGGGGGTCACGGTCGGGGACAACGTGGTCATCGGTGCGAACAGTTTCATCAACCGCGATATCGCATCCGGATCGAGGGGTTTCGGCAGCCCGTTCAGGTGTATTGATACGGAGACTATGTAGATGGCGGTAACGATACAGACCTCCTGGGGTGAATTGCTCGACAAGATAACCATCCTGCAGATAAAGGCGGAAAAAATTACCGATGCAGGCAAGAAAGTCAACGTGGACAGGGAGCTGGCCGAGCTGCTGTCGGCAATGGACAATGCAGGGCCGCTTGCTGATGAAGTGATGGCGGTCATGGAAGAGCTGCGTAATGCCAATGCCAGGCTCTGGGATATCGAGGACGACATCAGATGCTGTGAGCGCGAACAGCGCTTCGATGAAGAGTTTATCAAGCTGGCGCGCGCGGTCTACATCACCAATGACAGGCGGGCCGAACTGAAGAAGCGCATCAACATGCTGCTGGATTCGGATCTTGTGGAAGAAAAATCGTACGAATCCTACAGCTGATGCCGGCTTATGCGCAGGCGGATACTCGTTATAAAACTGGGTTCATTCGGCGATATCATCGTCTCCTCGGGCGCGGTGCATGATATTCGTAACCATCATCCGGATGACGAAATTACCGTCCTGACCGGACCCGCCTACAGAAAGATATTCGAGCGCTGCCCGTGGGTGGATCATGTGCTGACCGATTCCCGTGATCCCAGGTGGCGCCTGGATCTCATGTTCCGGCTTTACCGGAAGGTTCGCTTTGACAGCTTCGACATGATCTATGATCTGCAGAAGGCGAAACGAACGGCATTCTACCATCACTGGTTTGTGAAGCGGGCGTCATGGTCCGGATGCGCGGCAGGATGCTCGCACCCGTACGACGTGCCGGCCTTCGGTACGATGACAGGGCAGGAGGAGTTTGCACTGCAGTTGCAGGCGGCCGGCGTGCCGACAATGTATACCACCGAACCCGACCTGTCGTGGTTTGTGGAAGACGTGTCTGATGTGCTCGACAATGCGGGTGTAACAAGGCCCTACGTACTTCTGATGCCGGGTGCCTCGCTGAGGCATGCCCGGAAATGCTGGCCGCATTACCGCGAACTGGCCGGTGCCCTGGTCGCAGACGGCATGTGCGTGGTGACAGCGCCCGGCCCTGACGACCTGGCGTTGTGCAGGGACATGCCCGGCATCATGCTGACCGGCGGGAACGGGTATCTGGATTTCTTCCGGCTGGCGGGTGTCCAGGCCGGTGCGGCCTTTGTCGTCGGGAATGATTCCGGGCCCACACACCTGGCAGCGCATCTTGGTGCGAGCGGACTTGCCTTGTATGGTGCAGTATCAGTCCGCTATATGAACAACATGGGTCGCAGGAATTTCAGGTGCCTCTACAGGGAAAGAATCGAGGACATCACCGTCGGTGAAGTGCGGGCGGAGATCAGACGGGCGCTCTCTGTTCCTGCGCCTGTCACGAAGCCCTGATGCGGTGCAGCAGCCTGTTGCGGCCCTTCTGGTAAAGGTATAGCAGTACGGCAGACAGGTTTTTTCTGTTGCTTCTGCGACGCGAGTACAAGACTGCACTGCCCTCGTTTCCGGTACGTGGCCGATGGCGCAGCGCTATCTCCCTGCTGAGGACGGCAAACAGATTGTACTTTTCGAGCACCCTGTTACGCGCTTCAATGATAAAGGGCAGGCGCTTTTCATATTCATTGTTGTCAATCGCGGCCCGGATGATGCCGGCGGTGCCCTCAACGTCGTTGATGTCAATTTCAATGAAGCCCTGCTCGGGAAAATAGTCACTGGCGTTGGTGCAGCCATAATAGAATGGCAGTGCCAGCCCCAGGAAGGGATCGGCCAGCTTTTCCGTCCAGTGGTGCAGGCCCCTGTGGTTCTCGATCGCGACGTGGTAGCGGTAGTCGCGCAGGGCCTCTGCCTTGTCATCCATTTCCCTGATGCCATGCCCGTATATGTCGAGCTCCGGTATCAGCTTCTTCAGTTCTGTCGTGAAATGATAGCGCCGGTTATGAAGCGTGTGTTTCTGTTTCTTTACTGAGCATACGGTCGACAGCTTGCGCGTCTTCTGGATGGATTCGGTGTCAAGCAGGCTGTCATACGGAATTTCATGCTGTTTGCCCAGGCCATAAAACCATTGCAGAGCGGGCTGGGAGTATATTCTTCCGGGATGCGGGAGTGCCCAGTCCGCATGGCTGGTCAATACGTACCCGAACTGGCCGGTGAACGCGCTGCCGTAGGTCTTGACCGAGGAGGGTTCCCCGGTAACCAGTAGTGTATTTTGTCGGAGGCAGGCCAGCACTTCCTCCCGGTTCGAGAAGCGCTCGCGATCCTGCGGCGGCATGTCGTCATAGACCACCAGCCAGTCATAGTCTCTCTCGTTGATGTCGAAGATGAACTCGCAGCGTCCCCAAACAGGAACACGTCCCGGAAACTGGCGCAACCAGGTGCGCGTCTCAACGCGGCTGATCAGTTTTACACGTATGGTTTTCTGCGAGGGTGACATTGTCCGTTGCAAGCGGGTCCGGTCCGTGTGGCACATGCTTGCCCCGGCGCCCGGATCGACCGGTTTCATTATTCATTTCGGCAGCGCTGTGGACTGCATGACCAGCGGGATTATCCTCCTGCGCAGCGGCAGCGACAATGATCACTTGCCGAAATGATAAAGCGGCGGACTGCCCGGCGGCCGGGTCTTGAAGCGCCGGTGCGCCCACAGATACTGTTCCGGCTGCTGGCGGATGCAGGACTCGATCACCGCGTTGATGCGCCGGGCGTCCGCCTCGATGTCAGCGCCGGGGAAGTTCTCCAGTGCCGGCAGCAGCATGAGCCGGTAGCCCTGTGCCCCGGGCAGGCGAATCTGGTAATACGGCACCACCGGCGAATGCGCCATCTTCGCCAGCGTGGACGTGGCGGTGATGGTGGCCGCGGGGATGCCGAAGAACGGTATGAAGATGCCCTTGTCGATGCCGAAGTCCTGGTCCGGCGCATACCACACCGGGATGTTCTGGCGCAGGCTCCTGCGCATGCCGAGCAGGTTGTCGCGCAGGATGGGCTTGTAGGTGAACTTGCTGCGGCCGCGGTGGATGACGTACTCCATGGCGGTATTCTTGTTTTCCCGGTACAGCACCTGGAAGTGTGCGAACATGGCCAGCAGCCGGCCGCCGATTTCCAGAGTGGTGAAATGGATGCCCAGCAGGATCACGCCATGGCCCGCCTGCAACGCCGCATCCAGGTGCTCCATGCCTTCGAGTGTGACCAGCTTGCGCAGGCGTCGCTCGGATGCCCACCAGCTCATGCCCATCTCCAGGACGGCGATACCCATGGATTCGAAGTTCTCTCTCGCTATCCGGGTACGCTGCTCCCCGGAGAGCTCGGGAAAACACAGGTCGATGTTGGTCTGCGTGATGCGCTTGCGGCGTCCGCCGAAGGCCCACATCAGGTGACCGAGCATGCGGCCGAGCCGGACCTGCAGGCTGAAGGGCAGTTGGATCAGGCACCACAGCGCTGCGATCCCGACCCAGGTTGGCCAGTAGCGTGGTGCATACAAGCGGGGGCTGCGGGGTGTTGAACTGCTCATGCAGGGTACCGGTCGCGGGATCCGGCTGCCATTGTAACGCCCCGGCTGAACTTGTCGCATCAGTTACGGGCGGGCCTGCACCTGCAGGTGATCCTGATGGTGCCGGGCTCCCGGTCTGTGCGCATGATAATTGCCACGGAATCCACGGAAGAACACGGAAAAATACGACTCATGTCGTGACGGGAGACTTCTGGATTGAGGGAGTATCCATCATTCATACCACCCCGTTTCCCTGAGTCGGGTTTGTGTACTGCATGGGCAGCCGTATCGCAGTGGGGAGGGCTGGCAAGGATGTCTGCGTGTGTTGATCGATCGATCTTTCCGTGTTCTTCCGTGGATTCCGTGGCTATTTTTATGTTTTTTGTTGCATTCAAGTCCGGTGCTGCGGGATCCGGCCGGTCATTAACGCAGGAACGGTGTGTTATGCTGATGCCGAACAAACAATCGGTGTCCTGCTTGAGAATCGTCTACACCATCCTGCTCTACCTGCTGGCGCCCGCCGTGCTGTTGCGCCTGTTCTGGCGCGGATTGCGTTCACCGGCCTACCTGCGCCGCTGGCCGGAACGCTTCGGGTTTATCGAGCCGCCGCTGGGCTCACGGGTGATCTGGCTGCATGCGGTGTCGGTCGGTGAGGTGCAGGCGGCGGAACCCGTGATCAGGGCATTGCTCGAACAGTATCCCGATCACTCGATCCTGGTCACCACGGTGACGCCGACGGGCTCGGCAAGGGTGCTGTCGCTGTTCGACGGCGAGGTGGCGCACGTCTATGCGCCCTATGACCTGCCGGGCGCGGTAACGCGCTTCTTCGACCGGGTCAGGCCGTGCCTTGCAATCGTCATGGAAACGGAGTTGTGGCCGAACCTGTTCATCACCTGCCGGCGCAGGTCGATCCCCCTGCTGCTGCTCAATGCGCGGCTTTCCGAAAAATCAGTGCGGGGCTACCGGCGTGCTCGCGGGCTGGTCGCCCAGACGCTTGCCGCTGTGACACAGATCGCCGCCCAGGGAGACGCGGATGCAGAACGCTTCGTGGCCCTGGGCGCAGACAGTGCACGTGTGTCCGTTACCGGCAACCTGAAATTCGAGCAGCGTGCCGTACCGAGCCTGCTGGAGAGCGCCGAGGCACTGCGCCGCGACTGGGGCACCAGTCGTCCGGTGTGGATCGCAGCCAGTACACACGAAGGCGAGGATGAACTGGTGCTCGATGTCTTCCGGCAACTGTGCAAGCAGTTCAGGGATTGCCTGCTGGTACTGGTGCCGCGTCACCCGGAGCGTTTCGAGCCGGTCGCGGACTTGTGTCATCAGCGCGGGCTGAACACGGTACTGCGCAGTACGCGAGAGCCCTGCACCGCGCAAACGCAGGTGTTTATCGGGGACTCCATGGGCGAGCTGCCGACTGTTCTATGCCGCCTCCGACGTGGCCTTCGTGGGTGGCAGTCTGGTGTCCCACGGTGGCCACAACCTGCTGGAACCGGCCGCACTCGGCATCCCCGTGGTAACCGGACCGCATGTGTTCAACTTTGCCGGGATCTGCGAACTGTTGCTGGCGGCGAATGCCTGCAGGAAGGTGGGGAGCGCGGCCGGTCTTGAGCGTACGGTGCGCGAGTGGTTGCAGGATGCCAATGCACGTCACCATGCGGGCGAGGAGGGTCGCAGGGTGGTGGCAAAGAATCGCGGCGCGCTGGCGGCT
Source organism: uncultured Gammaproteobacteria bacterium (assembly GCA_963803275.1). GTDB lineage: Bacteria > Pseudomonadota > Gammaproteobacteria > UBA9214 > UBA9214 > UBA9214. The sequence goes on along the minus strand of CAWDLS010000002.1, from coordinate 330,685 downwards.
GTACTGGCGATGATCGACCGGCAGATAGCGTTATCGTGTCAGAGTGCCGAGTAACGCACACCGCGGCGTGCCGCCATGGCCTCGCCGATATCGCCGAGCGTTGCACTGCTCAGGCTGCTGGCCGCCAGTGGCAGGAATTCCGTATTTTCGCGACTGATATGTTCCCGGGTCAGCCGGCAGAATGCCTGCACTGCCTCGCGAAATGGCGTGTCGCTGTGGGCCTGCGGCAGTTGCCGCAGGCCGGTTGCGATGCCGGCCCATAAGCGGTCTAGCTCTGCGTGCTCCTGTTTCAGCCGGTAGACCAGGTCGGCAAGCTTCATGGACTGGCGAATCAGGCGCGGGAACAGGTCTTCCTCCTCGTCACGGTGATGTGTCACCGCGTTGGTGGAGAAATAGCGCAGTACCTGCAGCGCGGCAGCCGGATCCGGGTTGGTCGGCAGGCTCTCCAGCAGGTCGCAATGCACGAGCATTTTCTTGTGGCAGGCGCGCAGCAGCCCGATCGGGTCGTCGAAGCCGGGCAGTTGCTCGGGCAGGCCGTTATCACTCATGGTGTGTTCCGGTGTTCAGTTCAATCATTACAGCTGCAGGAGCGGATGCTGTCCGCGAATGAACCGGGTATTGAAAACTGAATAATCGCCACGGAATCCACGGAAGAACACGGAAAATATGGTTGATCAGGATATCACAGTCAACCATGCCGGTTATTCCTGCCGGTGATCCTTTCGGTTAAACAGAATTGACGACGGGTAAAGGGGTTGGCATGGGCGAGGCTATTCGCTCAACCCGATCGTCTCCTGTCAGACAATGAACATATTGAATTCCGTGTCCTTCCGTGGCCATTATTGATCATAACGGCCGGCGTTTTCCGTCATCCGCAACCAGCAATTCGTTGACCTGCAGCAGGTCCTGCTCGGTGAGGATGCCGGCCGCCTGTTTCAGGCTCAGGGTATTCAGCAGGTAGTCGTAGCGCGAGCGGGCGTAGTCACGCCGGGCGCGCAGCAGCTCGCGTTGTGCGTCGAGCACGTCGACGATATCACGCGTGCCGACATCGAATCCGGATTTTGCGGCCTCGTAGGCCTTTTCATTGGACTGGATCGCACGTTCGAGCGCGTTGACCCGGCTGACGCCGCTGACGATGCCGCGGTAATTGTCGCGCGTCTGCCGTTCCGTTGCGCGGTACTGGCGCTCCTGCTCTTCCAGCGCCTGCTCGTAGCGACTGCGTTGCTCGCGCGTGCGCGAGGTGACCACGCCGCCCTGATACAGCGGCACGCTGAGTTCCAGCCCGACGCTGCTGTCGTTGCGCTGCAGCGGGTTCGCGGTGAGGCCGCCGAAATTGCTGTCGCGATAGCTGTAGTCCGCCGTGAAGTCGAGTGACGGGAAGTGCCCGGAGCTCTGAACCTGGATTTCCCGTTTCGCGGTGGTGGTGGCCGCGTGTGCCGCCAGCATCAGCGGGTTCTGCCCGATGGCCGATTTGACCCACTGGTCCTGGTCGGCCGGTTCGGGTCCCGGCATCGGGATCTTGTCCCTGAGTCTTTCCAGCGAGTCGGGCAGTGAGCCGGTGAGCTCGCGCAGCGCCTCGCGCGCATCGGCCAGCTGCTGCTCGGAACTGATTTCGTCACTGATCGCGATGTCGTAGGCGGCCTGCGCCTTGAGTTTGTCGGTAATGGCCGACAGACCGACCTCGAAGCGCTGCTGCGCCTGATCCAGCGTGCGGGTCAGCGCGTCCTTGTCGGCGCGCACGAAGGCCAGGTTGTCGTTGGCGCCCAGTACATCGAAGTAGCGGGTCGCCACGCGCAGGATCAGGTCCTGCTGCGCCGCGGTGAACACGGCGTCGGCCTGCGCGATACGGCTGTCGGCCTGCTCGAGCTGGATGAAGCGCTCGCGGTGATAGACGGGCTGGCGCAGGTTGATGCTGTAGATCTTGTTGGTTGCATAGGTGGTCGGGCCGCTGGTGCGGGGATCGTAGCGGTCGCGCGAGACGCTGCCGCTCAGTCCCAGGTCGGGCAGCAGTCCGGCGCGACTTTGCGGCTTGACCTCCAGCGCGGCCTGGTGTTCCGCACTGGCGGCAAGGTACTCCGGATCGGCCGCCAGTGCCTTGTGGTAGACGGCGGCGAGGTCGTCGGCCGGTGCGGCCTGGGTTGCCAGCAGGGTGCCGGACAGGAAAAACATCTTGATCGATTGCTTCATGCGTGGCATAGCTGTTGTCCTGGAAATCGTCGTCGGGGACAGACCACGTTTTTCTTCGCTGATGTGTTCTGTCTTTGCAGTCGGTTCAGAAAAACGTGGTCTGTCCCCTGTTTCCCATTTGTCTGTTTGTTTCTCATCAATAAGTCGGCAGACTCGTGTCCGTATAGCGTGCCCAGGCATCGAGGCCGCCACGCAGGTTGGTGATATTGCTGAATCCCCGTGCCTCCAGAAACAGGGCAACCTGCCGGCTGCGGACACCATGGTGGCAGATTACGATGATCTCCCTGTCCGCATCAAGCGAGTCGGCATCGACAGGTACCTGGCGCATGGGCATGAGCACGGCGTCCTCGAGGTGGACAATGTTGTATTCCCATGGTTCCCGCACGTCCAGCAGCAGGGGCTTTACCGGCGCACTCTCAATGTACGCCTTGCACTCATCCGGTGTGATCTCGCGCATACTGGTTACCGCCGGGGGTCGGCTAGAAAGTGAAGGTCTCGGGAGCGGGTGCGTTGATCAGGGGTGGTATGCAGGTTTCAAACAGGGATTCGCTGGACCAGTGGTTTTCGTCGATGCGGGTGATCAGGCGGGCTTCCATGATCGGCAACTGGCCGGTAATGACAAACAGACGGCCACCGGTCACCAGGTTGCGATGAAACTGCCGGTTCAGCACCGGCAGCGAACCCGTGACGGCGATGACGTCATAGCGAAAATCGGTGTCGACAGCGCTGAGGGCGTCGCCGGTCTGCAGGGTGACCGTGCCGATACCCAGCCCGGCAAGCCGGGCGGAGGCCGCGTCGGCGAGATCAGGGTGGATTTCCAGGCTGGTGACGTGTCCGCCGAGCCTGGCGAGGCAGGCTGTCAGGTAGCCGCTGCCGGTACCGACCTCCAGCACACGGTCCTGCGGCCGTATGGCAAGCGCCTGCAACAGGCGACCTTCAACATTGGGATTCATCATGACCTGGTCATGACCCAGCGGGATATTCGTGTCAGCAAAGGCCAGCGAGCGAAAGTGTTCCGGCACGAAGGCCTCACGGGGTACGTGCTGCATGGCCTCCAGCACTGCGGGATCCAGCACCTCCCAGGGCCGGATCTGCTGCACGATCATGTTGAAGCGTGCCTGTTCGATTTCTGCCGGATTCATGCGTACCTGTCGCCCGTTGCGCTCAAAGGCCGCCAAGAGTACGGGCTTTGCCCCGCCCTGGCAATAATCTGCTCGGGGTAGGGTTGAAGTTTTACAGTCAAAACATGGGCTTGTTTTCGTTCGCCCGGAAAGTGTTGTTGCAAAGCGGCGGACCATTGGTTAACGTGTAGCCCCAGCTGGGGGTGTCCGTGCGACGGGCTGAGATTTACCCTTAAAACCTGATCCGGGTCATCCCGGCGTAGGGAAGCTCGAGCACTCGCCGGCGCACCCTGTCTACACGAGAAGAGGACGGCCGCATGAGTGCAATCCCGGAAGATTTCATCAGGAAGACAGCGCAGCTCTCGGCCGACGTCACCCGACCGTTCCCTGGTTCCGCCCGCATCTATGTCGAGGGATCGCGCCCGGACATTCACGTGCCGATGCGCGAGATCCGCCAGGCCGATACCCCGGCCAGCTTCGGGGTGGAGGCAAATCCACCCATCACCGTGTATGACACCTCGGGTCCCTACACCGACCCGGACGCGCACATCGATCTGTGTGCCGGCCTGCCCGACGTGCGCGGCAGCTGGATTGCACAGCGTGCCGATACCGGGCAGCTGGACGGACCGAGTTCCGCGTACGGCCGGCTGCGCCAGCACGACCCGGAGCTGGCCACACTGCGCTTTGAACATATCCGCCGGCCGCGCCGTGCACTGCCCGGTCGCAACGTCACCCAGATGCATTACGCCCGCCAGGGGATCATCACGCCGGAAATGGAGTTCGTCGCCATCCGCGAAAACCTGCGCCTGGACGCGCTCCATGAGCGCGGCCTGCTGAAACAGCACCGCGGGGTCAGCTTCGGTGCCAGCGTGCCGGCGCGCGTGACACCGGAGTTCGTGCGTGACGAGCTGGCGCGCGGCCGCGCCATCATCCCCGCCAACATCAACCACCCGGAACTGGAGCCGATGATCATCGGCCGCAATTTCCTGGTGAAGATCAACACCAATATCGGCAATTCAGCGGTGACGTCCTCGATCGCCGAGGAAGTCGAGAAGATGGTGTGGTCGGTGCGCTGGGGCGGCGACACGCTGATGGACCTGTCCACCGGCAGGAACATCCACGAGACACGCGAGTGGATCCTGCGTAATTCACCGGTGCCGGTCGGCACCGTGCCGATCTACCAGGCGCTGGAAAAGGTCGATGGCCGTGCCGAGGAGCTGAACTGGGACATCTTCCGCGATACGCTGATCGAGCAGGCGGAACAGGGTGTGGATTACTTCACCATCCATGCCGGTGTGCGCCTGGCGTGGGTGCCACTGACCGCGAACCGGGTGACCGGCATCGTGTCACGCGGCGGTTCGATCATGGCCAAGTGGTGTCTGGCGCATCACCGGGAGAGCTTCCTGTATACGCACTTTGCCGATATCTGCGACATCATGCAGGCCTACGACGTGTCGTTCTCGCTCGGTGACGGCTTGCGGCCGGGTTCGATCGCCGATGCCAACGATGCCGCCCAGTTTGCCGAGCTGGAGACGCTGGGCGAGCTGACGCGCATTGCCTGGGAGCGCGACGTGCAGGTGATGATCGAGGGCCCGGGTCACGTGCCGATGCAGCTGATCCGCGAGAACATGGAAAAGGAACTGCACGACTGTCATGAGGCACCGTTCTACACGCTCGGGCCACTGACGACCGATATCGCCCCCGGTTACGATCACATCACCTCCGCGATCGGTGCGGCGCAGATCGGCTGGTACGGCACCGCCATGCTGTGCTACGTGACGCCCAAGGAGCACCTTGGCCTGCCGGACAAGGAGGATGTGCGGACGGGTATCATCACCTACAAGATCGCCGCACATGCCGCGGATCTGGCGAAGGGGCATCCCGGTGCGCAGGTCCGCGACAATGCCCTGTCCAAGGCGCGATTTGAATTCCGCTGGGAGGACCAGTTCAACCTGGGGCTCGATCCGGAGAAGGCGCGCGCCTACCACGATGCCACGCTGCCCAAGGATTCCGCCAAGGTGGCCCACTTCTGCTCCATGTGCGGGCCGAAGTTCTGTTCCATGAAGATCAGCCAGGACGTGCGGGACTACGCCGCCGGCAAGGGCATTGCCGATATTGATGTGGCCATCGAGGCCGGGATGTCAGAAAAGGCCGCCGAATTCAAGGACGGCGGTGCGCGGATCTACCACAAGGCCTAGGCCGGTAACGGGGTCAGATCCCGGTTTTTCCTTATATTCCAGCGAGTCAAGGCTGCACAGGGGTATGTGGGGAAACCGGGATCTGACCCCCGTTCTCGCAAGCTGCTGGAAGATGTAATATGCGCCAATCACGAATCGGTATATTCATTAAGGACATGCAATGAACCAGAGCAACGCCAATTTCAGCGGCCGCATGCTACTGCGCATGCTGGTTCTCGGGCTGATCGTAGTGGTCGCCCTGATCGCGAATGTCAAATTCATCGATCAGCTGTATTTCACCCGCCAGCTGACCGCCGCCGGTTATTTCATCAACGGGGGCATCCTGGGTCTCTTTCTGCTCGGGCTGATCAAGGTCGTAATGTCCCTGCTGCGTTACATGCGCGAGGAGGTGGCGCTGGAACGCATCACCACTCAACTCGAAAGCGGTCAGGACAACCCGCTCAAGGGGGTCAATGCCCGCTCCATCATCGCGCGTCGCTACAGCACGCTGAGCAGGCTGAGCGAGCAGTATGCAAAGATCAATCACAGTGCGCTTGCCGCCACCCTGCTCGCGGTCGAGAGTACCCGCACCAGCTTCGCAAAGTATGTCAGCAACATCCTGATCCTGACCGGCGTGTTCGGTACCATCGTCTCGCTGTCCATCGCGCTGGCCGGCGCCTCCAACCTGCTGGAGGACATCCAGGCCAGCAGCAGCATGGGCATGGTTATACACGGCATGGCCACCGCGCTGTCGACCACCTTCACCGCCATCCTGTGCTACCTGTTTTACGGTTACTTCTTCCTCAAGCTGGGCGACGCCCAGACCAATGTGCTCGGCAAGGTGGAGGAGATCACCTCGATTTACCTGTTGCCGAGGTTCTCCCACGACAGTGAAAGCCTGTTGCACGAGGTTACCGGTCTGGTCAGCGGCCTGCGCGAGGCGGCCGCCGGCATGAAGCAGATCCAGCAGGATTTCGCCTCGGCCGGCGACAGCCTGGACGCGACCATCGGCGGTCTTGCCGAGAGTGTCTCCAGGGTCACGGGCGACATCAGTCAGGTCAAGCAGTTGCTGCGTGACGGGTTCCGGTTGCCTACAGCCGGTAGCTGAGCATGGACGAGGGGTTTATCGATCTCAGGTATGCCGGGGACTACAGCGCCGGCGGCGACAGTTTCTGGCCATCCTTCACCGACATCATGATGGTTGTGGTGATGATCTTCATGATCACCAGCACCATCCTGATGCTGCGTAACTGGGAGCTGGTGCGTGAACTGCGCGCCACCATCGAGTCGGAGCACGAGGCCAAGGCGCTGGCACAGTCTGCCACCCGGACCAGCGCCACGCTGGAGGAGCGGTTGGCACAGGCGCAGAGCGAGATATCCGAACTGCGCATGCAGCTGATGCACAGCAACGAGCAGAACCAGGTGAGCACCAGGGAACTGGTAAAGGCTCGCCAGCAGATTCGATCTGCCGAAACTGTCCGGCAGGAGCTCGAGGCGCGTCTGCGCCAGTCGACCCTGGACCTGAAGCTCGCGCAGGAGAATCTGCAGCAAAAGCAGGATGAAGTGACCCACCTGAGCAGCACCAACGCCTCGCTGCAGCAGGAGGTGCTGGTGCGCAGCGACGAACTGGCCGCGCTCAGGAAACAGTACGACGAGTCGGAACTCAAGCTCACCGGTTTGCAGGGCACATATGAAGAACTCAGCGTAAAGTACAACAAGCTGATCAAACCGGCGCGGACCGCGGTCGGCAAATACCTGGTATCGGTGCGCTACAGCAAGGAAGGTGGCAAATATCACCTGGAATTCAAGAAAATGGAACAGGATGACTACGAGACGCTAACCCGGGAAGAACTCGACAAACGTCTGCAGGCCCTTAAGGACGAATTCTCGGGCGCGCTATATGTCAAGGTCATCATCCCGAAGGACAGCGGATTGTCCTACAACGAGGCCTGGGGCTTTACCCAGGATATCCTCACCAGCTACGACTACTATTACCAGGAGTAGCGGGCTGCCTCGGCCGTTGTGGCTGCCGGCCGGTGTTTCCCGTACCGGCTGTGTCAGAGGTCTGGATGCGTGTGAAAACTGGCAACGGCCACGGAATCCACGCAGGTTTGCCAGGGGTCAGATCCCGTGGCGATTACGGATACAGGTCCCGGTCCGCAGCGGCTAGCGTAGTGTGAACAGGTCTCCCAGCGCCTGCTGCATCTGTGCAACTGTCACGTGATGCGCCCGGTACGGCTCCTCGAGCTGGCGACAGCTCAGGCGGAAGACGTCCGGCTGCCGGTCGGAGTGCAGCGAGATCGTCGTGGTCGACATCACCATGTTGTAGTCACCGCCACCTGACGATGCCAGCATCAGGCCGTCCAGGCTGGCCATGAAACGGTCGCGGTGAATGCCGGTCACGGTGAACGTCTCCGGCTGTACCGTGCGTTCGGATACCGAAACCGTGCGCAATTCGAAGCTGCAATGCGGGTAGTATTCCGAGATCCTGTCATACGGCCTGACCTCGCCGTACTGGATGTATTCACTGGCGCGATCCGGGCGAATGCGAAAGTCCTGGTTGAGGGTGACGTATGCCAGGACGGGTTCTGGGGTCGGTCCCGTCGGATAGCGATAACCGGTCGTCGATTGGCACGCACACAGGCATATGACAGCCAGAATTACGGCAGGTATGCGCATGATTGTTTACCTCCCGTTTTCCAGCATGGCGTAGTTCTATATACCCTTCCCTTCCCTTCCCTTAGAGAGAAGTACGAGGCATGTCCCGCACGTGCAGTGTAATTTGTGAAGCTATTCAGCCTACTATATTGATCCAATCCCGCCTTCCTGGTTCTTCCCAAGAGGGAGAATGTATATTAAATTAACTTGGTGCCGATCGACCAGTACACCAGTCGACGTCTGCGTGGCATCAGTGCATGGGCAAACTACAGCCTGTGTTTCTGCTGCTGGTTATTACAGACGCTGGCGTACCGAAGTGGGTAATCCGTTCAATAAACAACAGAGTCGGACGCTAATTGTGCAAGGTTTCCGATCTCCTTTAGCCGGCCGCTACTTCGGGCGGCAGGTCGTGCTGGTTGGATTTGTATGGATAATGTAATGTAACCGTGTTAACTGCCTTTTACTGGTCTTGTAGCCTACCTTGGTAACGGTGTAACGCTGGTCTTTTCAAGATAGGGAGAACCTGTGGATATTTCGATTTGTTGTATCTTTCATAGCCCGACTCTGTGATGCACATTCGGACATGAACAGCTTGCAGTCTGTACAACCAGGGCGAGGGATAAACGGGCCTGACCAGTGACCTGAACAGGAAGGAATTGAATCGAAGTGAGTAAAGACGATACCGGAAATTCATGGAATGAACTCAGACAGTCAGGGATGCTGACTTCTGATTATTCAAGTTATTACAAGCTCTGCAAGCAGAGAGCCAGGCATCTTGCCGACCTCAGTATCAAACGCAGAAAAATAATCAAGCTCGCATTACTGGGTTCTGCTAGTACCGATTTTCTTCGTGATCTCTTGGAATTCTCCCTGGATACGCATGGCATAGGGTGTGAGATCCTTGAGGTTCCGTTCAATACGTATGCATATCAAATGCTGGCTGCTGACAGTGAAGTCACACAATTTGTTCCAGATGTAATCGTACTGGTTAACGCCCCGTTTAATCAACCGGAATGGCCTGATATCAATACCACGGACGACGAAGCAGTTAGCATGGCAGAGAGGACGACGCGCTACTGGCTGGATCTCTGCGAAGCAGCTAATAACAATACAGGTTGCGAGATTGTATTTGACAACTTCACCCAACTTCCGTGGAAGCCCAACGGCAACCTGTCCACAAGGTTGAATAATGATCATAACAGTTACCTGGCAAGAGTAAATTCCCTGATTGGTAAGATTTCGCCGTCCTACGTGCACATCAATGATGTTGCCTGGATGTCATCATTCTTTGGGTTGTCCATCTGGGCAGATATGAAGTACTGGCACCATGCTAAACTGCCTGTATCTTTTAGGTGTATCGTTCCATACGTCAAGAAAATATCTTCAATAATCGCCGCAATGTACGGTGGTAGCCGGAAGGTGCTGGTGCTTGACCTTGATAACACGATATGGGGTGGTGTCGTTGGGGATGACGGAATTGAATCAATCAGGATAGGCCAAGGCAGTCCCGAAGGAGAGGCGTACCTGTGTTTCCAGAGATATATCCAGCAGCTAAAGAACAGGGGCGTGCTGCTGGCCGTATGCAGCAAGAATGACGAGTCAAATGCCAAGGCACCGTTTCTTCACAATCAGGAAATGGTGCTCTGTTGTCGATGATTTTGTCTGTATTCGTTGCCAACTGGGAACCAAAGCCAAACAATATTATTGCCATTGCGGAAAAACTGAACCTTGGGCTTGATTCGTTTGTGGCTTCGTAGCTGCCAGTCCGAGAACGCGAACTGATGCGCAAACAGCTTCCTGATGTTCTCACGATTGAGCTTGGAGTTCGCCATATATCCATGTTCTTCTGGATCGAACAAAGCCCGTTTGAACTCGGCTTCGCCTGAGCAGGGCGGACATTACGCGAACGAGGCAGTATAATGAGAATTTCTTGCGTGATTCTCTCAAGGCAACGGTTTCTTCCTATAGTGACTACCTCGCATCACTTGGTCAGCGGGCAATAATAAGGTGCTTCGACGAGGCCAGGCTGGACAGGATTACACAGCTGATCGATAAAACGCACGCAGTTCAACCTGACAACGACGAGAAAAACACGCACTGAAGTGGAAATGCTGATGCAGGATGAGAAATACATGTCAGCATATATACAGCTTTCTGACAAATTTGGAGACAACGGCATAATTGCAGTTACCTTCGGTACCTGGAATAACAGATGCTCTGGTTATCGATGGATGGCTGATGAGCTGCAGCGTGCTGAAACGAGATGTAGAGAAAATGACATGTAATTACATAGTCGAGCATGCACGCAGGAATGCGCAAAGCGTTTTATATATGGTAGCTACATCCCAACGGACCGCAACGGCATGGTTAGCAGCCATTTCGCGGATATGGGATTTGAAATGGTTGAGTCGCTCGATGGCGGTCAAACAAGGTGGACGCTCGATGTCAGAGCGTATGTGCCGGCAGCGCATTCCATAGAAATTGAGGAGCACTAGAATGAGTGAGATGCAGCATGGCGATGTATTAAAAAAACTAAATTCCACATTTCATGAAGTATTCGGTGATTACGAAATCGAATTGTCAGATGACACGACAGCGGCGGATATTGAAGGATGGGACTCGTTGACAAATATCAGGGTACTGGTCCAGATCGAGCAGGATTTCAATATCAGTTTCAGTACCACTGAAATTGCCGATATCCAGAATGTCGGTGAACTGGTTGATGTAATACTTGCACGCATCAATTAATGTTATTCAACTCATACGAATTTATACTTTTTTTCTTCCAATAACAGTTGCTGTTTTCGCTGTATTATCCAGGTTTGATACTAGGCTGCATTCCCTCGGGTTCCTGGTATTTGCATCCCTGTTTTATTACGGTTGGTGGAATCCGTCATATCTTGTACTGATCAGTGCGTCTATTATCGTAAATTACCTAGTTGGATCGGTCCTTCAGAGGAACGGATTATCCGGGAACTGGAAGTATCTACTGCTGCTGAGTGGTGTCCTGTTAAATATAAGCCTCCTCGGCTATTACAAGTATGGCGGATTTGTTACAGAAATCTATAACGGTTTGTCTGGTAAGGACCTGGTTTGGGGTCATGTAGCCCTCCCGCTGGCCATATCATTTTTTACATTCCAGCAAATTGCATACCTGGTTGATTCGGCAGCAGGGAGGGTGGAGCGGTCAGGTTTCCTTGAATACGTAGTATTCGTAACGTTCTTTCCGCAATTGATAGCTGGGCCCATTGTGCATCACAAGGAAATGATGCCGCAATTCAAGTCCGTATCATTAAGTGTGAACAGGGAAAATCTCCGGATTGGCATTTCATTATTCGCTATTGGTCTTTTCAAGAAAACCATACTGGCAGATTCAATATCTGATTTTGTTATTCCGATTTACGACGAATCATCAGCAGAAACAATATCATTCCTGCAGGCCTGGATTGCCGGTGTGGGGTTTACACTGCAGATATATTTTGACTTCTCGGGTTACTCAGACATGGCTCTGGGAGCGGCACGTATGTTTGGCATCGTGCTACCTGTGAATTTCAACTCGCCACTCAAGGCTTCAAATATCATTGATTTCTGGAACAGGTGGCATATTACGCTCACCAGGTTCCTTACAGCCTATATATTCACACCACTGGCAATTCGGGCGACACGGAACATCACGTTGCGAAAGTCTGGGCACAATCCGGCAGGCAGGGTCCGTGAGTTTCTGTCCGCGTTGGCCTTGCCCACATTGTTTACGATGTTTGTGTCGGGTGTCTGGCATGGTGCAGGATACCAGTTCGTCGTGTGGGGCAGCCTGCATGGCGTCTACCTGGTGATCAATCATTCCTGGAGAATGCTGCTGGCTGTATTTTTAGTGGACAGGAAACGTTATGAGCGTATTTTCCGCCCCGTGGGTGTCGCGTTAACGCTGGTGTCGGTTTGCTTTGCAATGCTGTTTTTCAGAGCGGACAACCTGCAAACAGGTATTCGAATGGCGGCTTCGATGGCCGGCTTTAACGGGATATCAATTCCCGAGGGATTTTTGTACACCTCGGTGGAGCGAAGGAAATGTTGCACTACATTGGTATAACTGCGGACACCACGGCAGGTAGCCAAATCACTTACGGTTTATTATATTGCATAGTGCTACTTGCGATTGCGCTACTCTTCCCGAATTCACTGGATATGATGCGGGAACACAAACCTGCGCTTGGTTATTCGGTAAGGAGGCACGAGCGATTCGACTGGTTATATAATAACTCTCTGTCACGCGTACTTTCCTGGAACCCGAACATGGCCTGGGGGATATTCATCGGTGCCGCACTTGCCATCGGAATAATGAGCATGCAAGGTATAAGCGTCTTCCTGTACTGGCAATTCTGATGGTTGTACGCAGTAAGTATCTCATATGGGTTGCGGTGTCCTGTCTGCTGGTATTGTCTGCAACAGCCGCATTCAACTGCCTGATTGACCCATATAATGTATTCCAACTCGTTACTTTGCCCGGGATAAATACATCAAAGTCCGCGGTCAGCAACCGAACAGGCCTTGCCAAGACATATATGGTTCGCAAGGTTGCAGCAGATACACTCATCGTTGGAACATCCATGTTTGATATCGGCATGGACCCGGAAAGCAAATATCTTCCCGAACGTGATGGACAGGCTTTTAATTTGGCTGTACCTGGCTCCACTGTATATGAACAGTACAGGTACATCCAGCATGCAGGAGCAGCGCATGCGCCAAAGTTAATAATCATGAGTCTTGAATTTCAATCATTCCTGTCGTCGAGGGAATATGCGGGCAATTACCCTCCTGTGTCAGGTTTGGAAATATTCGAAAAACGATTAAATGTTAACTATGCGGGCAACTCAAACAAATATCAGAAGTGGCAATACCTGAAAGACCTGTCTGCATCGGTAATATCAAATACCGCAACCATGGACAGTATCAGGACTATTCTTAGAAGGTGATCAGGAGTGGATAAAACCATCAGGTCTTTCGTCGGGTGTCGCCCGATTTGGCCCTGAAATTAGAAACAAGGGCTATTTCTCTGTATTCAGGAATAATCTCCTTTTACAGGCAAAAAATCTTCCTTTAGGGATGGTATATCCAAACACACGATCACTACATGCATTGGATGACATCATCGGGTACTGCATGGAAAGAGCAATTAGTCTCGTTCTTGTCATACCGCCATCGCACGTTTTTCAGTATGAATTATGGGACAGGGCAAATCTGTGGAAGGAATTCGAGGACTGGAAACAAATGCTGGTACAAAAAGCTAATAGGCAGGATGCAATTGGTGCAACGGTAGTGATATGGGATTTTGCTGTCTACAACAATATGACTTCCGAGCAAGTACCGCCACCTCACAATGCAAGCATACATATGCGGTGGTACTGGGACCCGGTACATTTCAAGGCAACGTATGGGGATCTTATCTTGAAAGACTTGTTTGCGTCGGACGAGAATACAATAGGTGTTAGACTTTCTCGTTCGAATATCTGTGAACATTTAGCCGACATCCGTCGGAGCAAGTACAAGTACAGACAGGACAATGAAGAACAAGTGGAATTGTTCAACCTTATTATTGAGGATCGTGTGAAACCAGTGCGCATGCCTGATGTTGATACGAAAGAAGTATTACTATGTTCTGCTGAATAAGCCGGATATCAGGGGATCTATGTTTTTAACATGGCACGATTTACCGAAACAAGATAGATGGATTGTATAGCATTTTGTCTAGTGCGTGCAGAATTGTGAGTTGAGATTGCTGGGTGATCTCGTACATGAGATTCCTTATCAACCTGGTGTTAGTGTAGATTTCAGCGGAATTGCTACGCGAATCTTAATCTACAGGTTGGCTTGCTTGCCTGACCGGAATGGATTAATCATTGTAGCTTGCTTGCTGGGTTTCTAGTGCATTAGATTTCGGGTCAGTTGGCCGGTAGGTTCTCGCGCAGCGCGGCGCGGTCGATCCACCACCGGTCACCCACGATGACGTCGAGCATTTCCGCCAGCCGGGACAGCAGTTCCTTGACGTCGTTGAGTCCCAGTATTTCCGATCCACATCTTTATCATGTCCGGGATCGTTCTCGATGCCGCGATGGCGTTTGGCGACACCGGCCACCAGCTGATTGGTGAAGAAAGTCAGGCTGTCGCGCTCACTTGCCTTCCGTACGCAGGCCGGCGATGTAATGGGCTGCCATGGCCGCGACCGCGCCGCCATCGGAGTCGTCCGGCGTCTCGTCGACGATATGCTGCAGCATGGCGACGGTGAGCTGGCCGCCGGCACCGGAAAGGTCACCGCCAGCCAGACGCCGTTGCCGAGCGCCGCCAGGGATTCCGCCTGGTCGCACTGGAACAGCACATCACAGGCCTCGATGGCGTCGTGCCATGATTCCGCCGCGGCAAACACGTCGAAGGTCGCCGCGCGCCATGTCCCAGCTTTCCTGTCGCCGCTGCAGCGCCAGCAGGGTTTCGGCGATGTCGAGCCGGAGGCGGGCGCGCTCCAGCGGGTCGGCAGTCCGCGGGAATGGCTGCAGCTGCTGTTCCTGCTCCCTGAGCAAGGCCTGCAGCGACGGGCGGGATTCAGACAGGTCGATGCCGCTCTTGTCGCCGATGACCATTTGGTCAGGGCTGGTTTTTTTCATTGGCTGTATCCGTTGGCAGTGCCTTCGCGCAGGCGGGTGATGCGATTACATGGATGGTGAACGCCATCGGCGCCAGATCGCCCAGGACCTAGGTGGCCGGGGCCTTGATGCCACCCACCGTCCCCGGGTTGACCAGCAGGGTTTGTCCGCCTGACATGTTGTCGATGCGCCGGATATCCGCCCGGTGATCGTGGCCGCAGCAGACCAGGTCCCAGTCGCCCGTGGTCGCCATGGCCGCGGCGTAATGCGGGAAGTGCACCAGGAATATACGCCGGCCGTCCAGTTCGATGCCAGCATCCTGGCCGTGGTAATGCACGCGGCTGGCCGGCAGGGTGCGATACGCCCCATCATGTACAGATCGCCGCTGTTGTTGCCATGTATGACATGAACCGGCAGGCCGAAGGGTCGGAGCACTTCCAGTGTGCCCGGTGCCACGACATCGCCGCAATGCAGCACAGCCCGTGCGCCGGCCGCCAGCGCCTCGCGCACCGCCGTTTCCAGCAGGTGCCGGTTGTCATGGCTGTCGGAGACGATGCAGATTTTCATGATGATGTGGAGAGCCGTATGCGGTGCAAGAATTCAAGGGAATTATAGTAATGATCCGGTATTTGTCTGTTGTAGGAGCGGCTTGCCCGCGAACGACGGGTTAAAAGCCGGATATTCGCGGGCAAGCCCGCTCCTACGTCAATACTGCTCGAGGAACGGACCCGATGCTTGCATCGGATCCGTCCTGACGGGTAACCACTACAATAACGGCACGATCAGCAGCGCCACGATGTTGATGATCTTGATCAGCGGGTTGATCGCCGGGCCGGCGGTGTCCTTGTAGGGATCGCCGACGGTATCGCCGGTCACGGCCGCCTTGTGGGCGTCCGAGCCCTTGCCGCCGTAGTGGCCGTCCTCGATGTACTTCTTGGCGTTGTCCCAGGCGCCGCCGCCCGTGGTCATGGAGATGGCGACGAACAGGCCGGTGACGATGGTGCCGATCAGCAGCCCGCCGAGCGCCTCGTTGCCGAGCACCAGCCCGACGACCACCGGGACCAGCACCGGCAGCAGGGAGGGGATGACCATCTCCTTGATGGCGGCCTTGGTCAGCATGTCCACCGCCTTCGAGTAATCCGGCTTCTGCGGTGTGGTCCATGATGCCCGGCATTTCCCGGAACTGGCGGCGCACCTCGTTGACGATGCCGCCGGCGGCGCGGCCCACCGCCTCCATGGCCATGGACACCGAACAGGTAGGGCACCAGGCCGCCGATGAACAGGCCGATCAGCACCATGTGGTTGTCGAGCGAGAAGTTGAGCACCTTGTCGCTGTGTTCTTCGAGGGCATGGGTGTAGTCGGCGAACAGCACCAGCGCGGCCAGGCCGGCCGAACCGATGGCGTAGCCCTTGGTGACCGCCTTGGTGGTGTTGCCCACCGCGTCCAGCGGATCGGTGATGTTGCGGATCTTCTCGTCCAGGTCGGCCATCTCGGCGATGCCGCCGGCGTTGTCGGTGATCGGGCCGTAGGCATCCAGCGCCACGATGATGCCGGTCATGGACAGCATGGCGGTGGCGGCGATGGCGATGCCGTACAGGCCGGCCAGTTCGAAGCGCGCCCCAGATGCTGGCGCAGATGACCAGCACGGGAAGGGCGGTGGCCTTCATGGAAACGCCCAGGCCGGCGATGACGTTGGTGCCGTCACCGGTGGTGGAGGCCTCGGCGATATGGCGCACCGGGCTGTATTCCGTGGCGGTGTAGTACTCGGTGATGACCACCATGGCGGCGGTCAGCGCCAGACCGATCAGTCCACAGTAGTACAGGTAACGGGTGGTGATCTCCACGCCATCGAGCAGGATGCTGTCGCCCATGATCCAGGTGGTGACCGGGTAGAAGGCAATCGCCGCCAGTACGCCGGCGACGATCAGGCCGCGGTACAGGGCATTCATGATCTTGCCGCCTTCACGGGCCTTGACGAAGAAGGTGCCGATGATCGAGGCGATGATGGAGACGCCGCCCAGCACCAGCGGGTACAGGGCCGCCTGCGGCGTGTTGTCCAGCAGCAGGCCGCCCAGCAGCATGGTGGCGACCACGGTCACGGCGTAGGTCTCGAACAGGTCGGCGGCCATGCCGGCGCAGTCGCCGACGTTGTCGCCGACGTTGTCCGCGATGACCGCCGGGTTGCGCGGATCGTCCTCCGGGATGCCGGCCTCGACCTTGCCGACGATGTCCGCGCCCACGTCGGCGCCCTTGGTGAAAATGCCGCCGCCGAGTCGGGCGAAGATGGAGATCAGCGAGCCGCCGAAGGCCAGACCGACCAGCGGGTGCAGCGGGTCCTCGACGCCCATGCCCAGCAGGATGGCATAGAAGCCGGCGACGCCGAGCAGACCCAGGCCGACCACCAGCAGGCCGGTGATGGCGCCGCCGCGGAAAGCGATCTGCAGGGCCGCATTCAGTCCGTCATTCGCCGCCTGCGCGGTGCGCACATTGGAGCGCACGGAGATGTTCATGCCGATGTAGCCGGCCAGGCCGGAAAAGACCGCCCCGATGGCGAAGCCGGCTGCGGTAATCCAGCCGATGAAAATGCCGATGATGACCAGCAACACGACGCCTGCCATGCCGATGGTGGTGTACTGGCGGTTGAGGTAGGCCTTGGCGCCTTCCTGAATCTGCGCTGGCGATTTCCTGCATGCGGGGGGTGCCTGCTGGCTTGGCGAGTATCCATTTGACGGACACCACGCCATAGCCCAGTGCGACGAAGGCACAGGCAAGGGCGAAGATGAGTTCAGTTGACATTACATTTTTCTCCTGGTTGGTAAGGTTGTTTCCGTGTCTGAACTGGAATCACGGTGCCGTGAAACGGGTACCGGCCTTGAATCCGAACAGGTGCTCCAGATCAAATTCCCTTATGAAACCGTCTACGGCAGCCTGGCCATGCTCGCGCATGCACCTCGGCCAGGATCAGCCGGGCGGCGTTACGGTTGTAGCCGCCGCCATCTGTGCCTGGACCGCCAGCAATTCGCGCGCTTTCTCCAGCGTCATGAGAGCGGCAACGGTGGTTATTTGACCTCGAAGTCCTTGTCCAGCCGTCTGGCGACCGGCACGTTCTTGAGCTGGACGTACTGCGGCATGCCGTTCTTGTAGGGCGGGTAGTCCTCCCCCTGCATCAACGGCTCAAGGTATTCGCGGCACTTCTGGGTGATACCGAAGCCATCGCGGGTGATGAAGTTCTTCGGCATCATCTTCTCGACGTTTGCCACGCGCGACAGATCGGCCCCGCCGACCTTCCAGCGATACGGCTTGTCGGAGACGCGCACGACCGTCGGCATGACGGAATTCTTGCCGGCCAGCGCCAGCTCGACGGCGGCCTTGCCCATGGCATAGGCCTGGTCCACATCGGTCTTGGAGGCGATGTGGCGCGCCGCGCGTTGCAGGTAATCCGCGACCGCCCAGTGGTACTTGTAGCCCAGCTTCTCGCGAACCATATTGGCGATCACCGGTGCGACGCCGCCGAGCTGGGCATGGCCGAAGGCATCCTTGAGCCCCTGGTCGGCGAGGAACTTGCCGCTCGCGGTCACGTACGCCTTCGGAGACGACGATGGAGCAGTAGCCGTATCGGTCCACCTTCTCCCTGATCGTGGCCAGGAAGGCCTCCTGGTCGAAGGTGATTTCCGGGAACAGGATGACGATGGGCAGATCGCAGTCCTCGGAGGCGGCCATGCCGCCGGCGGCGGCAATCCAGCCGGCATGGCGACCCATGACCTCGAGCACGAACACCTTGGTGGAGGTCTTCGCCATGGACGCGACATCGAAGCTCGCCTCGCGCGTGGAGATGGCGATGTACTTGGCCACCGAGCCGAAGCCCGGGCAGTTGTCGGTGATCGGCAGATCGTTGTCCACGGTCTTCGGCACGTGGATTGCCTGGATCGGGTAACCCGTGCTCTTCGACAGCTGGGAGACCTTCAGGCAGGTGTCGGCGGAATCACCGCCGCCGTTGTAGAAGAAGTAACCGATGTTGTGCGCCTCGAAGACCTCGATCAGGCGCTCGTATTCGCGCTTGTTCGCCTCCAGGCTCTTCAGCTTGTAGCGGCAGGAACCGAATGCGCCGGACGGTGTGTAGCGCAGTGCGGCGATGCGCGTGGCGGATTCCTTGCTGGTGTCGATCAGGTCTTCGTCCAGTGCGCCGATGATGCCGTTGCGGCCGGCGTAAACCTTGCCGATGCTGTCCTTGTGCTTGCGCGCCGTTTCGATCACGCCGCAGGCCGAGGCATTGATGACAGCCGTGACGCCGCCGGACTGTGCGTAAAATGCATTCTTTTTTACTGCTTTAGCCATGTGCTGTTCTCCCTTTGCTGATGTTGTGGTGATGAAATGCAATGTCCGTGTTTAATTCCTATCGCGCCCGCTGGCCACATGATCCGCCTGTACCTGCAGCAGTGTCACCATACATTCCGACAGGTCATCGTATTCCTCGATACCGGTGCCGAACATCGGTGGACCCGGTAATAGAACTGGCAGCGATAGCGTGGTGCGCCGGTCTTGAAGACAATGAAGTGGCAACCGTCGTTCTCCCAGTAAGCCGCCGGGCACACGGTCAGTTCGCTGGCGTAGGGGTTGAGGCGCAGTTCGGTGTCGGCCAGCCGGGGATCGATCGTTTCGCTGTAGCGTTCCTCGAGTGTGGTGCGGATGATCCACAGTTCACTTTCCGGTAAATCTTCGATTGCGCTCATGCTGGTCGTGGCTCGCGTTGCCGGGCGCTTCGGGCAGGCTGTCAAAGGTGCAGAATTCTAGCTCAAAACCTGATTTATTTCATGAGCTTCGTTGACTTCTACCACGTGGCTGGGGGTAGCTTAAACATTGTTTCGTCATTCGGCCATGCAAAAATATGTATATCTGCATTCAAAATTCTTCGCCAGAACAGGAAGTTAATAAAATCAACATACTAAGGGATGTCATAGCGTCATGAGGATTGTACTGCTGGGCGCGCCCGGCGCGGGGAAGGGCACCCAGGCAAAACTCCTCTCGAGGATAAATACCGTCTGCCGCAGATCTCGACAGGAGACATGCTGCGCGAGGCAGTGGCGGCGGGTACCGCCCTCGGACGCCAGGCGAAATCCGCGATGGATGCCGGCCAGCTGGTCAGCGACGACATCGTGCTGGGTATCATTCACGAACGCATCACGCGTCCGGATGCCCGTAACGGCTTTATACTCGACGGGTTTCCGCGCAACCTGCAACAGGCCGAGGCGCTGGATCAGCTGCTGAACAGACTGGGACGTCCACTGGACCTGGCATTGCTGATATCCGTCGATGTAGATGCCCTGATCCAGCGGCTGGTCGGCCGGCGTACCTGCCTGACCTGCGGGCAAATGTACAATGTCTTCTATGCCCCACCGCATATGGATGGCCGCTGTGACGCATGTGGTGGCCGGTTGCGCCATCGCAGCGATGACAACGAGGAGACCATCGGTAATCGCCTGCGCGTCTACGAGACCCAGACACTGCCGGTACTGGATTTTTACCGGGGGCAGGAGAAACTTCGCACAGTCCAGGGCGTCGGCGAGGTCGCCGACGTCTATAACGCCATCGCGCACATCGTTGACAGGATAAAGGTTGGCACCCGGAGCGAAACGCGACGCAACGATGCCATCCGCGCCGCCATTGCCAAGCACAAGGCCACGCGCAAGAAGGCCGGCAAGAAACAAACCGCCAAGGCGGCCAGGACCACTGCAGCGAAGACGGTCAAGCGCAAGGCAACTGCCGGCAAGGCTGCAAAGGGTTCGGCAGCCAGCTCAGGCGCCACCGGGAAAACGGCCGCGGCCGGCACCAAAAAGGCCGTTGCCGTCAAGCAGGCTGCCCGGCAGGCGGCCACAACGGGGAAATCAGCGGCGGGTGGCAAGAAGAAGACTGTCGGCAAAAAGGTCGCCGCCATCAAGACCGCAGGCAAGGCGGCCACTGCACGGCGACCGGCCAGCAACAGGAAACCGGCCGCCACGCCGAAGCGCGGAGCCGGGAAGAAATCGACGGTGAAAAAGCCGGCCCGCAAGCGGACGGTTGCGAAGAATCAGGTGGCCGGAAAAAGACGCTGATTCCGATACCCGGCTGCTGCAGCAGTTTGTAGCGTATGGCCAACCGGTTCGTTACCGGTTCCAATACTGTCTGCTACCGGCCGTCACACACCAGCCAGGCCCAGGTGGCGCCGCTGCCGGCTATGCGCAAGTCCCTAATCCGTAGCGCCGCTCCAGTCGGCGGGCTGGTAGCGGTTGTGGAAGCTGCAGGTCACCTGCGTCAGCACATTCTATTCACAGACAACCGTTTATCAGGGTCACGGTGATGTTTTCCACGCATGCCCTGCAGGGTACTCGCGAGGGTGGGTTCCCCAACGGCTGGCGGGCACCCCGTTCGTCAGGATGATTCAGGGGATCCCCCGGCGAGGTGGCTTCCTGACAAGACCGGAACAAGCCAGCCGTCGGCCATCTGATTCGAATTACGGGCGTCATATTTTTTTACATGGCCGTAACAGTGGCCTGTGATCGTTTTGTAGATGTTAATGATAACGGGTTCAATTGGTTGCAGCGGTTGTCCTCGTCTTGAACAGGTGCGGGCTGACGTTCTATCGTAAAGACTGATTAACACTCGCATTTAGATTTATTTCGAAATATTTTCCGGCAATCTTATTAAGATTATGTATTTTAAGGATAAATGTATTACAGGCATAAAACTTGCTTTACTAACGGTTGAGATATGGGGATTACGGCGAACGCGTTATTTTCACCATGCATATTTGATTGATTAAAGGACTAAATATATGAGTATGTCGGGTATATCAAGATTCAGCCGGATGATAGCCGGTGTTGTCTTGTTGGGGCTGGCATCCGCAGTACATGCCATTCCAACATTGACCTTTGGCGGTAACCTCAGCTACTCAGCCTCAGCCGGTTTGCTGACATTGAACGGCCAGCTGCTCAGCAGCCAGTCTTTGTTTCCTGCGATCGATTTTGCCAGCAGCACGATCGCGCTGAGTACGACATTTTCATCGAGCTCCAGTACGAACGGAGTTACCAGCGGTAGCTTCGTTGCCGGGACGCTTTCCATAAGCGACAGCAGTGGAGGATTACTGTCGGGTGCATTCAGTCTGGCACAGCTGGCTGGCCTTAACGGCAGCAATCAGGGCGCGCTCTCGCTGTTTTTTACACCCAGCGGCGGCAGCCTGTCGTCCTATTTTTCAAACCCGTCCGATTTGTTCGCGCTGACACTCAACCTGTCCACACCATTTGGCGCGAACATGTACAGCAGCGACTTCAACGGTATCGGTAATGGCAACATTACGTCCAGAGCGGCGGTGCCCGAGCCCGGGGTCATATCCCTCCTGGTGGTCGGACTTGGCCTGTTGGGGATCACCGGCTGGCACCGGCGCAATTTCGGTGTCGCAAACAGGTGATTTTTTCGTAACAAGGTTCTATCATGAGCTTACACAATACATACAAGCAAGCTGTGTCCAGGAGCGCTCTGATGAGTAAGGTCTATATCAATAAATTTCAAACCCTGCTGTTGGCTGTACTCATGATATTCGGGTCGGCGAGTGCGTATGCCGTGACATTTCCGGCGCTCGAACTGAACCCGGTGGCTGTCACCGGCAATAACACCGGCCTGAGCATGACCGGGACGGCACCGTACATCCTGTCCGATGCCACTACCATACTGCTTGACCTGGATCCGGATCTGTCCTTCAGTCTTACCTCGGATACAGCCGGCACAGGCAGCCTGCTGATCGATGGCGGCCTTGCCCTGTCGGCCACCTTCAGCAATCTCGTGATTGCCAGCCTCGGCGGTGGCGCGGTCGTCTGGAGCGCCGATCTTACCTATACCGGCGGCAGCCTGACCGGCAGCCTGACAGCTGGCCTGGTCGAAGGCGGGTTTGGTGGAATCAATGGCTTCAGCATGGGGCAGTCACTGCTGGGAGCTACTTTTTCAGGGACCGGGGGCGTCGCCAAGTTAAGCCCGGTGGGTACAGTCCCCGTACCTGCCGCGGTCTGGCTGTTTGGATCAGGCCTGCTCGGCCTCGCCGGTATTGCCCGCCGCACAACGCAGTCCTGATTGCCCGGGAAATAATCAAGCTGCCCCCGCGATTGCGGGGGCTTTTTTTTGGATGAATGGAACCTGCCGCATTCTCCCGCACGGACCGCCACGTGCATCAACCAAAATCGCCACGGTCTCCGCCGCAGGAGATTATGCGGCAGGTTCCAATACATCCGGCCGGTCGATCGGGATCGGTATGAATCCGCTTTACCCGCAGGACAGGCTACCGGAATTCCAAGGGTGAGCTGCCTGGCCGCCGCGCGCGCCGTTTCTGGTAATTTATCCGGCCGGTCTCTATGCTTGTCACGGTCGCGATGTCAGTGTCGCGCTCCGGCATAACAGGCAGCTTGCATGCATATTCATATCCTCGGCATATGCGGGACGTTCATGGGCGGTATCGCGCTGCTGGCGCGCGAACAGGGTGTGACGGTCAGCGGTTCGGACGCCAACGTCTATCCACCGATGAGCACGCAGCTGTCGGCACAGGGCATAGCCCTGGATGAGGGTTACGAGCCGGCGCACCTCGAACCGGTGCCGGACTGCGTGGTGATCGGCAACGCCCTGTCGCGCGGCAACACGGCGGTCGAATTCACCTTGAACGAGGGCATGGCGTATACCTCGGGTCCGCAGTGGCTGGCGGAACATGTCTTGCAGAACCGGTGGGTACTGGCCGTGGCCGGTACGCATGGGAAGACCACGACCGCCAGCATGCTGGCCTGGATACTGGAATATGCCGGCCTTTCTCCCGGCTTCCTGATCGGCGGCGTGCCGCACAATTTCGGTGTTTCTGCGCGCGCAGGCCGTGCACCCTTTTTCGTGGTGGAAGCGGATGAATACGACACGGCATTCTTTGACAAGCGTTCCAAGTTCGTCCATTACCGGCCGCGCACGCTGGTGCTGAACAACCTCGAATATGACCATGCCGATATCTTTCCCGACCTGGCCGCGATCGAAACACAGTTTCATCACCTGATCCGAACCGTACCGGGCAATGGCCTGGTCATCAGCAACGGCGCCGATGCCAGTCTCGCGCGGGTACTGGAGCGCGGCTGCTGGACGCCGGTGGAACAGGTCTCGGTACCGGCAGGTGATGCGCGCTGGCAGGCGGCGTTGCAGGCGGAAGACGGCAGCCGTTTCGACGTGTTGCTGGACGGTGCGCCGGCCGGTACGGTGCACTGGACCCAGCTGGGCCAGCATAATGTTCACAATGCGCTGGCCGCGATTGCCGCCGCCCGGCATGCCGGTGTGCCGGTGATGCAGGCGGTCACGGCATTGTCGCACTTCCAGGGCGTCAGGCGGCGCCTGGAGGTGCGCGGTACCGCGGGTGGCGTGACCGTTTACGATGACTTCGCGCATCACCCGACCGCGATAGCAACCACCCTGCAGGGTTTGCGCAAGCGCGTCGGCAGCGCGCGCATCCTGCTGTTGCTCGAACCGCGTTCCAATACCATGCAGATGGGTGTCCACAGGGACACCCTCGCCGCTGCCATGCAGGGAGCGGATGCTGTCTGGCTGTACCAGCCGGCGCGGCTCGGGTGGTCACTGGCCGACGTCGCGCAGAAACTGACAGTTCCGGTTGGCGTGCTGTCCTCGATCGACGAGATGGTGGCGGCAGTGGTCGCTGCGGCACGCGGCGGTGATCATATCCTGGTGATGAGCAACGGGGGATTTGGCGGCATCCACGACAAGCTGCTGGCCGCCCTGCAGCACTGAACCTCCGTCCCCTCCTGGTGCTGAAAATGGTTCAACTCTTTAATCGAACGGCTGATTTCACGGCATCGGCGATCAAGGCACGGATGATGGCTGCACACGGCCCACTCTGCTTGTAAAAAACCGTGACAACGCGTGCATCCTGGAAAAATCGACAGCCAGACAGAATCTGTTCTTAATACAATATGTTAACGAGGCCGTAGGCAGGCCGTGATTGTAAAATTCATTGACAGTCCGGACTCTAAATGGTAACTGTCTGTAATTTAATGAGAAACTAAATCTCACCTCTGCAACCCACAGGTATGGCTGAACAGGCAATGCGTCGGCTCGGTTGTTTGCTCCGGTGGCCGGTACCGGCCAGGCGGGGCGTGGCTCGAGCGCCGTGTCCCGCGGTGCCGGTCTGATGCTTGGCTACTACAGTTATCTCAGCACGGCACTGGGTTTCGGTTTCCTGAGCCTGCTGTTGCTGTTCAGCTGGCGCAGCAGCATCGAGGGCAGGCTGTTGACGGCGGTGGTGATGTGTACCGCGGTATGGGCGGCACTCGCAATGGCAGTGGCCCTGGATGACCGGCAGCAGCTGGGGGGCTACCAGACATTCGAGGTCTTGCGCTATATCCTCTGGTACCTGTTCCTGCTCAGGCTGTATGAACCGGCGGCGCGACACATCGTCGGGCATCCGTTCCTGCGCCGCCGTGTGCGACTGCTGTGCACGGGTTTCGGGGTGCTCGTGATCCTGCTGGAAATGCTGTCACTGCATGTACCGGCATTCGGCGGTGCGCATGAGCTCACGGTGTACAGGTTCATGGGCCATGTGTTCCTGGCGGTCATCGGGCTGGCGATCATCGAGCAGTTGTACCGCAATCTCACGTCCAGTCACCGGCGTACCCTCAAGTACCTGTTCATCGGGACGGGGGTGATTTTCGCTTTCGATTTTTACCTGTACGCGAATGCGCTGCTGTTCAAGGGCATCGACCGGGAACTGTGGGAGGCACGTGGCTTCGTCAACCTGTTTACCGTCCCGCTGTTAACCCTGTCCGCCGCACGGAACAAGGACTGGTCTCCGAATATCTTCATCTCGCGCGACATCGTCCTGCATACCACGGCCATCGTGGGCAGTGGCCTGTATCTGCTGATGATGGCGGGGGTCGGGTATTACCTGCAGGAATACGGCGGCAACTGGGGTGGTGTCGCCAAGATCGCTTTTCTCACGCTCGCGGCGATATTCCTGGTCGTGGTGCTGTTCTCCGTGCAGATGCGGCGCCAGATGCGGGTTTTCCTCGGCAAGCACTTTTACCGCAACAAGTATGACTACCGGCGCGAGTGGCTGTCCCTGACAGGTGCGCTGAGCGAGACCGGGCGAGATACGGACAGCCACGAGACCGCCATCAGGGTACTGGCACAGATCGTCGATGCGCGGGCCGGCCTGCTGTGGCTGCGCGATGAACAGGGCAATTACAGCGGCGTGGCGAGTTGGGGAACGGCACGTCTGGACTACGCCGAGCAGGCGAATTCCAGCCTGGTGCAGTTTCTCGGCGGCAGGGGTTACGTGATCAACCTGCTGGAGCTGACGTCACGGCCGGAGGAATACGACGGGCTGAAGCTGCCGGCGTGGCTGGGCGAAATCGATCGCGGCTGGCTGATCGTGCCGCTTCCCGGAGCGGAAACCCTGCTGGGGTTCATCGTGCTGGCCATGCCGTTGCTGGTCAGGGAGATGAACTGGGAAGACCGGGACCTGCTGAAGACGGCGGCGCGCCAGGTGGCCAGTCACCTGGCCGTGATCATGGCATCGGACGCGCTGGCACAGGCAAAACAGTTCGAGGTGTTCAACCGCCTGTCCTCCTACATGGTGCACGACCTGAAGAATATCGCCGCGGGGCTGGAGATGGTCGCCAGGAACGCGGCCCGGCACAGGGACAACCCGGCATTCCTCGATGATGCCTTTGACTCGGTAGCCACGGCAGCCACGGATATCAAGCGCCTGCTCGAGCAACTGCGCAACAAGCATATCGTGTCCGAGAAAAAGGTGCTGATCGACCTGCCGTCGTTGCTGCAGGACGTGGTCGCGAGGCTCTCCAGCAGCGATCCCGTCCCGGTTCTCGAGCCCGTGCGCGGGATTTTCCAGGTGACAGCCGACCGGCAGCGCCTGGAGAATGTGCTGGTGCATCTGGTTGAAAATGCCCAGCAGGCGACCAAGGCGGCAGGGCATGTGCAGGTCGGCCTGCGCAGGGAGGGAGCGCTATGCGTGGTGGATATCAGGGATGACGGGCACGGAATGGATGCCGATTTCATTCGCAATCGCCTGTTCAAGCCGTTCGATACAACCAAGGGCAACGCCGGCATGGGTATCGGCATGTACGAGAGTCGTGAGTTTATCCGGCAACTCGGTGGCGAGATCCAGGTACGCAGTGTCCCGGGCGAGGGGACCATCATCTCGTTGCATTTTCCGGCTGCGCCGGACAGTCTGGATGTACTGCCCGTACCGGCGTGATGCCGGTAAAAAATAACATCGACACTGGAAAAGTTGCTGTATTGCACAGGAAGCAGACATGAACGATGGCAATCTGAGACCCCTGCTGGTCGTGGAGGACAATCCCGGGCTGCAGAAACAGCTCAAGTGGGCTTTCAACGGCTATGAGGTCCATGTCGCGGACACGCGTGAGGCGGCGATCGAGCAGTTGCAGCGACAGCGGCCGCATGTCGTCACCCTTGACCTGGGACTGCCACCCGATACCGCCAATGCCTCCGAAGGACTGGCGGCACTGGAACGGATACTGCAGCTTGCACCGCATACCAAGGTTATCGTGGTAACCGGTAACGACGATCAGGAGGTCGCACTCAGGGCCGTGTCTCTGGGTGCCTATGACTTCTATCAGAAACCGGTCGACCCGGAGGTGCTGGCACTGATTGTCGACCGTGCCAGCAACCTGTACGACCTGGAGGCCGAGAACCGGAGGCTGCTTGCCGAGCGTTCGGGCAATTCAATGGACGGCATCATTTATGCCAGCGAACAGATGCAGGCGGTCTGCAGGATGGTCGAAAAGGTCGGGCCGACCGACGTGACCGCGCTGATCACCGGCGAGAGCGGCACCGGCAAGGAGCTGTTTGCACGCGCCCTGCACGGCCTGAGCACACGCCGCAGCGGGCCGTTCGTGGCGGTCAACTGCGCGGCCATCCCGGAGACACTGCTGGAGAGCGAGTTGTTCGGTTATGAAAAAGGTGCCTTTACCGGTGCCGTGCGGCAGAATCCCGGCAAGATTGAGTATGCCAGTGGCGGCACCTTCTTCCTCGATGAAATAGGTGACATGCCCATGTCGGTGCAGGCCAAGATGCTGCGCTTCCTGCAGCAGCACGAGGTCGAGCGACTGGGTGGGCACCGGCCGATACCGGTCGACGTACGGGTCATTTGTGCCACCCATCGCGATCTGACGGCCTTGATCGAGACGGGCGGTTTTCGCGAGGACCTCTATTATCGCATCAGCGAGATCGTCATCCACATCCCGGCGTTGCGGGAACGTACGGGAGACCGCCTGCTGCTCGCGCGCAGCTTTCTGGAAAAATTCGCCACGCAAAACGGCCGCCGCTTCCGCGGTTTCACCGAGGCGGCCTGCGAGCGCATCGAGGCCTACGACTGGCCCGGTAACGTGCGTGAAATTGAAAACCGCGTCAAGCGTTCAGTCGTCATGGCGGACGGCAATACCATAACCGCGCAAGACCTGGGATTACAGGATGAGGCGGGCGACACACTGTCGCTGAGCCTCCGTGAGGCGCGCGAAGTGGCGGAGCGCAATGTGATCCAGCGTGCGCTGGATATCAACAATTTCAACATGTCCCACACCGCAGAGGCGCTCGGGATCAGCCGGCCTTCACTGTACAGTCTCATGAAGAAACTCGGCATGGCGGTATCGACCGAGTCCGGCAACGATCACTCACAGGCATGATGCCACCACGGGTTCAAACCGGCTGGCCGCCCGCAGCGGGTGCACTGCTGCTGCTGCTGCTGCTGGCCGCGCTGGGATACCGTGACACGTTCCTGCACGTCATTCAAAACTGGAACCAGTGGCGGAACGGCGAGTACTATGCACACGGCTACCTGGTCGTGCTGGTGAGCGTGTTCCTGATTCTGCGCGAGCGCCGTCGTCTGCTGGTGATGACACCATGTCCGCAGCCTGCCGCGCTGACTGGTATCGCCGCCTGCAGCCTGCTCTGGATGGTCGCCGGTGTCACAGGGGTGCTGCTGGTGCAAACGGCCCTGTTACTGCCACTGGTGCTGTTCATCATGTGGGCGACGCTGGGACCGCGCATAGCGCGGCAGCTGTTTGTGCCGGTATTCATCCTGTTCTTTGCCATGCCGGTCTGGGCGATATTCACCCCCGTGCTGCAGGACTTTACCGTGCATGCCGTATATGCACTGACACGCCTGGCCGGTATCCCCGCGTTGCGCAATGATTACCTGATTGTGCTGCCATCCGGACAACTCGCGATCGAGGAGTCCTGCAGTGGTCTCAGTTACCTGCTGGCTGCGCTGACACTGGGTATGCTGTATGGATACCTGTATTACCGCCGCACCGCGGCGCGCCTGGCTGTCGTTATGATCTCCGGTGCGGCCGCGATACTTGCCAACATCCTGCGTATATTCATCGTGGTTATCGTCGCCTATCGTACCGAAATGCAACATCCACTGATTTACCATCACTATAACCTGGGCTGGTACCTGTTCGGTGGCCTGGTGCTGGTACTGCTGGTGCTGGACATCCTGTTGCAGCGCAGGCAGCCACCGGTTGCCGCTGCCGAAGCGGAGAGGCCGGCAACCATCTGCCGCTATGACGCGTGGCAACGGGGTGGTATATACGGTATCGCCGCCCTGCTGGTGACCAGCGGTCCCTTGCTGTCATGGCAGGTGGAGAACGATGCGACACCGGCCGCTGCGTCGACCATCCGGCTGCCGGCCGGGTCAGACGGCTGGCGCGGGCCAGCAGCCACCGACGACCGGTGGTCGCCGGTTTTCCATGGTGCAAATGACGTGCTGCGTGTTTACTATAGGGGCAACACGCAGGTATACGTCTACCTCGGTTTCTATGCCCGGCAGCACCAGGGCCGGGAACTGGTATACGATCTCAACACGATCTCCGATGATCGGTACTGGCGACAGACCTATACGCCGGCCCGCCTGATCGAAAGCGGTGGCTCGGCGGTGACAGAGACAAGGCTGGTTTCGTCTGACGGGCAGCAACGCCTGGTCTGGTACTGGTACCGCGTGGCGGGGCACCGCACGACGGACAGGCTCATGGCCAAGCTGTGGCAGGCGCTCGGTCTCGTCACGCACAGCCAGCAGGCCGCAGTGATCGCGCTTGCCTCAGACGTTGTGGCTGACACGGATACGGCGCGTGCCAACCTGCAGCAGTTTCTGGCTGCTATGGGGACAGCGCTTGCCAGTACGGCCGACGGCAGCTCGACAGCAGGGGACAGGGAACGTCGATGATTTTCTGGAACTCAAGAATAGGTGCAGCGACCGCGTCTCTGATGCTGGTACTGGCGCTGACGGCCTGCGGTAAGCTGTTCACTGACGAACAGCAGCTCATGCAGAATGCCCGTGCCTTCCTCGCAGATCGAAAGGTGAGTGCCGCCGCGATCGAGCTGCGCAACGTGTTGCAGGGCGATCCTGACAACGCGGAAGCACGCTGGCTGCTGGCCAATATCAATCTGGACTACGGCGATTACGCTGCCGCGGAAAAGGATTTCAGGCGCGCCGAGACGGCGGGGTGGCACAGGGAGGAAACGCGTATCGGTATCGCCCGGTCATTGCTGGGCGCGGGCCGGCTCAAGGAACTGCGCGATGCCGCGCAGCCCGATGAGTCATGGACGGTGACCGGCAGGGCAAACCTGCTTGCCCTGCAGGCCGACGCACAGGCCGGGCTTGGCGACACGGCGCAGGCCGGAAAGCTGGTCGCACAGGCCGCAGAACTCGACCCTGCAGCCCTGCAGGTCCTCATTACCCGGATCCAGTTGCAGATTCTGGCGGGGAAGCTGGCCGAGGCACGGGAGCTTGTGACCGCCGCGACAGAACACTATCCCGACAACGCTGAAGTGATGTTACTGGACGCCAGCCTGCACCAGCGCGAAGGCGACGTGAAATCCGCAACGGACCTCTATCAGCGGGTCGAGGAGAATGATCCGCCGGGCTTCATTTCCATCAACGGGCGCAATGCCCGCCTGCAGCTGGCGCAAATACAGATCATGGCAGGTGAGCAGCAGCTTGCCGAAACCACCCTCAAACCGCTCTACCGCCGGGATCCCAATGATCCGTTTACCAACTACCTGGGGGGGGTGGTGGCTTTCGCACAGCAAGACTATTCCCGCGCCGAGCAGCTGCTGCTGAAGGTCCTGAAGCTTGCCCCGGAACACAATCCCACCCGGCTGCTGTACGGCACGGTGAATTTTGCCGAGAAGAATTACGAGCAAGCCGCCTATTTTCTTGCCAAGTACGTTGACGCCGTACCGGATAACCTGGCTGCCCGGAAACTGCTGGCACGCAGCTATATCCTGTTGGGCCGGTCCGAGGACGCCCACCGTATCCTGCAGACCGCGCTGGTCGACGAGACCGGGGATGCCGAGCTGCTGGCGCTGACCGGGCTGTCCGAGCTGGGCAGGGGTGACCGGAGCGCCGGTATCGCGGAACTCGAAAAGGCCCTTAGGCTGGATGCTGCAAACACGCCCATCCGCACCGAACTGGCACGGGCGTATATCGAATCCGGTGAGACGGGACAGGCTATCCGGGAACTGAATACGATCCTGGCAGCGGGCGGTCAACAACAGCAGGCCGGGATGTTGCTGGTGTTCGCGCATTTGCGTGCCGGAGAGTTCACCGAGGCGATCAAGCAGGTGCTGGCGATGCTGCAGGGCCACGAGGATGACCCGGCGCTGCAGACCCTGGCCGGCAACGTGTTTGCCGCAAGCGGAGATTACGGCGAGGCACGCAGGTATTTACAACGTGCGCTGCAACTCAAGGCGGACCTGCCGCCGGCCATTCTGTCGCTGGCCAGTATCGAGGAAATCGAAAAGAATTATCCCGCAGCGATCAAACTCTACAAGCAGCTGGTTGATATGGACCTGTCATCCGCTGTGCCCATGCTGGCGCTGGCGCGCGTTGCAGAGCAACAGGGCGATGACGAGGCATTGCAGGACTGGCTGCAGCGTGCGGTCGAGTATGCGCCGGGTGATAATGAGCCACGCCTGCTGCTGGCGGAGTATTACCTGCGCAAGGGCTCAGTGGAACTGGCCAGGCCACTGGTCAAGGCGGCCCTGGGCAAGTCGTCATACGAGCCGGCGGCACTCGCCATGCAGGGGCGGCTGTTGATGGCCGAACGAAAGTACGGTGATGCGCTGAAACCGCTGAACCAGTTGCTGTCGCATACGCCTGATTCAGTTGCTGCACATACCCTGCTGGGCGAGTGCTACCTGGAGCTGGGACAGCAGTCTGCCGCGCGCGAGCAGCTTCAGGCAGCGCTGGACAAAGAACCTGCCAGTGCACCGGCCATGTCATTGCTGGCCAGGCTTGAAATCGAGAGCGGTTCGAGCGCACGGGGGCTTGAGCTCAGCAAGCGGATTCAGACGGCTTACCCGGAGTCTCACCTGGGCTACGAACTGGCCGGTGATGCGTTGACGGCGCGCGGCGATTTCAGGGGCGCCGGCCATGAATTTGCGCTTGCACGCGAGCGCCTGCAACGGGTCGATCTCGTGATCAAGCAGGCCGAGAACGCCAGCCGCTCCGGTGACAGCGCAGCCGCTGTCGGCTACCTGCAGGACTGGCTGGCCAACCATCCGGATGACGTCCAGGCCATGCAGTTTCTCGGAACCACGTGGCAGACCATGGGGAAGACCGAACTGGCCATCAAGCAGTTTGAACGGGTGCTGGAGCTGGACCGGGAAAACCCGGTGGCGCTCAATAACCTGGCCGGTCTGTATCAGCAGCTCGGCAGGCCGGAGGCGCGGGCACTGGCGGAGCGGGCGCTGGCAGCGGCGCCGAATAATCCGGGTGTGCTGGATACCTACGCGTGGATCCTGGTACAACAGGGTGAAGTGCAGGAGGGACTGCGCTCACTTGAGAAGGTCATCAGCCAGTTGCCTGACAACCCGGAGGTGCGCTATCACCACGCTGTGGCCGTCCTTAAATCAGGTGATCATAAGCGCGGGCGAAGTCTGCTCCAGGGGCTGCTAAGCGAAGGCAAGCCGTTTGTCGGGCGTGACGAGGCGGTGCGGATGCTGGAACAAGGCGGACATTGACGGGATCAGCCCGCAAGGGACGTACCCTCATTACGCCTGGCGTCTCACGCAGCAGGTACGGTATCTCGAAGCCCTTGCTGTCTCCGCGATGCTACCTCGATGCAGCCGGCTCCGCTCCGTGAGACAAGCTCGTCACATGACTGATGGCCACGCCTGACCCTGTAGCAGTTTGTGGATTCAGGCTGCACGCCCTGCCAGCAGGTGGCGGCGGTTGAATGCAAAAAAAAAGCCGCCCTGACGGGCGGCTGATTTGACGTATTTGCAGGATCAGGCTGTCTTGCGGATGCGCCTGATGGTCCCGATACCGATCAGTCCAAGACCGACCAGGGCGATGGTACCCGGCTCCGGCACTGACGCCGCACTCTGGCTGGAGAAGCTGGCGCCCGACTGGGTGTAGATCCAGTTGCCGGCCGTGGGCGTATAGGCAGTACTGCCGCCGGTGATGCTGAATATGCCCGTCCCGGTCAGTGCCAGTGTGGAGAAATTGCCGGTGTTACCGCCGACGATCTGGACCGAGGACAATGAGAAACTGTACACCATGCCGCCGCTGCTGATCGACCAGATCGTCTGCGACGGGATATTGCTGAACAGGAAATTGTACAGGGTCAGACCGCCGCCGGGCATCGTGCTCAGGCCCCCGAGGCCGGCAAACGAGCCCGTGGGCGCCGGGAACAGGTTGACGGAACCACCACAGCTTGCCCCGCAATTGAAGTTAAGCCCGGTTGCGGAGGTGTGTGTGCTGTTGGTGAAGACCTTGCTGCCACCACCGATGTTGATCGTCCCGGTGATTGCAATGGCCGCTGCGCTGCCGGATAGTATCAGCAGGCAGAAACCGAAGAGTGCGCGTGTAATCTTATCCATGTCAGTATTAACTCCCAAATGGTCTTGTGTAGAATATCCGTCGAAACCAGTACTGCTGCCACATAAGATAAGCAAGTTGCATACCATGTCAATATTCTATTGATCTGAAAGGATTTTATATGCAGGCTAGGGCAGGCAAATTCGCAAAATGTAAAAATTGCAAACACCCGAACCAGCCATGTGCGGCCAAAGCTGCGACGAAGAAATGACATTCTCAGGTAAAGATGTTATAAAACAGTAAATTATTGTAGTTCTGTGGTGTGCAAAAAATAGTGACACCCTGCGGTGTGAAGCATTCCCCAGCTGTTACGTGAGGTTATTTTGCTGTATATCAGTAGCAATCGGGAAAAGTTATTGCACCATGGGGTCACAGGGGTCATGTTGCATACGGATTCACAGGTTCAACC
Source organism: uncultured Gammaproteobacteria bacterium (assembly GCA_963803275.1). GTDB lineage: Bacteria > Pseudomonadota > Gammaproteobacteria > UBA9214 > UBA9214 > UBA9214. The sequence continues at coordinate 296,572 of CAWDLS010000002.1, read as the reverse complement.
CGCCTGGCAGGAAGCCAGATCTACGGCTGGCAGTACGGGTAGTTTCAGACCAGTTTATGACAGATAGACGAAGATGATATCGATACACGAGCAAATACTTGTTGTCTATGGCTATCTCCACGGTTTATGGCGCTACCGCTGGTCCGCCCTCCTGATCGCCTGGCTGGTCGCCATAGTCGGCTGGATGTATGTGTACTCGATGCCGAGTATCTACGCTGCCAAGGCCGCCGTGCATGTCGACACCAGCTCTGTCATGACGCCCCTGCTGCGCGGACTCACGGTGGACACCAGCCCGCAGGACGAAATCAGCGTCATGCGGAGTTTTATGCTCAGTCGGGAAAACCTGCTGAATGTAATCCGCGAGACCGATATGGACCTGAACGTCAACAGTCCGCAGGCCCGTGAGGTGATGCTGAACACGCTGGGCGCCTCGATCAATCTGAACCGGGTCGGCGGTGGCAAACGCGGTGGCAAAAGCAGCATCTATGAAATCACTTACCAGTCCGAGTCGCCGGAACAGGCCTTCAAGGTCGTCTTCAACCTGCTCAATACACTGATAGAAACGACGCTTAACTCCGGGCGCATGGACACGGAGAAGGCGGAAGAGTTTCTGGACGAGCAGATCCAGGACTATGAATCACGGCTCGAGAAAAGCGAGGCAAGGCTTGCCGATTTCAAGAAAAAGAATGCCGGGTTCATGCCCACGGACCAGGGGGGCTATTATGCGCGCCTCAGCAACCAGCAGACAGCCATCGAAAATACCAAATCGGCACTGATGCAGGCCAAGCAGCGCTACAGCGATCTCCGGCAGCAACTGTCCGGTGAATCACCCATACTGGCCAGTAATTCCTATTCGCAGGCAACCGCTGCCAAGTTACGCAAGTACCAGGAACAGCTGAACGACTTGCTCTCGCAGTTCACCGATGCGCACCCGGACGTCAAGGCTATGCGTGCGCGCATCGCTGATCTGCAAAAAGGGATTGATCCGGACGCTGACAGCACAACGTTTACCAGTGAAGCCGATATGTCGATGAACCCTGTTTACCAGGATCTCAAGGCGCAGGAAAGCCGTGCCCGCATCGAGGTCAGTACCCTGCAGGTGCAGCTGGCCGAACAGCGCCAGAAGCTGGCGGAATTGCAGCAGTCCATGGATATCATCCCGCAGGTCGAGGCCGACCTCGTCAGGTTGAACCGTGACTATGATATAACCAAGCAGCGCTACCTGGCACTGGTGGAACGTCGTGAATCGGCCCGCCTGGCGCAACAAGTCGAAAAGAACAACAGCGACCTGGTCTTCCGGGTCGTGGATGCGCCGGTCGTACCGTTGCTGCCAACAGGACCGAACCGTCCGCTGCTGCTGGCCGGTGTGTTCCTGGCGGCGCTGCTCGCAGGTGTGGCCTGGAGCGTCCTGAGGTTCCTGCTGTACCCGACATTCGTGGATTACAAACAACTACAGAAAATGATCGATTTGCCGGTATTGGGTACTATCAGTCTGCAGATGACACCTGAAAAGCGCCGGGAGCGACGTGTGGAACTCAGTTCCTTTTTGATGGTGGTCGTGCTGATGTTTGGCTTCTTTGGCGGGGTTGTCATGTTTCAGCAGCAGGGATCCGGACAGGTCAGGACACTGCTGGCCGAGATCGTGAAATAATTGTGTTTTCCGGCTCCGGCTGGTATGACAAGGACCGGCAGCTGGCCGGCACACCGGCCGAGGCCGGTGACGGGTCGATACCTGAAGATGCCGCTTCAGGAACCAGGATGGATGGCAGGATGGATGGTATGAAGAGCGTCGTTTTGAACGATACCCGCAAAACACCGATTATCGTGAAGGTCATGGACCGCCTGCGCGAGCGTGGCATGCTGGTACCTGACAGCTCGCTGGGTCCCGATATCCGGTCTGAATACCGCAGGATCAAGCGCCCGTTGCTGTCCAACGCCTTCGGCAAATCCGCGTCGCTGGTCGATCAGGGCAACCTGATCATGGTGACCAGTGCCGTGCCCGGTGAAGGCAAGACCTTCACGGCCGTCAATCTCGCACTCGCGTTTGCCCAGGAACGTGATCACACCGTGCTGCTGGTCGACTGCGACGTGACCAAGCAGGGCGTGAGCCGGCTGCTGGGCGTCGAGCAACGACGCCCCGACATCACCGACCTGCTGGCGAGCGAGAACATGTCGATCGAGGATGCCCTGCTGAAGACTGATGTGCCTGGTCTCGTCATGCTGCCGGCCGGCAAACCGCACGAGTACATCACGGAGATGATGGCCAGTCAAAGAATGGCACGGCTGGTCAACGAGTTCGCAACCCGCTATACCGATCGCATCGTGGTGTTTGATGCGCCCCCGCTGCTGTCCACGCCGGAATCCCAGGTGCTGGCGGGGATAGTCGGACAGATCGTGTTCGTCATCGAGGCAGGCAAGACACCCTTCGAGATCGTGAATGACGCCCTGCAGATGTTACCCAGGGACAAGGCCATCGGTCTGGTGCTGAACAAGAGCGAAAGCATCTCCAACCGTGGCGGCTATTACTACAATTACTACACGCCGTATGGCGAAAAGGGTGTATCCCCCGAAGACAGCGGCTAGCACCCACGTCGGAAGGCACCCGATTGGCAGGTCTGCGGTACCTCTTCAGACTGTGACTGATAACCATGATAAGAAACGCGTTGACAGTTGATGTAGAGGACTATTTCCATGTCTCCGCCTTTGCCGGCAGCATCAACAGGGACGAGTGGGACAATTACCCGCTGCGGGTGGTAAACAATACCCGGCGCCTGCTTGAATTGTTCGATGGCCGTGGTGTGCGGGCCACGTTCTTCGTGCTGGGATGGGTCGCCGAACGGGTGCCGGAGCTGATCAGGGAAATCAGCGCGCAGGGTCACGAGGTGGCCTGTCACGGTTACAGTCACCAGCTGGTCTATCGGCAGTCATGCGAGGTGTTCAGGCAGGAGACGCTGCGTTCCAAGCAACTGATCGAGGATATCACTGGTTGCGCGGTACGCGGCTACCGGGCTGCCAGCTACTCCATCACGCCGGCATCGCGCTGGGCGCTGGATGTGCTTGCCGACGCCGGTTTTATCTACGATTCCAGTATTTTCCCGGTACGACATGATCGTTACGGGATGCCAGGCACGCCGGAACACCCGTACCGGCTCGATACCGGCAACGGCAGCACACTGGTGGAATTCCCGCTGTCGACCGCGCGGGTATTCGGCTATCGCATGCCGGTTGCCGGTGGCGGCTATTTCCGACTCTACCCGTACAGTGTAAGCCGTGCCGGTCTGCGGCAGGTCAACCGTCGTGACCAGCCGTTCATCTTTTACCTGCATCCGTGGGAAATCGACCCGGGCCAGCCGCGCATTCAGGCAGGTCTGCTGTCACGTTTCAGGCACTACAACAACCTCGACAAGTGCGAGGGGCGGCTGCAGCGCCTGCTGACGGATTTCAGTTTTGCCTCGACCTGGGACGTGCTCTCGGACCTGGGCCTGGTGGTTGCCTGATGTATCCCGATCAAGCCGGTATGTATTGCCAGATATGTAAATCCCTCCCGGCCTGCGGTTTGCGGGTCGATCCATGAAGCTGCTGCTCTGGGCAAGTCTCGCACTGGTCCTCTATATCTACATCGGTTACCCGCTGATTATCGCTGTACTGTCCCGCATGCGCAGGTCGCGTGCGATGCTGACCGGTGACCTGCCTGCCGTAACCATTCTCATTGCCGCGTTCAATGAGGAGAATGATATCGAGGCGACCCTGATGAACAAGATCGCGCTCGACTACCCGCGTGACCGGCTGGAGATCATCGTGGTATCCGACGGTTCCACGGACGCGACTGATGCCATCGTGGAACGGGTAGCCGCGGGTGCGGACATTCCCGTTACGCTGTTCAGGCAGGAACCACGCCAGGGCAAGACCGCCGGACTGAACAGGATCGTGCCACGCGCAAGCGGCGAGATCATCGTGTTTTCCGACGCCAATTCCATGTACGCCGCAGACGCGCTGCGCTGGCTGGCGGGAAACTTCGCCGACCCGGCAGTGGGCTACGTGACCGGCAAGATGGTGTACACCAACCCCGACGGCTCGCTGGTCGGCGACGGGTGCAGCAGCTACATGAAATACGAAAACTGGCTGCGCAGCATCGAGACCCGGCTCGGTTCGGTGGTGGGCGTGGACGGCGGCATCGATGCCATGCGCAAATCGCTGTACGAGTCGCTCGGCGCCGATCAGCTGCCGGACTTCGTACAGCCGCTTAAGGTCGTCGGGAAGGGCCGCCGTGTCATCTACGAGCCGCGTGCCCTGCTGATGGAAGAGGCGCTGTCGGATTCCGGCCGCGAATATCCGATGCGCGTGCGGGTTACCTTGCGGGCGCTGTGGGCGCTGCATGACATGCGTGCGCTACTCAACCCGTTCCGCTACGGGTTGTTTGCCTTCCAGCTGTTCAGCCACAAGCTGCTCAGGTATCTGGCCTTCCTGCCGGTCATTCTCGCGCTGGTCGCAAATGCCCTGCTGCTCGGAGCAGGTGCACCATACGATGTGCTGTTTTGCGTGCAGGTGCTGTTCTACCTGCTCGCGCTGCGCGGCATGTTCACCGCGGCACGGCCGGGTAACCCGTTCTACGTGTCGCTGCCCTATTACTTTACACTGCTGAATCTCGCCTGCATGCACGCGGTATGGCGTTACCTGAAGGGCGAGAAACAGCTGCTCTGGACGCCGCGCGCAGGCTAGCCATGTCACTCAAGGTGCTGCACCTGATCGACAGCGGTGGCCTGTACGGCGCGGAGAACATGCTGCTCGACCTGGTAGCTGAGCAGTTGCACCAGGGTCTGCAGCCCATGATACTCAGTGCGGGTACGCCCGATATCACGGAAAAACCGCTCGAGGCGCAGGCGCACAAGCGCGGGTTGCCGGTCATGCCGTTCCGGATGAGCGCCGGGCTCAATTTCAGGAAGGGCTTGGAACTGCTCAGGTTCGCGCAGCAGGAAGGATTCGATATCCTGCACTCGCACGGCTACAAGTTCAATATTTTGCTGGGAAGTATGCCATATCGAATCAGAAAATTACCGTTGATAACTACGTTGCACGGCTATGTGCATGCATCGCGATTTTCGAAGATGTGGTTTAACCACAGGCTGGATCACCTCAGTTTGAGCAGAATGGATGCTGTTGTTTGTGTTAGTGAAGCTACCAGAAGGAGTGTTAGGCTCTCAGGTAAACATGCAATCGTTATCAATAACGGTATCAATTTGTTCAGGCAACAACATGATGATACGGCCACACAGCATATAGCAAGCACCGGACCATGTTCAAAAGGGTTTGTAATTGCAGCATTTGGCAGGTTGACCAGTGAGAAAGGATTCAACAATTTGATTATGGCATTCGCACGTAGTGCAGGAGAATTGCCGGACGCGAAGCTCATTGTCTGGGGTGATGGATATTTGCGTGATGAGCTTGAACTGTTGGTCAGTGATAATCACTTATCGGACCGCATATTATTGCCTGGCTACACTGACCAGGTAGAAGCCCATTTGCACAGAGTACAGCTTCTGGTTATTCCTTCATATACAGAAGGGTTGCCGATAATACTCCTTGAGGCAATGAAGAGTCGTGTTCCTGTTGTTGCCAGTGCAGTAGGTGCGATACCGGAGGTGCTAGATAACGGGAAATGCGGAATACTCGTGTCACCAGGCAGCGTCGATGAACTTTCGAAAGCCATCAGGCAGGTTTATCATAATCATGAGGCGGCTCTGGAGCGTGCCGAGTGTGCGGGCAGACGACTCGAAGAGCTCTATTCCAGTCGTGCTATGGCAGACCAATATAGACACCTGTATATGAGACTGCTCGTGGCGTGACATGAACGGCCCCTGTCTCTCCGTATCCATCGTGGTACTTACTTACTCGCGTCCGGACGAGATCAGGAAAAATGTAGATGAGCTTCTGGAATTGTCATACCCGTATCTCGAGATCATTGTGGTGGATAATGCATCGGAAGTACCTGTCAGCGGGCTGTTGCCGGAGGATCAACGGCTGAAAATTATCAGTCTAGATGAGAATATTGGGGTTGGTGGTCGGAATGCAGGAATAAGGAAAGCCACTGGTGATATTGTAATTACACTTGACGATGACGTGACAGGGATTACAAATGAGGCAATTCATACACTGAACAGTCTATTTGAAGAGACCGGAGTTGCGGCTGTTAACTTTATGGTTCTTGATGAGAAAACGGGTGAAATAACCAACTGGTGTCATCACAGGAAGCAGCAGGAGTTTGCAGAACACACAGTTTGATACATACGAAATCAGCGAGGGGGCTGTAGCGTACCGTCGTAACGTGATACTCCAGACAGGACTCTATCCCGGGTTTTTCTTTATAAGCCACGAAGGTCCGGATCTTGCTGTAAGAATCATGGACCTGGGCTACAGAGTCATATATTCACCATTTGTGAGGGTTAAACATTCGCATTGCATGGTCGCCAGGACCTCCTGGCGACGATATTACTACGATACCAGAAATCTGGTGTGGTACGCGGCACGTCATTTCCCGGTGATGCCCGGACTCAAGATGGTTGCCATAGGTGTAGGTTCGATGTTTGTATACTCTGTCAGGGACGGTTACTTCCGCTACTGGCTGAAAGGTATTATCGATGCTCTCAGCCGTCTTAACAAGGTGCTTAAGGACAGGAAATGTATAGGTGCCGACACTATGAAGAGATTTCGTGAAATCGAAAAATTAAATCCCGGTATTTTATATATGCTGAGAAAACGTCTTTTAAACCGCAACATAAAAATATAGGCATGTTTGAGATTGAAGTTAGCCACGGCCGCCTGGACAAGCGGGATATACCGGAAGAAGTCATTCAGCACTTCATCGGGACATGTCTGTCTGCAGATGCAGTTACAATTCTGCCATGGGAAGAACATTGCACAGAATGTGCGATGCCGATGTGCTATGAAACATGTGATCTGTACGAACCACGCAAGGACGGAAAATGTAGAAGATTTATTAATGGCATTGTGACCATTACAGATGTCGGAAATGTACAGGGCTACATAGTCAGGGTCTCGTTCAAGCGCTGGGGTCAGCTGATGGCATATGCAAACAAGCATATGATCAACACCCGTCGAGCGCACAGGCTTGAAAGCCTCTTGTTCCATGGTGCCAACTTCATAAGCAAGGTTCCAGACCAATCTATTTCCGTGATGGGAAGGCGATCAGTCAGTGCGAGAATGATGCGCCGTTTAAAACAATCAATAGCAAGACAGGGATATTTTAGCGACAAAGGTGTTCAACCGGATTATTTTCTGGCAGAAATATTCAATCCGTATTCCAGTACGGTGAATCTCTCGCTGACAATCAGCAGTCGTGATGAGGATACTTATCGCGCCGGATTTCAGGCGTTGCTGGAGTTAAAGCAGGGATATAACAGGTTCACAATACCGGTTGAAGAGATAGCACGCCAAGTCGATTTGGAAAGCAGGTTTTCCGTTTCTTGAATCCTAATATCCTCAAGGAAGAGGAAGAGGGGCTGACATTGTACTTTGGAGTGCTGGCATTTGTACGCGATCTGATTGTCGGCGTGAAAGACACCTCAGCCTCCACAGGGCACTCCATGCCTCATATAAAAGTGGTAGCATGGGACCTGGATAATACGCTCTGGGAAGGTATCCTGATTGAGGACGGTGTCGACAGGTTGGTACTGAAGCCGGATGTGGTGAGCATTATCAAGCAGTTCGACGAGCGTGGCATATTGAATACAATTGTCAGCAAGAATAATCATGATGATGCCATGACTGTGTTGAAACGTTTCGGGCTAGAAAAATATTTTCTCCACCCGAATATTGGATGGGAAAGAAAGGCTCTGTATCTGAGAAATGTACCCCAGCAATTCAATGTTGGTGCGGACACGATTGCGTTTATTGATGATTCTCCGTTTGAGCGTGATGAGGCATTATCATTGAATAATCAACTTAGGGTCTACGATGCAGCAAACTGCGGCATCCTGCTGGAAAGACCAGAATTCAACCCGCCACGCACTACCGAATCGGCCAAACGTAGAGAGTATTATCAGACGCAGGCATTACGCGATGCATCGATTGACAGCCATGATGGTGATTATATATCTTTCCTCAAGGGTTGTCGGATCATTCTGAATATATACTCGCCAACCAGGGAAAATGTGGATCGTATCCAGGAACTGGTGCAAAGAACAAATCAACTGAATTTTTCCGGTAATAAATACCAACGGGAACAGATCGTGGCACTGCTGGATGATCCTCATTATGTTGCATATTGCATGGACTGTGAGGATCGTTATGGTCAATATGGGACAGTCGGTTTTGCAGTTATCGACTTTCAGAAAAACAAGCTCATCGATATGATGCTCAGTTGTCGCGTGCAGGCCAAGCGGGTTGAACATGCCTTCGTTGCATTTTTACTCAGGCGGAGCAGAGCGGAGGGGCTCAAAATATTCTATGCGCAATACAATAGGACGGACAGGAACAAAAAGGCAGGCGCCGTATTTGAGGACCTTGGATTTATACCGTCAGACCAGGGCGGCTTCACAGGTGAGTACACATTTAATCTGCAGCAGGTAATACTCGACGATGGTGTTATTGAGATAATTCACGAGGGAGAAGCATGTCCGTATTAGCGTGTCTTTTGCGTGAAACCAAGACTCGTTATCTGCAATCCAGGTATGCACGCCCGGTTTCATTGGGTATGAAACCTGCGATTGTCTCATTTACGTTTGATGATGTACCACGCACTGCATTTACCAACGGGGTACCCTTGCTGATAAGGCTGAATCAAGGCGACGTTTTACGTGGCGATGGGCTTGTCATGCAGCGATAGAGAAGCAAATAACGAAGCAGACGGTGACGGCTACCTTAGTGCGGACGATATTCAAAGCCTGCACAGCCAAGGTCACCATATTGCGTGCCATACCTTCAGTCACTACCGCCTTTCATCAGGCACGGTTGAAGAGCTGGTGGCCGATGCACAAAAGAATGTGGCGTTATTGGAAGAATTGCTGGATGCCGGTCCCATAAGGCACTTCTCTTACCCGTTCGGTGATGTAAATTTTCAACTTAAGCGCCAACTGTCACTGGCTTATGACACCCTGCGTAGCTCACGCCCGGGAATAAATCAGAGTATTGCAGATCTTAACCTGCTACGTGCAACCAGTATCTATAACCCGAGCTTCAGTCATGACTCATTGCTGAAAACTATCGACAAAGCTGCACAACTGGGAGGCTGGTTGATTTTCTACACACACGGTGTTGACGCTATTCCCAATGACTACGGTTGTACACCCGCACAGCTGGAATGGGTTATTGAGCAGTGCACACAAAGAAATATGCCGATTTTGCCGATATCTAGTGCGTATGCAGCTGTCACAGGTAGTTAGCTACCAAGTGACGGTGTTCCTGTTACCGATTTTCGCTGCCGTCAGGCGGGAGATGGTTGGATTTGTTGTCTCACGTACATTTACGTTATGTGCTGGCTATTATCGTTACTGGATGTCGGGCGTTCCATACCATCACGTGGTTGTCTGTCATGTACCGGTTCCGGAAGTGCATCAGCTAGCGGATGCAGGAAAGCTATCTCGAGATCGTGCATTTCAGTTGGGAGTTTCTGTGATGGTAAAGCGTCTGTACCGGAACAATATTAGTTATCTAGTGTGTTGTAACGATTAAACACTACAAATATAGTATTATTTCAGTTGGTAATCACAACTGGAATGAGCTTGTCATGGGGGCACCTGTATCAATCGTTTTGCAGCGTAGTGAACGGAAAAGATATGAGCAGCTATGACGTAGCGGTAAGACACCCGTACGACTTAAAGAACGTCTCACTATAGTATTTTTGGCTAATGATGGTTTAAATAATGGCGAAATCGCGGAGGAGCTATCGAACAGTGCGCACATGGCCGGACGATGGCGGAAGCGTTTTGCCGAGGATGGACTATCCGGCATAGAAAGGAACTTGCCGAGAGGTAATAACCACGGAGGTAAAAATACTCGGGCACAGGCGTGGCTTCGTCAGAAGATTATTGCGAAAACAACAACGGAAAACCGCCCAATGCAACCCATTGGAGCACACGGACGTTGGCAAAGGTATTGGGAACCAGTCATAACTTTGTTGCAAAGGTCTGGCGAGAATGTGGCTTCAAGCCACATCTAATCAGTCAGTTCAAAATAAGCAATGATCCACAGTTTGCAGAGAAGCTGGAAGATGTGGTGGGTCTCTACCTTAGCCCACCCGATAATGCGGTTATTTTCTGCGTCGATGAGAAAAGCTCAATCCAGGCATTAGATCGTACTCAACCTGGTTTGCCATTAAAGAAGGGTCGATCGGAAGCAATGACACATGATTACAAACGTCATGGCACAAGTACATTATTTGCGGCACTTGATGTATTGACGGGTAAAGTCATTGGCGAGTGCACACAGCGACACAGGCATCAGGAGTTTCTTGGTTTCTTAAAAACCGTGGAAAAACAAACACCAAAGAACAAAGCGCTTCACGTCATCGTGGATAACTACTCTACTCATAAGCATGAGAAAGTAAATAATTGGCTCAAACGCAATAAGCGCGTCACGCTGCACTTCATACCGACGAATTCTTCCTGGTTAAACCTGGCGGAGCGATTCTTTGGATTGATAACGGAAAAGCAGATTCGCCGAGACGTGTTTTGTTCGGTGTCAGACCTGGAGGAAAAGATCATGCAATTTATCGAAGGGCATAATGAGAACCCCAAACCTTTTGTGTGGACGAAACCCGCAGACGAGATTTTGGCAAAGATCAATCGCGCTCGCCTTGCACTCTCAAATGTATAGCTTATTCGTTACACCACACTAGTAGCATGTTTCCAGTCGACCACGTCTGTTGTCGAATTGCGACATAACATATCATGTATTTTCAGATAGTTAAGTCTTTACAAATTGTTAGTGTCGCAGACTGGTGACGCTTGCGGCAACACCAATCTGGAATAATCTTGCAGCTGATAAATAATGTTATCTTATACATGGGCTTGTGTTTACTGGAACGGTTATTGTATAGAAAATAACTCAATGGAAGGCCACGGGTGTGCCAGTGGCATAAGAACATACGCTGCGGCGATTCTGTGACATGCTTCGCGGTTTGCGGACGCAGTCAATCTTTGCCAAGCTGTAGCGTGCTGGAACTGTGATCTGCTGCAGGACTTTGTAGGGTCCGCACTGAATACTGGGTAAAGTCCCATAAGGTGCCTTTGTAATTACTCGATTATCGGTAACCTAATCTGTCGTTAAGACTATTCTTAACTGAGGATACAGAAATATGAAGTGCATGAAATTGGTTATTTTTGCTGGGTTCTGGCTCGTTTCATCAGTGGTTCTTGCACAGCCGTTCATCTCTTCGGTTGATACGAGCCAGTTGGGAGCCGGCAAGCTGACAATCAACGGTAACAGCTTCGGATCCGGCCCAACGATTGACCTCTTTGACAAGTTTGAGTCGCCCGCTGCGCAGGCAGGTAATCAAATTCCGATGACAAGCCCCGATATCGGAACCTGGACGTCAGGTAATCCTGCGCCAGTCTATTCATCAAAGTCGCAGTCACATAGTGGTATCTATAGTTCAAAGATGCAGAATAATCCACAGCTCAGATTGGATTTCAAGCATGGTGTGCAGGAAGTATTCTTGTCCTATTGGGTGCGGGTCCCGAACGGGACAAATTTCCCGGGTGCCAGTAGCCCGGGTGTCTTTTCCACAATGAGTTCATGGAAGTTTACCTGGCTGATTGATCTGGATTATCTGGGCAACTCGAGTGATGCGAATACGCCGACTCATATCGGGAACGGTTCATTTTACTTTGGTGGTAATGATGGCCCGATAACGGGCAATCTCGGGAACAACTGGTGGTCCTGGAATTCCTGGATACGTATTGCAGTCTGGTTGAGGGCAAATCCGTCCAATCCGACTTCCGCTGGTGATGTGTTGTTCCAGACAATTTCCCAGGAAAAGGGCGTTGCGGAGAACTGGATGCAAAAAGCAGTTTTTGATGCGGATGGACCGGCACTCAAACAGTTCCAGTACGTCAATATTCCGGGCTGGCTTCGTAATGGCGCCCCATTATACGATGATATCTATGTGGCATCTGGCGCAAATTCTATCGCACACGTGGAGTTGACAGACTCCGCAAACTATATGCAGGCGCACGAGGTTGCCGTGCAGCCTTCGATTTCCTGGTCATCCGGCAAGATTACCGTCGATGTGAACCAAGGCGGTTTCTCCAGTTTGAACAATGTCTATTTGTTTGTCTGGGACAAGGATGGCAACAGGAATCCGACAGGCTACCCGCTCAGTGCTGGCGGGGCACCACCCATGTATCCCGGCAATATCCAGTAGCGAGTCATATATACGCAGGATGTGTTACCCGCGTGTCATGATGCGCGGCGCTGCAATTTGGATGGCACAGTGTAAGCCTTGTAATGCGGGTCAACGCTTGGTTGTTCTGATCTCGGTAATCGGATGCCACAGACACGCGCACGCCAGCGCGCATTACTGGACGCGGCAGTTGGCGGGATTTGGCCATCATACACAGTGAGCTGATTACCCACCCAGTTTGTGAAATCGTATGTGAAGGCCAACAAGAACGATGTAGCGGATGCCGGGGCGATCTGCAAAGCAGTGACGCGACCGACATCCGTTTGGAGATGGTGAAGAGCTGCGAACAGCAGGGGGTACTGGCGCTGCGTCGGGCACGGCAGGGGTTTGTCATAGCACGTACGGCGCAAGCTAACCAGATACGCGGGCCGCGTTGGCCATGTAAGGGATCGTCATTCCTCAGGGTATCAGCCACATCGCCAGGTGCCTACCGGTGATTCTGGAACATGGCGAGTACGACTTGCCCGAGCTCTTCGGTGCGCTGCTCGCCCGGCTGAGAGAGCACTTGCAAGGAGGCCCGCACGTTGAGGTGCTTGAAGTACTGATTCAGGCGAGGTCTTTGGAACAATGTCGCGAGCCGCAGACTGCTGCAGAACCCCAGCATCGGGACGATCACCGGTGACTTTCGTGCAGATCACCTCGATCGGCGACGCGATGCGATTAGCAAGAGTGGTCGACAGCTGGCGGGCCAGGCTGGGGTTGGTGCCTAAACGACACTCCAGTAGCGGAAAGCCGACGTTGCTGCGCATCAAAAAACGTGGCGATACGTCAATCTGAAAATTCATTTCCACATCCTGATGCTCGACGTTGTATATGCAGGTGGTAGTGACTCGCGCGGACATCAGCATTTTCAACGGTTAGAAGGCTCGACAAGGCCGAACTGGTACGACTCGTGTTACACACTATCAGTGAGCGCAGGGTTTTTCCCGTTTCCACGGACGGTTGAGTTATGAGTATGGACTCGAAGTGAATTGAAAGCCATTCTCACCTGGTAGTTATGCAATCGTCAGCTGTTAAACGGCGTTATCCATGCCCGGTAAAGTTATTTGTTTTGAAGCGAAACGTTTTTTCAGAAGCAGAAATGGCCTTTCGATAATGTAATATGACCCTGAGGCAACCACGATGGAAATCAATGTGCCAGCCAGCAGCATTTGCCATGGTTCTGTTAGTCCAGCCTTGCTTGCCAGTTCCAGGCACCTTGCATGCCATAAGTAAATAGGGTAGGAAATAATACCCAGGTACCTGACCGGCGCGTATTCCAGGATTCGCCAAGGACCGCGAATGGATAAGGTCATTAGCTGTGTAATCAGAAAAGCGGCCAGTAGAGAAGATACAGTGTAACCGATCGTATAGCGGTAGAACGGTGTGCCCCTAGATGTAGAAGCAGCATCAGGATGAAGGCGAGTACCGAAAGAAGCGGTAGGGTTGTCGATATGTCCACCAGGTCACGCACCCTTTTTCGTTGCAGCATGGCGGCCAGCAAGCATCCTGACGCCAGACTGTCCACACGTGTTTCAAACGCATCGTAGATATACGAGGTCCCGAATTGGAGGCTGGTGTATGCAATGGATCGCCACGCCATACTGCTTACGATGATTGTTACCAAGAGGGGGATCAGCAGCCTGTTGTTATTCTTGAGTATTATCAATAGTATGGCAGGCCATAGCGGGTAAAACTGTTCTTCGATGGCCAATGACCATGCATGCGCAACCGACAGTCCAGGGTGATCGTATATGATGTTGAAATAGTTTGTCGTGTAAGTGAGCGCTGGCAAAATCGCCGGCTTGATCTCATCATTACCCAGCAGGAGATCCGCCGTTACGGTTACAAAGATAAAGAAGTAATAGGCAGGGAATATTCTCAGCATCCGTCGTGTATAGAATCTACGAATAGAGATCGTGTTATATTTATTCCACTCGTTTAACAGCAACCAGGTAATCAGAAACCCGCTCATACCACAAAGAATGTATTTACCCCAAGCCCCCCCAACGCAGCGGTGCCGGCATGTGAGGCGATGACCGCCAGCACACTCATGGCCCGGATACCGTCCAGTCCAGGCAGGTATCGACCGGAAATAATCCTGTCAAATTCCATAGCGTTCGTTTTTACCTTGCATGGGCTCATTTTACGGGTCCGAATGCAATCATATCGGTATGTACGGGAAATGTATCTACAATAGTATCTCCCAGCGGCACTTGCCGAGACCACTCCGTATGTGTGCGCGACGGATATTCCGTTGTGCGGGCAGAAGAAACAGCATTTCTTCCACGGATGCTACCAGTACTAGTGCTGCCTGCCGCTGTATATCCTTTTTCTGTGAGCAGCTGCAGAGCGTGCGCCAGATACGGCATGCGATAGTATTCTCCGTCACCGGTTGAATAAAACGGCTTCATCCCACACAACACGGAGTATTCAATACATGTTTAGAGTCCCCGATAGGGGATCCGTAAACCCCCGCCTTTAGGCGGCGGATGATACCCTTGGGTGATGCAAGAATATAAGCGAGGCAGCCATACGGTCTGGGATTGCAAGTACCAGTGTGTTGCAGCAATGCGGTCAATGGGAACAGGGATAGACTGGTGAGCGCATGAGAAGCTGCATGAGAGATGGAGGATTTTGGCCCTCCGGAGTCCGCCTGCAGGGGCCGGCTTCAAACCGCCCTGAGCGGCATTTGCTAGAGACCGTTGTCGTGAGCATCAGGGAAAAGTCGTGATAAACACGGCAGGTGTGGATCGAGAAGGCGAACACCCGTGAACCATCATTTTAATGTCGAAAACAGTCATAGGCGACATCAAAACCGGGGACTTGGTATTTCTCCGGGATCAGCCCATCGGGAACCTGCTTACTGGGTGGGTGGTGTCCGGCATAGAGATGGCGCGAGCTCGATTCTGGCTCTTGTGCGGAACTGCAAGAACCTGCGCGGCGATGTGAAGGAAGACGGCCAAGAGAAGAAAATCAAGGCCTTGAGTACCGATGCGCAATGCAGGGGCGGACCGGCCTGTAGTGGCGATGAAGCCGCTGTAATGGCGGCGGAGCGAAGGGGCCGGGTTGGTCTGTTGAACTCAGCGTCAACCTGTAAGGGGAGGAACGCATGACAACAACAAAGCCGTTTGATATTTCCAAGCGCCTTGTATGGGAGGCATACAAGCGCGTGATGGCGAATGCTGGTACGGCAGGTGTTGATGGGCAGTCGATTGAAGACTTCGACCGATCGCTCGCCAATAACCGGTATCGGATCTGGAATCGAATGGCGTCCGGAAGCTACTTTCCCTCGCCAGTCAAAGCGGTATCGATTCCGAAGAAAGCAGGTGGTAAACGCATCCTCGGAATACCGACGGTTGCGGATCGTATTGCCCAAACGGTCGTAAAGCTGGTGCTGGAACCCCAGCTGGAGCCGCATTTCCATGCAGATTCCTATGGGTACCGGCCCGGCAAATCAGCTCATCAGGCCCTGGCAGTGACCCGTCACCGTTGCTGGTGGCACCCCTGGGTACTGGAGTTTGATATTCGTGGCCTGTTTGACAATATTGATCACGGTCTGCTGATGAAGGCAATACGTCACCATACGGACTGCAGCTGGGTACTGTTGTATACAGAGCGGTGGCTGACGGCGCCGATGCAGCGGGAAGACGGTTCGACAAACAATCGGTACAAAGGGACGCCTCAGGGCGGTCCAACTACGCCACCAACAAAGTAGCAAAAAACCATGTAAACTGGGGCATACGCATCCGCAGAGCGTGTTTGAGCGGATTTTTTCGGGAGTCGCCTGAGGCCCATGTCAGCCTGTTTCTCGAGATGGATCCCGTACCCTCACAGCGCAGGAAGCGCAAGTCATGAATAAGCGTCGCCAGCGATCATTGCGCATCCGGGTCGAACATGAGCCCAATCGTTACTCGGGCGACTGTCTTGAGAGAATCTACGAGCAATTACACCCGACAAAAAGCCGTGAAGTGGCGCCTGCCAAGAATAACAAGCAGGGTGAAGTCGAACCGCAAAAAGGCAAAGGGGGCCAGCAATGAACAGGGACGGTGTTTTTGCGCTCTACGCGCGTGTTTCATCTGACAAGCAAGCAAAAGATAAAACCATTGACAGCCAGATCGCCGCGCTTAAAGAACAAATCACGGCTGACGGTGGCACGCTGATTGCGGACATGATGTTCATTGATGCTGGCGTTAGCGGCGCAACGTTAGTACGACCCGCACTCGAACGATTGCGTGACAGCGCAGCCATCGGCGCTGTTGATCGGGTCTACTTTCTGTCACCGGATCGGTTGGCTCGAAAGTATGCTCACCAGGCCTTACTGCTGGAGGAGTTTTCATCCGCCGGTGTTACCGTTCACTTCCTAAACCATGCGGTCGGCACGACGCCTGAAGAAGAGCTACTGTTACAGATGCAGGGCATGATCGCAGAGTACGAACGCGCAAAAATCATCGAGCGTCACCGTCGGGGAAAACTGCATCGAGCGAAAGGCGGTAGTGTCAACGTGCTGTCAACAGCCCCCTATGGATATACCTATATCCGCAAGCAAGTCGATGGTGAACCGGCACAGTACATCGTCAATCTACAGCAGGCCAAAACCGTACGCCAGGTGTTTTACTGGATAGGGGTTGAGCGGTTAAGTATCGGCGAGGTGTGTAGACGCCTCTCAGAGACTGAGATTCCCACACAGACGGGCAAAACCCACTGGGATCGCAGTGTGATATGGGGCATGCTGCAAAATCCGGCGTACATGGGTAGGGCGGCGTTCGGTAAAACGAAAGCAGGTAAGCTCGAACCGCGCGTCCGTCCGCAGAAGCATAGTGCGGAGACGCCGAAGAAACCGTATTCCACGCAGAGAACCGATCGCGATACCTGGATTGAAATCCCGGTGCCGCCACTGGTTAGCGAGGAGCTTTTCCAAGCCGTTCAACACCAGTTGGATGAGAACCGGAAACGGGCTCGCATCGGGAGTCGGGGTGCCTGTTACCTGCTGCAAGGACTCACCGTATGCGGGCATTGTCACTATGCCTACTATGGCAAGAAAATCAGTCCTTCAACCGCGAAGGGAAAACGTCAATATGCGTATTATCGCTGCATTGGCACCGATGCCTATCGCTTTGGTGGTGAGCGTATTTGTGATAACAAGCAAGTGCGCACAGAGAGATTGGATGATGTGGTTTGGGCACAGGTGCTCAATGCAATTAAGAATCCCAAACGTCTAAAAAAAGAATACGAAAATCGACTCAACAAAGATGGAAGGCGATGCTCGGGATTTATTCGACACGACAGCGTTGAGGAAACAGAAAGTGCGCTTGGAAAAGGGTAAATCTCGTTTGATCGATAGCTATGCCAGCACCATTATCGACAAAGATGAATTCGAGCCAAAAATTAAAAACCTAAAAATAAAACTCGGACAGATCGATGAACAGATTGAGAAAAGCATTAAAACTGAAAGCGTACAGTACGAACTGTTCTTGGTGATTGATCGACTTGAAGAATTTGCCAAAAAAGTAGATGTTACGCTCGACATTGTGGATTTCAACACTAAACGTGAAATCATCAGAGCGCTTGTCAAACGCGTAGAGATATACAAGGAAGAAGTTGTTGTCGTGTTCCGGATAGATCCAGAAGCGCCTGCAAATGATAAAACCTGCAGCACATTACGTCAGAGACGGGAGGATCCATTATGCACAGTTGTAACCGGCGTACTCTCCCCGATGCTCTCCAACATTGTCCTGAATGAACTGGACCACAAACTTGAAGAGAGAAACCTGGGGTATTGTCGCTGGGCGGATGACTTTGTGATCGTTGTCAGATCGGAACGAGCTGCTCGGCGAGTGATGGCGGGGACGATCCGGTATCTGGAGGAAGACCTTGGGCTCAGGGTGAATCAGGAGAAGAGTCAGGTTGCAGCGATCAAGGACATTACCTTTCTGGGGTTTCAGCTCCTGCGGGGTAAGATCCGGGTCAGCAACAAGGCCAGACTCCGGTTCAAGGCCCGAGTCCGGGAGCTGACACGCCGGAACAATCCTTTGTCGATGTACCAAGTGATCCACGAGCTGAGCATCTATTTGCGCGGCTGGGTTGGTTATTTCGGGATTCAGGAATTCAGATATCTGTTCCGAGACCTCGACGCCTGGATTCGCAGCCGGCTGAGGTCGACGCAACTGAAGAAATGGAAGAAGCCCGGAAAATTCCAACGGATCATGATCAGGGCGGGTTTTGACCCTCTGCAGGCGCACCGGGTGTGGATCCGGATGAACCGATGGCAATCGGTGATGCGGCGACCGGTGCGGTTTGTGATGAACCTTGATTGGTTCAGGGAGCGTGGCTTAGTGTTCCTGCATGACTTTACAATCGCTTTCTCCCGGACCTGATGGGTTCGGTTACTGATCGAGGAGCGGTATACCTGGCCGGTACGTACCGTTCTGCAGGGAGGGGGTAGCCTACGGGCTACCTCCTACCAGATATAGTTGGGTATGGCAGCTTATGTTTTGGCCGGTGCTATTACATAACTAGAAACTATCTCGAAATCACGTAACTACAAAAATCTCGTATAATTCGGTTGCGTGCTACGGTTAAGCGACGAACAGTGGGAACGCATCCGGGAACATTTTCCGGAGGAGCATACTTCTCCTCGTCCTCGAAGCTCTGCTCTGGATGCTCGACACCGGAGCCCGGAGCACGCTGCCGCAGTGCTATCCGAGCTATATAACCGTACAGCGCCGTTTTCAGTTCTGGTGTCGCGCTAGGTCATAATTGACATGACCAATACGCTGTACGATGAAGGTGTCGGGAGTTGTTGCTAGATATCGCGACGAGCAATGAGATGGGCCACATCAACCTGGATCACGTGCATATGCTGATAGGGATACCGCCGCAGCTATAAGTATCTCGAGCGGTGCAGTATCTGAAGGGTAAGAGTTCACACAGGTTGTTGTAGGAATACAAGGCATTAAGGAAGCGATACTGGGGTAGGCATTCATGGGCGAAGGGTACTGGGTGAAATCAAGCGTGAACGCGACAGATGAGGTGTGAAGACAATACATCAAGAATCAGCAGCCACCGGAGTCGAGGGTGCTGGCGCTGCACCGGGCCCGTCAGGGTTTTGTCAAGGCACGTACAGCGCAAGCCAACCAGATTCGTGGCCTGCTGACCGAGTACGGGATCGTCATCCCGCAGGGTATCCACCATATCGCCAAGTGCCTGCCGTCGATTCTGGAAGATGGCGAAAACGACCTGCCCGGCCCCATCCGGGCGTTACTTGTCCGGCTGGGCGAGCACTTGCAGAGCCTGGACCGGCACGTCGAGGAACTGGAAGCACAGATTCAGCGTGGCACCGGGACAACGCCACGAGCCGCAAACTGGCTCAGATTCCCGGCATCGGGCCGATCACGGCGAGTGCACTGGTTGCCTCGATCGGCGATGCGAAGCAGTTCAAGAGCGGCCGGCAACTGGCGGCCTGGCTGGGATTGGTGCCCAGACAGCACTCCAGTGGCGGAAAGCCAGTGTTGCTGCGCATCAGCAAACGTGGTGACACCTACCTGAGAACCTTGCTGATCCACGGTGCTCGCGCCGTCATTCGGGTAGCCAGGCAAAAGGCGGGTTATGCCGGCAGTTGGCTCGCACGCCTGATCGATCGACGCCACACCAATGTGGCAGCGGTGGCATTGGCGAACAAGAATGCGCGCATCGTGTGGGCACTGCTGGCACACGACAGAGAATATCAATCCGACTATCTGTTGTAAGTGACAGCCGCGTAGCCGATGAACCAAGAGCCAGTTATAATTGAACATTAAGTAGAGGAGTACCCGCACCGATTGCACAGGCACTCATGACGTGATGGCAGGACAGGTCAGACCGTGACCGGCCAAGCCCGACTATCTCAACGTGTTTCGAGCACGCAATTTTGATTTGGGCGCAGGTCAGCGGATTCCATCGGGGAAAGGGGTATGCTACCTCATGCAACGTCCGGATGTATGGCTGCAATCTCTACCTTCTTGCCGTCATTGACCGAGGGCTTGGCAAAACAGGGGCGACCATGTATGAGATATAGTGGACAAGTCAGATTCGCGGGTTGTAACGCCCGCGTATTCTTTTGTACAGTGCCGCAGCCGGGTAGAGCGGCGCAAATTCTATGGAATCGATTGATCCATCTATCGAGATTCGGTGATAGAAGGCACCTGGTTCGCCGGATGTACGGCTGAAACCGAATGTGCCAAAATAGCCCCTGTATCCGCCTGACCGGTGGATCTCTGGGCGTGCTTTTCTTTGCGGGAGTCGGCCGAACGGATAGGCGAAATAGAAGTCTTGTTTCCCCAGCCGGTATTCCAGTGTCTGTCTCGAAATCATCATCTCGGCAAGAGTTTCATCTCTGTCCAGCAAGTCAAAGGCAGGATGGCTGTGTGAATGGGAGCCAAACTGGAAACCCTCGTTCTGGAGTGCCCCGATGCGTTCCCAGGTCAGATAGGGTCGATACTGGTTAATGTATTCGTTCAACGGCGGTAGACTGCATGCTTCCCACAATTCCCGCGTGAAATCCTCGATACGGTGGTAAGGCAGGCGGAACGATGCACGTAACAATTCAAAGGGATTCATCGGAGGCTCATCCCCGGGCCACGTTTCCTTGATGCCGATTTGCAGCTGTGTGGCGCTCGTATGCTCGACAATTGCTGTCAGCTTGTGTCGCCACATCAGGTCGGTATTGCCAATATACTTCGTAACCAGGAACAGATATGGCCTGATGCCGTGTTGTCTGAACAGGTCAACGATATCATCCGTGTAGAAATCCATACCGTCATCAATGGTGAATGCCAAACGTGGCCTGGCCATATCTCCGCGCCCCTTGCTGGTTGCTTCCTGAAGCGGAACAAAACGGAAACGCTTGCCGAGTTGCCTGAGGTCCGAGGCCAGACTTGCCGTATCACCCCGGGGCGGGGCGAAGCCAAGGTAGTGTGGCGGGACGTTGTCCCCGACGAAGTGTATGAATACCGTGTTGCATGTTTTCGCCAGGTAACGTCCTGCCAGTCGCTTCGCAACCGGTAGCCGGAGCAGACGCCGCGAGGCTGATGTCAAGGATTGTTTAAAGCCGTTCTTCATGGTCTTCAGTCCGTTCAGGCCCGGATGTGTGTGGTTTTCGTCCTTCATGACGGATTGATAGTCCCCCTAATCATCACCTAGTGTGCTGTCTGGTTAATTCGTTTAAGTACACTACTCACTGACGTTATGATTTCATCAGCGGACTTGGTCCATCGAAACGGCTTCGGTTCGTCATTGTGAAGATCGAGATATTCACGGATCGCATTCTCCAGGGCAGGCACGGACCGTGCGTCCCACGGCGCAGCTGGTGTTCGGTGAGCGTCGCAAAAAACCGCTCCACCAGATTGATCCACGAACTGTACGTCGGGGTGAAATGGCAGTGAAATCTTGGGTGCCGCAATAACCATTGCCTGACCTTGTCCGTCTTGTGCGTGCCATAGTTATCCAGAATCAAGTGGACGTCCAGGTCAGCTGGCACCTCGGCATCAATGTGCCGCAGAAAGCCGAGGAACTCGCTGCTGCGATGGCGACGCTTGAGTTTGCCGATGACTTTACCCGTCGCCACATCCAGTGCCGCAAACAGGGTGGTTGTCCCATAGCGCCGGTAATCGTGCGTATGAGTTTCCGGTGCCCCATAGTTCATCGGCAATGACGGTTGCGTTCTATCCAGTGCCTGAATCTGGCTTTTCTCATCCACACACAACACCAGCGCCTTATCTGGCGGATCGAGATACAGCCCGACCACATCCCGCACTTTCTCGATAAAGTGGGGATCATTCGACAGCTTGAAACTTTGGGTCAGGTGGGGCTTGAGCCCGAATGCGCGCCACACGCGGTGTACGAAATCGCGTGGCACGCCCAGTTCTTCTGACAGGCGGCGAACACTCCAATGCGTGGCCTTCTTTGGCCGGCGATTCAGGGTTGCTTCCAGTACGCCCTGCACCCGGTCATCGTCGTGTTTGCGTGGCTGGCCGCTGCGTGGCGCATCAGACAGTCCAGCCAGACCGTCTCGGGCAAACCGACGACGCCACTTCGATACCGTCTGCTGACTGGTATGGTGGCGCTCCGCAATTTCCTCTCCGCTATAGCCGCGAGCGCAATCCAGGATAATCCCTGCCCTCACATGCAATCCTGCTGAGGTATTACGCCGACGGCGCCACCGTTCAAGTTCCGCTTCCTCTTCCTTATCCAGTACAATCTCAACCGGCAATCGCGCCATCGTATGTTCCTCTGCGTAAGGATAAACATACGACAACCGGCCCTGATAATAATTCAAATATTTAATCGGACAGGACACTAGCAGGTTGTTGAAAAATCCCTCACAGCTGACAAGATAGCATTCATTCAAAGAAGACGGAAACGGAATGATGCGCGGAGCCACTGCTGTCCCGTATACATTTACTGAAACTGTGGCAAGTCCATGAATGAATATACCGCTGGGTACTGTTGCCAGAGGCTGGACATGTAAATCAGCCGCAGCGGTAAAATCACGGCGTCCCTTCTGCCTCCGGGAGAAGGGCAGGATGAGGGGATGGAAAATCAGGCTGTTGGTTTGATTTTATCCCCTTTCCCCAACCTTCTCCCGGAGGGAGTATATGTGACAGCAGTGGCGCGGAGTCGATATTCAGCAGTACACGTTGTTCAGCACGGTTATACCGAAGGAACGAGTGCCATCCGATCACCCGCTGTGTCCGATACGGGAGATGGTCAATACCGTGCTTGAAGCGCTGGACGCAGATTATAATGCCTTGTACTCGGATCTGTGCCGGGATTCGACTCCACCCGTGAAGCTTCTGAGAGTGCAGCTGTTAATGGCATTTTATAAAATCCGCGGTGAACGTTAATAGATGGAACAGATCAACTACAACCTGCTATTCCGCTGATTTGTGTGGTTCTCTATCGTTGACGGGGTCTGGAACCACTCGACATTACCAAGAACCAGGATCGTCTGCTGGAAGGTGAAGTGGCTGATCAGTTTATTTTTTACCCAGGTACTGTCGCAGGCTGAGCGTGCAGATCTTTGTCGAAGGAACATTTCAGTGTGGATGGCACGCTGATCGAGGCACTGGCCGCACTGAAGAGTTACCGCCCAAGGATGAGGACGGACCACCCGGCGGCGGTGGCCGGAATCCGAGGGTGGATTCTCACGGCGAGAAGCGCAGCCGTGATACACATGAGTCGAAGATGGACAAGGATGCGTATCTGTTCAAGAAGAGCAAGGGTGCCGAGGCCAAGCAGGCCTATCTGGGACACATTTTGATGGAGAACCGGCAAGGCCTGGTGGTTAACGGCAGGGTCACGCAGGCTTCGGGCACGGCGGAATGGGAAGCGATCGTTAATCTTGTGGATGCGCTTTGCGGGAGTAGCCGGATCACGCTGGGTGCGGACAAGAACTACGACACACGAGGCATCGTTGAAGAGTTGCGCGAGATGACAGTCACGTCACACGTTGCTCAAAATGATACCAGTCGTTCATCAGCGACCGATGGGCGCACTATCCGCCATCCGGGTTACTTGGGCAGTCAGACGATCTGCAAGCGGTTTGAAGAGTGCCTTGTCTGGGCCAAGACCATCGGTGGGTTGAGCAAGAGCCGGTTCATTGGCCGCGAGTAGCTGGACTTCCAGTTTGTGGTGACGTTCGTGGCCAATAGCCTGATCCGGATGCGCAATCTGAAGGAAGTGTAGTGTTGAAGATCCGTGTGTCGAGAGGATGGTCCGACTGCTATGCCTAAGGTTGACTTGATGACCTGCAATACGTCAGTTCACCCAGGAAAAACGATGCAGATAGTTTCCTGCTCAGGCTGATACGGCCTCAATAGCAGCGATTTTTAACAGCCTGCTAGTGTGCTGTCTGGTTAATTCGTTTAAGTACACTACTCACTGACGTTATGATTTCATCAGCGGACTTGGTCCATCGAAACGGCTTCGGTTCGTCATTGTGAAGATCGAGATATTCACGGATCGCATTCTCCAGGGCAGGCACGGACCGGTGCGTCCCACGGCGCAGCTGGTGTTCGGTGAGCGTCGCAAAAAACCGCTCCACCAGATTGATCCACGAACTGTACGTCGGGGTGAAATGGCAGTGAAATCTTGGGTGCCGCAATAGCCATTGCCTGACCTTGTCCGTCTTGTGCGTGCCATAGTTATCCAGAATCAAGTGGACGTCCAGGTCAGCTGGCACCTCGGCATCAATGTGCCGCAGAAAGCCGAGGAACTCGCTGCTGCGATGGCGACGCTTGAGTTTGCCGATGACTTTACCCGTCGCCACATCCAGTGCCGCAAACAGGGTGGTTGTCCCATAGCGCCGGTAATCGTGCGTATGAGTTTCCGGTGCCCCATAGTTCATCGGCAATGACGGTTGCGTTCTATCCAGTGCCTGAATCTGGCTTTTCTCATCCACACACAACACCAGCGCCTTATCTGGCGGATCGAGATACAGCCCGACCACATCCCGCACTTTCTCGATAAAGTGGGGATCATTCGACAGCTTGAAACTTTGGGTCAGGTGGGGCTTGAGCCGAATGCGCGGCGATCCACACGCGGTGTACGAAATCGCGTGGCACGCCCAGTTCTTCTGACAGGCGGCGAACACTCCAATGCGTGGCCTTCTTTCGCCGGCGATTCAGGGTTGCTTCCAGTACGCCCTGCACCCGGTCATCGTCGTGTTTGCGTGGCTGGCCGCTGCGTGGCGCATCAGACAGTCCAGCCAGACCGTCTCGGGCAAACCGACGACGCCACTTCGATACCGTCTGCTGACTGGTATGGTGGCGCTCCGCAATTTCCTCTCCGCTATAGCCGCGAGCGCAATCCAGGATAATCCCTGCCCTCACATGCAATCCTGCTGAGGTATTATGCCGACGGCGCCACCGTTCAAGTTCCGCTTCCTCTTCCTTATCCAGTACAATCTCAACCGGCAATCGCGCCATCGTATGTTCCTCTGCGTAAGGATAAACATACGACAATCGGCCCTGATAATAATTCAAATATTTAATCGGACAGGACACTAGGGAACGTCTGAACAAGTCATGAAATACGCGGGTGCAACCCGATGTCGCGCTCCTCTTCTGATTCCGCAACTGGACGCGGAGTCTGAGCACTTCACTCCTGGCTTCGACTAGTTCGGCTGTTTGCTGTTCGGTCTTGTCTAGCTTTATCGCTTTGATCCACTGGTACAGGCTATAGCTGGATACTCCAAGGCGCTCAAATACCTCAGCTACGGAGTAGCACCGCTTAATGATCTGACGAACGGATTCGTCCTTGAATTCGAGTGAATAGCGTTGACTGGACATTGACCTTCCTCCTACCATCGAATTATAAGCCGGAGGTTTCCACTAGGCCGGGGAAAGACCACGCCACTTGGGACTTGGGCATACGTCGTAACAACAAGTGCGCGTTTCGCAGCCGACGACGATGTAGTGCTTTCAGATCGCGTTTCATATCACACTCCACTTGCCATTCTCACACAACTCCTTTGACAAACAGAACAGAAAAAGTGTCATTCATTTTTACAAGAGTAAATAGACAGGCGAACCGTCTTTCATGCCGGTTTGGCTTGGCAACGCCAAGGCCTTCATGGGACTATTGCCCGGACCGGCCGGCGGCGCTGCCACTGCTGCCATTGCTGAGGCAATGCTACGCCGTACAAGCGTATGGAAATTTGCAGTTCTGGTTCGGGACCCCGTTCTTGCAATACTCGAGGAATTTTACTACGGCTTTATCAGGTCCAGACTGCTACAATGGAATACAAACATGACTCAAGTTGAAAAGAAATCAACATTTCCTAGCGATCCTGGCTTACGCCCTTTGTGCGTGGATCTCGACGGCACCCTGGTTCGGACCGATCTACTGCTCGAGTCCACTTTCGCATTGCTGAGAAAGAATATCCTGTATTTGTTCATGCTGCCCCTATGGCTTTTGAGGGGTAAGGCGACACTCAAGCAAGAGATCGCAAATCGTGTCAGTCTCGATGCATCATTGCTTCCATACAATGAACAATTACTGAAGTATCTGCACGAGCAGCGTGCTTCTGGCCGATCCCTGACGCTGGCCACAGCATCAAACGAGAAATTTGCCAACAACATCGCGTCTCACCTTAATATATTTGATAACGTATTCGCCAGCAATGCGACCACAAATCTGGCTTGTGAAAGCAAGCGGGTACGGCTCGTAGAACAATTCACTGAGGGTGGTTTCGATTATGCGGCAAATGCCATGGCGGACATCAGTATTTGGAAATCCGCTCACGAAGCGATCATCGTCAATCCTGAACCGGGTGTCGTAGCCGCGGCAGAGCGCCAAACGAATATTTGTAAAATAATCGATGACCGGCAAGACGATAACAAGGCTCGATACTATCTACATGCATTACGAGCGCACCAATGGTTGAAAAACATCCTGATTTTCGTGCCACTTGTGATGTCTCACCGACTTGATGAACCGGCACTGATCGTGCAGGGGGTTCTTGGCTTTATTAGTTTTGGCCTATGCGCATCAAGTGTATACTTGCTCAATGATCTTCTGGATTTACCTTCTGACCGGGCGCATCCTTCCAAGCGTAACCGTCCATTCGCATCGGGAAGCATTTCAATTTTACATGGTACCGCGCTCATTCCGCTGTTGCTGATAGCCGCATTCTCAATTGCACTCTTGTTACCTGGGAAATATATATTTGTACTCTGCGTTTACTACACGCTTACTTTGGCATATTCACTGGTTCTCAAGCGAGCCGCCATAATAGACGTTCTGTTACTGGCCAGCCTCTACACAATACGTATCCTCGCTGGAGGCGCCGCGGTCACCGTCCCCTTATCGTTCTGGCTGCTCGCATTTTCTATGTTTCTTTTTCTCAGTCTCGGACTTATTAAACGTTACACCGAACTGCTGACTATGAGCAAAATAGATCGTACCGATATTGCCGGAAGAGGTTACAGGATCGGAGACCTGAGCATGCTGAGGGAATTTGGTACTGCCAGTGCATACATATCTGTACTGGTTTTGGCGCTATATATAAATAGCAATACTGTCCGTGACATGTATAGCCATCCCGACGCAATATGGTTACTTTGTCCTTTACTGCTTTATACAGTAAGCAGACTATGGCTCATGGCCAGTCGTGATGAATTACACGAGGACCCCGTCGTCTTTGTGATCCGCGACAGACGCAGTCAAATTCTTGCACTAATCGCGATGGCATTTCTCTGGATTGCTTCCTGACGTGGCCCATCCGTATTATCAATCATGGGGCAGATACCCGAGAGCGGAACAGATGGTAGTTGGCTATCATTGGAGCAGCGACGATCCGCCACTGGAACAGATCGGAGAAGGCCGTTCATGGTTACCTCGGGGGAATGGACGCAGTTATGGTGACGTCTGCCTAAACGACGGCGGTTTTTTGATCGATTGCCTTGGTATAAAACGTTTCATCCAATTTAATACGGACACTGGGGCGCTATGTTGCGAAGCCGGCGTGCTGATTGCCGACATTCTCGATCTGGTTGTGCCCCATGGCTGGTTTCTTCCAGTTACTCCTGGAACGCGTTTCGTAACGGTGGGTGGTGCAATTGCGAACGACGTACACGGCAAGAACCATCACCGTGCTGGTACTTTTGGCTGTCATATAATCCGCTTCGAATTGTTGCGCTCCGACGGAACTCGCCTCGAATGTTCTCCTGAAATAAACAAAGACTGGTTCAGCGCCACTATCAGTGGTCTGGGGCTTACCGGGATAATCACATGGGCAGAACTTCAACTGAAATCAATCGCGGGCCCGGTCATCGACCAGCAAATAATTCGCTATGACAATCTGGACGAATTCATGGAACTCTCGCGAAAATCGGACAATGAATACGAGTATACTGTAGCTTGGGTCGATTGCCTGGCAAAGGGGGCATCCAGAGGCCGCGGATTGTTCATACGTGGCAACCATACTAGCAGCGTTGGCGTGAATCAGCCGTCGGCACCCACAAGGCACATGCATATTCCATTTGACCCACCATTTCCGCTCGTAAATACATTGACGCTCCACTTATTCAACACGCTCTACTATCATCGACAACGCAAATCAAGCAGCACTAGCAAGCTGCATTACGCGCCATTTTTTTACCCGCTCGATGCCATCATTGACTGGAACCGAATATATGGAAAACGTGGCTTCATGCAGTACCAATGCGTCTTGCATGACGATACGGCACCTGATGCGCTTAAAGAAATACTGGCGAAAATCTCCCACTCTGGGACCGGGTCATTCCTTGCAGTGTTAAAAGTGTTCGGGGATATTCGTTCTCCTGGGTTAATGTCTTTTCCCCGATCGGGTCTTACCCTCGCTTTAGATTTTCCCAATAGAGGCGAATCTACGTTAGATTTGCTCGATCAGCTTGACGAAATCACCGTGGCTGCGCATGGTGCCGTATACCCTGCGAAAGATGCGCGCATGAGTGCCGAGAACTTCCGACTGTATTACCCATCCTGGGAACAATTGGAATCATACAGGGATAAACAGATCTCATCAGGATTCTGGAGACGTGTTACAGGAATATCAATATGAAACGCGTACTCATCATTGGGGCCACCTCCGCAATTGCAATCGCAACTGCGCAACGCCTTCTCAATGCCGGAGACAAGGTATTTCTGGTCGGAAGGAATGCTCATAGGTTAGCATCGGTCGCGGACGACTTGCGAGTACGCTGCAATGCTACCGCACATACTGCAATCATGGATGTTATTGAGTACGGGCGGCATGAGACGCTGTTAATCGAGGCACATAAGTTGCTGGATGGCATCGATATCGTGCTTATTGCACACGGCACACTGCCATCGCAGTCGGACTGCGAGAAAGCTTTTGAGTTAACGCGCAATGAATTCGAGATTAATGCCATCGGTACCATATCCCTGCTGACGCATCTGGCGAACTACATGGAGTCTCGACGACAGGGCACAATCGCGGTAATCTCATCTGTTGCCGGCGACCGTGGCCGACAAAGCAATTATGTCTATGGTTCAGCGAAGGGTGCGATCACAATATTTCTACAGGGTCTTCGTAATCGACTGTACAATGCAGACGTCAACGTGTTAACGATAAAACCTGGTTTTATTGATACACCAATGACAGCTAATTTCGACAAGGGACTGTTGTGGGCCAGACCGGAGAAGGTAGCCGTGCGCATCTGCAGTGCGATCATGACGGGTCGGAATGTTGTCTACGTCCCACCATATTGGTTTCTTATAATGTCGATCATCAAGTCTATACCAGAAGCAATTTTCAAGCGTCTGCATCTGTAATAATCCGACAAGCCAGCGAGTAAAGTACCGTGACCACCAATCTCAAAAAAACGGTCAAAGCAAATGAAATGACTAATTGCTAGGGAAGCTCTTACAAGGACACCGCCCGTATGCCAGTGATATTTGGTAAAAGATCGATTGCAGTCTTACATCCGGCCTGTTGATGGAGTTTATGCTCCTGGCCTCTATGGTATTCGCCGACGGGGCCCTATCTGAACAGCGAGGTTTTTATCCTCAAGAGTTTCCCCGGGTTTGACCCGTCGCCGTTCGACCTGTATTCCCCTGCCTCACTTGTGCAATCGGTGCATGACCTCCGTTACTCGTTTATCTGTTTCTATCCGGGCGCATCCACTCAAACAGGACGCACCGGACACCAGGTTTCGTTTCTGGCCAACAGAACCCAGGCTGTTCTGGCCATTTTGTTGGCCAGCGCGATCGCCGCCGCATTGACATGGCAGCGTTGCAGCAACTGCTCCACCCAGGGATTGCCGCCGAGCCTTCCTGCCTTCGGGCGCCGCCGAATGTGATGGATCACGGCCCTAGCCCCATGGATGAGCAATTGACGCAGGTAACCGTCACCCCGCTTGCTGATGCCCAACAAGCGATCCTTACCACTCGAAGAGATCTGACGGGGCACCAGCCCCAGGTAGGCCGCCAGCTGGCGCCCATTCCTGAAGTCCTGACCTTCACCGACGCTGGCCGCCAATGCGTTTGCCGTTAATACACCAATACCCGGGATGCTGGCCAGACGCTGACTCACAGCATTGCCAGCATGCCAGGCCTTCAGCTGCGTCTCGAACCGGTCAGTCCGCTCCAGCAGCTGATCGTGCTCCGCCTTGAGTTCTGCCAGCAGATGCCGAGCCAGCATCGGCAGGTCATTATCGGCATCTTCCAATAACGCTGGCAGACGCCGGGAGAGCGCTTTGACTCCCTGCGACAGGGTAATACCATACTCCGCAGGACTCCACGCATGTGGTTGCTCAAGGCAACGCGTTGGCGCACCAGCAACTGGCGACCATGATGCAACTGCAAGACGGCCTGCTGTTCAGGCCGCTTGGGCCGGACAAACCGCATGCTCGGCCGCTGTACCGCCTCACAGATGGTTTTCGCATCATTGCGGTCGCTCTTGTTGGACTTCAGGTACGGTTTCACAAAGGCTGGTGCCATCATGCGAACAGTATGCCCCAGCTCAGTCAATGTCCTGGCCCAATAATGGGCGCCACTGCAGGCCTTCATGCCAATCAGGCAGGGTGATAACCGGACAAATTAGCGCTGCATCTGTGGCCGCGTTAGCTGCTTACGCACCATGACTTCGCCTGCTTCGTTCACACCGTGTACCTGAAATCGGTTCTTTGCCAAATCCAGACCCAGTACGCTAATCTTGTTCATGGATACCGTCCTCCTGGTTTAGGGAAGCTCTGATTTATCATCACTTCGTTCATAATACGGTTTCTTGATTCAAACGTTCCGGAGGATGGCAGGATGCGCCAACAGAGTCTCGCCGATGAATGATTTGAACGCTACCGCAAGCCCACACGCCGAGACCAGTTTCTCGCCGAGATGGAGCAGATTATTCCCTGGCTGACCTGTGCAAGGTGATCAAGCCGTTTTATCCCAAGCCGAAAGGCGCAGGCCGCCCACCGATTGGGCTGGAGCGCATGCTGCGCATTCATTTCCTGCAACACTGGTTTCTGAACCTGGCGCATGCCCGGACCCTCATTGAAGCCTGGCGGCGAGAATACAACGAGGAGAGACCGAAGAAGGCATTGGGCGGACTGACGCCAGCCGCCTACGCCAGACAACTGGCCAGGAAATCGGCTACAGTAGCAACCGGACTCTAAACGCTACTGCTACTAAAGACGGGGTGACGTCGCCAGGACAGCACCGCAGGGCCGATGTTGTGAGCCCAGTTCTTTAACCGCCCCGCGGTGTCCACTGCTGGTGTTTCTGGTGGCGCTTGTGCATGTGGAGCAGTTCAGTGGTCATGCCGGGGCGGTGTTTGCGGGCATGGGTGGTCACCGACTGTTGGTGGAAGTAGAGCGTGATCAGCGTGTCGCTGGCGTGCAGTTCCAGTGTCTCGCCCACGTACTGGTGTGGAACCGAGTAGAACCTATCTCATAATTCCGCGCGAACCGCGTTGCAGTCCGAACTGCGTGCCTGCAAGGTGCGCCGCGCAGCACAGTACTTGACGTACGGGCAAGCGGGGCAACGCCGTAGGCGCGCAGTTCGGACGCAACCCCTTGGGGACCCGGCGATTTAACCCCTGGCCTTGTTGCGGCTCGCTCATGTAGCAACGGCTACACCACGCTCACCGCGCCTTGCCAGGAACCAAAATCGCCACGGTCGCGGCCGCGGGGAATTGTGAGATAGGTTCTAGTTTATTTTGCGGTTACGATGTATGTGCCCTGGAAAGACTACAAGCCCGTCACCGCCGATCTAGAACGCATCTACCAGTCGGTTATCGAAGAAGAAGCCCTGCTTGCTTTGGAGCAATTTGCCGAGCGCTGGGATGAGAAATATCCGCAAATCAGCAAATGCTGGCGTGCATGCTGGCCTAACTTGAACACGCTGCTCCGTTCCGCAAGACATCCGCAAGGCCATTTACATCACCAATGCCATTGAATCACTCAACAGTGTGATCCGCTAAGTCATGAAAAAACGCAAGCTGTTCCCCTCCGGCACCTCGGCGCAAAAAGTGGTCTATCTGGCGATACAGGAAGCGTCGAAATAATGGACCATGCCGATCCGCAATTGGAAAGCCGCCTTGAATCGTTTTATGACTGAATATGAAGACCGATTAACTGACTATGTTTAAATACAGCAGTTACATAATAAAAATCCAAGTAAACGGTTTCCCCATTGATAGCGCGTTCGACCTGATTCAGATAAACGCCATAGTCCCCCATGAACGGCGTGATATAACCCCACGTCATAAGTATATGTATACCGGCTAAAAAAGACGCAACTATGAGGCACGCAATAACATTTGCACGTTGCCCCTCCCAAATCGAGTAAATCATGTCCGGCGCTCTTGGTGAATCTGCATGCTCCTAATAATACACCAACCCGTTCAATTGTTTGTCAGTAAATCGCCTTGGAGATTGCAGAGATAAAATTCAATGGGAACGGAATAAATATGTAAAACAGGGGGCAGACCACGGTTTAGCTATTGCCTATCCTGTTCCTTTGTTTCGCAGGCTGCCCACAGATTCCGGCGACCACTCTTCGCTTAACAGCCTGTTGAAAAACCCCATCCTATTGAGCATCGCATGATAAAATTGCGTTGGTCATTTTACCGGGAATAAAGCGCCATGCGCGGAGCCGACATCAGCCAGCCCTCCCTGTACATCACGCGCACGGTGGAGGATTTTGTACCGGTGATTCATCCGTTACGCGCCCTGCGTTAACTGATCGATGAGGGGCTGTGGGATCTGGATGCACATTTCAACCGTCTGTATGCCGATGAAGGCCGCGAGTCAGTGGCGCCCGAGCGTCTGATCCGAGCCTCGCTGCTGCAGGTACTCTACACCATCCGCAGCGAGCGGCAACTGGTGGAACAGATTCGCTACAACCTGCTGTATCGCTGGTTTGTGGGTTTGGAAATGGAAGACAAGGTCTGGCACCACGTCACCTTCAGCAAGAACCGGGAACGGCTGCTGGATGATGCCTTGATGTCCCGGCTGTTTCAATCGGTGCTCCAGATTGCGCGGCGTCACCGGCTGATATCGGACGAGCATTTCAGTGTGGACGGCACGCTGATCGATGCCTGGGCCTCGCACAAGAGTTTCCGGCCGCGGGACGATGATGACGATACCCCCACTGGCAGGGAACGCGACTTTCGTGGCGAGCAGCGCTGTAATGACACCCACGCCTCCACCACCTACCCGGAGGCGGAACTGATGCGCAAGAGCAAAGGTATGGAAGCCCGGTTACGGTACGGCGTTCACCACCTGGTGGAGAATCGTCATCATCTGGTGGTGGATGTCAAAACCGAACCGGCGGCCAGTGTGCCGGAACGTACGGCGGCCCTGGCCATGCTCGGTGACATCCCTGGCGAGCATCGCATCACGGTGGGTGGTGACAATGGCTACGACACCCGTGACTTTGTCGAGCAGTGCCGGGAGCTGAAGATTACTCCGCATGTGGCGCAAAACACCGAGCAACGCGGTGGTTCCGCACTGGATGGGCGTACCACACGTCATGCCGTTTACACCGTTAGCCTGCGCAAACGCAAGCTGACTGAAACCACCTTTGGCTGGGCGAAGAAATACGGTGGCCTGCGGCGCATGATGTACCGGGGACGGGAACGGATCAGTGCCCGGGTGACCTTCACCCTGACTGTGTTCAATTTGCTGAGAATCAGTCATCTGGTGCCGGAAACAGCAGGATGAAGACAGATTAAGGCAGAAATATAGGCTTGATCGAACAGAAATGGATGGCAATCCGGGGGGCGAAGAAAAATGTATCAACGGTGCGAATCTATCTGTGTTGCAAAGATAATGAACTACCACATCGGCTGTTTTTCAACAAGCTGCTAATGTATTATGTGGACTACTGTCTATACAATTCTGACAATTGCAGCACGGGCAACGGAATAGTCTTTCCTGATACAAGACGCTTGATCGAGTGTCACCAAAAAAAGAATGCATGAGGTTTCACAGCTCAGTGCAGCCAGGCCAAAAGAGGTACATGAGACTTGCAACTAATGTGACAGTGATCGGTAAAGAGACGAAGCAGCTGATACCAGAACAATGCAGGGGTCGTATATGACATGGAAGCAGGTGGCGACTGGGAGCCTGGTTTTTTTTCTGTTGAGGTCAGTCCTGATACTGCTGGAGGGGGTGGATGTAGCGCCGAGTGGCGGTGACCACTCTGTCTATTATAACGCAGCACTGGAACTCAGCAGGGGTGGAGTTGGCTGGCTTAGTGGCGGAACGGAGTTCGGTTACCGCGCCCCCCTTTACTTTGCATTCCTGTCTTCATGTTTCGATCTGCTGGGTGAGTTACCATACTGGGGTATTCAGCTTGTCACCGCTGCATTGGGTACCTTTAATTGCGTTTTGTCCGGTCTGTTGGCCGGTAAACTTTGGGGCGCAAGTACAGGACGTACCGCATTCTGGTTGCGTGGTGTACTGCCTGTATACGTTGTCGAAGACGAATTCGTGTTGTCAGAAACGCTGTTTGCGCTACTCATGCTGAGTGCGGTCTGGCTCTATAGTATTACGTACAAGCATGATCACAAGTGGCATGTGGCACTCATCGGGCTGGTTATCGGCGGTTGCGTCCTGACTAGGGAAGCAGCAATTATTTATCCGGTGATTTTTGCTGTCGCATTAGGGTTTTCCGGATTCAACAGTGCAGACCGCGTACAACGGATTGCCATATTCGGATTTGTGTTTCTTCTGGTGCTGTGTCCATGGCTGATCAGGAACCACATAGTCTGGAACAGTGCTCTGCCTTTGAGCTACACTGCTGGTGTCAACCTGCATATTGGTAATCATGAAGGTGCGCGAGGAGGTTATACAGATCCCCCGAAACTCGAAAGCGCTAATGCGCGGTTCGGAACGCCTGAGTATGATGCTGCCCACCGAAATGCGGCCATTGACTATATGATCAGTAACCCGGTCAGAGTATTCCTGCTGGGATTTAAAAAGCTTGCAAACGCATCATTACCTGAGTTCCATCGCTTTGATATCAGGACAATTTATGGTAGTGGGTTCAAGTGGGCAATGCCAGTGGCAATCCTGTCAGCCGGTTCCAGCGCACTGTTACTCGTATGTGGCATCTGGGGTTTCATCTTTGCTAAAAGAGATGAGGTTTGGTGGTTGAGTCTGGTGCTTTCTGGTTTCACTCTGGCTGTAATATTTATAAGTTTTGGTGCGCCTCGCTTTCGTGATCCGATCGATAATCTGCTGGTTTTGTACAGTGCCTGGTTGCTCTCGAACCTGGAGAGGATAAAGTCCGTAATCGGCTTTGGTTCAGGGCGCCAATCCTGGAATACGGCGGCCGCTATTGCCTGTATGTTATGCCTGTTTGCTGGCTGGTCAACACTTGTGATCTGATATCTTGAATTGTCAAGGAGAATAAAAGTAGCACAAATCTGATGACAATGGGATGACTTTCCCAGTGAGCATATGGGTAATCGCGACATTACTCCGGTATGCATAACAAACCAGTGAACAATCATTCAATTTTTCTGACTAGTGCTTACCGGAAACTACCAGATGTCTATAAAACCGCTGGTATCGGTCATTATCCCGGCCTATAACCGCGCGGACTATATCGACCAGACCATTCGTTGTGTACTGGATCAGAGCTACCCGGCTATCCAGTTAATCGTGGTTGATGATGGTTCGTCGGATACCACCCTGGACAGGATCAGGTCCTATGGTGACCGGCTGGAACTACTTGTTCATCCGGGTAATGCCAACCGTGGTCAGTCCTCCTGTATCAACGTGGGACTGAAACAGGCACGTGGCAAGTACATTGCCGTGCTTGACAGTGATGATTACTGGGAGCTGAACAAGCTGGAGATACAGGTGGATTACCTCGAGATTCACCCGGATATCGGCCTTGTATACACTAACGGTTATGGTGTCGACAGCGAGGGAATGATTACCTACCCCATTCATGCAGAAGACCATGTTGAACACAACGATCCGAATCGTGTGCTGTTGGATTGCTACCTGGCCCTGCCGGTCAATGCTCTGGTGCGGAAGTCGGTTTATGACAAGGTCGGCGGTTTCGAGGAAAGTTTCCGTGCCGCACAGGATCATGACATGGTGATCCGTATTGCCGAGGTTACCCGCTTTGCCTACCAGCCGGACTACCTCTGGTATTACCGGCGCCATGCCGGCAGTATCAGCAGTACCCGGCAGGAGCTGCGCTGGCAGACGGGATTCAGAATACTGGAGCGCGCACGCAGGCGTTATCCGTATGCGCCGGCGACTATCAGGAAGCGCAAGGCGGTGCTTTACTACCGGATGGGCAAGGTACACCTGTCCATGCACCGTTACCTCAGCGCATTTGCTGATCTTGGCAAGGCATTCCTGCTTGACCCGGTACGGGCGGTCCGGGTGTTGCTGCAACTGGACCAGAGCATATAGGACGCGGAGCTTGGGCGAGCGAGTCAGATTATTGTTCGTGATCGACAGCTACAAGCACCCATATGCCGGTACAGAGGGTCAGTTGCTGAAGCTGCTTGTAGGTCTGGACAAGACGAAATTTGAACCTGTCCTGGCAGTATTCAAGGACAGCGATTTTCTCACGAGCAATCCATTTCCGGTCCCTGTCGTGATCCTGGAGGTTACCCGCATGACAGCCCTCGGTACGTGGTTGCGGCTGTACCGGTTCTTCCGGCAGAAAAAGCAGCAGGGCTTCCGCCTGGCGCATATCTTCTTCAACGATGCCTCGATTGTCTGTCCACCCATCCTGAAGCTGCTCGGCTATCGTGTCATCATCTCGCGCCGGGACATGGGTTACTGGCAGAACCGGGCCAACCTTGTGCCGCTGAGGCTGAACGCACGCATCGTCGATCGTGTCATTGTCAACAGCAAGGCAGTGCGTGAAATCACCTGCCGCAACGAGGGTTACCCGGAACGAAAGGTGACGGTCATCTATAACGGTTACTCCGATGTTGTTTTACCCGCACTGTCGCACAACGATGAAACCCCGGGCAGCGGCACCCTGCGCATGGTGCTGGTCGCGAATATTCGCCCGGTCAAACGCATCCAGGATGCCATCGAGGCGATCAGCATTGTCCGGAAATCGTACCCGGACTGTTCGTTGACCGTGGTGGGGGATGGTGACAGCACCGGACTGGTCAAACTTTGCCGTGAACGCGGTGTTACTGCCCACGTCCATTTCCATGGACCGAGTGTAGATGTCACTGCGTTGTTGCCGGGATTCGACATTGGCCTGCTGTGTTCGGAATCCGAGGGTTTTTCCAACACGCTCATTGAATATCTGCAGGCCGGCCTGCCGGTTATCTGCTCGCACGTGGGTGGCAATCCCGAGATCATCGAGCACGAGGTTAACGGGTTGTTGTATCCTGCCGGTGATATCGATGCCCTGTCCGCGCACATACTGGCACTGGCGGGTGATCCGCAGCGACGCAGCACCATGGGAGTAGCCGGCAGGGCAAAGGTAAAGTCACAGTACGGCCTGTCGAAACTGGTAACAGCCCACCAGCATCTGTACGAGAACCTGGTGGCAGGGTGTTTATTTGCATGGCGAATATAAAATCAAGAGCAATCAGTACGATAGGGCCGCTGGGGGGCTACCGCCTGGCGCGCTGGCTCAGCCGTCGCACACCGAAGATCCTGATGTATCATCGATTCTCGAATCAGCCGCGGCCCGGACATGTGCACCGAGCGGCCTTTGAGAATCAGCTTGCATATCTGCACATGCACTTCCGCGTGCTGCGGCTGGATCAGGCGCTCGAGGCGATGAGTGACCCGATGTGCAGGCTGGATAATATTGTGGTCATCACCGTGGATGACGGTTACCGGGATTTCTATGAAATAGCCTACCCGGTCCTGAAACAGTCCCATACGCCGGCCACGCTGTTTCTGACAACGCATTTTGTCGATGGAAAATTATGGCTGTGGCCGGACCGTGTACGCTATATCCTGCAGCATTCCACGCAATTACCCCCGCTGGACATGCCGGGATTCACGTTTGGCGGCAGCCGGCAACCGAATGAACGCGAGCGTGACCTGTTGTGGCTGCACATCACATCCTACCTGCTCTCAATCGACGAATCAGACAAGCTGGCCTGGTTGGACAACTTCGCCAGCCGGCAAGGGATCGATGTGCCGGAAGCGCCGGTAGGTGAATGTGCTGCAATGGACTGGGCGCAGGTCACTGAAATCATGGACGGGAATATCGAAATGGGGGCGCACAGCCGTACCCATCCTTCGTTGGGCAGGATAACCGGTGAACGGCTGGCATATGAGATACTTGGGTCGGTTGAGGACATCGAGCGGAATACCGGCCAGCGCCCGGTCAGCTTCTGCTACCCGAACGGGCAACCAGGCGACTACACGGAGCAGGTAAAGACGCAGGTCAAACTCGCCGGGTGCAAGGGTGCGGTTACTGCATTTTACGATCGTAGCGTGACGGATGATCCGTATGAGCTGCGCCGGTTTACCGCAAGCGAAAATCATTTTCAATTCGCTAAATCAGTCAACGGTGTAGAGCTGCTGGCAGCGCGCTGGCTGAATGCCTCTAACGGTTCCCCGGGCCATGTCTGCTAAGGTTATGTCGAACCGGTTCTCAAAAACTACTACAGATGACACCGGTGTCAGCGGGTCCTTGTTTGGTCTGTATATCTTTTTCACAATTGACTTCTTTCTGCACTTTTCTGCCAGGTCTTCAGCTTATGCCACACTGCGTCCGACTCTGCTGCTGACTGCGATCATTGGTGTCATGTTGATGTCCCAAAAGGATAAGTTCAGGGGCTGCGGTGACGCGCCGGCATTCAAGGCCATCCTGCTGTTGATTATCTATATAGTGGTGACTCTACCATTTGTGAGCTGGCCCGGCAGTGTCATCAGGAACAACATACCCGAGTTTGCCAAGGCAGTCAGTTTTTTCTTTTTCACCGCGCTGATTATAGACACTGAAAAACGGCTGCGGACCTTTCTGTTTGTATTTGTTGCATGCCAGCTGTTCCGTGTGCTGGAGCCGCTGTACCTGCATTTGGTTGATGGGTATTGGGGGAGTGCGACTTACATCGGTGGCGGTGAGATGGCCATGCGGCTTTCCGGTGCG
This sequence comes from uncultured Gammaproteobacteria bacterium, assembly GCA_963803275.1. GTDB lineage: Bacteria > Pseudomonadota > Gammaproteobacteria > UBA9214 > UBA9214 > UBA9214. Next base: position 257,085 of record CAWDLS010000002.1, on the reverse strand, counting down.
CCCGCGGATATAATAAATCCGAACGAGCTGGGTTTTGTTATCGTTACTGTATTTCCCTACCTGTATTACCTAGGGTGGGGCAATCCGGGTAAAATGGGGAAACTCGCCTTTATTGTATTTGCCCCACTGCTCATCTATACACTGGTACTGACTATGTCACGCAGTTCGATGATTGCCCTGGGTGTCGTCCTGTGGATGATTTTCAGGGAGTCCGCGCATAAATTCAGTATACTAGTCTTGCTGGCAGTAACGGCGGTTGTGGTGTGGTCACATCTGTCGCCGATCGAGAAGGACCGTTATCTGTCCATCGTCAGCTCGCACGCGGCTCAGTCTGGCACTGCAGAAGGCCGTATCAGTGGTATGTGGGAAGAGTTCGAAATTGGCCTGAAGCGTCCTTTGTTCGGTCACGGTCTGGGAACCACGCCAGAGGCCAAGGCCCACGTCGTCGGCAAGTCTCGCGCTGCCCACAACCTGTATGCCGAGCTGATTATCGAACTGGGCTTGTTAGGGTTGTTCGTTTTCCTGAGGTACCTGTCAGCGATCTACAAGTCGTTCAGCACCAACCGTGAAATCATGAAATCCGTACAACGGGACAGCAAGACGGACTTTCAATACCGTCTTAATCAGGTCATTACCGCGGTATTCTGGATGTATGTGGTGTTCAGTCTGAGTTACTGGGGTCTTTCGTACTACTACTGGTACATGTTTGGCGGTATGACGTTTGCATTTTCACGAATTTATTTCTCGGATATCGAAAAATCACTCCCGGAACGGGTCAGAAAAGCACGCCACAGCAGGCAAGCTTATTCAAGGCAACTCTGATTAAGTCCTGACATCTGCGATAATACGCACATTGTTCACAACAGGTGGATACCGATGAAGCAACAGACCTTCGCCGCCGGGGACTTTGAGCGCTACCGCAAGCCGACCCGCCGGGAACACTTTCTGGCCGAGATGAACAAGGTGGTCCCGTGGGATCAGCTTTGTGCACTGATTGAGCCCTATTATCCCAAGCCCGGCAACGGGCGTCCGCCGGTGGGTCTGGAGCGGATGCTGCGCATCTACTTCCTCCAGCACTGGTTCAACCTGTCGGACCCGGGTGCGGAAGAAGCGCTGTACGAGTCCCGCTCGATGTGCCGTTTTGCCGGTATCGACCTGGGCCGGGAACCGGTACCGGACGAGAGTACGATCCTTGGCTTCCGTCATCTGCTGGAACGGCACCAGCTGGGCGAGGCGCTGTTTCAGGCGGTGGGTGCGTACCTGCAAGCGCAGGGCCTGCGCATTGCCAGCGGCACCATCGTGGATGCCAGCATTATCAGTGCGCCGAGCTCCACCAAAAACCAGGACAAGGCGCGCGACCCAGAGATGCGCTCGACGCGCAAGGGCAAGCAGTGGTACTTCGGCATGAAGGCCCATATCGGGGTGGACAGCAAACTCAAACAGATTCACTCGGTCGCCGCCACGGCGGCCAATGTGCATGATTCGCAGGTGCTGGACGACCTGCTGCACGGGGGTGAGACACGGGTGTGGGGCGATTCGGCTTACACCGGGCAGACCGAGGCGATGCGCCGGGCGGCGCCCTGTGCGCAGGACTTCACCCACGAGAAAGGCCGGCGCAACCAACCACTGGATGATGCGGCCAAGGCGCGCAACCGCACCAAGTCGAAAGTCCGGGCCAAGGTGGAACATGTGTTTGCTGTCATCAAGCGTGTGTTTGGCTTCGCCAAGGTGCGCTACCGCGGCTTGGCCAAGAATGCCCATGCCCTGTTTGTGTTGTGTGCGTTGACCAACTTGTATATGGCGCGACGACGATTGCACTACGTGACGTAGGGTTGGTGCGTCCGAACTGGTGGAAACAGCACCATGAGACAGTAAATCCCGATAAATTCGGGACAAATAACAGTATACAAAACAGATTCCGGTGAAAAACATCAACAGCATCGAGACGTACCCGTGTTTTTCATAACTTGTTCAGACGTTCCTCAAGGGCAAAATAGTCAGCCGTGAACGTATTGTTGCTGGCACGCTGGCCCGTAGGTGGGATAAGGACCTACTTCCGGTATATTTATGGTCACGCTTCATTTACGGGATTCCGCATCACCCTCATCGCGCCAGATCACAATCTCTCGGATATGCTGGCAACAGAATTTGCCGGCAGGGATTTTCGCTATATTTCCTGCAGCGATTCGGCAGCCGGCCTGTTGCGCATGGCGGCCTCAGAGTTGCGTCGAGGTGACTATCGGCTGGTGCATACACACGGTTTTACCGCAGGTGCGCTGGCAGCCCCCTTGTGCCGGCTGTTTGATATTCCACACCTGATGACCGCACATGACGTCTTCCAATACGGCCAGTTTACAGGTGCCCGGGGCAAGCTGAAAAAGATGGTGTTGGCCCGCCTGTTCAGACAGATCGATGTCATACACGCCGTCACTCGCGATGGGCGTGATAATTTCATGGAATTTTTCCCGGCTGTCGATACGCACAGACTACGCGTCATCGAGCATGGAGTGGACGTGGACGCATTCCGGGGTGCGGCAGCAGTAAATTTACGGCAGGAGATTGGTCCGGCTGCCGATACAGCCTACCTGATCGGCTTTTTCGGGCGCTTCATGGCGCAGAAGGGATTCCGCTACCTGGTCGATGCGATTGACCTCATAGTCAACGGGACGCGATCGCTAAGGCGCCCACTCGTGCTGACATTCGGCGCCGGCGGATTCTACCGCGAGGAGTTTGACAGGCTGCGGAGTATGGGGCTTGGCGAGTATTTCATGCAGATGCCCTATAGCGATAATATGCCGGGAATAATCAAGGGCGTTGACCTGGTCGCCATGCCCTCGTTGTGGGAGGCCTGCGGCTTGCTCGGTATGGAAGCGCTGGCTGCCGGAGTACCAATAGTCGGGACCAGCTGTATCGGCCTGAACGAGGTGCTGGAGGGTAGCCCTGCATCGATTGTGCCCCCTGGGGATGCGAGTGCACTTGCCGGGAAAATCGAATTTGAAATGACCGCCGGGCGTCGTGCAGAGTTTGAGGCGTACATGCCAGAGGCAGCCAGCCGGTTTTCACCGGACAGGCATGTATCAGAGCTGATGGAGTTATACGGGAGTATTGCCAAACCATGATTAATTCTGGCAAAGCAGGAATTTTGTACGGATTGTGCAGGTGCTGTCTTGCATAGAATACTGTTATCAAACATCAGCTCCAATCTGTCGCTGTTGGTAGTGCGGGTGTGTTTAACCTTTATCATGACACCACTTTACCTGCGTGTGCTTGGCAAGGAGGACTATGGTATCTGGGAAATACTCACCGTGCTGATCGGTTACATGGGGATACTCGATATCGGGATCAAGCCGACAGTCGGACGCTACATTTCCAAATATGCCGCATTGGAGGATATGGCCGAGGTCAGGCGGGTGTTCTCAACTGCGTGCCTGTTTATGTTTTGCATGGGGATAATCAGTGCTGTATTACTGCTGGTATCCGGATACATGTGGCTCACCTACTTTGCGGTCGATCAGGCCGAGTCGAGGTATATGCTTTTGTTGAGCCTGGTGGCTATCAATCTGGTGGCGAATTTCCCCTATCTGGCCGTCGAGGGCGCCTATGAAGGGTTCCAGAAATATACACTCAAGAACCTGCTATCAATTAGCATGGCTGTCACCATATCGGTACTGCTGTATAAATATATAGAGCGATATGATGGTCTGCTCTCGCTTGCAGCATTGTCCTCGGCTTCCATGGTAGTCAAGTACTTTGCGGGCGCAGCACTGCTGCGAATGCCACGTAATGGTGGGTTGACATTTTCACTGGCGGACTGTTCCTGGCGGGTGTTCCGGCGCTCGCTGGTTTTTGGCATCAAATCCTTTGTTCAGGGCACTGCTTCCAGGATTCAGCTGGGTAGTGACCGGGTCATCATTGGTTCGTTCCTGGGGCCGGCGGCGGTTCCGGCGTACTCGATCCCGGCAAATCTGATCAGTTATTTCCGTAATATCGGCTGGACGATCACCGATGCGTTCATGCCATTGTTCAGTTCACTGGAGGCAAGGAATGAGCAGGAAGTCCTGCGCCGTATCTACCTGAGTGCCAGCCGGTTCTGTATAGGCCTGCTGTTGCCGATAGCCATTGGAACGGTTTTGCTGGGCGGCCCGTTCATGGCTGTTTGGCTGGGTCCCGGATTTCAGGGGGATGCAGAAAAGATTATTCCGCTGCTGGTTGCTTTCACCATGTTGCCGTTTCTTAACCCGTTCAGCACCCGTTATCTGACGGCACTCGGCAAGCATGGATTGCTGGCCAGACTCTATCCTTATGCGGCACTGGCCAGCATTATCCTGAGTGTACTGCTGGTTGGTAAATTCGGACTAGTTGGTGTTGCGATGGGTACACTAATTCCAACGTTTGTCGTTATGCCAATCATTCTCAGACAATGTTGCAAATATCTGGGAATGACCATTTCAGAGTACGTGCGAGACAGCATCTACCCTTCGCTGTTGCCAGCCGTGCTGCTCGTTATCGTTGTATCTACATACCGCAACTTCACGGGCCTGACAACATATCCCGAATTGCTGATCGCTGTGCTGCTCGGTGCCATTGTATATATCGCCGTATTTGCAGTTACCGGCCTGCGCCAGGATGAGCGCCGCTGGCTGCTGGCCAGGGCACGCAAGGTTACCGGTTGGCAGAGTGGATGAGGCGACCTGTTGTCATAATCACGGGTGCTGATACGCCAACAGGCCTGACCGCGGCGCGCTCGCTGCGTGATTACCCGGTAAACTGCTGGGGGATAGTCGATTATCCGGAGGCACCTGCCTGTCACTCACGATATTGGGCACATATCGAAACATCGCATGGAAGTGAAACCGACAGGGTAGACCAGCTGATAGGGCTTGGGCGCAGGGCGATGCAGGAATCCGGGTCAAAACCATTGCTGGTACTGTCACAGGATGAATGGGTGATCCGGGCGAGTCTGCACCGCGTCCGGATAGCGGAGGCCTTGCAGGTCGTGCTGCCGGAACATGATGATGTCATGCGGCTGATGGACAAGACTGCATTTCAGGAGTGGGCCATACAGCAGGGATTTCCGGTTCCGACAGCCGTGATAGTCGAGGACCGTGATACCTTGCTCGAGGCAGTTGCAACGATAGGCTTGCCGTGCATTTTCAAGCCATTGGTCAGGATGCCGGAGTGGGACAGCGTCTATACTGACAGGAAGTTTCTGGCATGCGAAAAAAGCACCGATGTAGACCGGCTGCTGGCGGAAGCCGACAGACTGTTTGAACTTTCACCGCGCTATTTAATGCAGCAATGGATACCGGGAGGGGACAGGGAGGTGATGTTTTGTCTGATGGCATTCGGCGCGGAAGGCGAGTTGCTGGAGTCCTTTACAGGCAGGAAGCTCTGGCAGTGGCCGCCGCTTGGTGGTTCCACGGCGATCTGTACAGACCACGACTGCAGGGAAATCGAGGAATTGTCCCTGCGTATCATGCGTGCTTCCGGATACCGTGGCCTGGGGTCAGTTGAATACAAGCTGAACCGCGACACTATGCAATATCTGGTTACCGAGCCGACCGTTGGCCGCAATGACTACCAGTCCTACGTCGCCGTGTGCGCGGGTAGAAACATGACCGGCCGGCTGGTCGAGTCGGTTTTTGGCGTAAGCCCGGCAAGGCCGCAGCGCATACGCAGCACCATCTGGATAGATGAGATGTCCGTCGTGCGGCGCGCACGCAAGCAAAAAGGCGGGTTTTTCAGCTTGTTATGGATGCTGTCCAGGAACCTGGTCAGATGTAAATGTTTCCTGCTGTTTGATATCAGGGATATGCGGCCGTTCAGGAAGCAGTTGGCCAGGGTCCTCCGCGCTGCAGGGGTCTTGCCAAAATGAGTCCGCTAAGACGCTTTCGTCAGCTGTTTCAGTATTCGCTCGATGCCTACTACGTATTCAGGAGCAGGCTCGATGAGCCCCAACGACAAGACGACAATGAGTGCCCTGTGGGCTACACGGTGCGTCTGATATCTTCACTTGAGGATGAGGCGGGCGAGGCGCTTTGCGAGCTCTGGCATATGGCATATGAAGATGATACAGCACCGATGTCCGACCGGACGTGCAAGTACCTTAACCAGCTGTTTATCGAAGGTGATCTCTGCTGCGGGCTGTTTCATGAAGACACGCTGATCGGCATGGACTGGGTCGGTTTTTCGGGCGCCCTCAGGCGCATGCATTTTGCCAGGTATATCGAGCGCGAGAAGGGTGCTGCCATCGGCCACCATACCTATATCAGACCGGCGCATCGCGGTGCCGGTCTGCAGCGGTTGACAGATCTTGCGCGGCGGGCTGCAGCACGGGCAGCGGGTTGTTCAACGGTCTATGTATTCGTCGGGGTGAAGAATTTTGCATCGTTGAAGAACATGTTCCGATCACACGAGCAGTGCAGGCTGATATACCATCTCAAGATCGATCTCCCGATGAAAACGCTCGACCTCTTTCCGGTTGCGCAATGCGAGGCATGGCAGGATTGTCGGGATACACTGCAGGGAAGCGGGGCATGATGGAATATTTTACACCAGCCGGGTCATATCAAACCGGCCTGAGTACTGCAGAGGCACGTTGATGTGCGGGTTTGCAGGGTTTTCGATTGTCACCGGTCACATGTCCGGGCAGCCCGATGCCCTGCTGAAGCGCATGGGAGAGCGGCTGCGCCACCGCGGGCCGGACGGTGAAGGCAGCTGGTTCGACGGCAACACCGGTCTCGGGCTGAGTCATCGGCGACTGGCGATCCAGGATGTTTCCCCGTCCGGTGCGCAACCAATGCATTCAGCCAGTGGCCGCTACGTGATTGCATTCAACGGCGAGATCTACAATTTCCAGGTGCTGGCACGGGAACTGGAACAGTATGGAGTCGTATTCCGTGGTCATTCGGATACCGAGGTCATGCTGGCCTGTTTCGAACACTGGGGGCTGGAGAAATCACTGCAGCTGTTCGTCGGCATGTTTGCCTTCGCCCTGTATGACAGGGTGGAAAACACACTGCACCTCGTACGCGACCGGCTGGGAGAGAAGCCGTTGTACTACGGGTGGCAGCGCCATGATACCCTGCTGTTTGCTTCCGAGCTGCATGCGATGCGGGAGCATCCGCATTTTATCGATACAATAAATCGTGATGCCCTGGCGCTGCTGCTGAAACACAACTACATCCCCGCACCGCATTCCATCTACGCATCCATCCAGAAGCTTGAGCCAGGTACCTGTCTGACGATCAGGCTCGACGGCCCACGACCGGGAGGGAGACTTACCCGTTACTGGGATATATCGAAAGCGTATGCAGTTGATACAGCCGGCTCCGGTCGCGAATCCAGACTGGCGGAACTCGACAGGTTGTTGCGACAGTCGATTCGCCAGCAGATGATCTCCGATGTCCCGCTCGGTGCCTTTCTGTCCGGCGGTATCGATTCGTCACTGGTCGTCGCATTGATGCAGTCCGAATCCGAACGGCCGGTAAATACCTTTACCATCGGTTTTCACGAGCAGGGTTTCAACGAGGCCGAGGCAGCCCGCCAGGTCGCCAGTCATCTCGGTACCGACCATACCGAGTTGTACATCACGGCACAGGACACGCTTGACGTGGTGCCGCTGCTGCCCGCCATTTACGACGAACCGTTTGCGGACTCATCCCAGATTCCGACCTGGCTCATCTCGAGACTCGCCAGACAGCAAGTCACTGTGGCGCTGTCAGGGGATGGTGGAGACGAGCTGTTCTGTGGCTATTCCCGGTATTTCTCCACCATGCGTGCCTGGCGTCGGCGTGCGGCAGGTGCTGGAATGAAGCGCATGCTCATGTCAGTTGCACCGGACCAGCTGCTTGCCCCGCTGGTGAAGGCACTGGCACCCTCCCAGCGCGGTTACACGCTGGCCCACATCCGGGAGAAACTCACCCGTTACAATCGTCTTCAATCCGCAGCCACGCTGCAGGAATATTACGAGCGTGCCATTTCCTACTGGCAGCAACCGGCGATGGTCGTCAGCGGGGCAACCATGGCGCATACGCTGCTGGCGGATTACCCAGCCGTGGATTACACGGGGATATCATGCCGCCAACTAATGCTGCTGGATTCGATCAGTTACCTGCCTGACGATATCCTGGTCAAGGTAGACCGTGCGGCAATGGCGAACAGTCTCGAGACGCGGGTGCCGATGCTTGACCATCGTGTGGTCGAGTTTGCGGCAAGGCAGCCGCTGGAACTGCATACCGACGGGGACACAGGCAAGCTGCTGCTACGCAGCCTGCTGTACCGCCATGTGCCGCGGGAACTGGTGGACAGGCCCAAGCAGGGCTTCGCGGTGCCCGTCGCCGAGTGGCTGCGAGGTACGCTGCGGGACTGGGCGGATACCCTGCTGGACAATACGCGGTTGTCAGGCGAGGGCTACCTCGACCCGGCGATCATCAGGAGCAAGTGGCAGGAGCACCTGTCCGGCCGTGCCGACCATTCCTTTCAGCTGTGGGGCATACTGAGTTTTCAGTCCTGGCTTGATCACGTGCGTGAAGACGTCCGGGGTATCGGCCATGAGTGATATCACAGTCACCCGTATCACAGATGCAGGACAGTTTCGTGACATGCAGGCCGGGTGGCAAGCCCTGCTCGAACGGTCTACGGCCAGCCCGCTGTTCCTCGGCTGGCCGTGGCAGTACTCCTGGTGGGAGACCTGGGGCGATGAACTGGGCCTCGAGCTGTGCCTGTTACAGGCATGGCAGGATGACGGGCTGGTTGGTATTGCCCCGTTGTACCTGCATACGGTGCCGCTACTGCGACTGCTGCCGATCAGGCGCTTGCAGTTCATCGGCAATGCCTGGAGATACCGTGACACCGTGCGTACCGAATACCTGGAATTCATCGCACTAAAGGATCGCGCCAAAGACGTGTGTGTGGCATTCACCGACTATATTCAAGGCTCCCTCGATTGGGATGATTTCTTGGTCTGCGACCTGCTGAGGGACACTGAAACCTGGCGGCAGTTCGATGCCATGCAGACACATTCAGCATGGTTCATGCTGGAGCGCAGTCGGGATTTCGGTGTTACGGTCATAACAAGTGGTAACTTCAGCGGCTACCTTGACGGACTTGGCAGGCACACGCGCAGGAAACTTTACAATCAGCGCAATCTGCTCGAGCAGATGGGTCCCATCAGCTTCAGTCACGCATCGACGGATGATCCCGGCGAGCACCTGGCTGTCCTGAACGCATTTCACCGTGTGCGCTGGGGAAAGGATTGCTTCAGCGGCAAGAGCCTGGATTTTCACCGGCGCTTCATTGCCAGGCTTCCGCCCCGGGGCGTGCTTGACATGAACAGCATCCTTGTCGAAGGTGGGCCGGTTTCGATTATCTACAATATCTGTCTGGGTGGGTGCCTGTATAACCTGCAGTCGGGATTTGACGAGCAACTCAACAGCAGGCTGTCACCGGGTACGCTGCATATCGGCTATTCCATCGAATCGGCATTCGGCAACCCCGAGGTAAACTGCTTTGACCTGCTGGCGGGTAAAGGCAAACACGAGTTCTACAAGTCCCGGTTCAAGGGCAGGGTAGTGGAGTTTCGCACCATGCAGCTGGTGAAAAACAGGTGGCTGCGTATGGCATATGCGCTTTATTTCCTGGTACGAAGACCGTTCGCAAGGGTTGATCAACAGTGATGACAGGGGTTTGACAATGATACGCGGACGTTCGGACAGTATTTATGCAATCTGCAGCAGGGGCGATGCCTGTTTGCTGATCGTCGTGCTGCTGATTGGGATCTTTTATATGCTCACCCTGCGGGGAGGCCACACCTGGGGTGACGATTTTGCACAATACATCTACCACGCGCGCAATATCGCCGAAGGCAGGCCCTACCACGAGACAGGTTATGTCCGGAATATACTCAATTTTATCGGGCCGGTGGCCTATCCGCCATTAACCTCCATCGTGCTCGCACCGGTCTGGTATTTCTTTCAGCTGGACCTGACTGCCATGAAGCTGGTACTGATTGCAGTCTTCTGCGCTGCGCTCATTGCCGTCGGTGCGGCAATGCGTGGTCGGCTGCCGGACCGATACCGGATAGTCCTGCTGTTGCTGCTGGCGCTGAATCCCTACCTGTGGGAGATGAAGGACAATATCCAGTCCGAATACCTCTATACCCTGGTCAGTTTTCTCAGTCTTATCGTTATGGACCTGTATTACACCGGCGGGAAAGGATCGCGCAGCGTCGCCGGTGCGCTCGCGATCGGGGTCTCGATCTACCTGGCCTGGGCGACGCGCGAGATCGGTATCGTGTTGCTGCCCACCCTGCTGGTTTACGAGCTGTGGAACCGCCGCAAGTTGTCGCGCTACTTCTTTATAGCGATCGGAGTGTTTGCCGTACTGGCGCTGCTGCAGCATCAGGTACTGGAACCTGCAAATGCTATAGACTCTCCGAATCCTGAGCTACAGAAACTCATTGGGGAAATGCATGCCTACGATGAAGGCCATATCGGGATCATAAACCACGGTCTGCCTGGTATCAGCTTGCAGGTCCGCAGATATCTCGAGGCGATCAAGGACTTCTGGTCGCCACATCATGTGCTTGCCCTGTTCCTGTTCGCCGTGTGCAGCCTGCTGGCAGTTGCCGGATTTGTCAGGCAGCTGGCAGGCGGGGTGACGGTATTCGAGGTTTATACCGCAGGCTATTGTGCGGTCATCCTGCTGTTTGGCGGGTACCAGGGAATTCGTTACCTGGTGCCGATCATTCCACTGTATCTCATGTACGTCATGCATGGTATCCACTGGGTGGAGCGTATCGGCGCGCGGAGATTGAGTACGGTATTGCTGTCATCGATCCTGTGTGCTGCGGCAATCGTATACCTCGATAGTTACCGAAAAGAGAATTTTGATGTAATCGAACATGGCATCGACAGCCCCGAGGCCAGGGAGCTGTTCAGTTTCATACGTGACAACACGCGGGCCGACAGCCTCATCGTGTTCCGAAAGCCGCGTGCACTGTACCTGCTGACCGGCAGGCGCAGCGTGGTGTATCCGGATAACCAGGGCAGGCTGTACGTCGTTAATGAGTATGTCCGGGCGATCCATGCCGATTATGTGATCACCAGCGGTCTGGACACGGACAGAGAGGTCGTTATCCCGGCACTGGCGTTGCAGCCGGATGCCTACCAGCCGGTCTTTCAGAACAGGGACTTTACGGTCTATCGCTGTACCGGGGCAGGTGAGTAAGGTAGCCCGGGTTCCGGCAGAAAATGCTTGATATTCCTGTATAACGGCCGCTAAGGGTTTTCGACTCCCCGCTCTTGATATGCCTCAGGCAGGCAAATAGACTAGCGGGCAAACGGGTGTGTTCACCGCGGATTCCGGTGATACGGGGAAGGTTCAGGAATTGCCTGGCCCCCGCACCGGCATCCCACACGATCGAGACAGGGGCTGGCAGGCGTGAAACGTATTCTGGTTACCGGAGGTGCCGGGTTCCTCGGACGACACCTGTGCAGCAAGCTGCTTGAAACGGGCAACGATGTCATTTGCGTGGACAATTTCTTTACCGGATCCAAGCGCAATATCATCGAATTCATGGATAATCCCTTTTTCGAGGTGTGCCGGCACGACGTCTGTTTCCCCCTCTACGTGGAAGTTGACGAAATCTATAATCTGGCCTGCCCGGCCAGCCCGGTTCATTACCAGCATGATCCGGTACAGACCACCAAGACCAGCGTACACGGCGCCATCAACATGCTCGGGCTGGCAAAGCGTATCAATGCAAAGATACTCCAGGCCTCGACCAGCGAGGTATACGGCGATCCCGAGGTGCACCCTCAAACCGAGGATTACTGGGGGAACGTGAATCCGGTCGGCCTGCGTTCATGCTACGATGAAGGGAAACGCTGCGCCGAAACGCTGTTTTTCGATTATTTCCGCCAGCACAGGCTCAGGATCAAGGTGGCCAGGATTTTCAATACCTATGGACCGTTCATGCACCCGAACGATGGCCGGGTGGTGTCGAATTTCATCGTACAGGCGCTGGGCAACCAGCCGATAACGATCTACGGCGATGGCGAGCAGACCCGCTCGTTTTGCTATGTCGATGATATGATCGAGGCGTTTGTCAGCCTGATGGCGACGCCAGACGAGGTCGTCGGACCGGTGAACGTGGGGAACCCCGGCGAGTTCACGATCCGGGAACTCGCGGAGAAGGTCATTGAGCTGACCGGCTCCGGTTCGCAACTGGTATTCAAACCGCTGCCAAGTGACGATCCGACGCAACGCTGCCCGGACATCTCGTTTGCGAGAGACAAGATGGGCTGGCAACCGGCCATAAGGCTCGAGGAAGGATTGCGGAAGACCATCCGCTATTTTGATGAACTGCTGCGCTCCGGCGAAATGCGCTGACGACCTGCAGATTTCGGGGGATAGACCGGTATGGAAAAAACAGATACAGACAAGGCAATATTGATGGCGGCGTTCGGGCGCATCGATAATGTTGCATTCGCGGTTGCAACGGGTACCGTCTGGGCGCTGGTATTGTTCCTGGTCACGACTATCCTGCTGATAAAAGGTCCGGACCCGGCCAACAACGTAGGGCCGCACCTGAGCATGCTGGGTATCTACCTGCCCGGCTACGATGTGACCTGGGATGGCGCCGCCATCGGTGCGGCCTACATCTGGGTTATCGGTGCGATTGCCGGTTATTTACTGGCCATATTGTGGAATCTTACCCATTACCTGTACATCACCGCGATAGTCGTACGCGCGGCGTGGTGGCGCATGATGGCGGAATAATCAACAGGTGCAATGACGGATGGATAATACCGGTGACCGGAATACCGACGTTCCGGAATTGAACACACAGCTCCTGCATGCGGCGATAAGACTGAATACCTGGCTGCTTGCCGGTGTGTTTGCCTGCGTGGGCGGTTTGACGCTGTTCGTAGTGACATACCTTTCACTGTACCGGGGGTTGCCGGACCCCGGCCAGTACCTGGTACTGCTGTCGGTATTCCTGCCCGGTTATAGCGTGACCAATGCCGGTGCATGGGTCGGCTTGTTCTGGGGCGCGGTGATTGGGGCATTGCTGGCGGTTGTCTTCTACCGGATTTACGCACGCAGCATCGCGGCCCAGGTCATCAGCCATACCCTGCAGGGCGGCAAGGAGCGCGACCTGCAGAGTATCACCCTGCTGCTTGACGGCAACTATCTCGGTCTCGCGGTGGGCGCCGTTGTTGCGCTCGGCCTGCTGGTGACCACCAACTGGCTGGTGCTGCGCGGTACCGCCAACGTGAGCAACAATGCGCTGCTGCTGGCCAACTACCTGCCGGGCTACGATGTCAGTGTCATGGGCAGTCTGATTGGTGCACTCGAGGTGTTCAGCGCGTGCTACATGCTGTGTCTGCTGTTCAGCTTCATTTATAACAGCATCGTGGCGTTGCGGGGCAAGTGATCATGGGTTACAAGCCGGAGCATGTGATTATCCTTGGCGGCGGGCCGGGTGGACTGGCGACCGGTCACGAGGTTGCCACCAAGGGCGGCAGGATCACGGTATTGGAAAAGAACGACTATGTCGGGGGCTTGTGCCGTACTATCAACGCCGAAGGTTACCGGTTTGATCTCGGGGGCCACCGCTGGTTTTCCAAGAACGAGGACCTCAATAACTGGTTTCGTCATCTGATGGAAGGCGAGATCGTGATGGTGAACCGTATCAGCCGCATTTACTACGACCGCAAATTCTTCTATTACCCGATACGGTTTTCCGACATCTTCAGGAACACCGGGCCGATCACGATACTGCACGCCGGTTTTGCGTTTCTCTGGGCCACCTTCCGCCAGTCGGTCAGCAATGCACCGATTGTCAACATGAAGCAGGCCTACGTGTCACAGTTCGGCAGCAAGCTGTACGGTATGTTCTTCCGACTCTACTCCGAAAAGGTCTGGGGCCGCCCGTGCGAGGAACTGTCCGCTGACTGGGTGTCGCAGCGCAGCAAGGGCCTGTCGATCTGGACCGCGGTGCGCGATGCGCTCGTGGGCAGCAACAACAAGGTGACCAGTCTGATCGAGCAGTTTATGTATCCGCGCTACGGTTATATGCGTATCCCGGAACGCATGGCCGAAGACATCGTGAAATACGGCAGCACTGTCATGCTGGGTGCCGCCGTAAGCCGTATCCAGTATCACGGTCCCAACGACTTCGAGGTGTTTTACGTCAGGGACGGTCAGGAGCAGAGTGTGCGGGGCAACGCGGTCGTTTCGACTATCCCGCTGGGTTTCCTTGCCAGGATCCTCAGTCCGGCCTGCAACCAGGAGGTCAAGGATGCGGCGAATAGCCTCGAGTTCCGTGACCTGATCACGGTCAACGTTCGCATCAGGCGCCGGCAGGTGTCACTCGATACCTGGCTGTACATACAGGACTCGGACATACTGTTCGGCCGCTTCCACGAACCGAAGAACTGGAGCAAGGACATGGTGCCGGACGATGAACATACCTCGCTGGTGCTGGAGTGCTTCTGTACGCTGAATGACGAAATCTGGAATATGAGCAACGAGGCCATTGCCGGTCGCTGTGTCGATGACCTGGTCGACAAGCTGCATTTCATCAAAAGGGACGAATACGAGGGCAGCACAGTGGTGCGCACGCGCTATGCCTATCCGGTCTACGACCTTGACTATTCGCGCAAGACTCGTGTGATCAAGGACTACCTTGCAGGTTTTGAAGGGCTGCATATATCCGGTCGCGGCGGCATCTTCCGCTACAACAATGCCGACCATTCGATCGAAATGGGGCTGATGCTGGGTCAGAAGCTGCTTGGGTATGACATCGATCACATGGCAGTGAATACCGAGGATGACTACCAGGAAATCATCGGTGAGAACGAGAAAAAGCGCGACAAGTACGTTTTTACACCGCCACCCACACCCGGCAGGTCCCCGCAGGAATCCGGGGGCTGACGCCAGCGGTGTGCCTGCGCGTCGGCCTGGCCGGCCGCAAACGCAATACCCACTGCAGTGTGAATGACATGAGTGAAGCAGCGACCAGTACACCACTCAAGCCGCTGATCAGTGTGATCATGCCGGTCTACAACGGCAGGGAATTCATCGTGCAGAGCCTGCCGCCACTTGTCGCCATGGCAGGGCGAGGGGAGGTTGTGGAAGTCATCGTCGTGGATGACAGCTCGACCGATGACACCGCGCATATTGCTACCTCACTGGGTGCGCGTGTCATACCTTCGGGTGGCCGGCTTGGCCCGGGAGCGGCGCGCAACATGGCGGCGCACGTGGCCAGGGGTGACGTGGTCTGGTTCGTCGACGCAGATGTGATCGTGCACGACGACGCCGTTGGCTATATCGTCGACGGCCTGACCGATTCCGATGTGGTGGCAGTGTTCGGCTCCTACGACGATTGTCCGCCTGCCGGGAACTTTCTGTCGCAGTACAAGAACCTGGTCCATCATTTCTACCATCACCGCGGCCGCCGCGATGCAGGTACGTTCTGGTCCGGCTGCGGTGCGGTACGCAAGGCTTCCTTTCTGTCCGTTGGCGGTTTTGATATCGAGCGTTTCAAGCGCCCGTCGATCGAGGATATCGAGCTCGGCTACCGGTTGCGGCACGCCGGCGGCCGCATTGTGCTGAACCCGGAGTTCCAGAGTACGCACCTCAAGGTCTGGCGTTTTCTGAACCTGCTGCACACGGAGATATTCTGCCGTGCTATTCCCTGGTCACGCCTGATGCTGGAGCAACCCGGTATGACCGATGATCTCAACATCAGTCCGATGGAACGCATGCGCGCGGTACTGGCCGGTATCTTCGTGCTGGTCATCCTGGCGGTACCGGTGGGGCTGCTGCCCTGGTGGAGTGCACCGCTGATTCTGGTGATTGTGGCGCTGGCAAATCACAGGCTGGTGGCGTTGTTCCAGCGCAGGAAAGGTGCGCTGTTTGCAGTGGCCGGATTGTTGTTTCACCAGCTGTACTATATCTACAGCAGCGCGGCATTCGTCTACAGCTGGCTGGAATGGAAAATAACCGGCGGCTCCGGGACAGTGCCCGGCAAGGGCTGAGTCCGTGATCGCGGCATGTCCTGCAGGACTCGATGCGGTGTAGGCACTTGAAAGTTCTGTTACTGACGAGTAGCGCACTGCTGCTGGCGGCCGGTTTCGGGCTGTCGGACGGTCAGATCGTCGGTTTTCTCGATCCATCTGCCGACCCGCTGCGCATTACCGTGTTGCATGAGGGCGCATTCGTGTTCAGGGCCCTGCTGGTCACCGATGCAGTGGTACTCCTGCTGCTGCTCACCCCCGCCCGCCAACTGCTGGCAATGGCGGCTCGCAATGCGGGCGGACTGTGGCGGCCGGACATCTCGCCTGACAGGGACACAGGCCTGGATGTCACCTTTCTCGCCGCGCAGGCTGCCGTATTGCTGCTCGCGTTGCTGCTCCGCATTCTGTCCCTGAATACCGATCTATGGATCGACGAGGTATTCACACTGGTCAATTATGTGCGTTTGCCGCTTGGCAGCCTGGTTACGAATTTCACCGATGACAACCAGCACCTGTTTTTTTCGGTGCTTGCCCATATCAGCACCAGGCTGTTTGGCGAGAGCCCCTGGGCCGTGCGGCTGCCGGCCATGCTGTTCGGCATTGCCAGCATCTGGGCGGCCATGCGACTGGCCGTGCTGGTGTTCGACAAGCGTGTGGCCGTGTTTACCGGGCTGCTGCTTGCCGTGTCCTGGCATCATATCTGGTTCTCGCAGAATGCTCGCGGCTATACCATCCTCCTGTTCGGCACCCTGTTCAGCACGGATCTGTTGCTGCGTGCCCTGCACAGCGGTCAATGGCGCTTCTGGACCGGTTATGCACTGGTCATTGCATTGACTGCATGGGCGCATGTGACCGCCGTGTTCGTGGCACTGGCACACGGCCTGGTCATCCTGCTGTTGCTGGCCCGGACCGGACGGTTGCGCACCGCGCTGTGGATGCCTGCAGCAGGCCTGTTGCTCGCTGCCTGGTTCACCGTACACCTGTACGCGCTGGTGATACCGCAGATGCTGGAATTTTTCTCGCGACCCGGCGGAGGTACCGGCGTGACGCCGGTAGAGTGGCGCAACCCGCTCTGGTTGTTCAACGAGATTTTCCAGAGGGTGGGCGTACCGACGGCATTCGGCTGGACCGGTGTGGCTGCCACCCTGCTGGTACTTGTCCTGCTTGCCTGGTGGTATCTCAGGCGCAAACCGCTGTTCGTGGCACTGGCTGTCATGCCGGGTCTGTTGCTCGGCGTTACCATGTACCTGCTTGGACGCAACCTGTGGCCGCGCATGTTTTTCAACGAAGCCGGGTTTGTCATTATGCTGCTTGTGTTTGGCCTGCTCGCGGCCGGTGACAGCCTGATGCGCAGGTACACCGGGAACGCCGGTGGTGTGGCCGCGACGCTGCCGGTGTTGCTGCTGGTGGCGGTCTCGGCCCTGACGCTGCCAGGCCTGTATCGCCACCCCAAGCAGGATTTCACCGGTGCACGTGATTTCGTGCGGGAACGGCTTGCTCCCGGGGACAGTGTGGTCGGTTTACATGTAACAGGCCGTGTTTATAATCAGTACTATGCACCGGAATGGCCGGAAGTAAGCAGTTTGCAGGAATTGCAGCAATACCAGTCAGCCCGGGGTAATACCTGGGTTCTGTATACATTGCCGAACTACATCCGGGCCGTGATGCCGGATCTGTTCCGCGTCGTGGAAGAGCAATACGAACTCGTGAAAGTTTTCCCCGGTACCCTAGGCGACGGCGATATCATCGTGCGCAGGCATCACTCACCCCAGCAGGAATGACGCATCAATGACCGCAGCATCAGACAATTCAGGAATCAGCATCGTTATTCCCGCCTTTAACGAAGAAGGTGCCATCAGTACCGGCATACGCGAGGTTCGCGAAGTCATGGCCGGTGTGGACTACGCCTGGGAGATCATCGTGGTCGACGACGGCTCGCAGGACCGTACCGCGGAACTGGCGCGTGCCGAGGAGGGCGTGACCGTCCTGGCCATGCCCGAAAACCGCGGCTATGGCGCAGCGCTCAAGACCGGAATCAGACGGTCGCACTACGATATCATCGTGATCACCGACGCGGATGGCACCTATCCGGCGCGCTATATACCGGAACTGGTGGCCCAGATTGGCGAGTACGACATGGTCGTCGGCAGCCGTACCGGTGCCAACGTGGCCGTGCCGCTGGTGCGCAAGCCGGCCAAGTGGGTGCTCGGTAAACTGGCGAGTTACCTCGCCGGTCGCCATATACCGGACCTGAATTCCGGCCTGCGTGTCATGAGGAAGGACCTGATCAGACGCTTCGTGCACCTGCTGCCTTCCGGGTTCTCCTTTACGACAACCATAACCCTCGCCGCACTGTGCAGCAGCTCACTGGTCAAGTACAGTCCGATCGATTACCACGCGCGCATCGGCAAATCCAAGATTCGCCCCGGGCACGCATTCGACTTCACGCTGCTGATCGTTCGCACCATCGTGTATTTCAACCCGCTCAAGGTGTTTTTACCGCTCGGGGCGGTGTTTTTTGTCGGCGGTTTCGCCAAGTTTGTCTACGATGTCTGGCTGGACAACCTGTCAGAAACGACGGTGCTGGGCTTCCTCGGTGCGGCGATACTCTGGGCGGTCGGCCTTTTGTCCGATCAAATCAGCAAGCTTGCACTGAAATCAGACGGCTTATGATGCGCTCATTTATTACCGGGCTGACAGGACAGGCGGGCGGCAGCGGCAGTCGCTCGCGGCTTGTCATACGCGCCCTGGTCAGCCTTTGTATCATTGGCGGGCTGTTCTGGTGGTTTTCGACCGATGAACTGCTCCATGCCATGGCTGCCGTTCCTGCACCCACGTGGATGCTGGTGATCGGTGGCTTCGTCATCGGCCACATGGCATCTGCATTCAAGTGGCGCCTGCTGCTGCGTGCGGTTGGTGTCAGCATAACGGCAATCGCGGCCATGCGCGCGCACGGCGCGGGCCTGTTTGCCAACCTCTGTCTGCCGTCGATCATCGGTGGTGACGTGGTGCGCGCCGGACTGGTGATGCGGCGTCACCGGCGTTACGAGAACATAGCGCTCGGCAGCCTGGCCGACCGTATCAACGATACCCTCGCACTGTTGCTGCTGGCGTCGGTCGCCGGCATGTTGATACCGCACACTGTCATGCAGTCCAGCGGAGCCGTATTGCGGAGTATCGCATTGATTTTGTTCGCCGGTGTGCTGGGCGTAATTGGCGTTATCCGCTGGTTCCCGGCCGATCGCCTGCCAGGTAAATTTGCCAGCATCCTGCTGCGCTTTCGTAACGCCCTCGAATTGCTGCTGGCGTCCCCAGGTATTGCATTGCTGGCATTTCTGCTGTCGACGTCCATACAGGCCGGCTTCGTCCTGCTGAACGTACAGCTGGCCGAAGCCATGGGCATAGATGCGCCGGTTGCGGCCTGGATGTTTGCCTGGCCACTGGCAAAGCTGATAGCGCTGGCGCCGATCAGCCTGGGCGGAATCGGCGTTCGCGAGGTGGCCATAGCCGGCATCATGTCATCGTTCGGACTCGATGCGGCGCGCGTGGTGGCGCAATCGTTGTCCTGGGAGGTGGTTTTGATCTGCGCGGGCTTGCTGGCAGGGCTGTTCGTTGCCGTGTTCCCTGTACAGCCGGACATCGAGGAAGCCCGCACATGACGGATGTAACCATACTCGGCGCCGGACCGGCCGGCCTGGCGGCCGCGCTGGAACTGGCGGAATCAGGCGCCAGCGTCACGTTGCTCGAACAACAGGACCACGTCGGGGGAAATGCAGCAAGTTTCGATATCGGGGGGATCAGGGTGGATTACGGGAGCCACCGCCTGCACCCGGCGTCGCATCCGCAGGTGCTGGGGCGGATCCGGGGTGTACTGGGTGACGACCTGTTGACCCGCCCGCGGCACGGGCGTATTCGCCTGATGGGGCGCTGGATCCATTTCCCCCTGCGTCCCGTTGACCTGTTGCTGCGCATGCACCCGCGCTTTGCTGCAGGGGTCTGCCTGGACATCGTCAGCAAGGCCTTGCCACGTGGCGGTTCCGATGCCAGGGACGCTACCTTTGCCACGATTCTGGAAAAAGGACTCGGGCGAACCATCTGCAGGGAATTCTACTTCCCTTACGCACGCAAGATCTGGGGTATCGAACCCGGGCAGATTTCACCGATCCAGGCCTACAAGCGGGTGTCGGCCGGATCCATCGGCAAGATGATCAAACGCCTGCTGCCGGGGGGCGGCGGCAGTGGCGGTGCCAGCACCAAGGGCATCTTCTATTACCCGCGTTACGGCTTCGGCCAGATTTGCGAGGCCCTGTACCAGGCGGCGCTTGGCGCCGGTGCATCGGTGCACCTGGGAAGCCCGGTGCAGGGCATCAGCCTGCAGGGAGACCGGCCGCGGGTAAAGTACAGCAACGGCAGCGGTGAACAGGTCATTGACTGCAACCTGGTGTACTCGACGATTCCGGTCACCCTGCTGACGCATCTGGTGGACATCCCGGTACCCGGGAACGTGCACGCGGCAGCGGAGGCTCTCGGCTTCCGCTCCTTGGTGCTGGTCTACCTGGTCCTGGATCAGGACCGCTTCTCCGAGTTCGATGCACATTATTTCCCGGGTGAAGACTTCCCGTTTACCCGGATTTCGGAATCGCGCAACTACACGGATCGCACCGAGCCGCAGGGTCGCACCGTGCTGTGTGCCGAGATGCCGTGCTTCAAGGGTGACGCTGTCTGGGCCGCGCCGGACGCGGTGCTGGGCGAGCGCGTCACTGCCGGACTGGCGCATGCCGGGCTGCCGGTGACAGCGCCGGTACTGGACGTGCAAACCCGCCGCATTCCGTTTGCCTATCCGCTGTTCAGCGTTGGCTACGAAAAGTACTTTGCCGACCTCGATAACTGGGTCGACGGGCTGCCGGGGGTCTTGAGTTTTGGCCGCCAGGGGTTGTACGTGCATGACAACACGCACCATGCGATCTACATGGCACAGGCGGCCGTGCGTTGTCTGCGCGATGATGGCACGATCGACACGGCTGCGTGGCATGCACAGCGCGAGATCTTTTCCAAGCACGTGGTGGAGGACTGAGGCCGTGCCGCGCAGTTACCGGCACCGGTATACGGACGCGCGCGGGCTGGCTGCGGTGCATGTTGTCACAGCCGTCAACGGCCGTTTGCACCCGGCTTGATATCGCCCATGCGCGCCATCCTCACTTTCCACAGCATCGACGACAAGGACTCAGTGATTTCCTGCAGCCCGCACTATTTTTCCATGTTGCTGGAGGCACTGACGGCGCAGCAGATCCCGGTGCTCGATCTGGCTTCCCTGCTGAAACCGGAGACCCGGCATGGCGTGGCGCTGACCTTCGATGACGGCATGCAGTCAGTGCTACACAATGCTCTGCCGGTACTGCGTGAGCATGGTGCTCCCGCACACCTGTTCGTGGCTACCGGCGCCGTGGGTTCGGCAGAGGTCTGGCCAAAAGGGGAGCCGGGGATCCCGTCCTACGCCATGCTCGACTGGGACGGGGTCGGACAGCTGCAGGCGGGAGGCGTATTCATTGAGTCGCACACGCACTCTCACCCCGATCTGCGCACGCTGTCACCGGAAGAAATGCTGGATGAGTGCGATCGTGCCGATGAACTGATTGAAGGCCGGACGGGCAGACGTCCGCGGTTCTTTGCCTACCCGTTCGGTTACCACAATGCAGCGGTGCGCGATTTCGTACGCAAGCGGTATCAGGGTACGGTCACCACGGAGCTGCGGCCGCTCGGCAAGCGGGAGGATACGGCCGCACTGCCGCGACTGGACAGCTACTATCTGCGCTCGTCCTGGCGCATCCGCCACATCGATGCGCAGGCCGTGCAACTGTACCTCGCGTTGCGTAATATCCTGCGCAACTGGCGCGGCAGTCAGTGTGCGGCCGGTTGTGACTAGCTGATCAGCCTGCAGCGCCGGGATGACCTCGCTACGTCTACATGTCATTGATAGGTATGATTTATGCATAAAGACTCGAGGAATCTTGTGGTATAGTCAAACGACTGACCCGGCTGCGGGGTAGACCGTGAGCCAGGTAGTCGTATACATCGATGAAAATCCAAGGAGAGCCAGGCATGGGCGCAATTTACAAGTACATGATTGCAGTGAGTATTATTGCATTTCTGGGGGGGTGTGCCAGCAGCGGTGGACGCTTGCCCGAGCCAGGCGAGGGGCGCGCGGTGCTGATCGATGCCTACACAATGGACGTGGGTGACCAGGTCAACGTCACTGTGTGGAAAAACCCCGACCTGTCCGTTGCGGCCCCGGTGCGACCGGACGGGAAGATCGCGGTGCCGCTGGTGGGTGACATCATGGCGGCCGGCCGTACCCCGGAAGACCTCGCCACCGAGATCGAAACCAGACTCTCCGACTACATCAAGGAGCCTGTGGTGACCGTGGTACTGACCGGATTGCAGGGGCAGTCATATCTGTCGAGGATCAGCGTCACCGGCGCGGTGGGTTCGAACACCGCCCTGACCTATCACCAGGGTATGACGGTGCTGGATGCCATTTTGAGCGCGGGCAGCTTATCGCCCTATGCGGATGCCAATCACACCAAGCTGCACCGCCGTACCGCGAAGGGTACCGAGACCTACGATATCCGCGTGAAGGATATCCTCGAAAACGGTGATATGAGGACCAATGTGTACCTGCTTCCAGGCGATGTCATCACCGTGCCGGAAAGCATATTCTGATCGACCAGTGATAACGCACCACCGAGGGGCTGAATTTCGATGAACATCCTTAGTGTACG
The DNA here is from genome assembly GCA_963803275.1 of uncultured Gammaproteobacteria bacterium. Lineage (GTDB taxonomy): Bacteria > Pseudomonadota > Gammaproteobacteria > UBA9214 > UBA9214 > UBA9214. Next base: position 234,278 of record CAWDLS010000002.1, on the reverse strand, counting down.
CTGTGCATGGCCGCTGCTGGTTGCCACGCTCCTGTCGGTCAGCACCGAATGCCCTGGCACTGCAGGCCGGCGCCAATGTCAGCCTGGGTGTTACCGAAACGGATAATGCCCTTCGTGACGCGGTCAACAAGATCGATGACCAGATCGTGACCGGCCAGATCGACGGCAATATCAATGAGGATGCGGGCCGGTTAACTGGTGTTGCAGATTTCTCGTTACAACGACTTAACTATTTAAATAATACCTTTGATCCAAAGACATACCTGGGCCTGAGCAGCCAGGCGCTCTGGCAGCAGATCAGCAATGTGCTCAGCTGGCGCATCCATGATTACTACTCCCAGACCTCCATCAATACATTCGCATCCAGTACCCCGGCAAATACCCAGAATGTCAATGCATTTGGTGTGAACGCGAATCTTGGCCTGCAACTGACTGCCAGGCAGAGACTGACATTGGTACCGGCATTCGATGATTACTCTTATCAATCCACCACGAACGATAACCGGCAGACGGGCCTGACAGCGGGGTGGGCATACAGCCTGAGTCCGGGCATGACCGCGTCGGTAAACGGCAGCTACAAGCATACGGATTATGATGCGCCAGGGGGCTTCGACAATGACAGGAAGAATGTCAGTATCGGGTTGTCAGGAACAGGTGGGCGAACCCGGTATGGTGGCGACGTAGGCCTGACCCGTGTCGAGAGGGACACGCTGGCCGATTCACAAGGCATGACGGCCAGTTTGAGGGTTTCATACACCCTGTCAGGGATATCATCGATAAACGCCTACCTGACATCCAATATCACCGACACGAGTTCATTGTTCCTGGGTTCGGCCATCGATCCCTTGACCGGCAACATCATCAACGTACAGACATCCGCCGATACGGTGCGCAACAAGACAGCAAGGTTCAATTACACCCGCAACGGCAGCACGGTAACTACGAACCTCTGGGTCGAGCTGCGTAACGTCGATTACAGCACGGTGCCGCAAGACAGTGAAATCCGGGAATATGGCGCTGGTCTTGGCTACAAGGTGAATTCGAATCTCACGGCCAGCGTGAACGGGGACTATACCAGGAACAGGCAGACCGATGCCCAGATCTACCAGAACATCCGGCGCCTGAACGCCGGTCTTACGTACCACCTGTCAAACAGGACAAATCTTAATTTCAGTGTTCAGCAGCAGTCCAAGCACAGTACGACAGGTGGCCAGTGAATATGACGAATTCAGGGTGACTGCCGGGATTGGCTATCGTCTATACCCTTGATTATCACGACTTTGTCCAGCATCGGTTGCCGCTGGCCCGTCAGATTACGGAATTTTCTCAGGTAATACAGATCGTTACCGGCGCCAGGATGAAACCGGGGTCTAACCATAGAGGTTGTGTATATGGCTGTAGGTTACTATATTGACGTGCAGGGATGGCAGTGCTTGTTGTGGCGGCGTTTAGAATAGTGCATCTTAAACATTGGCGCTCGGACAGGCCAGTTGTATCGTGCCTTGTTGAGATGGCAAAACTGCCTGTCTTTACAGTTTGACGTGATTAGCAGTCAGATTTACAGGGATTGAAGAACAACAATGCAAGATAATAAATTCACGGACGGTGTCACAAAGGAACGCGAATCCGGAGGGATTGTACGACCCAACGTACGGTTCTTTTCTCACTCGACACATTTTTTCCGGCATCATATCCCCACCGAATTTATTCTGTTGGGGGTTATCGAGGCCATCCTGCAGTTCATCGCATTTTACATCGGAATAGATATACGCCATAACGGTTGGTACGAGCGTTTCGAGATGCTCTTTCCGTCGGCGTTGCTGTACTGCGCGGTCATGCAAATAAGCCTGATTGCCTTTGGTGCCTATCAGCGGCAGCCGGGACAGACACCAAGCATGCTCGCTGTTCGCATTGCTGGCAGCATGTTCGCTGGCATGGTCATGCTTGGTGTCATCTTCTATGTTGCACCGACGGTGCTGATAGCGCGTGGCGCTCTGGTACTCTCGGTATTTGCCAGTTTTGTTTTGGTGATGGCACTGCGTCTGATTTTTATCCACCTGTCCAGCGCCTACGACCTGCGCCAGAGAATACTCGTGATAGGTGCCGGCAAGACTGCCGGCCTGATCAGAAACGTTGCGAATAATGGAGAGCTCAATGCTTTTAACATTATTACATACCTGCCAATGCCGGGGGATGTTGGCAGTGATAAGGCAATCACCCTGGCCCAGACACCGGGAGCATTGGTACAGTATGTGAATAATAATTACATTGATATGATCGTGCTTGCCATGGACGATCGGCGTAACGGATTGCCGATACACGAGTTGCTGGATTGCAAAATGAGTGGTGTTGATGTCATCGACATGCTTACCTTTTTCGAGCGCTATACCAACAAGATCCGTCTCGATATCATGCAGCCCAGCTGGCTGTTTCTTTCAGACGGCTTCCAGGTTAATAACTTCCGGCGCATATTGAAACGCACATTCGATATATCCACGGTGCTGTTGCTTGGCCCGATTGTGCTACCGGTCATCCTGCTAGCCAGTCTGGTGATCATGCTGGAAAGTTTCTGCCGGGGCTCAGTATTTTATTCCCAGACGCGGGTCGGCCAGGGTGGCAAACTGTTCCAGATCTACAAGTTCCGCAGCATGGTTCAGAACGCCGAAAAGGACGGTGTCGCGCGCTGGGCAAAGAAGAACGATACGCGCATCACGCGCGTCGGCAGGGTACTGAGAAAATTCCGGCTGGATGAATTGCCTCAGCTCTACAATATACTCAAGGGTGACATGAGTTTCGTAGGACCACGTCCTGAACGTCCTGAATTCGTACAGCGCTTGTCCGAGAAGATCCCGTATTACAATGAACGCCACAGAGTCAAGCCGGGCCTGAGTGGCTGGGCGCAGATCCGCTATCCGTACGGCGCATCTGATGAGGACGGTTACGAAAAACTCCAGTACGACCTGTACTACGTCAAGAACTACAGCATCCTGCTGGATGCCCTGATCCTGTTGCAGACCGCGGAAGTCGTGCTGCTCGGTCGCGGTTCGCACTGACAGCACGTCATTCGCCAGCGGGCCGCCTGTCGCAGGGTGTTGCCACCCGTCGTCCGCGAACAAGCCATTTTCCACGGTAGCACAGGCGGCACGGCCGCTCAGTGGAAAATCGCGCTCCACATCCCGTTTCCCTCCATCAGTACTCCTTTTGCACGGTTCTGTGAGACCAGTCACAGCGTGGCTGTAGACCTCAACACGTACATTCGGCGCGACTTCCCCGATGATAAACGGGAAGTTTCTCGTGTCATCGATGTAATTACCCGGTGTTGCACAGAACGGGTTGATGGAGAGGTCGTGTATGTTAACAGGTCATACAATCAGGACAGCCCTGCTATCAGTACTGCTGATGGCTTCGGTTGCCGGTTTATCCGGTTGTAAATTCGACCTGTCCGGGAAAGATACCTCTGCCAGCGTGGCAGGCAGTGACGTCGTGGTATCCGGCAGTGTCGGCGACGGTCCGGTTACCGGTGCAACAATCACGGTCTACAGCGCGGCTGGTGAAGTGCTGGGCTCCATGGTAAGTGACAGCAGCGCAACATTCAGCTCCACGATGAAAGTCCAGGGAAACCAGTACCCGTTGCGGCTGGTGGTCAGTGGCGGTACAGACCTCATTACCGGCAGTGCCCCGGACTTCGAGATGGTCTCGGTCATGCGCCGCCCTTCCGATAAACAGGTCAATATCAATCCGTTCAGTACGTTCATTGTCAGGGTTGCGGAGAGCAAGCCGGGTGGGTTGTCAGGGCAGAACATCGATGATGCACGAGCAATCGTGCTGGACAGGATCGGTTACGGCCTCGATATAAACATGATTCCGGATCCCGTCAATTCCCGGATAACCGACAGCACTGTCGCGAACCTGGTCAAGGCCAGCGAGGCAATGGGTGAGATGGTGCGCCGCACGCGTGACCAGCTCCTGGCCAGCGGCAAATCAGCCAGTAGCGACAGTGTAATATCAGCCCTTTCCGCCGATATGACCGACGGCCTGATGGACGGACACGGGGCGACGGGAGCCAACCCGCTGGTGTCATCGGTGGCGAATGTGGTCGCGGGCCAGGTGCTGGTCGAGGCGATGAGCAACAACCTGCGGGTCGGCAACGCGGTTGCGACCACCAGTATGGACCTGTCTATCGTGAGTGTGCGCGCGGGCGTTACCGGTGCTGATCTGACCGGCAATGTGCGCATCAACGCCCAGATGCTCGAGCAGGCACAACGCGCACTGGCAGCAATCCTGGTACTGGACAGCAGCAGTTCCGTGCAGAATATCGCAGCCACGATCGACGCCCTGAGTCCGGATAGCATGCCGGGCACAGTCGTCGCGATGTTGCCATCGAATTCAACATTTACGCTGGACAATGCCGTCGGCATGGCAGCCACTGCCAGCGCAAATGATATGGATGAAATCAACCAGGCGGCATCCGGTAATGCTGCCCAGTCGCCAACGCCGCTTGTCAATAGCGCGCCCATCATCAGTGGTAACCCGGCGGCTGCGATACAGGTCAACAACGCCTACCTGTTCAAGCCGTCTGCCGCCGACGCGGATGGTGATGCCCTGTCATTCTCGATATCCGGCAAGCCGGCCTGGGCAAGTTTCAATACCGGCACCGGACGCCTGAGTGGTACACCGCAGACAGCAGATGTCGGTTCCTGGGACAACATCGTGATCTCCGTGAACGACGGTACCGACACGGCCAGCCTGCCGGCCTTCGGTATCGTGGTGAATCTGCCGCCCGTGCTGAATAGTCCACCGGTGATCAGCGGTTCGCCGGCCGCGTCTGTGACGGCGAATTCGGGCTACTCGTTCCAGCCCGTTGCCTCGGATCCGGACGGCGACAGCATCACCTTCAGCATCGTGAACAAGCCGGCCTGGGCCAGTTTCAATACCGGCAGTGGTCATCTCACCGGTACACCGCTGAGCAGTGACGTCGGCAGTTACGGCAACATCACCATTTCAGTGGCGGACGGCAGCGACAGCGCCAGCCTGCCGGCCTTCGGTATCGTGGTGAATCCGCCGCCCGTGGTGAACAGTCCGCCGCTTATCAATGGTTCGCCAGCCACGTCGGTGACGGCGAATTCGGGCTACTCGTTCCAGCCCGGTGCCTCGGATCCGGACGGCGACAGCCTGACCTTCAGCATTGTGAACAAGCCGGCCTGGGCAAGTTTCAACACGGGCTCCGGGCGCCTGCAGGGCACGCCGCAAAATACCGGTACCTGGAATGGCATTACGATCTCGGTGAGCGACGGTACCGACACGGCCAGCCTGCCGGCCTTCGGTGTTCGCGTTGATCCCGAACCGGTGGTCAACACGGCGCCGGTTATTTCGGGTACCCCGCAGACGGTGGTGGATGCAAATTCGGGTTATGTCTTCCAGCCGAATGCATCTGACGCCGACGGCGACACCCTGACCTTTAGCGTCGCCAACAAGCCCGCCTGGGCGGCCTTCAGCAGCAGTACCGGCCAGCTCAGCGGTACACCGTCCGCGCAGGATGCGGGCAGCTTCAACAATATCGTGATCTCCGTGAACGATGGTACCGACACGGCCAGCCTGCCGGCCTTTGGTATCGTGGTGAAATCGCCACCCGTGGTGAACAGTCCGCCGGTGATCAGTGGTTCGCCGGCCACGTCGGTGACGGCGAATTCGGGCTACTCGTTCCAGCCCGGTGCCTCAGACCCGGACGGCGATAGCCTCACCTTCAGCATCGTGAACAAGCCGGCCTGGGCCAGTTTCAATACCGGCAGCGGGCGTCTCACCGGTACGCCGCTGAACAGCGACGCCGGCAGCTACAACAACATCGTGATCTCCGTGAGCGACGGCACCGATACGGTCAGCCTGTCCATGTTTTCCATCCATGTGACCGCATCGACCGGCAGTCTCACCCTGAGCTGGACAGCACCGGTCAGCCGCTCCGATGGCACCCCGTTGTCACTGTCGGAGATCGCAGGTTACCGGATCTACTACGGCAGCAGCGCCGGCAATTATCCGAATTCGGTGGATATCACCAATGCCACCGCGACCTCGGCCAGTGTGTCCAATGTACAAGCCGGTAATTACTACGTTGTAATGACAACCTATGACACAGCGGGTCTGGAAAGCGCCCAGTCCGGCGCTGTTGCCAAGACCGCACAATAGTCCGGGCGGCGTGCGATTACGTGCGCCGCTCACTCCCCCTGTTCGGTGGCCTCGATCTCCCTGCGCACCTCGTCCAGATGCAGTCCGCCGGCAATAAAGTAGGCCGCCCCGGCGAGTGTTACCGGCAGCCACTGGCAAACCAGGAACAACACGCTGGCGGCGAAGGCAATTTCCTCGGAGATGCCAAATGGTCGCAGCGTGAAGACATATGCAGCCTGTATGGCTCCGATGTAACCGGGTGCGTTGGGTACGGCCGCCGCCAGTGCCAATACTGCCATCAGTACCAGGGCTATCGCCGGTGACACCCCGCTGCCATATGCCAGCAGTGACAGCCAGACCATCCCCGCCATCGCCATCCATTTCAGTACGGACCAGGCCAGCATCATCACCACCAGCAGCGGCGACTTGAGTGAGGAAAACGCGTGCAGCACGTTCCCGACGACCGATTCAAGTTTATTGCCTGCTCCCTCCGGCAGGCGGCTGCCCAGCCAGCCGGTAACGTCGAGCACCAGTGACGGCTTGTACAGGATGATCGCGATGGCGATAAAGAAGCCCGCCATCAGCAGGGTGATCAGGCGCGTGCCTATCTGCAGGGAGTCCGGAGGAGTTCCGATCACGGCCATGCCGACCGAGTAAAGGGTAAGTATGGCCACCAGGTCGAAGATTCGCTCTACCAGGAGAGTAATCGCAACACTGCTGTAAGGCACCTTGTAGCGTCGTGCAAAGATAACCGTTCGTATCAGTTCCCCGAGATGGGCGGGCAGCAGATTATTGCCCGCAAAACCGATAACCAGGGCCGGAGTGACTTCCGCGCGCGTGAACGACCTGACCGGCTTCAGGATGTAGACCCAGCGCAGCGCCTTCATCCAGTAGAACAGCAGCAGCAGCGCCAGTATGGGAATCACCATGCGGTAATCACCGCCCGACAGCAGCGTGCCGAGCTCCCTGAAATCGACATCCCAGAGCGCATACACGAGGGCGGCAGCAGTAATCGTGATAACCAGCAGGAGCGAGATGACCTTCTTCAAGCAGTTTTCTCCCTTGTCCGCAGGCCGGCCGGTTCCGGTCCGGACAGTTCGTGCCGTGGTTCAGCATGGGCGCGAATGACCCGATAACATGGCTCAGGCAGTGTATTTTCCATGGTAAGCCGGATGTGGATGTCAGCGGTAGTAAATGTTATGTTTTGGCCTGTAAACAGGCAGCCCTGAAACCCGGCTGTCAGACAGGACGCTCCCGGCAAGGGAATCGACATGCATCAGTACATGAACGGGAACGCTCCAACTGCCCCTGATAACGCAGTATATCGCCGGCTGACCGCTGCAGCACTGCTGTTTATCGTCATCGGCTGCATTGCCGGCGTCATGGTCCCGGCTGGCCTGCAGTGGGATTTCGCGAATTTCTACGACGCAGGCAGGATCGTAGACGCCGGGCAGCAGGCCTCCCTGCTGCAAAAGGATAAAAGCACAATCGCAGGTATTACCCCGCTGGGAAACCTGGACTTCTGGGGCACGCCGCTCTCCGCCTGGCTGTATGTACCGCTCGGCAGGTTGCAGCCGGAAACCGCACTGATATTGTTCAAGATCGAGAACGTGCTGGCCTACGGCGCGGCATTGCTGGTGTTGTTTTTTCACCTCAGGGAATTTGTTCCCCGCGATAACGCTGTGTACTGGCGTATGGCGGCGATATTCAGCATCGCAGCATTGCTGTACCAGCCCTTCTGGACGGTATTCAGGGTGGGTGGCCAGACAACGGCGACGGTCTTGCTGTTACTGACCGTCGCTCTGGTAACTCATTACCGTCTGCGTTTTGCCTGGTCCTCGCTGCTGTTCGTCCTGGCGGTCATGATCAAGCCGGCACTGGCTACCGGTTTGCTGTTTCTGATGATCGTGAGCGGCGTCCGTTTCGCGCTTTTTACAGTTGCGTATATTGTCGCCCTGGGCCTGTTTTCCATTGCGCTGATGGGTCTGGACGTTCAGGTGGCATTCGTAGACAAGATGCTCAGCGGGTCGAGCTTTACCGGAGACTGGTTCTACAGTAGCGCCCTGTTTTCGATTATCCTGCAGTACATGTATGCATTCGACTGGCCGAAATCGCTGATGCTGCAGCTCTCGGCGGTGGTGAAACTGGGCGTGGTTGCGAGTTTCGCCTGGGTGGTCTTTCGTACCCGCCCGCGGCTGGCTGAAAGGCACGCACTTGCGCACTTCAACTTTCTGCTTGCCATCATGTTTTTTCTGCTGGTTTCCCAAACGCTCTGGGAGCACTATCTGTCCCTTATGTTCATACCGCTGGTGTTCCTGCTGGTGCCCCGTACACAGAAGAACACCAGCCTGACCTGGATGGGGCTGGTATTCGCCGCGTCCCTGCCATTGCAGAACATCATCATAATCCAGCTGCTGCAGTACCTGTTCGCCCTGGACTCAATCACCCTGCTCACGCCGCTGATGCTGCTGAAGACCGCGCCGCTCTGGCTGGGCTGGATATTTGTACTCAGGCATCATGAGTGGTTTATCAGCATCTACCAGCAGGATATTCACGCATCTACGCGCCTGGCTGTTGGTTCATGAAGCAGGTCAATGTCGTACTGTTCAGCGGCGGGCGCGGCTCACAGGCCTTGAGCCGGCAACTGGTCAGCAACCCGCAGATCAACCTGACACTGGCCATCAACGGCTACGACGATGGCCTGTCTACCGGGGAAGTGCGGCGTTTCCTCGGTGACAGCCTGGGGCCTTCAGATTTCCGAAAAAATGCGTCTACGGTCGCGCGTGCGCTGCAGTCGTGCAACGCTGAATTGATCGATCTGCTCGACCTGCGCTTCCCCGACGGCTACACGGCGGAGCAGTCGCGGGCATCCCTCGATGGCATGCGCGGTGTCGCGGCGCTGCCGGATACGGTCTTCGATCACCAGCTCGGCACCCTGCTTGCCCGTATCATGCCGGAGGTACGTGACAGGCTGGCCAGCAGGCTGGGCAGTTTCCAGCAGGCACTCGCACAGGGCACCGGATTCGACTTTTCCGATTGCAGTATCGGTAACCTGATTTTCGCCGGCTGCTACCTGGGACAACAGCGCGATTTCAACCAGGCGATCGACGATTACTGCGCGTTGATGAATGTACCGCAGGGGATCGTCACCAATGTCACCGCCGGCACCAACGCCTTCCTGGTTGCGCTGGACCGGAACGGCAGACTGCTGGCCAGCGAGGCGGAGATTGTCGATGGCAGCCGCCGTAACTATATAAGGGCAATTTACCTTGTTGATCGCCCGCCCGCGGAGTGGTTGTCCGCTGCAAGCGGCGATGACCTGGAGCCCTCGCTGGCGAAGCGGTCGGTTGATGTCGTTGCAAATCCCGTGCTGCTCGACAGGATAGCCGCCGCGGATGTCATCGTATACGCACCGGGTACGCAACACTCGAGCCTGTTGCCATCCTATTTGACGCCGGGGCTGGGTCGGGCAATCGCCGCCAACCTGTCAGCGGTCAAGGTGCTGGTAACCAACATACAGGAAGACGCGGAGATACCCGATATCAGCGCGGCCGGAATCGTCGACAGGGTGCTCTATTACCTGCGCGAGCGCAACAGGATCGATGTGCCGGCACCGTTCCTGATCACACATTACCTGCTGAATGATCCGGCCAGCAATGCGCAGGGAACACCCTATGTGCCGCTTGGTCAGTTGCAGTCTTTCGAGGACCCGCGACTTGTGCGCATCGCGAATTACGAGGACGGGCTGAGCGGCAGGCATAACGCACAAAAGGTGCTGATGCCGTTCATCGAATCATTCGTTGCCAGGATAAACAAGCCGCACATCGCCATCGTCCTGCAGGACACGACTTCCATCGACAAGATCGCGCAGAGCATACTCGAGGCGCTCCGGGTCGGCCTGGCCGAAGTCGTGGCTGAGCTGGAGTTTTTCTATTGCAGTGGCAAGCAGTTCGAGCCGGGCCTGGCGGCGACACTGCCCTTCAGGCTTCATAACGTGCCCGCCGTCAGCGGCATGAAGCAGGCCGTGCTGGGCAGTACGCCGGACTTCGTCGTCCTGTTCGAATCGTCCGGCATGTATCGCGGCGAGGATATTGTCAGTCTGACGTCGCTGGTAGCCGGTGGCCGGCTGGACGCGGCATGGGGCAGTCGACGCCTGTCGGTGCGCGATATACGCGAGTCCTACCAGCTGCGCTACCGCCGCAGCAGGGTGCTGGGCGCAGTCAGTTATCTCGGCAGTTACCTGCTCAGTCTCGCCTTCCTGTTCCTGTATGGCCGCTATATTTCGGACACGCTGTCGGGTGCACGCGCCGTGCGCACCGGGTATCTTGCTGACACCTCGGTCGACCTTGACGACAAGCGACTGAACTACAACCTGCTGTCCCGCATGCTGCGGGACCAGGCGGATCTGTTCGAGACGCCGGTACGATTCTTCTCACTGTCCCCCGCACTGGCCAATCGTACGACGGTAACGGATGGCCTGCGCTGCCTGCTCGAAATCGTCAAGTGGCGGTTTCGCAAGAGATGAACTGCAGCCTGGCAGGCCGGCCAATACGGCTGTTTGTATTCGATATGGATGGTGTGCTGGTATCGACGTCACCTGGCCATGCGCAGGCCTACCGGGAGCTCTGGGAGACACTCGGGGTGCAGGGTCCGGACTATGAGCAGATCGCCGGCCGCAAGACGCAGGAGGTCATCGCCGAAGTAACGGCAGACCTGGAGCCATCGCGCGAACAGATTGCGGACTGGACCGGTATCAAGCAGCGGCGTGCCCGCGAGCTGCTCGGCAGCGGCGAGCTGGAATACCGTGATACACGCGCATGCCTGGAGATGCTGGCGGGACACGGTATGCCCATGGCGCTGGGGACGGCGGCGTCCCGTGCTGCAACCGGCGATATCCTCCGTCGTCTGGGGCTGGCCGGCTTTTTCAGCTGCGTGGCGACCGCCGAGGATACCGTCAACGGCAAGCCGGCACCTGATGTCTACCGGATTATTACTGATACACTGGGGATACCGCCGGGGTCGACACTGGTGGTCGAGGACAGTCACGCCGGCCTGCTGGCGGCACAGGCGGCCGGCACACTTTCGGTATCGGTACGCAGTGGCCTGGGCAGCGCGCAGGCGGATTTTCTGGGGATATTTCCCGACCTGGCAGGTTTGCAACGGGCGCTGGAGTTTCACGCATGACCCGGCGTGTGATGATCATACCGGCTGCCGGTACCGGCTCGCGCCTGGGCGCCGCCTTGCCCAAGCTCATGGTCGCCGCCAACGGCAGACCCCTGCTGGACCATCTGATCGAGCGCTATGCACCGGTGATCGAGGAATTCTGCGTGGTGGTGAGCCCTGCGGCGGAGCCTCTGGTACGCGCGCATGCCGCGCAGCTGCCGGCCAGTATCCAAATTGCCGTGCAGGAGAAGCCTACCGGCATGCTGGATGCCATCATGATCCCGCTACCGCAACTGGAGTCTTCGCGTCCGCTCCAGGTCTGGGTTACCTGGTGTGACCAGATCGCCATCCAGGCGGCGACCGTGCGGCGCCTGGCGGCGGCTGCCGACGCCAGCCACGCGGCTGACCTGGTGTTTCCCACCATGCGGCGTGATGAACCTTATATCCATTTCGAGCGTGATGAACGCGGGACGATCTGCCGGATCCTGCACCGGCGGGAAGGGGACGCAATGCCGGATTCCGGCGAGAGTGACATGGGCCTGTTCGTGATGTCGGACAGGGCCTGTTTCGAACTGTTGCCGGCCTACGCGCGCGAGGTCGTTCCCGGTGAGGAGACCGGCGAACGCAACTACCTGCCCTTTATCGTGTGGGTCGGACGGCACGGCACGGTAGCAACCATCAACGGGACACATTCTATGGAATCGGTGGGTATCAATACACGTGAGGAGCTCAGGATGGTAGAGAGGTGGCTGCGGGATGACTGACAAGGTGCTTTCCGTGGTAATACCCGCCTTCAACGAGAGCCGCTTCATCGGCGCCCTGCTCGAGAAGATACGCGCGGTGGATATGAGTTCCGTCGGTTGCCGGCTGGAACTGATCGTGGTCGATGACGGTTCATCGGATAATACGGCAGAGGTCGCGAGCAGCTATGCAGGTGTAACGGTGGACGTGCTGGAACACAACAGTGGCAAGGGCGAGGCGGTCAAGCGTGGCATCGGCATCGCCGGCGGTGATTACGTCATCATCCAGGATGCCGACCTGGAATACGACCCGGAGGACTACCTGCCCATGCTGGCGGCACTGCAACAGACCGGTGCCGATGCCGTGTACGGCAGCCGTTACATGGATCCACATGGCCGGCGCGGACCGCTTGCCTGGCTGACCGGCAGGCATGACGGACAATCATGGACTGCCTACCTTGGCGGTCGGAGCATCAGCTTCATGGCCTATTTCTATACCGGGACATGGCTGACCGATACCGTTACAGCATTGAAGCTGTTTCGCCGCGACATAATCAAGTCGCTGCAGCTGGAAACGACCGGTTTCGAGCTCGACCACGAAATCACCAGCCTGTTGCTGGCACGCGGACACCGTATCGTCGAGGTGCCGATCCGTTATTACCCGCGCAGCAAGGCCGAGGGCAAGAAAATCGGTTTGCGTGACTGGCTCAAGGCGTTCCACACCTTCCGCCGCTTCCGGGTGATATCATCCTGAGGCCGTCTGATCGGTTACCAAGGGACAATATTCGGATATGCGTATCGGCATCGATGCAACCTGCTGGGCAAACCCGAGGGGCTACGGGCGTTTCACCCGGCACATGCTGAGGGCCCTGCTCGACCAGGACCAGGACAACAACTACGTGTTCTTTATGGACTCGTTCATGGCCGGGACCACCGACTTCCCGGACAATATTGAAAGGCGCGTGGTGGAATTGTCTGCATCACCAACCCAGGCGGCATCGGCGGATAGCCGGCGCAGCGTCAGCGACATGCTCAGGATGGGCAGGGCCGTCGCCCGGGAACCACTCGACCTGTTTTTCTTTCCGTCTGTCTATACCTATTTCCCGGTATTCAGCCGGGTTCGGAAACTTGTCGCCATACACGACGTGATCGCGGAGAAGTTTCCACGGCTGGTATTCAACAGTCGCAAGAGTCAGTTTTTCTGGGACATGAAGACCTGGCTGGCCATCAGGCAGTCCGACCTGGTGCTGACCGTATCGGAATTCTCGAAGCAGGGGATTTCCGAGCATTTCAATATAGACCGTGAACGTATCCGGGTGGTGACCGAAGGCACGGCGGATTCGTTTTTTCCGGTAACCGATGCCCGGCGCCTGCACGACAGCCTGGCCCGCTATGGCATTGATGACCATATACGCTATGTGCTGTATGTGGGCGGGATTGCGCCGCACAAGAACCTTGCCGTGCTGATTGACGCATTTGACCTGTTGCTGGCCAGTGGCCAGTATGGCGATGTGCGGCTGGTCCTGGTAGGCGACTATGAGAATGACGTCTTTCTCATTGACGAGGCGATCAGGAAACGCATGTCGGTTCCGGCCTTCAGGGAACGCGTGATCTTCACGGGTTACATTCCGGATGAGGACCTTAACTGTCTGTATAACGCGGCGTCAGTATTCGTGCTGCCCTCATTCTGCGAGGGCTTCGGTCTGCCGGCGCTGGAAGCGATGTCCTGTGGCACCGTGGTAATAGGCAGCAATACCACATCGATACCGGAAGTCGTGGGTGATGCAGGGTTGTTCTTTGACCCGAACAGCGCCACGGAGCTCGCCTCCGGCTTGCGTACGGTGCTGGACGATACCATCCTGAGGAGTGAGCTGGAACACCGTGCGCTGGCACGTGCAGCCACGTTTTCCTGGCGGCAGTCAGCGGCCGACACCCTGCGCGTTTTTAACGAGCTTGGCCGGCGCTGAAGCCGGTATCGGCAGCCCGTCCACATTCAATGGATTCCGCCTGTGCAGGTGGATTGGCGGCCGGGCGCACTGTGCCGTCCCACCAGCTGCCCGGACAGTACGCCGGCCGCCCGGCCGAGCACCGGCAGCAGTGTGCGGTACGCCGGGTTCGGGGAATTCACCTGTTCCGATGTCGCAATCGGGAAGTCCGTTCGATACCGGTGTGTCAGGGTTCGATGCGCCGCCGTAGCGGCAGCGTCATCCAGACGCCGATGAGGGCGCCTGTCAGCCCGATTGCCCCGATGGCAATCAGCAGGCCCCTGCGTGCCCAGGCGTTGTCGCTTATCAGCTTGACCGGTTCGAACTCGTGCAGGCTGGTGATGGCCGCGCGTACGCGCGTCAACGTCGAGCTGCGGGTTACCCTGAGGTCTTTCTCGGCAACATAATAGCTGGCCGTGCCATCGCCCTCGAAACGGAGCCGGTATACCGGCAGGCTGCCCCACGGGTAGTCGCGCTCGTAGCCGTCCAGGCGCCTGATGTCCGCCAGCGGTGTCTTGACCTTGAAATCCCTGCGTATGATGTCTTCGGCAAGCGCCGGTGTGAACGCGAAAATCTCGCCGGTGGTGGCGTTGACCAGTTGTTCTTCACCATTGTCCAGCCTGATCGCATACAGTATGACGTCGTTGATCTGGCGTAGCTGGACGTTGGCGACCTTCGCGGGCTGGCTGGTGCGCTGTTCCATGCGAACGATTGCCTCGGCTGGCGAGATGGCCGCACGGCGGAAATCGGCTGGCGGATTCTGGTGGTTTGCCGTGGGACCGAACCAGTACGCGGGCATTACCATCAATACGCCGCTGAGCAGCCAGATCACGATAAAGATACCAGCAAGGTTGAATATCCACCTGTGCAGTTTGCGAAGCTGTCTGTAGTCCATGTGCTGTATCTCCCGGGGAATCGGTCGTCTGCTCATTCTCTGGTGGCGGCCCCACCTGCAATCCTGGTGACAAGCACGCCGGCTGCACCGCTGGCCACGACGGGAGGCCTGCCGGCCGCCGCGCGGTCAAAACTGTTCACTGCGACCCGGCGATATCTTTTCAGGTACTCCAGGGTTTGGCATTAAAAATCCGCACAAAGTGCGGGGACGCGCAGCGGCAGGCCAGCGTGTACAGCGCGCTTTTGCCGATTTCTGCCCTGTCTTGCACTCGCCAGAGACTTTATTAACAGCCTGCTGATCGTACAGGGAGATTTCGTTTATCATTGGCAGCCGTATGAAAAAGCGTGTCATTATAACCGGCGCAATCGCTTTAACAAGCCCGGGCCAGGCTATGACAACCGGCCCGTGGACATGAGAATCGTAATCATTTATGCCGACTGACCGCAGCGTCGCACGCAATTTTCTCGCCCTGGTTTCGGGTGAAGTACTGGCACGGGTCGTCGCCTTTGGTGTGGTGGTTTTCGTTGCCCGTGTGCTGGGTGCCGAGGGCTACGGTGTTATCGCCTTTGCCGTCGGTATCAACCTGTATCTAAGCAAGATCGCCGATTTTTGCATCGAGTGGGTCGGGGCCAAGGTGGTCGTGCGCGAGCGTGACCGGCTCGAGACGCTGGTGGCGTCCGTCATGAGTGCGCGGCTGGTACTGGCGCTGGCGCTCACCGTGGTCACCATCGTACTGGTACAGGCCTTCATGCCGGAGCCCGACCGCCTGGTATTGACACTGTACAGCCTGACGATCCTGCCGATCGCCGCCAGTACCAAGTGGGTACACATGGGGCTCGAGGACGCCCGGCCGATCGGTATATCCCGCGTGCTCGGCGAACTGCTCGGGCTGGCCATCGTGCTGGCGATCATGTCACACGGCGCCAGGTTGTGGGCGCCGCCACTGGCACAGGTGGCCAGTGAGTCGCTGGTGGCTGGTTACCTGCTGATGGTGTTGCACCGGCGCGGCTTTCGTCTGCGGCTGGCCTGGGATCCGCAAACCGCATTGCCCGTATTCAAGGCCGCTGCACCGCTCTTGCTGCACATGCTGATGGGCCTGTTCATCTACAACTCCGACCTGATCTTCCTGCGCCTGTTCCGTGACAGCGAGCAGGTTGGCTATTACGCCGCTGCGTACACACTGATCAGCCTGCTCGCCAATCTCGGCATGAGCTACGGCATGAGTCTGCTGCCGACCATGGCGCGCTATGGGACCGGTACCGAACAGGAGCAGGATCTTTACCAGACCGCGCTTGCCCATATCTACACCCTGTGCCTGCCGATCTCGATCGGTGGTTTCCTGCTCGCCGGTCATATCATCGGATTTGCCTTCGGCGACCAGTATGGTCCGTCGACGCTCGCCCTGCAGGTGCTGATCTGGTCCATCCCGCTGTCCATCGCACGAAATGTGCCGTGGTCCGGGCTGATCGCGCGCAACCGGGAAGATCTGCTCTTACGCGCAATAACGTTCGCGGTAGTATTGAATATCGTGCTGAACTTGGCACTGATCCCGACCTGGGGCATACTCGGCGCGGCTGCGGCTACGGTGATTACCGAGAGTTTTGTCAGTATCGTTATATTGCGATATGCCAGCAGGCAGGGCCTGCATTTCGTGTCGGCGCGCCGCTTCTGGCGGCCCACGGTGGCGAGCCTTGCGATGGGAGTGGCGGTAGCGGCTGCGGGTAGCCTGCACCTGTTTGTCGGGCTGGCGGTCGGTGTTGCGGTGTTCGGCGGCGTGCTGATACTGCTGGGCGGTATACGCTTCAACCGCGGCCAGCTGCCTGTGCTGGATATCTAGCCGTCCTGGCCGGTTGCCGGGCAGGTCAGTGAAATGGTTAACTTTTCGCCGGATTGGCCGAATATGAGGGGGACCAGCTACTCACAGCAGACCCGGAAAGCTCGTCCGCTGCAAAACCGCGCTTGTTGCAGGTGCCGTTACTTGCTTGGTGGTGCAGGCAGGAAAGAAGTGATCAGGGACAAGGGATAATCGCTGAATATGTCCGCGCAAGACAAAGTTGCAGAACAAACCTACTACGACAACCTGTTCAGCCGTCGCAAGCGTTTTGACCAGTTCCAGAATGCTATCTACCAGCGTCTCGCAACCGAGGCGCGCAGCCGGACAGGCGGCACGCTGGCCCTGGATATCGGTTGCGGCGCCGGTAACCAGTCCCTGTGCCTGATGGACGAGGGGTTCTCGGTCATTTCCGCCGACCTGTCGATGGAGGCCGTGAAGGTTACCCGTGATACGCTCACCGGGGCGGGCCGGCCGGCCTGTGTGGTCAATGCCGATGCGGAATCCCTGCCGCTGCCCGACGAGTCCGTAGACGTTTGCATATGCGGACTGTTGCTGCATCACTTCCGCAATCTGGACAAGGTCGTCTCCGAAATCCGCCGTGTGGTCCGTCCCGGGGGCGTGGTTGTCGCCATCGATGCCAATGCACATAACCCGTTCGCATGGTTATTCTTTAACGTGATACATCGTTTCAGACCACTGCCACACCTGACCCCCAACCAGAGAGCGCTCCGGGCCGGTGAAATCAGGCGCTCGTTCAAAACGGGCTTCGAGTCTTTCGAGTTTGATTCCGTTACCAGCGATCTGAAAAAGGACTGGCTGGGTGATTCACCGGGTGCGCGCATGAATTACTACACCCGCCGGGCCGTGCTTGCGGCGTCAAACGCGCTGCTTCCGAAAATCTCGACAGGCAATATGCTGATCTCGATTTTCAGACGTTCAGCAACCAGTTAAAACGGTGCAGTCTCCATGCCGATGCCCAGCGTCGAACCTGTTGTTCGTCCCCTTGCCACGGATGATGCAGCCGCATGGCACACATTTATCAGCTGTCATGATGATGCGGTTTTTTATCACACGCTGGCCTGGCGCGATTTCGTACACACCGTGTTCGGTCACCGGCCGTACTATCTCGTGTGCGAACAGGGCGACCGGATCACCGGGGTACTGCCGATGTTCCTGGTCAGCTATCCGATGCTTGGCTCCAAGTTGATATCGTTGCCGTATGACATCGGTGCCGGTGGCCCGCTGGCAGAGGATGTGCCGGCAGCATCACAACTTGCAAGGCACGCCATGATACTGGCCACGCAGCTCGGTGTTGGCTACCTGCAGTTTCGTTGCGCGGGCACGAATGCTGCATTGGCGCAGCTGGACCTGGACGAGAGTGAGCCCGTTATCCTCTCCGAGATCGCGCTGGATAACGAGCACGACGTCTGGTCACGAATCGAGAAAGACCACCGCAAGGCAATCCGCAAGGCACAAACCCGCGGTGTCGTTACGCGTGAAGCCGAATCACTGGACGATTACCTGAAATTTTTCAACGTCTACCTGCAGGTGTTTCGTGCGTTCGGGACCCCGCCGTACGGTCAGGACTATTTCGAACATCTGTGGCATGACCTGGCACCTGCCGGACATGCACGCCTCGTGCTGACCGAGGTCGAGGGACGTTGCGTCGGCGGACTGCTGATGTTTGCATTCGGTCGCAACCTTACCAGCAAGTTCGCGGCAGTGTTGCCGGAGGCGGTGCCATTGCGCGCCTATCCCGCGCTTTACTGGCGGGCCATCGAGATCGGCCTGCAGGAAAACTTCGCCAGGCTGAGCTGGGGTACCTCATCGCGTGACCAGACCGGACTTATAGAATTCAAGGAGCGCTGGGGGGCCAACAGCACGGTCACGGCGTTCTATGACCTTGCCGTGAAAGGCAGGCCTCCGAATATCGAAAAATACTATGATACCGAAGGGCTGGTCCGCCGGCTCTGGAAGAAACTGCCCCTGGCCGTGACGCCGGTGCTGGGCAGGAGGCTCAACCGGTGGTTTTGCTGATTACCCGCGCCGGCGCGAAATACCCGCCGGTGCTGGCAGCGGCCACGAATTACCCTTGAAGCAGGGGGACATGTGCCGGCATTTGCAAAAACAATCTGTGTCGTTGGCCTCGGCTATATCGGTTTGCCAACGGCGTCGTTGCTCGGTACCAAGGGTTACCGTGTCCATGGTGTCGATTCCTCCCAGTACATCGTGGATACCATCAACCAGGGCAGGATCCACCTGGTCGAGCCGGACCTGGATATCCTGGTGAAATCAGCCGTCCAGGCCGGCAACCTGACTGTCGGTATGGAGCCGGTCAAGGCCGATATCTTCATTATCGCGGTGCCAACGCCGTTCCGAGACGGGCACGAGCCGGATCTTTCCTACGTGCGTGCGGGGACCGAGAAGATCGCACCGTACGTGGAGCCGGGCAACCTGGTGATACTGGAGTCGACCAGCCCGGTAGGCACGACGGAGGAAGTCGTCGCACGCATCCTCGCGGAATATGGCCACGATACCGCGAAGGACGTCTTCGTCGCGCATTGTCCCGAGCGCGTACTGCCCGGCCGTATCCTGGTGGAGCTGGTGCAGAACGACAGGATCGTCGGAGGGATCAACGACGCATCGACGGAGATAGCTGTCGAGTTTTACCACACCTTTGTGCGCGGTGAAGTGCTCGCGACGGACTCGAGGACGGCGGAACTGGCCAAACTGACCGAGAATTCATTCCGCGATGTTAATATCGCCTTTGCCAACGAGCTGTCGATGATATGCGACCGTGAAGGCATCGATGTCTGGGAACTGATCGCGCTTGCCAACCGCCACCCGCGGGTCAGCATCCTCAGGCCGGGTCCCGGTGTGGGCGGCCACTGCATCGCGGTCGACCCCTGGTTCATCGTCTCCCGTTCACCTGATCTGGCACGGTTGATTCGTACCGCGCGCGAGGTGAACGACCACAAGCCTCGCTGGGTGATCGACAAGGTCAGGCGCAGCGCGGAGAAATTCAAGAAACCGGTCATCGGCTGCCTCGGCCTTGCCTTCAAGGCGGATGTCGACGACCTCAGGGAGTCACCCGCTGTCGATATAGTCCGCACCCTGATTCGTGACGGGGTCGGAGACATCCTGGTTTCAGAACCAAACCTGGCAAGTCATAACGAGTTCGACCTGAAACCGCTTGAGGAGGTGATCGCTGCGGCGGATATCATCCTGCTGCTGGTCGATCACAAGCAGTACCGCCGCCTGAAGGCGGCTGACCTTCAGGAAAAAATCCTGATCGACACGCGTGGTCTGGTAATTTGACGACGCGGGTGCTTTCCGTGTTCGGTACCCGGCCGGAAGCTATCAAGATGGCTCCCGTCGTGCTTGCGCTTGCCGGGTCGGCACAATTCGAATCGCGTATCTGTGTCACCGCCCAGCACCGTCAGATGCTGGACCAGGTGCTGGAACTGTTTGGCATCACGCCGCACCATGACCTGGATATCATGAGCGCCGGCCAGGACCTGTTTGATGTAACCGCGCGTGCACTGCTTGGCCTGCGCGGGGTGCTGCGTTCGGAGCGTCCGGATGTGGTGCTGGTGCAGGGCGATACCACCACCTGTTTTGCCGCGGCCCTCGCGGCTTTCTACGAGCGTATACCCGTGGGCCACGTCGAGGCCGGCCTGCGCACCGGAAACCTGTCCGCACCGTTCCCGGAGGAGGCCAACCGCTCGCTGACCGGGCGCATCGCTCACTGGCACTTCGCGCCGACCGAACGCTCGCGACACAACCTGCTGGGCGAGGGTATTGCGGCAGACAGGATAACGGTGACCGGCAACACCGTGATCGACGCGCTGCTCATGGCGCGCGACAAGGTCGATGCACGCCCTCCGGCTCACTGGCGAGAGCGGTTCACGCCGGCACTGTACGAGAAGCTTGTTGACAGCGGGCGCAGGATGATACTCGTGACCGGTCATCGCCGGGAGAACTTCGGCCAGGGCTTCATCGACCTGTGTTCGGCGATTCGTGATCTCGCCGCTGCCCACTCGGACTGGGACCTGGTATACCCAGTACACCTGAACCCCAATGTACAGAAACCCGTGTTCGAGATACTGCAGGGACGGCCCAATATCTTTCTCATCGAGCCGCAGGACTATGCGCCGTTCGTGTGGCTGATGAGCCGGTCGGACATGATCCTGACCGACTCGGGCGGGGTCCAGGAAGAGGCCCCTTCGCTTGGCAAGCCGGTGCTGGTCATGCGCGATGTCACGGAGCGGCCGGAGGCGGTCGAGGCGGGCACCGTCAGACTGGTTGGCACCGATCGCGACAGGATCGTTCACGAAACGGAACTGATCCTTTCAGACGAGGCTTTGTACACCCGTATGTCTCAGGCGCACAATCCCTATGGCGATGGCAAGGCCGCTGCGCGTATTCTCGCGGCATTGCACTGACCGGATAGCGACATGTATGCGCGACTGGCATAATGCGGGTACCGTAGTGTAGGGGGGTCCATGGATATTTCTGTCGTGTCGCCGTTCTTCAACGAAGCCGGGATTATCAGGGAATCGGTGCTGGAGATGCTGAGTCAGTTATCGAATCTCGAAGGTGACTGGGAGCTGGTGGTCGTGAATGACGGTTCCACGGACAACTCGGCCGAGATCGTGCGCGAGATAGCGGCAACACATCCCCGTTTGCGCCTGCTCGGGTATCCGCATAACCGCGGCCGCGGCTATGCATTGCGTACCGGCATAAATTCCGCACAGGGAGATATCATCGTCACCACCGAGATCGACCTGTCGTGGGGCAGGGACATTGTCAGGGATCTGGTTGACTCGATGCACAAGTGGCCGGACGCAGACATCGTGGTGGCCAGCCCGCATTTGCCTGGCGGGAGCTACAGGAACGTGCCGTTGAAGCGCGTGCTGTACAGCAAGCTCGGCAACAAGGTTATACGCGCCTGTATGTCGAACGTGGTAACCATGAATACCGGTATGACGCGTGCCTACCGGCGCGATGCCATTCGTGCCCTGCCATTGTATGAGGAAGGCAAGGAATTTCATCTGGAAGTCATCCTGAAGGCCAAGACGCTGGGCTATCGGATCCGCGAGATCCCGGCGGTGCTTGAATGGAAGGATTACAAGGTAAAGGGCCGGACGGTCAAGAGAAAGAGTTCATCGAAGGTCGGCAAGCTGGTGGTTTCGCACAGTCTGTTCAGCATCTTCGCCAACCCGGTTCGCTACGTATGGGCGATGAGTATCGCCTCGCTGTTGCTTGGAATGCTGGTGTTTGCCTGGGCAGTGGTGGAATTCGTCAGGCACGAGGTGTCGGCATTTCTCGCCCTGACGAGCTTCTCCCTGATCGTGATAGGCATCCTGCTGTTCGTCATGGGTGTGGTGTTGCGTCAGGGTAGCATGATCCAGCGTGAACTGTGGATAGTCCAGAAGAACCAGCGCAGAATTCTCAACCCGATCTATACGCGCAGCACCGACCGCCCCGCAAACAAGTAGCCGATGCCGGTTATTGTACGGCCCGGCCCGAACAGCTCAGGGGGCGCGGCTGGCAACGGGGCCTGCGCCACGTCTCCCGATCATGTACAGCATGCCGCCCAGCACACATAATGGCAGGATGCCGATGCGCCAGGCCAGGATGAGCTGTGCGCCTCCACTGTGTCCGAGCAGGCCAAACAGCCATTCGAACGCGGCCTCACCCACACCGATGCCACCGGGAGTGACAGGCAGGGCGTTGGCGAGCATCCCAAGCAATGAAAACAGTACAGTTGAGACGACCGCCATGCCCGGAATCAGAACGATACTCAGTGCCGCAAACATGCCGACCAGGGCCGCGTGTCCCACCATGGACAACAGGGCGGCGTAGAGCAGGATCATCTTGTGGTCGCGGAAGGAATATAGCGCCAGGAATACCCGGTCCAGGTAGTGTCCCCACCGGAAGCGTTCGATCAGGCCGCGGTACAGCGGCCAGGCCCGCAGCGCAGGCGAGAATGACACTGCCATGAACAGCAGCAGGGCGATTATACCCGTTGCTGCCAGGGCGATGAGGGCCTGCACCGGTCTTACCTCCAGCACAACGGGGAGGTCAATCAGCGCCAGCAGCATAATCAGGCAGAGCAGCGAGAACAGTGCCACCACACGGTCAATGACCAGTATGGTGGCGATTTCCATGGTATGACCGCGATTTTCGGAGGCCAGGTAATACAGCTTGGTGACATCGCCGCCGGTACCTCCGGGAATAACGAAACTGAACAGCGTTCCGATCGCCACTACCCGGTAGCCGTTGAGAAATGACAGGTGCAGGCCATAGGCATGGAACAGCAGTCCCATGCGCAGGGACTCTATGGTGGCACCGATGAACGGCAGCAGCAGAAAGCCGAGGACAAGCAGCGGCCGCTCCATAACATCCCGTGAACCGCTCCAGTCATCCGTAATGGATATGACGTACCAGAGCATGGCCACACCGAGGACCATGCGCGCCACGTTGAACAGGGTTTTCCTAAAGCCTGCCACGCCGGTCCACCATGATACGGAACCAGAGTTCCAGGATGATCAGGCTGAGTACCTGCTTTGCATAGATGAATTCACCCTTGTCCATTGAGCGGCACAGACGCGTGACCGTGGCAGGTTGCGCAATGCCACGTTCGCGCACCGTTTGTTCCGAAAGGGTATCGTGCATGAGTTCCTGGAATGCAGGCTGTGCGAAGTACTTGTCCAGCGGCACATAGAACGGTTGCTTGCGTCTTGCGCTGACCGCTTCCGGCAGCATGCGTTCCGCATATCGTCGCAGTATGTACTTGCAGGTACCCTTGCGTATCTTCAGATCGGGCGGCAGCCGCAGGGCGTATTCGACGAATTCATGGTCCATGAACGGCACGCGGCCCTCGATCGAGTTGGCCATCGCCATTTTGTCCTGTTTCATCAGGATATCGTCCGGCAACCAGTGTGCGAACTGCAGGTCGATAATGCGGTTGAGCCAGGGCGCGGCGGCCTGTGCGGACGACAGGCCGTCTCCTTCAGGCTGGTCACGCAGCCGGGCACGGAAATCATCCGTGTACAGGCTGCCGGTGTCACGGTCGTCGAACAGCGAGATCAGGTGGCGGTAGGCACGCGGCAGCTGCCGGGGTTCCAGCATGCGCAGGAAGTCGGCGACCTTCTGTTTGCCGCGCCGGCCAAGTTCCGCGGGATAGTCAAACGCGAGGTTGACGAGTGCATCCGGTACCAGCTGGACGGCCGGTGCCAGTATCCGTTCGCGCAGGAAGCGGGGCGTGATGCGTGCCAGCCTGTGGCCGGCCAGCAGCGCACGGTGAAACAGGTAACCGCCGAGTATTTCATCCGAGCCTTCTCCGGTCAGGATGACGGTAACCTGTTTTCTTGCCTCGCGCGACAGCTGGAACATCGGGATGACGATGGCATCACCTACCGGTTCGTCGAGGTGATACACCACCTCCGGCAGCAGCGCAATGTCCTCCGGCCGGCAGGCAATTTCCGTGTGCTTGCAGCCGAGCAGGCGCGCGGTCTCGGCAGCCTGCGTGAGCTCGTCATGCGCGTAGTCGAAACCCACGGAGAAGGTACGCACGGGTTCGGATACCAGGCGCGAGAAGGCCGCGACGATGACACTGGAATCGAGGCCGCCGCTCAGGTAGGCACCGACCGGGACCTCCGACACCAGCTGACTGCGTACGCTGCGCTCGAATTGTTCCGCGAAGCCCTCCAGGTATTCCGCTTCGCTCGCCGGGTACGGACCGGCATACAGTTCCGGCTCCCAGTAGCGTTGTATGTGCACATTGCCGTCTTCGATAATGGCGAAATGGGCCGCCGGCAGCTTGCGCAATTCCCGGAACATGCCGCCGGGTCCCGGCACATAACGCAGCGCCAGGTAGTCATGGACGGCATCCGGGTCCAGTGTCGGTGCGAAATCCCGGTAACGCAGGATCGACTTGAATTCCGAAGCAAACAGGAAACGCCTGCCAAGACTGACGTAGTACAGCGGTTTGATGCCGAGACGGTCGCGTGCCAGGAACAGGCGTTTGCGGTTCCGGTCATAGATGGCGATGGCGAACTGCCCGTTGAGCTGACGCAGGCAATCGGGGCCCTCCTCTTCGAACAGGTGCAGGATCACCTCGGTGTCCGTACGGGTGCGGAAGCGGTGACCGCGCTGCACCAGTCCGTCGCGCAGCTCATGGAAGTTGAAGATCTCGCCATTGAAGATGATCAGCAACGATTCGTCCTCGTTGAAGATGGGCTGGTCGCCGCCGGCGAGGTCGATGATGCTCAGGCGGCGGTGACCCAGACCGAGTCCGGCCTCGCGGAAATACCCGGCGTTGTCCGGCCCGCGGTGCAGCAGTGCCTCCGTCATGTCTTCCAGCAGGCCATCCTGGTCAACATTCATATATCCGCAGATGCCGCACATGGTCAGCCAGCCGTCCTGCTATGCACCGCGCGGGGATGCAGGGTTACGGTTTTCACGTTCGATCCTGCTGCGGCAGTGTGAAGATGTGGATCGGCGGGTTGACCGTAGGGTAGTCCAGCGCCGGCAAGCGGAGCCAGGGGATCAGCGGCGGTGTCCTGAAGGTGGCGACCTGCGTGAACCCGCGCGATCCATCCAGCATGCCGTCACACAGTTGCGGCGGACAGGTGAAGTTGTAGTCATGGCCGGGCGTGCTGGTCAGGTCGGGCATCAGGATAACGTACCTTGGACGGCGTTCCCGCCAGCCTCGCGTGATTTCCTCCACCGTGGCGTCATCGTGCCGGGCAGGCGTGTAGATGCCCGTGTAGAGGGCGGCCGCCTGCGCCTCCACGTAGGCCGGCAGCGGCGGCAGCTTCCTGGACGGGCCGAAATACTCGATGCGGTCACCAGGGGCGGTATTGGCCGCGAGCCAGCGGCCGGTCTGGTAGCGCGAATCGTGCATCATTTCGTATGTCAGGCCGGCTCCCCGCAGCAGGTTGAACGCGATAATGCAGGTACCGGCCAGCAGTGCGGCATTGCGCAATACCCGCGGCTGCCTGTGCAGGGCAGTTGTCAGCAGCACGGCTGCGGGAAATGAAAGCAGCCAGGGGAGCGGAATGAAATAACGCATCTGAGGCGAGCGCAGGGTAAAGAAGACAAACACCAGGTAGGCAAGTGTCGGTATAACGAGGCTGGCTGCACGATTGCGTTGTACCGTCACCAGTGCCAGTCCAAGGATGGCCAGCAACAGGCCGGGCCAGCTCATCATTTCCGCAAGCAGTTCCAGAACCCGCTGCAGGTAGCCTATGTTGCCGTCCGTACTGAACGGGAATACGTAGGGTATGTAAATGTCACCTGCCGAAATCAGCTCAATGTGGCTACGGAGTTCTGCAAGATGCCTGAAATAGCGGGTCGGTTCGATGAACAGGCCGCTACCGGCCCCGAGCGCCAGGAATGCGGCCAGCAGGCCGCTGGCCGGCGCCTGCCAGAATGTCCATGTCGTCCACCGGCCTTGATGTTCGCGCCGGTTATGCAGCAACAGTACAAAGACCACCCCCAGGAAGACACCCAGCGCGGATTCCTTGGTCGCCAGTGCCAGGCCGGCGAACACGCCCAGCCAGACCGCGCGCCGGGTAGTGAAGCCGAAACAGAGGCTGCGGCTGAAGAACACGATGGCCAGGGCGGTGAAGAACAGCATGGGCACGTCCACGTTGCCCATACGCGCGTAATAGAACATCGGGTAGGACGTCATCGTGAACAGGGCGGCAAGCACGCCGGTACGGCGGTCGCCCAGGATACGACCGGTTTCAAAGGTCGCCAGTATCACACCGATCCCCATCAGCAGGGTCACGAAATGCGCGATGTAGGTCATGTGCTTCAGGGTGGTGACCGGGTCCGCCATGCCAAAGGGATACAAGGCGCTGATTTCCGACCATTGGCCGGTGACCAGCAGCCAGGCGAGATAGGGGGTGTAGGCTGCAGCGACCGTGAAGGAATACATCAGCGCGTAGCCGTAGTTGCGGTCCGGCTTGGGTTGAATGATGTTATGGATTTCGGCCAGCGGACCCAGCGGTGTTTCGTCGTCGACCCCCCAGGACTTTATACGGTCCGGTGCGGTGGCCTGCGGCGCACCCCACCACATGCCGGGCAGGTAAACGGCAAAGGCAAACACGGCCAGCAGCGCATAAACAGCCAGGCCAGGGGATGATTGCGAGCTCATGGAGCAGCTCCGTCAAGCCGTGTTTTGCGGTGACAGCCGGTGATCACGTGACTGAATCCAGGGCAACCGCGTGTTCGATCGCAATTCCCGCAAGGACCTGCGGGCCGGTCAGTATGCCGTCCGGGTGCGGGTCCTGCAGGGTGAGTTCATTATTGATGAAGTAGCGCGACGATCCCATGTGTATGGTGGTAAACAGTGCGCCGCGCTCGAGGCTGGCTATCCGCCTGCCGTCCGCGCCGGCGATCCGGTCACGCAGCACGATTGCGTCATCGGTAAACGTGATCGAACGCCTGAAGTCGATCGCCAGGTCGCGCTTGCGGTAAATCAGCACCTTGACGAGATAGGCTTTCAGCCAGCGTGCCAGCGCCGGCAAGCGGCCCGCGCTGAGCATGAACAGGCGGAACCCGATAAACCGCAGCGGTTTCATGACCGGTCGCGAGGTTACGGAAAACCGGCCGGTCAGCTCGATCATACCGTCACTGACCGTAACCTCGCGCCGGTGATCGAGGTATTGCGAGGTGACCACGCGGCCGTTGTCGAGCCGGCCGATGTAGCCGCAGTCGCTGTACACAAGCCGTTTCCCGATGCGGTCGAATACCTTGATGACGCCGCCCTTCGCCGTGCCGATATAGGCGTCATAGCGCCGCCTGCGGATACGGGCGAGTCCTGCCTGTGGATACCAGGTCAGGGTATCGTCACCGCCGGGCTCGTGCACGGTGGCAAGCGGCCGCGCGGCGTTTTCCACGCAGGCAAGGTATGCAAACACCGCGTTGTTGAGGAAGGGGAAGTAGTTGTAGGCGTCCACGCCGCGCAGGTCGGCGGCGCTGCCGCTGAAGACATGCGGGCGCATGAAGACTGCAATCCAGGCGGCCGCACTGCACGTCCCGGCGAGCATCTCGAACGCCGCTGGGTAGTAGGTCTGGGTGTTGCGGCTGGCGTACTCGCCGCCCAGGCTGCCGTCCGCATGCACGAAGCGGGCGAGAAACTGCGTGGCGCGGTCGAGTGAGTCCGCCAGTGCCGGATCCTGCGTCAGCTGCCAGTAACGCGCGAGGTAGAAACTGCCGTGGGTCTGGTAGCCGGGGTCGGCACTGCCGTATTCGTCGTACCAGCCCTCGCCAGACTGGTGTGCAATGATACGGTCGATAAAATAGCGGCTGCGCGCGGCAAACTCCGTTGCGCCGGTTTCCCGGTAAGCGTGGTACAGGGCGGCGGCGGCGGCGGCAAGGTGGTTGGACAGGAAACCGTGTGTTTCATCATTCCGGCACAGCCAGGTAGCGGCCCTGCGCATCGTGGCGCGTGCCTGTTCGCGGACGTCCGCTGGCAGGGCGTCGCCGAGGAAGTTGAGCGCCTCGCCGACATAGAAGGTGGTAAAAGCGGTCGCGGCCAGCGAACGCTCGTAGGGGTAGGCCTCGTCGAAGCTGCCATCGGGGTACTGGATCGAAGCCCAGTAGCGCAGGCCGTTGCCGATCCATTCCAGCAGCCGCGGATTGTGTCGGTATGTGTTGCCCTCGAATTCTGCCGCATACAGGAAGCCGAGCACGCACAAGGCCTCCTGGAAACGCGCCCCCGGGAAGTCGGTGAACTTCCAGGCCCAGTAGACGCGGTCGCAGCAGCCCTGCGTCGGACTGTACGGCTCACGGTCCATCAGCCCCAGCACACGAGGTGCCTCGGCCAGAATGGCCGTGCGAAAGCTGTCCGCTGACGGCGTCCCGGTATTACCCATCTGCCACCGGGCGCACCGCTGCCGGTGGCTCGTAATTCACCGTACCGCCGGCATCCAGGCTGCGATGCACCAGAAAGGTGGTCTGGCTGACCGCGAGCAGGGATGCCCAGTCGATGGGCATGGGGCCGCCGGTTTTGATGGCGGTGATAAAGGCGGCCACTTCCTGCTGGAAGCCCTTGGCCTGGTTGAGCAGGCGTTTCCTGCGCTGCCTGTTGTTCTGATGCAGGTACAGGGTCCGGTAGTTGTCGAGGATGGCCGTGCGGCGGCCGCCGAACACCTCGACGTATTCCTTGGACACGCTGGTGTCACCGTTCGCCAGGTAGTGAATGGTGCCGACGGACCCGTTCTGCATCTGCAGCGTAATGGACACATTGTCGCGTGCGACGGCGCGGTCGCCGGCCTGCAGCAATTCCTCTGCAGTGATGCGCTGCGGCAGTGAACCGGTCATAAAGCAAAGAAAATCAACGAAATGACAGACCTCGCCCAGTATGCGGCCGCCCCCTGTCACCGGGTCATACACCCAGCTGTCCGGCGGGAAAAATCCGGCGTTGACCCGGTAACTGGCAAACAGGCCATCCTGCACGGGAGCAAAAAACTCGCGGCACTGGACGGCCAGCGGTGCAAAGCGGCGGTTGTAGCCGACCATCAGGCGCGGGCTGCCGTGTTCACCGGCTGCGCCGGCCAGCTCGAGCAGGGACTCCTGTGTGATGGCGAGCGGCTTCTCGACAAACACCGCCTTGCCGGCCTGCAGCGCCTTCAGGGCCAGCGCGGCATGCTGATCGTGACGCGTGGCGATCAGCACGGCATCGATCCTGTCGTCGCCGATGATGTCATCCGGGTTGCTGGTGCAGAAGTCGGCATGGTAACGGCTGGCGATATGCTTGCTGGTCAGACCCGAGGATGTGCAGAAGCCGGCGAAACGTACCGAACCCTGCGCCGCGAACGCCGGCAGCAGGATGCCCTTGGCAAACTGTCCGGCGCCGATGACACCCAGTGACAGGCGCTCGCCGCTGACCGCCTTGCCCGATCCGCCGGCAAGCGCAACCCGTGCGGGCTGCGGTGCGTCATGCCGGTACTTGAGCAGGATCGCCACAGCCGGTTCCTTGTTTTCGCCGGTGACTATCTTGTAGGCGTGTTCGGCTTCTTCGATGGCGAAGCTGTGCGTGATCATGGGGTCGACGCGCACATCCCCGCGCGTCACCAGTTCCAGGAAGGACAGCATATTGCGTCCCTCGGTCCAGCGTACGTAGGGCAGCGGGTAGTCGATGCCGCGTTCCTCGTAGGACGGGTCGTAGCGGCCAGGCCCGTAGGACCGGCTCAGTACCAGCTCGATTTCCTTTTCAAAATAACCGCGCCGCTCTATGTGCATGCCGACATCGCCGACCACGACCACGCGCCCCTTCAGGCGAGACAACGCGGCAGCCTGGCGGATCGGGTCGTCCGACTTGGT
Organism: uncultured Gammaproteobacteria bacterium; assembly: GCA_963803275.1. Lineage (GTDB taxonomy): Bacteria > Pseudomonadota > Gammaproteobacteria > UBA9214 > UBA9214 > UBA9214. Next base: position 204,158 of record CAWDLS010000002.1, on the reverse strand, counting down.
GGCGGCGCAGATCAGCACCACGTCCGCCCCGTAGCCGTCGCTGAATTCGTTGACGGTGGAGGCGATTTCAGCCGGGTTGCCGACCGTGACATGCGCACCCAGCTCGGCGGCCAGTTTCACCTTGGCCGGGTCCGGGTCAGTCGCCAGTACCGTGGCGCCGGCGCAGCGGGCGAGCTGGGCGTTGATCTGGCCGACCAGTCCGAGCCCCATTACAACCACGCGGTCACCGAGCTGGATATTTGCCAGCCGGTGTCCCTGCATGGCGATGGCGCCGACCGTGACGAAGCTGGCGGAATCGAATGACAGGCCTGCGGGCATCTTCACGGCAAGGTTGCGCGGTACGTAGTTTATCTCGGCGTGGTTGGCGTAGTTCAGCCCTGCGCAGGCGACCTTGTCGCCGGTGCGGAACTCGGTGACGTTCCTGCCCACGTCGATAACCTCGCCGGCGCAGGAGTAACCGAGCGGGATCGGTGAACTCATCAGATTCTTGACCACCTTGTAAGTGCTGAGGAAGCCTTCCTGCTTCGCCTTGTTGATCACCTTGCGCGCCAGGTCCGGCCGGTCCCGCGCCTTGCCAAGCGGACTCATCTTGGCGAGCGCGATTACCGCACGCTCGGTGCCGAGGCTGATCAGGGAACGCTGGACACGCACCAAAATGCCGTCCGGCAATAGTGCCGGAGGCGGCACCTCATCGACCAGCATTTGTCCGTTTTCAAGATTCTGTACGATGGCTTTCATGGGATGAACTTTTCTTCCGTGCTGTCCGGTTCCTGCCGCACTGCCGGTTCCGGCAGGTAGCGGACAAGCGGATCGTCGGGGGCCGTTTGCAGTAGCGAGCTGTCTGTATTTCAGGAAATTTCGATAGTATGTAGATTTTTACCAGTAGTGTACAGGTATCGGTCAGCAGCGCTGTTTATTTATCCTGTACCACCGTTTCCCCGATCAGCGTGGCGGTATCTACCAGCCGGTAGTGCCTGGCGACCTCGGCCAGCATACGGGTGCAGCGACGCTGCTTCGTTGTTCCGCTCAGCCATGACAGGGTGAAAAAGGTGCTTTTCCAGCCCTGGCGCAGCGTGTGTGGCAGGGGGTCGGCCAGGTCGGTAAGGTGAAACAGCAGCACCAGCGGTGCATGACTGCGCCGGTGCCGCCACAACCCAAGGCGAAAGTACCAGTTGCCGAGCACCAGGCTGTAGGAGGCATGGAACGGGAAGGGCAGTGGTGCATAGCGTGGCAGGGGCAGCTCGATCAGTGCCTGGTCCGGCCACAGCCGTCCCGGCAGCTGACCGGTTTCGAGGTGACCGTCCGCCGCAGGTATCCTGCGTCCCGGGAACAGTGACGAATCGTAACGATAGCCCGCATCCGCAACCATGCGCTGGGTTTCTGCATCGGTGTCAAAGTACGGTGCACGAAACCCGTCGACCGCTACGCCGAGCAGGCTGCTGATGCGTTCCCGGCTGGCATGGATCTCGTGGCGCTTCTGTTCATGTGACAGGCGCGTTAGCCTGCGGTGGGTCCAGGAGTGACAGCCGATAGAGTGCCCGCGCGCCACGGCCTTGCCCAGCAGCTCGCACTTGCGCGGGTTGTCCAGATCGGCGGCAATTACGAACAGCGTAGCCTTGATACCCAGTGTATCAAGCATGACCAGCAGGTTCTCGAGTCCGCTCTCGAACAGCGGGTCGGCGTCATGCGGATATGGCCAGCCATGCATCGTATAGATGGCGGATGCACCGTCAAGGTCCACGTGCACAGTGGCCGGGGGCTTGCGGATATTCACGCTGCGTCGGCCTGTGACTCAAGCAAGGCAACGACCCGCCTGCGGACGGCGGGTGTGGCCTTCAAGTGTGTTGGCAGCCCGACCAGTTGCCTGGCAATCGACTCGGCCAGCGGGCAGTCTCCCGGCCGATAGCCATACACCGCCAGTGCGTTGATGTCCTCGACCGGGTAGATTGGTGTCGCGACCGGCCAGGGGATGATCTCGACATGTGCCCGTCTGGCCCGTTGCAGCAATGCCGCCTTGTCATTTACCAGCACCGGATAATAGTACAGTGGTGTTGTCCCGGACTCGAAAGGCGTGCCGGGATGTACGGCAGGCCGGAGCGACCTGCGGTAGTCCGCGCAGCAGGCTGCCCGGTGACGGGCTACAGCGGCGATATCGCGCATGGCACGCAGACCCCGTTGCGCCTGGCGCGGGGTGGGCTGCAGCCCGGTCGCCATGATTTCAGTGCTGATTTCCTCGTCCAGGGAACGTTGCGAGTAGTTGCCGTCCATGCGGCGATGCAGGTCGAACAGCGTCCAGTACAGCGATGGCCGTAACAGGTGATGGTGCAGCCATGTTTCCACGCTGCCGCGAAGATCACCGGCCAGACCGCGGTGGGGCAAGTCTTCGCGCGCAGCACGCATGCGGTCGGCCAGCAGCGCACTGCCGGTGACCGCCACGCCGCCGCTGCCGGCCGGCAGCGGCTTGCCTGCATTGTTGCTGAAGATCGCCACGGCGCCGTAGTGGCCGGGCCGATAGTTGTCTTCACATACGGGCATGCACTGCGCGCAGTCCTCGACCAGGAGCAGGTCATGCTGCCGGGCCAGCGCGACGACATCCTCGATGCCACCTGTGTGGCCGTAGGTGTGCTGGAACAGGATTGCACGGGTGGCGGGTGCGAGCCTGTCCCGTACACGTGCGGGATCGAGGTTCAGCGTGGCAGGCGAGATGTCGGCGTACACCGGCCGCAGCTGCATCGAGAGCAGTGCAAGCGGTACCACCTTGCAGGTCAGTGGTGACAGTATGACTTCGTCACCCGGACCGAGTCCCCCTGCCGCCAATGCGGCGACCAGTGCGTGACGTGCGAAACCGAATGCGATCGCATGGTCGGCCGACACGTGCTGTGCAAAGGTATTTTCATACCGGGCAATGATATCAGCCATTCCGGGCATTCCCTGCGGCACAGGACCCGGTGTCGGCCACGCACCCTGTGCCGGACGGTTTGCCGGCTTGCCGCCGCCGGCAATGCTCGTTCAGGCCGAAATCCCGGTTCATATCCATGTATCCTGATTGCATGCCGGCCAGATGGCAAGAGGCGGTGCGCCGGTGTAGTGACATCACGACGGCGTCATGTAATATAGGTTGTCGGGATGCCCGTGCGCCGGCCCCTGCGGGAACAGCGGCGCAGCGTGCCCCGCTGTTGGCCAAGCCAGGGAAATCGTGTGAACCTTGTATCCAGACTGCTGCGTAACTTCCGCTACGGTGAACCGATTATCGTCGTTTCGGGTCTGCCGCGCTCCGGTACGTCCATGCTGATGAAGATGCTGGTGGCGGGCGGGGTTCCGGTGGTGACCGACGACGTACGCAGCTCGGATACGGACAATCCGGGCGGCTATTTCGAGCATGAGCGAATCAAGGACCTTGAAAACGAACAGGACAAGGTCTGGCTGCGCGAGGCGCGCGGCAAGTCGATCAAGGTGATATCGCATTTGTTGCAGTCATTGCCGGACGACAATTTCTACCGCGTTATCCTGATGCGCCGCGATCTCGACGAGATTCTCGCCTCGCAGAACATCATGCTGGCGAACCGCGCGGAGGACAATCCGGTCGAGGACCAGAAGGCCAGGGACCTGTACAGCAAGCACCTGATCAGCACCAAGGTGCACGCGCGCCGCAAGCCGAACTTTGACCTGCTCGAGATGCACTATCACAAGGTGCTGGAAGACCCGGTGGCGTGTGCACAGGAGATCAACGATTACCTGGGCGGCAGGCTGGACATCCAGGCGATGGCGGAAGTGGTCAACCCGGACCTGTACCGGAACCGCAAGGCAGCCGGGGCCTCCTGATTCCGCCGTTTTCAACAGGTCCCTGCATCCCGGGTAGCCGTTCCCGTGCCTGTCGCTTACGGGTATCCGGGCAGCGTCCGTGTCATTGTCATGCAAGGGGTTTTTGGGTTAAGCTGGTGTTAAGAATACTCTGACAGCATCGTGAAGTTCAGCAATATTCCGACAGGATCCCTATGATGTTTGCCTGGAACCGGACCCGTCCACTTACTCTGGCCTGGGGTCTTGCCGGTCTGGTGGTCGGCGCCGCCTATGCCACGGTGACCGTCCGGTGGAACGATTCGCTGCGCGACCCCCAGACCATCCTCGTCTTTGCCGCCTGGCTGGGCGGGCTGCTCGCCCTGTTCTCGATACTGGCGGGGTTCGCTTCGGTCCTGTTGCAGGGACTCACCGGGATAGCACCACGCCGGGGCACCACGCCCGCTGCACCACCGGCACAACTGCCGCCGGTCAGCCGCTACGCACTCGAGTTATGCGCCGCGGGTGTGGCCTGGTTCGTGTTCAGCGCGGGCTTGCTGGTGCTCGAGGCCGGCTGGCTGGCCGGTAGCCCGGTACTCGAGGGCGTCTCTATGGTCATTGTCCTTTGCCTCGGGATCGCGGCCGCCACGGCAGCCAGGGTCGTCGAAGGACGCCTGCTTCCGGTCAGTGTACTGCGCCGCCTGCCCGGTGCAGCCGCCGTGCTGGCGGGGTGTGCACTCGCCGTAATGATGCAGGCAGCCTGGATGCGTCATGGCGGGGCCGAGGCCGCTCCGGTCACGCAACAGGTTCGAGAGCTGAGCGTAAATCCGGGCCGCGCGGTATTGCTGATCGGCCTGGATGGCGCTGACTGGCGGCGCATCGATCCCCTGATGGCTAAAGGGCAAATGCCCGTCATGAAGCGGCTGATAGACCAGGGTGTCCGCAGCAATCTGCATACCTTCGAGCCCACGCTGTCGCCCATCATCTGGAACTCCATCGCGACCGGCATGCGCGAGGACAGGCATGGCATCCACGGGTTCACCGAGGTATGGCTGCCCGGTGCGGCACGGTCCATACAGGGGATCGATAACAGCCATCTGTCGCCCCGGCTGATTGCGGGTATGGGTACCTGGCTGATCGGGCATGGCCTGCTTCATGAGCGGCCGATTACGTCCCGCCAGCGCCGTGTCATGGCCATCTGGAACATCCTCTCGGACCGCAATCTGCGGGTCGGTGTGGTCAACTGGTTCGCGAGCTGGCCCAGCGACCCGGTCAATGGCTACTTTGTGTCGGACAACAATCCGTGGCGCGCTGCCTTCATGGACAGGCGTGTCGGCAAGCAGATCGCGTCGGTACAGGGTGTCACCTGGCCACCCGATTTGCTGAACGAACTTGCGGAGCTGAAGATGCCAACCGTGGGGGAATCGGTCGATGACATCCTCGGGCTGGACATTTTCACTGACCTGACCGTCAGCGAGCGGCAGCAGCTCGCTACCGAGCAGTCACTGCTGGAATCGATAAGGACGATCTATCTCGCGGACGTCTTTGCCACCGCGGCCGGGCTGGACCTGATGAAGCGCGAGCGGCTGAACCTGCTGGCGGTCTATCTGTCCGGTATCGATAATTTCAGCCACCGCCTGGGCCGGCTGACGGGTGTGGTGGACCGCTATTACCGGCATGTGGACGAGGTGCTGGGAAGATACATGAAGCTCGCCGGGAAGGACACCACGGTCATCATCGTGTCCGATCACGGCTGGGAATACCAGGACCAGCTCTGGGGACATGCACATGCCCCGGACGGAATCCTGATGATGTCGGGCAAGGATATACCCCGGGGGGCCACCATGGCGCAGCCACCCTCGATACTGGATATTGCACCGACCCTGCTGGCGTTGTATGGCTTGCCGGCCTCAAAAGAGATGGAAGGCCACCCTGTCAATGCGTTCCTCGATCGGGACGTGGTTGCCGCCGCCCCGGCCGTTGTAGTTGACACCTATGGCGGCTACCATGGCGGAGGTGGGGGCCAGGATGGCTCGCAGCAGCTGGAACGTAATGAAGAGACGCTGCGGAAACTGCGCGCACTTGGCTATATCCGGTAATCACAGGTGATGTGGTGGCGTCGGCCACCCATGAATTTCCACTCGATCGCGGCATGTCCGGCAGGGTTCGCAGGAACCGGGGTTGCCAGACTTCCCGCGCCGTGATCACGTGCTCCGGCTATGGTTGAACCGGCCGACGCACATCAGTAATCTATGAAATCCATGCGCGTACGACGCAATATTCAGGATGAGGAAGAATTTATGGGGACTGGCAAGACAATGCGCGGTGCGCAGCTGGTAGCTGCGGTCACGGCCGTCGCGGCCGCTCTGGTGGCCGTTCCGGCCCATGCCTATATCGGCCCGGGGGCAGGCTTCGCCTTTCTCGGCTCCTTTATGGCGATGTTTATCGCGCTGCTGGCTGGCATCGGGTCCCTGTTCATCTGGCCGGTGCGTTTCGTAATCCGCTCGTTCCGGCGCCGCAAGGCGCTGTCCCGGTCACGCCTCAAGCGCATGGTGATCCTTGGACTGGACGGGCTCGACCCGGTGCTGGCAGACCAGTGGATTGCCGAGGGTCACCTGCCGAACCTGAAGCGACTGTCCGAACAGGGCAGCTATTCACGCCTGCGCACCACCTATCCGTCGATCTCGCCCGTGGCATGGTCTTCCTTCATGACCGGTGTTGATCCTGCGCGGCATAATATATTCGATTTCCTCAATCGCGATCTGCGTACCTACAAGCCGAAGCTCTCCAGCTCGGAGGTAAGCCCGTCCACGCGCACCATTCAGGTCGGCGACTGGATCATTCCGGTCGGCAAGCCGCTGGTGCGTAACATGCGCAAGAGCCGCGCATTCTGGAACATCCTGGGTGATCACGGCATACCGGCCAACATCCTGCGCGTGCCGCTGACCTTTCCGCCGGAGAAATTCGCCGGTGCGCTGCTTTCCGCCATGTGCATACCTGACCTGCGCGGCACGCAGGGATCGTTCACCTACTATACGACCAGCGCCGCCGAGGCGGGCGAGAGTCATGGCGAGGACGCGATCGAGGCCACCGGTGGTGAGCGCCGGCTGGTGACCCTGGAGAACGGTGAACTGAACACCGTGCTGCAGGGACCGGACAATTCCATGCGCAAGGGTGGCGGCCCGGTCGAGATTCCGTTCTCGCTCACGCTCGATAGCGAAAGGCATTCAGCTGTTCTTAAAATCCACGGCAAGGCCTATACGCTCAAGGAGCGGGAGTATTCGCCGTGGATCAAGCTGACCTTCAAGCCGGCGCCGGGAGTGAAGGTATACGGGATCGCACGGTTTTACATTACCAAGATGACACCGGACCTTGGCCTGTATGTCACACCGATCAATATCGACCCCGGCAGGCCGGCGCTGCCGATATCCTGGCCGTCCTATTATTCCGTGTACCTGCAGAAGCTGATCGGTGACTTCGCCACGCTTGGACTTGCGGAGGACACCTGGGCGCTCAACGAGCGCGTCATCGACGAGGAGGCCTTCCTAAAACAGACCTTCCATGCACCAGGAACGCGAGGCAATGTTCTTCACTATGCCCTGAAAAATCGCGGCAAGGCGTGGTCGCCTGCGTGTTCGACGGCACCGACCGCCTGCAGCACATGTTCTTTCGTTACCTCGACGACAAGCATCCCGCCAACAAGGGCAAGGATGTCGTGAAATACAAGGACACCATTCTCAACATGTACAAGCAGGCCGACGGCATGGTCGGCCGCATCATGGACATGCTCGAGCCCGGCCCGAGCACTTCATGGTGATTTCCGATCACGGCTTCTCCTCGTTCCGGCGCGGCATCAATATCAACACGCTGGCTGCGTGACAACGGCCCTGTTGTACCTCAAGAACGATCAAATCTCTGAGCGGCGACTGGTTCGAGAACGTTGACTGGTTGCGTACCAAGGCCTATGCCTTTGGCCTGGGCGGGCATCTATATCAACAAGGCGGGACGCGAGGGCAACGGCATCGTCGGCAAGGGCGAGGAGACGGAAGCAGTCAAGCGCACCATCATCGAGTGGCCTGCACGGCCTGCGCGACGAGGAATACGGTCGATGTCGCCATCAACGATATCTTCTCGACAACGCCAAGCTGCACCCCGAGCGGCCCGTATCGTGACAACGGTCCGGACCTGATCGTCGGGTACAACCGCGGATACCGTGCCTCCTGGGAAGGAGCGGTCGGCCGTGTGACCGCCAGCGTCATCACGGACAACACCAAGTCCTGGAGCGGTGATCATTGCATCGATCCGCGCCTGGTGCCCGGCGTGCTGTTCTCAAACCGCCCGCATCGACCACGCCGACAGGCCCCGCCGGCCATCGGCGACCTCGCGCCCACCATCCTCAACCTGTTCGGCGTCGATGTGCCCGACCATATGACCGGCAAGGCTGCTCGGCCAGTGAACGAGTCCCCGCGCTGCCATCGCACAGAACGCCGCGTGAGCAGGTTTGCACGATTCATGGCCGTGCTGCTGGGCACGGCACTGGCCGCAACGGGCATGGCCGCTCCGGACAAGGAGCGCATGGTCATCCTCGGCATCGACGGCATGGACCCGGTCATGCTGCAACAGTTCATGGACGCGGGCCTGATGCCGAATTTCAAGCGGCTGGCCGAAGAGGGTCATTTCATGAGACTCGGTACCAGCATACCGCCGCAAAGCCCGGTAGCCTGGTCCAATTTCATAACCGGCATGGATGCCGGCGGCCACGGTATCTTCGATTTCATCGCGCTGGAACGCGATACCATGCTGCCGTACCTGTCCACCTCGAAGGTGAAGAAATCGGCACGCAAACCGCTGGCCATCGGGCGCTGGCGCATCCCGCTTGGTGCGGACAAAACGCTGCAGATGCGTGACGGCACGGCGTTCTGGGCGATCCTCGAGGACCACGGGGTCAATACCACCATGTTCCGGGTACCGGCCAACTACCCGCCGATCGAGACCGGCGGGCATGCGCTGTCCGGCATGGGGACGCCGGACATGCGTGGCAGCTCGGGCACGTTTTCCTTCTACACCGATGATCCCGCGCACCCCGCCGGCAAGATCTCCGGCGGCGAGATCTACCGCATCGCGGTACGCGATAACAGCGCGGAGCTGACCATTGACGGGCCGCCCAATGCCTTCCTGGAAAATGCGCCACTGACCGGTGCCAAGGTCAATGTCTACGTCGATCCGGAACACCCGGTCGTGCTGGTACGCTCGGGTGACGAGCAGGCCGTGTTGCAGCCCGGCGAGTGGAGCGACTGGATGCAGGTCAAGTTCGAGTTCGTCCCGGGGCTGGCCAGCGCCACCGGCATGGTGCGCTTCCTGCTGAAGTCGACCACGCCGTATCTGTCGCTGTATGCGAGTCCGGTGAACATCGATCCGCGTGACCCGGCGCAGCCGATCGCCACACCGCCGGAGTATGCATTCGATCTGGCCGAGTCCGCTGGCCCGTTCTACACGCAGGAAATGCCGGAGGACACCAAGGCCCTGTCTGCGCACCTCCTGACGCCGGAGGAGTTCCTGCAGCAGTCCGGGCTGGTGCTGGACGAGCGCCGCCGCCTGCTGAAAGGCGAGCTGAGACGCTTCAATCAAACCGCAAGCCCGGCGCTGCTGTTTTTCTATTTCAGCAGTGTTGACCAGCGTAACCACATGCTGGCACGCCAGATGGACCATGATCACCCCTTCCACGACGCGGACACGCCGGAACCGCTGGAACATGCCATGCGCAATACGTACATCGAATTCGATACCATCCTCGGCTGGGTGAGACAGGAACTCGATGATGACACCACCCTGGTGGTGATGTCGGATCATGGCTTCGCGCCGTTCCGCCGCCAGGCACACCTCAACAGCTGGCTGGAGCAGCACGGCTACCTGGTGCTGAAAGACCCTTCCAAGCGCGATACCTACAAGTGGCTGCAGGGTATCGACTGGAGCAGGACACGCGCTTTCGGGATCGGGTTGAACTCGCTTTACCTGAATGTGCGCGGCCGTGAGCGCTACGGCATCGTGGCGCCCGGCGAACGCGCTGCGCTGGCACGCGAGATCGCCGACAAGCTGGCCACCTGGACCGATGGCCCGGACGGCCCGCGGGTCGTGACACAGCCCCTGTTGCGCGAGGAGGCCTATCACGGCCCGCACGTCGAGGAGGCGCCTGACATCCTGGTCGGCTACGCGCGTGGCTACCGTTCATCCTGGGCCACCAGTACAGGTGAAGTCCCGGAGGGACTGATAATCGACAATGACGCCGAGTGGAGCGGTGACCACTGTATGGATTCCCGGGTGGTTCCCGGAATTCTGCTTTCGAACCGTCCGCTCCGGACCGGACAGCCGGCCGATCTGAAGGATATGCCGGTCAGTATCCTGGCTCGCTTCGGTGTGGCAGCGCCGGAGCAGATGAAGGGGCATTCGGTGTTCTGAGCCGGTGGGCCGCTGCCGTTCGTTGCGGTGCGGGACCGAATGCACCGGTTCTTCCCGCCGGGGTGATGCGCGCGGGGTTGATTTTCGGATTGTCGTGCCGTCACAGGAAGCTGTTAGTATTCATAGTCTGGTATCGTTGCCGACAGGCTGGCCGTGCGGCACGTGTTGATGGCAAGCAAGCTTTATCGAGGAGTTGAAGATGTTTGGTGGTAACAAGGTCACGATCGACAAGGTTCTCTGGGAAAAGATCAGGAAATACGCATCCATTGCCGGCTATTCGTCCCCGGAAGAGTTCGTCCTGTACGCACTGGAAAAGGAGATGGCGATACTCGAGGAAGCCGATTCCGATGAAGAGATCAGGAACAAACTGAAAGGCCTGGGCTACATCAGCTAGATAATCTCACCATGTGGTCCGCGATCAACAGTGCAATGAATGCGCTGCTGGATGCCCTGCTCTGGCCGGTCCAGGGCCTTGGCATGATCTGGCAGGTCGCCGTAGTGGCGCTGCCGGCGACCATTTTCAGCCTGCTGGTGTTCCGCTTCGTGTCCAACCAGGACGGTATCCGCGCCCAGAAGGACAAGATCATGGCCTACCTGCTGGAGCTGTTGCTGTACAAGGATGACCTGCGCGTGACCCTCGGGACGCAGCGCCACATCTTCGGGCATACGCTGCGCTACATGGGTTATGCACTGCTGCCGATGGCGGTGATGATCCTGCCGTTTATCCTCATCATCGTACAGGTGGAATCGCGGTTTGCCTTCCAGGGCCTTGCGCCCGGTGACCATGCACTGATGACGGTGACCGTTGACACGAAGACACAGCGCGTCAGCCAGACCGATTACCGGCTCGAGCTGCCGCCGGGGCTGACCCGGGAAACCCCGGCAGTGCGTGTCCCGGCAACCGGCGAGGTGGTATGGCGTATCCGTGCTGACCAGCCCGGCGATTACATGGCGACCATCCGGGACGGCGATCGCTCGGTGCGGAAGGACATCATGGTCGGCGGGCAATACACACACATTGCGCCTTCGCGCTACCGCGCAAACGATTTCCGTACGCTCGGATTCCCGGCCGAGCCGGCGTTGCCTGCCGACCAGCCGCTGGCCGCGGTCAGCGTCGACTACCCGCGTGCGCGCGGCGAGTTTGCCGGCCTGTCCAGTGCCTCGTGGCTGCTGTTCCTGTTTTCGATAATCTTTGGTTTCGCGTTGCGTGGCGTGATGGGTGTGACATTCTAGGCAGCCGGGACATGTAATGAGTGCACCAGTGCAGACCCGGTCCGGATTGTTCGGCATGTTGTTACTGTCGACCGGCGCCGCGTTTGCATTCCTGCTGGCTGAATGGCTGTTCGTATCCCGGCTCGGCTTCAGCCTGCGGCAGGGCGAGGTGAGCCGCACCCTCGTCTCGCTGGCAGGTGCTGCAGTCTGCGCGGGTGCTGGCGGCGCGATCGCCGCCGCGCTGCTCGGCCGCTGGTGCGACCGGATGGCCACGGCCGTCGCCGCCCCGATCGCCGCGCTGCTGTTTCTGGACATCTATTTCGCGCTGGGCAGTACCCCGGTGCTCAAGCTGCTGAGTGCCGGCGGTCTCGGCGGACTGGTGTATCTGGTGCTGGTCAGTGTATTGCCCCGTGCCCCGGCCTGGCTGCATCGTGCCGCGAGCTGGTGGAATGTCGCGGCCGTACTTGCCGCGCTTGCACTGGCCATCACCGCGTTGCATGCCGTGGACGCTACGGGGACCTGGCTGGCGGCGGGGGCGGCGCTGGTGGCGGTGGTGCTGCTGGTCGTGCGACGCGCGGGATACCTGGCATCCGCCGCCGTGGTTGCCGCCGCCGCGATGCTGGCGATACGCGTGCCGGTCTGGCAACCGGTCAACAATTACGCCGCCGGCAAGCCGAGCGTGCTGCTGGTGACCATCGACACGCTGCGTGCCGACCGGGTCGGCAGCTACGGCTATGCACGGGCGCGCACCCCGGTCTTCGACGGTCTGGCCGCGGCAGGCTACCGCTTCAGCCAGACCGTGACGGCCAATGCCTTTACCGGTCCCTCGCATGCCAGCATCCTCACTGGCCAGTATCCGGAGAACCACGGTGTCCTGGTCAACCACCAGCGCCTGTCGCCGACGGTGCCGACGCTGGCCGACATCCTGCGCGAGGAAGGTTACGTCACCGGCGCCTTTACCAGCGGCTACATTACCGAAGACAGCGCCTGCGGACTGCCGTCACACTTCCAGTCCTGGGACGACGACATCCGGGCGTTCCGCTGGTTGCCTACGCAGGCCAGGAAAATGGGCGTCATGGAGTTGCAGGCGCGCCTGGTACGGGCCGCAGGCTGGTACCGGGGCGATTTCGGCCAGAGCTACCGCATGGGTGCGGACACCGCAGATATCGCGATCGCCTGGCTGGGTGCCAATGGCAAGCACCCGTTTTTCGTGTGGACGCATTTCTACGATCCGCATATACCCTACCGCCCGCCGCGGGAATACCGGACAGCGCCCGACGCCGGTGTCAGCGGCCAGTGGTACGATTTGAACTCGGTACAGCGCAGCGAGATAGTCAACTCGCCGGAACGGGTTGCGGCGATGCACGCGCTGTACGATGCCGAGGTCGCCTACGCCGATGCCCAGCTCGGCCGCGTGGTGTCCGCCGCGCAGGCCGCTGCGCCGGACGGCAAGCTGCTGATTGTGGTGACCTCCGATCATGGCGAATCCATGGGCGAGCATCACCTTTACTGGGAGCGCGACCTGTATGACCCGACGTTGCTGGTGCCGCTCGTTATCGTGCCGCCAAAGGGTACGGGACTGGCCGGGGGCGTTATCGACGCACAGGTGCGCAGTATCGACCTGGCACCGACGATACTGGATATCCTGGGCATCAAGGCGGCGGCCGGATTCGATGGCAGCAGCCTGACCGGCCTGATGGACGGCTCGCGCCGGGATGGCACCGGTGCGGCCTTCAGCGGTCTCTACCCGGACACAGGCGAGTTCGCGCGAAATTACCATTCCGTGCGGACGGACGGCTGGAAGCTGATTCAGGATACCGCGGGCTGGGTGGATGGTGGCAGGATCTACCGGCCGGCCGACCGGTTCGAGTTATACCACCTCGCAAGCGACGCCGCCGAGCTGGTTGATCTCGCCGGCCGGGAGCCCGAGCAGCGTGCCTCGCTCGAGGCGCTGCTTGCCACGCTGAATCGCACGGCTCAGAAACCGGAGCTGGATCTGTCACCCGAGGAGCGAGAACGCCTGCGCAGCCTTGGTTATATTCACTGATCGGGTAGTCCTTTATGTCAATTGCAAGAAACCTGGTGGCGGGCGTGCTGTGTGTCCTGTCCGTGTCTGTTGCCAGGGCCGCGGCTGCGCCACCGAACATCATCCTGATCGTGCTGGACACCGCACGCGGCGACCATGTCTCGGTCAACGGCTATGCACGCACCACGACGCCCAACCTGGAGCGGCTGGCGGACGATGCCGTTGTCTACACGCAGGCACATTCCGTTGCACCCTGGACCCTGCCGTCGCACATGTCCATGTTCACCGGACTGCTGCCGGGTGAACACGGTGCAACCTGGCGTGCCTTTTCGGAACCTGCCGACATGAAGCTGCATGATATTCTCAACCGTTCGTTCTCGCTGGCGGACCCGCAGCAGCTGCTGACGGTGCAGCTCAAGCAGCTCGGTTACCACACCGCGGCGTTCAGCAGCAATGCCTGGGTGTCGGAGCGTACCGGTTTTGGTGAAGGCTTCGATGACTTCTACGAGATGTGGCGGCAGGACGACGACTTCCGTGAGGTGTTCAAGTGGTTCCCGCCCGGGGTGCGTGAGCGCGATTTCGTGCCGGCTGACTACAATACGCTGTCGGAAATGGACACCGGCGATGCGGGATTCGTACTGCGCCAGCTGGCCACGTACACGGGTACCGGGGGTGCGCCCCGGCAGCCGTTCTTCCTGTTCTTCAACTTCATCGATCCGCATTATCCCTACTCACCACCGATGTCATGGCGCTACGCCTATTCCGATGATCGCGTGCTGGGCGAACGCATCGCACATTTTGAATTCAGCGAGCTGGCCATGCAGGCCGGCGCGCGCCCGGTCGACGTGGCGCGCTTCACGCCGTTCTACGATGCCGAGATCAACTACGTGGACGCGGCGGTCGGCCGTCTGCTGGACAGCCTGCGTGAGCACGGCGTGTATGACAATACGCTGATTATCGTGCTATCCGATCACGGTGAGCATCTCGGCGAGCACGGGCATTTCTCGCACCAGTTTTCCGTGCAGGAGGAGCTGCTGCACGTTCCGCTGGTGATCAAGTATCCCGCCAGCCGCAACAAGGGCATGGTTGTGGATAACCCGCTGGTCTCCACCCTGGACGTGTATGAGACCATCCTCGCCGCCGCCGACCCGACCCGCGCACAGCGGCAGGCGTCGAAACGTTCGCAGGATCTTTCCGATATGACGCGGTTCAGGCGCACCAGCCTGATCGCCGAGTATTATTACTCGCCGCCCTACCTGAAGATCAACAAGGATGCGAATCCGGATTTTTCGGTGGCGGAAAACAGCGTGGTGCGCCGTGCGGTCTATGACGGGGAGGCGCGTTACGAATTCGCTGACGCCGACTGGCGGGCTGTGACCCCGGTTGCCGGTACCGATACCGGCACGGAAGGCTACACGCGCGCCGCCGCGGTATTGCGCGGCTATCTCGACAGCCTGTCGGCCACAGCACTGAGGCAGGGTGATACACCGATGGACGAGGCGACCCTGCGACGCTTGCGCTCGCTGGGTTATGTCGACTGAGCGCGGTTATGCCTGCGCGGACCGGCAGGCCCGCGGCCACCGTGATGCCTGCGGACGGCGCCAGGCCACATTGTGATGGCTGGTGTCCTGCTGCCCACGCTGTATGTGTTTGCGAGCTTCCTGCTGGTTATCGCCAGCCTGACCGGTATCGGGCTGGGCGTGCGGCGCCTGTTCGTGCAGCATGCGCCGGACTGGGACACCTGTGCGCTCGCGTTTTGGCATGGCTTCGGCATGGTCATCCTGTTTCTGTTGCTGTGGAACTTTCTGTTCCCGGTCAACGGCGTGGCAATGCTGCTCGTGCTGGTCGCCGGCGGTGCCGGGATCGTCGCCGTCGCCCCGGTGTTGCCCGGCATGGTGGGTACCGCGGGATCCCCGCCACCGCTGGCATGGGTGCTGGCCATGCTGGCCGGGCTCTGGCTCGCCAACCTGGCGACCGGCCCGTTCACCAGCTGGGATGGCGGGCTGTATCACGTGCAGGCCGTGCAATGGGCCAGTCAATATCCGGTTGTCCACGGCATCGCCAACCTGTATGGACCCCTGGCATTCAATAACAGCAGTTTCCTCTATGCGGCACTGCTCGATTCCGGCCCGTGGCAGGGCCGGGCCTTCCACCTGGCCAACGGCGCACTGGTATTCGCCTTTCTCTGGCAGCTGATCGTTGCAGGTACCCGGATTGTCCGTGCGCGCGGTGTCAGCGACAGCCGGGATGTGTACCTCATCGTGCTGCTGGTCCCGCTGGTCAAACTCGCGATGGACGGGCGCCTCGCGGATTTCAATACCGATCTGCCGGCCACCCTGGTGGTCCTGGTGGCCGGTGCCGCCCTGTATGCGCAGCTGAGCGTGCCGGCCGGCGATGCCGCGGAACGGGACCATCGCCTGGTCGGCATGGCCATCCTGCTCTCCACCATCGTCTGCCTGAAAACCAGTGTGGGCAGCTTCTCGATGTTTGCCCTGCCGGTGGCCGGCTACGCGTGGTGGCGTGACCGCCTGGCCGGGCCAGCCGGCCCGCGCAGGCCGCTGGTCTGGACGGCAGGACTGGTGCTGGTATTCGCCGTCGCCTGGACCGCCCGCGGGGTGATCATGAGCGGTTACCCGCTGTTCCCGCTGTCGCTGTTCGGCCTTCCGGTGGACTGGAAGGCACCGGCGGAACACGCGGCCGCCGAGGTCGCCAATATCGTCTACACCGAACTGGAATTCAGCTGGCACCTCGGACGCGACTGGCTCAGGCAACTGGTCCTGGCAAAACCCTCCACGGTGCTGCTGCCGTCATGCCTGGCGGCGCTGGCCGGTACCGTGCTGGTGCTGGCCGGTCGCAAGCCGGGCCATGGGCCGGCGCTCAGGCGTGACCCTGGGGCCTGGTTGCTGCTGGTGCCGGCGCTTGCGGCGATCCTGATCTGGTTTCTGGTCGCGCCGTCACTGCGTTACGCCATGCCCCTGTTCTGGACGCTGGCCGCCCTGCTGATTAGCCGCGTCTGCCTGCTGTTCGAGGAACGGCTGGCCGGCCACGGCAGGCGGCTCGTGGCAGCGGCGCTGCTGGCCGGACTGCTGCCGCTGGCCAACGGCCTGCTCAGGGCGGCACATCAGGAAAATAGCGGTTTGCTGGATTCCCTGCTGGAACACGCGGTCAGCCGGCCGGGGCCGGATGCCGGGTTTCACCCGGTCATGCAGGCGCCCGCGATCAAGCCCTTCGTGACCGCATCGGGGCTGGTGCTTAACACGCCGGATCCGGACACCCCCGGCATGACGCAGGTCAAGTGCTGGGATCTGCCGCTGCCCTGTACGCCCAACCCGGCCGCCAACCTGGTACTGCGTGTGCCGGGGCAGTTGCAGCACGGTTTCCGGGTCGACGGGGCGTGGGCCATGCAGGACTGGCCGTATTACTGGCGGGGCCGTTTTCTCAAGCACTGGCGGCAACGCCGCGACCGAGGCGGCGCCGGCTACTCGATGTAGCCCAGCGCCTTCAACCGATCGCGGGTGTCCCTGGACAATGCCTGGTCGGGACCCTGAATCGCTTCCTGCTGCCTGGCGGCAATCCACTGTTCAAGCGTCTGCTCCAGTTGCCGTGACACGGCGGGCTTGTCCCGGTAGAGATTGTTGGTTTCCTCGGGGTCCAGTTCCAGGTTGTAGAGTTCGCGCTTGCCGCTGGTCGAACTGATCAGTTTGTAGGGCGGTTTGAAGACGGCGCGCTCGGTGCGTGCGAAACGCTTGCCGAGCAGGCTCGTGTTCGGGAAGGATTCCGCGAACACGGTGTCCGGAACCACCGGGTTGTCAACGGCCAGGTTGCCGTCGTGCAGTTCGCGCGGCGGGGCCGTCCCGGTCACCGCCAGTATCGTCGGCATGATGCTGAGCGTGCTCACCAGCGTGCTGACCCTGCCCCGGCGTGCCCCCTGCGGGTAATGTATCAGCAGCGGCACATGCAACTGGTTCTGGTAGGCCGAAACGGCATGCTGTACCAGCTGCCGGCCGCCAAACGCCTCGCCATGGTCGGAGGTGATTATGATGAGCATGTCATCGTAGAGGCCGGCTTGCCTGAGCCGGTCGAACAGCAGGCGGAGCCTTGAGTCCATGTAGCGGATGGCTCCGTCATACTGTGATACCAGGTGGTTGCGCTCCGCCGCAGTGATTTCACGCCGTGCGGTCTTGGTGACCTCGCGGTTGAGCCGGTAGTAGTCCGCGCTGGAAAAGCCGTCGATCTTGCCCGGATACAGCGTGTCGAAGCCGGCCGGCGGCATGTAGCGCCAGTGTGCATCCATCAGGTTGAGAAACAGGAAAAACGGCCTGTTGGCGCGCCGCGGACTGTCGAGGAAGCGCAGGGCCTCGGCGATGATGCTGTCGGCATCCCTGAATTGCCGGTCCTTTACATCGTCCGGCACCAGTGCGGAGAGTTTCCGGTGCAGGTGAAAACGCAGGAATACCGGTGCGCTGCGGCCCAGCACGTGATAGATGAGGTAAGCGTCCGTCGGCCGCGCATCAACGTAATCGAAACCCTGCTCGAGCTGGAAGTCCTTGCCGAAGAAGACATGGTTGCTGATGATCCCGATGGTCCGGTAGTCGTTTGCCGACAACGCCTCGGCCAGGGTCGTGAAACTTTCATTCAGCGGCTGTCCGATCCCGGCGTCGTTGTAGTGTGCACCGTGGGTGCTCCCGTACAGCCCGGTGAACAGCGAGCCGTGTCCTGACAGCGTCATGTCGGCGGGCGAGATCGCCTGTTCATAGAGCGTCGCTTCCCTGGCAAACGCGGACAGCTCCGGCGTGGTGTCACGTTCATAGCCGTACACGGAGAGGTGATCCGCGCGCACGGTGTCCAGCACGACCAGCAACACGTTCGGCTGCGCCGTGGTTGCAGCGCCGCGTCCGCCCTGTACCGGCCAGTCGTCCCGGGTGTGGATGAACAGCAGGTCCAGTGCCAGTACGGCGGCGAGCAGGCCGAGCGCCGCGACCACGGGGGCCCGTGACGCACGGAATGGCCCCGCTTCCGGGTCCCCCGTGCGGGCAGCGGGCCAGGGAAGCCGGACGAGCAGCCAGGTCAGGACCAGCCAGAAGCCGCCGGCCAGCCCCACCAGCAGCACGGATGTATCGCCCGGTTCGAGCAGCTGCCTGGCGAACAGGCCTGCCGGCAGCAGTACAAGCAGCAGGATATCGATGCGGGCGGCGTGCGGCCCGCGCCGCAGCAGGCCCGGAAACAGTACGGGCAGGCCGCTCAACAGGGCGAGGCCGGAAAACACCAGCAGAATGGGTAGTTTGAAGCCTGTCCAGGCAAGCAGCTTGTACGCCATCAATGCCAGCGGCAACACCAGGGCCAGGCACAGCATCCATGCCTGCCGCTGCCTGGCCGCCGGCAGCAAGCTGTGTACCGCGAGCCGGTGCACCAGCAGCCCGCACAGGCCGCCCCAGAGCATGCCGATGACGGGGTAGAGGACGAACAGGCCGGCATTGAAGAGCCAATGCCAGACCGAGAAGTAGGGTTTAATCCCCCAGGCCGGGAAGGACGTGAACAGGTATTCGGTGAGCGCATAGGCCGCCCAGGCAATCAGCCCGAGGCGTGCGCCCGTGCGCAGGCTGCCTGGGCCGGTTTCGGTCGATTCATGCATTATCCATTCAACCTGTTGCGGTTTGTCTCAACAGCGCCCTGCGTATGGCCGGTCGGCTCGTTAACGACAAGGCCGCCGCCGGTCCGCTTCCGGACCACGCCGCGGCTCGTCCCTGGAACCGGAGCGGTCGACACGATGGCTATCTTGCGAACTCCGGTCACGGCAGGCCCTGCCAGGTCCCGGCGTACGGGGCACACAGTTGCAGGTCCGGACGGTACTCAGTTCCCGGCCGGCGTGTTGCCGAGTCTGAACTTCGCGATGAATGCGCCGGACATTTCGGTGTTGTAGGCGTTTTTCAGCGGCAGGTCGGTGGACCGTGTCTCCCCCGCGATGAATAATGTGTTGCCATCCGGTCCGATGCCGATCAGGCGGCCATGGTCTATTCCCGAACCACCGTAATAGCTGGCATAGCGCAGTTTCCTGCCGTCCGGGCTGAAACAGACCAGCACGGTATCCTGGCTGCCGGCCGGTCCTGATTTGATACGCTGCAGGGCATGCGCGGTCAGCGGCAGGTCGGTGGAGCGGAAGCGGCCGGTTGCGCACACGTCACCCGCGGGCGTGACGACCGGGCCAAAGAAATTCTCATTGGCGGGATCGCTGCCGCCATAGAGTGTCGCGAGGCCCAGGCTGCCGTCGTTGTTGATCTTCGCGACCATGCCGTCTGCAAATGTCCGATGCAGGCTGGTGCCGTTGAGCCAGGCCTTGAGGCTGTCCTTCCAGCCGACCGCCGTGCCCCCTTTCAGGGTCGACTGGAATGCCCCGGGGCTGACCGGGAAATCATCCGATCCGGTAGAGCCCGCCACGTAGAAATTGCCCGCCGCATCCGAGACGCCCTCGGTTTCGATCTCGTCAGGTCCGTCGCCGCCGAGCCAGGAAAAGTAGAGCAATTTGCGGCCATCGATTGAGATCTTGGCCACATAGGTTTCGCTGGATGCGCCCCGAACCTTCTGAAAGGCATCCGGCGTGGGCTGCATGCCGCTGGCCTGGGTAGTGCCGCCGATCCAGATATTGCCGTTCCTGTCCAGGCCCAGGGCGCGTATGGTCTCGTCACCATGCCTTTCATGGTCGTCGTCGGGCCCGAAGTAGGTACAGAACTCGAGTGATTTCCCGTCGGCGGCCACGAGCGCTACCCAGCTGTCCTTGAGACCGCCCAGGGCAGGTTTCAGCACTGGACCCGGATCGGTCCCCTGCCCGGTTGGCAGGTTTGTCGAGGTGGTGTTGCCGCCTCCCACGATGAGGCGACCGTCGGGCAGCAGGTGGATGGCGCGGCCATTGTCGTCGCCATTACCGCCGATGTACGTGCTGTAGATGAGCTTGCCATCGGTGGAAAGCTTGAGCACGAATGCATCGGTCGGGCTGTGCGGACCCTCACCGATACCGCCGTTGAATGTGCGGTCGAAGGCACCCTCGGTGGTCGGGAAACCCGCGCCGGCACGGCCCGAAACGTACAGCTCGCCCGCATCGCTGACGGCGGATACGTAGCCATAGTCCTCGGACGGGCCGCCCAGCAATATCGACCACAGCAGCCTGCCGTCAGGCGACAGCTTGGTTACGGCAACATCCGAGCTGCCGCCCGCGAACCGGGAACCATCGGTGGTCGGCCAGTCCGTGCTGCCCGCACCGCCCGAGATATACACATTGCCGGCCTTGTCAACCACCACGCTACGGGTGTTTGCAGGGCCCTTGCCGACGTAGCTGGCAAATTCCAGCGTGGCGTACAGGGTATCGTCCCCGGCCTGTGCCGTGCCGGGTGAAAACAGGGTGGTTACCAGCAGGAGGCCGGCGGCGAATGCAGTCGAAAACGGGGTCAGGTCGGGCATGGTGACATTCAGGAGTTGCGGTTGGCGAACAGGGATTATAGGGACGGGGTGGCGGTCCTGTCGAGTGGGCCGCTCGACAGCGACAGGCCGGGGCTGGCGGGATGTTAATTGCCGGATGACCGGAAATGCTCGATCAGGCGTTCGATGCCGGTTTCCAGTGGAACCAGGTCATGATTCAGCAGCCTGCGCATCTTGCTGATATCCGGCTTGCGGCGCGTCATGTCGCCTTCCGGGAGCGGCGGCAGGTGGATGATCTTCGACTTCGAGTCCGTGATCTCGATCACCCGCTCGGCCAGTGACCTGATGGTGTACTCGACGTCGCTGCCGATGTTGATGGTGTCGTTCTCGAACTGGCCGGTAAGGTGTGCATTGACGCACGCCTCCACATTGTCATCCACGTAGCAGAAGGTGCGTGTCTGCGAGCCATCGCCATAGATTGTGATATCCTCGTTGTTCATTGCCTTGCGTACGAAGCGCGGCACCACGAAGTCCTCGCTCTGGTTCGGACCATAGGTATTGAAAAAACGGAAGATCAGGTAGTTCAGCCCGAATTCCTTGTGGTAGGTGCGCAGGAAGGCCTCGCCGACGTTTTTCACGATGGCGTAGGGCAGGCGTGAGTTGAGTGGCGTGGTGTGCTCGTTCTGGGGGATCTCGAACGGTTCGCCGTACACCTCCGACGACGAGGAGTAATACACCCGTTTCACCCCGGTGTTCTTGGAAAGGTTGAGCACGTGCTCGATACCGTGGATGTCATGCATGACCCACAGGGGGTTCTGCAGGGTTCGTTGCACACCGACCACGGCGGCGAAGTGAAATACATACTCGAAGCTGTTCGCGAAGAACAGTGGTGCGATGTCGTTATAGTCGTTGACATCGCACTTGATGAACTGGACGTTGTGCAAGTGTCTGGGAACCTTGGCAATGTCACCTGTCAGCAGGTTGTCGGCGACGGTGATATGGTGCGCCGGGTTGGCGGCCAGTTTTGCGATCAGCGCGCTGGCAATGTTACCCGCGCCGCCGGTGACCAGTATTTTGATCATGGGTGCTGCTCCTCGAGTTTTCTTACAATGTCCACACGCTGCGTGCGTTGTGCCGACTCTCTCACCACATTCAGGAATGCAGGTATGACGGCTTCCTCGGACCAGTACTTTAGGAACCCGGCGCGGCCGTTGCTGGCCAGTTGCGCGCGTCGCGCGGTGTCTGTCTGCAGCTGCAGCATGGCATCCACCAGGTCGCCGGTACCCTCGAACAGCAGGCCGCCGCCGCTGCGCGTGACGATTTCCGGGAACGGGCCGATGCGCCGGGCGATCACCGGCGTACCGTGACGGAACGCCTCGATCAAAATAATACCGAAGGTCTCGAAACACACCGATGGCACGATCAGTGCGATGGCGTGCTGGTAATAGCGGTCGAGTTCATCCGGTGATACGCGGCCGAGAAAGCGTACCCGGGGGTTGTTGTCAGCCAGTTTTTTCAGGGTGCCGCTGTATTCACCGTCACCTGCGATCAGCAGGTCGGCACTGTCATAGTCCTGGAACACTGGAATGACGTCATCCAGCCCCTTGATCCTTTCCAGCCGGCCGACGAACAGGAAATAGGGACGGTTGTGGGGTGCTTCACCCGCGTCGGTATGTCCGGGGGTACCGGTGTCCGGCAGGAAATAGTTGACCACCGCCATGTCCGGTTTGAATCCGAACTCGCGATGCTTGTCACGACTGAACTCGCTCATGGCGATGAAGGTGTCGACGTGGCGCTGCTCGCGTTCCAGCAAGCCGATATAGCGCCACAACTGCGGCGGACGCCGGTAGCTGAGCACGCACCGCAGGCATTCGCGTCCCGTGCACAACTCGCGATTATGCCGCCACAGCACGTGTGACGGGCAGATCAGCCAGTGTTCGTGCGCCAGATAGAGTTTCAGCGCGTCGCCGCAGGCCAGAATCCCCGGACCGCCGACCAGCGATACGTTGTTGTAGACGATAACGTCGTAATTGCCGTCATGCAGCAGCTTGCGTATTGTCTTGCCCTGCAGCACCGGCAGGCCGGCCTGCTGGGTGAGCAGGATTGACAGGTGCGGCGTGCGCGAGTGCAGCGGGATGATCTCGACGCCATCGTCCATGGCCGGTGGTTGCGGTTGCGGCCCGGGGCTCAGTACATTGTAGGCGTCCGTGTCGAGAATGACCGTCACGCTGTGGCCGCTACGGACCAGCGCGCGCGCGAGGCGCTGGATGCCGATGGCGTCCCCGCCGAAGCTCCATGGCGGATAGAATGTGGTGAGCATGCAAAAGCGCAGACCGCTCATGAGCAGTCCCCGCAACGGCGTGCCGGTAATCGCGGGGCGCCAGATTTTCGCAGTGGTGCCGACATCATTGTGCTAACGCTGGCGGGATAGCCGGTGTCTTCACAGATACCCCTTGACCCGTCTGAAGCAAATGGTTATGTTGTTGAGTTTATGCACTATTTGCTGGCTTTCGAGGTCAGTCGCTGGACACCGGCCGGGATCACTACATGGCAGTTTCATCATACCGAATCCGAATATTCCTTACCTGCTGGATAATTTTCGCGTTACATTTCGCGACCGATTTCGTGCGTGAACATTATCTTGTTCTGAGTATGGGAGACAACTTTTCTTTCCAGCTGAAGGGTTACGAGGGCCTTCATCCCGATATCTTCATCAGCAAGGAGCACGGCACGCATCACGGCGCCAACCCGGGTGCTTCCATGGTGGCGTTGATCCCCTACCTGGTATTCAAGCCGCTTATCGATGCGGTCCAGGACCGTGTACTGGCCCGGCGCGCGACAGCAGGAGAGGAGCTGAAGGCAGTCTATGACGACCCGCGCCCGATGCGCGTGGAGTTCTTCAAAAAGGTACGCGAGCGCGGGCTGGACATCAAGTTCGGCCTGACCGGTTTCGTCACCCAGGTGTTCTGCATGGCGCCACTCTCTGCACTCGGTGCGGTAGTGATCTTTTCGGTATTTGTCTGGCTTGGTCTGACGGAGCGCCTGTCGATGTGGCTGAGTCTGCTGTATGCATTCGGCACGCCGGTCTTCTTCCGTACCGGCTACCTCAACCAGAACCTCATGGTCGGTCTGTTTGCATTGTTCTCTTTCGCGCTGCTCTTGCGGACATACCTGGAAAAGCGCGAGGCCATCCAGTGGCGTTACGCGCTGGCCGGGATCTCGGGCGGCATGTGTTTCCTGTGCGACTACAGCGGCGCCCTGCTGACCGGCCTGCTCGGTATCTACAGCCTGGTGTTGCGCCTGGAGGATCGCCGCTTCGTGCAGGCGATCCGTGACTCGCTCTGGTACGGCGCCGGCATGGCATTGCCGGTCCTTTTGCTCGGCTTCTACCAGTACCAGTGTTTTGGCAACCCGTTCCTGCCCCCGCAGCACTACATGCCACCGGTGCCATGGATCGACATCGGCTATCAGGGTGTGGGGGGACCGTCATGGGAATTGCTCCGCCTGCTGTGGTTCGACTACCGCTTTGGCCTGTTCGTGATTGGCCCGGTGCTGGCACTGGCGGTGTTCGCACCGCTGTTCGCACGGCGCAGTGATTTCAGGCTGCCGATGCGCGAGACGCTGTTCATCCTGGCATGTTTCCTGGTGCTGACCCTGTTCTTCAGCGGTGTACAGTACACGCGCCTGCAGTGGAATACCGGTATACGTTACCTGATGGCAGTCGTTCCGCTGCTGTATATTCCCGCCGCGCTGGTGCTGATCCGCCTGCCACGCTGGTTCTCGTATCCGCTGGTGGTGCTGGTGGTCACGGAGCAATGGGCGATCACCATGGTGCGCAGCCAGCAAGGCGTGCAGGATGCCCTGCTGCGCACCTTCCTGGAAGGATTCCAGTTGCCGTGGCTGGGGACGCTGTCCCGCATGGCCGCCAGCTACGTGCCGTTTCTGGAGGGTCAGCGCGTCTCGGCACTGCCGTTCATGGCCTTTGCCGCGGCGCTGGTGTACGGTGTCTGGCGCATCAGGGCGCCGCGCATGAGCGCGCTGGATGCACAGGGGCGGACCGGGGAGGCAGGCACATGAGCGTACGGCAGCTAATTTCGGTGGTTGTGCCTGTATACAACGAAATCGCTGTCATCGATACCTGCTACCAGCGCCTGAGCGGTGTCATGCAGGGCATGGCCGAATATGACTATGAACTTGTGTTCGTCGATGACGGCAGCGTGGACGCAACGCATGCGCGCCTGCTGGAATTTCACGCGCAGGATCCACATCTCAGGATCATCAAGTTCTCGCGCAACTTCGGACACCAGATTGCCGTGACGGCAGGTATCGACGAGGCACGCGGCGATGCCATCATCATTATCGATGCCGATCTGCAGGACCCGCCTGAAGTGATTCCGCGCATGGTGGCCAAATGGCAGGAAGGTTTTGACGTGGTGTACGGCGTGCGCAAGCGGCGCGCTGGCGAAGGCCGGTTCAAGCTGGTGACAGCGGCAGCATTCTACCGCCTGTTGCGCAGCTTCACCAATATCGAGATACCGGTCGATGTCGGTGACTTCCGCCTGGTGAGCGCGCGTGCCGCGGAACAGCTGCGCAAGCTGCGCGAGAAGGATCGCTTCGTACGCGGTCTCGTGTGCTGGATCGGGTTCCGCCAGACCGGGATCCCCTACGAACGCGATTCGCGACATGCCGGCGAGACCAAATATCCGGTGCGCAAGATGATCAAGTTTGCGATGGACGGCATCACCTCGTTTTCCAGCCTGCCGCTCAAGCTTGCTTCATGGCTGGGTTACCTCGCCTCGTTCCTGGCATTCATCTATCTTGCCAGTGTGTTCGTGCAGCGTGCCATGGGTTACACGGTCGAGGGCTGGGCTACCATCATGGTGGCAATGCTGTTCCTTGGCGGCGTGCAGCTGATCTGCATCGGTATTATCGGCGAATACATCGGGCGTATATTCAACGAGATCAAGGGCCGCCCGATGTATGTGATCGAATCCATTCACCAGGGTGAGCGTCCGGAGCCTGCCGGCCAGCCATCTGATCACCCCGCCGGGTAACGGCATGGCATGCAGAGGCCTCATCCCTTGGGTTCAGTCTTGAAGCCGTCTCTGTTCATCACCGGTGCCAGTGGCCAGCTGGGAACGCGTCTGCTCGGGCAGCTTCAGCCCGCAGGCTACAGCACCATCACACTGCTGTGCAGGCGCGATCTGCAGCTTCCCGCCAACCTCGCACAGGCCGGCAACGTACATGTCGTGCGGGCCTCGCTGCACGAGGTTGACAAGTACGCCGGTCGCCTCGGGTCTGACACATATGTCATTCACCTCGCGGCGATAACCGGCAAGGGTGACCGGCCGCAGTATTTCTCCGTCAATACCCATGCGACCAGGCTGCTGATCAGGGCAGCGGAAACCGCGCAGGTGCGGGGCTTCCTGTACACCAGTTCCATCGCGGTGTCATTTCGTGACCGGGAAGGCTACCACTATGCCGAATCGAAGGAGCAGGCCGAGGGGCTGTTGCGGGCCAGCCGCCTGCGCTACTGCATCATGCGGCCGACCATCATACTGGGGCCCGACGCCGCTGTCTGGAAAAGTTTCCATGACCTCGCGCAACGCCGCCTGATCGTGCTGCCCGGCGATGGCCGCATCCTGATACAGCCGGTTTTCGTCGACGACCTGGTGCGACTGATCAGGGAATTCGTCGGTACGGACCGCTTTCGCAACGAGTTGCTGGAGATCGGCGGACCCGAGGTACTGTCGCTCGACGACTTCGTACGACGCATCCACCGTGCGTGCAAGGGCAATGCGCCCCTGATCCTCCACCTGCCGCTGGCGCTCATCCTCGGACCGTTGCGCCTGCTGGAGTCATTCATGGCAGCGAGGCTGCCGGTATCAACCGGGCAATTCACCTCTTTCTATAACGACGGCACGGTGAGCGCGAATGCACTGGTCGTGCCGGAATCCGGGAAAATGCTGGACGTGGACGCGATGCTCGCGCAACTGCTCGGGGAGCGGCGCGGTGGCTGATGCTCGCCTGCTCGAGCGTGAATGCCGCGTATTCGCCTGCTACCTGACCGGCAGGGCGCCGGAGGACTACGTCAGCAGGAAATACCTGGAGGCCTTTTCCTCGAAACGGCGGACCCTGCTGGCGGTGTGCGGGCGCTTCGACCGGGTCCTGCTGTCACTGGCCTGCGCACATCCGTTGCTGACACGTGTCACCGATATCTATTCGCGCTTTTTCTGCTTCGACTCCGTGGTGCGTCGCCGTCTGGTCATGCTGCTGGCGCTGATCGAAAGCGACGCCGCATCGATCGACCGGCTGGACTATCCGAACTGCGGCGGCATGGCCGGACTTGTACTCGGCATGGGTGTGCGCGGGGTGGCATCCGCGCTCTGCCTGGTGCCCGCCCTGGTGACTCTGCTGCCACTGCAACTGTTGCTGGGCCGATGCAATCGGCAGCGCCAGGAAGCCTAGATGGCGCGTATCACGGTGGTCGGTTCCGGGCCGAGCGGTGTGCACTTCGCATTGTCCGCGCTGGAACAGGGGCACAGCGTGGAGATGATCGACGTCGGCCGAACGGGAATGGCGGACATCAACCCGCAGGATTCCTTTACCGAACTCAAGGACAATCTGGCCGATCCCGCTGCGTATTTCCTGGGCAGGGACTATGACGGTGTGCTGCTGCCGGGCCAGCAGCAGGACTTCTATGGTATACCGCCCAGCAAGAGCTATGCGCTGGAATCGCCGGCTGGCCTGGAACTCCGGACGCACGGATTCGAGCCCATGTTCTCGTTCGCGCGCGGCGGACTGGCGGAGATGTGGACCGGTGGCTGCTATCCCTTCAACGACGATGACCTGGCTGACTTTCCGTTCGGCTACGAGGACCTGGAGCCGTATTACACCCGGATCGCGCAGCGTATCGGCATCAACGGCACGGAGGATGACCTGGCGGCCTTCCTGCCGGTGCATGGCGGGCTGCAGGAGCCATTGCGCCTGGACGACCATTCCGCACAGCTGCTGGCACGCTACCAGGCGGACCGGCAACAGCTGCAGCAACGGTTCGGTTGTTACATGGGTCGTGCGCGTCATGCCGTGCTGAGCCGCGACCTCGGTACGCGCAAGGCCTGTCGCTATCTCGGACGCTGTATCTGGGGTTGCCCGACGGGCGCCCTGTACACGCCGGCCGGTACGCTCGACGACTGCCTGCAGGCGCCGGGGTTCAGCTATCAACGGGATTATCTCGTCACGCACTTCAACCACGATGAAAACGGGCGCGTACGCAGCGTCCAGGCGGAATCCGTCACCGGTGCCGCGGCGCGTGAATTCGCGGTGGAGACGCTGGTGCTGGCAGCCGGTGCGCTCGGCACCTCGAAAATCTATCTCGAATCCGTATACCGCAACAGCGGCGAACTCGTCCGGTTGCCCGGCCTGATGGATAACCGCCAGGCGCTGGTGCCGTTCGTGAACCTGCATATGCTCGGCAAGCGCTGGCAGCCTGACAGCTACCAGTACAACCAGCTTGCCATGGGTTTCGAGGGTAACGCGCGTGGTGGATATGTGCACTGCCTGGTGACGACGCTCAAGACGGCCATGCTGCACCCCGTCATCGAGAAATTTCCCTTCGACCTGCGCACATCACTGTACCTGTTCCGCAACCTGCATGCAGCGCTGGGCGTGGTCAACGTCAATTTCCACGATACCCGCCGCGACAGCAGCTACGTTGCGCTGGACGTTGCAGGGGGTGCGCGGCGGCCTGCGCTGGTCATCCATTACACGCCACCCGAGGGCGAGACTGCGCGTATCGCGGAAAACCTGCGGCGCCTCAGGACGGTGTTATGGCGGCTGGGCTGCATGGTTCCCCCTGGCATGGTCCATGTGCGACCAATGGGTGCCAGCGTGCATTATGCCGGGACACTGCCGATGTCGTCGGTTGCCAGGCCACACACCGTGGGGCCTGATTGCCGCAGCCATGACTTCAGCAATCTGTATATTGCCGACGGTGCAAGCTACCCGTACCTGCCCGCAAAGAACATTACCTTCACGCTGATGGCAAACGCCGGCAGGGTCGCGGCGGGTATCCCCGTCTAGGAACACGGTACAGGCGTGCATGTTATGATCGCTGCCGTGCAGAACCCGGGCGCCTGAATAAACCGATGGCAAGACACGCGAGCCATGTAATACACCTGCTGCTGACGCTGACCAGCCTGTGTGTGGCGCTGGCACTCTTCGAATTGCTGTGCAGATGGAACGGCTGGTTCATGCCGCCCGACCCGAAGCCGGGCAGGACCGATCTCTACGTATTCGATAAAGATGTCGGTTACCATCTCCGGCCCCTGCTGGAAACCACCTACCACTATCCGCCGGACAACCCGGTGCCCATCCCGCTGGTGTCGAATTCGCTGGGCTACCGGGACAATCGCGAGCTGTATGAGCCTGACCCGCGGCCCCGGGTGCTGGTGATCGGAGATTCATTCGTATTCGGTCACGGGGTTCGCGAGGAAGAACGCTTCACCGAGGTGCTTGAAGAACTCGAGCCGGCCTGGCGCGTCGATAACATCGGTATGCCCGGGTGGGGTGTAGACATGATGATTCGTGCCCTCGAGGCGCATGGCATCCGGAGTCGGCCCGATGTGGTCGTACTGGCCATCTATACCGACGATTTCCGCCGCGTCCACCCGTATTTTTCCGGCGTCGGATACCGTATCCCGCGCTTCGAGCTGAAGGAGGGTAAACTGGTGTCAGTTGCGTACCCGGTGGTGCAGGGGTGGCGGCACTCGCGCCTGTATCAGGCGATCTACCAGAGCGTGACCTACAACAAACACGTGCGTGACCGCTTCGATCTGCATACCGCCCTGCTGGACCGCTTCCTGCAGGATGCCGGCGAGTCGGGCTTCAAGCCGGTGATCCTGTTTCTGCCCGGCAAGACCGACACCGCGGTCGATAAAAAACGGCGTGCGTTCCTGGGGCAGTGGTCACAGGCGCACTCGGTGCCATATCTCGACCTGACAGCGGCGATTTACGCGGCCGGCGTCAAGGAAACCTACCTGCGCAACAACTGGCACTGGAATGCGACCGGTCATCGCGTCGCCGCGCAACAGCTCCGCATGTTCCTGGACGAAATCATCCCCCCGCATTGACCGGGGCGGGCTGCGTTCGCGCGCAGCCTTAATACAACTAATTGTTTATATTAATAATTATCGCTCGTGTAGCGGCGAATCGATTGCCTGCCAGCGGCATTATGGAATAGTATTGACTACCCGGGTTGCACGGCTGTGCGCGAGTGAACACCACGCGGCGGTGCTGCCACCTGGCCCGGCCAAACCGTTTTTCCACACCTGCGTGAGAACGTGCTACAACCAAAATCCATCCTGCGCCTCATCCTGATCGGCTTCTCGCTGGTTGCCCTGCCGCTGATCGTGGCGCTGGTGGTCGCGACCGTCTCGGTCGACCGCCTGGTCACCCACGGGCAGCAGGCCCTGCTGCAGAGCGTGTTCGTTACCCAGGGCAGCCAGGTGCTGGTCGAGGCCATCAAGGCCATGGAGCGTAATGCCCGCCAGTACCAGGTGCTGGGCGACGAGGTGCTGTTCGAGGTGTACAAGGAGAACCATACCCGCTTCGTCGACACGGCACGCGGTCTGGAATCACTGCAGCTCGCAGAAGGGCAGCGCAAACTGCTCGAGGAATTGCGCAGCGCCGAAGAACAGGTAAATACCACCCTGCTGACGCATCCGCACGATGCGCCCGAGACCACCGATGCCCTGCCGATCTTCATAGAACTGGGTCGCATGGCACAGCAGATTCTGCTCGATAACCAGGGGCTGATCACCCATGGCGTGGAGCGGATGCAGGTCGAGTCGGAAAAGGTGAAACGCACGCTGGTCATCCAGGCGGTGGCCCTGGTACCCGCGGTGCTGATACTGACCACCATCTTTGCGTTCCTGATTTCACGCCCGATACGGCAGATCGACCACGCCATCCGCCGCCTGGGCGACGGCGAATTCGCCGAATCCACGGAGATCACCGGCCCGCGTGACCTGCAGCAACTCGGCGAGCGGCTCGACTGGCTGCGCAGCAGGTTGCTCGAGGTGGAGCAGGACAAGAAGAAGTTCCTGCAGCATATTTCGCACGAACTGAAGACGCCGCTGACAGCGATCCGGGAAGGTTCCGAACTGCTGCGTGAACAGGTGGCCGGAAAACTGAACGGCCAGCAGCACGAGATTGTCGACATTCTGCACGATAACAGCCTGCAGCTGCAGAAACTGATCGAGGACCTGCTCAATTTCAGTATCCTGCGCTCACGCTCGGCGGGACTGGTACGCAAGGAGGTGGAGCTGAGCGCGGTCATCGAGGAGGTGCTGGCGGACCACAAGATCGCGATGATGTCCCGCCAGCTGATTCCGAAAACCAGCCTGCGTGCCGTCAAGCTGATGGGTGACAGGGAAAAACTGCGTGTCATGCTGGATAACCTGGTGTCCAATGCCATCAAGTATTCGCCGGATGGCAGTGATCTGTCGATTTCGCTGGTGGCCGACCGTAAATATGCCATCATCAAGGTATCCGATGCGGGACCGGGCATACCCGAAGATGAAAAGGAGCGGGTTTTCGAGGCTTTTTATCAGGGTGCGCCGGCCAACAAGGGGGCCGTGCGCGGGACCGGCCTGGGCCTGTCGATCGCCAGGGAATACGCCCAGGCACACGGCGGCAATATCACCGTGCTAAAATCGGGCGACAGGGGGGCAAGCCTGCGTGTCGTGTTGCCACTGGAGCAAGCTGCATGATGTTGATTAGGATGCTCGTGTTGCTGGTGCTGCTGTCAGGGCTGGCGGCGTGCTCTGAACTGCAGCATTACCAAACCGGTGTGCTGGCGCCCGTCATCGACGGCAGGTCCGGGGTCAATGTCTGGTTCGAGAGCCTGCATGAGGTGCGCGACTGGTCGCCGGAAAAACAGCAGTTGGCACTGGATAACTGGGACAAGGCCTTCGAAGGCAATCCGGATATCAATAATCGCATGCGGCTGGTACTGTTATTGACGCTGGGCAGCGAACAGGTGCGTGATATCCGGCGTGCGCGCCGTCTGCTGGATGACGTCGACCCGCTGCCTGATGCTGAGGCCGACCGCGAGTTGATCGTCATCCTGCAGCAGATGCTCGATGAGCAGGGGCAGTCAAACAGCAAGATCAGCATCCTGTGGAAACAGGTGACCGAGCAAAACCGGCGCGTAGAGGAACTTGAGCAACAGTTACAGGCATTGACGACGATCGAGCAGAACATCCAGAGCCGCGACGCGCCGGTGGTAATCGAGAATGGAAAATGAAAAATATCGAATCCTGCTGGTAGACGATGACCGCAGCCTGCTGCGCCTGCTGTCCATGCGGCTGTCGGCGGCGGGTTATGCGGTGACGCAGTGGAAAGCGCGCGAGCAGGCGCTGGCGCAGCTGCCGCTGTTCCGCCGCACCTGATTATCACCGACCTGCAGATGGGCGGGATGGACGGCATGACGCTGTTCAATCAGGTGCACAAGCCGCAATCCCGGCCTGCCGGTGCTGATCCTGACGGCGCATGGCACGATCCCGGATGCGGTCGAGGCAACCAGCCGGGGCGTGTTCAGTTATCTGACCAAACCCTTTAACAGCAAGGTCCTGCTCGAGCATGTCGCCCGGGCGCTGAAGATTACCGGCGAGCTGCCTGCCGGGAGGCATGGACGCCGACTCCGGGCGTATGGCGCAGGGCGCTCGTGACGCGCAGTCCGCTGATGGAGAACCTGCTGACGCAGGCGCGGCTGATCGCCGGCAGTGACGCCAGTGTGCTGATCCAGGGACAGAGCGGTACCGGCAAGGAGTTACTGGCGCGTGCGATTCACCGTGCCAGTCCGCGCGTGCGAGAGGCCGTTTGTGGCGCTGAACTGCAGTGCGATCCCGGAGACGCTGTTTGAATCCGAGTTGTTTGGACATGTGAAGGGTGCGTTCACCGGTGCGACGCGTGACCACCCGGGGCTGTTCCGTGCGGCGGCGGGCGGTACGCTGTTTCTGGACGAGATCGGTGACATGCCACTGGGTTTTCAGGTGAAGCTGCTGCGTGCGCTGCAGGAGCGCAGTCATACGGCCGGTGGGCTCGACCGACTCGGTGGCGATTGATGTGCGCATCATATCGGCGACGCACCAGGACCTGGAGCTGGCGCTGCGGGAGAACCGGTTTCGGGAGGATCTGTACTACCGGATGAACGTGGTGACGCTGGAGCTGCCGTCGCTGGCGGAGCGGCGCGAGGACATCTCCGCTGCTGGCGAATCATTTCCTGAAGCAATTTCCGGACACCGGGAAGCAGGGTGTGCACCGGATTTTCTCCCGAGGCGATGGAGGCGATGCTCTCGGCGCCGTGGCCAGGGAACGTCCGCCAGCTCTATAATGTCGTGGAGCAGTCGGTGGCGCTGTCCACGACGCCGCTGATTCCCGGCAGCCTGGTGCAGCGCGCGCTGCGCAAGGAGTCGAGCGACATGCCGTCGTTTGCGGACGCACGCAACGAGTTTGAGCGGGAATATCTCACGCGGTTGCTGCAGATCACCAACGGCAACGTGACACGGGCGGCGCGCATTGCCAAGCGCAACCGCACCGAATTCTACAAGCTGCTGCACAAGCACCATCTCAGTCCCCCCCAGTTCAAGCCGGTCAGCTCCTGAACCGGCCAGTCTCCCGACCCCCTGCCGAATGTCGTCAACCCGGCCGTTTCCGCGTGCGCTACCGCACCCGCCTGTCGCCGTTTGCGGACACCGATTTGCCTGAATATTTCAGCTTATTGATTAGTAAGCATTAAAAGCTGTATCCGTACGGAGACAGGCAAGACGGGGCGCCGTTCGAAGTGCTGCGAGAGACCGTCAGGAAACCGGCGCCTGTTCCGCATAATCTTACTTAAGCTTATGAAATAAATAATAAAAACATAGATATACTCGCGGCAGGCTCACGCGGCGGGTGCCACCGCCATCCGCCTGGCCGTATCCCGGCCATTGCACCCGTCGGGATCTGTCTGTCCTCACCGCTTGCTTAGCAACATTTTGAAATATAGTGAAATTATAATCCACACCTGACGTACCCGGTGCGTGGCCGGCCTGAATTCCGGGTTGGCACTGACCTTGCAGTATGACTCGAAATTTTGCCTTCGAGGCTGGCGTTGGCCAGTACACTGCATGATCCTCTGTCAACCGAATTCTGCGCTAACCACCCTGTCGTGCCTGCGCGGCTGGCTGCTGATGCTGGCACTGGTCGCCGGACTGGCCGGTTGCGGGGGCGGCAACAACGCCCTCGTCGGCAGCAGCACCGGCACCACAAGCACTGGCTCGGCCAGCACCGGCACCACAAGCACTGGCAGCACCGGCACCACAAGCACTGGCTCGGCCAGCACGGGCACCACAAGCACCGGCAGCACCGGCACCACAAGCACTGGCTCGGGCAGCACCGGCACTGTACCGGGCGTGACGATTACCGGCAGTGTCGGCGACGGCCCGGTCACGGGCGCTACCGTGACGATCTATGATGTCAGTGGCGCCGTACTGGGTACGATGGTCAGCGACAGCTCGGCGAGTTACCGGAAGACGGTGAAGGTGAAGGACAACCAGTACCCGCTGCAGCTGGTGGCAAGCGGTGGTACCGATCTGGTGACCGGACGTGCGCCTGACTTCAAGCTGGTTTCGGTGATGCTCCATGCCACTGACAGGGCCGTGAACATCAACCCGTTCAGCACGCTGATTGTACGCACCGCCCAGCGCATGCCGGGTGGCCTGAACGGCAAAAACGTGAACAAGGCGCGCGCCACCGTTCTGGACAAGCTGGGGTTTGGCCTGGATACACAAACCGTGGCGGACCCGGTCACGACCCCGATAACCAACAACAATGTGGCGAATATCGTGAAGGCAAGCGAGGCTTTGGGCGAGCTGGTGCGCCGCACACGGGACCTGATCGCGGCCACCGGCATGCCCGCCAGCGGCAGCAGCGTGGTGTCAGCGCTGTCGGCTGACCTGATCGATGGCTTTGTCGACGGTCTGGGCTCCAGCGGGACCGATACGACAGTGTCGGCGGTGGCGAATGTCGTCTCGGCCCAGGTACTGGTCGAGGCCATGAGTAACAGTCTGCGTGTTGGTGGTGTGAAAGCCACGACCGTCGTCGACCAGTCGATCCGGAGTACACGCACCGGTGTCAGCAATACACAGCTCAGCGGCAGCGTGCGCATCAACGGCCAGATGCTCACGCAGGCCGGCATCGCGGTCGCGGCCGCGCAGGTGCTGGATAACAGCACGGCAATCGGCACGATCCAGACGAAGATCGAGGGCCTGAGTGCCAACAGCACGGCGAGCAGCGTGGCGTCGGTACTCCCTGCCGACACGACCGCCAGGTTGTCCGGTGCCGTCAACCAGGTTGCCTCGGCGACAAGCACCGATCTCACGCAGATCAACCAGGTGGTTTTCGCGCAGGGTGACACCGGCACATCGACCGCCTCCGCTGGCTCCACGGGCTCCACCGGTTCGACCGGCTCCACGGGCTCGACCGGCTCCACGGGCGCGACCGGTTCCACGGGCGCGACCGGTTCCACGGGTACAACCGGTTCCACGGGCACGACCGGTTCCACCGGTTCAGGCAGCTCAACCGGCACCACCCCGGCAACGGGCAGATTCACCGTCAGCTGGACGGCGCCAGCCACACGCAGCGACGGGACGCCCTTGTCGCTTGCCGCAATCGGCGGCTACCGGATCTATTTCGGCAGCCAGCGCGGCAGCCATCCGAACAGCAAGAACATTCCTGACGGCACCGTACAGAGTACGACCGTGACCAACCTGCCTTCCGGCAGCTATTACCTGGTCATGACGACCTATGACACCAGCGGGCTGGAGAGTGCCTACTCACCGGAAGTGGTCAAGAATGTCCCCTAGCTGCGTATTGCCGCCGGGACAACCCGGTACGGGGCCGGTGCGATGAGCGTTGCACAGCCGCGCGTGCTGCTGGTGGACGACGATCACAGCCTGCTGCGGCTGCTTTCCATGCGTTTGTCCGCGGCAGGCTACGGCGTGCTGGCTGTCGAGAGCGGTGAGCAGGCGCTGGCACACTATCCACTGTTCCGGCCGGACCTCGTGATAACGGACCTGCGCATGGACGGCATCGACGGCATGGCGCTGTTCGACCGTCTGCATGCCCGTGATCCCGATTTGCCGGTGCTGATACTGACGGCGCACGGCACGATTCCGGATGCCTTCGATGCGGCCAGTCGCGGTGTATTCAGCTACCTGACCAAGCCGTTCAACAGCAGGGTCCTGCTCGAACACATGGAACGGGCCCTCAGTGCCAGGGGTGGAACAGAGACTTGCGGTGTCATCGGCTGACGGCGTGCGGGGGTTCCCAGGCCAGCAACACTTCACCGTTCCACTGGAGTCCGCGCGCGTGGATGTCCCTGTTGCGCGCAGCCAGCCTGACGCGTGCGCCTTGCCGCAACGCGGACGCCAGGATTTGCAGGGGCGTGCTGTAATCCGGCGCAGAGCGCAGGTAGGTGATCAGCGGCAGGTTGTCTTCGAGGTAGAGATAGTTGACCTTGCCGACCCAGACGGACTGTTTGTTGTCCAGCAGCTGCATGTGTGACGACCACAGTCGCAGGACCACCAGACGGCGATCGTCGCGGCCCGGCGGGCCGATCAGCAGAAACTGCTGGTGCTGGCCATCATTGACCTCGGGCAGTACCGGCAGCTCGCCGATGGCGGGCTTGGGGACGAGCCAGTTAATCGCCGTCAACGGACTCAGCACAGGGGCTGGATGCCAGCCGGCCTGCGTGAGCACCGTGCGCAGTGTTTGCAGGCTCCCGGCCCACTGGAAGTTGAGTGGCTGATTATTCCGCCCTTCGAGATCAATGCAGAAAGCGGGGAATGTCTCCCAGCTGCTGGTACTCCAGGTGGCACGGGTAACCCGCAGGATGGTGTCGCGCGGTGTGTACTGCGCAAGTTCAGTTTTAACACCGGATTCCCGGGCGTGCCAGCTGCCGGCCGCGACCAGCAGGATGGCGGTGACGCCGAGCAGGCGTCCGGTGGCGAGTGCCGGTGCCGGATGCCGGTCATAGGCGATACCGAGCAGCGTCACCCAGAACAGCCCCACGCTGGCGCCGCCCAGGACATCGGAGAACCAGTGCGCGCCAAGGTAGAGTCGGGAGAAGGCGATGGCGACGACCAGAATTCCCGGCAGGGTAGTAGGGTAGCCAGCGACGGTTTGAACGGTAGTTCCCGCGCAATCAGCAATGCCAGGAACCCCATACGGCGAGGCTGGTGCTGACATGTGCGCTGGGGAAGGAAAAGCCGTCTATGGATATCCACCGGGCGTCCACCCTGGTCGTGTACTTGAGCACATAGGTCATGATGACGGTGCTGCCATACGCTACCAGCCAGTGTATGGCGGCCTTGCGATAACCCTTCCAGAACAGCCACAGGCTTCCCGCCGCCAGCACCATCGCCAGCAGCACCTGTTCGCCGAGACGGAAAAGAACACCATGATCTGGTCGGCCCCGGGTGTGCGCAGGTTCTGCAGGAAATGGAAGATGTAGTCGTCCAGATCCCCCGATGAACGGCCGTGCAGGCTCTGGCGCGTAATCAGCAGCAACGCCCAGAAGGCGACGAACAACAGACGGAGCAGAATGGCCAGGCCGCGTGCTTCCGGGTGGTCGGGATCCAGCAAGGAGCCTGCCAGCGGACGTATGCGCGGATGCTTGCGGCTCCAGCTAAGTATCTTTTCCACTGCGGCCGAGGCATGCGGCTGCAGCACGCGCATCAGATGCACGATCAACCAGACGCTCCCCCAGGCCAGCCCACCGACGACGACCAGCAGCACGACCAGGCGGCCGGCCACCTCGGCCGCCAGTCCCAGTGAGGCGCCGAAGGCCATGCCGGGCAGGATAAAAGCAGGCGCCCAGAGCACGGAGGCGATGACATCCACCAGCAGGAAGCGTCCGATGTCCATGTCCATCATGCCGGCTATGGCTGGCACGATCGGTCGTACCGGCCCGACGAAACGCGCCATGAACACGCTTTTTCCGCCGTGGTCCAGAAGAAATCGACCCCGCGGTTTACCAGGGCGGGATAGCGTCTCAACGGCCAGACTACGCGCAGCCGCTGATGATAATGGCTGCCGAGAGAAACTGATGGTATCCCCGGCGACGGCTCCCAGGGCTGTCCATACCAGGGTCGGGAACAGCTGCAGGGCGCCGGTGGTGATCAGTGCGCCCATCGCCGAACAGCAGAAACGCGCCGGGAATCAGCAGACCGACGAGTAGCAGGGACTCCAGCACGGCGACCACGAAGATCAGCAGGTTGGAAAAATGCGGATGCTGCGCTATCCAGGCGAGAGTCCTGCAGCAGATTATCCATGGCGGCCAAGAGTCCCTGGGTTAAGCGGTGCGTGCCTTTGCTGACCGGGATTGCTCACGGGGCTTGCGGACGCCAGTCGCCCGCGACAACCCGGGCTAGCCCTCCGCCATCCCCGTGGGGCGGAGCCTGGGCGCAGGCCCGGGAAACGCGCGACAGGCTGCCAGTCTGGAACGATCACGACAACCTCGGCATAACCGGAAATTCCAGCGCCACTCTGTGAAATTCCGGACTGGAATTACCGTATTGCCCGGAATACCTGCGCCGAGGCATCCAGCGTGGCGTCAATCACGCTCTCGGTATGTGTTGAAGAGACGAATCCGGCTTCATAGGCAGACGGCGCGAGGTACACGCCGGCCTCCAGCATGCCGTGATAAAAGCGCCGGAACGCTCCATGTCACAGCGGGTAACCTGATCGAAGCGGCTTATCGGGCTCTCCGTGGAAAAGAAATACCGAACATCCCCCGACCTGGTTGGTGGTGAATCCGATGCCGGCGGCGTCGGCGTGTGTCTGCAATCCTTCGACCAGCCGTCGGGCCGTGGCATCCAGATGTGCATGAAACCCATCTGCCGATGCCAGTTCCAGGGTGGCCAGTCCGGCCGCCAGCGCCAGCGGGTTTCCGGAAAGCGTACCGGCCTGATAGACCGGACCGAGCGGCGCAATGTGTTCCATGATATCCCGCGCGGCCGCCGAAGGCGCCTACCGGCAAACCGCCACCGATGATCTTGCCGAGCGTCGTGAGATCGGGGTTGATGCCGTAATGCGCCTGGGCGCCGCCGCGCGCGACCCGGAAACCGGTCATCACCTCGTCGAAAATCAGTACGCTGCCGTGTGCGTGGCACAGCGCGCGCAGGCTCTCGAGGAAGCCGGGCACCGGCGGGATGCAGTTCATGTTTCCCGCCACCGGTTCCACGATCACGGCAGCGATGTCTCGCTGCCATCGCGCGAAGCCGCGCAGTACGCTGCACTGTCGTTGTAGGTCAGCGTCATGGTATCGGCCGCAACGCGGCGGGTACGCCCGGCGAAGTCGGCACGCCCAGCGTCAGGGTGCCGGAGCCGGCCTTGACCAGCAGGGCATCGGAGTGGCCGTGATAACAGCCTTCGAACTTGACGATCCTGTCGCGACCGGTAAAGCCGCGCGCCAGGCGGATTGCGCTCATGGTCGCCTCGGTACCGGAACTGACCAGGCGCACCATGTCCATGGACGGCACCATCGCGCACAGCCTGTTCGCCATGCGCGTCTCGATCTCGCGTGGGAGCGCCGAAGCCCAGCCCGCTGGCGGCGGCCTCCTGCACGGCGCGGATGACTTCGGGATGGGTATGTCCGGCGATCATCGGCCCCCATGAGGCGACGTAGTCGATGTAGCGATTGCCGTCGACGTCGTCCAGGTAGGGGCCTTCGCCGCTGGCGAAGAACACCGGGTCGCCGCCGACACCGCGGAAGGCGCGCACCGGCGAATTGACGCCACCGGGGATGTGTTCGCAGGCAGACAGATAATCTCATGCGATCGGCTCATGGGGTG
The DNA here is from genome assembly GCA_963803275.1 of uncultured Gammaproteobacteria bacterium. GTDB lineage: Bacteria > Pseudomonadota > Gammaproteobacteria > UBA9214 > UBA9214 > UBA9214. The sequence goes on along the minus strand of CAWDLS010000002.1, from coordinate 164,378 downwards.
AGTCCTTCTTGCTTGATTAATACGGGGGAATTGCCGCCTATGGCGCGCAAAGAGAAAGCTGAGACATAAATGGCGGGTGTAGTCATTAATGGCCACGGAAGCACGGACCGGAACAAACCACAAAACTGGCTCATTGATGCACCGTCATGTGAACTGCTCAGTAGACCCTCGATGCTCCGCCGCATACTGAATTGCCACTCTTTCCGGGTTTCTATTGCCCAGCCCGGTCTTTATTCGTGGAACATCAAATAGAAGTATTTCCGTGAGCGTCCGTGGTTCTCGTCATTTATAATTTTTTAACGCCTACCCTTCACGATTCAGTTTCACCGTCGAAAAGTGCCGCATAAGCCTGTGCGGCCGCCCGAATGTCGGACTGGCCGAACACGCCGTGAATGACGGCCAGCAGGTCGGCCCCGGCGGGGAGGAGTTCGACGCCATTTTCGGGGGTGATGCCGCCGATTGCAACGATGGGCACCGGATCTCCCTGCGGGCCCGGGGCAGCAATTCGCGGGCAGCGGCGACCGCCTCCGGCTTGCTGCATGAGGGGAAAAAACGGCCGAACGCCACATAGTTAGCGTCCTCGGCACGCCGCCCGGGCACGATCCAGCCGGTTGTAACAGGATGCGCCGATTATCGCGCGGGTGCCAAGTCGTCTGCGGGCGGTGGAATCGCGGCATCGCCTGTCCGAGATGCACACCGGCGCGCCGCTCTCCGCGGCCAGTTCGATGTCATCGTTGATGATCAGCGCAACGCGTACGCGACACAGGGCCAGCAGGGCCGCCGCCCGCGCGCGGCGTCCGGTTTGGTCGGACGGCTTTTCACGGTACTGGATAAGGCGGCGCCGCCGAGAATGGCCTGTTCGACACGCCGGACGAGCTTTTCGGGTGTTTCCTCCGGTGGTCCGTTATTGCATACAGGCCGTCGGCAAGCTCGGCGCGGGCCATCAGTCCTGTTGCGTCCAGTACATCCGGTTCGGCAGATGTTGACCCATGCCCGGCCGGTAACCGTTCCGCAACGTCTGCCAGGTGAAGTGCTGACCCTCGTGACAGGCCTGGAAAACATCCAGGCCGTGCGCCAGCAGTCCGGCAATACAGGCGGCCAGCGTGCAACCGGAGCCATGATAGCTATGCGGCAGACGTTCCCAGGTGAATGTCTCCAGACGCTGGTGGCCCTGGTACAGGCGGTTGATGACGTGAGGCGTGTGTTCGTGGCTGCCGGTAAGCAGGACATATTCGGTACCCTGGTCGAGCAAGGCGAAGGCGCAGGCATCCAGCGTGTCCGCCTCCGGCGCCAGGATGCGCGCCTCGCGGCTGTTGGGGGTCAGTACCGTGGTGAGTGGGAGCAACAGCCGCCTGATGGCATCCGTCAGGCCGTCCTCGCCCAGCGGTGTGCCGTTGCCCGAAGCCAGAACCGGGTCCAGCACGAGGGGTATGTCGGGGTAATCCGCCAGTATGCTGTAGATGGCGATCGCGATTTCCAAGCTGCCCAGCATGCCGATCTTGAAGGCATCAATCGGCATATCCTCGAGAATTGCGCGTGCCTGGCTGACGACATGGCCAGGGTCCATAGCCTGAAACTACCATGACATCCTGAGTATCCTGAATGGTCAGCGCGGTGACGACTGGGGTGGCACGGCAGCCCTGGCTGAACAGGGATTCGATGTCGGCCTGCAGGCCGGCTCCGCCTCCGGGATCATGGCCGGCAAATGTCATTACCACGGGAATCTTGTGCATGATGCTGATGATAACGGATGTGCGCGACAAGGGGAGCTGCCGTTATGGGTGAATCTTCTTCACTCGGCGTGACAGACCCACTGCTGTCCCATATACATTCACTGAAACGGTGGCAAGCCCCTGAAGCAATATATCGTTGGGTACTGTTGCCAGAGACTGGACATGGAAATCAGCCACAGCGGTATATTCACTTTGTCCCTTCTCCCTGTCGGCGTCCCGGAGGGAGGGAGATTATGGGACAGCAGTGTGACATACCCGTAAAATACCCCCAGTTATGCTGAACGGGTGACGACTGATGAGTGCTTACAGGGAATACATGTGTGTCGTATGCGGTTTCGTGTATAGCGAGGCCGACGGTCTGCCGGAGGAGGGCTTCCCGCCGGGAACGCGCTGGGATGACATTCCCGCCAGCTGGGTCTGTCCGGAGTGCGGCGCAACCCGGGACGAATTCGAAATGATAACCGTCTAGGGCTGCCGGGCGGCCCGTGCAGGCGGGAGGATTTTTACTACAATAGAGTTACCCCGGCTGAGGCGTTGTCGTACATATGGTTCAGGCCTCTGATAATGATTGATATTTACTGACACTCTATGCAAACAGACATGGTCGGCTTCTCGGAATCACTGACGGAAATGGTGGATGTGGCGGGCGACTACTGTCGTCTGATCGACAATGCGACGGTCCGGCCCGGCGACTGGCTGGAACTGCTGTTTCGACTGATGCCGCGTCTGCACGCGGCCGTCACCGCATTGAATGCCTTCGATACCGGGGAGCTGCCGCAGTACGAAACCGACCTCGATGCGCGTTTCGAGCTTTACAGCCACCTGCGCAAGGTGCTCGGCGATCGTGACAGCTACTGGCTGGAGTTCGACTCGGTACCCGAGGAATTGCACATGTCCGGCAGTCTCGCCGACGACCTCACGGACATCTACTTCGATCTGCGCTACGGACTTGATTTGCTGGATGAAGTATGGCCGCAGCGCGCAGCCCAGGCATGGCAGTCCAGTTACCGCATGCACTGGGGTCAGCATCTGGTCGACGCGGAGCGGCACCTCTATGCCCTGAAGGTTCGCAACCTGCTGGCCATGAACTAGCCCGGCTGCTGCGGTGGTGCCACGAGGCCCGTTGCCGCCATGCAGGCTGCCCTGCAGGCCCCGTGCCGCAGTGTGAGCAAGTCGCTGTTCCCGGCGAAATCCGCGCAATATCATGCAACTGTCGCGCAGGCCGGGTATCTGTTTCCCTGCAGTCAAACAAACTAGAATAGCCGGCATGTCCCTGGCTGTATGCCAGGCTTCCCGCTACTGAACAATCAAGGTCTTACTCATGAAGCATACAAGCTCCAGGCAATCCGGTTTCACCCTGATCGAGGTCATGGTGGTCGTCGTGATACTCGGCATCCTCGCGGCCATCCTGGTGCCGAAGGTCATGGATCGTCCGGAGCAGGCGCGCCTCGTCAAGGCGCGTCAGGATATCCGTTCGCTGGAGGCCGCGCTCAATCTCTACAAGCTCGACAACTATGTCTATCCGACGACCGACCAGGGGCTGGAGTCGCTGGTTGAAAAGCCCACCGCGCCGGAGCCGGCGAACTGGAAGGAGGGGGGCTACCTGGACCGACTGCCGATGGATCCCTGGAAGCAGCCCTATCTGTACCTGAGTCCGGGTGAACACGGTGCGATCGATATTTTCTCGCTCGGTCCCGATCAACAGCAAAGCGATGACGACATTGGCAACTGGACACTGCAATAAGCGCTGATGTCTGCTGCGACCGCCACACGGTCAGCCGGTTTCACCCTGCTGGAAATGATGGTGGTGATGGTCCTGATCGGTATCATCTTCAGTTTCGCCATGTTGTCCATGGGAGGCGACGATGTGGCGAAAATGATGGAGCAGGAAGCGCACCGACTGGAGACCCTGCTGGCGCTGGCGAATGACGAGGCCATCGTCCGGGGCGAGGAACTCGGGGTGCGCTTTGCCGATGACGGCTACGAGTTTCTGGTACTGGCTCTGGATGGCTGGAAACAGCCGGATGACAGCCTGCTGAAGGCCTATACCCTGCCTGCTGACATCCGCATGCAGCTCGAGATCGAGGGCGAACAGCCCCAGGACCCGCAAGCCGCGGATCAGGAGGGTGAACCGCCGCCGCAGGTGCTGATCCTGTCGAGCGGGGAAATGACGCCGTTTGCGGTCACCTTCAATTCACACCAGAGTGACTATCGCTACCGGCTGACGGCATCGCTCATGGGCGAGATGAACGGGGCCCGCGAGGGACCGCCGTGAAGTCAAACGGCAGCCGCGGCTTCACACTGATCGAAATCCTCATTGCGCTGGCGGTGCTGGCGCTGGCGATGGGGGCGGTGATCAAGGCCGCCAGTGACTATACGGTCATCCAGGCGCACTTGCGTGATCGCACCATGGCGACCTGGGTGGCTCGCGATGTGCTGGCGGAATTCCAGTTGAGAAAGGAGTGGCCGTCCGTCGGGGAGCAGAAGGGCACCCGGGAGATGGGCAACCGGGAGTGGCGCTGGCTGGCACGCACCTCGCAGACGGAAGAAGCGGAACTGCGCCGGCTGGATGTGGAGGTGATGCCGGCGGATACCGATGACACGGAGCCCTTCACCACGCTGAGCGGATTTCTGAGGCAGCCGAATTGATGGCGTTACGGGGCCAGACTCGTACAGCGGACGGTTTCACCCTGCTGGAATTGCTGGTGGCGCTGGCTATCTTCGGTCTGCTCGCCATGATGTCCTACGGTGGCCTGCACAGTGTACTGGAACAGCGCGCCATGACCGAGCTGGAGGCGGACCGGCTGGGCCGGCTGCAGAAAATCTATCTGATCATGCAGCGTGATATCGAACAGGTGGTTCCTCGTTCAGTACGTGACGAGTATGGCGCGGAACTGCCGCCGGTGGCAGGTGCCGAAATATTGCAACTTACCCGCGGCGGCTGGCGCAACCCGCTGGGTCATGCACGCAGCACACTGCAACGCGTGTCCTATGCCTACGAGGACGATCAACTGGTACGCTACACCTGGTCGGTGCTGGACCGCGCCCAGGACAGCCTGCCGGTCAGGCAGACACTCTCGGATGATTTCACGCAGATGGAGGTCCGTTATCTTGAAAACACTGACTGGAAAACCAGCTGGACCGGTACCACCAACGACACGCTTGCCACGGCACTGCCCGGTGCCACGGCGGCGGTCCTGCCGAGGGCGATAGAGATTACCCTTCAGCACAAGCAGTATGGAAAGCTGGTCTGGTTGTTCAGGTTGCCTGAATGATGCACGCCGGCCACCTTGCGGGAACCATACGCCAGCAGGGCATAGCGCTGGTCACCGCGCTGCTGGTGGTATCACTGGCGACGGTGGCCGCGGTGGCGATGGCAACGCGCCTGCACGTGGACGTACGCCGCACCGGCAACCTGATACACGGTGAGCAGGCCTACGCCTATGCACTCGCGGCGGAGAGCTGGGCGCAGGTCATCCTGCGCCGCGATTTGAAAAACAGCCGGTTCGATGCGCTGAACGAGGACTGGGCCACCGCGTTGCCGCCGATTCCCGTCGAAGGCGGTTTCGTCAGCGGCCACGTTATCGACCTGCAGGGCCGGTTTAACGTAAATGACCTGGTCGACGCGAGTGGCAATCCGGACAGTAACAGTATCGAGTACTTCAAGCGCCTGCTGAGTGTGCTGCAGCTGGATCCCGAGCTGGCTGCCAGCCTGCTGGACTGGATTGATGCCGATATCAACGCCACGTTTCCGGGGGGTGCCGAGGACGACACCTACCTGCTGGAGGATCCGCCCTATCGCGCCGCGAACCGCCGGCTGGTCTCGATCAGCGAACTGCGGCTTGTGCATGGTTTTACTGCCGACGTCGTGAAGGCGCTGACGCCGCATGTCACGGCGTTGCCCGATTCCACACCCATTAATGTAAATACGGCGACGGCCGAGGTATTGCTGGCCTTGCACGAAAACATGACCGCGCAGGGTGTGGAGATGTTACTGACCGATCGCGAACAAAAACCGTTCGAGGACAAGCAGAGTTTCCTGTCCCATAATGCCCTGGCCGGCCTCGCGATAACCCAGGACGTGGACGTCACCAGTCACTGGTTCCTCGTGGAGACGGACGTCAGCGTGGGGATCGGCAATGCGCAACTGGAGAGCCTGATGGAACGCGACGACCGGGACCTGCGGGTCATCTCCCGCACCCGGGTTACGGGGTTTGTCGAACCGGCCGGTTAACACAATGTTTTTGCAATGTTATTCCGCATTTTTTCGCACTTTTCTGCTAGGATACTGCCACGACAGACGAAGGGACCGTGAATGCGTGACACACTGCTGCTGAGAGCGGATTCCATCGCCGGCGACAACTGGCGCTGGTTGCGACTGGATGCCGATGGCACACCGGCGAGCGGCATATACGCCGGCTCGATTGCCGATGCCGCACGCGAGGCGGATGGCCTGCGCGTGGTCGTGCTGGTGGGCGGTACCCACTGCCTGCTGACCAGCGTGCGCATACCCGGACGCAACCGGCAAAAGCTGTTGCGTGCCGTCCCCTTCGCACTGGAAGAACAGCTATCCGACGAGGTCGAGCTGTCGCACTTCGCGCTGGGCGAGGCCAATGCGGACGGTGACTGGGCGGTGGCTGTAATCAACCGGAATTACATGGACAGGCTGGTCGCCGCGCTCGATCCTGCCGGGCTGGATATCCAGCAGGTAATCCCCGAGGTGCTGGCGGTCCCGCTGATCGAGAATGAAATCAGCGCGCTGGTTATCGATGACGTCGTGCTGGTCAGGAACGGACGCTCGAGCGGCTATGCCGTCGACAGTGATAACCTCGACGTGATGCTGTCCATGCAGCATGACCAGCCTGCGGCGCCGGTACGCCTGATGGTGCGTCCCGACATCCAGCCACCGGTTATCGATACCTACCCGGGTGAGGTCATCGAGGACTACTACAGCGATGATCCTCTGGTCATCTTCGCGCAGGGACTGGACAGCAAGTCGATCAACCTGCTGCAGGGCCCTTACAGCCGGTCGGGCGACTGGGCACGCGTGTGGAAACCGTGGCGCGCCACCGCGGCCCTGTTGCTGGTCGGTATCCTGGTCAGTCTGGTCGCGACGGGTGTCGATTACTACCGGCTCAGCCGCGAAAGTGAGCAGTTACAGGCCCGGATCGAGCAAATCTTCCGTGCCGCCATGCCCGGTACCAAGCGGGTGGTCAACCCGCGGCTGCAGATGCAGCAACAGCTCGACCGCCTGCAGCGTGGCAATGCCAGCGGCGGAGACTTTCTGTCCCTGCTGGCCAGGACCGGTTCGGTCCTGAAGGATGTCGATGGTGTCGAGCTGGGTGGCATCAGTTTTCGCACCGGCCGGCTTGACCTTGACCTGAAGATTCCGAACCTGCAGTCGCTCGACCAGCTCAAGCAGGCGCTTACCGCCAGCGGGGGTCTGGGGGTTGAAATACAGTCGGCCACCACCGATACAGACCAGCGCGTGCAGAGCCACCTGCGTATCCAGGGGGTCGGAACATGAAGGCCTGGCTGGAGGGCCTGGCCCCGCGCGAGCGCTTGATGGTCATGACCGCTGCGGCGGTCGTCGCATTGCTGCTCGTTTATGCGCTGATCTGGTCACCGCTGCGCAGCGGCTACCTTGCGCTGCAGGACAGTGTCGCCGGGCAGCGCGATACCGCCATCTGGATGCAGGAAAGCGCAGCAGTGCTGGCACGGCTCAAGGGCAGCGGCTCCGGCACGGCAAAGGGCCTGGGCGGACAGTCCCTGTTGTCGCTGGCTGACAGTACCGCCCGTGCGGGCGGGCTGGCCGCAGCGCTGAAGCGGGTCGAGCCGGAAGGCGGCAACAGCGTGAAGGTATGGCTGGAAGGCGCGGCGTTCGATCAACTGGTCCTTTGGCTGGGCAGTCTGGCCGAAAGGTATGGCGTCAGCGCCGACACGGTCAGCCTGGAGCGCGTAGCCGACGCGGCCGGCCGGGTGAATGCCCGACTGACCCTGCAGGCGCCCGAGTTGTGAACAATGCCTGGCGTTACATTGCCATCGGTGTCGCCGTCTATATACCGATCCTGCTGGCGACATTTCCGGCCGGGCGCCTGACCGGCGCGATCGAACGTCAGGTCCCCGGGCTGTCGCTGATGGCCGTGACGGGTACGGTATTTTCCGGACACGCGGGAAGCCTGCGCTTCAAGGCCAGTGAACTGGGCCCGGTAAACTGGCGACTCAGCCCGTCGGGACTGCTGCACGGCCGGCTCGAGTACCGCCTCGATCTGCAGAACACCGATCGGCATGGCCATGCCAGTGTCGGCATCACGTTGCGCGGGGCTGTCGTCGGTCACGACATCGACATACAGCTGCAACCGGACCTGCTGCTGAACGGGTTCTCGCCGGTCGCGTTGAGCAGCAGCGGCCGCCTGACGTTGCAACTGGACACGTTTGCCTGGCGCGGCAACCTGCCGCAGGACATCGCCGGCCTGCTGGACTGGCAGGCCGCGGAGATACGTTCTCCCCTGCAGCTGTCACTGGGTGACATCCAGTGTGCGCTGGAAAGCGTCGGCAATGACATGGTCGCACGTATTATCCGCGGCGGTACTCTGGGCGCGTCCGGTGATATCACACTGGGACCGGATGGCCGCTATACGGTCAGGGTATCGCTTTCACCCGGCGCGGATGTCGATGCCGATACGCGCAGCCTGCTGGAGGCGGTCGCACAGCCCCAGCCGGATGGTGGCTACCTGATACAGGAAACAGGCAGGCTGTAACGTCATCGCCAACAGTCACGTGATGGAACCTCTGAACCTTTCCCTCCCGGTACAGCACAACCACACGGATCCAACCGTGCAGCTCGACGTAGCACGCCTGAATGAGTGGCTGAATGACCTGCCGCTCATGGACGTGGTCGAGACACTGCGCCTGGTGCGCATTGGGCTGGACGGGCTGAACGAGCAGAAACTCGATGCCGGGCCACGCTTCGAGTTGCTCGAGTGCTACCGGACGTCGGTGCTGCCCCTGTTCCATACTGTCGACCCCCTGCAACTGGGACAGCTCTCACTCACCAGGGTCCGCCGTACGGAAGCCATCGCAGGCATTGGCCGCCTGCTGCTGAGCCTGGCGAGCGGATACAAGCTGGTCGTTGCAGGACTCCATACCGGCCGCGGCAAGGGCAAGCCGCACCCGCTGCTGGGTCCTGCCCTGAACCGCGCACTGGAACAGCTGACCTACGTCCTGCTGGACGGCTACCGGTATTACCGTGAGGCGCAGCCGTTGCTGATTGCCGAGTCGCACCAGCTTTATCGCCTGGCGCGTCATTTCGGACTGCTGGGGGTTGCTGTCCGGACGGACGCAACCGGCAACGGTACCGTGATGACCGGGGCTTACTATCACGCCTGCATGCTGTTGTCATTGACTGATCCGGCACGACTGGTGGAAGGCGAGGCAGGTCTGCTGTTCGATGTATTGTTGCGGCATGCCGACAAGTGCCGGATCGTGCCCGGCAACAGCTGGGAGGGGCAGGGCGAAGGCCTGTTCCTGGTTGACCTGCGCACGGACGCCCTGCCGATTCCCTGTACCCGGCTCGATTCCCCGGTCAGCCGGCAGGAGGCCTACCTGCTCGATGCGAACCCTGCCCTGCAGGCGATACGCGAACAGCTGGCCAGAACGCCGTCCGGCGTGCGCATGCAGAGCCCCGAGGCCATGGTCCTGCGCCGGCTGCTGCCGGAAGACCTTTCTGCCGATCGCCGACGCGAGCTGCGCCACGGCGACGGCCGTTATATCAGCCTGCTGAACGGCCTCGAGCAGATTCATGGTTACCTGTCGCGCGCAGCCGGAAAGGCCGCCCCGGCACGGCCCGAACCCGTACAATGCCGCATACTGGACAGCAGTACGAACGGCATGAAGCTGTCCTGGGAAGAGGACGGTACCGGTGATGTACGCGTCGGCGACCTGCTCGGCGTGCTGGAGTCCCAGGGCGGCCAACAAGTGCTGCGCCTGGCCATCATACGGTCGATACGTGTGCACCCGCAGGGTGGTATGGAGACCGGTGTACAGCTGCTGGTCAGTGCGGTCGGTGCAGTCTCCTGCTTGCTACCGGACCAGCCCGATACCGGAGCAACACCTGCGCTGTTCCTGCCCGCTATCGAGGAGGAGCGTGTCAACGCCACGCTGATCGCGGCGAAGGGCCTGTACGATTTTGGCCGCAACATGCGTATCGATGTCAGTGGCCGCGAGATCAGCGTGCGCGCGGGACGCCGTGTATTCGACAGCCCGGTATTCGACCGCTTTGAATTTGCCGCGCAATAGACATTGCTTGCGCTTCCGTGGTACATCGTGTCACTGCGATGGCAGGCAGACGGATCAGGGCGCGGCTACGTGCGCATAGCGGTGGCTGATTCGGTCGCGGTCCGCTCCTGCCGTAATTCCAACTCCGGATACCTGTGACCTATGAAAACAGTGAAGAATATCCCGCTTGGCGTGAAGATCTCGGCAGCAAACAAGTGCGGTTTCTGTACCAATTCAAAGTGTTGTACCTACATCACGGAGCAACTGGCGACGCCGCGCTCCATGCATGATTTCGATCACCTGCTCTGGCAGCTGTCACACAGGGATATCCAGGCCTACAAGGATGAAGACGGCTGGTACCTGCTGATCAACAACACCTGTACCCACCTGCAGAAGGACGGGCGCTGCGGTATCTACGACGACCGGCCGCTGATCTGTCGCGAATACACCAACGACTACTGCGAGTTCGACGAGCCGGCGGAGAACAGCTTCGAGCTGTTTTTCGAGGATTATTCCGCCCTGCTGAGGTACGTCAGGCGGCGCTTCAAGACCTGGCAAAGGTATGCGGAAGGCCGCGACCGGCAGCTGGCGCAGGCATGAGGCGTGAGTGGTGGGGTAAATAATTAATGGCCACGGAAGCACACGGAAACACACGGAATAACACGGAAAAAATCAATGCATTCCTACTCCGTAGGGAGAGAGAGACATATCTTTTCCGGCGCTATTCTGCGTGCAGGATGATGGCCACGGGAGCACACGGAATTACACGGAAACAAAACAATGCATCCTGCTCCCTGCAGGGGAGGGAGAAAATTCATTTTTCACGTCTCGTCTTCTCCGTCGGCATGATTTCGTCAAATCCCTCGATGGCCATGAATTCGTCGATGGCGCGCGCCGGTGAACGGCTGTCGGGCCGGCTGATCGCCAGCAGGTGGCCGATACCGTACGCGCGTGCTGTGCGCAGCACGGACAGGCTGTCATCGATGAACAGCACGGACTCCCTGGCAAAGTGTTCCCGGCGTTCCAGCCGGGACCAGAACCGCAGATCTTCCTTGGGGTAGCCGAGCTCGTGCGAGCACACCGACGCATCGAATGCGCCGGCCAGGCCGGTCACTTCCATTTTCAGTGCCAGGGTCCTGGCGTGGGCATTGGTCAGCATGACGACACGCCTGCCGGATGTGCGGACGCGCCGCAGGAACTCGGGAACATGTTCATGCACCGCGATGAGGTGACGGATCTCGCGCTTGAGTGCGACGATGTCCAGCCCGAGCTCGCGGCTCCAGTATTCCACGCAGTACCAGTCCAGCGTGCCCTCCTTGAGCCTGAAACGCGGGACCAGATCGGATTTTGCCGCATCGAGGGCGAGCCGGTGTTGCTCGGCATACCGCAGCGGGACGTGTTCACGCCAGAAATGATTGTCGAAGTGCAGATCCAGCAGTGTCCCGTCCATGTCGAGAAATACGCTGTCGATATCCTGCCAGGGGATCATGGATACGGGTGCCGGAGCAAGTACTGCGTTCAATGGTACCAGATCGACGCGACCGGGTGTTGCTGCCGCCTGCTACGGCATCGAATACGGGGCCTTTCTGGCTGCGTCAGGCGCGCAATTCCCGGCGCGTGAAGTTCCCTGCATCCGCCGGCGGGGCAGGCGCGCGGAAGGCGCGGACAGGGTATACTTGTCTGCCATGTTTTCGTGGCCTGCTGCCGCTGCGACCGGTATCTGCACCCGCGGATGACAGGCAACGACGTATTTTCCAATTTTCGATACTAGGGATAAAAAAGTGACTAACGATGCTCTGAATCACGGATATCGGCCGCCTGCTGGAGCCGGTCACTGCACTGGCGCGACGTGCCGGTGACAGGATACTGGAGGTGTACGACAGCGATGGCTACACGGTGGAGGAAAAGGCCGACAGCTCGCCGCTGACCGCCGCGGATCTGGCCTCACATCACGCTATTGTCGATGGTCTCGGCAAGCTGACCCCGGGCACCCCCATCCTCTCGGAAGAGTCGGCCAGCCTGCCGTTTTCCGAGCGCTCCGGCTGGCAGCATTACTGGCTGGTCGACCCGCTTGACGGTACGCGCGAGTTCATCAAGCGCAACGGCGAGTTCACGGTCAATATCGCGCTCATCGAGGCGGGCGTGCCGGTGCTGGGCGTGGTGCATGTGCCGGTCACCGGTGTCAGTTACCGTGCCTGCCGCGGGGTCGGTGCATTCAAGCAAACCGGGGATGGCGAGCTGGTGGCGATCAGGGCGCGCAAACTGGACGGGGGACCGGTCAGGGTGGTCGGCAGCCGTTCACACCGCGGCAGTTCACTGACCGCCTTCCTGGAAAAACTGGGTGACCACGAGCTGGTCGGTATGGGCAGTTCCCTGAAGCTGTGCCTCGTTGCGGAGGGTCTTGCGGATATCTATCCGCGGCTCGGTCCTACCTCGGAGTGGGATACGGCGGCAGCGCAATGCATTGTCGAGCTGGCCGGCGGCAAGGTGACGGATACCGGCATGAAGCCGTTGCGCTACAACACCAAGGACTCGCTGCTGAACCCCTTCTTCCTGGTGTTTGGCGATGACAGCCGCGACTGGTCACAGTACCTGTAGGCCGGCGTTGCCTGAGCGCTGGAAAACTCCCACGGTACAACGCGGAACATCACAGACAGGTGGAATAAAGGTCGCGGACGCGATCCGCTCCTGCGGAATGCACCTTATGGCTGTACATCCGGTGTGGCCGGACGCAGGTATCGGCGCAACAGCAGCAACATCAGCCCTGCACCCAGCAGGCCGCCGCTGGCATCCGCCAGTACATCGAGAACATCCGACTGGCGCCCGGGTACGAAATACTGGTGGACTTCATCCAGAACGCCGTACACCCCGACCAGCGTGACCACCAGCCAGTAGTGAAAGGCCTGGTGCCTGCAGCCGTTTGCCTTGCAGGAACCCATGGCAAGAAATCCCAGCACACTGTAGGCGATCAGGTGCAGCACCTTGTCCTGCTGCGGGAACAGCGAGATTATGCTAAGTCGCGGCTGGTCGGAAAGATAGTAGATCAGGCCGGCCCAGCCAAGGGTCAGCACCATAAACAACCAGCGCAGCGGGTGTGCCGGCACGTGTCAGACGGCCTCATGCTGGTGCCATGCCCAGGCCGTGTGAATGATGGCGTCGATATCTTCGTAGGCCGGTTGCCAGCCCAGTTGTGCGCGGATACGGCCGGAGTCGGCAATCAGCACGGCCGGGTCGCCGGCACGACGTGGGGCGATTTCGGCCGGGACAGGATGCCCGGTGATGCGGCGCGCGGCCTCGATGACCTGCCTGACCGAGTAACCGGTGCTGTTGCCCAGGTTGTAGGTCGAGTTACCGCCGCCGTTAAGCAGCTTCTCGAGCGCCAGCAGGTGGGCGCGGGTCAGGTCCGACACATGGACATAGTCGCGCAGGCAGGTGCCATCAGGCGTGGGGTAGTCATCGCCGAAGATGCGGATGCCGGCGCGCTGGCCGGTGGCGACCTGCAGGACCAGCGGGATCAGGTGTGTTTCCGGCTCATGGCGTTCACCCAGGCTGCCCGCGGCATCGGCCCCGGCCGCGTTGAAGTAGCGCAACACGCTCCAGGTGAGGTCGCTGGCCGGACCCAGATCCGCCAGCAAGCGTTCAATCGCCAGCTTGGTGGCGCCGTACGGGTTGGTCGGGTTGCGGGGATGATCCTCGGTGATCGGAACCCGTTCGGGTTCACCGTACACGGCCGCCGTCGAGGAGAAGATGAAATGCCTGACACCGGCCTCCAGCATGGCCTCCAGCAGGCCGATGGTATTGGCCACGTTATTGCGGTAATACATGAGCGGTCGTTCGACCGACTCCCCGACCTGCGAATGGGCCGCAAAGTGCATCACCGCCCTTACCGGGTAGCGCGCGAAGAGTTCCCGCAGGTCCGCCGGATTGCCGAGGTCGCCCTTGACGAATTCGCCACCGGGTACCAGTTCACGGTGCCCCCTGGACAGGTTGTCGAGCGTGACCACGGGATAATCGGCGCGCAGCAGGTCAAGCACCATGTGCGAGCCGATGTAACCGGCACCGCCGACGACGAGAATGACGGGTTTGCCCATGCCCGGTGCCGCGTTACTGGTTTACCGCGGTGTCGGGACCACGCCGGCCGGCGAGCGCATGGATGCGCCGTGCCAGCGCCTGGCTGAACTCTGCCTTGCCGCGCAGCTGGCTGGTCCGTGTGCCGATCGCGTCGTTGTACAGTACCGGTCCGCGCCAGGCGCTCAGGACGGCGGCCAGCGCCGGTGAAAAATCGTGCCTGTCTTTCACTTCATCGATCAACAGGACGTCAACCAGTCGCGGGTTCAGGTTTACCGGTGCATCGGCATCGGGAGAGAAGGCGTCAGTAATCTCAAAACCACATTCTTCTAACAGCGCTGACAAGTAGTGTCGTGATTTTCCCCTTGCGCACAGCGCGAGCCGGATTTTTTTTTTAGCCGGCGCCTGCTGCCACCGCTCCGCGGCAGCCTCGTCCACGTGCGCCTGCCGCGTCGGGGCCACGCTGGTTTCCGGCCGCCCCTGGTGCGGGTGTTGTTCCGGGCGGTCGGCGGGCCGGCGGTTCGCGGCGGCTGTCTGCGGTACCGGCGCAGCCCGCTGCCGCACGGGTTCTGCGCCGTGACCGTGCCCGGCCGGTACCGGTTCTGCCGCCTGTCGCTGTACTCCGGCCGGTTCGGTCTGCTGCGCTGCCGCGGTTTCCTGCACATCGGCAAGTTCATCCGCGCTGGCCTCTGCCGGGGCATAGACCGGGAATATGCCGCCCCGCTGCTTTTCCCGCGCGACGTCGGTGACCAGTATGGCGTCGATGCGACGTTTCTGATCGGCATAGCCATACACCAGCGCGGTATCACACAGCAGGTTGATCAGTCGTGGCACGCCGTTGCTGTAACGATGAATGGCCGCACAGGCCCGCGGGCTGAAGGTGTCCGGGTCACCACCTGCGACCTGCATGCGGTGCCTGATATAACCGGCCGTCTCGCGTTCCGACAGGGCTTCCAGGTGGTAGTCCACGGAGATGCGCTGCGCAAACTGGACCAGGTCGGGACGGCGCAGGGTCTCGCGCAGCTCGCGCTGCCCGGACAGCACCACCTGGAGCGTCAGGTCCTTGTCCGCATTGATGTTGGAGAGCATGCGCAGTTCTTCGAGCGTTTCCGCATCCATGTTCTGCGCCTCGTCGACGATCAGCACGGTGCGCCGGTTCTGCGCATACTCGTCGATGATGAAATCCACCAGACGCTGGTGCATCTCGACCTTGCTCATGTCCTTGTGGCCGAGATTGAAGGCCAGCAGGATCCATTGCAGCAACTCGCCGAATGAACGGTGGGTGTTCGTGATCAGGCCGATGGTGTATTCCTGGCCCATGTTGTTCAGCAGGTGGCGGATCAGGGTGGTCTTGCCCGCGCCGATCTCACCGCTGATGACGATGAAGCCCGCCTGGTTCATCAGGCCGTACTCCAGCAGCGTCAGGCCCATGCGGTGTTGGTCGCTCAGGTACAGAAAGCCCGGGTCCGGCAGCAGGGTGAACGGCTTCTCTTTCAGCTTGTAGAAGGTTTTGTACATCGTGCTGGCAGCGTCAGGTGCTCTTCACTTCCGCCTTGTTGAGGACAGTGCCGACGATATTGGTGACACTCAGCAGGGCGACGGCCTGTTTCAGTTCGTCTTTCTGGGTCGCGCCTTCCTCCACGACCAGCAGCGCGGCATCGACGTGGGGCGCGAATGCCAGCGTGTCCGATGACGTCAGCACCGGCGGCAGGTCGAAGATGATAATGCGGCTGTGGTAGCGTGACTTCATTTCCTCTACCAGTCGGCCCATTTTCGGGGAACTGAGCATTTCGGAGGAATTGGCCAGCGGTTGCCCGCCGGGAAGTACCATGAGGCGATCGACGATGCCGGGCTTGAACAGCAAATCCTCGATGGGTGCATCCTCGGTCAGGTAGTCACTCAGCCCCCTGCGCCGCGGCAAACCGAAGTGCGCCAGCACGTCCGGCTGTTGCAGGTTGGCATCGACCAGCAACACGGTATAGTCGACTTCGCGTGCGATACTGATCGCCAGGTTGATCGCTGTCAGCGTCTTGCCGGCGCTGGGACCCGGACTGGTCACCGCCAGGGTGTTCCACTTGTGTTCCTTGAATGTCTGCAGGATGCGGGTACGCAGCAGGTTGAAGGCCTCGGTGTATGGCCCGGGCGGCATGGCGGCGATCACCCGCTTGCCGCGCAACACGGCTTCATCCAGACTGACGGGAACGGTGACACCCTGATCCTGTCCCGCCCCGATGCCTTGTGTCCGCGGGGTTGACAGTATGATGGCGTCGCCCTGCCTGATCTGGCGTTCCTGACGGGCCTTTTCCAGTGCCTGTTTGATGCGTTCCATTCTGAAATCTTCCAGTATGCCCGGTTAACGTATAAAGCCTATAATAAAGCCTTTATAAGTCAGCAGGCAGGGTCTTGGGAACTGTCCTTTGGTACAGCCCGTCGGCAACCGGCGGGTCGATCAGTGCAGCGGTCATTGTGTAACGCGGCGCTTAATACCTTTCATAAAATATGGGATATATGCCCCACATGCAGCCTGCCATTGCGGCCGGGATTGTGTACACAGTCTTTCACATCCCTGTAAACGTGCAGTCATCCTGCTGTCCAATAGACTGTATGGGTGCGTGAGCGTTCAGTCAATCATTCACCGATCAGTGTATCGACCTTGCGCATGCCCTTGAACCACAGGACGTCGAGCGGGGTGTTGTACTGCACCACCAGCAACACGATGGCGATGCCTGCCACCGCCGCCATGAGCAGATACCAGCGCCGCCGTTTGTGCGAACTGCTTTCCGCCTCATTCTTCAGGTACGGGATGACCGCCAGCGGGGCGATTTGCAGTACCGTGGTCAGACCCTTAACGCCGCGCACGGCGTTATCCAGGCTCTCGCGGACTGCCGCAGAGCCCAGCCCAGTACCCAGGGCCAGTACCAGGCTAAGGAAGATGATGGCACCCCGGTTCGGACTGATGGGTTCTTCCGGGAGGATGGCCGGGTCGATTAGGGTGAATTTCTCGCCCTTGCGTTCCTTCTCCATTTGCTGGGCCACCTCCGCGGTCATCTGCTTGGCCTTGATTTCCTGGTAACGCTTGGTCGAGTTATCCAGGTCGCGGGCAATGCCCCGGTATTCCTGCTCGGATTTTGGCGTCTGTTCCAGCCTCTTCTCGTACTCCGCCACCTTGGCCACCAGCTGGCCACGCTTGACACGCAACGACCGGATTTCGCTATTCGCCGCCTCGAGTTGTGTACTCAGAGTGACGTAAGCCGGATTGTCCGCCTTGGGTGGTGGCAGATTTGCAGCCGGCGAGGAGGAGACCTGCTTGAGTTCCTGCTCCAGGGTGGCGATTTGCCGCGTCAGGTTTTTTACATCCGGGTGCTCGGCCGTGTAGGTCTGTTTAGCTTTCGTCAATTCATCGCGCAGGGTTCGCAATTGTGCCTGCAGGTCACCGGACGATGCGGTCTGCCCGGTTTCCAGTTCGAGTGCCTTGATCTCGTTTTTCGTCCGGATGATGTCCGGGTGATCCGGCGAATACCGGCTGGCCAGGCTGATATATTGTGTGCGCAGTGCTTCCAGTCGTGCTGAAGGACTTAGCGTATCGTGGCTGCCATAGGGATCCAGTACGGCCAGTTGACCGCCCAGATAGACCTTTCTTTCCTCCAGTCCGCGGATCTGGGTATCCAGGTCGGTTAACTCCCGTTCCGTGCGTTCCAGGATCTGGGTATTGAGATCGCGCAGCTCCGGCAGGGTGGTGATGTTCCTTTCCTTGAATTCGGCCAGCGATTTTTCAAGGCGGCTTATTTCTTCGCTCAGCCGGCTCGATTCGACAGTCAGGAAGTCATAGGTTTCTGCGGCCTTCTCGTTACGCGATTTCAGGTTCTCGTCCAGGTAGAGCGTGGTCAGTTCGTTGGCAACCTTGAGGGCCTGCTGCGGATCATCGCTTGCAAACCCCAGTTTGAAGGCGATAGTGGCCGCAGTCGGACGTCCGGTCCGCGGGTCCATGACATCCGCGTTGATCATGTCGATGCTGATGTCATCACGCATGTCGCTAAGGACTTCCTCGATGGTGTTGAGCCGGCGCTCCCGCTCATAGAGGTTGTATTTTTCGATAACCTTAAGCAGGTTGGTGCGCGACATGACCCGCTGGCTGATGACCTGGATGCGCTGGGATGCATAGCTGGTTACCGTCGACTGGATCAGATCGGAGGGGATTTCCTGCTCCTCGATCAGAATGGTGGATGAGGCCTGGTAGGTTGATGGCCAGACAACCGCTGTGATCACCCCCAGCAGTAAGACTATGCCGGCTACCAGGAAAATCATGCGGCGCCGGCGCCAGAAGGCGGCCAGGTAATCACCAAAATCCAGGGTTTGTTCCAGTGCGAGTTCAGTCATGTCCTGTTCCATCCTGGATCCCCGTCGGGACCCGTACCACGTTAAAATATATCATGAAGCCCACCTGGAGAATTGTATCTAGGTATTAGATCCGTATCAGATTCAGTACGGGGTGCTCCGGCAGACGGTGGTGAGTGCTGGCTACGGTGTCTCCCGACATGCCTCCCGGGCGTGCACGTCACAATCCATTCTAAAGAAAACAGAATGTCTGCGACCAGTGCACCGAGCGCTACAAATACGGTGTGTGATCCAGCCCGTGACGGAGTATACACATAAGATGCAACGCTCCAGGGAAGCAAGGCACTCACAATATATTGATTATATTCATTATTCTATTGAGTGCCCGCAAATTCTGTCAGCTGCCGGGCTGAATGATCGCCCGGCTAGCCGGTACAGGCCTGCGCACGATCACCTGGAAATGGCCATCCTGGTGGGGCGGTAGGCCAGGCTTACATAGACCGCATTGCGGGTGGCCTTGTTGGCATTGACGTCCTCATAACTTGCATACTGATACTCGCCCGCCAGTTCCCATTCGCGACTCCAGCGCCATGCCGCCCTGGGCGTGACCCGAAAGAAGGTCTTTTTTGCCTGATTGGGCGTAAAGCCGACCCGGCTGACGATGGTCTCGTTCTCGGTGTATTCAATTTTCAGGGATGAGCGCAGTGTTTCAGACAATCTGTAATCACCGGTGAGGATCAGGCGGGTGGCATCCAGCAGTTCGCCGTTGGCACTTGGTGAGGATGAACGTGACAGGCCGGCACTGAGCGAGCCGGTCTCCAGCGTCTTGGCGAGGCTGGCGCTGAATACCGCGGAGGTGGTTTCAATCGTTGCATTTGCCGAGCCGGTCGGGATGGCGATACCCCCCGTACAGGACGGGAAGGTGGCACCGGGATTGGCGCCGATACA
Organism: uncultured Gammaproteobacteria bacterium; assembly: GCA_963803275.1. Taxonomy (GTDB): domain Bacteria; phylum Pseudomonadota; class Gammaproteobacteria; order UBA9214; family UBA9214; genus UBA9214. Next base: position 145,017 of record CAWDLS010000002.1, on the reverse strand, counting down.
AACCCCGGTACCGATGAATGTGTCGGAGGTGGTTTGACGCTCACCGACCAGGAAGGAGGCCAGCAGCGTTTCGGTGAAATTACTCGACAGGCCGGCCTGCAGCGTCAAGGTGTCGGATTTAAAGTTGGTATCCGGCTGATAGCTGTTGTAGCCAGCCGCAAGCGTGTACTGGAGGCGCGGGGTCAGATTGTGGACCAGCGAGGCCGAACCAACATGGTATTCATAGCCCACCAGATCAGGGATACCCGGGTCGTTGATGTATTGAACATTCCTGTACTGGTAGGTCAGTTCCAGGCGGGTGAGTTCAGTGATGATTCTTGACCACGACGGTCCCAGTGACAGTTGTTCGCGTGTGGCACGGTCTTCAATGACGTTACCTGTCTGGTCCAGTTCGGAATCCAGCGTGCTGTCGCGTTTGTAATCGAGATTGGCCTTGAAGCTGCCCCGCAGGTTTTTGAGAAAGGCATCGGTATTCAGGTAATAATCTTCCCGATCGAGTATGTCGCTGCTCTCCCGCCCGCTACCGCCGGCAAAACGGCGAATGGCAAACCCTGCATCGCCGGACAGCCCCCGGGTTTCTGTGGCAACAGCCAACTTCACGGACGGCGACAGCGCTGACTCCCAGACTGAATCGTGAGCGGCTGATGTCAACCGGATATTGTCGTTGTAACCCGTTTTCAGGGAAATCTTCGGTTCGGCCGACCACTCCGCTGCCCTGGCCGTCACGGGTATGGCCAGTACCACGACAAGCGCCATGTGCAGATTCTTCGACAGGCGCATCAGGCGGTGATCCCTCTGGAATTCATCTGTTCGCGTTCAAGCCGGTGTGTTGCAGGCAACGTGCAGGGGGCTGCAGCAGACCATTGGTAATACCCCGACAGTTACGTTTCCATCGAAGGAGGACGGCAGTGCCGGCCTCATCGCGAATGGCAGTTATCTTGCCGCTTGTTTCCGCCTGTCCCCGCGGCCAGCAGAATCACCTGATTCACTGCGCACCTGTCACGTTACGGAACCAGTACCACATCCCCGCTTTGCAGAATGATATTCTGTTGCAGGTTTTCACCTTTCTCGATATCGCTGTACCTGAAAGGAATTGACTTCAGCTTGCCGTCGGTGCGGCGCAGAATCAAGATCTTGTTATCTGCTGCATACGGTGTCATGCCGCCGGCGATGCTGAGCGCCTGTATGACATCGAGATACCGGTTCGCAACATATTCGCCTGGTCTGTTTACCTTGCCGATGATATAGATCTTGTTTCCGTCCAGTTTCAGGACAGCCGCTGTGACGAGTGGTTCAGGAATATATTTTTCAAGTCGATCGGCGATCAGCGACTGGATTTCAGCTATGGATTTGCCGGCAGCCTGGAGGTCTCCGGCCAGCGGGAATGATATTCCTCCATCCGGTCGAACCAGGACCTGCCGTACCAGGTCTTCCTCCTTCCAGACAGAGATATCCAGGACGTCTCCGGGTTGAACATGATAATAGTTTCCACCGGCATCGCCCTGGCCAGCACTGGCGTACCGGGCAGGCTGGCAGCATAAAAGTATCATCAACAACAATGCAAAACGGGATCGTGTCATGGATTGCCTTATCCTAGGATGGTGATTAAACCAAGATTCTGAATTGTAAATAATTTGCTGATTTGAACAGATAGCGGGCTGTGGGTCAATATCATGCCTGTGCATCGTGCGCCATGCAAAATAAAACGGCGCAGTCATTCCTGACTGCGCCGCTGCACATGCAATCGAGTGCTAGAGTGAGTGACGGTTACGGCGTTTCCAGCCCATCCAGGTCAGGAAGCCGGCCACCAGCCACCACGCCCCGCCCTTTGCAGGATCGACTGTCGAGCCGGCAACGGTACAGCCGCCGCTACTTTCCGGCTTCGGCAGCACGCCAGCCGGGACTTCAGCCACCCCGCCCGGATCATCCACCGTGCCCGCCGCCGGATTGGCGTCGTTCGGACCGTTGTCCTCGATCGTGAGCTGGACACACAGATCGTTTTCTCGCAGCTTGTCCGTCAGCGCACCGGAGGAGGGGCGGTCATAGGTGCCGTTGCCCGGTTCCGGACACTCGCCGGTGCCCTGATCCAGCGGCGCGGTCAGGACATTGTTGCGGTTGTTGATCGTAAACGGCCCCCAGGTCATGGTGGCCTCGTCGTACTTGCGGTACAGCGACCAGAACGGGGTGACCTCGCTCAGCGGCAGTGTGACCTGGGCGTATTTGTAGGCGCCAGCGACGTCATTGCCGTCGAGCAGATCCGTGGTGGTGAATTTGTAGCAGCCGCCTACGCAGGATCGTACCGCAGCCGAGTCTGCCGTGAAGGCCGGCAATGCCTGTGTCGTCAGCGGGAGCGGTGATTCGCCGGCTACCGGGTTCTGGGCTGTCGCGACGGTAACCGTGTAGCCGCCATCCGCGATCGGTGGTTCGCCGGGCTGGGTCTTGACGTCAAACGCGGCATTGAAACCCTTGAAGGGTCCATCGACCATCGGGGTGGACAGGATGCCGTCGCCGTCGGGGTCGGTGGAGGTGAGTTCGAACTTGTTGCAGCCCACATCCCATACCACGACCACGTCGATGGCAACGTTGCTCGCCCAGTTAAACAGCATGTGTGCGCCCAGCTGACCCGCCCCGACGGTCATGGTAATCGGGTTGGGCGCGAACTGGCTTCCGCACTTGGTCGAGCCATCGCCTCCATTGGCCGGATCCGATATCCAGTCAGCGCTTGGTGTTCCGGCATTGACCGCCACCCGCGGGAACGGACAGGTCTCGAATGTCCAGGTACCCTGATCGAACAGTCGCACTGGCGCGGCCGACCAGTCGAATCCGAAGAAGGGCTGTCCTGAGATCAGTGTGACCGCGGGCGGGGTCGGGTTGCAGTTCACGATGTCCGGGTCGGTACAGAACACGGTTGTGTCGATATTACCGGTGACTCCGTGGTCGATGTTCCCGGTAATGGAACCGGATGACGTGCGCATGGTGAAGTCGCCTTCCAGCAGGCGCGCACCGGCTGTGGCGAGATCAACGGTGCAGGCCTTGCCGGTAATGCCGGCTGGCAGGTTCAGCGTAACGGTCTGCAGGTAGGTCGCAGTGTTGCCCGTGTCGTCCGTCACCCGCCAGGTTACCGTGTTGGCATTGGGGCCGAAACCGGTCGAGCAGTTGTCTGTCGGATTCGCCGTGTTGAAGGTGAACCCGTCATGGGACCATTGGATGGCCGGTGTCGGGTCAACGGCATCCGTGGCGGTCAGTGCGCCGAAGCAGACACTGTCTGCCGTGCTGGTGACGCTGGTGCTCACGTCTGCCGGCGTGCCGGTGATGCTGGGTGCCGTGGTATCCGTGATGGTGACCGTCACGTTCTGGGTCTGAAACGACTGGCCGCTCAGGGTATCGGTTGCACGCCAGTCGACCGCCAGGGTCGTCACGGTCTGGGTGGCGTTGACCGAGATGGTGTTGCTGCCGTTGTTGTCGGCAATCCAGGTCTTGGTCGGGTCGTTGATCGCCTTGCCGTCGATACTGTATTCGACCGTGGTGCCGGGCGGCGCCTCGTCGGTGACCGTACCGAGACCGACGCTGATGGCCGCGGGTGTTGCCTGTTCCGGCGCGGTGAAGTTGACGTCCGCCGGCTGTGTAAAGGTCGGGCCACTGCCATCGCTGATGAGGGTCAGCGATGAGAAATCGAAATTGGCATTAAAACCGGGAAACGGACCGGCCTGCATGGGCGAGCCGCCAATTGCAAGCCGTATCGTTAACCAGTGGTAATGTGGCCGTATAATTCGGTGCGCCAGTGTCAGAGGTATCAAAAGAAGTGGTGGCCATCGGGACCGGACCTATCGGCAACTTGCCCTTGGTGATCCCGTTTGATGCCGGGGTCGCGCAGGTGGCACATGCTGCGCCACCGCGAAACTACGTCACTGACCGCCAGGCCGCTATTTATAGCGGTCATCAGGCCAGGTGGCGTCCCAGACCAGCGTCACCGGGATGTCGTTGCTGCCACTCCAGTCGAATCTCATATTGCCCAACAACATGGTAGCTCCGCCGGTGTCGAGCGGATCGCTGCTGGCATCGGTTAACGTGATATCATGCGCAACCGCTGGACCGCCATTGAGAACTCGAATGGGGCGATCGCTATCGAGCCGCTTTTGGTTGCCGGGTCGATGGTGATGGTGCCGGTAAGCTGGGTACGCCAGCCGTAGCCCTAGGTCGATCGCCGTAGTACGGGTAGCTGGTGTTGCCCAGCGGCACCCCGCCGGATCCAGCATGGTAAACAGACCGCCACTGGTGCTGCCGGTAAAGCTGAAAATCAGGTCCGCTGCCGGTGTGCTTGTGCACAGCAGGCTGCTGCCGCCCAAGGCTATGGCCATGGCGCTGGCCATAGCCGTCATTTTGATCGTGCGAGTCAGATTTATTGTTAAATGTGACATGCCCTTTCCCTCAAGAATTTAGATATGCAGACAAAAAATCATTAACCGGCCCATCTCCTTGTGGTTATAAATTGTAGGCAAAGCTGATGCCGACCGTGTTGATTTCCATCGTGATGGATGCATCGTCGCCGGGCAGGTTGCCAAAGGCCGTCGGGCCGCTGATGGTATTTTCGAAGGCGTGCATGATGTTGGCAGACCACTCCACATTCTTGCTCGGCCGGTAAGAAGCGCCCAGCGTGACGTGATCCTCCACCGTGGCCGGCGCCAGCATGTTGAACAGGACCTGGTCCTTCTTGATGGTGGTATCACCGTGGTTGTAGCCTGCGCGGAAACTCCACTGCTTGCTGTAATCATAATTCAGTCCGATCTTGTAGGCCGTTGAGTCGGTCCAGCCAAAGCCCATGCCGAGATCGCCGCCCAGCTGGCAAATCGCCGGGTCGACGCCCGGGCAGAGCGGATTGAGGTCGACAGGGTCAACCGGTCCCGGGTTGCCGACCGAGGCGACGTTGCTGTAATTGATCTGCATGATATCCGCGGCAACCGTCAGCTTGGGCGTCAGCTTGTAGGCCAGTCCGACGGAATAGTTTTCGGGGATATCGAAGTCACCGTGCTCGGCGAACAGCTGGTCATATTTCTCAAAGCGGGTCATGAAGACACGCGAGGCATAGTTGACGCCGAGGGTCAGCTTCTTGTCCAGGAACTTGCCCAGCCAACCCACGCGTACGCCGAGGCCATACGAGTAGTCATTGCCGTTACCGCTGGTGCCGGTAGCACCGGCACCAGCGAATCCCAGATCCTCAAAGGCACCGAGGCCATAGGCACGGAATTGCTGGATGCCGATGGCCAGCGAGGCGCCCAGGGACTGGGTCCTGCTCACCTGGTAGGCGATGCTTGGCAGCATCTGCGCCTGCAGGAGCTGTACGCCGACCGTGGTGCTGTCGGCATTACAGTTGAAGTTGAAGAAGTAACTGCCGGTGCCCCCGGATGTGTCGCCGTTGACGCAGGTGGGTATACCGGGTACGGCCTGGTGATAGCGGGTGTTGGCCCCGTTGCCGATGACCGCCATGCCCATGTAAATCTTGCGATTGAACTTGTAGATGGCGCCGAAGCTGGGTATCAGGAACTCGTTGCTGCCGCTTTTTTCGTCGGTTATGGACACCGGTGAGCCGAGCGTGTCGCTGCTGTGGATAACCGAGCGCGGCGGGTTGAACAGCTCCATACCGAAGTCGATGCGCATGGTGCTCACACCGGCATCCGTCATGCCGGCGGGATTGAATGCCGCGGCCAGGGCATCCTGTGCATAGGCTACGCCCACACCACCCATACCCCGGGACTTGGCGCCATAACCGATCAGGAAGTATCCGTTGGTCGCGTAGGCGCTAAAGGGTGTAATAAGCAGTGAGATAACACATAAACTACGCAGATGCTTGAATAGCCGCTTCATTTGGTCTCCTCCGGAAGTCCCTAATGTGGGATTTTGAGTTGTTTATTGTAACGCCTCCGTTTATCCTGGTGTTCGGGTCGCGACGACTGGCGCCGAGTACGGTTCAGATTGTATTATTAATAAGCAATACATGCCTTGAAGGGGCAGAAATCTATCCGGTCAGCTTTCGCGGCCACATGATTGTTGGTAGGCGGATTATTTGTCAAGCTGATCAGCTTTCGGTATCGCACGATATTATTGTGGATCCGTAGCGATGTGGCATAGTTTCGACGTGCGGGTTTTCCAGTTGTGCTTGACCAGTTGACGCTTGGCACTGCGGCTACATCGGATGGGCAAGAGAATTCTGTCGTGATTATTTACAAATGTCCAGGGACCTCCTTATCTGTTCTGTGTTTCAGTGCAACTCTTGTATCTTTAGATATTTTATAACATCATCTCCGTGCGGTATCACCGGCGCCTGAATGGTTATAATCCTGTTGGGAATTCTTACATATCCGGCGCAACAGCCATAGTGTTATGAACGGGCGAATATTTATAACACTGTTATTCCTTAAATAATAAAATTTGGCCCGCTAGTTGCAACAATAATGGTGCCTGTGCAGCTATTGTCATGCCGGTTCGGTTCACTGTCAGTGCTCGCGGAGCTATTTAGGTACTGACAACAACTAACGGTTAACAATAAAATTGAATGTTAATATCGATATTTAACAAATTATTTGGAGTCAATCATGAACTTGAAGAAAACTGCTCTAGCATCTGCTGTTGCCGTTTCTCTGGGGATCAGTGTGGCTACAATGCCGACCAGCGCCAGTGCAGCAGTCATTGATGCGTCCTGGTCCGGCCTGTTCACCATTCTGGATCCGGCCGGTGTTCAACTGCAGAACACCAGCTATCCGTACTATGGCGATGCCACCTGGGGTTACGGTCTGCGCACTCAGATCAGCGGTACCTTCAGCTTCAATACCAGCACGGGTGCTGGTTCCGCAGTCGTGAACCCGTTTGAGTTCTTCAACAAGGGTAAGGCGAGCGCCCACGACATTGTGATGCAGGCTATCGGCGACGGGATGGGTGGTAGCGGCACGCTGGTGGCAGGCAAGATGCTGTTCGACTGGGCCACGAGCACCAACATTAACGTGGGTATCATTCTCGACGCCGCCGGTTTCTTCGGTGCTGGTGCGGTCAGTACCAGCGACACCATTTCCGGTGTGGGTGCGACCCCGGCCAGTAATGGCATCAACAAGGGCAAGTTCCCGATCGGTCCAGCCCCGATGGCTACGACATCGTTTGACACTGATTTCCATAACGGTGGCGCTTTCATCATCGGTGACGATGGTATTGGTGGTGATCCGATGGACAACGGTCCATTCCCGGGCTTCAGTGCCAATTTCGACATTACCTCCATCCATGTCACAAACGTAACCGCACCTGCTGTCCCGATCCCGGCCGCAGTCTGGCTGTTCGGCTCCGGCCTGCTCGGTCTGGTGGGTGTTGCCCGTCGCAAGAAAATGAGCTGAGGCATTTCACCAGGCTCTTTCAGGCGATTCCCCTGTAATCGCTCTGAGGCAAACAGGGAAAGGGGCGCTGCGGCGCCCCTTTCTTTTTTCAGGCTAAGGGAGTTAGCCTATAACCCGTCAATCGCAAACCAGGGCACAACTCGTCCCGCAGCCACCGATACAGGTTCTTGGAATTCGAAACCCCAATAAACCGGACCTAGAGTCGTATTTCACGATGGAATTGTCCTCGTCACAGATCGCCGAACTCGAATGTCATGCCCGTGAACATTTTCAGCAGGGTCGACTGAGTGAGGCCGTGGAGCATTATGAGCAGCTGTGCCGGCAGTGTCCGCGCGATCCTCACATGTGGCACATGCTCGGTGTGGTATACGGAACGCTGGACGATCCGGAAAACGCCGCACGCTGCGCCCGGCAGACGACGATGCTGGCCCCTTCGGTCGTTGCCGGTTACCGCAACCTGGGGCATTTCCAGTTGCAACTTGGCCGCGCTGCGGAGGCCGAGACGAGTTTTCGCAAGGCCGTGTCCCTGTCGGGGGGGGAGGCCAGAGACCTGAGCAACTTGGGTGCGGCGCTTTCGGCGCTGTATCGGCACGGGGAGGCCATTGCCTGCTACGAGCAGGCCGTTGCGCTGAACCCGGATGATCCCGCTGTCCACTACAACCTTGCCGCGGCCTTTCATGCGCTGGGCCGCTGGCCCGAGGCCGCGCGTCATTATGGACACGCGAGCCAAATGACGCCCGGCGAGCCGCGCTATCTCGCCGGTCTTGCGACTGCCCTGCACGCGAGCGATCAGGACGAGCAGGCGCTCGCGGTCTGGTTGCAGGTGCTGCAACGCGTCCCCAATGATCTTGAGGCGCTGCGCAACATCGGCGCCATCTACCACGAATACGGCCAGCTTGCCGCCGCGGCGCAGACCTATGCGCAGGCCGTAGAGGCGGCGCCTGGAGAGCTGGGGCCCTTGATGGATCTTGGCCTCACACAGCTCGATCTCGGTAATACCCACGAGGCCCTGAAATGTTTCTGTGACAGCCTTGACCTAGATCCGGGATATCCCGAGGCACAGTACAACAAAGCGCTTGCCCTCGAACGCTCTGGATTGCTACAGGGAGCACTTGAGGCCTACCAGCAGGTACTGCCCGGCGACCATGGCCTGGATCTCGTGGGCGCGCGGGCGGGCATACTGGAAAAGCTGGGTGACTTCGAGGCTGCGCACGTGCTGCTCGAACCGGTAATCGAATCCGGCGCGGCCGGGCTGCGTGCACTCGATACCTATGCGCGGCTGAGCCGCCATTTCGGTGAGTGCGAGAAGGCGATCGAGCGAATCGAGTTCCGTCTTCGGTCCGGTATGTCCAACGAAATTGTAATGTGCCACCTGCACTTCCGGGTCGGCGAACTCTACGACCGGCAGCAGCGCTACGATGAGGCCTTCCGGCATTTCGAGGCGGGTAACCGGCTGAAGCGCTACCGGTACAACGCGGCGGACGATGAACGCCATGTCGACAAGCTGATCGCGGTGCTGTCGCCGGAGGTCTTCGCCCGTCTGCCGTCCGCTGTACCCGCCTCAGATGTGACGCCGATCTTCATCGTTGGTATGCCGCGCTCGGGTACCACGCTGGTCGAGCAGATCCTGGCCAGTCACCCCGAGGTCCATGCGGGTGACGAATTGCCCTTCATCGCGCGTATCGCCGGCACAGCACGCGCCTGTGCCGGATGCACCCTCGGCTATCCGGATTACCTGCCTCATCTGACGCAGGCCGACTGCGAGGACATGGCCAGGGCCTACCTTGATGAGTTGCGCACTCTGGCCCCGGGTGCCCGCTTCGTGACCGACAAGATGCCACACAACTTCCAGTTTCTCGGCTTGCTACATCGCCTGTTCCCGGATGCGCCCATTATCCACTGCCTGCGTGACCCCGCCGATGTCTGCCTGTCCTGCTATTTCCAGGACTTCGCGAGCTATCACAACTATGCCTATGATCTGACACACCTGGGCCAGCATTATCGCCAGTACCAGAGGATGATGACCCATTTTCGCGATACGCTGGGGGTGCCGATGTTCGAGACACGGTACGAGTCCCTGGTCGACGATCCCGAGGCGGGCAGCCGCGCGCTGCTCGAGCACTGCAGCCTGCCCTGGGACGAGCGCTGTCTGCGTTTTTACGAGTCCGGCCGGAAAGCTAAGACGGCGAGCTACGCCCAGGTCCGCCAGCCGATCTACAGGCACTCTGTGCAGCGGTGGAGAAATTACGAGAAATATCTGCAGCCGTTGTTCGATGCCCTGGCGATCACACCTGTCCCGACAGAATCCGGTTGATCCTGATATGATTAAACCCATCGTGATCGTCGCAGGCATGCCACGCACGGGCTCCATGTGGACCTACAACGTTGCGCGCCGGTTGATCCGCCTGTCGGGCCATACACCTTGGCCTGTGCATATTCCTCCAGACCCGATTCCGTCGTTCCGGCTCGCCATCCGCCATGGAGTGGCCTCGACCGACCTAATTTGTATCAAGGTGCATGCCCGCTACGAAGGTACACTTCCCGGCCTCAAGATACTGTGCAACTTGCGCGATGCGCGTGATGCGCTGCTCTCATACATGCGCTTCACCCGCTGCAATTTCGAAGCAGCGATTGAAGGTTTCAGCGAGTCCCTGGCGCTCGTGGATTACTATCTCGTCGAGTCCCCGTTCGATATGCTCGACGTGCGATACGAAAACATCATGCAGCGGCCGGTGGAAACGATCACACGCATCGCGTCTTTCATCGATCTTCCAGTGTCGCCCGAACAGGTTGCGCTGATAGCAAGCGAATATGCGCGGGAGAAGGTGCGCAGCTATGTTGCGGAACTCGGCGACACTGAATCGGACGGCGGGGGGCGAATACCGGGTCCCGTGCAGCGCAACGCCGATGGCAGCGTCCGCCATTACGACGAAGTTACCGGATTTCAGGGCGGACATGTGAGCGATAGCGTGGGCGGTGAGTGGCGGACGCTACTCAAGCCCGTCGAGCAGGCACGGCTTGCGGCACTGACCAGTAACTGGTTGGCCCGGCACGGTTATGCCGGATAGGAAGACCGAACTTAGGGAGTTGTGCCGCCTGGGCCGATTTTCCGAGGCGCTTGCGCTGGGTTCTGCGTTATGTAATAAAATTCCCGGGGATCCCGAGCTCTGGTTCCTGGTTGGCGCCGTCCATGGTGCACTCGGCGCTTTTGGCGAGGCCGAGAAATGCTGTCGCAAAGCACTGACACTCGCGCCTGATCAATATGTAATTCTTTACAATCTCGGTATTGCGCTGCTGCGTCAGGAACGGGCAGCCGAGGCCGAAGAAATCCTGCGCCGCGCAAGGTCACTCCAGCCCGGCAATGCAGAGATCATTACCGCCCTGGCCGACAGTGTTCTTCAACAAGGCAGACCCGAGCTGGCGATAAGCCTCTACCAGGAGACTCTCGCTATCGCCCCGAGCCAGCTCCAGGCCATCAATAACATCGCGTCGGCATACCAACGGCTGGGACAATATGGCGCGGCGGAGTCCTGCTACCGACAACTGGTTGCCGCTCACCCGAAGATGGCCGGTACTTATCTGGATTGGTCCAGGTCGCTGATCGACCGGGATGAACTCACCCAGGGATTGGCGGTTACTGAACAGGGCCTCGCGCAGCTGCCCTCGCAGGCAGATCTCCGCTATCAACTGGGGTTCATCTTGTCCGAGCTGGGCCGTCATGAAGAGGCACTGCGCGGCTTCGAGGCATGTCTTGCCGCTGACCCCGGTCATGTCGAGGCGCGTTTCGGACGCGCGATGATACTCCGCCACACGGGTCGACTGACCGATGCGGCCAGCGATCTTCAGTTGCTTCTCGATGCGGATGAACGCAATGCACGCGCGCATGCCAGCCTGTCCGGTCTCTTCCTTGACGAAGGCCGGATCGGAGCGATGTTGCAGCACGACCGGAGAGCAGTCGAACTCGACCCCACAAACACGGAAATGCAGCAACACCTGCTAATGGACCTGCATTACTCCGACAAGATTTCACCACAGGAACTCTACGATGCGCATCGAGTCTGGGGTGAGAGTTATGGCACCGTGCCGGACGAAAGGATACGGCACGCGAATGAGCCCGACCCGGAACGTGTGTTGCGAATAGGCTACGTATCATGCGACTTCAGGCTGCATTCCGTCGCGCATTTCATCGAACCGGTGCTCACCCACCGTGATCAGGCGCATCACCTTGTCTACTGCTACTCAAATCTTAGACCCGAACGACACGATGCCACGACCAGCACGCTGCGCGAAGCGGCGGACCTCTGGCGTGATGTTTTTACATTGAGCGATCGCGATCTCTCCACACTAATCGCTGCGGACGGGATTGATATACTGGTGGATCTTTCCGGGCACACCAGTGGCAATCGTCTGGGTGCATTCATGTACCGCCCCGCCCCCGTGCAGATGAGCTGGCTCGGTTACCCGGATACAACTGGGCTCCCGGCCATGGACTATCGCCTGACTGACGAATGGGCCGATCCTGCCGTTGAAGCGGATGACCGCGCGACCGAAACACTGCTGCGAATTCCCGACGGATTCCTTTGTTATTCGCCACCTACGAAAACACCGGATTGCGGTCCACCACCCCACTTACACAATGGCTTCGTGACCTTCGGTTCGCTCAATAATCTTGCCAAGGTGAACGATTCGGTCGTCACTAGCTGGTCCACGATCCTGCGATCGGTACCCGGTAGCCGCCTGCTCCTCAAGGGAGCGGCGCTTGCCGATGTCAGGGTGCGTGAGCGGATAGCCGTACGATTCGGCGACCATGGGGTAGAGGCTACCCGTCTCGTGCTGCTTCCGTACATCGCGTCCACCGCAGAGCATCTTGCCTGTTATCAGCGCATGGACATCGCACTCGACACGTTTCCATACAATGGCACCACCACGACCTGCGAAGCGCTCTGGATGGGTGTGCCTGTCATGACGCTTGCTGGCCCGGCCCATGCCGGCCGGGTCGGGCTGAGTCTGTTACACCAGGTTGGACTGTCGGAGTTTGCAGCAGCCAGCCTCGGCGAATACGAGGCTGGCGCGATTGACCTTGCGAACGACGGTTCGCTCCTCGCGACATTGCACGAGTCATTACGCAATCGCATGCGAACGTCGCCGCTCATGGATGGGGAGGGGTTTTGCATGCGCCTTGAAAGCCGCTATCGTCAGGCATGGCGGCTGTGGTGCAAGAACCCGGGTTGATGATAGTGGCAGACCCATTAGAGCGGATACAGGATCTGTTGCGAGCATGTCGCAACGAAGAGGCCTGGCGTGCCGCTGAGCATCAGACTGTCGAGGATCCCGGTAATCCGCACTGCTGGTTACTGCTCGGGTCCGCCCTGCTCGCGCTCGGGCGGCCGATCATGTCCGTGGAGCCACTGCGCAAGGCGCGCGCACTCGTGCCCAACAACCCGACTGTCGCCGGACACCTCTACCACGCACTGATTCAAGCCGGACATCGTTTCGAATCGCTATCACAGTCCGGAAGTGCCGAAACGGTGTACCGTGAAGCCGTTGCGCTTGACCCGGAACGAACTCCAGCCCGCGTCTGCCTTGGCCGTCTGTTGAGTGCGGCCGGGCGATACCTGGAGGCGCGTACCCAGTTACGCGTCATCCTGTCGCGGCAGCCGGAACACCCGGACGCCTGCGCCATGCTGGCGCTCAGTTACGAGTACGAAGGCGACCATCGGCAGGCCATGGACATTTTGGAAAGACCGCTTGCCAAGCGGCCCGTCGCTCCGGTAGTCGCGCTTGCCAATGCAGTGCTGGCGAAGCACACCGGAGATGAATCCGCGGCGGCCACGCTACTCGAAGAACTCGTTGCCACCCCGATGGCAGAATCGCTTCGAAGCGATATCCACTTCGCGCTCGGCAAGCTCTATGACAACCTGTGCGATTATGACCGGGCCTTTGAACATTACAGGGCAGGTAACGGGTTGCTGAATTATCACTACGATCCGGAGCAGACCCGGAATACCTTTTACGGCATTACCGCGGCCTTTTCATCCGCACGTCATCCGCAACTTTCCCGCAGTAGCATCAAAACCGTGCTCCCAGTTTTCGTCGTCGGCATGCCGCGTTCGGGTACGACCCTGGTTGAACAGATACTGGCCAGTCACCCGGACGTGTACGGTGCTGGAGAGCGGAACGATATCGCCCGGATCGTGCATGCTTTGGGAGGTCCTGTGTCCACGCCGGAGGGTCTCGGGCGGCTAACTGTGTCTGCTCTCGACCTTGCTTCGCAGGGCTACATCGACACGGTTTCGCGGCTCGCGCCCGCTGCGATGCGGATCATCGACAAAATGCCACACAACTTCCTGGCGCTGGGATATATCGATCTGCTGTTTCCGGGTTGCCGGGTCGTTCACTGTGTACGCGACCCGCGTGACACCTGCCTCTCGATCTGGTTCCAGCAGATGACGGCGAATCATCCCTATACAAATGACACGGATGCCCTGGCTGACTACTACCGCCAGTACCAGGCGCTGATGGCGCATTGGAAAACCATCATCCGTGTACCCCTGTACGAGGTGCGTTACGAGGATCTGGTTGGCGAAATCGAGCACGGCGCCCGCAAGCTGGTTGAGTTCTGCGGTCTCGCATGGAACGAACAGTGCCTGCACTTTCACGAAAATGTGCGGGTCGTGAGCACGCCTAGCTATGATGATGTGCGCCGTCCAGTCCACGATAAATCGGTGGGCCGATGGCGGAATTACCAGCGTCATCTGGGAGCGCTTGCGGACCTTGTCGATCAAACGGTGTGACTATGTTGTGCTGCAGAAATGGCAGGCGTGGAACACCTTCACGAGGACAGCGGCGCAGTGGCTCATTGACAGGCTCGAATCCGCTGTCAACTGCGTCTTACCCGGTCAAGATAGGGTTGCAATACAGACTTAAGTGCGGTCGGGAAACGCAAATCACTGGCAAGCGGGCTGCCATCGAACAGCGATAACATCGCACCTATTGCACCAAGCCTGTACCAGAAAGGCACAAATGTACTTTCTCTGGCCGAAATCCCGCCGTCGAGATCAGGAGCGCCATCATTGAGATAAAAGGCGACGCTGATTCTTGCTCCTTCGCTGTGGCCACTGTGACGGCCACCCCAGTGCAGGATAACCGGACTCCAGCCGAGCAGGCTGCCTGAAGCCGCGGGCAGGGCGCGGATGCTCTGCAACGTATCCAAGGCTACGGATCGCTCATTCAGTTTGTCGGGGTAATCCGGGTCCCGATGAGTCGGTACCAGATAGATGCATCCGTTGAGAGGAGTTGCATCAGTGAGCGGAACCCAAACCGTGAGAATTCGTGGGCTCCCGTCGGTTCGAAGGCTGGTTGTATCCAGCAAGTCTCTGTGCGGGCCCCAGCCCGAGCTTCGGCCGTGCTCGTCTACATGCCAAATCCACATGTCACCCGGACTCAACAAATAGTTTTCACCGAGCGCAGGTTTGAAGATTTGCTCTATTCCTCTGACAATACCCCAGTATTCGTCATATACAAATGCGAACACGGCAGGGAAACCGGCCGATACGATGTTGTGAACCGTCGCGGCAAGGCGTGCCGTCATAGCCTTAGGGATGACAGGCGGGGTTTGAAAATACCCCTCCTGTTTCAGGTTCTGGAAGCTCTGCAGGATTTGAGAATCCGGAATCGGGAAATGTGGAAAGTCCTTGAACGGAAAGTCGGTAATATGCAGATCCGGGCTCAGATTTTTCCAGTAATCAGGTGATACGGCAGATTGATAGTGGCTGTTCGGCATGGGTTGTCTCGTGAACAGATGGCCTATTGCTGAATAACCTTGCGTTTCATAATGATTGCGTCTGAGTCCAGTGCCCCATAAGACTGGGCTATATCCTTGAGCTGGAGCCGGGCTACCCTCCGGAGTTGTCGCGCTATCTCGTCTTCGCGTGCGTCAAGCGCATCAAGCAGGCCGATGAGCAACAGTATATTGGTGTTTACGATTCTCTGGAACAGCTCGTCGGCCTGTTCAGTCGCAAGGGATGGCAGAACCTGCCGGAAAAGGGTCCTTGGAAGGCGCGGCATACGTTCGTTCCCCAGCATCAGGTGAGAGAGCGTGACGCGGTCACCGTCCTCCCGAACTACCGGAAGCAGCGGCATGGCGCTCGCCGTCTGCTTCTCAAAGATCCGGCGACCAACGTAAAGGGTTTTCCCGCCGGCTGCGACGGGAATCGTGATTGTCAGAGAGAACGCCGACAATTCGTCGCTGACGAACTGTTGGCTGAAGAAGCGGCCAATGCTGTCTGCAGGTCCATAGTGAACGAGGACCTCGCCCGGGAATGAACCCGCAACACGGATTCCATCCCTGGTATCGAAGCCCTGTGCATCGCGTCCATGATTGATCAGATCGATAACAGGCATGAAAACCGGCTCATCGTGATATGTAAAGGTTCTGCTCATCTTGAATAGCTCAAAGGGTAACCATTCCTTGCTGAGCGGTTGATTGATCTCGATGCCGATCTTCGCGAGCGCTCGCACAATATCGTCAGGCAGTTCGGCAAACTGCCCGTGAAAAGTCTCAATACTCGTGCGCGCCTCGCCCCCCCAGGAAAACGCACGCTGGTAGCGGGTGAAGAAATCCTTCACCTGTGGATCGAGGTGAGATGCCGGTGACACGACCAGGTCTATTCCTTCCTGAATCACATGCCGGCTGGGGACAAGCATGGCAGCAGGTATGTGGACAGCGACTGGCTGCGCCGGGTCGACCGGAAACAGACCCGAACCAAAGGGGCCTTCTCGCTGCTCTACATTGTCGGCCGTGCCACCGAGCGCACGGAATTCCGCAAACATTTCGTCAATGGACCAAGATGACAGCATGGTGCTCAATCCCTTCTCGAACTATTGGTGATACAGCTTTGTTACCCGTTTGCCGGTAACCTTCCAACGGCCTGCATGCTCGATATCCTATATCTAAAGAAAGATGAGGAAAACCTGAAGAATCCGACATACGGCCGGACTCCAATCGAAAACAGTCTTCCCGTTGGAATTGCATGGTGTACATCCCGGCGGAAAATGCTCTCGTTACGTAAACCTTGTATGTACTGAAACATTCGGGCGTGCAACAGATTGCGTAGATAAACTGTTAAGCGGGCTTCACCCTGAATCCGATGCACGCACCGCAGATACTGGAGAATGCGATCTGCATCGCTGTATCAGACTACCCTGTCATTCAGGACCTGGCTCATACCCAAATGTAGCAAACAATGGCGCACACTCTGTCTCGACCGCCTGGATCTCTCCGGGCGTAAGCATTTCCCGGTAGCGGCCCACACGCCTGGATGTGACACCCTTGCCAAAGAGGTCGTTGATGTAAGGGTCGCCGGATTCGCGGTCACCGTTGAAATCGCGCCCGCCGCCGGACCAGGACCCGTCCGGATTGTATTCTTCCAGCGCCAGACCGGTAAATGCCCGGATCCGTCCTACCTCGGTGTCTGGCTGCTGAACCAGATCCTCGTAGCGCACGAACAGCACCTGACTCTGGAAACCGGGGTGACGGAAGGTCATGGACGGCAGATAGTAGTGGCGGTTCTCGCGCGACAGCCGGGTGACATCGCGCGGGAAACGGACGTTCAGCCCCTGCCGGCGTTGCCGTTCTCCGACGTCGATCTGCGAACAGGCGATGTCACGCGGGTCCCGCACCGAGATCAGAAACCTGGCCTCCGGCAGCAGTTCGAACACGGCGGGAAACATCACGCTCATCAGAAAGCTCTTCAGCACCAGATGGGAGGCGGATGCGTACCGGGCGCCGAGTTTATCGAGGAAGGCCTGGACCCAGGTCGCGGAGAACTGTCGCAGGTCTTCGGAGTCGCTGAAGAAGTGGCCCCCCTCCAGGGTATTGAAGAACTGCTTGCCTTGCCGGTAAGCCTGCACCATCTCGCGCAGGTAATGTGCCTCACGCAACATCGGGTTGGTCGTGCGGTCGGAGCAGAGGATACTCGTGAGCAGGGTGCCGCCGGAGCGGGGGGCTCCGCCAATGAAGAAGCAGGTCATGTCCTGGTTGTCAGCCTCAAAGTTCCGCCGCCCTGACGGCAAGTTCGGCGCTGAGGGACCCGATCACATCCGTCCAGTCTCCGCGACCTGTCTGGTGAAATAACCGTACACCCGGATACCAGAGCGTACGGTTCTTGCCCGTCTCCCAACGCCAGTCCGAATCATACGGCAGCAGACCCCAGGTCTCGACACCGAGCGCGCCTGCCAGGTGCAGGGTGCTGTTGTCCACGGTCACCACGAGGTCGAGTGCCTTGAGCAGGGCGGCGAATGTATCGAGGTCGGTCATGGCATCCACACCGGCGATCGAGTGGAGATCCATGCCGGCCCTGTGCGCCGCCTGGATCTCCTCGCGCCGGTCGCCATACTGAATGTCGATGAACACCACGTTGCCGATGCTGGCCACCTCACGCCAGGCGGGCAGCGGAATCGTCCGCCTGGCCCGGGTGCGCTCGTCCTTGCCGCCACGCCAGGAAATCCCGACCCTCAGGCCGTCACCCAGGGCGGCAAGCGTGGCACGCCAGTGCGAGATCAGCCTCTCATCTGCCGAAAGATAGCCCGCGTGCGCGGGGAACGCCCCCCGGTCGCGCCGGAACAGCCGTGGCAGACTGCCCATCGGAATCTGGCACTGGATCGGTATCTGGCACTCTGCGCGCCGCTCATCCCAGGAACCGCCATGAAACCGGGCACCGGGAAAGGAACGCTCGAACAACGGCACCAGTCTTGGCTCACACTCGACGATCACGCGACTGCCCGTGGCCAGCAGACTCGGCAGGCAGGAGGCGAACATGATCTGGTCGCCGATGCCCTGCTCCATGTAAACAAGCAGTGGATTAACCGGCCGCTTGCGCCTCCATGCAGGATACGGCGTTGTCCGCAGCATCGCCTTCTCATAACGCCAGCGCCATTCGAACTCGTCCCAGCCCCGTTGGAAATCCCCGATCTTGAGCAGTGCCAGCGCGCGGTTCCAGTGTACATCCGTGTTTTCCGGGTCGACCCGCGCACCCCGTTCGAATGCGTCCAGGGCATCATCGTAGCGGCCCAGTTCACGGTAGGCAATGCCCAGGGAATTGAAGGCTGTCACCGATCGCGGATCGAGTTCCACCGCCCTGGCGCAGCATTCGAGGGCACGTACCGGATCACCCGATTCCAGCCAGGTCGCGCCGAGGTTGCCGAGAATGGCTGGTGAGTCCGGTTCGATGGCGAGCGCCGACTGGTAGGCGAATACGGCATCCTTCAGCCGGCCAAGGTGGAAACAGGCCAGCCCGAGATTGTACCAGGCCCGCGCATGGTGCGGCTCCAGCTCCACGGTGCGCCGGCAGCCCTCGACAACTTCATCGAACCGATTGAGCTCCGCGCTCACACCCGCGAACAGAAACCAGGTTTCGGCATCGCAGTTATATGACCGGCACGCCGTCCGGAGCAGCTCATAGGCGGCCTCGGCGTTGCCTGCGGCAAGCAGTGATCGGGCGCGGAGCCTGGCGTCCGGTTCGGTGCAGTCGATTTCGTCCGGTCCCGCCACGCGAATTACATTCCAGCGGCACCTGGTACGGTCAGGTTATTCGGCAATGGTACCGTGAATTGACTGCTGAAAGTGGTGGACTGTGCCCATCGCATGGTGGTCTCGAGTTCCTCGTGGTATTGCTCCGCGATCTCCCGGGTCTGACGCAGGATCGCCTGCTCATCAACCGGTTTTCCGCTCTTGGAATGCTGCTGAAATACCGGGCCCGACAGGACTTGCCCGAGCTGTGCGTCCGAGACCGGTATGTCGAAGAACCTGAACAACTCGGCAAGTACCGCACCCGGGTGGGCGCCAAATACGTCGCTGTCGAGGGTACGTATCTGACCATGCAATGCGTTGCCGATGACCTTTTTAAACAGGTCCGTCTGCTGCTGCCAGACCAGCGCCGCGATCTGGAGATCCGTCTGTAACAGCGCCTGCCTGGGTTCCATGTTCCCGAGCTCTGTACAATCTGCCATCAGCCGTGTGTAGAGTTGCCGCGCAAACGCGCGCCCCCGTTCGCCGTACTTCAGAATCGATATCAGGTAGCTGCGTAGCCCGGAATACATCAGCAGTATCTTTGCACCGGTCTCCGCGACATAGGGCAGAAGGTTGTTTGCGAAGTTGGTCGGTTTGATGATCGTCTTCTCGTCTGGTTCCACCAGGCCGGTTGCGAGCCTTAGCATGGCCGAAAGTGCCACGCGAACCCTGTCCGGTTCGCGCAAGGCCTGCGTGTAACGAATCGATTCGGCAAGGGAAAGCAGGAATGAGGGTTCCTTCAGCGAAAAACTGAACCCGTCGATGTGCAATGCCTGCGCCATCAGGGTCGAGCGACAGAACGAGGTATGGAATACAAAGCCGATGCGGTCTGTTCGTACGCCATCCGCCAGTTTCGCCAGGTCGTCGTAGGAAAAGGCTGCCTGCACCTTGCCCGCGGATCGGGTCGTCATACGCTGATCCAGGAAAGGGCTGTCGGACAACAGGTGCCTGTTGACACGGTAGCAATCGAGCAATCCACGGTCAGCGTAGATGGCATCCGGGAACCACTCCGGGGTGGCAAGCAGTTGCGGTAGCGACATCATGCGTTTCTCGTTTTCCCTTTGCCGTGCCTCTCACAATGTGGTGATGGTTTGATGTGCCGACACTCACCCGGGCAGCGGGCCGTGAAATTCATTATAATTCCAGTGTCGTGCCTTTGTCCGTAAATTCGGCCAGCGTGCGCTACCATTTGCGGAATAACCGCCATGCCAGGGTGAACCAGTATGTTGAACAGCCAGTTGGACCCGGATCAGTTGCACACGGAATTCGTGCGCAAGAACCGCATCCTGATCAGGAATGCACTGAACGAAGAGGTCGCTGAAAACGTCCTCCGGTCGCTTGATCTGGATATCCCGTGGCAGATGGCGTATATGGAAAAAGGCTCTGCCTGCGTGTTTTCCCGGGAGCAACGGGCCAATATGACCAATGCCCAGTGGGAGACAATCCAGAAAAAGATCACCGCGCTCGGTTCACTCGGATTCCAGTTCTGCTACGGCCATTACTCGGTTTCCGACCGGAACAAGGAACTGTGCCGCGTGGATGCCTACGTCAACACATTCAGGGATTTCCTCAAATCGGACCGGTTTTTCGACTTTGCACGTTCGGTAACAGGCATGCCCGAGGTATGCAGTATCGAGATTCTGGCGGCGCGCTATTCGGGCGGCGATTTCCTGATGATGCACGATGATACACAGAAGGCAGAGCGGCGGGCGGCCTTCGTGTTCAACCTCAGCAAGGGCTGGCACCCCGACTGGGGAGGATTGACGCATTTTCTGGAACGCGACGGCAGCGTAACGGATACCTACGTACCGCTCTACAACTCACTGCTGATCTTTGCCGTGCCGGTGCGTCATCTCGTATCCTACGTGATGCCGTTCGCACCACGGCCGCGGTACAGCATTACCGGGTGGCTGACGGTATAAGTGTGCAAAGACGTAGTCGCTCATATGCAGAACCTGATCGCGCGTATCAGAAATCCCGATTTGTACTTCCACAAGTACGACTTTCACTCCAGGATTGCCATCTTCCGGGAAATGACGCGGGAATCATTTCGGGAAAGCAGTTTTCTCGATGACCGGCTTGTCAGCCCGACCCTCAATCAGTACGGGTTAGCCATCGACCAGGCCATGGCCATCGACCTTTCATCGAGTCTGCCTCCAGGCCGGCTGATCTTTCATACGGCATATTGCTGCTCAACGCTGCTGAGCCGGGCCTTCGATATCGCCGGCCGTACGATGGTCTATCGCGAACCGGTTCACTTGCATCAGCCTGCCGTCGCCAGGCGAAGATCCGCGGAGTACCCGCAATTTGTGACCGGTCGATGGCCGGAACTGTTACGCTTTTCCCTGTCGATGTTATCCAAGGCGTGGAGCGGAGCAGAAACCACCGTCATCAAACCCACTGATTCATGCAACAATATAATCACCGACATTCTCGCATTGCATGAAGACAGCAGGGCCATTCTGCTTTATTCGCAGGCCAGGGAGTTTATTGCATCCAACCTGAAAACCGCAGGACGACGGCAGTTTCTAAAAAACTTCCTCGGACGTTCGCGACGGGAGAACGCGGTGGACACACATTCGGTACTCCATGCGGTGGATGTATCCGGCTTGCCCGATGCCGAGTCGGCGGCTTAGGTATGGATGACACAGATCCATAGCTACAGGAAGGTACTGAGGGAGCGATCAGATCAATGCATGTGCATAGCTCGGCGCAACTGCTATCCGATACCCGCCGCGTCCTGCTGGACAGCAACCGGGTTCTGGCTCTTGGCCTGAATGAGGCGGACATCGATGCAGTCATCGATTCCGGCCTCTGGCAGAAACACTCCAAGGACACGACCAGGAGCTATTCATCGGCCGAGCGGCAGTATGAAATGCTGGTCCTGTCAGAGCACCACGAGGCTGAGATTCAGGTTGGTCTGGACTGGATGGAAAGCTTCGAGGGATGGGATGCACCGGTGCGGTTTGATGGTGAGACTGGCATGTCCGACCGTGGCTGATATCAGCCCAGCAGCCAACCTGTCGCTGTAAAGCGAGCTCCACGTGCATAGTTGCTGACCTGGGACACGAAGTGAATCCTGGGCACCTTGAAGATGACTAAGGTATTGAAACTCGGCTCGAAGACATTGACGTTCCTGAGTTCCTTGTCGAGAACGTGCAGATGCCCGCCCCAGTCCGGGTCCCACCCGCGGGTAAAGTTGAATACATAGGCGGCGAACCGCTTTTCCTTGTCGGTCGTGTCCTGGTGCCGCTTCAGAAAACAGGCCGGTGTAAAACAGGCAACCTGTCCATTGACGGCCCTGATCCCCGTTTCGCCGGTGATCTGCCGGAATACTCCGAGGCAATGATCAGCGGACAGCTCGCGGTAAAAGGTACTGAGTACCTCGTGCTTGCTTCGGACCAGGTCCGAACGATAGTAAAAATACGCGAACCCGTTCTGCGCCTGCTTCAGAATTGCGCTGTTTAGCTCGGCCGACTGTGCCAGTGTGTAGGCCCGGTATTCTGCCTGCGGTATCGAAACCGGGCCCGATTCGTTCAGGTAACAAAGGTCCCAGCTGATGCCGGTCTTCAGGGCGGCTTCTATGTTATCGGCGTAGGCAGGTTCGAGGACATTCTCGATTCGGACAAACCCCGTTTCCCGGAACGTTTTCTGGCAGGCCGCCAGGTCAATATTTTTGTTCAACATGTCTGCATCCCACGCTGACGCTGCATTAGTGTCTAACGGTTATTTTCTGCTACGACCGTGGATTGATCTGCGCCGGACCTGATTACGACGGCACCATTGAGTTCGTAAACGGGTGGAAGTGATCCCAGGTGCATCCGCCATGCAAATCTGCTTGAGCATGATCCTGAAGCGTTCGTCCCTGGCGAGCCAGACAGGCGGATTGTTCGGGTTGACGGTGCAGGTGCAGTCCCGGCCGTTGTCGGGAACCCGGAGACGGTCGGGCCGTGACACCGCAGTGATGGCCAAGTCCTCCATCAGGACACGGACACTTGACGGTGCGAGGCTGGTTCCCTTGTCGCCGCGATAACCGCTCGATGGTTCCAAAACAGCTTCTGAGTTGATACAGTCAATCTGACAAGTCTCTCTGATACAGAGTAGCTAAGCTGGCATCATCCAGTGCGTGATCATTGAGCGACGGGGTGAGCTATAACGCTGGTTCGTATCATTAAAAACGGTAGACCACGCTGTATAACAACAACCGGGGAATACAATATAATTCCTGTAAAGTCAACAAGTTGTGTGAATGCCAGCCGTACGAACGGCGTCTAGTTGTAATTTTTGCTGACAATCTATCGAACCGAACCTCCCTCCATGACCATTGCACACTACACCGAAACCACCGCGGTCGCAAAGGCCGTCTCGTTGCGCGATACCGGCCAGCTGGCAGCGTCCCTGTCATTGCTGCATATTGTGTGCGACGAAGATCCCGTGAATTCAATGGCGTGGCACCAGTTGGGGATCGGATACGTACGCGCCGGCAAATTAGACCATGCACTGCGATGTCTGTTGCGGGCCGCTGACATCAGCCCGGGCAGTATCGAGATCATCTCCCATCTGGCCAACGTCTACGTCCTGAAAAAGGATCTGGATGCCGCCATCGAACAGGCGAGAAGACTCGTTGCCCTGAATCCCGGCGATGCAGTGGTGCACCTTTTTCTCGGCAACCTGTATGCGTCCAGGTCCCGACTGGACGATGCGCTGCACTGCGTTTTCGCCGCCATCGAACGGGCGCCGGAAATGGTCTCGGCGCACACCTTGCTGGCCCAGATACAGTTGGCCAGGTGCAAGCTTGCGGAGGCGCGGGACGCCGTATCGAGAGCGCTCCAGCTGGAGCCAGGCAATGAACAGGCACAGCAGGTACTCAAACAGATCGAGCTGGCACAGCGACGCACCAATGACGACTGAGACCTTGATGCAAACCATGACTTTCCACGCCCCGGATTGCGGTGATGAGTCTGCTGCCGTCGTCGATGCCTGCAGTGAATCGTTCCTGACCCACGGCGCGGTGATTATCAATAATGTATTCTCACCAGACTATCTTGATGAGGTGAACTGCGCCTACAGACAGGAGTATGGCAACACGATAGATGCAAGCAGGGAAGTGGGCGACAAGCGCACCATGATTGCGATCGAAGTCAAACCGCCCTTCAGTAACCCGGCCCTGTTTGCCCCCGCCGCGGTGATGCCCGTGTTGTGGCGTCTGCTGGGCGGCAACTGCATTCTCGACGCCTATGTCGCGGTCACGTCACGGCCAGATTCCGCTGATCAGCACGTACACGTCGACTTTCCGTTCCTCTTCGACGAAGACGAGTGCTTGTCGCAGTCGCTGCCGCCGTACGCGATCACGCTGGCCATACCGCTAGTCCCGCTCGACGCCATGACCGGTGTGACCCGGTTCTGGCCGGGAACCCACCGCCGTACGATCGACTGGAAAAACACACAACCTGATCTGATGGATTCGGTCTCCATTCTCCCGGAACCTGGCGGGTGCTATCTCTTCGACGCACGTCTGCTGCACGGCGGAACCGCGAACTACACCCGGGCCATACGCCCGATTCTCTATCTCATTTATTGCCGCCCGTGGTGGCGCGATTCAACCAACTTTTATCACCAGAAGCCGCTGATCATCAGCCCCGAGGCGCTGATGGCGCTGCCGCCAGAACTGCAGTCGTTGTTCCGTTATACTCTCTGAATCAACCATACAACAACGAGATGTTTCAGGCAGTGGACACTTCCGATACCAGGACAATCGCGAAGCAGCGAGCACAGCAACTCATTCAGACGCATCGTCTCGCGGAAGCGCGCCGGGTTCTCGAAATGGTCGGCGAGTGCGGCGATGCCGAGGTGGCCGGGCTGCTCGGTATAGTCTGCGGCATGACCGGAGACCATCCTGCGGCGGAGTCGGCGCTGGAGCGTGCGGTCGCGTTGCGCCCGGTCGATGCCACGCTGCGCAATAATCTTGGCTGCGTGTTGCGGACGCTCGGCAAGCGTGCGGAGGCGGAGGTCCAGTT
The DNA here is from genome assembly GCA_963803275.1 of uncultured Gammaproteobacteria bacterium. Classification (GTDB taxonomy): domain Bacteria; phylum Pseudomonadota; class Gammaproteobacteria; order UBA9214; family UBA9214; genus UBA9214. The sequence continues at coordinate 120,055 of CAWDLS010000002.1, read as the reverse complement.
TCGCGAGGCGCTCCGGCTCAGGCCAGGCTACACCGGCGCTGAGGTGAACCTGGGTTGCGCACTGATCGACGCTGGAAACTTTGCCGCAGCCGAGGGCGTGCTGCGCACTGCGCTGGCTATAGCGCCTGAACACCCGGAGGCGCTCAACAACCTGGGTACGGCCCTGCGGCAGATGGGCCAGGTTGCGGAAGCCACGGAGTGTTTCGAGAAGGCCGTGCGCCTGCGTCCGGATTATCCCGATGCGCTTGCCAACCTGGGCATGTCGCGATTGTTCGACAACCGCCCGGCCGAAGCGGAGGCCTGCCTGAAACAAGCGCTCGCGGGTGCGCCCGGGCACATCAGCGCGCTCTATTACCTTGGCTTTCTCCTGCACAAGCGCAATGCGATCGCGGAGGCGGAGCAGTGTTTCCGTCACATCCTCTCGATTGACCCAAAACATGCCAATGCTGCCTATTTTCTGTCAGTAATCGGCGTGCGCGAGGCGCCGCCCCGGTCGCCGGTCAGCTACGTCCAGGAGCTGTTCGACGGCTATGCGGATAATTTCGACGAGCACCTGGTTGGTGCGCTTGGGTATTCGGCGCCGGTGGTGATGAACCGGTTGGTACACAGTGCGCTGGGCAAAAACCCGCCCTCGCTCGATATTCTGGACCTGGGCTGCGGCACCGGTCTGTGCGCGCAGAACTTCACCGATATCGCGAACTCGATTACCGGGGTTGATCTTTCGGAACGAATGCTGGACAAGGCCAGGGCGCTGGGTATCTATGACCATCTGGCGCAGAATGATATTGCGTCCTTTCTTGCCGGTCAGGACACTGCGTATGACCTGATCCTCGCTGGCGACGTGTTCGTCTATCTCGGCAACCTGACGGCGATATTTCCGGCCTGTGCCCGCGCACTGCGCGATCACGGGCTGCTGTGCTTTTCAACAGAAAGAGCGAACGATGACCGGCCCTATACCCTGTGCCCGTCCGGTCGCTATGCACAAAGCCCGGGCTATATCACCACGCTGGCCCTGGCATCGGACCTTCGTGTGCTTGCGGTACAGGACATCGTTCTGAGGGAGGAATATGGTGACAGCATCGCCGGGCAGGTCTATGTCCTGGTGAAGGACCCGGGAATATAGCGATGGTGAACGCCCGTAAAATCGTGGCGCTGGTCCAGTCCGGACGAACCAGGGAAGCGCTGCCATTGTGCGAACAGTATTGCCGGGAACAGCCTGACCAGGCCGAGGCCTGGTTCCTGTGCGCCAGCGTCCAGGCCCAGCTCGGTGCACTCGACGAGGTTGTGGCCTGTTGTCGCAAGGCGGTGGAACTCGCGCCTGGCCATATCGGCGCCTGGTACAACCTCGGCGTCGCGTTGCAGAGCCTGCGTTCATGGGAGGATGCGGCCGATGCTTACGCACGCGCCATCCGGTTGAATCCTGCCTACGTATCGCCCTATGTCAATCTCACCATCGTGCTTCGGCAACTCGGCCGCCTGACCGATGCGGTCCGGTACGCGCGCGAGGCGGTACGCCTTGATCCCCGGCAGGCCACCACCATCAACAATCTCGGACTGGTGCTGCTGGACAGCGGTGAGGTCGATGCAGCTCTGAAGCAGTTCGACAAGGCCATAAAACTTGATCGCACAGCACCCGGTCCGCTGCTGAACAGGGGGCTGGCACTGGAGCGGAGGGGCGACTACAAGGCTGCTATCGATTGTTTTCGAAGCATCGTGCAACTTGATCCGGACAATACCGATGCATGGATCGAGATCGGTAATCTCCAGCGCCGGCGGCATGAGTTCGATGCAGCGATCGCGACCTATCGCTCTGCTATCGAGAAACATCCCGACCGGCCAGAGGCCAGCAACCTTCTTGGACTGACGCTGATCGAGGCCGGTCGCCCGCAGGAGGCGCTCGAATGGATCGAGCAGGCCCTGGAGATTCGCGGCGACTACGCCGATGCATACAATACGCTGGCCGGTGCACGGCTTGCCCTGGGCGACAAGTCGGGCGCGAAATCCGCATTCGAACGCGCAATCGAACTGGATCCGCGTTGTGCACTGGCGGATAACAACCTTGGACTGCTATCGCAGCAGGATGGCGATCCCGTACAGGCGGAACAGCGATTCCGGGCTGCGCTGGTGACTCTTCCGGGCTGCGCCGAATTCGAGAACAACCTTGGAACCGCACTCATGACGCAAGGCCGGTTTGACGAGGCCATCACGACGTTCCGCTCTGCCACCCGACATGATCCCGGGTACGCGGCTGCCTGGAACAACCTGGGCAATGCACTGCTGTGTGTCGAGCGATTCCGCGAGAATTTTCCAGAAGCTGATGCAGCCTACCGGCGTGCCATCGATCTGAAACCCGACTTGGCCGAAGCCCATTACCATTACGGAACCTGCCTGCAGCAACAGGGCAAGTTCGAGCAGGCCTTCGAGCGCTTTGGCGAAGCGGTTACACTGCAGCCGTACTATGTCGAGGCCTCAGCGGGACAGGTGATGGTACTGGAGCGGCTTGGCCGGTTCCAGGAAGCGGAGGCGATTCTGCTGCCCTTGCAGTCGGATCACAAGGTCAATATCCTGGTCGCACTGGCGTTCGGTGTGATGGCGCGACATCTCGACCAGCGTGAGCAGGCGCTCGGGTTGCTAGAGAAGCTTGACCCGCAGGGTTTGGAGAAATGGGCACGCATCCAGCGCAATTTTGTCATGGGCGACCTGTACGACGACGTTGGTGAACACGACAAGGCCTTCGAGCATTATCACGCCGCGAATACCGAGGACCACCCGGGCTACAAAGTCAGCCAGACCGAACATCAGTTCTTGTCACTGCGGGGCGTTTATAGCCGCGACAGGCAGGCGTCTCGACCAAGAGCATCAAATCGCTCCGAATTACCCGTGTTCATTGTCGGCATGCCGCGTTCAGGTACCACTTTGATCGAGCAGATTCTTGCCAGCCATCCCGACGTGCACGGTGCAGGCGAACTCGAAGACATGTATCACTTGTCGGGTACGCTGCAAAACCGCCTGAACAGCAAGTGGCCCTATCCTGCCTGCATGGGTGATGCCACTACCGAGACGCTCGACCGGATAGCAGGCGATTATCTCGATCACCTCCAGGGTTACGCGCCCGAAGCCAGAAGAATCGTCGACAAGATGCCACACAATTTCGAGGCACTGGGCCTGATCGATCTGCTGTTTCCCGGTGCCCGGGTACTGCATTGCCGACGCAACCCTGTCGATACCTGCCTGTCGATCTACTTCAAGCATTTCAATTCCTTTCACACCTATGCCAGTGACCTTGAATCACTGGGCCTGTACTACCGCCGGTACGAGCAGTTGATGGACTACTGGAAGCAAACGCTGGCAATACCGATCCTGGACGTACAATACGAAGAGGTGGTCGCCAGTCAGGAGGACATGAGCCGCAGGATCTGGAATTCGTCGGCCTGGAGTGGGACGAACGCTGCCTGAATTATCACCAACTCAAGCGCACCGTGAAGACGCCGAGCTACGACCAGGTCCGGAAGCCGATCTATACCAGCTCGGTGGAGCGCTGGCGACGCTATGAAGAGCATCTTGGGCCCCTGCTGGAAGCGCTCGGTGTCTGAAGAAACCAAACAGCACGCCTGCCGCCTGTTCCGGCAAGGTCTGCTGGATGAATCACGGCGGATCACACAGAAACTGCTCCGCATCAATCCGGATGATCCACAACTATGGCTGCTGGATGGGCTGGTCTGTGCCAGGAAGGGTCAGATTCCCGAGGCGCAGGCCAGCCTGAACGCGTCGCTCCAACGACAAAAATCCTATCAGGCGCTGTTGTCGCTGGGCCAGGTGTATCTGGTCGCCGGGGATCTTGAACAGGCGGAACGGTATCTGGCGGCAGCGGCCGATTGCGACTGCCGGCCTGACACAGGCGAGGCCCGCATAACCCTGGGTAACCTTTACGCAAACCGGGGCAAATACGAGCAGTCGCTGGAGATCTATCAATGGCTGGATGACCATGGACAGGCGGACGCGAATGTCTATGGCAACATGGCATTAACGCTGGAAATGCTGCGCAGGAATAATGATGCCCGTCATGCTGCAACCAAAGCCTTGCGACTGGAGCAGTACAACCCGGCCGCCCACCTCGTGCTGGCGCGGCTGGATCGCCAATCCGGTAACGAGCGAGAATCCATCTCCCGGTTGCGACAGGCCATCGCCGCGCACGAGAATACCATCGATGTTGCCGGCCTGCTCGGCGAGCTGGGTCATGCGCTCGATCGTTCCGGCGAGTACGATGATGCGTTCGACGCCTTCCGGCGCGCTAATGCGATCTGGCAGAGCGTCACCCGGAATGCGCCTTACGGGAAGGCGTTTTATCTGAAGCGGATTGAGGGTTTCCGTAGCCTGTTATCAGGACCGGAACCGGATCCAGCCGTGGATGATGACGGGGATCGACTGGTATTTTTCGTCGGTTTTCCACGTTCCGGCACGACCCTGGTTGAACAGATACTAAGAACCCGTTCAAACATCGTCACTACGCAGGAAGAACCACTGGTCACAAACCTCATCTCGCAACTGAAGAATGTCACGCTCGCTTCCGAAAATTACCCGGCCATGCTTGCCAGATTGTCCGACCCTGAACTGGCCGGTCTCCGGGATCGTTATCTCAGCGAACTGCACCGTGTCACGGGTGGCAGCAATGCTGGAATGATTTATGTCGATAAACTTCCACTGAACATAATCGAGGCCGGATTCATACACCGGCTTTTTCCAGCCGCGCGCTTCCTGGTCGCCCTGCGCGATCCACGCGATGTCTGTCTCTCCTGCTTTATGCAGTCGTTCAGGCTTAATTCGGCAATGGTTCACTTTCTGGACCTCGAGGACACGGCGCGTTTCTATTCCGCTACCATGGGGCTGTGGAATCACTATAAATCGGTATTCGGTGGCTTGCGCTTTCTTGAATATCGCTACGAAGATCTTATCGATGACTTCGACTGCACGTCGAAACGCATCCTGGAGTTTACCGGCGTTGAATGGACACCGGATATCCGTGCGTACCATATGGAGGCTGGGGCCAGTGTGGTACGCACACCGAGTTTTATCGACGTCGCATTACCCCTGTACTCGCGGGCCAGGGGGCGCTGGCAGCACTATGCCAGCCAGATCGCCTCGATCGAGACAATTCTGGCGCCTTTCATCAAACAGTTCGGGTATACGGGATAGACGGCCGGCCTGGAAACCGGAGAGTTGCCCTGTCGGGCAGGCTGGCTCCGCGCCGCTTCACCTCCCGGTGCGGTTGCCAGCTACCAGTTTTCACACTACGCTTGCTTACCAAGGCCTGCTGAAAAGAGTCGTTTATCAGACAGGCAAATATTCACCGCAAGGAGAATCCACATAAATACCAGGGGAGGAGCGGACATGAAGAATAATAAAACCGCTATCGCTGCGGCGCTGAGCATCTCGTTGGGCATAGGTACCGCTGCCACGGCCGACGCCGCCATAATCAACGCATCCTGGACCGGCCTGTTCACTTGGCTAAACGCCTCGGGCACGCCGTTGGATAACGTCAGCTATCCTTACTACGGGGATCCGACCTGGGGTTATGGTCTGCGTACCCAGATATCCGGTACCTTCACGTACGATACGGGCACAGGCGCTGGCAGCGTGGTTATGAATCCCTTCGATTTCGAAACCAGTGGTCCCCTGGGTGTACACGACTTTTCGATACTGGCCGTTGGTGACGGTGCCGGCGGTGCCGGTACGCTGGTCATGGGCAAGATGCTGTGGGACTGGAATGGCAACAACAATATCAACACGGGTATCGTCCTTGACGCCGCCGGCTTCTTCGGTGCTGGCCCGTTTGCCGCCAGCACCACCATCTCCGGCGTGGGTGCGACCCCGGCCAGTAATGGCATGATCAATGGTAAGTATCCGATCGGCACCGCCCCGATAGCCACCACGACATTGGACACCAACTACCATAACGATCCGGTTTGCGTCATGACCGCGAGCTGTCTCACCGGCGACGACGGCGTCGGGGGTGTCCCGATGGACAACGGTCCGTTTCCTGGTTTCAATTTCGATTTCGATATCACCTCCATCCATGTCGACTCTGTTGTTCCGGTCCCTGCTGCGGCCTGGCTGTTTGGCTCGGGCCTGCTCGGTCTGCTGGCTGTCTCCCGTCACAAGAGACTGGGCTGAGGCATCTCGCCTGGCTCTTTCAGGCGCGACTTCCCGGAATCGCTCTGAGTCAAGTAAGGGTAGGGCGCTGCAGCGTGTCTTATTAATGGGTCTTTCCATGTCCGACAACATGTCTGTGTTATTTGGCACGCCGCTCTGGACCTTCGAGATGCCGGATTATGTTTCCACCAACGAAAAGTTGGTCGCTGCAGTCATGGCTGAAATGAAAAGCGACCCCGGTGTTCACTACTCCAACCGCGGTGGATGGCAGAGCCACGGTAAATTGCATTTGAAAGCGGAATTCCGGCAGCTTGCCGGGTTTATTACCGGGAAGCTTGGCCAGATCGGCAAGGACTACGGATTTGGACAGGCGTCCAGCGGATTGCGAGTGACATCCATGTGGGCCAATGTCAACGTTTTCGGCAACTCGAATACCGTGCATTCCCATCAGTCACCGGCAGGGATGCCGAATCCCCTGGTGCTGAGCGGCTGTTACTATGTAAGGATTCCCAATGACAGCGGCGTTTTCGTACTCGAAGACTTCGGGCGACCCATGCGCTACCTGCTGTTGCCCTTCCAGGAACCCAATCTCGTCAATTCATTCACGGTGAAAATCCCTCCGCGTGAAGGAAATCTGCTGTTATTTCCGGCGTGGCTGGAGCATCACGTTGAGGAGAACAGGTCCAGTGAACAACGTATCTCGATCGCATTTAACGTCGCGCTTATGTCCGGCCTGCGTCAGCATGGACTACCCGGTGACCGGATCGAACCCTGACTGCGTCAGCACCGCTTCAGAACGTAGACAATACCCTGGATATCCTGGCCACCTTCCTTGCGCAACATGACGTCATCGGCGTTCACGACTTCGAGGTCTGCCCCGGCCGCGAGACCGGTGACATAGCCCGTGCCATGGGCGTAACGTCCGGAGTTGCGCAGGACGAAATCCTGCCCGGATTCTTCCTTTTCGGTCGAAAACATGAACAGGCCCCCGGGCCGCAAGGCCGTCCTGACTGCGGCAAACACCGGCCCGAGGTCGCCGATGTAGACGAAGACATCGGCCGCGAGCACAAGGTCGAAACCCTGCGGTTTGCCGAGCAGCGGTGGTATCAGGTCATCGACCAGTAACTCGTCGTAGACCTGGCGTTCACGCGCCTTGGCGACCATTTTCGAGGACAGATCCACGCCGACCAGGCGGGTGGCCATGGGGCGAAACAGTGGCCCGCACAAGCCCGTACCGCAACCCAGGTCGATGATATCGGCCTTGCCTTTGTCCGTGGCGATGTGTCTGCCGGCCAGCTGGTGAAGCAGGGTCGGGGTTCGGTACTCGAGCTTGTTCAACAGGGAGTCGTCGAAGGTCTCGGCATAACCATCGAACAACTTCGTGACATAGTCTGCCGGTGATTTGTCCGGGGCCTCGTTCACGCCCATGCTGGCGAGGAAATAGCGGGCCGTTTCGTTGTCGGGGTCGATCGTGAGCGCGCGCCGGTACAGGTCGGCGGCCTCCACGGTGTGCTGCAACGACTGAATGGCCGCCCCGGCATGCAGACAGGCATCGACCAGGTTTGGGTCGAGCTCGAGCGCGCGCATCGCGCTTGCCCGTGCCGCCTCGAACTGACGAAGTTCGAGTTGGGCGTGAGACAATCCATCCCAGGCTCGTGCGTTGTGCGGGTCGATCTGCAAGGCACGCTGGAATACCCGTGCTGATTCCTCGATCCGGCCGGCCTCGCGCAGTCCGCACCCGAAATTGAACAACCAGATGAAGTTCGACGGCTGCAACCGGACCGCCGTCTGGTACGACTGCAACGCTTCAGTAACCCGGCCAATGTCCTGCAGCAGTGCACCGAGGTTACTGTGTGCCTCAGCGTAATCGGGTTTTAATCGAATCGCGTTTTGATAATGAGTGAACGCCCCGTCTCTGTCGCCGGCTTCGCGCAGCAGCGTAGCCAGGTTGTTTGCTGCCGATGCATTGTCGGGAGCGAGATCGAGCGCCTTGCGGTAACAGGCAGCGGCTTCGTCGAAACGACCCTTGTTCTTCAGGAGGGTGCCGAGATTGTTGTAGGCGGCGTGGGCGTTCGGTAGCAGGCCAATGACCTTGCGGCAGCAGAGCTCCGCCTCATCGCTGTTGCCCGACATGCCATGCAGTACCGCCAGCATATGCCAGATCTCGGCATCATCCGATACCTTCCGGCTTGCTTGCAGGTACTGATCCAGCGCCTCCGGGAGGCGTCCTTCCCGGAAGGCAGTCTGTCCCCTGGTCTTCAGCTCGCGTGCGTTTGCCATGCGGATTTTCACGGATCCCGGCAGTGCCGGTCCTGCTCAACACGGGTGGGTCTCAGTGTGCCCGGCCTCACACAGGCAGGTGGCTGTCTTGCCGGTGCTCGAGCCGGATAGTGCGTCTATTATATAACGTGTGCGCTCCCCGTGGCGTGCGTGTTTATGCATGCAAGCCATGCCGGGAAGCGACGCAAAGGGTCCATCGGGTGACACGGTGATCAGGGGGGGTGGGTTCAGTTGCCTGCGCGCGACCGTCAAAACCCATCAGCAATCTCAGACCTTGATACAATTGAATTCGGTGAATTCCCAACGTATATTGCAAATAACTGTTAATTATGGAAAATAATTATTGCCCAAAGGTACAGTGTCACGCGGGATGACGCTGGATCAACTCAGCCTTACAGCTGCACAGGGTCCGGGTATTATTGTCATATGGGTAAAGACGGTCTAGTATTTGAATCACGGTTGAGAGAGAGTCAACAATAACAAAACATGAGTACGGGTGAATAACGATGAAGATTTCAACGGTGTCCAGGGCGCTCCTCTTTTGTTCAGCAGCCATTGCCATTTTAACCGGGTGCGCAGCACTCAATCCGTTGCCAACGGCGGCGCGGAACGGAGATACCGTCGCGTTCGCCGTGGGTTCGCCGGACAAGATGACCACGACCAATACCACTGCGGTTTATTATCCAAATTCCGGCGGATCTGTGCCCTTAACGATCAAGTCCATCCTCAGGTTGTACCCGGATCAGACCTCGCCGTCGGTTGCCAATGCCGGTAACCCCTACTGGCAGATTACCAGAACTTCAGGCCATCAACCCTGGGTCAGTCTTATCGTCATCGATTTGCCCACCTCCGGCCTGCCGCTAGGGACCGGCCATGTGCAGTTCACGACTACTGCAGACTACCCGACCATCGCTGACTCGGTAAACAACGTACCTGTTGCACTGGAAATCCTGTCGGGTACGGGTTCGCCTCACCCGCTGGAATACAACATTGGTTTGGGTGCCACCCAGAACGGGCTGCTCAGAACCATCGAGGCCTCGCACAATGTGACGGTACACCCTGTGCTGGATCCGAATGCGAGCTGGCCCACGTACGGCGCGGTAGAAATTACACTGCAGTTCGCAATAGACGGTGCACCACCATCGTCATTCCAGTTATTGCCGGAAGATATCAGTCCTTACACCGGCTCGCAGCGCATAGTCATGCAAAAGGTCTCGGGTGATACCCTGACTGTCAGCTATGTCAGTCCGACCGGTCAGCTGGCCTACTACGAACCACGCTTCGAGATTGTCCCGCTACCGGCGCGTGCGCTGTCCCAGAATCCGCCTGGCACCATGCCTACGGCCCCGCCGACCGTGCAGTCAGTCACTCACTATGATATTAACGGTGCAGTAGTAGCCGGCCCCTCGACCGGTAACTATGTGGTGGAAATGAATTAATGTGTGGACTGGTTTAACCGGTTTACGACTTGCCTCTCAGGGGTGATCCAGAAAGCCCCGGCTGTATCAGCCGGGGCTTTTTAGTTAGGCTGCCCCCGCACCGGCCTGCGCGGGTGATGTGGGCAGATTGACATGAACGATCCAGTTACTGTCGGCAATATGCGGTTTCTATGGCCGAAAATCGTCGAACTGGACAAAATTACCCAATCTGGCTAAAATCTGCACCGTTCTCACGGGATTTAATAACATGTTGAAAATTATTGAGAACAACAAAACACCAGGGAACACGTGAAACGCCATCATGCCGGGTATCCTCGTAATCAACGGCCCCAACCTGAACCTGCTGGGCACGCGCGAGCCGGAGCACTATGGCGCAACAACACTGGATCAGATCCTTACCGGCCTGCAGGTCCACGCACATGAAGCCGGTGTCTCGTTGAACAGTTTCCAGAGCAATGCCGAGCACGAACTGATCAGCAGGATCCAGGAAGCGCCGTCGCAAGGTATTGATTTTATCATTATCAACCCGGCCGCCCTGACCCATACCAGCATCGGTTTGCGGGATGCCCTGCAAGCCGTCGGTATCCCCTTTATCGAGGTCCACCTCTCCAATGTCCATGCCCGCGAGGCCTTCAGGAAGCAGTCGTTCTTCTCGGACATCGCGATCGGGGTGATTTCGGGGCTGGGTCCGATCGGCTATGAACTGGCTTTGCAGGCGGCAGTTCGCTATCTGGAAAAGAAATAATGGCCACCGAATCACACGCAAGAACAGGCAATATCAATAGCGAAGATCGTTGATTATGTTTTGAATCCCCGCTTCCGGAGTGAGAAGGGTTTAACGTTCAACGCCGTACGATATGCGCACAGCGCACCCAATATGAAACTACTCGGGCTTTAACATGGACATTCGCAAGGTCAAGAAACTGATTGAGCTGCTGGAAGAGTCGAATATCGCCGAGATCGAGATCCACGAGGGCGAGGAGTCGGTACGCATCAGTCGCCCCGGAACGGCCGGCGTGGCGCCGCCGGGGTACTATCCGTCATACGCCGTGATGACGGCACCGGCGCCCGCACCGGCACCAGCACAGGATGCGCCGGCAGAACCCGCTGCGCCTGCCGGGCACTCTGTCACCTCGCCGATGGTCGGCACGTTCTACGCGGCGCCATCTCCCGGCGCCAAGCCGTTTGTCGACCTTGGCCAGACAGTCGGTGTGGGCGATACCCTGTGTATCATCGAGGCCATGAAGATGCTCAACCAGATCGAGGCCGATGCGGCCGGCAAGGTCTCCGCAATACTCGTAGATAACGGCCAGCCCGTGGAATACGGGCAACCCCTGTTTGTGATCACTTGATGCTGAAGAAGGTCGTCATAGCCAACCGGGGCGAGATTGCCCTGCGCATACTGCGTTCGTGCCACGAGCTGGGCATCAGCACCGTGGCCGTACATTCCAGCGCGGACCGCGACCTCAAGCACGTGCTGCTGGCGGACGAAAGCGTCTGTATCGGTCCGCCCCAGTCCTCGGACAGTTACCTGAACATCCCGGCCATCATCAGTGCCGCCGAGGTGACCGATGCCGGTGCGATCCATCCCGGCTACGGCTTTCTTTCCGAAAACGACGACTTCGCCGAGCAGGTCGAGCGCAGCGGTTTCATCTTCATCGGGCCACGCCCTGAAACGATCCGCATCATGGGTGACAAGGTCGCCGCCATCCGTGCCATGCAGGAGGCCGGTGTGCCCTGTGTCCCCGGCTCGGACGGGTCGCTGGGAGACGACGATGATGCCAACCTGAAGATGGCACGCGGGATTGGCTATCCGATCATCATCAAGGCCGCCGGTGGTGGTGGCGGGCGCGGTATGCGAGTGGTACACGCCGAGGCGGCACTGCTGGGCGCGATCTCCCTGACCCGCACCGAGGCGAAGAACGCATTCAGCAATGACGTCGTCTACATGGAGAAATTCCTGCAAACACCGCGCCATGTCGAGTTCCAGGTGCTGGGTGACGGTGCGGGTGATGCCATTCACCTCGGCGAGCGCGACTGTTCCATGCAGCGCCGGCACCAGAAGGTGGTGGAGGAAGCCCCGGCGCCGGGTATCACGGAGAAGCAGCGCAGGGAAATGGGTCAGCGCTGCGCGGATGCCTGCAGGAAGCTCAAGTACCGCGGCGCCGGTACCTTTGAATTCCTGTACGAGAACGGCGAGTTCTATTTCATCGAGATGAACACCCGCGTGCAGGTGGAACACCCGGTCACGGAAATGGTGACCGGGGTCGATATCGTCAAGGAACAGCTCTATATCGCGGCGGGCAACGGCCTCTCCTACCGGCAAAAGGACATCACGATGCGCGGCCACGCCATTGAATGCCGCATCAACGCGGAGGATCCGCAAAGCTTCATGCCGTCACCGGGCACCATCAGCAACTACCATGCGCCGGGCGGGCCGGGTATCCGCATGGATACCCATATCTACAACGGTTACCGGGTACCGCCCTACTATGATTCCATGATCGGCAAACTGATCGCGCACGGCGAGACGCGCGCCTCGGCGCTGGCGCGGATGCGGGTCGCGCTGAACGAGATCGTCATCGAGGGCATCAAGTCGAACGTGCAGCTGCAGCGTGATATCGTCACGGACGCGGCGTTCATGGCCGGCGGGACGGACATCCATTACCTGGAAAAGAAACTCGGGCTGTAGAGTGCGGCCTGGTCGGGATTCACGACGGTTCGCGTGTCTCTGCTTCATGGGCTGATCCGGATTCGCTGAATTACGCCGGAGAGGTGCAGCGTGTCAAAACTCTACGATTTCACTGAATATGACAAATACCTTTGCCTCAAGCCCAGTGCCGAGCTGTGGCTTGTCATGCTCTACCTGCTGCGTCCGTTCATAATCCTGCTGGTCACGCGTATGCTGAGTCACGTTGCGCCGGGTGTGAAGGATGTCGAGAATCTGCGGTATTTGCTGTATCCGGACGACTTATCCCTGCTGGTTGCACTGCTGGCGGCAGTGCCTGTTCTGATATTTTTATACGGACTCTCAAAGAGAAAACCCGGGGCTGGCGTACTTGTGAGAAGACTCTGGAAAAACGGGGCGAACCTGCTGGCCGCGGCAGCGATACTGAATGTTCCCATCGTCTTTGCACCCCTGCTGACCGGTAGCCTGACTCGAATCCACTTGCTGGGATGGGTGCAGGCAGGCCTGGCGATTGTCATCACAGGCTACCTGTACAGTTCGCGCCGCGTCAGGGACACATTCGCCGATTTTCCCGTCGAAAATGACCGGTAGCCGCAGGCCGGTGATGTGCCGTGCATGCTGTCTGCCTGTCGACCGCCGATGAGCTGGCTGCAATTCTCGATCGATGTACTGCGTGAACAGGTCGAGGCGGTGACGGCGGCCCTGGAAGAAGCCGGGGCGCAGTCCGTGACGCTGCAGGATGCGGCCGGGGAACGGCTTATCGAGCCGGTACCCGGCGCCCGGCCGCTGTGGCGTAACCCGCGTGTCGTGGCGTTGTTTTCCGCGGCGGTGGATGCGCAGGCCGTCGAACAGGCGCTGCGCAGCGCGCTGGCTGGTCCCTTGCCGGGCCTGTCGGTCTCCGTGCTGGAAGACCGTGACTGGTCCTCCACCTGGCGGGAGACGTTCCGGCCGTTGCGTTTTGGCAAGCGCCTGTGGGTGTGTCCATCCGGCGAAACCTGCCCGGACACCGATGCCGTCGTGGTGACGCTCGACCCGGGGTTCGCCTTCGGGACCGGCACCCATGCCACCACGGCCCTGTGTCTCGAATGGCTGGACCGTCACCCCCCGGCCGGACGGCAGGTGATCGACTATGGTTGCGGCTCGGGCATCCTGGCGATTGCCGCGAGCAAGCTCGGTGCCGGGCGCGTGTATGCTACGGACATTGATCCCATGGCACTCGAGTCTACCCGCGGGAATGCACGCATCAACCGAGTCGCTTCGGATTTCCGGGTCGGCGCGCCGGCGGACCTCGACCCGGCAGCGGTAGACCTGGTGATTGCCAATATACTGGCCAATCCGCTGCAGGAACTGGCCACGGAACTGGCCGGTTACCTGCGGCCCGGCGGCACCCTCCTGCTGACCGGTATCCTCGACGAACAGGCCGACGCCGTCAGGTCGTCCTATGCGGCATGGATCGATTTCGAGCCACCGCAGCAGCGTGGAGAGTGGGTGCTGCTGGCGGGCACACGGCGTGCGGCGTGAGTCACGGTGTGATCAAGAATAACGGCCACGGAAAAACACGGAAAAATGACTGAACAAAAAATGGCCACGGAAGGACACGGAAGCACACGGAAGGACACGGAGAGAAAGACTTGATAATTGCGATCTGTCAATAATGACTGAATGCTGCCGGTTTCATCCGCCGCTATCCGGTCAGCAACGGCAGGATCCCCTGGCACAGCAGGCGTAGTTGCCGACGGCCCCGTAGCGGCCATGCCTGCGGTCCAGCCCGCAATGGCAGCCTGAAAACATTTTTCCGTGTTTTTCTGTGTGCTTCCGTGTGTGTCCGTGGCCATTTCTATTCAATCATTATTCCGTGTGCTCCTGTATTCCATGGCCGTTAATCACGGGCGAGATGGTGCAGCGGTTCATTCAACCCTGGACGTTTATTGAGGTACACTCTTGCCCATGTATACCTACTGCCCGAATTGCTCGGTGGTTTTCCAGGTGTCGGCTACGCAGCTGAGCAAGGCGGCGGGCAGGGTGCGCTGCGGCGAATGCCGGCAGCTGTACAACGCAGTCGATTACCTCTATGAGAACCTTGTCGCGGTACGCAAGGCGGTGGACGCGGCCGGCAGCCTTGCGATGCACAGCCAGGCCGCCCGCATGGGGGGCGTCGATGTTGAGGAGAGCGCCGCTATCGACGAGGAACCGGCACTGTCTGCCACCGCCGTACCGCCTACGCTGACGGGTTCGGCCTGGGAGCAACAGTCCCTGCAGGGCAGGGATTTTTTCAGTATCTCGGCAATCGTCGTGCTGTTGTCGCTGCTGGGCATGCAATGGACCTATTTCAACCGCGGCACACTCGCCGCCGACCCTGGCTGGCGCCCGGCGCTTGAGCAATTCTGCACGCTGCTGCGCTGCGATTTGCCACTGCGTGTCGACCTGTCGCAACTGGCCATGATCGAGCGCGACGTGCGCCAGCATCCGGTGGCTGAAGGCGCCTTGCTGATCAATGCATCATTCGAGAACCGTGCCGATTTTACCCAGCCCTATCCTGTTTTCGAGGTGAGTTTTATCGATATCAACGGCAATCCCGTCGCCATGCGGCGTTTCAGGCCATCGGAATACCTCGACGCGCACTTCGACTACACTGCCGGTTTACCGTCGCACACGCCGGTGCAGGTTGTACTGGAAGTGCAGGACCCGGGCGACAAGGCGGTCTCGTTCCAGTTCGGGTTTCTCTGAAGCCTGCATTTTTCAAACATTTTTTTATAACGCTTTTACATCTTCACGCAAGCGGGTATTATCTCCCGTCCTTAATTCCGGGATTAGAACAGACATATCAAACGTCGTATCACCGGTGAATACAGGTTCTTTCAAATTACCCAACAAACTTGTGCTGGCCCCGATGGCCGGTGTCACTGATAGGCCGTTCCGGCAGCTGTGCCGCGCGCAGGGTGCCGGTCTGGCCGTTTCGGAAATGGTGTCCTCCAGCGCTCTGCTGTGGGGCAGCGTCAAGACGCGGCGCCGCATCGATCACTGCGGGGAAACTGAACCCGTGTCGGTGCAGATTGCCGGCGCCGATCCGCGCATGATGGCGGAGGCGGCTCGCTTCAATGTGGATCACGGTGCCCGGATCATCGATATCAATATGGGGTGTCCTGCAAAGAAGGTCTGTCATGTCATGGCCGGTTCGGCCCTGCTGCAGGACGAGCCGCTGGTTGGCCGTATCCTGGACGCCGTGGTGCGTGCCGTGAACGTGCCGGTGACGCTGAAGATACGCACCGGCTGGGATGCCGGGCACAGGAACGGCCTGTACGTGGCGCGTATCGCCGAACAGGCCGGAATCCGTGCGCTGGCGGTGCATGGCCGTACCCGTGCCTGCGGATTTCGTGGCACGGCCGAGCATGACACGACTCGCGCAATCAAGGCCTCGGTAACCATACCGGTCATCGCCAACGGCGATATCACCACGCCGGAGCAGGCCGTCGCCGTGCTGGACTACACCGGAGCCGACGCCGTCATGATTGGACGTGCGGCGCAGGGGCGGCCGTGGATCTTTCGCGAGATCGACCATTTCATACGCACCGGCCGGTACCTGCCGGAACCCGGGCCGGCGGAAGTCTGCTGTTTACTCACCGCGCATCTCGAGAACCTGTATGCCTTCTATGGCGAGTACACCGGCGTGCGCGTGGCACGCAAGCATATTGCCTGGTACAGCAAGGGACAGCGCGCGGGCAATGCCTTCCGCGAGCAGGTCAACCGGCTGGAAACCGCTGCGACGCAATTGCGTTGCGTGCAAGACTTTTTTGCCCGGTGCGCGGACCGGCAGGGGCTGGCGGCATGAATGTGCAGCACCGGCGCGAACGCCGCAAGCAGCCGATTCGCCGCAGCGTGACCTCGGCCATCGAGCTGTACCTGGGTGACCTGCACGGTCACAAGGTAAATGACCTGTATCACGTGGTGCTCAACGAGGTGGAACCGGCTCTGCTCAATGTCGTCATGAACTATGTGGATGGCAACCAGAGCCAGGCCGCGGAAATGCTCGGGATCAGTCGCGGCACGCTGCGCAAGAAGCTCAAGCAATATAACATGGAACACTGAACGCCTTGATCGCGCGTGCGCTTATCAGTGTTTCAGACAAGACCGGCATCGCCGACCTTGCACGTGATCTGAACGCACTGGGTGTGGAGATACTGTCTACCGGCGGAACCGCGCGGCTGCTGACCGGCGCGGGCGTGCCCGTCATCGAGGTGTCCGACTTCACCGGTTTTCCGGAGATGATGGACGGACGTGTCAAGACACTGCATCCGAAGATCCACGGCGGTATTCTGGGGCGCCGTGGCACCGACGAGGCGGTCATGGCTGACAACGGTATCGTGCCCATCGACCTGGTGGTGGTGAATCTGTACCCGTTCGAGCAGACCGTGGCGCGTCCGGACTGCGACCTTCAGACGGCGATCGAGAATATCGATATAGGCGGCCCGACACTGTTGCGCGCTGCCGCCAAGAACCATGCCGCGGTCACCGTCGTGGTCGACAGTGCCGATTATCCGCTCCTGCTCGATGAGCTGCGCGCCAACGGTAATGCCGTATCCCCGGCGACGCGTTATACCTTCGCCGTAAAGGCCTTCGAGCACACGGCGCGTTACGATGGCGCCATCGCCAATTACCTGGGTGCGATCGATGCCGACGGCGAGCGGGCCGATTTCCCGCACACCCTGAACCTGCAGTTCCGCCGGGCCCAGGCCATGCGTTACGGCGAGAATCCGCACCAGCGTGCCGCTTTCTATGTCGAACAGGCACCGCGCGAGGCCTCGGTCGCAACGGCACGTCAGCTGCAGGGCAAGGAACTTTCCTACAATAACATGGCGGACACCGATGCCGCGCTGGAATGTGTGAAGTCCTTCACCGAAGGGCCGGCCTGCGTCATCGTCAAGCATGCCAATCCCTGCGGTGTCGCCCTGGGGTCCGATCCGCTCGAGGCCTATGATCGCGCCTTCCGGACCGATCCTACCTCGGCGTTCGGCGGCATCATTGCGTTCAACCGCCCGCTGGATACAACCACCGCGCGCGCAATTATCGAGCGCCAGTTTGTCGAGGTGATCATCGCACCGGTCGTTGACCCGGACGCACTGCCGGTGCTGGCAGGAAAAAAGAACGTGCGTGTACTGGAGTGCGGTGCCTGGACGGACGAGCCGGTGCCCATGCTGGACTTCAAGCGTGTCAACGGCGGCCTGCTGGTGCAGGACCGCGACCGGGGCCGGATCAGTACGGATGACCTGAAGGTTGTCACGCAGCGTGCGCCGACGGCGCATGAACTGCAGGATCTGCTGTTTGCCTGGCGCGTCGGCAAGTTCGTCAAGTCCAATGCCATCGTCTACTGCAGGGATGGCATGACCATCGGGGTCGGCGCCGGACAGATGAGCCGCGTCTACAGTGCCAGGGTGGCCGCACTCAAGGCGGCCGACGAAGGTCTCGAGGTGCAGGGTTCGGTGATGGCCTCGGATGCCTTCTTCCCGTTTCGCGACGGAATCGACCAGGCGGCGGAGGCGGGTATCGTGGCGGTGATACAACCCGGCGGCTCGATGCGTGATGACGAGGTGATCGCGGCCGCGGATGAGCACGGTATCGCGATGGTGTTCACCGGCATGCGGCATTTCCGGCACTGATGGCGGGAGGCGTGAACAGCTAGTAGCCACGGAACTACACGAAAAACCGGATATATAAATAATGGCCACGGAATCCACGGAAGAACTCGGAAAAATTATTGCCTGTCCCGGGAGATGACCCGACAAATGCGGCTTCAATCAACCTGCAGGTGCGTAAAATGCCCCTGCAGATAGACGTATTCAGGCATTTTTTTACGCGATGCGATAACAGATTTCTTCTTCCGTGTATTTCCGTATGGTTCCGTGGCAATTGTTAATACAGGATTTTTCCGTGTTCTTCCGTGGATTCCGTGGCCATAAATCGTGGTAAGGCAATAAACATGAATATCCTGATCATCGGTAATGGCGGGCGCGAGCATGCGCTGGCGTGGAAGGCCGCGCAGTCACCGCTCGCAGATACCGTGCTGGTTGCCCCGGGCAATGCCGGGACGGCGCTCGAACCCGGTGTTGAAAATGTTGCAGTCGATGTCACGAACATCGATGCACTGATCGCGCTGGCTCAGTCCCGTGACGTCGGGTTGACCATCGTCGGGCCCGAGGTGCCGCTGGTTGCGGGTGTTGTCGATCGCTTCCAGGCGGTCGGCCTGAAGTGTTTTGGCCCGACCCGGGCAGCCGCACAGCTGGAAGGTTCAAAGACCTTCGCCAAGGATTTTCTCCGGCGCCACGGCATACCCACGGCGGCGTATGCCGCCTTCACCGAGGCGGCCGCGGCCGGCGACTACCTGCGTGCCCGGGGCACTCCGATCGTTGTCAAGGCCGACGGTCTGGCCGCCGGCAAGGGCGTGATACTGGCACAGACCGAGGCGGAAGCCATAGCGGCCGTGCGCGACATGCTCTCCGGCAACGTCTTTGGCGAGGCCGGTCACCGCGTCGTCATCGAGGAGTTCCTGCAGGGCGAGGAGGCGAGTTTCATCGCCATGGTGGATGGTGAGCATTGCCTGCCGCTGGCCACCTCGCAGGATCACAAGGCACGTGGCGACGGTGACACCGGGCCCAATACCGGCGGCATGGGTGCCTGTTCACCGGCGCCGGTCGTGACACCGGAGCTTCACGATCGGATCATGCAGCAGGTGATGTTGCCGGCCATCCGCGGCATGGCGGCGGAAGGCAACGCGTTCACCGGGTTTCTTTACGCCGGCCTCATGATCGGCCCGGACGGGGTACCGAAGGTGCTGGAATTCAACGTGCGCTTCGGTGACCCCGAGACCCAGCCCGTCATGTGCCGCCTGCGCTCGGACCTGGTGGCACTGTGCCGCACCGCGCTGGAAGGCCGGCTCGACACGGTCGAGGCCGAGTGGGACGAACGTGCCGCGCTTGGTGTGGTGATGGCCGCGGGTGGCTATCCGGACAGCTACCGCAGGGGCGATATCATTGAGGGTTTGCCGCAGGCTGACGACACGCCATGCAAGGTATTTCATGCCGGAACGGTGGCGGACGGCGATGTCGTGAAGACCAGCGGCGGGCGCGTACTGTGCGTCTGTGCGCTGGGTGCAGACATCGCCGAGGCGCAGCGACAGGCCTATGCCTGTGTCAGGCAGATACACTGGCCGGATGTTTATTATCGTACCGACATCGGCTATCGTGCGCTGGCACGTGAAACGTGAAGTGAGAAGCTATGTGGACAGGTTGACTGACGGCCTGGATCCAACCGGATACAATTTACCTGTCCACCATTCACGTTTTCAGTTTTCACGCATCACGTTCCGCTTGACGATTGCTTAAGGAGATCATCATGGGAAACATCGGCTGGGTAATTCTTGCACTTGTCGTCGCCATCCCGCTCTGGGGTGTCCTGCTTTACAACAGGATGGTGGGCCTGAAGAACCAGGTGCAGAATGCCTGGCGCCAGATCGATGTTCAGCTCAAGCGCCGTCATGACCTGATTCCGAACCTGGTCGAGGTCGTCAAGGATTACATGTCCTACGAGCAGGAAACCCTGCAAAAGGTCATACAGGCGCGCAACCAGGCCGTCAGTGCAAGCGGCCCGGAAGAGGCGATCGCCGCCGAGGGTGTCCTGACCGGGGCGATGGGCAAGCTGTTTGCACTCATGGAGAATTATCCCGACCTCAAGGCCAATGAAAATGTATCGCGCCTGATGGAGGAGCTGAGCGCCACCGAGAACAAGATTTCCTTCTCGCGCCAGTTCTACAATGACAGCGTGATGGCAATGAACAACGGCGTCGAGTCGTTTCCGTCGAATATCATCTCCGGCCTGTTCGGTTTCAAACAGGCGACCTACTTCGAGGTCCCGGAAACCGAAACGGCGGTTCCGGCAGTGGATTTGCGCTGAACGGTTCCGGGAAGAAACAGAATGGCCACGGAATCCACGGAAGAACACGGAAATATGATGTCATTTCCCATCAAGTGTATTGGCAGAGTGAAAATGCACGATCCTTGCAACAAGGAACGGACACGGAAACACACGGAATTACACAGAAAGAAAAAATGTTTGATCAATAACAGCTGACATTATCTGTACCATCCCGCTGCCTCCGCAACGCCTGTATGAAAAAGTTCGCTTTGCATTTACTCAAGCCGTCAACTTCCGGGGGAACATGAAACTGGATTATTTCCGTGTCATTCCGCGTGCTTCTGTGGCTACAGTTCTACTTAGGACTCGCAGCTCGATTCCCTGCACCGGATAATGAAATCTGATTTTTCCGTGTTCTTCCGTGGATTCCGTGGCCATTATGTTTTTCAGACGATTAACTGACTTCGATGCCATCCGCTGATAGCAAGCAGTGCCCGGATTGCGGTGCGCAAAACCGTCCACAGGCGCGCACCTGTGTCCAGTGCGGCGTACCTTTCACCGCGGAATGGCAGGACCATCGGCTGTTGCGCAACAAGGTACTGCGGCGTACCGATTTCCTGGCTGCGGCACGCGCCAACCGGCACGCGACCACGCGGCTGCTGGCCATGCTGTTGCTGATCCTGGGCATCCTGGGTTATCTGCTGGGCTGGAGTCTGCAGCTTGCCATGCACGGCTTGCCCGCCGGTGCCGTGGGCGTCTGGTTCATCAGCCGCTGGGGTGTCTGGTGTTCGCTGGTGTTGTTCGCCATTGGCAGCCTGTGGTCATTGATCGCCTTCCGCAGCGGTGACCGGATTATCCTGCGCCTGACCGGCGCCAGGAAAGTCACGCCGGAGGAAGAGCCGGTACTGCATAACGTGGTCGAAGAGATGGCGATAGCGGCCGGCATCGTCAAGCCGGTAGTGTGCGTGATCGAGACGGAGGCGCTCAACGCATTTGCCACCGGCATGAGCCCGGCGCATTCCACGATCGGTGTTACACGCGGCTTGCTGGAAGCGCTGAATCGGGAGGAACTGCAGGGCGTCATCGGTCACGAAATGGGCCATATCGTGAATTGGGACATCCGTTACGCCACGGCCGTGGGTGTCATTGTCGGCCTCATCGCGCTGATCAGCGACGGTGCGCTGCGCGCATTGTATGTGTCGGACCGTTCGCGGAGTTCCGGAAAGGGCGGCGCCAGTGCCGTATTCGTGATGCTGGCGCTGCTGGTATTTGCCGCGCTCGCGCCGGTATTTGCCCTGCTGGTGCAACTGGCCGTGTCAAGGCAAAGGGAATTTCTCGCCGATGCGACCAGCGTGCGCCTGACCCGTCACCCCGAGGGGCTGATATCTGCACTCGAGAAGCTGGCGGCCAGCGCGCAGCCGTTCAGGGGTGCGAACCGCGCCACGCAGCACATGTTCATCGTGAATCCGTTCAGAAATTTCAGTGAAAAATCCAGTCGCCTGTATGCCACTCATCCGCCGCTCGAACTGCGTATCAACCGCCTGCGCAACCTTGGCAACGACTAGTCATCTCGCGCCAAGACGCAAAGGCGCCAAGAATGTCAATACAGGATCGCCGCAGAGGACACTGACAGTTCTGACGCCGTTCTGGCTTCGGGCAAGATTGCAATGAAATCGGGGTAATGCGAGACTGGCTGGTCACCAAATCCTGTCTTGGCAGCCTGCGAATATCCCAGGCCTCCGATATATCGCATAGCGGAAGCAGTGTCTTGTCAGGATGGCAGCGTCTGTATCTGATGTCGCGGCACCAGGCAGTCAATTCTCTGTGTACCCTGTGTGCTCTGTGGCAATCGTTTTTTCTTGGCGCCTTTGCGTCTTGGCGCGATATCGGTTTTTGTGGTGGCGGTCAGCGCTTCATTGAATCGAAGAATTCGGCGTTGGTCTTGGTTGCCTTGAGCTTGTCGAGCAGGAACTCCATGGCGGCGAGTTCGTCCATCGGGTGCAGCAGCTTGCGCAGGATCCACATCTTCTGCAGTTCGTTCGGGTCGGTCAGCAGCTCCTCGCGGCGGGTGCCGGAGCGGTTGATGTTGATCGCCGGGAAGACGCGCTTCTCGGCGATGCGGCGGTCGAGGTGGATCTCCTGTTGCCGGTGCCCTTGAACTCCTCGTAGATCACCTCGTCCATGCGCGAGCCGGTGTCGATCAGCGCGGTGGCGATGATGGTCAGGCTGCCGCCTTCCTCGATGTTGCGTGCCGCACCGAAGAAACGCTTGGGCCGCTGCAGGGCATTGGCGTCGACGCCGCCGGTCAGCACCTTGCCGGAGGACGGCACCACGGTGTTGTAGGCGCGCGCCAGGCGGGTGATGGAGTCCAGCAGGATCACCACGTCGCGCTTGTGCTCGACCAGCCGCTTGGCCTTCTCGATCACCATCTCGGCGACCTGCACGTGGCGGCTGGCCGGCTCGTCGAAGGTGCTGGAAACCACCTCGCCCGCACCGAACGCGGCATCTCGGTGACTTCCTCCGGGCGCTCGTCGATCAGCAGTACGATCAGGTAACACTCCGGATGGTTGGCGGTGATCGACTGCGCGACGTTCTGCAGCAGCATGGTCTTGCCGGCCTTGGGCGGTGACACGATCAGGCCGCGCTGGCCCTTGCCGAGCGGCGCTACCAGGTCGATGATGCGCGCGGTAATGTCCTCGGTGCTGCCGTTGCCGCGCTCCAGTGCCAGTCTTTCATTGGGATGCAGCGGCGTCAGGTTTTCGAAGGCGACCTTGTTCTTGGCGGCTTCCGGCTTCTCGTAGTTGATCTCGCTGACCTTGAGCAGCGCGAAATAGCGCTCGCTGTCCTTGGGCGGCCGGATCTTGCCGTCCACGGTGTCGCCGGTGCGCAGGCTGAAACGGCGGATCTGGCTGGGAGACACGTAGATGTCGTCCGGTCCGGCGAGGTAGGAGCTGTCCGCCGAGCGCAGGAAGCCGAAGCCGTCCTGCAGGATCTCCAGCACGCCGTTACCGAAAATGTCCTCGCCGTTCTTGGCGTGTGATTTGAGGATGGCGAATATGATGTCCTGCTTGCGGGTGCGCGCATGTCCTGCAGGCCCATTTCCTGGGCGATCTCTATCAGTTCGGAGGCGGGTTTGAGCTTGAGTTCGGACAGATTCATAGATGGCCTTTGCTGGATGTCATTGCATTTTTGTAAGGGATGGCCCGGGGGCCGGGGAAAGAACAGGGGGTGCTGGCTGCCGTTGCCGGTAAAGCAGTCGGGTGTACAGTTTATGAGGTGCGGCACACGGGCATCGGCCAGTGATTTCAGTCACCCCCGGTAAGTCTGTGTATGTTTTATGTTCAGATGTTGCTGTCGATGAACGCCGTGAGCTGTGACTTCGACAGGGCGCCGACCTTGGTCGCTTCAACGTTGCCATCCTTGAACAGCATCAGGGTCGGGATGCCGCGGATGCCGTACTTGGGTGGCGTCTGCGGGTTGTCATCGATATTCAGCTTGGCAACCTTGATCCTGCCGGTATATTCGCTGGCGATTTCTTCCAGGATGGGGGCGATCATCTTGCAGGGACCGCACCACTCCGCCCAGTAGTCCACGAGTACAGGGTCCGCAGGACTTGATGACGTCCTGTTCGAAAGTATCGTCAGTCAGCTGGAGGATGTGGTCACTCACTGTTGAAAATCTCCTTATAGAATAAAGACTGCCGGCTCACCGCAGTGAAGACACCCGGGCCAGGCCCGTAATGATTGTAAAAATGGAATCCCCTTGTGTGACATGACAAGGTTCTTTCCGGGAGGTGAACCTTGGCAGGACTCGCAATGATGTGTCGCTGACCATAATTCTGGTTTGACACCTTGATGGTTGCTATTTCAGCCTAAATCCGCAGAATTTACAAGCCCGGCTTGTCACTGTTTGCCAAATCACGTGCCGTTCATGATCCTTTCGTGCGTGACTGCCGCCTGCGCGCCGCATGGACAGGTGGACGCTGCTATGATCCTGGTCGTGACGGGACGGTGTCCGGCCGCCAATGACTGAATCTGTCGCGCGGTCCGCATTTTTCAACAATCATTGGCATATAAACAAGCTTTTGAAATACAATACGAAATTCGATAACTTACGCGTGCCTGTGCACGCCGCGGCGACCCTGATAATGGCCGAAACACATTTGACCGATACACCCTGGAGCAGTTTTCCCCTGTCGGAAAAGCTGATGCAAGGTATTGATGAGGCAGGCTTTTTGAAATGCACCCCGATACAGGCCGAGACCCTGCCCTCGCCTTGCAGGGACGCGATGTAGCCGGCCAGGCGCAGACCGGCACCGGCAAGACGGCCGCCTTCCTGATTGCAGTATACCATCACCTGATGATCCATCCCGGCCGACGGGCAACGCCAGTTGAATCAGCCGCGTGCCCTGATACTGGCACCGACCCGTGAACTGGCTATCCAGATATACATGATGCCGTTCTGCTCGGACGGCATACCGGGTTGAAGCTGGGTCTCGCCTACGGCGGTACCGGTTATGACGAACAGCGCGATTCAATTGCCGCTGGCGTGGACATCCTGATCGGGACTCCGGGTCGCCTGATCGACTATTTCAAGCAGCACGTCTTCGATCTCCGGCTGGCCCAGGCCGTTGTGCTGGACGAGGCGGACCGTATGTTCGACCTTGGTTTTATCAAGGACATACGATTTCTGCTTCGGCGCTGCCCGCCGCCG
Organism: uncultured Gammaproteobacteria bacterium; assembly: GCA_963803275.1. Taxonomy (GTDB): domain Bacteria; phylum Pseudomonadota; class Gammaproteobacteria; order UBA9214; family UBA9214; genus UBA9214. The sequence goes on along the minus strand of CAWDLS010000002.1, from coordinate 94,879 downwards.
GAGCAGCGTCTCGGGATGCTGTTCTCGGCGACACTCTCGCACCGGGTACAGGAACTCGCCTACGAGCACATGAACCGATCCCGAATTTGTCGATGTCGTACCCGAAAAGGTGACGGCAGAACGCGTCAGGCAGGTGCTGTATCACACCTCGAACGAGGAGAAAATTCCCTTCCTGATCGGTCTGCTCAGACCATACCGACCCGCACCGCAGCATCGTGTTCGTCAACACCAAGCGCAACGCGGACCGGGTGTGGTCCTACCTGGAAGGGAACGGCTTCAAGATGCGCGTGCTGTCGGGGGATGTCCCGCAAAAGAAGCGCCAGCACCTGCTGAGTGCATTCCAGAACGGGGAATTGCCGATCCTGATCGCCACCGATGTGGCGGCCCGTGGCCTGCACATACCCGACGTCAGTCACGTAATCAATTATGATTTACCGCAGGATGCCGAAGATTATGTACACCGGATAGGGCGCACGGCACGCGTCGGCAAGGACGGGGATGCGATCAGCTTCGCCTGCGAGAATTACGTCTACTCGCTGCCGGAGATCGAAGCCTTTCTCGGTCACAAGATACCGGTGGAAGCGGTGCCGGATGACTACATCGGTGTCCTCAAGCCGCCGGTCAGGATCAAGCGGACGCCGCGACCGGGCGACCAGGGCAGGTCAGCCAAGCGTCCGGCCGGACGCCGGGCTGCCGGCCGCGGCCGTCAATCGACGCGACAGGGTTAAACTGCTCCGGCAGACTGGGATGTCACGGGTAATGTTGAATGAATGCAGCTTTAATACAACCCGCCGAACTGGGCAGGCTCTTGCAGGGCAAGACCGCGCAGCGTGTCATTCTCGCCATCAACCTGCTGCTGGTCGTCTGGATCGCCGCCCGGCTCGCCACCCTGACCTGGGGTCTGTTCTCACAGCAGGTACAGCCGGCGCAACCGCTTATCGCGGCCAGCGGCAGCGTACCTTCCAAGCCGGATCCCGACCGGGCGCTGGTCCGGCAGTTGCCCGGCTGGCACCTGATGGGAGAGATGGTCGTTGCAGCGCAGCCGGGCAAGACTGGCGCACCGGTCGAAGCCCCGGATACGCAGCTGAATCTGACCCTGAAGGGCGCGCTGGCATCGGATGAAAAGACCAATGCACGTGCGATCATCGCGGACCAGAGCGGACAGGATGAACACTATGCGATCGGTGATACCCTGCCGGGCAATGCCGAGTTAAGTGCAATCTATCCGGATCGCGTCATTCTGCAGCGCAACGGACGGTATGAAACCCTGCGCCTGCCGACGGATATCAAGCCCGGCAACGTGTACTCCGTCGTCGCCACACCGGCCGCCTTGCGTTCGTCACTGAGCCCGGCGCAGCGCCTGCAGGCGGTGCGCCGGCAGATCCAGCAGCAACCGGCCAGTCTGGCCCGGTTGTTGCGTATCTCTCCGGTGAATGATCCCGACGGCAACCTGCTCGGTTATTCTCTGGCACCAGGCGCGGACCCGCAAATATTCCGGCAGCTGGGCCTGCAGGCCGGCGACGTGGTGACGGAGGTCAATGGACTTGCCTTGTCCGACTCTGAAAATGCGGCCGTGGCGCTGAAAAGCCTGCAGAGTGGTGAACCGGTTACCCTGAAGCTGCAGCGCGACGGGCAGGAGCAGAGTTTGTCGCTGGATGGCCATGAATAATCAGGTATCTTTGCTTCAAAACAGGCAAGATAGTCAGTGCGGCTGTCGCGACGTACAACAACAGACCACACCCAGCAGGTATCGATGTTGAGGAACAGGCAATGAAAATCCCGGGAAAGATCGCCGCGGTGGTTCTGGCATGGCTGGTTTATGCTTTGCCGCTGCATGCCGAGAGCGTCACCCTCAACCTCAAGGATGCGGACATCGGCGCACTGATCAGTACGGTGTCCGAAGTGGCGAACAAGAATTTCATCGTGGACCCGCGTGTCAAGGGCAAGGTCACGGTCATCTCCTCGCGCCCGATGAACAGCGACGAGGTCTACCAGGTGTTCCTGTCAATCCTGAAGGTGCACGGGTTTGCCGCCGTACCGACCGGCGACATCATCAAGATCATCCCCGATGTGAATGCCAAGCAGGACAGCATTCCGACAACCACCGACCAGAATCCCGGTGTCGGTGACGAGATGGTCACGCGTGTGATCCAGGTGGATAACGTGGCGGCTGCACAGCTGGTGCCGATCCTGCGGCCGCTGGTGCCGCAGCAGGGACACCTGGCCGCCTATCCGGCGACCAACGTACTGATCATTTCAGACCGTGCCGACAACGTGGAGCGCCTGGTCAGTATCATCCGCAGTATTGACAAGGTCAGTGACAGCGACATCGAGGTGATCCCGCTGTCGCATGCCTCGGCCACCGAGGTAGTGCGTGTACTGACCAGTCTCACCCGCGCATCGGCCGCCGCCAAGGGGCCGGGTACCGGTGGCAACGAGGAGGTGCTGGTTGCCGATGAACGTACCAACAGCGTGCTGATGGGCGGTGACCGTTCGGTGCGCCTGCGGCTGCGTGCGATCATCTCGCACCTCGATACACCGCTGGATTCCGGTGGCAACACCGACGTCGTCTACCTGCGCTACGCCGAGGCCAAGGATATCGTCAGTGTGCTCATGGGTGTCGGCAAGATCGAGGAGAATGATGCCACCCAGGGCAAAGCCGTCGCAGCGGTACGTGGTTCATTCGACATCCAGGCGGATGAATCCACCAACTCCCTGGTCATAACCGCGCCGCCCGACATCATGCGCACACTGCGGCGCGTGATCAGCCAGCTGGATATCCGCAAGGCGCAGGTGCTGGTCGAGGCGGTCATCGCCGAGGTCTCGGACACGGTGGCGCGTGAACTCGGCGTGCAGTGGCTGTTCGCGGATAAAACCGGCAGCAAGGCCCCGGTGGGCGCAGTGACCTTCACGAATTCCGGCACACCCATTTCCGAAGTCGCCAATGCCGCGGCGGACCTCGTCAACGGCAACGGAGGCGCCCTGCCGAGCATCACGGACAACCTGTTGCTGGGCTTTGGCGATATCCAGAAGAATCGATTCAGCTACGCCGCTGTACTCAACGCGCTGGCTTCCGATGCGAACACCAATATTCTCTCCACGCCGACCCTGGTCACGCTTGACAACGAGGAGGCGGAGATCGTCATCGGCCGCAACGTACCGTTTGTCACCGGCTCGTTCACCAGTACCGGCAGCAGCAGCGGCTCCACCAATCCGTTCCAGACCATCCAGCGGGAGGACGTCGGTCTGACGCTCAAGATCAAGCCGCAGATCAACGAGGGTGATGCGTTACGACTGGATATACAGCAGGAGGTCTCCAGTATCGCGGATAGTGTCGCGGGAGCCTCCGATCTCGTCACCAACAAACGCTCCATCAAGACCAACGTCATGGTGGATGACGGGCAGGTCGTCGTACTCGGCGGCTTGATCGAGAAGCAGGTCGGCGAGAGCGTGCAGAAGGTCCCGCTGCTGGGTGATATCCCCCTGCTCGGCATGCTGTTCAAATCCAAAACAGCGGATGTCACCCGGACCAATCTGATGGTGTTCATTCACCCGGTGATCCTGCGTGACGGCACCGTGACGGCAAACTACACCAACAGCAAGTACAATTACCTGCGTGACCTGCAGCGCAAGGCAGACGACGACGGTGTGAACCTGCTGCCTGGCGAGTCGCACCCGGTGATGCCCGAGGTCAAGAAGTTGACCACGTCGCCGCAAGCCGATGCGCCGGCCGTCGAGCAGACGCCACAGAAAAGCACAGCGCATCATTTCTTCTTTACGGATGAATGACATCTTGTTACAGGGCGCCGGGATGGACGAAGGCCACACTGCTGAGGCGTTGCCGCGTCGTCCGCCGTTTCTGTTCGCCAAGCGTCACGGCGTGCTGGTCACCGGCTATACCGACAAGCAGGCGCTGGTGGCGCATACGGCAACCGTGTCACCGTCCGCGCTGATCGAGTTGCGTCGGCTGGTCGGCCGGCCGCTCAAGCTCCAGCTGATCGACCAGGAGCAGTTCAATACCCTGTTGTCCAACAGCTACGAGCAGGGATCCAGCGAGGCCATGCAAATGATGGGTGACCTCGGTGATGACCTCGATCTGATGCACGTCGCGCAGGCCCTGCCCGAACCGGCGGACCTGCTCGAGAGCGAGGATGATGCACCGATCATCCGGCTGATTAATGCCCTGCTGACCGAGGCCGTGAAGGAAAATGCCTCGGATATACATATCGAACCCTTCGAGAACCGTCTCGTGGTGCGCTTTCGTTGTGACGGTGTGTTGCGCGAGGTGCTGGAACCGCAGCGGGTGCTCGCGCCGCTGCTGGTATCGCGCATAAAGGTCATGGCGCGCCTCGACATCGCCGAGAAGCGCCTGCCACAGGACGGGCGTATCTCGCTGCGGGTCGCAGGCCGGGCCGTTGACGTACGTGTCTCCACGCTACCGTCCGGCAACGGCGAGCGCGTGGTGCTGCGCCTGCTGGACAAGCAGGCCGGACGGCTGGACCTCGAGCAACTCGGCATGTCCGCGCATTCCCGTGATACCATCGATGTGCTGATCGGCAAGCCGCACGGCATTATCCTGGTGACTGGTCCGACCGGCTCCGGCAAGACGACCACCCTGTACGCGGCACTCGGGCGGCTCAATAACAAGCGGCGCAACATCATGACTGTCGAGGACCCGATCGAGTATTACCTCGACGGCATCGGTCAGACTCAGGTCAACACCAAGGTCGATTTGAGTTTTGCACGCGGGCTGCGCGCGATCCTGCGCCAGGATCCCGACGTGGTTATGGTCGGCGAGATACGCGACCTGGAAACGGCCGAAATCGCGGTGCAGGCCAGTCTCACCGGTCACCTGGTATTTTCCACCCTGCACACCAACAGCGCCGTCGGCGCGGTGACCCGGCTGCGCGACATGGGGGTCGAGCCTTTCCTGCTGTCATCCAGCCTGATCGGCGTCCTGGCGCAGCGCCTGGTGCGTGTCATGTGCGAAGACTGCAAGGAGCCCTATGCGGCGGGCCCGGCCGATTGTACGGCGATGGGCATTCCCGCGGATAATCCACCGACGCTCTACCACCCGCGCGGTTGCCCGAGCTGTAACCAGCTCGGCTATCGCGGGCGTACCGGCATCTACGAACTGGTGACACTCGATGACGCCATGCGCGCCATGATTCACGACGGTGCAAGCGAACTGGAACTGGAACGCGAAGCGCGCAGGCGATCGTCGAGCATCCGGCAGGATGGCTGGGAGAAGGTGCAGGAGGGCGTGACCTCGGTCGAGGAGGTCCTGCGCGTGACGCAGGGTGACTGAGCATTGCGCGCGGCGGTGCCATCAGCTGTTTGTCGTTTGTCCATGATACCGGAGTATCCCGGAACCCGCTGACGTATGGGTGCCTTTGAATACACGGCGCTGGATCCGAAGGGGCGCGAGAAGAAGGGCGTCCTCGAGGGTGATGCTCCGCGCCAGGTGCGCCAGCAATTGCGTGACCAGGGTCTGGTGCCGGTGGAGGTACAGGAAGTCGCGCAGCGCGAGACGCGCACGCACGGCAGGCCTTCCTTGCTGCAGCGTGGCGTCAGCGCCACTGATCTCGCACTGATCTCCCGCCAGCTCGCAACACTGGTGAGCGCCGCACTGCCGCTGGAGGAATGCCTGCGCGCTGTCGCGCAGCAAACCGACCGCGCACGCCTGAAAAGCATGCTGCTGGCGGTGCGTTCACGTGTGATGGAAGGTCATACGCTGGCTGACGGCCTGTCCGATTTCAAGCACATCTTTCCCGAGTTGTACCGCACGACGGTGGAGGCCGGCGAACAGTCCGGGCACCTGGACCGGGTGCTCGAGCGGCTCGCGGATTACACCGAGAATCGCCAGCAGCTGCGCCAGAAGATACAACTGGCCGTGTTCTATCCCGCCATGCTGACGATCGTGGCCATACTGGTGGTTGGTGGATTGATGACCTATGTCGTGCCGCAGGTGGTGCAGGTGTTCGACAATATCGGCCAGGACCTGCCTGCGCTGACGCGCGGACTGATCGCCGTCAGTGCCTTCATGCGCAGCAGTGGTCTCATCGTTCTCGGTCTGCTGGTGCTGCTCGGTTTCGGTGTGTCGTGGCTGTTGCGCAACGAGGACAACCGGCGTCGCTTCCATCGTCTGCTGCTGCGCGTTCCACTGGTCGGCCGTCTGGTGCGTGGTCTCGACACCGGGCGTTTTTCACGCACCTTCAGCATCCTTACGGCCAGCGGTGTCTCGGTGCTGGAGGCCATGCGTATCTCGGGGCAGGTGATTACAAATATTCCGATGCGGGATGCCGTCAACGAGGCGGCGGCACGTGTGCGCGAGGGTGCCGGCATAGCCGCGTCACTGGAACGCAGCGGCTATTTCCCGGCCATGACCGTGCACCTCATCGCCAGCGGTGAGGCCAGTGGCAAGCTGGAAGAGATGCTGGAGCGCGCCGCCATCAACCAGGAGCGCGAGATCGAGACGCTGATTGCGGCGGTAATGGGGCTGTTCGAACCAATGCTTATCCTGGTGATGGGCGGCGTGGTGCTGGTGATCGTGCTGGCGATCCTGCTGCCGATCTTCGACCTTAACCAGCTGGTAAAATAATCGACTGTCAATAACCGGTGGCGGCCATGTTGATGTTGCCGGGGATAGCGCTGATCCTTTCGATGCCCGTGTCTATGCGGCCATCCGGGTGCAGCTCCAGCCAGCGGTAGCCGGGCGCGGTCATATCCACCGCGAAGCAGGCGCTGTTTGGCAGGAACTGGATACAGGTTGATGGTGTGGACATCAGCAGGACATCACCATGCCAGGTGGACAGCCCCTGGTGCACGTGTCCCCACAGGACCGCGCGGACCTGCGGATGACGGTCGAGAATGGCAAAGAAAACATCCGGATTGTCCACTGCCATGGTATCCAGCCAGCGGCTGCCCATGGGAACCGGCTGGTGATGCAGGCAGATCAGGGTGTGTGTGTCCGGTGCCGCCTGCAGGTGTCTGTCCAGCATGGCCAGGGTTGTCTCTGACAGGTGTGCCCCCTCGCTTCCGGGTATGGTTGAATCCAGGAAGATGAAATGCCAGTCGGCATGGAATGCGTGTTCGACACAGCGGCACCGCCCCTTGTCGTCCACCTGCTGCAGTACCAGGGCTTCGTCGTGGTTGCCCGGCAGGCAATACACCGGCAGCCCGATGCCGTTCATGTGCATGAAGAATCGCCGGTAGGCGCCATTCGTGCCGTCGTGGGTGAGATCACCGGTTGCCAGTATGAGGTCTGCCGGCGGTTGCCTGTCCCTGGTGGCCGCCAGCACGGCCAGCAGCGATTGTTCGGTATTGAGCCCAAGCAGGCAACCGTCGCTGTCGGCAAACAGGTGAGTATCGGTAATTTGCAGCGCCCTGACGGTTTGCCCGGCTGCCGGTTGTCCCTTATTTATGCCCATGCCTGTATCTACTCGCAGTCCTTGATAGAAGCTGTATCAATTGAATCTCGCTCGCCTGCAGTGTAACGTGGCTCAGGCTGCGTTGCGGATCTGCACCGCAGCGGACCGCCCGTGTGCTGCGCTCCCTGCAGGGCCCGCGCCATGTCCCGATGACCCTGAGCCATGTTGAGGCACATTCGGGTCTGGCCACCGTCCGTGCATCAATGCCATGCCGTTTGCGCAGCAATCCGCTGCAGTCTACAACAGCACCGTCTTACACCGTTGATGCTGGTCACACTCCCGCCGCCTATATTTACAGAACAACAGCGGTTTGTCATGTTTGCAAGTGACTGGCCGGGCAGATCGCCACCTAGTCCAGCAGCTTGTAAAACACCTTTGAATTACGCTGGTAATTATAAAGCGCCTTTTTCCTGCCAGGCAGCCGCGACAGGTCGCCCGGCAGAAAACCGCGTTCCCTGAACCAGTGCGCCGTGTGGGTGGTCAGTACCACCAGCTGTTCAATACCTTGCGCCAGGGCCCTGTGCTCGATGGTCCGCAACAGGGCATCACCGCGACCCTCGTTCCGGTAGTCATCATGCACGGCGAGGCAGGCGAGTTCCGCCTGGCTGCGCTTGTCGCCGGGATACAATGCGGCGCATGCGATGATGGTACCGTCACGCTCGATAACAAGGAAATGATCGATTTCCATTTCCAGCAGCTCGCGCGAACGCTTGACCATGATCCCTTGCTGTTCGAGCGGCTTGATCAGCTCCAGGACGCCGCCGACATCCTCGATGGTTGCCTCGCGCAGTCCCTCGAACGGATCGGCGGTAATCAGGGTGCCGAGACCGTCACGGGTAAACAGTTCCAGCAGCAGTGCACCATCCTGCTGCCGGTCGAGCAGGTGTACGCGCCGCACGTTACCGCGGCAGGCCTGCATGGCACTGTGCAGCTGCCGGCGCATTGTCTCGGTCAGGCGCCGCCTTGAACCCAGCAATGTCTCCACCTCCCTGATGGTCAATTGCGCGATCAGCTGCCTGTGTCCGTCATGCAGTCTTTCGCCCTCGTTGAGCATCACCAGCTTGTCGGCCTGCAGCTCGACGGCCGTGGCAGTGGCGATTTCCTCGGCGCTCAGGTTGAACACCTCGCCGGTCGGCGAATAGCCGAGTGGTGACAGCAGTACGATGCGCCGGTCGGCGAGATGTTGCCTGATGGCCTGTCCGTCGATGCGTCTCACCTCTCCGGTATGGAAGTAGTCGATACCGTCGCGTACACCAAGAGGTCGTGCGGTGACGAAGTTCCCCGAGCTGACGCCGATACGCGCGCCGGACATCGGTGTATTGGCGAGCCCCATCGACAGCAGTGCCTCGATTTCCACGCGCACCGTGCCGGCGGCTTCCTTGACGCAGCCCAGCGCCGCGTCGTCGGTTATACGCAGGCCGTTGGCATATTCCATGCGTATGCCGCCTGCCGTCAGTTTCTGCTCGATCTGCGGGCGTGCGCCGTGGATCAGTACCAGCTGGATGCCGAGACTGTGCAGCAGCGCGATGTCGTGGATCAGTTCGGAAAACCGTGGATCTGCCACGGCCTCGCCCCCGAACACCAGCACGAAGGTGCGGCCACGGTGCGCGTGTATATACGGCGCGGAATGCCGGAAGCTGTCAATGAACTGTCTGTTGCGTTCGCCGGTTTTCATGGCGCCTGTTATAGCAAGCGGTCGGGATTGATACAAACGGATTTGATCACCTGACGGAGGAGGTCGATCGTCGGTTGCAGCCGGTCCAGTGCGAGGTATTCGTCCGGCTGGTGGGCCTGCTCGATATTGCCCGGGCCGAGTATGATCGTGTCCATGCCGAGTTGCTTCAGGTAGGGTGCCTCCGTGGCAAAGGCGACGGCCTCCGCTGTGTGTCCGGTGAGCCGTTCGGCCAGCCGGACGATGGCCGCACCGGCTGCTGTTTCCATTGCCGGGATGCCGTCAAACAGTGCGCCGAATTCAGCCTGGATGCCGGTGTCCGCCAGCGTGCCCGTAACGAGCCGGTGCAGCTCCTCACGCAACTCGTGAATGTCCATGCCGGGCAGGGGGCGCAGATCGAGGTGCAGTTCGCACTCGGCGCAAATGCGGTTCGGGTTGTCGCCGCCGTGGATGTGGCCGAGGTTGAGCGTCGGTCCCGGAACGTCAAACAGCGGGTTGTTATGGTGTGCCTGGAGTTCGCTGCGCCATACCAGGATGCTGCCGATGACGCGGTGCATGGCCTCCAGTGCGCTGTTGCCAAGCGCCGGATTGCTGGAGTGGCCGGCCTGGCCGCGCAGGCGGATGCGCTCCATGAATATACCCTTGTGCATGCGCACCGGCCGCAGACCGGTCGGCTCGCCGATAATCGCGTGGCGGGCGTGCGGTCGCCCCCGCTCGAGCAGGGCGCGCGCGCCTGACATGGAGGTCTCTTCGTCTGCCGTCGCCAGTATGACCAGTGGTTCGTGCAGGTCCGTGGCATGCAGTTCCCTGCATGACTCGATGGCCAGGGCCAGGAAGGCCTTCATGTCCGAGGTGCCCAGGCCGTACAGGCGCCCGTCGCTTTGCGTCAGGCGGAACGGATCGTGCTGCCACGCGCCGGCATCGCAGGCTACCGTATCGGTGTGACCGGCCAGTACCAGTCCGCCCGGGCCGCTGCCCAGCGTCGCGATCAGGTTTGCCCTGGCCGGTTCGCCAGGCAGCGGCATGATCTCGACAGCAAACCCGGCAGCTTCAAGCCAGCCCGCCAGTAATTCAGTGACAGCGCGGTTGCCCTGGTCGATAGCCGGGTCAACACAGCTGACCGAGGGGGCGCCGATCAGCGCGCTTATCATGTCCATCAGTGAAGGGGGAGTGGTCATCCTGTGTACCGTCTGTGTCCGCAAGGCTGACTATAGCGCACCGGACCGGATGCGGGGTGGTTGCCGCGAGCGGTCAGCCCCTGTGCGAGACGATAACCAGCTGCGGTTTGCGTGCGTGGATGAATCCGCTGAGTGGCTCGGGTTTTGCGTAGATATTGCCCTGCAGGTAATCGATACCCATATCGCGCAGTTCAGCGGCAACCGCGAGGGTCTCAACGTGTTCGGCGATGGTTTGTTTGCCTAGCAGCTGACCGAGTTCATTGATCGACCTAACCATTGCGTAGTCAACCGGGTCCGACAGGATGTCACGCACGAATGTGCCGTCGATCTTGAGGAAATCCACCGGCAGCTTCTTGAGATAGGTGAAGGAAGACAGGCCGCTGCCAAAATCGTCCAGTGTGAACCTGAAGCCGCGACCACGCAGCGTGAGCATGAATACGGTTGCCGCCGAGATGTTGGTGATGGCCGCACTCTCGGTGACTTCAAAGATTATCCGCTCGGGTGGTGCGCCGGTCTGTTCCGCCCTGGCGATGATATATTTGAGCATTTCCTGGCTGCTGATGCTCTGGCCGGACAGGTTGATGGCGATGGTGATCGGCCAGTTGTGTGCGGAACAGTGGTTTGCCAGCCATTCCAGTGCGTGATCGATAACCCAGCGGTCAATGGCGGTCACGAGATTGTATTTCTCTGCGGGCGGGATGAATACCCGTGGTGAAATCACGGACCCGTCATCGTCAATCATGCGCAGCATCAGCTCCAGGTACTTGCCGGCAGCATTGCCGTCCGCACAGGGGATGATCGGCATGTAGTACAGCTCGAACTGGTCCTGATCGATGGCACGCGTCAGACGCGAGATCCACTGCATCTCGCTGCGGCGCTGCTGCAGCTGACGGTCGCCCAGGTAGGCAACCTGTACCTGGTTGCGGCCGGACTCCTTGGCGATGTAGCAGGCCGAGTCGGCTGCGCTCATGGCGCTGGCGATGTCGGGTGTGGTTTCGTCGATCGGTACCACACCAATGCAGACACCGAGGGTAAAGTTGTTTTCATTCCAGCTGAAATGGAACTCCTCGATCGATCTGAGCAGCTTGTTCGCGATGGCTACCGCCTTGTCCAGGGGGCAGTTCTCCAGCAGCATTCCGAATTCATCGCCGCCCAGCCGGCCGAGAGTGTCGCGGTGGCGTATAGAACCCAGCAACAGGCCGGCAAGTTGCTGCAGCAGCTTGTCGCCGGACGCATGACCGCAGATGTCGTTGATGACCTTGAACCGGTCGAGATCGAGGTACATCAGGGTGTGCGCGGCAGGTTGTGCCTGTGCATTGCGGATGGCGCGCTCGACGCGTTTCTCGAACTCGCGCCGGTTGATCAGGCCGGTCAGTGCGTCATGGGAAGAGTGATAGTTCAGCTGCCTGTTCTTGGAAGCGATATAGCGGGTTATGATCCTGGCCAGAAGAAAGCAGAACAGCAGCGTTACGCATGCCAGTATGACGAGCAGGTTTCTCGTGCGGATATAATGTGCACGGCTGTCGGCAAGTGCCTGTTCGGAGGTCTGCTGTTCAAGTTCCACGAGGGTATCGAGTTCCTTGAGCATCAGCGACTGCAATTTCGCCGCATTCTTCGTGGCTGTTTCAACCTCCGCGTCGGCGGCGTTATCCATCAACAGCATGGAGGCACTGTCGCTGAGCGGCTGGGACAACCGGGTCAGTTGCCGCAGCTGTTCATGAATATCCGATTCCTGACTGGACATGCCCAGGCTGACCAGGCGTTCACTGGCGATTCGGTAATTCCCGGCGTAGCTGGTAAAGGACTGGAATTCCTCGTCGCGGTCGAAGATGTCGTGCGCTAGCTGCATCTTCTTGAGACTGTCGGCGCGCTGTCTGATTGCATCACGCATCCCGTTGGCGGCCGCCGTTTTGGCGTTGGTCACTCCAACCAGTGTTTCCAGTCGTGTATTGCTGGCATGCATCTGAATCAGCGCAATGGAGGCAAGCGTAAACATCAGTCCAAGTACAGCCATTACACCCAGCGTTATCAGTGTCCGGGTCTTGTCCTTCATGCGCTGGCCTGGCTCCCTGACTGGTCCGGAAATGTGAGTACGGGATATTTCCCTGCTCAGGGAGACATCCTCAAGACAATCGGCAAGGAAACCGGGGACTTGAAGGTTCGGGACGGCGCGCTCCAGCACGTACCGCGGCAGCCGGCACGTCATGATTCAGGGGATTGCTGATTGTTGCCGGAACAGGTCTGGGGACGCGGCCTTGTTGCCGGCCGTGCTGCAGGACAGGCTGAACAGCCGTGCAGGGCCGGGACGGTAGCGAATATCAGTCATGAGGGTCGATCCCGCCTGTACGGCAGGGTCCAGCCCCGTTTGCTTTTTTTTCCGGGACTGCCGTCAGCTCGAAAGCTGTTGTGTGCAGGATTCTTGCAGGCGCGCATTTCGGACAGCAACGCGGTTCGCGCGGGATTATGAGATAGGTTCTAGCAGCTTGCCAGTCCCTTGTCGCCGCAGGCAAATGTTCCGCAGCGCAGGTTGGACGGCAACGCCTCGTGGATACGCTCGGGCGGGCCCAGTTTCAGGTTGTGCATGATCGTGATGAACTCAGCACGGGTCCTGCCGGTCGCGATGCGCCCGTTGGACCTTTTTTCGTCGCCGATGGTGGACGAGGTGCGACCTGAGGTGCCATGACCGGGATAAACGATAATCTCGTCCGGCAGGCTGAACAGGCGCTGCGAAATCGAGTCGAACAGCGTCCCTGCATCGCCGGACTGGTAGTCTGTGCGACCACAGCTTCCGATCAGCAGGGTGTCACCGGTGAACACAGCGCCCGGTATCGTGCAGCTGATATCGCTGTTGGTGTGGCCAGGGGTGTGCAGGATATTCAGCCTGTTACCGCCGAGTGGTATGAAGTCACCGTCCTTGACCAGCACATCCGCACACTTGGCGAGGCTGTTCTCGTGGACAACAACGATGGAGTTGAACACCTCTCTGAGGCAACCCGAACCGGTTACATGATCGGTGTGAACATGCGTTTCCAGCGTGTACCTGAGCTTCAGGCCGAGCCGCCACACCAGGTGGATGTCACGGCCCGCCTGTTCCTGCACCGGGTCGATAATCGCCGCCTCGCGGCTGGTGGTGTCCCACAGCAGGTAGCTGAACGTGGAGCTTGCCTCATCGTACAGTTGACGCATTTCCATGGTGGCAGGCCCTGCTAGTCACCGGCCGGTGTGCAGTTGTTGAAAAAGGCCTGCGAACCAATGTTGTAAAGGCTGGAATATCCGCTGGACTCGAGCAGCCGTTTCGCCATACCGCTGCGGCGGCCGGTGGCACAATAGAGCAGCACAGGCACGGTTATATCCAGACGGTGCAGGGCCTGCCGAATCACGGGCAGCGGGATATTCACCGCACCCGGCAATGCACCCCGACGGTACTCGTGTGGGTCACGTACGTCGATCAGCAATGCACCTCTCGCGACCAGCTCACGGGCGGCATCACAGCTTATGGTTGGACTTTGCATGCCGGTATTTCCGCGTGCAGAACAAACTACCGTTTGTTCCTGTCGGTCGTGTTTTCGCTGCGCCGGACTGACCGCGTATTGCCCGTGATACAGTTATGGAACACGCACGAGTACACAAATGCGCCTAACGCGATGAGAAACACCAGCAGCGAGAGCAGTGTCAGATTGTCGAAGTACATGGAGCACCTCCTAAGATGTTTAGAACATCATAAAATAAGCAATTGCTTATATTGTATGTCCGGACATCCCCCGCTGCAAGTATTTTTTTATACGATAAAATCCAGTAACTTATTGTATGTGGTAAAAAATTTACGGGTTCGCATGACAATCTTTTGACTATATTTTGATGCGGCGCGGGTTTCTCCTGCGTGAGAGGGTCGCGCGCCGGTTCACCTGGCAGCACCGCCGTGGGGTATGCCGTGTCGTGCGACACCGTCCTCGCGACGGCCTGCTTCAGGGCCGGTGGGTCACTCTGTATAGTAGACAGCGCGCTGTATCCCTCGCCGTCTGACATTACCGGAGCAAAGCATGAGCAAGCCGTTGAACCGCTACAGTTCACGTATCACGCAACCCAGGTCGCAGGGTGCATCACAGGCCATGTTGCGTGGCACCGGCCTGACCGACGCCGATATGGGCAAGGCACAGGTGGGAATCGCCAGTGTCTGGTACGAGGGCAATACCTGCAACATGCACCTCAATGACCTAGCCGCAAAGGTCCGTGAAGGCGTGGTCGATGCGGGGCTGGTTGGCATGCGGTTCAACACCATCGGCGTCAGCGACGGTATATCCATGGGTACCGAGGGCATGAGTTACTCGCTGCAGTCGCGTGACCTGATTGCGGATTCCATCGAAACCGTGATGCGTGCACAGTGGTACGACGCAAATATTTCCTTGCCGGGCTGCGACAAGAACATGCCGGGTTGCCTGATCGCCATGGGCCGCCTCAACAGGCCCGCGCTGATGGTCTATGGTGGCACCATCAAACCCGGGCACTACCATGACCGGACACTGGATATCGTCTCGGCCTTCCAGAGTTATGGCGAATTCATCGCCGGCAAGATCGACGAGCATACGCGCCACAACATCGTTGACCACGCCTGTCCCGGGCCAGGCGCCTGTGGCGGGATGTACACGGCCAATACCATGGCGTCCGCCATAGAGGCGATGGGCATGTCGCTGCCGTACAGTTCATCCGTCCCGGCGGTGGACCCGGGCAAGCTGGCCGAGTGCTACAGCGCCGGCAAGGCCATCCTCAACCTGCTGGAGAAGGACATCAAGCCGCGTGACATAATGACGCGCGAGGCATTCGAAAACGCCATGGTGATCATCATGGCAACGGGCGGTTCGACCAATGCGGTGCTGCACCTGATCGCCATGGCGCGCGCCGTGAACGTGCCGCTGACCATCGATGATTTCCAGAGCACGAGCGACCGGATTCCGTTTCTTGCCGACCTCAAGCCCAGCGGCAAATACGTGATGGAGGATCTGCATAACGTCGGCGGCACGCCGGCGGTGATGAAATACCTGCTTGCGGAAGGACTCCTCAATGGCGATTGCCTGACCGTGACAGGCAGGACCGTTGCGGAGAACCTGCAGGAGCTTCCGGCGCTGGGCGAGGGGCAGGACGTGTTTCACCCGCTGTCGGATCCGATCAAGCCGAGCGGTCACATCCAGATCCTCAAGGGCAACCTGGCGCCGGGCGGATCGGTTGCGAAGATAACCGGCAAGGAAGGCCTGTATTTCAGCGGGCCGGCCGTGGTGTTCGACGCCGAGGAAGAGATGCTCAGGGCGCTGGAAGCGGACCGCATCGGCAAGGGCGACGTGGTCGTGATCCGCTACGAGGGACCCAAAGGCGGCCCCGGCATGCCGGAGATGCTGACCCCGACCTCGGCAATTATGGGTGCCGGACTCGGCAAGGATGTGGCACTGCTGACCGACGGGCGCTTTTCCGGCGGGTCACACGGCTACATCATCGGGCATATCGTGCCTGAGGCACAGGACGGCGGGCCGATTGCCCTGATCCGCGATGGCGATATCATTACCATCGACGCAGAAAAACGGTTGTTGTCGGTCGCGGTCGGTGATGCCGAGATGGAACAGCGTCGCAAGGCCTGGAAAATGCCGCCTTACAAGGCGGAGCGCGGTACGCTCCACAAGTATATCAGGCTGGTGAAGAATGCCTCGGAAGGGTGTGTGACGGATGAGTGACCGCACCCGTCAGCGGGTTACCACAGCGGTGCATGCCACGCAGGGGTGACCGGGGGATCAGATGTGGCCGGTTCGGCGTGCGCCTGCCATCCGGTCAGGGTCGGGTACGGCCGGGTCAGGGATGCGTCCCCTTGCACCGCTGCGTTGCCTGCCGTGATCAGAACGTATCCCAACTCGATTTCTTGCGCCAGCGGATGCGCGGAATGACCAGGCCGACCAGGATGCCGAACAGTACCACACCGGCACCGACCATGAACCAGTCGCGTGCGGTACGGTCTCTCAGTCCCTCGTTTTCCTGCTGCAGGGTCTGCATGTCACGCTCCACGGACACGAACCGGGATTTCAGGTCCTTGTTCTCCGAATCGATGGCCAGTGCGCTGGACGCGGTGCGCTTGATCTCCGCCAGTTCCTGGCTGACCTTGCGGTTCTTGGCGTTCAGCGCTTCGAGGTCTTTGGCGAGGGTATTCTTTTCCTCGCTCAGCGCTGCCATGGCGGTTTCAAGCTTGCGCTTTTCCAGCTCTATTTCCGCAAGGTTCTTTTCCGCGCTGGCCAGGCGGTCGCGTGCCGCCTCGGTCTTCATCAGGTAGCGCGAGAGCACCCAGCCTTCCTTGCCGCTGCGGGTCCGTACACGCGTATAGCCTTCGTCCTTGTCGACCTCCAGCACGTCCACGGGTGTGCCGCTGGACAGCATCCGGCTGATGCTGTAGCTGTTGCCCTTGCCGCTGCGCATGGTGATTTCCAGGCTGTCGCTGACAAAACGTGTCTCGGCCTGGACACTGCCGGCCAGTACCAGGAACATGGAGAGGATAAGCGGTGGCTTCTTCACTGCGACTCCAGGGCTGCGCTGATTCGAGTCGGCTATTCTAGCCGATCAGGCCGCCCGCCGGTCAAACACCCCGCGCGCGCCCCGGGATCGCAAGTGCAGGCCAGGCCGGCCACAGGGCGGCTCGTACGGCCACTTGTGCGGTATATAATCTGCTGACTGCATCTTGAGGGACCGGGTTAGTCGTGGAAATCGATCCTGTCAGACACCGCCTGCACGGCGCCCGCCGGGTGGATTCGCCGAACTGTGACGAGCGCCCGCCGGACTGCGCACCGGAACTGATCGTCATCCACGGCATCAGCCTGCCGCCCGGCTGCTACGGCGGCACGGAAATCGACCGCTTGTTCACCAACCGCCTGGATTCGTGCGAGCACCCCTATTTCGAGGAAATCGCCGGTCGCAAGGTGTCCAGCCACGTGTTGATCCGCCGCGATGGCGAGGTGGTCCAGTACGTGCCATTTGACAAACGCGCCTGGCATGCCGGCGAGTCCTGTTACCGGGGGCGCCGGGCCTGCAACGATTTTTCCATAGGCATCGAGCTGGAAGGCCAGGACGATGAGCCGTACACGCCGATACAGTATGAACGCCTGGCCGAGGTGGTGGCGGCGCTGCTGTGCACCTATTCCGGCCTGTCACTGCAGGGTATCGCCGGACACAGCGACATCGCGCCTGGTCGCAAGACCGATCCCGGCCCGGCCTTCGACTGGCAGGCCTTTCGGGCACGCATCGGGCTGCGGCATGCCTGAGCCGCGTGCAGACGAAACGACCATCGAACTGCTGCGCCACGGCGAGCCGGTCGGTGGCACCCGCTACCGTGGCCGCCTCGATGATGCGCTCAGCGATACAGGCTGGCGACAGATGTGGGACGCCGTCGCGGGGCACCCGCGCTGGCATCAGGTCGTGACCTCGCCACTGCAGCGCTGCCATGCCTTTGCCGAGGCGTTGTCCACGCAGTACACGATTCCGCTCCGTGCGGAGCCGCGCTTTGCGGAGGTCGGCTTCGGGATTTGGGAGGGGCACACACGGGCAGAGCTGGAACAACAGGTCCCGGGACAGGTGGACCGTTTCCTGCGGGACCCTGTCGGACAGCGTCCGCAGGGCGCCGAGCCGCTGGATGCGTTCGTCGCACGCGTGCAGGCGGGTTTCAGCGCACTGCTCGAGGCGTATACCGGGCAAACGGTGCTCGTGGTGGCGCATGCCGGAGTGATTCGGGCGATCCTCGCCACGGTGCTCGACATCCCGCCGGCCTCCATGTACCGCATACACGTTGCCAACGCCGGTATCACCCGCCTGCGTACCGACCGGTGCCGCACATTCAGCCTGGTCGCGCATGGCTCGGTCTGAGCCGCGTATCGGCATCGATCTGGGCGGCACCAAGATCGAGGGCATCGTACTGGATCCCGATGGCAGCGAGCGCCTGCGTCGGCGTGTGAGTACCCCGCAGGGCGATTATGACGCCACGGTCGCGGCTGTCGCCGCTCTGGTAGAGTCACTGGAACAGACGGTCGGTCGGCGCTGCACGGTCGGTATCGGTATGCCGGGATCGCAATCGCGCGCTACGGGCCGGGTGAAGAATTCCAATTCCGTGTGCCTGAATGGCCGTCCGCTGCATGCGGACCTCGAGCAGCGTCTGCAACGCACGTTGCGTTTTGCCAATGACGCCGATTGCCTTGCACTGTCCGAGGCGGTCGATGGCGCCGCGACCGGCGCCGGCACGGTGTTCGGCGTCATCATCGGGACGGGTACCGGTGGCGGCATCGTCGCCCGCGGTCGTCTGCTGTCCGGTCCCAACGGGATTGCCGGGGAATGGGGCCACAACCCGCTGCCGTGGCCACGCGCCGATGAATTGCCCGGTACGCCATGCTACTGCGGCAGGCAGGGGTGCATAGAGACCTGGCTGTCCGGCCCGGGTCTGGTGCGTGACCATTGTGGCGCTGCCGGTGAGGGGGTGAGCGCGGCCGCGATAGCCGACCGCGCCGCGGCCGGCGATGCGGCGGCCCGGGCATCGCTCGAGCGTTATGCAGGGCGCATGGCGCGTGCGCTCGCCAGTGTCATCAATGTGCTCGACCCTGATGTCATCGTGCTGGGTGGAGGCATGTCGAATATTGACTGGTTATACGGTGCCGTGCCGCCGCGCTGGGGTGCATACGTCTTTTCCGATCGCGTGGATACCCGGCTGGTGCGCGCGCGACACGGTGATTCCAGTGGTGTACGTGGTGCCGCCTGGCTGTGGCCGGCACCGGACAGGGACCGGTGACACGATCGGTGCGTGTGATTACCGTGCTGGTGGCAGCGGCCGGTGGTTGCGGGCGATTTCCGCGCTGATCTGGCGGTCGATGCCCGCCTGTTGCGCGAATTCCGGCCAGCTTGCAACTGCCGCGTTGACTGCGTCGATGATTTCCTGTGGCCTGGTCAGGCTGATGGATGCGCCGGCGTCGAGCACGTCCTGCCGGGTAAAACGGTCGCGTTTGCCATTCAGGCTGAGCTGGTGCTGGTTGGTCCACCTGCCGGCCGGATTGTGCGCGTAGATGACGTCGAATGCCGGTGACAACCGCCACTTGCCGTCCGGTCCCATCAGGAAGGCGATGTTCTTGGTATGGTCGTCGAGGTTGCGGGCGATGATGTTGAACACCATGCGCCGGTATTGTTCGGTTGCGTCCGCCTTGCTCAGGCGCAGCCTGCGCATGATGCTGAACACCTGTTCATAACTGTAGGCTCCCGGCATGTTGAAGTCGTAGTGTGCAAGGCCGCACAGCGACTGCAGGTGCAGCTTGTTGCCGTCGACACGATCGAAACGGCGGGTCATGAAGTGCGCGCGGGCATTTTCTTCCAGCAGGCGGCACTCGGTCATGTGGATACCGGCGGCCTGTGCCATGCGGGAGTAGGCGTATTCGATCCGCCCATAGCCACCGGGCTTGCCCAGTTCCAGGTCGGTGACACCGTCAAATTTGATAATCCAGTAGTCGTAACCTTCCGGGACACTGGTCTGGCCGGACAGGACGTGGCCCTGATCGTTTATGGCGATGACGGCCTTGGGGCGCGCACCACCCGCCGACGTGCCGACCCGCAGGATGTCCATCAGCGCCCCGGCGTGTTCCTTGTCCGTGTCGCCCAGCCTGGCGTCGAGGGCCGTGCGCTCGTTCATGACATCCTGTGCCAGGGTGACGAGGTTGGCCAGCTCGACCGGTACTGCGTGATCGTGGCGACCCGTCAGCGGGGGTGAGAATTCGAGTGCACCGGTGCTGCGCCTGCCGGTGTAGCACAAGCGCTCGACCGGGCTGAAGTCGGCCGTGTCGCGGCCGTTGCGTACCAGCCAGGCATCGATGAGCCGGTTGCCGAACTTGTCCGGCAGGGCGTCGGCCAGCAGGCCGGGCAGGCCCAGGTAGGTCTCCCGGTTCAGTCCCGGAAAGGAAAATATCCGGTCACCCCGCCGCGCCGCTGCCAGACTCATGTGGATGGGGGAGATATCGAGACCCTTGTTTAAAAAATCAGTATCGTACTCGAAGATGCCATAGGCCCGATCCTCCAGCCACGATACCGCACCGACGACATCGCCCCACAGTTTCACTGTGGCGGTGTCGACTCGCCTCACCATTCGGCTTCATCTCCGGACTTGTCCTTGTCGTGCATGCCGGAGGCCCGCTGGCGTTCCCGTCCGTGCATCCTGGCCAGCTGCAGCGGGCTGATGACGACAGCAGGGATAAAGCTGTCGAGCTGATCCAGGGCACCCAGTTCACGCAGCACCGCGATCAGGGTCGCCAGTTTGCCGCGGCCACGCTCGAGTGACTTGATGGTGTTCAGCGACAGGGTGGTTGCTTCCGCCAGTTCCTTCTGGGTGATATTGCGCTGCAGGCGCAGGGCGCGGAGGCGGTTGCCCAGCTCTGTCGCAATGGCCTTGTCTGACAATGAGTAGATATCCATAAAAATCAATAATGAGTCTGTTAAACAGCTATATATTAAATAAGTAACAATAATAAGGCCATTATAAAATAATCCATCAGAAGTGCAAATTTGCCCATCTAAAAGCTATAAATGTGATTATTATCATAATTAATATGACTTAATATTCAATATTATGGCTATTATAGCATACCACAATGTTTGCGGCGTATTTCCGGGCAGGTACCCGACCGCCGTACCGGTCGGGATGCACATCGTGCCAAGGACAGCAAACGGCCGCTTACCGCCCGGCCACGGCGCGGCTGCGACCGTCCTGGTCCATGACGATGAGGGACTGCCAGGCGCCGCGCGGGATTGCCAGCAACAGGCAGGGGCTGGTGATGATTTGGGTTGCCCGCACGCCTGGTGGCGGTGACAGCCATTCCACCCGAATCATCGCTCCGGTCGCGAGGTACTCGATCCGGGGATGCAGCAGGCGCAGCTGGTAGCCGCCCGTGGTTTGCTGTCCCATGAAGACCTCTAGCACGCCGTACCGCTCGAAGTCCGGTAGCCGGTCAGGCGTGGTCTGCGCACCGACGGACTGGCGCATCATGCGCCGGTAGGCGTCAAGTAACTCGCCCGGGTTGTCCAGCCAGCGTGCGGCCGGCGTGGTCGCACTGCGGCCGCACTGGGTGCCGGCTGCAAGGGTGATGATCTCACGGGTGTTGTGCGACACCGGTGACCTGATGCCGGTGTGGCAGGCCGCCAGACCTGCCACGGCCAGCACGGCCAACCGGTACACGGTCTTGCTGCGGGTTGCCGCCATCAGGGGCCGGGCTGCTTGTTGGCCAGTCTGGCAATGCCCGTGGTGGCAGGACGCGGGGACGCCGCGTTGATAATGACATTGAACCCCGATGTGAAGTCCAGGCCGTTGCTGTTTCCCTGCACCACCACCGGGGTCAGCTGGTCAAGCGAGGCATAACCCCCGCAGGCCTCGCTGGATACGCAAATGGTGCCGTCGTTATTTGCATCGGTGCCGGCCATGAGTTCGTAGGTGCCCGCTGCGACGCCGGTAAACACGTACTGGTAGAGGCCGTTGTTTGCGGCAACCCCCGCCTGGTATTTCACAGTCCGGCTTGCCTGGTCGATGAGCAGTACGTAATGGTAGCCGGCATCCGCACTCTGGGTCAGTGTCGATACCTGCATGATGACGGGGACCTGCACGGTGTTGGCCGAGGAGGTGAGGGTGACGGTCGCGGTATAAACACCCTCGGCCAGCCCGGTGCGCGAGACGTTCACGAGATAGGTGCCGGTCCCGTCGGCGGGGTCGATGGTATCGGGCGCAATGGCAAGCCAGTTTGCGTCGTCAGAGGGTGTGTTGACGGTGAGCGACCCGCCACCCCCGTTGGTCACGGACAGCAGGGCGATCGTGCCCAGCGTGCTGAAGTTCAGCGCCGAGGGCGAGACCACCAGTGTCGGCGGTACCGGCGATATGCCGCCCTGCGCCGCCACCACGGCCTTGTGGGCATCGATCAGCCCATAGCCGTAGAGGTTATCGCGACCGGGCGCACCCAGGTCGCTGGTCATCTGGCCGTTGATGATCAGGTTGTCGACATCGGCCGGCGCCAGTGCCGGGGTGGTGGCCTTCATCAGCGCCAGCACGCCCGCGACGTGAGGCGCCGCCATGGAAGTACCCTGCAGGAAGCGGTACGTGTACTGGACGGTACCGCTCGAATCATCACCGCCGGTGCTGAGTACCCCGTCGGGATAACCGTCACCATTGATATCCGTTGAGGTATCGCCGCCCGGGGCCGTCAGGTCGATCAGCGGTCCGAAATTCGAATACGGTGCCGCCTGCCTGTTGATGTCAACGGCGCTCACGGAAATCACACCAGCGTAGGACGCCGGGTAGAACGGGCTGCCGGATGCATCGTTCCCGGCCGCGGCCACGACCAGCACGCCCTGGTTGCGGGCCTGGTTGAAGACGTTCTGCTCGTTCTGGGAGAAGCTGTAACCACCCAGGCTGAGATTGATGATATCGGCGCGCTGCGCGGGCACGCTCCCCGAATCGTTCGGCAGGCCGGCTGCATAACGCACGGCCTGCACGATGTCATAGGAGGTGCCACCGTTCAGGCCGAGGACGCGCAGGGGCATCAGGGTGGTGGCCCAGCTGGCGCCGGCGACGCCGATGGCATTACCGGTAGCCGAGGCGATCGTACCGGCCACGTGGGTACCGTGAAAACTGCTGTTGCCGGCCGCACCGGCATCGCCCGGATCACCCGGGTCCGGATCGATGCCATCGCCGTCCAGGGCATTGGCGGTGTCGCTGATAAAGTCGTAGCCCGGTCCGATCTGTCCCTGCAGGTCGGGGTGACCGGCGAGGATACCGGTATCCACCACCGCGACGATGACGTTGTTCGCGCCGGTGGTAATGTCCCAGGCCTGCGGCAGGTTGATGAGCGGATAATGCCATTGCAACGGATAATACTGGTCGTTCGGCACCAGGGTGCGTCCGCGCTGGTAGTTGGGTTCGGCATATTCGATGTCCGTGCGCTGTCGGAGTTGCTTGATGGCGCGCAGGGTGTCCCACTTGTATTGCAGGCGGGTATTGGCGGCCATGGCCCGCGCCCTGGCGGTGCCGGCGGCAGACGCTGCCGGGCTGGCGGATGCCGGCACGGACAGCAGCACGGGGCGATCGCTTGCACCGGCCTTCAGTGCCAGGCCCGTTGCCGCAAGCTGGCTGGTGATCACCTTGCCGCCGCTGGCGCCGGGCCTGAACCTGGCGATAATCTCGCCCGGGACGAAGTCGTCCTCCAGGTGCAGGTCCGTGGCCGCCGCTGACTGGATCTGCTGTCCCAGTGTCAGGATGTAGCCGGATGCGCCCGAGTAGGCGTTGACTTCAAGGGTATAGGTGCCGGCACTGGCCGCGGACAGTGATTCCGTGGCGCCCGTGCCGATCGAGCTGGCGATGATACTGTTGTTGTTGTCATAGAGAAACAGATCCAGGTCGCCGGCGAAATGATCGGCGATGGTCAGGATGACAAACTGGTTTGCGGTCAGGGTGATCCGGTAGAAATCGGAGGTATCACCGGTCAGACGGGAACGACCGGCAGGGCCGGTGCCGGGTTGATTCAGGTAACCGCCGACGACCACCGGGTTCGGTATGACCTGGGCCGTGGCGAGGCTGTCATTGCCGGTATAGGCCGCGAAGGGGTCGTTCACATCGCCGTCGATCGCGTTGCCCGCAGCGGTCTGTATGGTGCCGCTGACCGTGAAGCTCGCGCTGCCGGTGACGCTTCCACCGCCCCCGCCACCGCCACATCCGGCCAGCACGAGCAACACGGGCATCAGCAGGGAGGCGGCATACCTTGCGCGGGGGCTTGCGGAACTGAACATGTGTGAGGTGTTGCTTCCGTGTCCGGGGTAGTGCCGTTCGTTCACCATATGGGCTCAGCTCGCGGCCTGTCAAGGCGCTGAATCCGGGCCGGGCAGTCATGCCCGGCGTCGGCGGTACGGGCCCGTTCAGGCGCTATCACCTGCTCCTGTCCGCGATCCCGCGCAGTACGGGGACTTCAATTCCGGCGGCCTCCGCCTGTTGCAGGGCACGGGCAAGGCGGGTCGGGGCGCTGCGGCCGGTGCAGGCGTGTTGCGGGTCGCCGGCAAAGGCGGCCAGCATGGCATCGATCAGCCGGTCTGCGTCGAATTGCCGGTCAGTCAGGGACTCCTGGACCCGGATGACCTCGTGTGCCACGTCCCTTGCCAGTTCGCGGTGGTGTTCCCAGAGCTCGCTGACGGTTCCTCCGACAACCAGACCGGCGCAGTTGGTGGTCACGATATAGACATTTTTCACGACCAGCTCGAACAACAGTTCCTGTTCGCTGTCCAGTACGCGCGTCGGTATCTCGAGACTTGCCAGGCATTCCTGTAACAGCGCCGCATGCGGACCGTGGAGCGGGGACGGAAGCAGTATCTTGACGTCCTGGCCGCGTTTCTTCTCGAACCAGACCGAAATCACGGTGGGCCTGACGAGCCCGTAGTGCCTCCAGTCATGTGGCAACAATTCGTTTTGCAGCAGGGCAATACGGCCATGCCACGCGGATGGCAGTGTTTCCAGCACCGCGTGCAGGGCGTGTTCCGCCACGGCGACCAGTACCAGTCCGGGGGCGGGCAGGCGTAGCGCGGCAGCCGTTATGTCGGTGTGCCGGGTAACGGGGTAAACCGGGTGGCCGATACGCAGAAAACCGTGCGCGAACACGCTGCCCATCTCACCAATGCCGACGACTACTACCGGGGGTTTCATGCGCGCATGCCTGCCAGATCCGTGTCAATCCGCACGTGAGTATATCGCATCACCAGCCAGGTCGGGTCTGCCATTCCGGGGGTATGATACCCGGCACTTGATACCACGACGCCCCCGGCGCACGGAAACTTGCCATGAGGATTGATGGACGTCGTTTGTCCGGTGGTAGCGGCCGGTTCTGCACCCTGTGTGCATGGCTTGCGGTCTGCTGCCTGTCGCCAATGCCCGCGTGGTCTGAAATCCGGGTCACGGATGATGGCGGACATCGGGTGACCCTTGCTGCTCCGGCGCGGCATATCGTCAGCCTGGCGCCGTATATCACCGAGTTGCTGTTCGCCGCCGGCGCGGGCAACACGGTGACCGGTGCGTCCGAATACAGCGACTACCCCGCAGCGGCGCGGCGTATCCCGCGCATCGGAGGTGGTGGCGGGCTCGATCTGGAGCGCATTCTCGCGTTGCATCCCGATCTCGTCGTGGCCTGGCAGAGCGGCAACCCGGCGGGTCAGCTGCAGCGTCTGCGTGAGCTGGGCCTGGTCGTGTTCGTCTCGGAGCCGCGCAGCCTGGCGGCGATACCGCGTACGATTACCCGGCTGGCGCAGCTGGCCGGTACCGAAGCGGCCGCGCAGCCTGTGACAGACGATTTCAACCGGCGTCTCGATGCCTTGCGTCACAGCTACCGGGGGCGTGCACGCGTGCGCGTCTACTACCAGGTCTGGGATCAGCCGCTGATGACCGTCAATGGCACGCACCTGATCAGCGACGTGATCCGCCTGTGCGGTGGCAGCAACGTGTTCGCCGAACTGCCGGAGCTGACACCGCACATCGACATCGAGTCGGTGCTGCAGCGCGACCCGCAGGTTATCGTCGTTGCGGCGGGTCGGGACGAGTCCGGTCGCCAGCTGGCGCCATGGCGGCACTGGACGCGGCTTACCGCGGTCAGCAAGGGGCAGCTCTACGAAATCGAGCGCGACCTGCTGGTGCGGCATACGCCGCGCATCCTCGAGGGTGCGGAACAGCTGTGCAGGATACTTGACAGGGCGCGTGCGGAAGGCCGGCAGGAGCGGAAATAGCTCGCGAACAGCGGCCTAGCCGCGCTCGTGCTGCCACAGCACATCCGGCTTGCCTGCCTGACCGTTGAGGAAACGCGCCATGACGAACAGCAGGTCGGACAGGCGGTTCAAATAACGCAGACTCGCCGCGTTGACAGCGGTGGTCCTGCCCAGGGTGCAGACGCGGCGTTCCGCGCGCCGGCATATCGTGCGCGCCACGTGGCAATGTGCCGCCGCGGCGCTGCCGCCGGGCAGGATGAAGTCCTTCAGTGGCGACAGTTGCGCATTGAGCCTGTCGAGCATGACCTCCAGTGCGCCGACCCGGTCTTCACTCACCAGGACGGAGCCGGGTAGGCTGAGTTCACCGCCGAGATCGAACAGGCGGTGCTGGATACCCAGCAGGCATTCACCGATCTCCTCCGGCAGTGGCTCGCACAGCAACAGACCGATGGTGCAATTGAGCTCGTCGATGCTGCCGATGGCCTCGATACGTGCATCGTCCTTGGACACACGTGAGCCGTCACCCAGGCCGGTTGTGCCATCGTCGCCGGTGCGTGTATAGATTCTCGACAGGCGGTTACCCATGTCAGCTGTCCGTGAGGCGATATTCAACAGGCAACACAATATCCGAATCATGCCCGTCCAGCCACGCAACCGCGCCGGGCAGTTGCCTGATCCTGCCGAGACAATCGATCGCGGCCTGATCGAGCACGGCATGGTGGCTGGTCTCGACGATGTGCAACCGGCTGATCTGTCCACTGGCACTGATCCGCATTCCGATTCGCACCGTGCCTTCCCAGCCGTGCCGCCGCGCCAGCAGGGGATAGTGGAAATAGGGTTGCATGGCGTCACGCAGGGCTGCCGCCAGCGGGGTGCCGGTGGCGGTGCTGTGCTCCGACGCCGGTGCATCCGCCTGATGCGGGTCGGGCGACAGCGCCGCTGCGGCCACCACGCCCGTCGTGGCCGGTCTGTGAGGGATAGCCGCCGCGACCGCCGCGGGTGCGGCTCGGCGTCGTACTGGCCGGCTGACGGCAACGGGCTGTGCGGCCGGAGGTGCCGGTGTGGGTACACCGGTACCGGCTGTAGCGCGTGTCAGTATGAAATGCAGTCCCGCCTCTCCCGGCCATTTGGCCGTGGGCGGCGACACGGGTGTCGGCAGGCACAGCAGCACGGCCAGGTGCAGGGCGCAGGACAGGCCGAGGAACAGTGGCAGGGTGTGGCGGACGTGGCTCATCTGTGCAGGGTGCTGGTCAATTGCTCAGTGTGAACCCGACGGAAACACCGATTCCCGGTTGTGCAAAGCCGTCCGGTTCCTCGTAGGTCCTGTCGGTCAGGTTGTTGACCCGGGCGTGCAGCTTCAGGTGCCGGTTTTTCTGGTGGCTGGCGGTGAGATTAACCAGGGAATAGCCGCCCCGACGCTTGCGTGCGAAGGTAATGGCGTCGATATCGTAACGCGGTCCGACGTAGACGGTCTCCACGCCGAGCTGCGCAGCCGCCGATGCAGCATAATCGAGTGACAGCGACCCCTTGCGCAGCGGCCGGCGCAGCAGGTTTTCCCCGGTCGCCTGGTCAGTGCTGTGCGTGGTGCTGGCACCGAGACTGGCAGACAGCGCGTTGCCGAGCTTGCCGTTCAGGTAGGCCTCGACACCGTGTATCTGCACCCGGTCGCGATTCTCGTTGCTGGTGAACGTACTGTTGAAGGTGATCAGGTT
Organism: uncultured Gammaproteobacteria bacterium; assembly: GCA_963803275.1. Classification (GTDB taxonomy): domain Bacteria; phylum Pseudomonadota; class Gammaproteobacteria; order UBA9214; family UBA9214; genus UBA9214. Next base: position 67,116 of record CAWDLS010000002.1, on the reverse strand, counting down.
GTGGATATTTTGCCTGAAGTACGTCAGTCCTGCATGGGCAAGGTCATTGCCGAAATTCCGGTCTGCTCCCAGTTCCCAGCCGCGACTGGTTTCCGGCTGCAGGTTCGGATTGCCGGTAAACGGTCCGAAGCTGGTGACCGAGTTGACGAACAGCTGGTTTGCGGTGGGCGCCTTGAAGCCGGTGGCGATGCTGCCGCGGATGCGCGTGGACAGGGACGGTAATTGCCGGGACAGTGCCAGCCGCCAGGTGGTCTCGTGTTCGAAGCGTTCATGCCTGTCGATGCGCACACCGGCGGTGCCGGTCAGTACGCCGAACGCGAACTGGTCCTGCAGGTAGGCGGCATTGCTGCGGATATCGGCATTGACCAGGCTGGTGATGCTGGCCGGCATGCCGGAGAAATCGAGGAAGCTGGCGTTGACACTGGAACGCACGGTGTCCTGCTCGGTCTCGAGACCGATGGTGATGACGTGATCCTCGATCTGATAGAAATCGTTTTGCAGCTCGATCTTGCGTTTCCAGCCCCGGTTGGTTTCATGGCTGGAGTCGGCGCTGTTGACCGCATCGGCCCTGTCGACGTCATCCCGGTCCAGCGCGGTGTAGCTCAGGCCCAGCCGGTGTTCGCTGCCGCCGTTAAACAATGCAATGCGCCCGTTCACCCCGAGCAGCAGCTGATTCACCCGGCCGTGGCTGTCGGAGTCATCGCTGACGAAGCTGTTGTTGAGATCGAGGTCGTTATAGGTGCGGGTGATGCGGCCACTGAAATCGATACTCGCCGAGCTGGATAAATCGAGTACCAGCCGTGTACCGAGATTGGAATTTTCGTGGGCGTCGTTATCGAGCGTGCCGTCCGCCTGTCGGAAGGCCGTGCCCAGTGCCGAGATGCCGTCGGTCCGTGTGTGCTGCAGATTGAGCGACCAGGACAGCCGCTCGTTGCTGCCACTGAAACCGGCGGCCTGTGACAGTGTATCGAAAGAGCCGCCTTCCACGCGTCCCCAGGCGGACGGCGCCCCGCTGCCTGTCCTGGTGATCACCTGTATCACCGCGCCGAGTGCATCCGAGCCGTACAGGGTGCCCTGCGGTCCGTTGAGGATTTCGATGCGCTCCACGTCGCCGATGTAGATATTCGACAGGTCCACCGCGCCATCGGTGCCGGCCGGGTCGTTCAGTTCGATGCCGTCGAGCAGGAACAGGGTGTGGTTGCTTTCCGTGCCGCGGCTGAAGACGACAGTCAGTTTGCCGATGCCACCGCCTGACGGGATAACGCTGAGGTTGGGTACGGCCTTCAGCGCGTCAGCGACCGAGCGGTATTGCCGGCGTTCGATTTCCGCGGCGGTGATCACGGTGACGCTGCTGCCCACCTCGTCGCGCGGCGTTGGCAGCCGGGTCGCCGTCACTACGATGGGGGATTCTGCCGCAGGGACGCATACCGGTACAGTGCTGGCCAGGCAGCCGGCCAGCAGGCCGGACAGGGTGCGTAAACAACGTTGCATGGTTTCTCCAGTGCGCCCGCCCGCGCAGTCGGGTGTCATGGAGAAACGCAGCACGGCTGGTGGACCAGCCTGCCGGTATCGCCCTCCGCGACACGTACAAGTCGATTGCAGGCCGGTCTCCGGGCTTGCGAGCGGGGTTCCCCGGTGAATCACCTTCCCGCGCTATGCGCAGTGGTGTATCGATTCACCTTGACTCGCTTACCGTTGCGGGGGCAGCGCCGGACTTGTCATCGCAGTGACGCACCGGCTTCCCGTTTCATCCCTTGAACGAACGTTCGCGGGACACCTGCAACAAAGGCTGGAGACTGTACGTCCGGGGGCGGGAGGGTGTCAAGGCAGGCCGGGCCATCATGCCGGTATCCACACCGGACCGGCGGGATGGTCGATGCGGCGCAGCGGGTGCCGGTAGAGCCGTTCCAGGCTGGATTCCGTCATCACGCCGTCGTGGCTGCCCTGCAGGAAGGCGCCGTCTCCGAACAACAGCAGGAACCTGTTGCAGTAACGTGTCGCCAGGTTGAGATCGTGCATGACGATGCACAATGCCCGCCCGCCGCTGTCGGCCCGCCGTCTGATCAGGTCCAGCATGTGCACCTGCTGGTGAATATCGAGGTGATTGACCGGTTCGTCGAGTAACAGCAAGCGCGGATCCTGGGCCAGCAGCGTGGCGATGCCGAGGCGGCGACGCTCGCCACCGGACAGTGTGCTGACATTGCGCTGCTGCAGCTCCGCCAGATCGACGGCAGCCAGTGCCTCACGGGCGATGGCGTGATCGGTTGCCGTTTCCCATTGCAACGGCCCCAGCCACGGATGCCGGCCGCTGAGCGCGGTCTCCAGCACGGTGGCCGGGAATGCATCGTGGTGATCCTGGAACAATACACCGATGCGTCGGGCGATGAGCCTGCGCGGCAGTGTGGCGAGTGCCGCGCCATCCAGCGCGAGGGTGCCGCTGTCTGGCGCATGCAGTCCGGCCAGGGTGTGTAACAGCGTGGTCTTGCCCGCGCCGTTACGGCCCAGGATGCACCAGCAGTCACCGGGATCGATCTGCAGATCCAGATCACGGCAGACCGGCAGGCCGGCGATGGAGACATTAAGGTGTTGTGCCTCAAGCAATGCCATGGCCGGTTATACCTGTGCGGCGAACCGGTTGCGGCCATGCCAGAGCAAGGCCAGGAACAGCGGGACGCCAATCAGCGCGGTGAGGATGCCTACCGGCAACTGGCGCGGGGCGAGCAGGCTGCGCGCCAGCGTGTCGGCGATGACCAGCAGGCTGCCACCCAGCAGTGCGGCCGCCGGCAGCAGCACGCGGTGATCCCGCAGACCGAGCAGGCGCAGCATATGCGGCACGATCAGGCCGACGAATCCGATGTTGCCGGCCAGCGTAACGGCCGTGGCGGTGAGCAGCGATGCCAGCAGGTAGATGAAGCGCCGCAAGGCCGGTACCGTGACACCGAGGGCGGCGGCGGTACGCTCCCCGTATGTGAGCATATTGAGCGAGCGGCCGAGTGCAATGGCGAGCACGAGTCCGCCCAGCAGCACACCGGCGCCGGCACGGGGAGTGCCGGCGAATGAAAGATCACCCATCAGCCAGAACAGCATATTGCGCAGACCCTGATCGGGGCTCACGGCCAGCAGGAAGCTGATCACCGCGCCCCAGCCGGCAGCGACGACGACGCCGGTCAGCAGCAGGCGATGACTGCTCCAGCTGCCACTGCCGTGGGCGAGCGCAAAGACCAGCAGCATGGACAGCAGGGCGCCGCCAAACGCGGCACCGTGCAGCCACAGCGTGCCGAGTCCGAACAGCATGGCGAGCAACGCACCGGTTGCCGCGCCGCCCGACACGCCGAGCACGTAGGGGTCGGCGAGCGGGTTGCGCAGCAGTACCTGCATCAGCGCGCCGGCCGTCGCCAGCAGTGCACCGGAGGTGAAGGCGGCCACCGTGCGGGGCCAGCGCAGCTCCACGATCACCGTGGCCGCGGTGTTGTCACCGGCGCCGGACAGGGCGGCCAGCAGATCCCGCCAGCCGCTGTCGACGCTGCCGGACAACAGGCTGATCACCGCACTGCAAATGACCAGCAGGATGAGCAAGACGAGCAGACGGGTGGTGTGCTTCAGCATCCGTGCGCCGCGTGTCTTCGTGTGCCAGGGAAGCGGAGCAGAACGGCATGCGACCGGGTCGTCTTTGGTCCCTGCACGCCGTCCTTGATTCGGGACAGCGGATATACTCCGTGACCTGCCGGTACGGATGCCGGTGCTGTGTTCAGGGCGGGAACGGCCGGCCGGCTCACTGGTGGCCCCTGCAGCCCGGCAGCGGCAGGCACGGTTTCATGAATACACGCGAGGCATGATCACCGCAGGCTGATCACCGGCCAGTCCTGCTGACGCGCATGCGCCTCCAGTATCTCGTCAGGATCCACCGCGGTAGGCCAGCTGACCCTGCGCAGCAGTGGCAGGTCATTGTGCGAGTCGCTGTAGAACCAGCTGTCGTCCAGTGACAGCCGGTTGCTGGCGAGCCAGTCTTCCAGCACCCTGACCTTGCCGTCCTGAAAGCAGGGAATGCCGCTCACGGCGCCGGTAAAGCGACCGTTGGCCTGTTCGGGTTCGGTGGCAAGCAGATGCTCGATGCCGTACAGGTCGACGATGGGGCGCGTGATAAAATGGTTGGTCGCGGTGATTACCACCAGCGTGTCGCCTCGGTCGCGGTGACCCTGGATCAGTTGCCGGGCCTTCGGCAGCAGGATAGGAGCGATCTTTTCCTCGACATATTGCGCGCGCCAGTGCAACAGCTGCCCCGGTTCGTGCTCGGCAAGCGGCCGCAGCTGGAAGGCCAGGAATTCGTGTATGTCCAGCTCACCGGCCTTGTACTGATCGTAGAAGCGCCGGTTCGTTTGTTCGTAGCCCGCGCCGTCCACGATGCCCTGTTCGACCAGGAAGCAGCCCCACAGGTAATCGCTGTCACCTGCGATCAGCGTATTGTCGAGATCGAACAGCGCGATACCCACCACATTCACCCCGCGTGCAAAGGCCGCCAAGCATACACGAACAGCTGTAGCTGTCATGAGCGGCAAGCACGCTGTTATTTGCTACAAATGCAGAGCTATGGGAGAATCATTTTCATTCACGGCGTTGAGCAAGGTCTAAGTGATTGATCCAGATGGTTTCAGGCCAAACGTCGGCATAATCCTGTCCAACCGTGCCGGACAGCTGCTATGGGCGCGCCGTGCGGGCCAGGACGCCTGGCAATTCCCGCAGGGCGGGATGCATTCTGATGAAACACCCGCCGAGGCCATGTACCGTGAACTGAGGGAGGAGGTCGGGCTGCAGCCGGAGGATGTCGAGCTGATCGGCGCCACGCGCGGCTGGCTGCGCTACCGGTTGCCGCGCCAGTACATTCGGCATTCCAGTCGACCGCTGTGCATCGGCCAGAAACAGGTCTGGTTCCTGCTGCGCTTCCTGTGCACGGACAAGACCGTGTGTCTGAACCGTTCCACCCGGCCGGAGTTCGATTGCTGGCGCTGGGTCGATTACTGGCATCCGCTCAACGAGGTTGTTGCATTCAAGCGCAAGGTCTACCGGCAGGCACTCAGTGAACTGGCGCCGCTGCTGTTTCCCGACGGCGTACCGGGCTGTCCACTGGACGACGACGCCAGCCTGTGACGATGCCTGAACCGTTCAGGTACCGGCTGCCCGGTCAGACATGACACTCAAACCCCCGCGCACTCCGGATACCTTGTCCATGCTGGATACGCTCAGGCGTATCATTCAGGAGGTCAATACCGCGCCGGATCTCGAGCAGGCGCTGAAAATCATCGTACAGCGGGTGCGCACCTCGGTGAAGGTTGACGTTGCCTCGGTGTATCTCAGGGATACCGAGCGCCGCGAGTTCGTGTTGCGTGCGACCGAGGGTCTGCGCCAGGACGCCGTTGGCAAGGTTCGCCTGCGTTATGGTGAGGGCCTGGTCGGCATGGTGTGCGAGCGCGAGGAGCCAGTCAACATCGAGGACGCACCCGGACACCCGCGCTACATGTTCATCGCCGAGACCGGTGAGGATCCCTACCACGGTTTCCTCGGTGTACCGATCATCCAGCACGGCAGGGTACTTGGCGTGCTGGTGGTGCGTCAGCGCGAGGTGCGCAGGTTCGAAGATGAGGAAGAGGCCTTCCTGGTTACGCTCGCGGCGCAGCTCGCCGGCGCCATTACCCATGCTGGTGCCACTGGTGATATTGCCAGTGCCCTGGACCGCACCGAGACGGTTTCGGCCGCATTGCGCGGACTTCCGGGAGCACCCGGTATTGCCATCGGCCGGGCCATGGTGGTCTATCCCCCGGCCAACCTGGCTGCCATACCGGACCGTGCCGTGGCCCAGCCGGACGTGGAGATTACCAAATTCCAGACGGCCGTGGCCGCTGTGCGGGATGATCTGCGCGATTTTGCCAACCGCATGTCCGCTGTGTTGCCCCCGGAAGAACTGGCACTGTTTGATGCGCTGTTGCTGATGCTGGGCGGTGACAGCCTGGTGGCGGAAACCATCGCGCGCATACGTGCGGGAAACTGGGCGCCGGGCGCCCTGCGCGAGACGGTGTCGCAGCATGTGCGCGTGTTCGAATCCATGGAGGACAGCTATCTGCGCGAGCGTGCGGGCGATATCCGTGATCTCGGCCGCCGCATATTGACCCATATGCAAAGCGGCCCGTCGGTCGCGGGCGAGATCTATCCCAGTACGGTGCTGGTTGGCGAGGACATCAGTGCCGGTCAGCTGGCGGAGATTCCGGTGGATAACCTGGCTGGCATCGTCTGCGCCAGTGGTTCCAGTTCCTCGCACGTGGCCATCCTGGCCCAGGCGCTCAGCATCCCGGCCGTGATGGGCGTCAAGGACATGCCGGTAGGTCGTCTTGAAGGTCAGACGATTATCGCCGACGGCTACCGCGGTGATGTCTTCATCAACCCCACCCAGCTGGTGCGCGAGGAATTCCTCCTGCTGCAGACTCAGGAGACCGAGCTCACCGAGGTGCTGAAGAAGGTTTCCGGCGAGCCCGCGGTGACGCCCGACGGAATTCATGTGCCGATCTACCTGAATATCGGCCTGGTTTCCGGCATCGGATCTGAGGTGCATAGCGATGGTGATGGCGTCGGGCTGTATCGTACCGAGGTGCCGTTCCTGATGCAGGACCGCTTTCCTTCGGAGGAAGAACAATTGCGCATCTACCGCAGCGCCCTGGAGGCGTTTGCACCGCGGCCGGTGACATTGCGCACACTCGACGTCGGCGGTGACAAGATGCTGCCGTATTTCCCGGTGCATGAGGATAATCCGTTCCTGGGCTGGCGCGGTATTCGCATCTCCCTGGATCATCCGGAGATCTTTCTCACCCAGATCCGTGCCATGCTGCGTGCCAGCATTGACCTGAACAACCTGACCATCATGCTGCCGATGGTGTCATCGGTCAGCGAACTCGATCTTGCGATGACCCTGATCAGCCAGGCGCACGGCGAGCTGCTCGAGGACGGGATGCCGGTACTGCGTCCACCCATCGGTATCATGGTTGAGGTGCCGTCGGCGGTGTACCAGGTTACGTCCATGGCGCAGCGGGTGGATTTTTTCTCGATCGGCACCAATGACCTGACCCAGTATCTGCTGGCAGTCGACCGTAACAATTCACGCGTGGCCGCGCTGTACCAGTGCCTGCATCCGGCCGTACTGCGCGCTATTCGCCAGGTAGTGACTGATGCCCACAAGCTCGGCAAGCCGGTGAGCGTGTGCGGCGAGATGGCGGGTGACCCGGCCGCGGCGCTGGCGCTGCTCGGCCTGAAGGTCAACAGCCTGAGCATGAGCGTCAGCAACCTGCCGCGTGTGAAATGGGTCATCCGCAGTTTCACGCAGGAAGAAGCTGTCGACCTGATCGAACAGGCGCTGGCGCTGGAAGATCCCCGCGCCATTCGTGAGCTGTACAACAGTGTGCTGGAACAGGGTGGGCTGGGGGGGCTGGTGCGTGCCGGCAACTAGCGGTCAAGCGAAGTCACGTGCCCGTGCGGGCGTGCCTGTGCCCGGTCCGTGCACAGGCACGACAGTGAACATGCGGAACGACACCATTGTGGCATAGCGCCGCGCTAGCCGCCTGTCGTGCGGGGATATTGTCAGCGTCCGTCCCGCAGCCCGCTTCCGGCCTTATCCCGTGCACCCTGTCGATGCCCTGTCGTTTCCTATAGAATCGGCTTTTCACGGTCAGGCGCGTTACAATTCTATTCCTGGAGTGTGTGATGCAGCGGTGCCAGAAGGGTGTTCTGCCTGCAATTACTGCCGGTCTTTCGACGATCGCACCGGCCGCGGGGGGCTGGTATTGCCGACCGGGGTGCCTGCGCCTGGAGATAAGCCCGCACACCCGGGCAGGTCGGGCCGGGACACCCCCGCTGCAGGACCCCGCGATGTTGCGCATGCGAACGGTTTCCTGCAATTCCTGTCACAGCGTGATGCCGGGCGGTACCGGCAAGCGCGATGTATCGTGCCGGGTTGACATTGGCGAACAGGAGAAATGTGTGTGAATCACCTCACTTGCCGGTTGTCGCTGGTCCACGTGTGTGTCCTTGTCCTGCTGGTGTCGGGCCTGGCACCGGCCGGCAAGGCACTGGCGAAATCGGCGGCCGAGATCGATATCGGTGTACAGGAGACGCTCAAGCAGTTCCGGCACGATGTCAAGGGCGGCAGCAAATTCCTCAGCCGGGCGAACGGGGTGCTGGTGTTTCCGGGTGTCTACAAGGCAGGTATCGGCATCGGTGGCGAATATGGCGAGGGTGCGCTGCTGGACGGTGGCCGGACCGTCGGCTACTACAGTACGGCAGCCGCCTCGATCGGGTTTCAGCTCGGGGCGCAGAAGAAGTCCATCGTGATCGTATTCATGACACCCGGTGCGCTGGCCGACTTCCGCAAGAGCGATGGCTGGAAGGCCGGTGTCGATGGCTCGATTGCGCTGATTGAATGGGGCGTGGGGGAGGACATCAACACCGTGGATATCAAGGACCCGGTGGTCGGCTTCGTGTTCAGCAACAAGGGACTCATGTACAACCTTACGCTGGAAGGGTCCAAGTTCACCCGGCTAAACAAATGAGCCATTCACTGTCGATCCGGCCAGCAGGGACACATCCCCGTCCCCGTTGACGGGTGCGGGACAGCGCGGTGCTATCATGCCTGGTTGCCGGGGGCGTGCAGGCACTGCTGAACTGGCCGGTTCCCACCGGTATCAGCAGACAGAGCCGGTGAGACCGGACATGGAGATGATTTCGTGAGACGTGTATTAGCGTGTGTGGCCGTGTTGCTGGCCGTACTCGGGCAGCCGGTAGCGCTCGCGGCGACCCAGCTGACCGACAATGCAATGCGCAACGCGGATTTTCCCGACTATCGGGTCGGTACGACCGGCAACGTGCACCTGGTCTGGTATGACGCCGACGTGGACAGCGGTGCCATTTTTTTCAAGTTGCTCAACGCGTCCGGCACCGGCCTGATCGACGACATCCAGATCAATACCGGTGGCAGCGGCAGTGCCAACACGCGTCCGGTGACGGCCATAGACGCCGTGAACCGGCTGTTCGTGGTGTGGCAGAACATGGCCGACCAGGAGGTTTATTTCATGCGGCTGGAACCGCTGCTGGATGACCTCGTTGAAGCGACACCGGCCGATCTGGCTATCATAAAGACCGTTCCTGACACCCGTATCTCGAACCCCTCGGACGGACTGCCTGCCCTGAATCCCGCCATGGCCAACGATGGCAATGGTGACCTGCATATCGTGTGGGAAAGCGGCAGCGGCGGCCCCGTGGAGTATGTGAAGGTCGATCCCGACGGTCTGCTGCTGAACGGGCCGGTGCTGCTGGGGGGCAACGGCAGCGGTAACGACCTGCCCGATGTCGCCATCGACACGGCCGGGAACGTGCACGTGGTTTATGCCCATGCCGGTACCACACAGGCAACCGAGGTCTACTATGCGATGCTTGATGGTGCGACCGGTGCTGTGCGGATCGCCCCCACGCTGTTGACCGTGGACGATGGCCTGCGTGCCGGCAATGCAACGGTCAGTGTCGACCGGGTGGATAACCGGGTCTACGTGGTTTACAAACAGGCCACCACGGCGGCAGGCACCGGCAGTGAACAGGTGTATCTTGCCGCGCTGGATCCGTCACTGGATGACCAGGATGGCAGTGTGGCGGATCCCGCCGTCATCCGTCTGCACGATACGCCTGTTACCAGCACGCCGGCGCAGTTTTCCTGGCAGGTGTTTTCCCGCATTGGTTCCGACCGTCGCGTCCATGCCATCTACATGGATTTCGATGACACCAGCTGTCCGAGTGCCGCGAATTACACGATCTACAACGCACACGTGACCTATGATGGCAAGCTCATTGCGGTGGACACGCTGACTGACACGGGGGCCGCACTGAGTTGCACCCCGCGGGCGCGGCTTGCACCGCGCGGTAACCGTGTCGTCTGGGCTGGTAGTACTACGGCGGGCAATCAGGAAATATTCGCCGAGTTGTTCTCGCGTGCCGATGCCGGTAGCAGCGGTTTCTTTGCCTGCAGTCTGGGCCGGGCGGATGGCACGTTCCGGCAAGCCGGCGAGCTCTGGCTGCTGTTTGCCTTCCTGCTTGTGTTGTGGCGACGGCGTACCCGCCGCCCGCGCTGAATTGCGATCACCCGATCGCAAACCCGCCGCCGGGTACGTCCCGTGACGGTGCGGGCGAGCACCCGGTGCCGGGTTGATGCGGCATGTGATGAATGACCGGCACCCGTGCCGGTGCAGTGGTTGATGCACGGAATGCCGTACTGCTCAACTGTCCGGATGTTGGTGATCGCGGATGACGAGCCTGCGCCGGTGAGCGTGGGCGCTGGCCCGACGTTTGCCCCATAGCCAGACACCGCTGCTCGCGAGCAGCACGAACAGGATGGCGGCGGCATCCATCAGGTAGACGCCTGCATTGCCGAGTATGCGCCCGCTGTGAATATCCAGCAGAACGCGTTCCAGGGACAGTCCATTGCCCCGGTAGGCGCTGTTCAGCGCCTGCCGTTGCTGTTGTGTCAGGGTTGCCGCCGAGGCCCATTGCGCATTGACATTACCCGGCGTGGTCCAGTCGATGAAGTTGCCGTCGGTCAGGTAGTCGCCGTGTGTGGTACGGATCGCCAGCTTGCCGCTGCCGGTCACGCCGATCGCCATGATGCCGGCAGGGACGCCGCTTGCATTGTCCAGTTTTTCCACCAGTTCGCCCGTCGGCGTCAGCAACAGCAGCTGTCCATCGCTGGCAACGACGACGAGGTCTTGATATTCGACCGCGCCTTGCAGCGGTCCCCCGGCATTGGGCAGCGGCTTCTGTCCCAGATAGATCTTTCCACCCGCCTCGGCAAGGTTGAGTGCGCCGGCCCGGTAGGCGACCACGTGGTCCGGAGCATGCACGCCATACCAGTCGAGCAGTGAGGCCGATGATACGGGTATGGCGTCCAGCCCCATTTCCGCGGTGTGATTCAGCAGCAGTCCGGTAACGGACAATATGATGACCAGCAGTGCGGCGGCCAGCCCGAGGTAGCGGTGCCAGAGATACAGCGACAGCAGCGGTTTGGCGCGCGGCCTAGTTCGGTGCTGCCGCGTCATGTCGTGCGCTTGCCTGGCCGTGCAGGTAAAGTGCCAACCGAGCCAGTTTTTCCAGGGCGCGTACCGACAGCGTGGCACCCGAGATACCGTCGACAGACCGGTTGAGCCGGGTCCCGCCGGTCAGCCCGATACCCCGGAACTGGTCGGTGAAAAACGGGTAGCGTACCTCCCAGCCACGGCTCTCGCGAAAGGCGAGCACGCGTACCAGTTCAATGCCCGACGCGTTGACTACCAGGCCGACTGTTATGGGTTTTTCCTTGCCGACCTCCTCCAGAATCCAGGCACTGCGGCCACCTTGCATCCAGTAGCGGATGCGCAACCCGGCGTAGGGGTGACCGAGGATATCCGTGCTGGTCGTACGCACACCGTCCCTGAGCCAGAGCACCCTCGGCGCTGGCGGCTTGCCGGCGAATACTTCCTGCAGGAAATCCTGCTGGCTCTGGTAAATGTCATCGGCCAGCAGCAGGCCGGCCGGCGACAGGAGAACCAGGATTGCGAGCAGTCTGAACATGGCGGGCAGCTAGCATACCAGAAGGCGGTGTTCCGGGCAGTGACCTGGCGTGCCTCAGAACTGGTAGCCGATACCCAGGTCGAAGGCATCGAAATCATGGCCGGATTCGCTGGCCAGATCATGATCGCGGCTGCGGTAATCCGCCTTGAGCACCACGTCCTCATGCGGCCAGTAATTGACGCCGACCTCCCACTGGTCAAACCGGTCCTGGCTGAGGGCGCCCTTGACGTCCTCATAGCGGGTATACAGGCCAACGTCGTCACGTACCTTGAAGCCGGGCTCGATGTACCAGCCGGTCTGTTTGTCTGCGTCTGCGGCAGCCACCGCCAGGCCATCGAAGTCCCACTCTGCGTACAGCGCGCGCAGCCCGAACGGTCCCTTCCCGTACACGACATGGGTCTCGAACAGCAGGCCTGAGCCCAGGCCGTCACCGCCGACCTGCGATGCATCGGACTGGTAATTCACGCTGGCGGCCAGCTCCAGTCCCGGTACGCCGGTGTAACGCAGGCGGCCGCTGTAGGCGAGGTTTTCTGCGCTGGCCTCGCTGGTCTCTTGCCGGCCGCTGCGCACGCGGAACGCGTCACTGCCGCTGGTCGGTATCATCAGGCCTTCATGGATGGCGAGGTCCCAGCTGACGCCGTTTCCGTACTGTCCGCTGATTCCCGCACCGCCGGCCCACCAGGTGGCGGGGATAATGATGTTTTCGACGTCGTTGCGTTCGACGCCGTAAAAGGTGTTGGGCTCATGGGTTTCATTGAGGATGCCTACCGGCAGCAGGAACAGGCCGCCCCTGGCCCGCAGGTTGTCCTGCAGGTCGAATTCGAGATAGGCCTGCTCCACTTCAACCTCGCCGGCATCGCCGTCATCGCTGCTGGCAATCACGTGCTCGATCTCGAATTCCGAAAAGAAACGTATGTCGTCGTTGAACTCGTGGCTGGCGTAGAGCACGAAGCGGTGCAGATCGATCTCCTTGTTGTCGTTGGCCGGGTCGCTGGCATCAATGTTGTTGTAGTGCAGCTCGCCGTAGCCGCCGACCCGGGTACGATCGGCCCAGTTACCCCTGCCGGCTGCGCCGGGAGTGCCGCTTTCCACGGCCTCCACCGCGGCTTCGGCCTTTTCGCCGGCACTGCTGGCCTTTTGCTCCGTTGTCTGTTGCTGCTGCTTGAGTGACTCGATCTCCTTTTGCTGTGACTGGATGATTTCCCACAGCTCCGCATTGGTGGGTGTCTGTGAATCGGCAGTGCCGGCAGGCGGGAAACAGAGTGCGGCAGCGAGCAGTGAAGGGAGTAGAGCGGTGGGCTTCATGATGGCATGGCTCCTGTATTGGGAAAAAACCTGTTGATATTCTACATAATAAAATCCTGAATACAAATAATTATCATTTAGAATTGAGACCTGTTTGCCGTAACCGTCAGTCCAGGCATGATACTTTTATCTTTTTGTTAACAAAGGACTATTATCCTGGCTGTGCGCCTGCCACTCCCCATCAGGGGGGGCTGGAATCCGCCATGGTCCGCATATATATTGACAGTCGAGGCTGTTCCCCAACATGACGACGTATGGAGTTTGCAATGGCACAAACAGCAACAGACTACTCTCTGCACTTGTCGGATACCGATCTGGCCCTGACCGCGGCTGCCCGTGAGAAGATGCTGGAGCTGTTTAGCCAGGTGGAAGATGATGATCTCAAGGCCATCCGCGTGTTCGTCTCAGGTGGTGGATGCGGCGGCATGGGCTATGGCATGACATTTACCGATAGCTGCTCGGAATACGACAGTGTCCGGAAGGAGCAGGGGTTCGAGGTTTACGTCGATGCAGTAGCCCTGAATTTCCTGCGCGGTGTGGAAATCGATTACGTCGAGCGTCCGACCGGCGCCAGCTTTGTGTTCAATAATGCCTTCTCGGTAACCGGCGGTTCCGGCACCTGCGGTGCCTGCGGTGCGGCCGGTGGTGGCTGCGCCTGAATCAGGCAGGGCACGTCAACACGCGGAGCCGGTTCCTGGCGTGACGGCATGCACAACACCGGGCATGTGTGCAGGTGAATTAATGGCTGCTGAAGTATCCGTCACAGGTGCCAATGCAGTTTTACCACGTAATTCCGGGGCTGCATGCAAGTCGACTCCGTATGCCGGCAGGGCGACAGGAACCGCGTGATCGACCACGTACGGCACATCAAGCCCGTCGTGCCGGCTACCCGGGCTACTCCCGTTCGTGCAACCGCCCGCAAGACACCGGTCACAGAGGCAGCCACGGGTTGAAGACGCAATCGCGTCTGTTACTGATCGCACCTCCCAACAGTTATCGCACTGCCGCCTATCTTGCCGCGGCGCGTCAGCGGCGCGTTGACGTCCTGGTCGCCTCCGAGGGCAGGCATTCACTGGTCAGCGAGATCGCCGGTGGTCTGCATATCGACGTGTCCGATCCCGGGGCCGTGGATGCACTGCTGCAGGCGAGCCGCGAGCGACCGTTCAGTGGTGTGGTGGCTACCGATGATGCGACTGTGGAACTCGCCAGTCACGTCGCCATGCGGCTTGGATTGCCGCACAACCCGCCACAGGCGGCGCGCTGTTCACGACGCAAGGACCTGTCGCGACAGGCGCTGGCGGATGCCGGTGCCAGTGTGCCGGACTTCCGTGTGATCGATCTCGACCGGCCACTGGCAGCGCAACTGGTGGCGTTGCCTCTGCCCTGCGTCATCAAGCCACTGACATTGTCCGGCAGTCGCGGCGTCATCCGTGTCGATGATATGGCGGGCGCCCAGGCGGCCTGTGCACGAGTCCAATCCATCCTGGCCAGTGAACACCTGCATGATCCGTTTGCAGCCTCCCATCTGCTGATAGAGACCTATGTGCACGGACCGGAAGTCGCGCTGGAGGGTCTGTTGCTCGGCGGCGACCTGCAGGTGCTGGCAATTTTCGACAAGCCGGATCCGCTGGAAGGGCCGTTCTTCGAAGAGACCTATTACATCATGCCATCGCGGCATGCGGATGTCGTGCAACAGGAAATCCGGGCCTGTGTGCAGTCAGCCTGCCGCGGGCTTGGCCTGCTGGAAGGTCCTGTACATGCCGAGCTGCGCATTGCGCGACAGGGTTGTGTAATCATGGAAGTGGCCTCGCGTACCATTGGTGGCGAGTGCGCGCGCTTGTTGCGTGCCGGTACCGGTTACGGCCTCGAAGAGCTGGTAATTGCGCATGCGACCGGGCAACCGCTGGCGTATGAACGGCCGGTCGATGCGGCGGGCGTGCTGATGATTCCGATCCCGCGTGCGGGTATTCTGCGGCGCATCGAGGGAATCCCCGCGGCACGCGCGGTGCCGTATATCGAGGATATCGCGATCAGTATCCGGGATGGCTATGAACTCGTGCCGTTGCCCGAAGGGGCGAGCTATCTCGGTTTCATGTTTGCACGCGCACCGACGCCTGCAGCCGCCGAGGCCGCGCTGCGTGCGGCCTTTGCGGAACTGGATATCGTGGTGGCACCATTGCAGCGGATCAGGGACAGGCGCAGCGTAGACTGACTGGAACCCGTCTCAGGATACAATTCTGCCGCCCCTGCGGTGTTGCGGTCACGGCTGCGGTGCGGCCGCGTTGCAGCAGATGATGTCAATCCCGTTGCCTGCGGGGCCCGCGCCCTGTCCGGACGCCCATTCGCACAGTCGGACAGGACCTACTTCTTGGCGCCCGGTGGCTGAAAACCCTGAGGTGTACCACCCAGCTCGCCTTCATCGAACAGGAAACCCAGCATGTGTTGCTCGATCAGCTCGATGCTGCCGGGGTCGGCAGTATTAAGTCCGTTTTCATTGATAATCATGGTGAGGCGCTCCAGCCACTGTTTCCAGCCTTCCGCGGAGACATTTTCATAGATACGCTCACCCAGGGAGCCGGGATGTGGTATGTAGTCCAGCCCTTCGGCTTCACGCTTGAGTACGACACAGTTGACGATACGGCTCATGGCAGTCACTTCCTCGGTATTTGCATTTATCCCTATTGTAACCTGAGAACGGGTTGTTGTCGTTGCGTGTCCATGCAATCAAAAGGGTTTCACGACGGCGAGCAGCACGATGGCGACCAGCAGCAGTGCGGGAATTTCATTGATCCAGCGGTAGAAGGCATGACTGTGCTGCACGGTGCCGGTGCGGAATCCGCGCATGATATTCAGGCAGTAGAGGTGAAACACGAACAGTGCGGCCACCAGTGCCAGCTTGGTGAGCAGCCAGCCGGATGAGTGGTAGGCTGACCACGCATAAGCGGCCAGCATCCAGACACCGAATATCGCCGTCAGTACGGCGCCAATCGTCATGATGGCGAACAGCTTGCGCTCCATCACCAGGAAACGGGCGTGGCTGATTTCGTCCCGGGCATCGGCATGGTAGACGAACAGTCGTGGCAGGTAGAACAGACCGGCGAACCAGGTCACCATGAAGATGATGTGTAATCCCTTCACCCAGAGCATGATGAGTATTCCGGTCGGTCCTGGTGGCAGGAAGCAGCGACCGATGCCTGCTGCAGCAGACCGAGGATGTCCTCGCGCAACTTGTCCATGTTCATTGCACCGGTCACCTGATATACGATACGCCCGTCCGGTGCGATCAGGAAGGTGGTCGGGGTGAGCATTACGTCACCGAAGGCATGTGCGGCGTCGGCGTTGATGTCGAGTGCGATCGGGTAGGGTATTTGTCGCGCATCGCGCATCGCGAGCACGAGATTGGGGGGGTCGTAAGCCATGGTGATACCGATGACTTCCAGGCCGCGCGGTGCCAGTTCCCGGTACAGTTCGATCAGGTGTGGCATTTCCCTGATACAACCGGGACAGGTTGTAGCCCAGAACGTGACCAGCAACGGCTTGCCACGGTAGTCCGCCAGTCTCAGCTCGTTGCCGTCGATGTCGCGCAGGCTGATATCCGGGCTGGCTCGTAGCCCGGGCGGTGCAAGCCAGAGCCAGCCCAGGGTGAAGAGCACGGCGAACGCAAGCAGCGTGACCAGTGGTGCCTTCATGTGTGTTTCCCGTTACTGTCAGCTGTGTTACTCGCCGGCGGCGTATTCCGCCCGCCCGAACCGAACAGCCTGCCCAGCCAGCCAAAAACTTTTTTGATGCTGCGCCACAGCTTCGGCAGCAGCCAGATCATCAGCAGGATTAACAACACCAGCAGGACAATGAACAGCACCGGGTTGTGCAGTGCCGTCCACAGGCCGACGATCACGGCAACGTCCTCGCCCACTGATGCAAACCAGTTGGTGAACGGCTCGGGAGAGGTGTTGATCAGTACACGGGTACCGGCCTTGGCGGCATGGCTGCCGGCGGCCAGGGCGCCACCCGCGATGGCGGCTGCCAGTTGTGCGGCCGGGCCGATCTCGCCAACGGCACCGGCCGCCAGGATGGCGCCGGCCGGAATACGGATAAAGGTGGACAGGCCGTCCCAGCCGGTATCGACGCCCGGAATCTTGTCGGTGAAGAATTCCACGCAGTACATGGCGCCGGCCGTGAGCATCACCAGCGGGTCGGTGAGTATTTCCAGTCCGGGGGGCAGGTCGATGTTGCCCGTCGTGCCGAGGTAGCCCAGCACCAGAATGGCGGCATACAGGTTGATGCCGCTGGCCCAGGCGACGCCCATGGTCAGCGCGATAGTGTGAGTGATATCCATGCCGATGCGACCTCAGCCAGCCGTCGGTGTTCGACGCCGTGCGCACACGCCGTGTTCCCGGGTTGCCGGGTATTGCCCGTGAGGTTTTCCGCGCTGACTGTTCCCGATTGGCGACATGTGTTTTCAACCAGTTGTAATGCAATATAAAAAAGATCGAGAAAATATGTAAACTTCTGCGGTTGGGCTTATATAATATGCGCGCAGTGAACCGGATGTCATCGTCTGAATCAACAGGAGTGGCACATGCTGGAAGAATTTAAAAAATTCGCCATGCGCGGCAACGTCGTCGATATGGCCGTCGGTATCGTGATCGGTGCCGCATTCGGCAAGATCGTCACGTCCTTCGTCAACGATGTGCTCATGCCGCCGCTGGGCAAGCTCGTGGGTGGTGTGGACTTCAGCAACCTGTTCATCAATCTCGGCAGCGAATCCTATGCATCACTGGCAGCCGCCCAGGAAGCGGGCGTGGCGACACTGAACTACGGTGTCTTCATCAACACCGTGCTGGATTTCCTGATTGTCGCCTTTGCCATTTTCATGGTCATCAAGGCGATGAACAAGCTGAAGACGGCGGAGCCACCCAAGGCGCCGGATACCAGGCCGTGCCCGCAGTGTCTGTCCGAGATACCGATTGCAGCCAAACGTTGCAAATTCTGCACATCACAGCTTGCTTGACCGTTTCTCATCGAGTGTTTAACCAAGAGTATTAATACAGGAGTATCGTTATGAACAACAAACTGATTACCGCTGTCTGTCTGGCACTGATCCTCGCCGGTTGCAGCGACAAGAATGATACGGCTTCCACCGGGAGTGCCGAGCCGGGCATGATGGACAAGGCAATGGAGTCCACCAGTGGCATGGCCTCCGATGCATACGACGCCACGACCGAAACGGCCGGCGATATGGCAGAAGGTGCCAGCGATATGGCCTCCGATGCGGTTGATGCCACCAAGGAGACCATCCATGATGCAGCCCAGGGTACTGCCGATGCGACAGCTCCCGCGCCTGAAGAGGCCACGACCGATGAGGCCAGCGATGCAATGGGTAATACCGGTGGTGCGATGGGAGAGTAATCAGCAGGGACAAGCTGTCTGAACCGGCGGCCAGGCCATACAGTCTGGCCGTTTTTTTTGCATGCTGTGTTGCCTGCAGGTTTCCAGGGTCTGGCACTCGCCTGACTGCGAACGGTTTACACCGTCCCGTTGTCGTTGCCCGCACATTAGACACCGCATATCAGACAACGCAAGCCAGTAGTGATCGCATATCGATATATATGTGACAACTGAAACATCAGGCGGCCGCCTGCGCTAGAATATGCCTTTATTGTTCGTTCGGGACGGGCGGCGGGGTACACATTCCTGTCATTTCGGTCCGCTTCCGGTTCAACGGGATGCTTGTACAGTGAGTTCAGACAATCCGGTAAGGGAAATACGAATCAACCCCGTCGTGCCGTCGGAGTCGGTTCTGGTGGCTACCGCGCGCGGGCTGCGGCCGCGTGAGCAGGAGGCGCGTATACCTCACGACGGGCGCGCGCATGTCGAGACCTGTCCGTTTTGCAAGGGGAACGAGGGCAAGACACCGCCGACCATCCTCGCACTGCCAGGCGAGGATGACTGGGAGATCCGTATCGTGCAGAATCTGTTTCCGGTACTGGGTACCGAGAGTGACCGTGCCAATATCAGCTTCGGAATGCAGCAGATCATGGATGGTTATGGTCACCACGAGGTGATCATCGACCATGTCAAGCACGGCATGGAAATCCATGAGATGTCGCTCGGACACCTGAAGGTGCTGCTCGGTGTCTATCGCAGGCGTATGGAGGAACTGTTTGTCTCCGATAGCCGTATTCGCTATGTGCTGGTGTTCAAGAACTTCGGAGCTGCCGCCGGGGCCAGCATCAAGCATACACACAGCCAGCTGATCGCGATGCCGATCATTCCCGAGAATGTCTTTAACGAGGTTGCCAGCTCTCAGGCCTACTACCAGAAGTTCCATCAGTGTATCTTCTGCAGCCTGATCGACGAGGCGCTTACCTTTGAGGCGACCATCTACAACCGGGGCTCGGGCGAGGTCAGGCGCAAGGTGGACGTAGGACAGTATGTCGTCGAGCGTGGTGAGCGTTTCATCGCCATCAAGCCGTTTGCCAGCCGCTACGAATGGGAGGTGCATATTCTGCCGCTTGAACACAACAGCAACTTCACGCGCGTCACGCCGGAAGACATGGCAGACCTGGCCGTGGTCCTGAAACGTACCATGCGGCGCCTCGACAAGGTGCTGGGCGGGGCACAGTACAACTTCTACTTTCACAGCGTACCACGCTGCGAGACCTTCCCGGACTGCGACGCCAGCTATCACTGGCATATGGAAATCTGTCCGCGCACCACCATCCCGTCCGGATTCGAGCTGGGTTCCGGCCTGTTCGTGACGACCATCAGTCCGGAGGATGCCGCCCGGCAACTCAGGGAGGTCCTGTGAAGAATGACGGGTCGCCGGCACAGGAACTGGAACGCGTCATCAAACGCATGCAGAAGATCCAGCGCGCCATCAGTGCGGCGCGACAGCCTGCCTCGATGCTGGAGCTGGAGGAACTTAAGGCGCTGGGCAGGGAATATGCACGCATCATCGACCGACTGGCAAATAACCCGGGCGACGCCGGGCTGGCCTGACACTGCGGCAACGGAGCCGGGATTATCATGACTGACGACCTGGGTATCTTTATCGGCGAGGGCGAACACCCCGTCTACCTGTCGCCACGCTTCGCCAATCGCCACGGTCTGATCGCCGGCGCGACAGGAACCGGCAAGACAGTTTCACTGCAAATACTCGCGGAGGCATTTTCCCGGCGCGGCGTACCGGTGTTCATGGCGGACGTGAAGGGCGACCTCTCCGGCATCAGCCAGGCGGGCAGCGCGAGCCCGAAGCTGCAGGAACGTGCTGCTGCCATCGGGCTGGATGACTATGCGTACCAGGCCTTCCCGGTGGTGTACTGGGACCTGTTCGGCGAGCAGGGCCACCGGGTGCGTGCCACGGTATCGGAAATGGGGCCGTTGCTGCTGGCACGCCTGCTCGGGCTGAACGATACCCAGGAAGGCGTGCTGTACGCGGTGTTCAAGATGGCGGATGACCAGGGCATGTTGCTGCTTGACCTGAAGGACCTGCGTGCACTGCTGGTGTTTGCCGGCGAAAACAGCAAGCAGCTGCAGCTTGAGTACGGCAACATCTCCGGTGCCTCGATCGGGGCTATCCAGCGCCGCCTGCTGGTGCTGGAAGAGGAAGGTGCCGACCAGTTTCTCGGCGAGCCGGCGCTCGACCTGCTGGATTTCATGCGCAACGACGCCGGCGGCTACGGCAATATCAACATCCTCGCGGCCGACCGGCTGATGCGGTCACCGAAGCTGTACGCGACCTTCCTGCTGTGGTTGCTGTCTGAGCTGTTCGAGGTCCTGCCCGAAGTCGGTGACCCGGAGCAGCCGCGGCTGGTGTTTTTCTTCGACGAGGCACACCTGCTGTTCGCTGACGCCCCGAAGGCACTGGTCGACAAGGTCGAGCAGGTGGTGCGGTTGATCCGCTCCAAGGGTGTGGGCGTGTATTTCGTCACGCAGAACCCGCTCGATATCCCGGACGCCGTGCTTGGCCAGCTCGGCAACCGTATCCAGCATGCGCTGCGCGCCTTCACGCCGCGCGACCAGAAGGCCGTGCGTGCCGCGGCGGAGACCTTCCGTGCCAACCCGGCCTTCAGCGCGGCCGACGTGATCATGGAACTCGGCGTCGGTGAGGCGCTGGTTTCCACGCTGGGTGGGAAGGGTACGCCGGGGATCGTGGAGCGCACGCTGATTCGCCCGCCATCATCCCGGCTGGGACCGGCCACACCGGCCGAACGCCAGGCGATCGTCGCGAACAGTCTGCTGGGCAAGCGCTACGACAAATCGGTGGACAGCCGTTCCGCCTATGAGATGCTCAGGGAGCGCGCTGACAGGGCCGCGGTTGTCGAACAGCAGGAAGTAGCCGCAAAGACGGAGCAGAAGTCCGGCAAGGGACGTGGCAGTAACCGCCAGGGCGTCGTGGAGGCCATGGTGAAGAGCGTGGTGCGTTCCGTTGGCAGCTCGCTGGGCAGGAGTATTGCACGCGGTATCCTGGGTTCAATTCTCAAGGGCTAGCCGGCAGGCGCAGGCAGGCATCATGGACAGGAGAATCCTGCGTACCGGAATCAGGCTGCTGATCATCGGCGTTGTGCTGGGCCTGCTGGCCTGGCAATACCACGGCCGGTCAGGCAGTGTCCCCGGGGCGGCACCGGTCACGTCACCCGGCGACAACGTGGTGCTGGCCGCCTATGCCGCACAGCGTTCCGGGGTATGGATGCAAACCGGTGGGCAGGTCACGCGACTCCTGTCCGATGACGACGACGGCTCGCGGCACCAGCGCTTCATCCTGGATGTCGGCGACGGTCATACCGTCCTGGTGGCGCATAATATCGACCTGGCGGAGCGTATTCCTGTCAGCGTTGGTGATATCCTGACGCTGCGCGGTCGCTACGAATGGAACGCGCGCGGTGGCGTTATGCACTGGACACACCATGATCCACAGGGACGCGAGCCGGGTGGCTGGGTCCGCAGGAATGGTGTGCTTTACAACTAGCGGGCGGCTGCACAAGTCGACCCCGCCGTGGCCTGGTCCCGACGTGGTCAGGCGCCTGATTCATTCTCCGGAGGACAGGCACATGAATTTGCCTGGAATGCAGCTTGATTCGCGTGAAACGCCGGCCCTGGGGCACCTGACATCGGCGTTTGGTGTCAATGAAGGCGATGCGAAAAATGCACTCTGCACGCTGGCGCCGGCGCGCGATATGCAGAACGCGGTTCAGCAGAATGGCCTGGGAGACCTGCTGGGGGCGCTGGCCAAAGGTCAGCACCAGCGCTATGTCGACCAGCCCGATACCGTTACCACCCCGCAGGCAACCGAGGAAGGTAACGCAATCCTCGGCCATCTGCTCGGCAGCAAGGACGTCAGCCGCCGCGTTACACGCCACGCCGCTGCCCAGACCGGTCTGTTGAAGCGGATGTTGCCGGTCGACGCGACCCTGATGATGGGCATGGTGAGCAAGCAGGCCGGTTCGCAGAACCTCCCGGGTGGTATACCCTGGAACACGGGTGGTATCGATGCCGGCGGGCTGCTGACACAGTTTCTCGACGCCGACACGGACGGTTCCGTGCTGGATGACCTGATGGGGCTGGCCAGGAAATTCCTGTAGCCCGGCATTCGATAGACAGGCGGGAGGTGCTGATGGCCGGGCTGGATAAATACTTTGCAGAAATCATCAGAGGTGTCGGAGAGGACACCGGGCGCGAGGGGTTGAAGAAAACGCCGGAACGCGCCGCCAGGGCGATGCAATACCTCACGCGTGGCTACGGACAGTCGCTCGAGTCTGTAGTGAACAATGCCATCTTCGACTCGGACAATGACCAGATGATCCTGGTGAAGGACATAGAACTCTATTCACTGTGCGAGCACCACCTGCTGCCGTTCATCGGCAAGTGTCACGTGGCCTATATCCCGACCGGCAAGGTGATCGGCCTGTCGAAGATTGCGCGTATCGTGGATATGTATGCGCGTCGCCTGCAGATACAGGAGAATCTGACCAAACAGATCGCGGACAGCCTGATGCAGACCATCCAGCCGTCCGGTGTAGGCGTTATCATCGAGGCGCAGCACCTGTGCATGATGATGCGTGGTGTGGAAAAACAGAACTCGAGGATGACGACCTCCATGATGCTGGGGTCGTTCAGGCATCATGATCGTACACGCTCGGAATTCCTGCGCCTTGTGAAGGACTGAGCGGACAGGATGCGGGAGACAGGTGCGACAAACACAAACAGGAGAAAACCATGAGTATAGCCAAGGTAACCGAAATCACCTGCTCGTCAGACAAGTCATTCGAAGACGCTGTTCGCACCGGCATCAAGCGTGCCGGCAAGACGCTGGATAACATCAAGGGCGCCTGGATCCAGGAGCAAAGTGTCGTCGTCGATGGCAACAAGATCACCGAGTACCGGGTCAACATGAAGGTCTCGTTCGTGCTGAAGGACTGAACCTGGCGACGGTGTATCAGATGCGGTAACTCCTGTCGATGTCCTCGCGTGTCAGGATGCCATAGATCCTGCTGATGCCCGGTATGGTGTTGCGGGTCACGTAAAGTGCCCCGACATCCCTTGATTCCAGCAGGTCCAGCGCCTCGTAGAGCGTGGACCGGAAGTCGACCGGTCTGATTTCCAGTCGTTCTGCCGGGATTTCCATCAGGTCGATTTCCGCGCCGTCGGCAGTGGCCTGCAGGTGGCGTGCAAGGTCCGCAGCAGGCATGGCGGTGAGCGGTTGGCTGTCCTCGCTGATCAGGATCCAGCGCGGTTCGCCTGACAGGACCTCAATAGCCCGCTCCCGTGTAACCCTGCGCGGCATCGTTTCCAGCCGGCGTTCCATGACGCTCGCCACGCCGATGCGACGCAGTGTCCGGGCAATCGGATTATCGCGGTAGTCCGATTCGCGTGCGCCCAGCAGTATCAGGTAAACGGATTCCTTGCCAAAGATTTCCCGGCTTGTCAGGCCGGCTATGATCAACGCCAGCATGCCTGGCAGGATGATGTGCGGATTGCCGGTCAACTCCAGCATGGCTGTCAGTGCCGCCAGCGGGGCCTGCAGTGTGGCGCCCATGAAGGTTCCCATACCGATCAGCGCGAAGAACGCCGGCGCGGCAAGATGACCCGGCAGCCAGTTGTCCGCCAGCAGGCCCATGGCACCGCCAGCCGTAGCACCCATGACGAGGGTGGGCCCGATCAGGCCGCCCGGCAGGCCGAACCCGAGTCCCACGGCCGTGGCAAGAATCTTTGCCAGTGCCACACTGGCCAGGACGGTCAGCCCGAGCTGTCCGAGCAGGGCATGGTTTACCGTATCGTAGCCGATGCCCATGACCTCGGGTACGACGATAGCGATGGCACCGACCAGACTGCCGGCAAGGCTGCATCGCACCCAGACCGGCCAGCCGGGCACGACCCGGTTGCTGTGCTGCAGCAGGTGGATAAACAGCGCGGACAGACAGCCCAGCACCAGGCCGGCCAGCAGGACATAGGGTAATTCCAGCAGGGACCCGAGTTGCATCTCGGGTATCGAGAATACCGCAGCATTGCCGAATACGGCCTGGGTCAGCGTCGTTGCGATCACCGCCGCCAGGATCACCGGGGCGAAGCTGGCCAGCGAATAGTCCATGATGACGACTTCCATGGCGAAGATGACGCCGGCCAACGGTGTGTTGAAAGAGGCCGCAATTGCCGCGGCGATGCCGCAGGCTGCCAGGGTCCGGCTGCTGTTATTCGGCAGGTGCAGCCACTGGCCGAGCAGGCTGCCGCTGGCGGCGCCGAGGTGGACGCTGGGCCCCTCGCGTCCGACGGAGTGCCCGAACACAATGCACAACGCGGCACCGGCGAACTGGGCAACCGCGTTGCGCAGGGGCAGCCTGCCCTCGAAGCGGGCCAGCCGTTCCATGACATGTACGACGCCGACCTTGCGCGTGTCGTCGTCCAGGTATTGCCAGACCAGTCCGACGAGCAGCCCGCCGCCTGCCGGCAGCAGCAGCCTGGCCGGTGTGGCGAGCGCTTCGAAATTCCCGGCCGTGCCGCCGGGCAGGAACTGGCCCTGGATCGCTTCCACCAGCAACCTGAAGCAGATGACAACGGCGCCCGACAGCAGACCAACCGGGACCGCGAGCATGGCCAGTTGTGGCAATGCATCGATACCGGCGAGATGCAGGCCAAGATTATCCAGCCATTGATGCCAGCGTTGCCGCAGCACGGCGCTCCCTTGTCTTGGCGGTGCAGTAACGGGTCCCTGCGCCGTTGCTGTACGCAGTCCGATGCACGAATGCCGGCTATTGTAGAATGATTGTCCGGAGGATGGTGTACTATCTCCGGCGTTTTTTGTGGCAGGTGATACAGGTGACTGAACAATGATCAAGACAGGCGTCGTTGGCGGTACCGGTTATACCGGTGTGGAACTGCTCAGGCTGCTGCTTGGCCACCCGGACGTGGAACTCACGGTTATCACGTCCCGCGCGGAGGCAGGGCGTCCGGTTGCGGACCTGTTCCCGAATCTCCGGGGGCATACCGGGCTGGCCTTCACGGCGCCCGATGCGGGCGGGCTGGAGGCCTGTGACCTGGTATTCTTTGCCACCCCGAACGGCGCGGCGATGACCATGGTGCCCGGATTGCTCGAGGCCGGGGTGCGTGTAATCGACCTCGCCGCCGACTTCCGCCTGCACGGCAAGGAGGTGTGGGAGCAGTGGTACGGCATGCCGCACAGCTGTCCGGAGTTGCTCGACCAGGCGGTCTACGGGCTGACCGAAGTCAACCGGGCGGACATCTCACAGGCACGCCTGGTCGCGAACCCCGGTTGCTACCCGACCGCGGTCCAGCTGGGTTTTCTGCCCTTGCTCGAGGCGGGTCTCGTAGATGTCACGCATCTGGTTGCGGATGCCAAGTCGGGTGTCAGCGGTGCCGGTCGCAAGGCCGCCACCGGCAGCCTGTTGTGCGAGGCCAGCGAGAACTTCAAGGCCTACGCCGTGCCTGGACATCGCCATCTGCCGGAAATACGCCAGGGGCTGGAACGTGCGGCCGGACGGCCGGTGGGACTGACCTTCGTGCCTCACCTGACGCCGATGATCCGGGGCATCCATGCAACGCTGTATGCCAGCCTGGAAGACACGGCACAGGATCTGCAGGCGCTCTACGAGGCGCGCTATGCCGACGAGTACTTCGTCGATGTATTGCCACCCGGTGCCCATCCGGAAACGCGCAGCGTGCGTGGTGCAAACCACTGCCGGATCGCCGTCCACCGCCCGCAGCAGGGTGCTGTCGTGGTGGTCCTGTCGGTCATCGATAATCTGGTAAAGGGTGCCGCCGGTCAGGCGATACAGAACATGAACGTGATGTTCGGGCTGGCGGAACAGACCGGTCTGACAGATATCGCCTTGCTGCCCTGAGGTGAGATCGCAAGGCTGCATTTGTGAACTGCATCCTGCGGGGCCCGCAGCCAGCTGCCATAATTGCATGGCAGATGGCCATACAGGGATAGGGGCATGAAGCGCGCCATCTTGACACGCCTGACGATTGCCGCCGTTGTGGCGCTGCTGGGTTATGCCGGCTGGTGGCTGTACGATCTGGGCAAGGTGCGTGGCGTCAGCGAGCTGCGGGCATTGCGCTCGGAGAACATGCTGCTGGAACGGCGTAATGACAAGCTGGCCGATGAGGCAGAGGAATTGCGGGAGCGGGCAGCCATTCTGGAACGCTCCAGCCAGATTGACCGGCAGGCAGCACAGGCAGTCAAGTCCGACCTTGGCCAGCTCGAGGAGGAGCTGCAGGCGACCCGCGAGGAAGTGGAATTCTACCGCGGGATCGTGGCACCGGGTGACGTGGATCCCGGTCTGCACATCCACCGCTTTACGGTTGAGAACGGGGCAGTCGGCGGTGAGTATCACTACGACCTGGTGCTGACACAGCTCAAGCGCAATGACAAGTATGTCAGCGGCGAGGTCGACTGGAAGATATCGGGAACACTGGCCGGTGAACCGGGTGTGCTGACCCTGGTGGATGTCACCCGGCCGGCGACACAGCAGCTCAAGTTCCGTTTTCGCTATTTCCAGGATCTTGCGGGAACCATCAACCTGCCAGTGGACTTCGCCGCCAACAAGGTGGTGCTGACGGTCAGGCCGCAAGGCAAGGGCAGGCAGGACCCGGTAGTGCAGGAATTTGACTGGCCACAACCGGGCGCTTAACGACAGGAGAAGGCATTATGTTTGGAGACAGCAAGAAACCGAAGAGTAGCGGTGCCAAGGTTGATACCATCATCGGACAGCAAACCCGGATCGAGGGTGATATCCATTTCACTGGCGGGCTGCATATCGATGGCATGATCAAGGGCAACCTCATCGCCGAGGCGGGATCGTCGTCGGTGCTGACAGTCAGCGAACACGGCAGGATCGAGGGTGATGTGCGTGTTCCCACGGTCATCCTGAACGGCACGGTCAGCGGCGATGTGCGCTCTGACGAGCGCATCGAACTCGCCGCCAGGGCCGAGGTCAATGGCGATGTGTACTACAACCTGATCGAGATGGCGATGGGCGCCGCGGTCAACGGCAGCCTGGTACACGAGACCGGCGCGGGCTCGTCGGTACTCAGTTTTGAACGTGACAATGCGGAAACGGGTGCCGGGAAAGAGTAATACTTGACCATATCACTCAGGAAAACCATACTTGCTGGTATGTAGTAACCGGTTTTTGACGAGGCAGTGATGTCATGAGTGAAACAGCGAGCGCAATGAATGTCGAGATCAACTTTACAGATGCCGCGGCCGGCAAGGTCAAGCGTCTGATTGGCGAGGAAAATAATCCGAATCTCAAGCTGAGGATCTACATTACGGGTGGCGGCTGTTCAGGTTTCCAGTACGGTTTCTCCTTCGACGAAAACATCACCGAGGGCGATATCACCGTCGAAAACGACGGTGTGGCACTGGTCATCGATCCCATGAGCTATCAATACCTCATTGGTGCCGAGGTGGATTACACCGAAGGTCTCGAGGGCGCGCAGTTCGTCGTCAGAAATCCCAATGCGACCACAACCTGTGGTTGCGGCTCATCGTTCTCGGTCTGAGCGCGTCGACAGGCTTGCAGCAGTGCGGGGGCGTCTTGCCCCCGCACTGCTGTTGGTATTCGAAGGCCGTTGCAGACGAGGGCAGTCAATGCCTGAACAGCCTTCCCAGCACGACGGCCCGGCGGGCGCCGGTGACTTCTGGGATATTGCCCGGTTTTGCGACCAGGTGTCGTTGAGCCAGCCAGGCAAACGCCGCGGCTTCCACCCAGTCAGGATCCAGTCCGCAGGCAGCGGTTGACTCCACGGCTACCCCGGGCAGGCAGGCGGCCAGCCTGTCCATCAGCTGACGGTTGTGCACCCCGCCTCCACACACCAGTACCCGGTTAACGGAGGCGGCGTGTGTGAGTATGTCCCGGGCAATGCTGCGTGCGGTCAGCTCGCACAGGGTCGACTGGACATCCTGTACGGAACAGCCGCTGTTTTCTGTATACGCCGTGAGCCAACCGGCATTGAAATACTCGCGCCCGGTACTCTTCGGTGGTGGCTGCCTGAAATAGGAGTCCGACAGCATCGCCTCCAGCAGGTCCGTATTCACACGTCCAGCGGCTGCCCAGCGGCCGTCGGTGTCCATGCGGGCTGCCAGGTGGCGCGCAGCCCAGACATCCATGAGCGTGTTGCCCGGACCCGTGTCAAAACCACTGACAAACTCCGGCGCGCCCTGACGCGGCAGGACGGTGATATTGGCGATGCCGCCGATATTCAGTATCACGCGTGTTTCGTGGGCATTCGTGAACAGCGCGTCGTGGAAGGCGGGCACCAGGGGAGCACCCTGGCCGCCGGCCGCGATGTCTGCCGTGCGGAAGTCGGCGATGACATCGATGCCGGTCAGGCGGCTGATGACACGGGGGTCGCCGATCTGCAGGGAGTAGGGGTGGGTGGCGTTTGGCTCATGGCGGATGGTCTGGCCATGGCTGCCGATGGCGGTAATGTTGTCGGGGGCGACGCCGGCCTGTGACAGCAAGGCGGTGGCTGCGCTTGCAAAGGCCTCGCCCACTGCTGTATCCAGCACCGTCAGGTCGGCTGTCAGCGGATGTTCCAGGCGGATAGCGGCGTCCAGTTGCCGGTGCAGGTCGGGTGTATACGCACCGGCATGTGTCGCAATGATTCCGGGACGGGTTGTAGAGCAATCGAGCAGTGCCGCGTCGACACCATCCATGCTGGTGCCGGAGATAAGACCGATAAACAGCTCTGCCATGGCGGCTAGTGTAACCGCGTACGCTGCCGGGTTGCGGGAAACTGTGTTACTTGTTGCTGGCCAGCTGCACGTCCCTTACCAGGTCGAGCTGTGCCATGAGGGCTTCGGCCTTTTTGTTGAAATCAGCGCGGTACTTTTCCGCCAGCGGATCGGCGCCTGGCAGCTTCACGCGCAACGGGTCGCGATGTACACCATCGACCCTGAACTCGTAATGCAGGTGCGGACCGGTGGCGAGCCCGGTCATGCCCACGTAACCGATAATCTGGCCCTGCCTGACGCGACTGCCGGTGGTCAGCCCGCTGCGGAATTTCGACATGTGGGCGTACAGCGTACTGTACTTGTTGCCATGCTGGACCACGATGGCGTTGCCGTAGCCGCCTTTCCTGCCGCGGAAAATGATCTTGCCATCCCCGGTTACCTTGATCGGTGTACCCGTGGCGGCGGCGTAGTCGACACCCTTGTGTGCCCGTATGGTGTTCAGTACCGGGTGTTTGCGGCCCAGGCTGAAACCCGAGCTGATGCGGCTGAATTCCACCGGGGTGCGCAGGAAGGCCTTGCGCATGCTCTTGCCATCCAGCGAATAGTAGTCGGTCTTGCCGCCGGCATCGGTGTAGCGTACGGCCTGGTAGCGTTTGCCCTGGTTGACGAATTCAGCGGCCAGGATAGTGCCATTGCCGATATTCTCGCCATCGACATACATTTCCTCGTACAGCACGGTGAACCTGTCCCCTTTGCGGATATCGAGTGCAAAGTCGATATCCCAGCCAAAGATTGCGGCCAGTTCCATGGTCATGCTGTCTGACAAACCCGCCTTGCCGGCGGCGAGGAACAGTGAACTGTCTATGACGCCGCTGGCGTTTTTGCTGCGGAATTCAGGGGTACGGGTTACCGTGCTGATATCGAATCCGTCATCGTTGCGCCTGATCTCCAGCGTGCTGAGTTCGTCGATTGGATAACTCAGCCGTACCAGCCCCTGTTCTACGCTGGTCATGATGCGCAGCGACTGGCCCGGATAGATCTTCTTCAGGTTCTCGGTCGGTCCGCCCTGCTGGAGCAGGGTATGCAGCTGTCTTGCCGGGATGTCGAAGCGTGAAAAGATGGCGGCGATGCTGTCCCCGGGCTTTACGGTGATCTCCTGCCAGACGGCAAGCGGCTCCGTGGCTGCCGGGGCGAGTTCGGCCGCGGGGAGTGGCAGGCTGTAAGCTGATTCCTGTTGTGTGGTTACGGTCGGGGTAGCTTCCTGCAGGACAGTATCCTGTAGAACTGCATCCTTAAGGCTGGTCCCCTGCTGCGGCAGGGTCAGGACAGTGTTGCGTGTTGCCCGTGCCGTATCCGGGCTCAGGTAGAGCAGTGCAAGCACGGCAATGATGGCCGAGCTGGTAACAATCAGGGCGACCGGCCTGGTGAATACCGCCCTGATTTTCCTTGGCTCGCTCAGTGACTTGATGTCGCGATTGATAAGGTACTGGGTATTCACGATAAGCCCTTGTAAAGGTTTGGCATAAGTTAAACCTAGACGGATGGCTGGTCAACAGCTTCCTTTACCCTGTATCGCCAGAATGGTGTTTGATCTTGAATGATGCTGGCTGCAATGACCCGGCTTTCCTGTTGCGGGCGGTATGTTAACCTTTGCTGATGAAGTCCCCCTGGAGACGGTACATATGACGACATCCGATCAGCTTGCCCAGATACGCCGGGGTGCCCATGAGTTACTGGTCGAGGCCGAACTCGTGGAGCGCCTGGCGACCGGGGTCCCGTTGCGGATAAAGGCCGGCTTTGACCCGACGGCGCCCGATCTGCACCTGGGGCACACGGTACTGATCAATAAACTGCGGCAGTTTCAGGACCTGGGCCATGAAATGCTGTTCCTGATTGGTGATTTCACCGGCATGATCGGCGACCCGACCGGCAAGAACGTCGACACGCAAGCCGCTGACGCGGGAAGAGGTGCTGGCCAACGCGGCGACCTATGAACACCAGATCTACAAGATCCTGGATCCGCAAAAAACCACCGTCGTGTTCAATTCCCAGTGGATGGGTGCGATGAATGCGGCCGATCTGATTCAGGTGGCCGCGAAATATACCGTGGCGCGCATGCTGGAGCGGGACGATTTCAACAAGCGTTATACCGCGGCCAGTCGATTGCCATCCATGAATTCCTTTATCCGCTGATCCAGGGCTATGATTCCGTGGCCATGAAGGCGGATGTCGAATTGGGCGGCACCGACCAGAAATTCAACCTGCTGGTCGGACGCGAACTGCAGAAACACTATGGCCAAAACCCCAGGTCGATTATGACCATGCCGATCCTCGAAGGGCTGGATGGTGTACAGAAGATGTCCAAATCGCTGGACAATTATATCGGCATCAGCGAATCGCCGGACGAGATGTTCGGCAAGCTGATGTCGATCTCGGATGATTTGATGTGGCGCTATTTCGAGCTATTGAGTTTTCGGCCGATGAGCGAAATCGCGAACTGCGCAAGCGTGTCGAGCAGGGCGCCAATCCACGCGATATCAAGTTCCAGCTGGGTCAGGAAATCGTGACCCGCTTTCACGATCAGGCCGCCGGGAAGCGGCCCAGGCCGACGTTTATAGCCGGTTTCAGCAGGGTACGTTGCCGGATGATATACCGGCGATCTCCCTGCAGCACAGGAAGGGCGACTGGGTATCGCCAGCCTCCTGAAGGATGCGGGCCTGGTGGGGAGTACCTCGGAGGCTTTCCGCATGATCCAGCAGGGTGCGGTACGCTCGACGGGGAGCGTATCGCGGACAGGGACCTTGACGTTGCACCCGGGCTCCACCCATGTCATCCAGGTTGGCAAGCGCCGATTTGCACGAGTGACTGTTATCTCTTGAGAAATATAGCTTGCAGCGTGATTCCTGGCCGTCGGCCGGCACGGTTCCAGGCTGTGTACGGAGCAATGGAAAAAATATCCGGGCTGACTCTCCCGCTAGACACTGT
>CAWDLS010000002.1:0-32500 GCA_963803275.1 uncultured Gammaproteobacteria bacterium | reverse complement strand
GGTAGTCTGCGAAAAGCTTCGGGGAGCTGGCAAACAAGCTTTGATCCGGAGATGTCCGAATGGGGAAACCCAGCTACATATGCGATGGTCATCTTAACTGAATACATAGGTTACAGAAGCGAACCCGGGGAACTGAAACATCTAAGTACCCGGAGGAAAAGAAATCAACCGAGATTCCCTTAGTAGCGGCGAGCGAAAGGGGAACAGCCCTTAAGCGTGATTATATGTTTTAGTGGAACGATCTGGAAAGTCAGCCATAGAGGGTGATAGCCCCGTACACGAAAAGGCAATGTAGTGAGTGAACGATCGAGTAGGTCGGGACACGTGAAATCCTGTTGAAGATGGGGGGACCATCCTCCAAGGCTAAATACTCCTACTGACCGATAGTGAACCAGTACCGTGAGGGAAAGGCGAAAAGAACCCCGGAGAGGGGAGTGAAATAGAACCTGAAACCGTATGCGTACAAGCAGTGGGAGCCTACTTTAGTTGGGTGACTGCGTACCTTTTGTATAATGGGTCAGCGAGTTACTTTCAGTGGCAAGGTTAACCGATAGGGGAGGCGTAGGGAAACCGAGTCTGAATAGGGCGATTAGTCGCTGGGAGTAGACCCGAAACCGGGCGATCTATCCATGGCCAGGGTGAAGGTCGGGTAACACTTACTGGAGGCCCGAACCGATACTGTTGAAAAATTATGCGGATGAGCTGTGGATAGGAGTGAAAGGCTAATCAAGCCCGGAGATAGCTGGTTCTCCTCGAAAGCTATTTAGGTAGCGCCTTGTGTATCACTTCGGGGGTAGAGCACTGTTTCGGCTAGGGGGTCATCCCGGCTTACCAAACCGATGCAAACTCCGAATACCGAGAAGTGCAATCACGGGAGACACACGGCGGGTGATAAGGTCCGTCGTGAAGAGGGAAACAACCCAGACCGCCAGCTAAGGTCCCCAAAGTACAGTTAAGTGGGAAACGATGTGGGAAGGCCAGACAGCCAGGAGGTTGGCTTAGAAGCAGCCATCCTTTAAAGAAAGCGTAATAGCTCACTGGTCGAGTCGGCCTGCGCGGAAGATTTAACGGGGCTAAAACTATGTACCGAAGCTGCGGATGTCAAGCTTAGGCTTGATGTGGTAGAGGAGCGTTCTGTAAGCCTGTGAAGGTGTGTCTGTAGAGGTCTGCTGGAGGTATCAGAAGTGCGAATGCTGACATGAGTAACGATAATGCGGGTGAAAAACCCGCACGCCGAAAGTCCAAGGTTTCCTGCGCAACGTTAATCGGCGCAGGGTGAGTCGGCCCCTAAGGCGAGGCCGAAAGGCGTAGTCGATGGGAAACAGGTTAATATTCCTGTACCTCGTTATTACTGCGATGGGGGGACGGAGAAGGCTAGGCCAGCCGGGTGTTGGTTGTCCCGGTTTAAGCGTGTAGGGAGTGTTCCTAGGTAAATCCGGGATCACAATCCTGAGACGTGATGACGAGTTCCATTTGGAGCGAAGTGGTTGATGCCATGCTTCCAGGAAAAGCCTCTAAGCTTCAGGTAATGACAGAACCGTACCGCAAACCGACACAGGTGGGCAGGTAGAGAATACTAAGGCGCTTGAGAGAACTCGGGTGAAGGAACTAGGCAAAATGGTACCGTAACTTCGGGAGAAGGTACGCCTCTGACGGTGACGAGACTTGCTCTCGCGAGCTGGTGGGGGTCGCAGAAACCAGGTGGCTGCGACTGTTTATTAAAAACACAGCACTCTGCAAACTCGTAAGAGGAAGTATAGGGTGTGACGCCTGCCCGGTGCCGGAAGGTTAATTGATGGGGTCAGCCCTCGGGCGAAGCTCTTGATCGAAGCCCCGGTAAACGGCGGCCGTAACTATAACGGTCCTAAGGTAGCGAAATTCCTTGTCGGGTAAGTTCCGACCTGCACGAATGGCGTAACGATGGCCACACTGTCTCCACCCGAGACTCAGTGAAATTGAAATCGCTGTGAAGATGCAGTGTACCCGCGGCTAGACGGAAAGACCCCGTGCACCTTTACTATAGCTTTACACTGAACTTTGAACCTGTTTGTGTAGGATAGGTGGGAGGCTTTGAAGCGGGAACGCCAGTTCTCGTGGAGCCATCCTTGAAATACCACCCTGGCATGTTTGAGGTTCTAACCCAGACCCGTTATCCGGGTCGGGGACAGTGTATGGTGGGTAGTTTGACTGGGGCGGTCTCCTCCCAAAGAGTAACGGAGGAGCACGAAGGTACCCTCAGCGCGGTCGGACATCGCGCAATGAGTGCAAAGGCATAAGGGTGCTTGACTGCGAGACTGACAGGTCGAGCAGGTACGAAAGTAGGTTTTAGTGATCCGGTGGTTCTGTATGGAAGGGCCATCGCTCAACGGATAAAAGGTACGCCGGGGATAACAGGCTGATACCGCCCAAGAGTCCATATCGACGGCGGTGTTTGGCACCTCGATGTCGGCTCATCACATCCTGGGGCTGTAGCCGGTCCCAAGGGTATGGCTGTTCGCCATTTAAAGTGGTACGCGAGCTGGGTTTAGAACGTCGTGAGACAGTTCGGTCCCTATCTGCCGTGGGCGTTTGAGATTTGAGAGGAGCTGCTCCTAGTACGAGAGGACCGGAGTGGACGTACCTCTGGTGTTCCGGTTGTCACGCCAGTGGCACTGCCGGGTAGCTATGTACGGAAGGGATAACCGCTGAAAGCATCTAAGCGGGAAGCCTCCCTCAAGATGAGATCTCACTGGACCCTCGAGGTCCCTGAAGGTCCGTCGAAGACTACGACGTTGATAGGCTGGGTGTGGAAGCGCAGCAATGTATGAAGCTAACCAGTACTAATTGACCGTGAGGCTTGACCATATAACACCCAAGCAGTTGGTGTTGTGACTGGTACAGGCAACATACCCGCCATTACAACTTTCCGCACATGGAAGAGGAAACAGGGGACAGACCCCGATTTTCCGTGAAATAGGTTGATGAGATGCCGATGAGGATTCTGAAAATCGGGGTCTGTCCCCTGTTTCCTTCCGAACAGTTTGCCTGGCGGCCTTAGCAAGTGGGAACCACCCGATCCCATCCCGAACTCGGAAGTGAAACTGCTTAGCGCCGATGATAGTGTGGGGCTTCCCCATGTGAAAGTAGGTCACTGCCAGGCTTTTAACATGAACCTCCAGTGTCATCCGATGACACTGGAGGTTTTTTTATACCCGGGTCGCTGACGGCATGGCCGGGCCACCCGCGGCGCCTATACGGTTCTTTGCGGCGATCCCGCGCAGCGGGGCCCGCTGTTACAGCTGCCGTCGGTACCCGCCGGATACTGGATATTGTGCTGGTCGCGGCGGCTGTATTAAATTGACCACCGGATAGGAACATGATTTTGCGGAGGTAAGCAGTGCCGACATACGATTATCGTTGCGTTGACAACGGCCGCGTCGTCGAAGTGGCGCATCGCATGAGTGAATCAGTCAGCAACTGGGGTGAGCTGTGCGCGCTGGCTGACATCGAGCCGGAGGATATACCACTGGACGCACCCGTCGAGCGACTCATCACCGGCGGTCAGGTGGTGCGCAGATCGAGCCTGGGCGACGCGGCGGCGCCGGCCTGCAGCACCGGACCTTGCTGCGGCGGCGGCATGTGCGGGATCAACTAGGCGGCCGTGACCCTGCCAGGTGCTCCAGACTGTCCCGGGCAATCTCCCGCACACTGGCATCGCTGTCTTCCAGCAGCGGCCTGATGTGGGCCGTGGCCGCGCTGCTGCCCGACAACGCCAGGTAGTGACAGGCATCACCACGCACACTGGCCTCGGTGTGACGCGTTAGTTCGCCCAGCTGTTCGACCATATCCTGTAACGGCTTGCTGTCCTCGAGTGCCTCCACAATGGCGCTGATGCCGATACGTGTGTTGAGTTGCGTGTCAGGATCGGCAAACAGCAGCAACAATGCCCCGAGTGCGCGGGGATTGTCGCGTACCAGTGCCATCACCTTGTCGATGTTTCCGGTGGAGAGTAACTCGTCCAGGTAATCGGCAAGCCCCGCGTCGGTAACGGCCTTTTCCGCCCAGCCACGCAGTTCCTGCTCCGAGCGCAGGCCGGTCAGCTCAACAGGGCCAATGCGTACCCAGGGCACGGAACGGACGCCGAGTGCCGCAGCGCGTTCCGGTTGATCCTCGATGACGACGGTTTCGAGTTTGCCGATCACGCCGTCGGCCTTGAGTGCCTCAAGGCCCTTCAGCACCGTCGGACAATACGGACAGTGCCTGCCCATCAGCAGCAGTGCGTCGGGGGGGGGTGGTCGCGTAGTCACGGGCTGGGCCGCATTTACCAGATGCCGCTCAACAAGGCGACGCCGTGGGCGTTATGCCGCATGGCGGCCTCCAGCAGGTCACGCCGCATGCCGCCCAGCGAAAAGACCGGCATCGGCAGGTCCCTGCACAGCGCCGCGAACCGCGCCCAGCCCAGCGCGGGTGTGCCCGGGTGGCTGGCCGTCGGCAGCACCGGCGAGAGGACGGCAAAATCCGCGCCCAGCCCGGCTGCCCGCAACAGTTCGTCCCGGTTGTGGCAGGATGCCGCCCACAGGCGCGCCGCCGGCGGCCGCTCGCTGTGCAGCAGTTGTCCAGCCCGCAGGTGTACCCCGTCCGCGCCGGATTCCCTGGCCAGTTCGGCATCGCCATTCACCAGCACGCGCGCATTGTAGCGGTGCGCGAGCTGAACGACGTCAGCGGCAAACGCCGCCAGTTGTTGCGGCGGCATGGCGTGTTCGCGTACCTGGATCAGGCGCACACCATCCTTCAGCGCCGTGTGCAGGCGTTCCATGAACGTGCTCACGCCGTAGTGTGCAGCGTGGGTGATGGCGTACAGTGGCGGCAGCCGCAGGGCGGCCAGGATGCCGTGATTGGCCGGCAGCAGCGGATCGACGTCGACCGCATGCGGTGCCTGCCAGGACAGCCGCTGTCCCTCGCGGCCATGGGGTTCTCCCCGCCACCGGGTAATCCGGAACATGTGCAGCCGGGCCGTGGCATGCGGGTAACGATAGACGCGCGTTATCCAGGGCAGGGCCTGCCCGATGTCGATGCCGAGTTCCTCGTGCAGCTCGCGTGCCAGCGCGGTACGCGGGTTTTCCCCGGGTTCGATCTTGCCGCCGGGAAATTCCCAGTAACCCGTCCATCGGTTTTCCCGGCGGACGCTCGGCCAGCAGTACACGGCCATCCCCGTCCACCAGGACGCCCACGGCGACATCGGTCACGGGTGAGTGCTCTGCCTCTGCGCTGGCGGGAGTGTGGTTCATGCCGTGTTTTCAGCCATTGGCAACCTGAGCAGGGACTGTGCCTCGTGGAGGACGAATTCCTTGAAGGCCTGCGCAATGGTCGTAAAACGCTTGCCCCGCCGGTGTACGATATACCAGTGCCGCATGATCGGAAATCCCTCGACGTTCAGAACGACCAGCCGCTGCAGCATCAGCTCGACCTCCATGGTGTGGATTGACAGCACGCCCAGTCCCAGCCCGGCCTGTACTGCCTGCTTGATTGCCTCGTTACTGTTCATCTCCATGGTCTTCCCGAAGGCGGTGCCTCCATGTTCGCTGAAGAAGCGTTCACGCGCCGCGCGCGTACCCGAACCGCGCTCGCGCATGATGAAGGTTTCGCCGGCCAGTTCGGTCAGCGGGATGTGTTTGCGGCCTGCCAGCGGATGGTCCGGAGCGGCCAGCATCACCAGCGGGTTTTTCATGAAGGCATGGGCCTCCAGTTCCAGGCCTTCCGGCGGTTTGCCCATGATAGCGAAGTCGGTAGTGTTGGCGGCCA
The DNA here is from genome assembly GCA_963803275.1 of uncultured Gammaproteobacteria bacterium. Classification (GTDB taxonomy): domain Bacteria; phylum Pseudomonadota; class Gammaproteobacteria; order UBA9214; family UBA9214; genus UBA9214. Next base: position 26,719 of record CAWDLS010000002.1, on the reverse strand, counting down.
GCGCCTTGAGCAGGTTTTCGCGGTTGGTTACGTCGATATCCACCATGACGCCTTTATGACGCTTGCTGAAGATGCCCAGCAGCGTGGGTACGAAATAGTTCGCGGTGCTGGCGACCGTCAGTGACAGTTTGCCATGCTGCATACCTTTCATCTCCGCCAGTACCATCTGCAGCTCGGCGAGCTGGTTTTCAATGGCCAGGCTGTAGCGGTAGACTTCCTTGCCTGCCTCGGTCAGGAACACCTTCTTGCCCATCTGCTCAAACAGGGGCTCGCCGAGCTGCTCCTCCAACTGTTTGATTTGCATGGAAACAGCGGGCTGGGACAGGAACAGCTCCTCGGCAGCGCGGGTGTAGTTCAGGTGCCGGGCAACGGCTTCGAAGACTTGCAGCTGGCGTAGCGTTATATTCATGTTCGCGCAACGGACAAACGATGACTATACTATAATCAAAACTTATTGTTTCAATCAAGATATTTGATTTTTAATTATGGAGATAAGGACATAAGCTGCCTTTCTATATCAAGCCGCTGCGGCAGATGTGCCTGCCTTTGCAGGTTGCCGCGGTGGAAACGATTCGAATAAAACCTCTGGAGGGTTGAAATCATGGCTAAAACCTACAACGCGGGCGTCAAAGAATACCGCGAAACCTACTGGATGCCTGATTACACGCCCAAGGCACACCGATATCCTGGCGTGTTTCAAGATCACCCCGCAACCCGGCGTGCCCCGCGAAGAAGCCGCCGCCGCCGTGGCCGCCGAGTCTTCCACCGGCACCTGGACCACGGTATGGACCGACCTGCTGACCGACCTCGACTACTACAAGGGTCGCGCCTACGCATCGAGGACGTGCCCGGCGACGACACCTGTTTCTACGCCTTCGTCGCCTACCCGATCGACCTGTTCGAGGAAGGCTCCGTGGTCAACGTGTTCACCTCGCTGGTGGGCAACGTATTCGGCTTCAAGGCTATCCGCGCCCTGCGCCTCGAGGACGTGCGCTTCCCGATCGCCTACGTGAAGACCTGCAACGGTCCGCCCAATGGTATCCAGGTCGAGCGCGACATCATGAACAAATACGGCCGTCCCCTGCTCGGCTGCACCATCAAGCCGAAGCTGGGCCTGTCCGCCAAGAACTACGGCCGCGCCGTGCTATGAGTGCCTGCGCGGTGGCCTGGACTTCACCAAGGACGACGAGAACGTCAACAGCCAGCCGTTCATGCGCTGGAACCACCGCTTCGACTTCGTCATGGAAGCCATCCACAAGGCCGAGCGCGAAACCGGCGAGCGCAAAGGCCACTACCTGAATGTCACCGCGCCGACCCCGGAAGAGATGTACAAGCGCGCCGAGTACGCCAAGGAAATCGGCGCGCCCATCATCATGCACGACTACATCACCGGCGGCTTCTGTGCCAACACGGGCCTGGCCCAATGGTGCCGTGACAACGGCATGCTGCTGCACATCCACCGCGCCATGCACGCCGTGCTCGACCGCAACCCGCATCACGGAATCCACTTCCGCGTGCTGGCCAAGATCCTGCGCCTGTCCGGCGGCGACCACCTGCACACCGGCACCGTGGTGGGCAAGCTCGAAGGCGACCGCGAGGCCACCCTGGGCTGGATCGACCTCCTGCGCGAATCCTACATCAAGGAAGACCGCAGCCGCGGCATCTTCTTCGACCAGGACTGGGGTTCCATGCCCGGCGTGTTCGCCGTCGCTTCCGGCGGTATCCACGTCTGGCACATGCCGGCCTTGGTCACCATCTTCGGCGACGATTCCGTGCTGCAATTCGGTGGCGGTACCCTCGGCCATCCCTGGGGCAACGCCGCCGGCGCCGCCGCCAACCGCGTCGCGCTGGAAGCCTGTGTGGAAGCCCGCAACAGAAGGTGCGATGGGCTCGAAAAAGCAGGCAGGCGACATCCTCGCCAAGGCCGCCAAGTCCAGTCCCGAACTGGCAGATCGCCATGGAAACCTGGAAGGAGATCAAGTTCGAGTTCGATACCGTGGACAAGCTGGACGTGGCCCATAAGTAACATAATTCAGTAATATCAGGGACCAATATTCTAGTCGCCGATGCTGCCTGGGTGCGAGCTGGGCTGCACCGGGATGCATCCCTCACCGAACCCCTGAAGCCAATCTAGACTTAGATTATAGGAACTTAAGCAATGAGCGAAATGCAAGACTACAACTCCCGCCTGATCGGATCCCGACCAGCCGCAAGTTCGAAACCTTTTCCTACCTGCCGGCGATGGACAAGGAGAATATTCGTAAGCAGGTCGAATACATCGTCGCCAAGGGCTGGAACCCCGCCATCGAGCACACCGAGCCGGAAAACGCCTTCGATCACTACTGGTACATGTGGAAGCTGCCGATGTTTGGCGAGACCGATGTGGATACGATCCTGGCCGAAGCCGATGCCTGCCAGAAGCAAATCCGAACAACCATGTGCGACTGGTCGGCTACGACAACTATGCCCAGTCACAAGGCGCAGCCATGGTGATCTATCGGGGTCCGATCAAGGTCTGATTCAGACGCCGGAGCAGTACCTAATGCAGCCCCTGTTCCGTATCGCGGGGCAGGGGCTTTTTTTCCCGGTTAATCGAAGGATTGAGCGCACGTATTCACCGTATCACGGCCGCGCTCTTGCCCCGATTAACCCGGTCAGCTGTGAGGCCACACGTGAGTGATGCAAACATCGGATCAGTACCTGATCACGGAAGAACCCTACTACCGGCCTGTTCACAATGAGGTGGAGATGTATGAGGCTGCCTACGCGGTGCGTATGCCCGTCATGCTGAAGGGCCCCACGGGTTGTGGCAAATCCCGCTTTGTGGAATATATGGCGTGGAAGCTGAAAAAGCCGCTGATCACCATCGCCTGCAACGAAGACATGACCGCTTCCGATCTGGTCGGCCGTTACCTGCTGGATATCAACGGCACCATATGGCAGGACGGGCCACTCACCGTGGCCACCCGCATCGGAGCCATCTGTTATCTCGATGAAGTCGTTGAAGCACGTCAGGACACCACCGTGGTCATTCATCCACTGACTGATCACCGCCGCGAATTACCGCTGGAAAAGAAGGGTGAAGTGGTTCCAGCACATGCCGATTTCCAACTCGTCATTTCCTATAATCCGGGTTATCAGTCCTTGATGAAAGATCTGAAACAGTCCACCAAGCAGCGTTTCGGAGCCCTGGATTTTGATTATCCCAGCGCCGAAATCGAGGCCGAAATCGTGGCCCACGAAGGCGGTGTGGATGCGGATATCGCCGGAAAATTGGTTCAGGTCGCGCAACGCTCGCGCAACCTCAAAGGACACGGACTCGATGAGGGTATGTCCACTCGCTTATTGGTGTATGCGGGACAACTGATGTCCAAGGGTATCGGCGCTACCAGGCCTGCCAAATGACGCTGGTACGCCCATTGACAGACGATCCGGATATGCGCGATACCTTGGATGCTGCGGTAAATACTTTTTTCTAATCTCGCCCGGGCGAGCTATATGCATGTCTCGCGCAAATCGCAAAGCGCCAGGTAAATCATTGGATTTTTACCTGGATGAAATCCTTCGCGTCCTGGTCTGACGCAGAATGTTTCAACTTAACCGATATTCCTTGCAACAGACATGTCTATTGATTTTCCGAATACGTCTCCTGTCTCGCGATAAGATAAGGCCATCGTGCAGCTCTGGAGTCTTCCTATCACGAAGCCGCGCGGGTGATGTCGCCACGCGGTCTGCAGAATTATCTGGAAGGCATGCGTGCCATGTGCACGCTGAATCGCGGTCAGGCCCTGGTCTTGACCTACGTGGAAGACATGCCAGCTGTCGCCAAAGAAATCGGTGAGGATATCATCCCGGATATTGTGACCGGTCTGATGAAACTCTCTTCGCATACCTCGGGTACGGTACTGACGCTGACCATGGCCAACATGCCGCTAGCGGCGCGGCGGCTTGGCGATATCGATGTGATGCGTGGTTATCTGAACCTAATCCATCAGTTATCCGGCAAGGCGCCGCGCGGTCTGCGGCCGATGATGGAAAATCTCGATGAGTTGCTATCCAAGCTCACGCTGGGCGGCTTGAGGCGCTGGGCGCTGTGGGGAGCACAAGCCCACCAGCGTGATCTCGATGGCCAGATGGCTTATTTTAGTCTCAAGACCGAATCCTCTCGGTCGGTGCTGCAAAAAGAGCGGCGTGGCACGCTGTTTGTCGACAACCAACGCAAATTGAATTTTTACCTGCGCGCCCTGTGGGGACGTGCCTTTTTTATGCGCCCGACTTCCGGTGACTATGAAAGCCGAATGGGGCTGCGGCCCTTTATCGAGGATTTTCAGGTGCACCTGCCGGATGCCTTCGATGTGCACTGTGGCATCAGCGGGCTCGAAATCTATCGTGCTGCCGCCGCACATTGCGCGGCCCACATGGTGTACACCCGCAATCCTCTCTCCGCGGAGCAGCTGAGCCCCGCACAGATGAAACTGATCGAATTGTTCGAAGACGCGCGGGTCGAGCACCTGGCCATTCAGGAGTTCCCGGGGCTGAAAAAATTGTGGCTGCAGTTTTTCACCTCACCGACGAATCGGGTGAAGCGCGTGTCGAACTCCATCCCGCCATGGACCTGATGATGCGCCTGGCACAGGCCCTGTTGGATGAACACTATAACGATACCGAGACCCTCATTAAACGGCTAGCGAACGACTATCGCATCGAGCTCGCCAAGGAGGCATCCAACAATGAGATTGCCTGGACTTATGGCATTCGTTTTTACAACCTGTTGGCGGATAAAACGGCCCTGCCTGCGTTGCGCATTTTGGAAGACTGGCCCTTGCCCTACCGCGATGATAACCGCTACGTCTGGGCCTTTGACGAAAATTTGTTCGTTGCCCGGGCGCGGAGTATATGCCGGAGAGCCAGCGCCAGGTTCGCCGCAATGTCAACATCATGGAAATGGCAATGAGGTCGATGTGGCGGCGGCGGATGACGATGCGCAGGAAATTTGGGTCTGCGCCGACCGAGGTTTTCCCCTACGAAGACGATGGGGTCAGCTACAATGAGATGGAGGGCAAGGAACCGGTATCCGACCCCTTTCATTATCAGGAATGGGACTATCACGTGCAACTTTACCGGCCCGGACTGGACGACGGTTATCGAACGCCGCCAGGGCCGAGGCGATCCCGAGATGATGGATGAAATCCTAACTAAATATAAGCCGATGGCTTCACGCATCCGCCACCTGATCGATGCAATGCAGCCCCAGGGGATCGTGCGCAAGCGCGGCTTCGAGGAGGGTGAGGAGATCGACCTGAATGCCGCGGTGCGTGCCTTCATCGATATCCGCCGTGGCATCATGCCGGACCCGCGCATCAATATCCGCATCACGCGCCACATCCGTGATCTGGCGATCGTGCTGTTGCTGGACCTGTCCGAATCCACCAACGAGAAGATCGGCGGTGGTGACGAGGACGATGCAGATGCCCCAAGTATACTTTCGCTGACGCGCGAATCTGCCGGCCTGCTGAGCTGGGCGATCGACTCGATCGGCGATGCGTTTGCCGTGCACGGTTTTGCATCGGACGGGCGCCATGATGTGCAGTATTACCGCTTCAAGGATTTTGACCAGCACTACGAGGACGAGGCCAAGGCACGCCTCTCCGGTATGAAAGGCGGCCTGTCCACCCGCATGGGCGCCGCGCTGCGGCATGCCGGCACACATCTGTTAAACCAGAAGCCACCAAGCGTTTGGTATTGCTGGTCACCGATGGCGAACCCGCCGATATCGATGAGCGCGATCCGCAGTACCTGCGGCATGATACCAAGAAGGCGGTCGAGGAGCTCGCGATGAAGGGTATTATACCTATTGCCTGACGCTGGACCCGGAAGCGGACCGCTATGTCGCACGCATTTTCGGCGAGAACAATTATTCGATCGTGGACAACGTGGAGCGCCTGCCGGAGCGGCTGCCAAACGTGTTTGCCGCGATCACCGGTTAGTCGCTGACCGGTGCGGCGCAGCGCAATCCGGCCTACGGTTGCTGCAAGCGGACGATCCGTGCCCCGCCCGCCGGCAATGCCTTGTTACGGTAGCGCCTGTCCATCAATGTGAGTGCTTCCCGGTAGGCACCGACCAGACGCATCTGTATCTGCCTGCCGTCGGGGTGGTGGTAAACAATCCGGCAGGGCCGGGGTTGGTCGAGTGAGTCGCGCTGGTTCATCATGTCGAATTTCCACACCAGCATGATCAAACGCCCGCCTTCGCCATTACAGCAGGCATAGGCCTGGCTGTCGACGAACACGATTTCGTCACGGTTGATGATCGCCAGGTACTGCATGCTGCGGACCGGTACGAAGGCGCATTCGAATTCACTGCGACCAAGCAGGGTGTGCGACAGGTTGTAGATGTCGGCAGGCAGCGTCCATGACTGCCGGCCGACTTCGTCCGGCAGGTAGAAGGTTTCTGTTACCCGGTTGATCAATACCTGCTCCACATTCAATGTGATGGCTGCAGCGTCACCGTGACTGTTGTAATGCTGCTGTACTGGCCGGGCGCCGGACAGCCATCCCGTTACGGTAACCATAAGAAATCGGTTGCGGAACTTCAACCATTCCGCTGTCTATCCCGGGGGGATACCGGATTGTGCAGGGATGAAGCGGTGCGCCAGGCGGCTGTCGGGCGTACGCTGTGTTGCGGGTTGCCGAGACTTGTTGCAGGGCGGATATTTCAGCCCGTGTGTCAATTATCCCGATCAGGGCAACATGGACACGGGGCGAGTATTCACTCCGATTACCGCCTGACAGACCCGCAGTGACCGGGACAATTCCCGCTGGTTGGGTACCCAGCATCGTTGCCAGCTGGCGTTGCAAGGACCCGCTGCGGTGACTGTCATGTACTGGATCAATGGAACGGCTTGCTGAAGAAGCCGAAGAACATCCACATGACCAGGGATGAAGTCAGCAGGGTCAACAGCATGGCCGGCGTGCCTTTGCGGAACCAGAGCCCGGGTGTGATGCGTACACTGGGGTCACCGGTGTCCTTTGCCAGACGCTCCGACAGGGTAACGATGAATACATTGGCAGTGGAGCCCAGGTGGGTTCCGTTACCACCCATGCCGACACCGATGGCGAGCGACCACCACAGTGGTGTCACGTTGATGCCTTGCTGCTCCATGCTCAGGATGATGGGCACCATGGCGGCAGTGAAAGGAATATTGTCGATCATGGCGGACAAAAAGGCAGCGCCCCACATCAGCAAGATCGACGCGAGCAGCAGGTCCGACTGCACTAAGGGGAGAATGAACTGGCCAAGATACTGCAGGAAATGACTTTGTACCACGCCACCGACGACGATGAACAGGGAAATGAAGAACATCAGGAGACTCAATTCCACCGCCTCGAAGGAGGCATCAAGCTCCACACTGTTGGCAATGAACACCAGCAAGGTCAGGCCAATGGCAGCCACGAACCAGGGTTCCCAGTTCAGCGCATTGTGCAGGACGAACAGCACGACCATGATCCCCAGTACGGAGACAGAGGCATACCAGGTATACCGGTCCTTGATCTCCCCCATCCCGGAGAAATCCTGTCGCTTCGGTGTCACGGCCAGTTCCCTGCGGAACAGGAATTTCTGGGCGATCAGGATCACGGCCCAGGCTGCCAGTACGATACCGCCCATATGGATGAGAAAGGTATTGAAGTCGATATCTGCGGCCGAACCGATCATCAGGTTCGGCGGGTCGCCGACCAGGGTGGCGACGCCGCCGGTGTCCGACAGCAGGGCGGCGCCGAGCAGGTAGGGCACCGGGTTAACTTCGAGTGCCTTGCAGATCAGCACGATGAGCGGACCGAAGATCACCACGGTAGTAACGTTGTCCAGCAGCAGTGAGATGACCGTCACCGCGGTTCCCAGCATGGCCAGCAGCATGAACAGCCGGCCGCGGCTCAGGTCGGCGATGCGATACGCGAGTGACTGGAAGCCGCCGGTCGGGATCATGATGGCGACGATGGTCATCATGCCGCCCAGCAGGAATACCACGTTCCAGTCGATTGCCTCGACCGCGGCCTTCGGACTGTAAAAACCGTATATCTGTCCGAGCACCACCATCAGCAGGGCGCCGCCCATGGCGAACTTGGTGCGGTGAAAGCCGTGAACTCCTTCGGTAAAGATACCGATGAAGGTGGCGATCAGGACACACCCGGAGATTGCCATCTGCTGGTTCCAGCTCAGCGTCTCGGTCAGGGCTTGGATTTCCATTGATTATTTCCTCAGAAGATTAGATTCATCATGATCATCATGACGATCAGAAACAGCACGGTCATGATGCCGCCGGCGCGCATGAAATCCGGTACCCGGTAGCCCCCCGGTCCCATCAGCAGGGCGTTGACCTGGTGGGTGGGAATCAGAAAGGAATTGGAAGTGGATATGGCAACCGTGAGGGCGAATACCGCGGGATCGGCACCGGCCTTGACCGCCAGGTTTACGGCCAGTGGCACCAAAAGGACGGTGGCGCCCACGTTCGACATCACCAGGGTGAAAAATGTCGCGAGGCGGCCAGCGCGCCTGCAACACCCAGGTCGGGACATCGCCCAGCAATGCCAGCGTCTGCTCGGCAATCCAGGCCGCGGTGCCGGTAGTCTCCACCGCCAGCCCAGCGGTATCAGGCTGGCCAGCAGGAACACTGTCTTCCAGCTGACCGCCTTGTAGGCCTCCTCCATGCTGAGTACCCCGGAGAGGACCATGCCCAGGGCGCCGGTCAGCAGCGACACGACAGGCGAAGATTGGAAAACAGCACCAGAGACAATGCGACCAGAAAGAACAACAGGGCATGCCAACCTTGTGAGGGCGCACTTCCTCGTGCGGGTATTCGGTGGTGACGATGACGAAATCGGGGTTGGATTCGAGCCGGCCAAGCGATCCCAGGTGGTATGCACGACCAGGGTATCGCCGGCCTTCAGTGGCAGGTTGCGGATGTCGTCCCCCTGACGCAGGGTCTTGCCCCTGACGGTGCAGCGCGACCATGGCGATACCGTAGGTCTTGCGCATCCAGACATCGCGCGCACTCTTCCGATCAGGTGCATCCTGGCGGTATAACCACTTCGGCAATACCTGACTTGGTTTGCGCCAGCGACTCACCGAAGGTATCCAGGTTCCTGCTGCTCTCGAGTGCGTGTTCCCGGACAAAGTTCTCCACGTTGACGGGGAGGCAAGAATACCCAGCACCATGCCGCTTTCGATACCCTGGTCGCGCGCCAGCGCGCCCGGACCGATGCGGATGTCCTTGTCGGTGCGCATGGTGGCGATGATGCGAATATGTTAAACGCCCTCCACGTCATCGAACAGCTTGCCGACCAGGGGGCTGCGCGCAGACCTTCACCTCGATCAGGGCATAGTCGATGCCGTAGACGTCCTGGAAATAACTCATGGTATTGGATCCGACCGTACGCTCTCCGGATTGCCGGCCGGCAACACCATCCGGCCGAGCAGGACGAAATAAATGATGCCCGCGATGACCAGCGCCAGCCCGATCGGTGTCACGCTGAACAGGCCGAAGGGGTTCATCTTCTGCTCCGCTGACAGGGCCTGGTTAGAGGTGAGGATGAGGTCGTTGAGCAGTATCAGCGGGCTGGAGCCGACCATGGTCACCGTACCGCCGAGGATGGCACAGAAGCCCATCGGCATCAGCAGGCGCGACAGTGACAGCCCGGAACGTGCCGAGATACGGCTGACCACCGGCAGGAACAGCGCCGCGGCGCCGACGTTCTGCATGAAGCTGGAGATGATGGCGACGGTGCCCGAGATGAACGGAATGATACGTGCCTCGGTGCGCCCGCCATATCTGAGGATGAAACCTGCGACGGTGTTCATGACCCCGGTCTTGTCCAGGCCCTTGCCGATGATCATCACGGCGATGATCGATATGACGGCGTTGCTGGCAAAGCCGTCGAACAGGTGCTGCGCGGATACAAACGGCTGTTCGAGCTCGAACAGCAGCGGACCGGCGAAAGACATCAGGCCAGCAGCACCATGATGCAGACCGCGGCGACATCGACCTCGACGATCTCGAAGACAAACAGGAATATCGTCAACAGCAGGATGCCCGAGACCCAGGCGATTTCAGGCGTCGGCACCATGCCATTGAGCTCGACACCAACGGCCAGAAAGACGATCGCGCCGATCAGACGCTTGATCAGGTTCGTTTTTGATATTGTGTTCACGTCTGCTCCAGTCGTGCCGTGCCGGTTGCCGTGGCACCCGGTTTGCCGGATGTGCAACAGGGTACGGCCGGCAATGCGGATGGGACCGTCGACAGCCGGGCGGTTGCCGTCATTTCAGCCGGGTGCGCGTGTATCGTGCCGTGCCCGCGACAGGGGAGAACGCCGGATTCCCGTGCTGAAACCGGGTCACTGCGCCTGATCCGTACAGGCCGGGCCGCGGTGGCCGGTCCGTGGATGAAGCCGGTATCAGCATCGTTGCATGCATATGTCGTATCGGCAACCGGCGAGCTGCTGTGAATCAACTTGTCCGGTGTTTGCCGGATCGTCCTGGTTCCCCGGCTCCGGGAGGCAGTCCCGGGTTCCGGTACACCGTTCAGCGCCCGGGATTCATTCCGATGGAACGGGTCACCACCGGCGGCAGGCGGGGCCGGCGCGAAAAGCATGCGCCACAGGCGCTGCGTGGCCGTCGTGCGGTATGGTGGCATGCCCTGGCCGGTTGATATCCTGCTCATTTAGGTACGGAAAACCGCAAAAATATAGCAATACAGCTGTGAATAGTCAAAGGGTGTGGTAATAAAACAAGTTTAGTTTCCTGTAGTTAGCTGCCATCAGGCCATCAGGTCACATGTCGCAGGGTTCTGTGCGAAGCGGACGTTCGCGCCCGCTGCCGGGCTGACGCCGCAGGGGCCGAGTCCCGCCAAACCGGCCATCGATCACCTCCCCGCTGCACGGCATTGACCCGACACGGCGTTCGTTACCTGTGCGTGCCTGCCGGTGCCCTGGCTGAAAACCCGGATGTCCTCAATCTGCACAGTACCGGATGCGCGTGTCACGGGCCCGTGTCACTGTCAGGATTCCCGTGTGCCACGGGGCCGGCCGGAGCACCGGTCGAGACCTTTTGCAGCACCCCGAGCAAACCCCTGAGCAGATCCAGCGGGGCAGGCGGACAGCCGGGTATCTTCACATCCACTGGTATGACATTTTCCACGGCGCCGCAGCTGGCATAGGACACGCCGAACTCACCACCGTCGCAGGCGCAGCTGCCGGCGGCGATGACGAATTTCGGGGCGGGCGTGGCACGCCAGGTACGGCGCAATGCACTCTCCATATGGCGCGAGACGGGACCGGTCACCAGCAAGGCATCGGCGTGGCGCGGCGAGGCGACGAAGTGCACACCGAAGCGCTCGATGTCGTGGTACGGGTTATTGAGGGCATGGATTTCCAGTTCGCAGCCGTTGCAGGAACCGGCGTCCACCTGGCGTATGGCAAGGCTGCGTCCGAAGCGCGCGTCGATGGTGCGGCGAACCGCTATGCCCAGGACCTCCAGTCCGGCGGCATCGACCGGCGCCACCGCCTCGGTGATGATGCCGGTGCGCAGACCCTGTTTCAGGATACGAAACATGACAGGCGCCTCAGAGGTCGTGGCCCGAGTACGAACCGTTGACGGACTTGTTGCAGACCGGGAAGTCCGGGACGATATTGCCGTGGATCAGCCGTTCCAGTGCCGGCCAGCTGAACCAGCTGGGGTCTCGGGGGAAAAAGCGCACCACGCGCCCGTCCCCGTCAAGGCGCACATAGCTCAGGATTTCACCGCGCCAGCCCTCCACCAGGCCGATGCCCTCGCCGCCGGCCGGCGCCGCGGGCCATGGCGCGATGTCCGGGCCTTCCGGCAAGCCCTGCAGCAGCGTATCCAGCAGGTTCAGCGACTGGCGTATCTCTTCCACCCGTATCTGCAGGCGCGCGGCCACGTCCCCCTCCGCCAGGCAGGGCGACTGCACATCCAGTTGGTCGTAGGGGGCATAGCCATGATCGCGGCGCAGGTCGTAGTCCATGCCGCTGGCCTTGCCCACGTAACCGACCGCGCCCAGACGTTGCGCCTCCTCACGGGTCAGGATGCCGGTGCTGGCCAGCCTGTCTTCCAGCGAGGGGTCGTCGTCGAGGATCGGCGCCAGCACGTCGAGTTCAGCCGACATCGTCCGGTTCTGTTGCTGCAGCGGACCGATGTCCAACAGGGGGGCGTGGATTACGCCACCCGGCACAATGCGGTCCATCAACAGGCGATGGCCGAACGCCGCCTGGTTGACCCGCTGCCAAACCTCGCGCAGGCGGCTGAACTGCATGTGTGCAAATGCGAAACCCACGTCGTTGCAGATGGCGCCGACGTCGCCCAGGTGGTTGGCGACGCGCTCGCGTTCGGCAAGGATGGCCCGCACGGCCAGCGCCCGTGGCGGCACGTTCACCCCGGCCGCGCGCTCCATGGCCATGCACGCCGCCCAGGTATGCGCCACGGTGGAGTCGCCCGAAACCCGGCCGGCCAGACGGGCGAGGGCGGCGGGGTCGCGACCGACGGCGATCTTCTCGATACCCTTGTGTACGTAACCAAGTCGCTCTTCCAGCCGCAGGACCATCTCGCCCACGGCCTGGAAACGGAAATGGCCGGGCTCGATGATACCGGCATGTACCGGACCCACCGGTATCTGGTACACACCGCTGCCCAGTACCGGAACGAAGGGATAATCACTGTCGGCCGGCGTCCGTTTCGGGGCATGGCCGCTGGCCGGAAAATCGTGGCGCAGGGGATAGCCGTTCTCCGGCCAGGCCTGGTGACGGGTCCAGCGGCGACTGTCCGGATGGTCGGGCAAGACGATGCCAAACAGGTCACGCAGGTGACGTTCCATGCGATCGGCGCCAGGAAAATGGGGTGTGTGGGAGGCCAGCACAGGCCGGTCCACCGGTACCTCGGTGATCAGCACCAGGTAATCACCTTGATAGGCCAGGCAGGCGCGGACCACGAAGCGTGCATCGTCCATGTCAGCCCATATCCCTGCCCAGCGACACCCGAAGGCGGCCGCCACACGTGCCGCCCTGTTCCAGTCTTCAGCGTCCAGCTCAAGGCAATGCGTCGGTGCCAGCGTCTGCACAGCGTCCTCGTGCGCCATGACATGTTCGTCTTCCAGACGTGCCAGAAATTCGGGCAACCAGACGAAGCCGCTCATAACAGGTGCAGCCCCGTAATCAGGCCGGTGGCCCGATCCAGCCAGTTGGCCAGGAAGGCGGGAATGGACACCCCCAGCCATAACACCAGCCCCAGGTGGATCATGACCGGCAGCATGTTGGCCGGCACCGGCCGTTGTCCCTCCGGTGCGGGGCCGTAGACCATGGGATGCAGGTGCCGGAACAGGCCGGCGAAGGCCACCGTCAACCCCGTCAGCAGCGCTACGGTAAACCAGGGCTGGGACTGCATGGTCGCGGTCAGCAGCAGAAACTCGCTGGTGAACACACCGAAGGGCGGGAAGCCGGCGATGGCGGCCACGCCAAGCAACAGCCCCCAGCCTACCGCTGGCTGGGTGCGGAGCAGTCCCCGGATGTGGTCGATGCTCTGGGTGCCGGCGATATGCGTGGCGTGGCCGACGGTCACGAAGATGGCCGACTTGGTCAGCGAGTGCACCAGCATGTGCAGCAAGGCGCCGAAGGTGGCCAGCGGTCCACCAAGCCCGAAGGCAAAGGTCATCAACCCCATGTGTTCGATGGAGGAATAACTGAACATGCGTTTGATGTCACGCTGGCGATGCAGGAACAGGCCGGCCACCAGGAATGAAATCATCCCGAACCCCATGAGCAGGTAGCCGGCCAGATGCGGCGAATCGGTGACGGCCAGGGAGCCGTCAACCAGCATCTTGAGGCGCACCACCGCGTACAGGGCGACATTGAGCAGCAGGCCCGAGAGGACGGCGGACATGGGTGTGGGGCCTTCCGAGTGTGCATCGGGCAGCCACTGGTGCATGGGCACGAGCCCCACCTTGGTGCCATAACCCACCAGCAGGAATACGAAGGCCAGACCCATGATGGACGGTTGCAGCTGTGACGCGACGCCGTACAGCGTGCTCCAGGTCAGCCCCGTGGACAAGTCCGTTACCACATGCTGGGCGGCGAAATACAGCAGTACCGTGCCGAACAGGGCCAGTGCGATGCCCACACCGCAGAGGATGAAATATTTCCAGGCCGCTTCCACCGCTTCCGGCGTGCGATACAGGGACACCAGCAACACGGTGGCCAGGGTTGCGCCCTCGATGGCTACCCACAGTACCCCCAGGTTGTCCGTCGACAGGGCCAGGAACATGGTGAACATGAAGGTCTGGAACATGACGTGATAAAGCCGCATGCCGCGTTCCGTCGTCCGCCCGCTGCTGCACACGTGCCGCATGTAGGGGCGTGAAAAGATTGACGTGGTCATGCCGACGAAGGCCGTCAGCACCAGCAGGTAGACATTGAAGGCATCGATGCGGAAACCGGAACCGGCGACCACGCCGTCACGCGCCACCCCGACCGCCAGTATCATCGCGGCGGCAAGGGTGATGCCGCACACCAGTACGTTAAGCCAGCCGGCGACGGTCAGGCGCCGCACGCCGGCGAGGACCAGGGCCCCGGCCAGCGGGGTGGCAACCGTGATGTAGACGGCTCGCATCATGCGTCGTCGGCCTTTTCCGTGAGCCGGTTCATCCGGTCAACGTCCAGCGTGTCGATGCTCGCGCGGATCTGGAAGAAGAACACGCCGAACAGCACCATGGCCACCAGCACGTCGAAGGCCACCCCCAGTTCCACGATCAGGGGCATGCCGCCGGTGGCGGACACCGCGGCCAGGAACAGACCGTTTTCCATGGACATGAATCCGAGCACCTGGGCGACGGCCTGCTGCCGCACCACCATCATCAGCAGGCCGATGAGTACCACCGCGAGACTGACCGCGACGATATTGCGGGTGAACATCAGCTCCTGCTGCACGATGGGCAGCACCAGCCAGTAGCTGAATATGACCAGTGCCACCGCCGCCATAATCACCAGGGCCGGCCGTTGCAGCGGTTCACTGTGTCGGTCCAGCTCCAGCTTGCGCACCAGGCGGTGCAGCATCCAGGGAATGAGCAGGGCCTTGAGGCTCAGGGTCAGTGCCGCGGAAAAAAACAGGTGCGCCTGTCCGCCACTGCTCGCCACCACGAGGGTCACCAGCGTGACGAGCACACCCTGCCAGGCAAAGGCATGGATGGCGGACACCAGCCGGGCCTGCTCCAGCAGCACGAAAGAGGTAAACAGGGCCGCCGCTGCCAGCACCAGCATGAGTTGCTGCAACACCGGCAGCTGTTCCGGGTTCATGCGCCGACCTCCAGGATCACGTGGCTGAGCAGGCCGAGCAGCGCGAGCAACAGGGCCAGGTCCAGAAAGGCCGGCACCCGGAACAGGCGCATCTTGGTCAGCACGGTTTCACTCACCGCCAGCATCACGCCCAGCGTGGCAAGCTTGATGATGACGACCGCAAGACCCTGGCCCAGCACGACCGGTCCGGTACCTTGCCCGATGCCCCAGGGGAAAAAGACGTTGGCCAGCAGGGTGCCGTACAGCAACAGCTTCAACTGCGCCGCCCACTCCATCAGTGCCAGGTGCCGGCCCGAGTATTCCAGGATCATCGCCTCGTGCATCATGGTCAATTCCAGGTGGGTGGCCGGATTGTCCACCGGTATACGCCCGGTTTCCGCAACGGCCACCAGCACCAGTCCCGCCAGCGCGAACATATACGAGGGCCGCAGGACGTTGTCACTGACCAGTTGATAGTCCACCACACTGGCCAGATTGGTACTGTGCGCGGTCATGGCCAGGGTAAACACCGCCATCAGCATGGCCGGCTCGGCCAGGGCCGAGACAAACATTTCCCGCGATGCCCCCATCCCGCCGAATGCGGTACCCACGTCCATGCCGGCGAGTGCCAGGAAGAAACGGGCCAGTGCCAGCAGCCCCGCGATGACGATGACGTCGGCTATGGCGGCGGTGGGCAGGCCCGTGGTGAGCAGGGGGATCGCCGAAGCCGCCAGCCAGATGGCGATGAACACGATATAGGGCGCGGCGCGAAACAGCAGCGAGGCGGTATGCGCCATGCGTGCCTCTTTGGCGAACAGCTTGTAGAGATCGCGGTACGGTTGCAGCAGCGGCGCGCCGCGGCGGTTCTGCAGGCGCGCCTTGACCTTGCGCACCCAGCCCGCCAGCAGCGGCGCCAGTGCCGCATACAGCAGCGCCTGCAGCAGGGCCAGCACCCACGACGACGCGCTCATGCCATTATCCATAACAGCACCACCAGGGTTGCCAGCGACCAGCCGAGATAGATGCGCACGTTACCCGACTGCAGTCGCACGACCTGCCGGGCCGCCTTTTCCACGGCATGTGCCACCGGCAGGTACAGAATGCCCCAGGCACGATCCCTGATCTGCAGGCGATGGCGCCACTGCCCGTCTTCCTGTTGTCCGACGTCTTCGTCAACCAGGAACAGCAGTTCGAACACCTGCCGGATCGGCTGGGCAAAGGCGGTGGCCGTATACTGCATGCCCGGGGTGGGCGGTGCGAAACCGCAATCCCAGGCGTCGCAGCGGCGTACCCGTCGAATCCCGCGCCCGAACAGCCAGAGCCCCAGGCCTACAGCCGTGAACAGTGCGAATGCCACCAGCGGTGCGCCGTAACTTGCCGCTTCGGGCGAAACGGGTGTGAGCCAGAGCCAGCCGTGGGCGGTGGCGTGCGGCAGTCCCTGTCCCAGGACCTGCGTGGGCACCTCGTTCAGCAGGCCGATGAAGGTCGTCGGCAGTACGCCCAGCAACAGGCACGGCACGGCCAGTACGCCCTGCCCCGCGCGCATGCTCAGTGGCACCGGCCGGGCGCGGCGCACATGGCGGCTGCGGGCCTGGCCGAGAAAGGCCACGCCGTAGACCTTGACGAAGCACGCCGCTGCCAGGGCACCGGTGAGCGCCAGCATTGCCGCGGCGATAGGCACGATACTGCGCAGCACGCCGCTATCCAGTTGCCACGCCTGCAGCGCCGCCTGAAAGGTGAGCCATTCGGAAACAAAACCATTGAATGGCGGCAGCGCCGAGATGGAAATGCAGCCGGTCAGAAAGAACAGTCCGGTCCAGGGCATGCGCCGCAGCAGGCCGCCCATCTTCTCCAGGTCGCGTTCATTGGAACTGTGCAGGATGGCGCCAGCACCCAGAAACAGCAGCCCCTTGAACAGGGCGTGGTTGACGCAGTGATACAGGGCCGCGACGAAGGCCACTACACCCAGCGCGGTATGGCCGCTGTCCGCGAACAGGATCGACAGCCCCAGGCCCATGAAAATGATGCCCAGGTTTTCCACCGAACTGTAGGCCAGCAGTCGCTTGAGATCATTTTGCAGCAGGGCATAGAGCACGCCCATCAGTGCCGAAATACTGCCGATGACGAGCACCGCCACGCCCCACTGCCAGTGAAACTGGCCAATGAGACCGAATACCACACGGATAAAACCGTACACCGCTACCTTCAGCATCACGCCGGACATGAGCGCGGAGATATGCGAGGGGGCCGCGGGGTGGGCCTCCGGCAACCAGGCGTGCAGGGGTACCAGGCCTGCCTTCATGCCAAAGCCGGCAAACGCCAGCGCGAAGGCGACGCTGGCCCAGAGGAAGGGCAGCTGCGCGCCGCGCATGGCATCGAAGGCGAATCCGCCACCGAAGGAGGCCAGCACGCCGAAGCCCAGTAAAATGGCCAGCCCACCGATGTGCGCCATGAGCAGGTAGAGAAAGGCGGCGCGCCGGTTGGCGGGATTGTCGTGGTGAAAGGCAACCAGAAAATAGCTGGACAGCGACATCAGCTCCCAGGCCACCATGAACAGGAAGGCATCGTCGGCCAGCACCACCAGCAGCATGCCGGCGAGAAACAGACCGGCAAAACCGCCCAGCGCCTGAACCGGATCGCGCCCGCGCTCGAAGCTGCGCACATAACCGGGCCCGTAGATGCCCACGGCAAAGCTGACCACGCCGATCACGCAGAGAAACAAACCGGACAGGGCATCCAGGCGAACCTGCCACGGCAGCCAGGGCAGACCCAGCGGCAGCTCCGCCGTGGCCACGCCCCCCTGTACCAGCGCGGCCAGACCGGCGGCCAGTGCCGCCAGTCCCGCCAGGCCGAACAGGGGCATGACCACCAGCCGCAACAGACGCGGCGACCACGCCGTGAACAGCGACAGCACGGCGGACAGCAGCGCCAGGGCTGTCGCCGCTCCCGCCGACCACAGGGCGGCGGTCATGACAGGCGCGCCATACCGGGACGATACGGGTCAGCGCCTGCAGTCAATCGTGCACACGGCCATGCCGTGAGGAACGTGCCACGCAGCCTCGCTACCGGATCTGCAGCGGAGGCAGCCCGCATCGCCACCGCCGGTGCACCCGTGTCGCCACCGATACTGCCACGCACAGCATTGAAAATTACCTGGCTGACGAGTTGCATGCGGACCTGTGCGGGACGGATACCAAGCCCGAAATACTACCACAGGTGCAGTCAGTCGTGAGCGGAGGCCATCGAGGCCACGCCGTCCAGCGGGATGGTACGGACAAGACCGGCGTCCGCCCGGGCGCGCCGGTGGCGGGGGCCGGCAGTGGTGTTCAGTCTTCGTCTTTCAATTCGGCATCCCAGCCGGCGTTACGGGCCCGCACCAGGGCCGCGTGCTGGATGCGCAGGTAACGGCTGCGGATGTCATCGGGCAGCTCGTTAACGCGATGATTGTATTTTGACCACTCGGCGGTGGTCTTTTCCCACAGCTGTTCGATGCCCTGGCTGTTCCAGCCCGCACAGGTTTCGGTCTCCGGGATCAGGCCAAAGGCCCAGGCATCACGAATGATTCGGCCGGTATCGGTCATGCCGCCGTTGAGATCCTTGTCTATTCCAACATATCTGGCGGGTTTGTGCGCTCGCATGGGTGCAGTATATCGGGGGATGGACAGGCAGGGAACCGTGGCAATCACGTACAGACGGCGCCGCTGCACCCGCTTCAGCAATCGCGGGACAATGCTATTATCGTGCTATGAAAGCGCTGACACCGTGAGGGAACTGTACATGGCACGCATGACGAGGATGCCGACACCCGATGAGGCACTGCCCGGGCGCAGTGCAGCGGTCGCGGTGCCGGACCGGCATTTTGTAAACGGTCACCCGCTCAGGCCCCCGTTCCCGGAAGGGATGCGGACAGCCCTGTTCGGCATGGGCTGCTTTTGGGGTGCCGAACGCAAGTTCTGGCAGGCAGCGGGCGTGTACAGCACGGCGGTGGGTTATGCCGGCGGGTACACGGCAAATCCCGCCTACGAGGAAGTATGCACCGGGATGACCGGGCACAACGAGGTGGTGCTGGTCGTCTATGATCCGGACCGGCTCTCATATGAGGACCTGCTGGATATTTTCTGGGAGGCGCATGACCCGACCCAGGGTATGCGACAGGGCAATGACGTCGGTACGCAGTACCGTTCCGGTATCTACGTATACAACGGCGAGCAGATGTCCGCGGCGCTGGCGTCGCGCGCCTCATACCAGGCCCGGCTGACCGGGAAGGGATTTGGCGAAATCACCACCGAGATCATCCAGGCACCGGAATTCTACTATGCGGAAGACTATCACCAGCAATACCTGGCGAAAAATCCGCGCGGTTATTGTGGGCTCGGGGGTACCGGGATCGCTGCCGCTGACAGCTGCCGCTGACCAGGCGGTGGCAGAAGCTGAAACCGATATCAAAAAAACGGTGGCCAGAGGCCACCGGGAGTTGAAGATCAGGAGTCTAAGTCGACTGAACTCTGGTACTGCTGTCACCACAATATACCCGGATGCCGGGGAAGTCATTAATACTTATTTACTAGTCCGCATAGTACGCACGCGGTTGCACCAGGCAGTACAATCCGGTTTCGAACCTCTCGGGAGTTATGCCGCAGTCCAGTACGTGACGCCTGCACGCGCTGCGCCATCTTCCGGAGGGCAGGCCCGGGCGGTACTTGCGTGCGATTTGATTATGATAATCTTCCGCCATGCAGCTGCGCAGACGGTTACTGAACTGCCTTTCAGACGGTGAATTCCATTCCGGAGAAGTCCTTGGTGCCCGCCTCGGCATCAGCCGTATGGCTGTCTGGAAACACCTCAAGGCCCTGCGCGAGCTGGGCATTGAGCTGGAGACCGTGCGCGGCAAGGGTTACCGCCTGCCGGTTTCCTGTGAACTGCTGGATCGCGACGAGATTATGGCCAATACGAGCCCGGAGTCGCTGGCCCTGCTTGGTCCCGTCGAGGTGCTGATGGAAACCGGTTCGACCAACACCCGCCTGCGCGAACAGGCACAAAACGGCGCGCGTTCGGGCTCGGTCTGCCTCACCGAACTGCAACATCATGGCCGTGGACGCCACGGCCGCAGCTGGGTTTCCCCGTTTGCCGCCAATCTCTATCTCTCGCTGTTGTGGCGTTCCCCGCTGGGCGCGGCGGCGCTGGGCGGCCTGAGCCTGGTTGCCGGTATTTCAGTGCTGCGTTGCCTGCAGTCATTTGGCGTGACGGAGGCCGGCCTGAAATGGCCGAATGACGTGCTGGCCGGTGATGCCAAGCTGGCCGGCATCCTGATCGACGTGATGGGTGAATCGACCGGGCCCTGTGCCGTCGTGATCGGCGTTGGCATCAATGTCGCCATGCAGGGCAGGGCGGCCTGCGCCATCGACCAGGCATGGACCGATCTGCACAGCCTCACGGGACGTCATGACATCTCGCGCAACCGGCTGGCCGCGCACCTGCTGGACTGCCTGTTGCCTGCATTGCAGGCGTTTGAGTCGCGCGGCCTGCAGCCCTTCATGACGGACTGGCAACGCTACGATCTGGTTACCGGTCGCCAGATAGACCTGCGACTGCCCAATACAGTGGTTCGTGGCAAGGCCTGCGGTATCGACGCCGGGGGTGCCCTGCTGGTGGACACAGCCGAGGGCCGGAGGCGTTACACCTCCGGTGAAGTCAGTGTGCGGATTGCCATATGAATTTGCTGGTGGATATCGGCAATACGTCCGTCAAGTGGGCGTTGGCCAGCGGGCGGCAACTGAATACTACCGGACGGTTCACCCATCGAGGTCACGATCTGGCGGGGCTGCTGGATCAGTCCTGGGCAACCCTGGCGGCGCCCGGTCAGCTCGTGGTGACGAATGTCGCCGGTGCAGACCTGGCGGACAGCCTGTCCGCCTGGACCGGCCGACGCTGGCAGGTGCGCCCGCGATTCATCCGCGCCGGCCGGCAGGCGGCCGGGGTAACCAACGCCTACCCGATTCCCGAACAGCTTGGTGCTGATCGCTGGGCGGCGCTGATCGCCGCCTGGCATGCGTCCGGCGCCGCCGTTTGCGCGGTCGATTGCGGCACCGCCATTACCCTGGATCTTGTCGACCCGGCGGGCCTGCACCGGGGTGGCCTGATCGTGGCCGGGCTGGCACTGATGCAACAGGCGTTGTGCGCGCATACCGCGAACCTGCAACTGCCGTGTGACGAACAGTCCCCCGTGCTGCCGGCAACCAGCACCGGTGACGCGATCAGCAGCGGCTGCCGGTATGCCGCGGCAGCCGCTGTTGATCGTATCGTGACCGACATGGCTGCCAGTACGGGTCTGGAGCCCGAAGTTATCATTACCGGTGGCGACGCGCAGAAGCTCATGCCGCTGCTCAGGGTTGTTGCCAGACATGATGCTGACCTGGTCCTGAAGGGGATCGCCATACTTGCCGGAGAAAACTGATGCGCCACCTTGTATATCTGTTGCTTGTTGCAAACCTGGCGTATTTCGGATGGAACCTGTATGAGAGCGGGACGGCGGCCGAAACACTCCGGGCGCTGCCGCCGATACCGGCATCAGCAAAGCCGCTGGTGACACTGCAGGAACTTGTACAGCAACCCGGTACGACCACGGACCAGGGTGTTACCGGCGTCGACGGGCTGACCATGACACAACCGCCGGGTGCGGGCGAACCGGCCGCGTGCCAGGTGCTGGGGCCGTTCCATGCAGAGGCGGAGCTGCAGGCGATTGCCGGGGAACTCGGGCTGCCCCCCCGGCAGCGCATCACAGAGGAGAGAACAGAGAACGGCTACTGGGTGTACCTGCCGGCAATGGAACACGCGCAGGCCTTGCAGATTGCAAAACAGCTGGATGAGCAGGACGATCACGAGTATTACATCGGCAAGGACAACTTCATGTCACTTGGTACGTTCAAGGAACTTTCACGCGCCGAGATACGACTCCGGCAACTGCAGAAGATGGGTCTGGATGCGATACTGAAGGCGCGCTATTCAACACAGGATGCCTACTGGCTGGAGTTCAGCGACCGGGGAGCAGAGACGCCGGTGCTGAAGTCGGTGATCGGTGCGCACCCGGGTCTGAAGTTGCGTACACTTGCCTGCCTGTAACAGGCAGATTCATTGCAGAAAAACCGGCCTTTCAATAGAATGGATCGCCTTGACCCTGTGGCCAAGACGCCGGCGTAGCTCAGTTGGTAGAGCGCTTCACTTGTAATGAAGATGTCGGGGGTTCAAATCCTCTCGCCGGCTCCATAAAATCAATGAGATGTTGAGTTACCACCTGAGATGATACGCCTGGCTGGCAAGTGAGCCGGCAACTAGGCTGTCAGCGTGTAATTTCCCGCGGACTTCCTCCAGTGCAGGCGCCCGTGCCTTCGGGCGCCTTCCACCTGGCACATGGCCCCCGCTCTCCCGTGTGCACCAGGAAGGAGGGGAGGCGGGTTTCTGCCTGGGGTAAGGCAAGCGTTGTCGTTCCGCGTGGTTCGGGGAAAACATGCGCTTCCCGCCAGCCTTTTCTCACCACAATCAACCTGACCGGATACGTTCGAGTGCACGGTCACGGCCAGAGGCTGTAGTATGGGTGATGCGCAGCCTGTTACTTAACACAGGGTTCATCCCCCCGACTCATTACCTTTCTAATTGTATGGTATAATAACCATGCTCATGGCTAGGTTAACTCGGAGGGCTGGCGGCATGATCGTAGAACGTTCGGTAGTGGCTGAATGCCTGAATCTGTCCGGCGCAAGCATCTGCCAGCTGGCCAGGCAAGGTATGCCCACATACGCTTGCGACCTTTATGACCTGGGTGCCTGTATCCAGTGGTACATTGAAAACCGCATCAAGCCGGCCAGCACATCGAGTGACGTGGTTGATGCACGCATGCGGCTGTACGAGGTGCAGGCTCACAAGACCGAACTGGAAACGGCCCGCATCCGCGCCGCGACTATCGAGGCCGACCTGTACCTGCGCGACCTGCAGCTGCTGACTGCCATCATCGACCGTACCCTGACCCAGCCTGATCCGGATCTGGCCGAGGACATCGCCGACCCGAAGGAGTTCACCTCCCTCAGCGACCGGCTGCAGGTGACCGTAGACCGGGTGAGAACCCGCATTGCCGACGACCTGGATGACTATACCCTGTCCAGCGAAGTGTAACGTTACCTGCAACCCGGCACCGGCTTGTTGTTTGCCTGCCTGTTACTGCTGCATCGACGGGGTTGTGGCCGGTCCTTCAGATGCCGAACAGGCAGGGGGAGTAATCACCTTGTATGTTCGATTTGGCTGGACAAGGGTAGCCTATAGGGCTGGATTACACGGGGAAATGGTCAGCACCATTCGTGGAATCAGCAACAGAACCGGTTAGCACACGACATTCGCCAGAGTGCCGGGAACGGCATGTCAACCGCTACCTGGCGTTGAATTACAGCTGTTGATCCACAGTAATCCTGATCAATACGGGATCGAAAAACAGGGCATGGAGGCGGGTAGGATGCGCCGCCGGCTTGGTGGTGAGGGCGACCATGCGGGCAATGAATGCGCGTGGTTCGGGTAACACCCCGGCGAATGCAGCGGGCGCGCGTGCTCGCATCCGATCTGAATCTGAAATTCTGCTGTCCCCGGCGGCGTGATGCGCAGTCCCGGGCAGCGTTTCGTGCAATGCCGGGTTCGCACATTCCAGGACCTCACGGGTATCAAGACACGTTCAGAGGGGGCGTCCTGCCCCCTCGTGAACGGTGCGTTCCTGTGACCGTCCTGGCCAGTCGATGGTAATTTCCGGTGCGTTATAACGAGCCGTCGTCGCCTCAAGGCTGGTAAGAGAGCGTACCGGTAGCCTTGTCATGCGCCCACCCGCCACCGAAGCCGTTCGTATGGCTTTTCGGCGCCTGCCTGTCGGCAGCAAGCTGCTGCCTATCGGGAGTCGGCGCCAGGGAATAGTAGAGCGTACCGGTAGCCTTGTTTTGCACCCAGCCGCCGCCGAAGCTTGAAGCCGTGGCGTACAGCGGTCCAAGAACCAATCCGGTCATGACTATTAACTTGATCATTTTCTGGTGTTTCATTTCATTTCTCCCGGGACACATGTTGTGTACCTCGTCTGTACAACTTGATCTTTAACAAGACATTGAAGCAACTGATTTAATTACATAACTATCAAGTTAAAGGCTTATACAAAAACTGTACGATTAATCAGATGAACAGTTAATGTACGGCTGAATATAGTACAAGAATTATACTTTGTAAAGGTTAGAATGTTTAAATGTATAAGTATTGTACATTAATTAGGGGCAACAATTGCCTGCAAGCGGCATGCGATGACCTCGCGGGAAATGCGTAACCGGTGGGTTCAGTCGGTTCCTGGCGGCGCGGCGTAGCTGTCAAGCACGGTAACTCCAGGCAGTGGCATCCAGACACGGGAGACAGGCCAGGGCGCCCGTCGCTGTCTGTGACAGTGTGCCGTCATACTGGAGTTTCAGGCGGCAGATTCGGTGGATAGTCCGGTTACAGCCGCGGGTGGCGAATGACACGGTAGAGAGGAATCGGTCGTTACAGCATGCGGTGGGTCACGTTCTCGCGGAGCCGGGACGGTAATCAAAAGGCTCAAGGCAGCCTTACGGCTGTGGTCTGTCAAGATAGCCGTGCCAGTCCGGAACAACCCTGGTGATTTTGCTTTTGATTGTATTATCCAGTCCGCCTGTCAGAAAAAAATCCTGTCCTGCAGTTCTGAGAACGCCTGATTGCCGTGTAGCGTAACCGCGGTGTACTCGCTGGCGATCAATGGCTGACTCTGACAACAGATAATATCTGGCAAACAACAAACGAGTACGTCGATCCATTGCTGAATGCCTGATCGTTACCCGTTCCTGTCCTGAATTCACCGGTAACCAGGCTGCAGGGGGCCGAATCCTGGCGCCGGCTTCATGTCGTGCCATTCCCTCTCCACACCGCAACCGGCTGCTACCATTCAAGGCACTGCATTCGAGAGCCGATACGCTCCAGGGCTCCGCATCATGCCGTTCACGACAATACCCCTTCCCGTGACCGGTCGTTTGCAAGGATGTAAGGAATGACGGCAGGCGATATATCACTGACAGCGCAGCTGGCACGGAAAGAGCAGGAGCTGCAACTGCTCAGTGAAATTGCGCAGGTGATCTGCAGCGAGCACAACCTGCAAAAGGTCTTCGACCTGGTCGCCTCCAGCGCGCTGAAGCTGACGCGGGCGGAGACCGTCTCGATCCCGATCATTTCCGACGATTGCTGCAGCTATAGCTACCGTGCGGCCTGCGGTAGCTATGCCGATGACCTGCTGGGTGCGGAGTTACCGATCAGCGTGGGCCTGTGCGGCTGGGTCTTGAGAAATCGCCGTGCCTGGTGGCGGGGCATGCCTGAATCGCTTGACGAGAACGAACGCAATCGATGGGAAAAAGACGCCGACTCGCTGATCCTGGTGCCGTTGGTAGGCAGGCGCCGTTTCCTGGGCGGTATTGCCTGCAACAACAAGCAGGGTGGTAGGGGATTCAGCAGGGAGGATATGGAACTGCTGACCCTGTTTGCCGGCCAGGTCAGTATCGCGATCGAGAACGCCATGTCGTTCGAGGAACTCCGGGCAGCCAGACTGGCCGCCGAGACCTACAGGGAACGGCTGGAGAGTCTCAACGAAAAGCTGGTGTCTGCCAACCGTGAACTGAAACATCTCGCCGTGCACGACCCGCTTACCGGCCTGCCAAACCGGACACTGATCCTGGACCGGCTGCAACAGTCAATGATTTCCGCACGTCATGATCGGCATGGCGTTGCGTTGATCATGATTGATTTGGATCACTTCAAGGAGGTGAATGACACGCTGGGGCACGCCACAGGTGACCAGTTGCTCATCAGCATAGGCAATCTGTTCAGGAATGTGTTGCGCGAGGAAGATACCATCGGACGCCTGGGTGGAGATGAATTCGCCGTGGTGATTCCTGCCGCCGGCAAGCGCGAGGCACTGCAGGTGGCCGGTAAACTGGGTGCCGCCCTGAAAACACCGGTGATCATCGGGCAGACGGAGTGTTCGGTCGGCGCCAGTATGGGTGTCTCGATCTATCCCGATCACGGCAGGGAACCCACCGCGCTGCTGAAGTGCGCGGATGTCGCGATGTACATCGCCAAGCGCAATCGCAATGACATCTTCGTCTATGACGAAAAGCAGGATACCTACAACCCGGAACGACTCGGCCTCATCCGTAACCTGCACGTTGCCATCCAGCGGGGCGAGATCGGTGTGGCGTTCCAGCCAAAACTTGACTTGCGCAGCGGTACGATCGTCAGCGCAGAGGCGCTGGCGCGCTGGATGAATCCGCCGCACGGTGCTGTCTCTCCTGCCGACTTCATCCCCATACTCG
>CAWDLS010000001.1:0-729236 GCA_963803275.1 uncultured Gammaproteobacteria bacterium | reverse complement strand
GTTGGGAAGATCCAGACGCAAAGGCATTTACTGCCGATACTGATGTAAACGGTATTGCTTGGGAGCATTTTAGTGCGCAGCAGCAAGCCGCGGAGATTAACGAACTTCTTGCCGGAGGCGGAATATGAGCCAGATGTCGAGTTATAACAACGCGGTCAACATCGTTCGCTTCCGCTCACTAGGACGCCTCGCGCTGCTCGGCGCCTGTTACCGCAACCGTTAGGCATCTACACATGAAGCCAGAGTACATCTCACTTCTGTCCGGGTTCTTCGGTGCCATTCTCGGCGCGTTTGTGTCGCTAACCTCGGTGTGGTTGCAGCAGCGCGCCCAAGAGAAGCCAGATCGCGCAAAGCTCGCACTGGACGCTGCGGTGAAGGTATACGACTCCGCCGAGAAGTACGCAGAACTCATGGCGAAGAACGGCAAGGCCATCGTAACCTTCGACCTTGGCTACTATATCGTGCTACACACCAGACTCACCGAGCACCTCTTGTCGGGTCAACAAATCAGCAAGGAGCAGTGGGTTGCTGCCCACAAGCAAGCCATAGAAATCAGCGAAGCCGGCGTTGAGTTTCACAGGCAGCGCAAGCAAGAGAAATCTCAACAGGGCGGCACTCTTTGAACCTTGTATCTATTGCCGCCCAGATGCCTAACCCTTCGTTCAAGCGGACGCCTGACGGCGCCGCTTAACTCAAACGTTATAAGGCAAAATGAGATATCTATTCGCAGTTCTGATAACAGTCCTTCTCGGATGTAGTAGTGGCATTGAAGAGTCTACTTCCTGGCCGGATTCGCATATGGAGGCGGCATTCGAACAAGCTCTAAAGGATAGTGGGATTAAGTATAGAAAGGAGGGGGTAGGCAGTTCTTTTATCAAGTTGGTGATAGAGCGGCAATTAACAAAGTCAGACACAATATTATTAATGAATACTTCCCTGAAGGCGCATTCTTCTTTTATAAGGAAGATGACTGGGGCAAGGCCAAGAGCAGGCTGGATGCAGAAAAAATACCATATCGCTCAATAGTGAAAGACGATAGCTATGGGATCGTGTGGGATAAGTCATATACCTCAAATGCACACCAGATAAATCATGACATAACCAGAATACCTTTAGATCTGCTCGGGCATAAAAACGAAGAAAATCCTTGTGCCAGTCCGATTGAATTAAGCGAGCCAGTATGTTCAATAATAACTATTCAAGAACATGATGTAAGCCAAGCTAAAAGTGATTTTGAAAAATTGGGTATTTACTACGATGTTTTAAAGTCGGGGAGCGAATATATAGTTCGGTGGAAGTCAGAAGACAATGGAAAAGTCTTGGGTATGCTAAAAAATGCAGATTACTACTATGACCCAAAGAAGTAATCGAGAATTGCCTTATAACAAACGCCTCCAAGGCGACGCGGCTTCGCCGCGCGCTTGAGGCGAGTAGTTATGTGCATAAAACATTTACTGATGGCTAGTCGCACACTGGAAGAAGTACTGCAGTCAACCTCTGATTCTATTTATCCCGAGAAACTCGGAGAGGCTGAGGTGCGCCTTGATAGTGCGGATGTTGATGGTGACACACCGTTGCACGTTTTAATTTGGCGTGGAGACACCGAAGGTGCTTTGCTTCTTTTGAAAAATGGTGCGCCTGTTAATGCTGTTGGAGATATGGGTGAAACACCTTTACATGTGGCAATTTCTAAGAAAAGCACAAAGCTAATTGAGGCTCTGCTGAAGGCTGGCGCAAAAACAGATATCGTTTCTGAGTTTGGTGAAACGCCAGTACAAAAAGCTGGAAGGGAAGGTATCAGTATTGAATAATGCACATAACAAGTCAGCCCAGCCCGACGCGCTAACGCGCGCGGCTGGCTTCGGACGTTATAACTCTTGAGGCATTCGGTGAAAAAGCTACACATTGCGATTTCGACGAAGTGTTTGAAAGAAACAATAAGGGACTATACGGCTAGGCTTAGCGCAGAACCCTGCCTTGTCCTAGATGAATATGCGCTTTGGCGCACTGATAGCCTAAACTTATCGGTCCGCGTTGATGCCACCTGCAAGGCGGGAGAACTTCGGCATCTCGGTTGGGAAGATCCAGACGCAAAGGCATTTACTGCCGATACTGATGTAAACGGTATTGCTTGGGAGCATTTTAGTGCGCAGCAGCAAGCCGCGGAGATTAACGAACTCTGGCCGGAGGCGGGATATGAGCCAGATGTCGAGTTATAACAACGCGGTCAACATCGTTCGCTTCCGCTCACTAGGACGCCTCGCGCTGCTCGGCGCCTGTTACCGCAACCGTTATGCATAACAAGAGAAACTAAAGCTCGTGGCAATCCCTGACTACCAAACGCTTATGCTCCCAGTATTAAGACTGGCATCGGACGGTAATGAACATAAGTTCAGCAAGGCAGTTGAAGAACTTGCTGATGAATTCAATCTTTCAACTGAAGAGAGAAATGAACTCCTTCCAAGTGGCAGTCAAGCCGTCTTTAACAATCGTGTAGGCTGGGCGCGTTCCTACCTGAAACAAGCAGGCTTGCTAGCGTCGCCAAAACGTGGTCTTTTTACAATCACGCAAAAAGGGACTGAATTACTTGCAACAAATCCATTACGAATTGATGCATCGACTCTTGAGCAATATCCTGAATTTATCGAGTTTAATAATCGAAAAAAGGAAAAAGGCGAAACGGATTAGGCGTCCACTTCAGAGCAAGAATCGACCTTAACACCAGAGGATGCTCTCGCGTCTGCATACAATAAACTACGATCAGCTCTCGAGTCTGAAATTCTAACCACAGTCAAAGAGTCCTCGCCTTCATTCTTTGAGCGTGTAGTTGTCGACCTCCTCGTTAAAATGGGATATGGCGGCAATCGACAAGATGCAGGAAGGGCACTCGGCAAAAGCGGTGATGGTGGTATAGATGGAATCATCAACGAAGACCGTCTTGGCCTGGATGTAATATACATACAAGCCAAGAGATGGGATGGTGTGGTGGGTCGCCCAGAAATACAGAAGTTCGCCGGTGCATTACAAGGCCAGCGCGCAAGAAAAGGGGTATTCATTACAACATCATCGTTTACAAAAGAGGCAAGAGAATATACCTCGGTTATTGAAACGAAAATCATTTTGATTGATGGCGAACAACTGTCTAAGCTAATGGCAGAACATAATGTTGGCGTTTCTACGGTAGGTCAGTACGAAGTGAAAAAGCTGGACTCAGACTATTTTGATTATGAGTAATGCATAACAACGCGTTCAACACTGACTCGCAAAAACAGCGCTTCGCGCCCATTTTGCTCACGGGTTAACGCGAACGTTAGATTTCAATTTTTTATCTGTCGGTACTAGAATCTACTTAGGGATGGAGGGAACAATGGCAACAGTAAAAGACGAGCTGACAAAACTGATTCAGGATCAACCAGATGACAGCACCTATGACGAGATACTTCGTGAGCTGGCATTTAACTTGATGGTACAGAGGGGTCTAAAAGATTCGGATGAAGGTAGAACCATTTCAAATGAGGAAATGGAGCACCGGATCCGGTCATGGCAGAAATAAGATGGACTGAGGAGTCTGTTCAGTGGCTCCGAGATATCCATGATTACATTGCAGCCGATAATCCGAAGGCTGCTGTGAATGTCATAACTTCCATTTACGAAAAAGCCCAGTTGCTAAGGGATCATCCTGAAATTGGGCATAAATATCAAACGGTCTCTGGCCGTGAAGTCCGCATTCTCCTCTATGGGCATTACCGCATAACCTATCTTATCAAGGACATGGGGGATATCGATATCTTGGGTATCTTTCATGGTGCACTCGATATTGATCGTTACCTGTTGTAGGGAAATGAAATCTAACAACACAATCAAGTCGTTCGCTTCGCTCACTGCGACGCCGCTTCGCAGCGCGCCTTATTGTGGACGTTAGGTGTGCATGAAGACCCTCGCCATCCGCACTGCAGCCACCAGCGTATACGCACTTCTCGCGTACCTCAGTGCCGTTGCCATTTGGGATACTTCGGATTTTGTAGTGCTCTACGTTGAGTTCTTCGCGTGGAACATCGTCTGCGCCGCGCTATTCGTCTATGTGGTTACGCGCAGTACGGGCCGGTCGCTTTGGATTGTACTGCCGGTTCTCTTCTGCGGACCCTTGCTGCAGGTTAGTACCGTCGCTGTCTTCGTGCAGGAATCGCTGGGTGAGTCGCTTGGTTTCGCTCTGGTCACGCTACCTGTTTTCCTTGGTAACGTCATACCAGCGCAGCCCGGCCTGTTCACTGCATGGTTTGGCCTGCCCGTGCTCGCTGCCTGCATAATGCTGTATCTAAACTCGGCTCGGTCACGCGTTGATGCGATGCACACCTAACAACTTACACTCCTGCCGACGCCCTTGACACCACTTCGCTGTGCTCGCGGTGTCAAGGCTTCCCTCGCTATGCTCGGCGCGGCAGAGTTCAAACGTTAGCGGTCAAGTATATATAGGGGTAGTATTTGATAGGTAGATGTACGGAGATTATTTATGGCCAAGACAATTGAAGATATTGAAAATGAAATCCGAGCGCTGAGTGCGGATGACCGAAGGCATCTGCTCAGAGACCTGATTGCAGATCTTGATGGCGATATGGATCAAGATGTTGAAGAGGCATGGCTAGTAGAAGTAGAGCGGCGGTATAAGGAAATAAAAGAAGGTGGCGTGGAGTTAATTCCGGCAGAAGAGGTATTTTCTCGTGTTAGGGCGCGCCTCAAAATATGAAGGCAGCTTTCCATCCTGCTGCATCTGAGGAGTTGCTTGAGACAGCTGCATATTATGAAGAGCAAATCCCAGGTCTTGGGGAACGTTTCATTATTGAAGTAGAACGTGTAGTTGGAGTTCTGTCTGACCAGTCAGAAATAGGACAAAAAGTCGGAGAGATTTATCGTCGAATCCTTTTAGTACGGTTCCCGTTTTCATTAATTTACAGCATTGAGCCAGATCGTATTTTGATAGTAGCTGTTGCGCACCACAGGCGCCGGCCATGTTATTGGAAAGAAAGAATTGACCGCTAACAAGTCGTTGGACCAGATTCACTTGTCTGTCACAGCCCTTGCAATGCAAGGCCTGCGCCAGCCTTCGCTCACCGGTCAACTCAACCGTTATACGCAATAGAAAATTGCCATGGACCAGAAAGAACAGAAAATACTGACTGACGAATGTAGCATGACGGATGCAATCCCGGGTGAAATGAAAACCGGTAGCGTATTTGCGGAAGAGTACGTGAAATATATTCGAGAACTGCAAAATGAGTTTCGATTGTGGAAAAACCAAGCTGAACGAGGGCAGTTAACTACCGAAGATGTCGGATTACTATGCAAGGAGATGCTGCTCAAGAATGTCCGTACAAGATCCAGTTTGTTTTGGGCCTTTAGCGGAAAAACAAAGAAAGAAATGACAAAAAATCGTCTGCGATATTTGTTTTTGTCGATGCTGGAAGGCCATCTCAAGGGCGAATCGGTCGCCACCAATTCGATGTTGCTATGGGTAGAAAGCGTATAACAACCGCCTCCAAATCGACGCGACTACGCCGCGTGCTTGAGGCGGAACGTTAGGCGGCTATGAGGATCGTGCGATGAACGTAAAGGACACGCTGGCCGGGCTCGGTGGCCTCCTCATCATGGGGGCCTTCCTCGTCGCTGGCCTCGCAATCGCTGGTGTCTTCATCTTCGGTGCGGCTTGGGCGAGTACGAAGCTTCTGCCGTGGTTCTCCGTTCTGACATGGGTGGCCTTCGGCATCGTCGTCTTCATCCTTCTGCCACTCGCGGTTCCGAAAGCGACTCGCGGATTCTCAAGCGTGGCGCTGTTTGTCGCGTCCTACGTGTTCGGCGTAACACTCTGGATGGAGGGGCTTCTGTTCACGCTGGCAATCTGGGGCGTGGGCGCTGTATTCATCGGTCTCTTCCTCGCGGGGGTCGGGGTGGTACCCATCGCAATGCTCGCCACTCTGGTCAAGGGAATGTGGGGCCCGCTTATCGAACTCGTGCTGCTCACGATAATGACCTTCGGGAGCAGGATCGGTGCCATGTTCCTTGCGGAGAGCCTCGAAGGGTGATGCACCGAATCTGGGTTCCCCAGCTCGTAGCTGCCCTGATGCTCCTCTGGGCCCTGAACCCAGAGAACCTGTACGGCTACTACATTCTCCTTCGCTGGGTCTGCTGCGGCATCTTCGCCTACCTCGCCTTCAGGGCGTTCGAGCAAGGGCCTCAAGGCTGGGTCTGGGTTCTCGGGATCACGGCCGCCGTGTACAACCCAATCCTCCGAGTACATCTGACGAGGGAGATCTGGTCGGTGGTCAACGTCGTAACAATCGGTATCGCGGTGGCTTCTGTCTTTGCGCTCAAACGCAGGGGTGAGAGTGATAAGCCAGACGCCGCCTAACAACAGCATGCAGGGGACGGGCGCTACGCGCCGCAGTTGATGCTGAGCGTTAGGCCGCGCAAGCACATAGGAGAATGCCATGACAGAACCGACAACCCCCAGAATCGTTACCCGTGATGAGTGGGAGCGGGCCCGTGCTGAACTGCTGGTCCGCGAGAAGGCGCACATGCGCGCTGGCGACGAACTTGCCGCCGCTCGGCGGCGCCTGCCGATGACGCTGATGGAGCCGGCCACGGTCGTGGGGCCGGATGGCCCCGTCCCTCTGCTTGATGTGTTCGAAGGCCGGCGGATGCTGATCGTGTATCACTTCATGTGGAACAAGGGCGCGCCGCATCACCAGCAGTGCGAGGGCTGCACGCACAGTCAGGTGGCGATGAGCGCGGCGGTGTGCGCCTATCTGGCTGAGCGCGATGTGACCTACGCCGTTTTCAGCAGCGGGCCGTGGAACGAGATCGTCGCCTACCGAGACTTCATGGGCTGGACGACGCCGTGGTACTCGACCGCCGACTCCGCAGACGTGTTGGCGACCCGAAACGGCGGGGACCTCCGCTGCTACCTACGGGTCGGCGACCAAGTCTTCGAAACATATGAAACCAAGTGGCGAGGGATCGAGGCCATGCTGCCCACGCTGCAGTTGCTCGACCTTACTGCGTACGGCCGGCAGGAGACGTGGGAGGACTCGCCCGCCGGTTGGCCGCAGGACCACCAGGCTGGGTCGTGGTGGCGGCGTGATGGCCGACCCATTGCTCAGTGGACGCGTACCAACGCCGCGGTCAAATAGAAGGCAGTCACGCCATGGCTGATAGGCAGGTACGTGGGGTCTGGAGTTCCGGCGCGGCCTAACAACAGCATGCAGTGGACGGCGCTTCGCGCTGATGCTGAGCGTTGGGCGTAATGTCTACCCTGAAGCAGGACCCATAACGGAGCAGAAGTTGTGACATTAGTTAGAGTTGAGAGCCTTACCGTTTCATTGGACGGCTACGTTGCTGGGCCGAATCAGAGTCTCGAAAACCCAATGGGCGACGGAACGTCGGAGTTGCACAAATGGGCGTTTTCCACCAGAACATTTCAAGAAAAGGTCCTAGGAACAAGCGCCGGAGCCACGGGAGTCGATGACGATATAGCGGCACGTGGGTTCACGAACATTGGCGCCTGGATACTTGGTCGCAACATGTTCGGCCCAATACGCGGGCCTTGGCCGAACGAGGATTGGAAGGGGTGGTGGGGCGAGAATCCTCCCTATCACGTACCGGTATTTGTTCTCACTCACTATCCACGCAAAACTCTCGCAATGGAAGGTGGAACGACGTTTCAGTTTGTTACTGGTGGCGTTCGAGAAGCTTTAGCGCTTGCCCGTGACGCAGCCGGAACGCAAGACGTTCGCATCGGAGGGGGCGCCAATACTATCCGTCAATTTCTAATGGAAGGCCTGATCGACGAGATGCATATCGCGATTTCCCCGGTACTGCTTGGAGTGGGAGAGCCCCTTTTTCAGGACATCAACCTTCGCAAGCTTGGTTACGAGTGCCAGAAACAGGTGCCGACTGAACTCGCTACACACGCGTTCATCGGACGGGGGAAATGACGCCCAACAAATCGCTGCAGCGCTCGGGTGGCCAGTGGTACTTGGTATGCAAGTCGCTGGCCGTCATCGATAAAGTGCCCATGATCAGCCTCGGCGAGCCACCCGGCGCTGAGCTCAGTCGTTAGGCGGACCGATGCTGGCATTGAGACATAATCGGAGACGCGGCCACACTAAACTGATGTAACGACAACGAAAAGGGGATTGCCGTGAGAATCGGAATCATCGGCGCTGGAAGTATGGGACGCATACTTGCGAGCCACCTCGGTAAGCTTGGACATCAGGTTTGCATCGCGAATTCAAGAGGATCGGAGAGCCTGATTGCCTTGGCGGCGGAAATCGACGCAACGCCCGTTTCCGTTGTTGATGCTGCCAAAGCCGGAGAAATCGTCATCCTCGCGGTCCCAACCAAGGCCGTTGCCGAACTTCCGCGGGGGTTGTTTGCAAACGTGCCAAGCAGCGTGGTCATCATCGATATCGGCAACTACCATCCCGAGCTTCGCGATGGTCGCATCGATGCGATCGACCGGGGCATGCTCGATAGCCAGTGGGTCGCGCAGCAGATCGGGCGTCCGGTGGTTAAGGCATTCAACAATATCTACGCAAAGAGCCTTCTCGAGAAAGGCGTTCCCAGGGGCACGAAGGGGCGGATTGCTCTCTCGGTGTCCGGCGATTCGATGGATGCCAAGGCCGCAGTGCTTCGTCTCATTGACGATCTGGGGTTCGACCCTGTTGACGGAGGTGGTCTGGACGATTCTTGGCGGCAGCAGACCGGAACGCCAGCTTACTGCCAGGACCTTGAAGTCGCAGCTCTCCGGCGTGCACTCGCCGAAGCCGACCACAGCCGGATTTCCGAATACCGCGCTGAACAGGAGGATAGTATCAAAAGGTCGTTCTAGCAGAACGAAAGAGTAGGGAGTAGTAACATGACGGCAAAGAAAGATTTCACAACTATTCTCTTGGTGGACAACACTCCAAAAGAAGTTTTCAATGCTATCAACAACGTTCGGGGTTGGTGGTCGGGAGAGAATGAAGGTAGGACCGACAGACTTGGCGAATTCCAGCACCGCGACGGAGACATGCACCGCTGCACCATCATGATCGCCAAACTCGATCCAGGCAAGAAGGTACGTTGGCACGTTATGGACAACTACTTCAATTTCGTCAAAGACAAGAGCGAATGGAAGGACACCGACATTGTCTTTGAAATTGCAAAGAAGGGAGATAAAACGGAACTTCGCTTCACACACCTGGGCCTCGTCCCCGCGTATGAGTGCTACAATATCTGCTCGAACGCCTGGGGTAGCCTTATTAGCGGCAGTCTACGCGATCTGATTACCAAAGGTAAAAGTCAGCCCGACCAAAGGGAGGACTAGTATCTTGACGGTCATTCCGCCACCCAACAACAGCATGCAGCCGACGGCGTTTCGCGCCGCGGCTGATGCTGAGCGTTATACGACACAAGGGAAATGAATGAGTCCGACGATACACAGGGAAGGTGGATACAGGTTCTTTTTCTTTTCCCGGGAAGAATCACGACCGCATGTACATATCTATAGTGTTGATGGGGAAGCGAAATACTGGTTAGAGCCGAAGCTGGAGTTGGCTAAGAACTACAGATTGACTAAGATACAGTTGAAAGAAATCGAAAGGATCATTGAAGGACATTATGATGAGTTCAAGGCCGCATGGAATAGCAACTTCGGGAATTGAGGTTACAAATATCTCTGGCCACGGCGTATGGCTGCTGGTCGGGGACCTAGAGCTATTTATGTCTTATGCAGACTTTCCTTGGTTCAAGGATGCGCCGGTTGGTAAAGTTCTGAATGTGGTAGAGCCTAGCCCAGGGCATTTCTACTGGCCCGATCTCGATGTCGATTTGGGTTTAGAGACTATCGAGAATCCCGAAAAATTCCCCCTTAAAGCTAAGTGACGTATAACCAGTCACACCTGCCGACCGCCTCCGTCGCTAGCGCTCCTCCGGCGACGGCAGAGTTCCAACGTTATGCGCCATAAGGTACGCGTACGCAACGCCTGCCTCTTCGTGTTTTGAGACGCCTGCAGCGAAAACTACAGGCGTCCGCCTCTTCGCAGCTGATTAGGCTTACCCCGCAGTGAGGTAGGGAACCGTACCTGCGATGTCCGTATCATCAATCATAAAAAACTTGCTCACACTTCCTGCCTGCCGCGCCTTTACATAAGGCTGATACTCAGGGGAATTGACAAATGTTTCCAACGCGCTTTTCGAAGGAAACTGTATGATGGCGACAAGGTTACTGTCTTTTGTGGGGCCTTCAAGGGTAGTGATATTGCCGCTTCGCGACAGATATTTTCCACCTTGCTTTTCAACAAATTTATGGACATTGGCCGCATACTCAGGAACCCAAGCATCGTTGGTAATCTTGATATCGGCGACTAGGAATACGCTCATAACAGCTCTCCAGAATGTAGGTTGTCGAAACAAATGGCGGCTTGATCTACTCTCCGCGCCAAAAGTATCGGGTGACGGAGGACTTCTATCTAGTCACAGAACTGGAGCGTCCACTACAGTTTTAGTACTAGCCGTAGAATGACTGATCGCCTATGCTGGTCTGTGACATATAATGGATATCTGTAATGACGCAGGCCAGTTACAAGCAATTCTGCCCTCTCGCCATGGCCACCGAGGTGCTCTGTACTCGATGGACCATGGTCCTAATCCGCGAGTTCATTGCCGGTTCCACCCGGTTCAATGATCTCCGGCGCGGCGTTCCAAAAATGTCCCCCACCCTTCTGTCTCAACGCTTAAAAGAACTTGAGGTAGCAGGGGTTATCAAACGCAAGGCCCTGCAATCGGAAAAAGGTATTTTCGAGTACCACTTGACTAAGGCGGGTCGCGAACTTGGGGGAGTCGTAGAGGCGCTCGGTATTTGGGGGCAGAAGTGGGTCGGGTCGGCTTCTTCTTTGAAGAATCTGGACCCATCATTGTTGATGTGGGATATGCGGCGCAATCTCAATCCGACACCTCTGCCCAACAGGCGCACGGTAATTCAGTTTTTGTATTCTGATTTACCAGCGTCCCAAAGCCACTGGTGGCTAGTGGTTGAAGCCGGTGGAGGAGTTGATCTTTGCTGGTCTGATCCAGGATTTGAGATTGATCTTTATGTGACAACCGACCTTCGAACGATGACTTCGATATGGATGGGTTTAACAACAGTCGAAAAAGAACGTGGCAGAATGAAACTGTCCGGGCCTCAAGGAATCATTAAGTCCATGCAAGCTTGGTTGGGGCTTAGTCCTTTTGCAACTGTAGGAAAGCAAGTTAAGTAATCATCGAAATACCGTTTTCGGCCGATTGCTTTTGACTTCCGCTATGCCGCATAACAACCGCATGCAGCGGGCGCGATATGGCAGAAGTGCATAATGCCAATCGATGGTAGCGCGTCGCTAATACGGGCCGTTGGGCGCCACCTGAGATGCAGCAAGGGGAAACATGAACAACGAAAGCACCTCACTCGTCCGTCCAATCGTAGGCTGGCAGGCACAATGAAGCTCTACGGTTTTGCTCCGACACGTACCATCCGTGCTCAGTGGATGCTGCGGGAGTTGGACCTGGATTTCGAGTACGTCCAGGTGGACGTCACGAAAGGCGAGCACCGCCGGCCGGAGTTCCTAGCCTTGAATCCCGCCGGCAAGGTCCCCGTCCTCGTCGATGACGACCTTGTGCTGAACGAATCGATTGCGATCGTGCTGTACCTCGCGGAGAAGTATCCGCAGAAGGGGTTCCTCCCAGCTGACCTGCGTGCCCGTGCGGAGGTGTATCGCTGGCTGTTATTCACAGCGACGGAGCTCGAGCAACCGATTTGGCGCATCGCACGCCACACGCACCAATATCCGATCGAGAAGCGGCTGGCCGCCGAGATCCCACTCGCGCGCCAAGACTTCCTCGACATGGCTGCGGTCATGGAGAAGCACCTCGATACGCGCCCGGTGCTGGTCGGTGAAAACGTCACCGTCGCGGACTTCGTCGCCGCATACACGCTCGACATGGCGAGCATGGTGGATCTGCTCGAGGCATTGCCGAATCTGCGGGCGTACATGGAACGGATGTACGCGCGGCCCAAGGCACCGCAACGCATCGCACAGGCGTTCGCGAGCCTCCGCGGCTGAGGAGAAGGCGTCTTTGTGTTTCCCAACAGAGTCTCGCCCAAACGCCCATGACGCCCAACAAGGCGCTCAAGCCGATTCGCTACGTCGGCGCTTCGCGCCGCCTTCGCTCGCGGCTTAGCTCTGCCGCAGGGTTGACATACCATATTGCGTATATATACTAATTAAAGCATGTGGGAAATATATGAGCACAGGAAGGCTGTTAAACAGCTTGAGTCATTACCGACTGATGTGCTCAAGCGATACGAGAAATGGAAAGATATCGTATCGATAAGTGGTCCTGATGGATTAAGGAAAATCAAGGGATTTAAAGACGAAGCCCTTCGTGGTGAATGGAAGGGGTACAGGTCGTCCCGTCTCAATATTCAGTATCGAGTCATCTATAAAATCCAGAATGAACTCGTTTTAGTACAGGTAGTTAATGTGACTCCGCATGATTATCGGAGATAGTAATATGAAAGATTATCGAAAGGCGAAGAAGTTGGTAGATGTCTCTGTTGGGGAATCGGTTCGGATTATTCGGGAATTGCAGGAGATGAGCCAGAATGAGCTATCTGATTTGACTGGTATTCCTCAATCTACCATCTCTGCCATTGAAAACAATCGGGTCAATCTGGGGGTAGAGAGAGCCAAGGTTCTTGCCAGGGTGTTGAAGTGTCATCCCGCGGTTCTTGTCTTTCCTGGCTGGGATGTCCATCAAGAATCTGCGGCATAACCAGTCACTCCCACCGACCGTCTCCGTCGCTCCTCCGGCGGCGGCAGAGTTCAACCGTTCGGCATTCAAAGATAGAAACTAAATATATGCAAAATACGATACATGGCAGTGCCAATCTTTTCAGTGAATCAGGAAGAGAGAAATGAAAGCACGAGTACTAGGGTTCGCCAGCGCCTATATTATCTCACTGGCATGTTCGCTACCAGCCGAAGCGGCGCTGTATGACCGTGGCGGTGGTCTGATTTATGATGACGTGCAGGATATCACATGGCTGCAGAATGCAAATTCCGGCGCAGGTTCGGCTTACGATGATAATGATCGGGGCGGCACGATAGATGACGGACAAATGAGCTTCGGTAATGCCTTGCTCTGGGCAGACACGCTGACCTATTACGATGCGGTGCGTAATGTAACCTGGGACGACTGGCGACTACCAGTAGCGGTGCAACCGGATGCGAGTTGCAGTTCTCCTTCTTATAGTCTTGGATTTGGATGCACTGGAAGCGAGATGGGACACCTGTACAACGTAGACGGTGTATCCACCGCTACGCCTCGCCTGTTTTTAAACATTCAGTCCGACCTATACTACTGGTCCGGTACTTGGATTAACCTTCCTCCGGGCGCACACGTCTCCGTGTTTAACTTCGGCACCGGTCACCAGAGCGGTGAGGACGAACCTTACGGCATATACGCCTGGGCTGTGCGTGACGGCGATGTCGGCGAAGTCCCCGTACCGGGCGCGCTTTGGCTGTTTGGTTCAGGTTTGATCGGTCTTCTCCTTCGTGTCAGAAAAAGGCAGCTGTGATGCGGGTTTGGAAAAACAGGACTAGAAAACCCTGTTTTCTGGTACTTGAAGCAATTGCTCTCTGCACCGTTTTGATTCGGTAAACAGATCAAAAATATCTTGTTGATCTTTGATTGGATATATATTGCCTAACCATCGCATACACTCGGACAGCAAAAAGCGCCGCTCCTTCGGCGCTCTGCATTTTGCTGCCGGTGATGCAAGTCGTTAGGCGCCCGAGAAAGAGACCCTCATGCGTGATGCAGCCTGGTACTCCAGTTTCGCGAAAGCCGCGGCGCACTTCTGCGGAAGACCAAGAGTTTTCGCGCTAGCAGTTGCGGTCATCGTTGTTTGGGTCGTCACCGGCCCGTTGTTCGGGTTCAGCGACACGTGGCAACTCGTGATCAACACCGGAACGACGATCATCACGTTTCTTATGGTCTTCCTCATACAGAACACACAGAATCGAGACACCGAAGCCATTCAGATCAAGTTGGACGAACTCATTCGAGCAACAAAAGGTGCGCACAACGCGCTTCTCGATCTTGAGGAACTGGAAGAAGAGAACCTGGATGCGTTCAAGGCGAAGTACCAGGCACTGGCCGCAGCCGCACGTTCGGATCTGGGGCTGGGCAACCAAGACACAGGATCACCCGAGCCGTGAGTGAACGGCGTGCGCCTGACCCTTCGCTCCAGCCGACCTGCTATGGCTGGCTTCGACAGCCTCCGCAGGCGGCAGAGTTCAAGCGTTAGCAATCTCTAAAACCACGACAGGAGAAATCTGATGCAACAAGAAGAAAGGCTCAAGTACTTGAAAGTATCTCTTATAGTGTTTGGTATTATTTTCATTGCAGGAATCTATGTGATGATGATGTGGGTATGGCCGTCGGGTTGGGGATGGACGCCACGGCAACCCGAATACGAGCAGATGATTATGGGTGTTTACGCTACCTTGGGAGTTTTTTTGATCCGGGCTGCAAAAGACCCTTTAGCTAATGCAAGTCTATTATGGTTCACGATTTGGTCGAGTATTGTTCACGGTGGCATAATGCTGGTTCAAGCCATCGTAGATGAGACTGAACGTGCAAACCTGCTGGGCGATATTCCAGCTTTATTTCTGGTGGCAGCTGTCCTGTGGTATCTCATGCCCAAGAAAGCCCAGGCTTTGTAAAAGCACCTGCTAACAACGCGCTGCACCTGCCGCTATTCCGCTGCGCTACATAGCGGCAGGTGAGCATGGACGTCGCTGCATAGGGAAGAAATGCGGTGAAAACTATCAGGTACTTTTAGTCAATCAGGAGCAGGAAGGATCGCGCGATAATAAAAGACGAATGGATTCAGTATGTTATTGAGAACCCGGAAAGTGAACAAATTCAAGGAGATGGTCGTATTCGCCGGTGGGCTGAAATCGAGGCAATGCAGGGAAGATACCTG
Organism: uncultured Gammaproteobacteria bacterium; assembly: GCA_963803275.1. Lineage (GTDB taxonomy): Bacteria > Pseudomonadota > Gammaproteobacteria > UBA9214 > UBA9214 > UBA9214. Next base: position 714,172 of record CAWDLS010000001.1, on the reverse strand, counting down.
CATGTCATTTTGTTGCAGGATGCTGAAACAGTTCACAAGGCATTTTTTGATCGGGGCTATAAGTCATGAAGGTTAAATACTTCGAAGATACGGATACGTTATCTATTGAATTCCGTGAGCAAGAGATCGCCGAGTCAAAAGACCTCGATGAAAATACAGTTCTGGATGTAGATGCAGAAGGCAATGTATGCGCCATTACATTTGAGCATGCGAGCCAGCGAACAGACATAAGTCATCTGTCTGTAGAAGGCATCGCAGCATAACATTACACTCCAGCCCGCCATAAGCATTGCGTCCATCCGACCGCCTGCGTCGCCGGCGCCCCTTCGGCGTCGGCTGACACAAACCATTGAGCGATCGAAATCCGGAGATAGTACGTTTGAAAAATTCATGGCAATCAGGTGACCCTTACGAAAATTACATGGGAAGATGGAGCGGCCTTGTGGCAGCGTTATTCACCGATTGGCTGACTCCTTCCGGGGGGCTTAACTGGCTGGACATCGGATGTGGATCGGGAGCATTGAGCGAAGCAATTATCAACCGGCACACGCCGGGAAAGATCACGGCAATCGATCAATCTGAAGGTTTTGTCAGCACAGCACGGAAACGACTCGGAAGCCTCGCAGAGTGCAGAGTTGGAAATGCACTGTCCTTACCATTGGAGGATTCGTCAGTAAACATAACGGTTGCCGGACTTGTTCTGAACTTCATTCCGGAACCGGAAAAGGCCCTTGCCGAAATGATGCGGGTCACAACAGTCGGTGGCACCGTTGCTGTTTATGTCTGGGATTATGCTGTAAAAATGGACTTTCTAAACTATTTTTGGGATATCGCAGTTGAGCAAAATCCAAAAGCATCAAACCTGCATGAAGGACGCCGTTTTCCAGATTCTAGCGCTGATGGATTGAAAGAGACATTTAAACGGTCGGGTTTTGTCGAAGTAGAAACAGCCCCCCTCGAAATAAACACGGACTTCCGTGACTTTGATGACTATTGGAAACCATTTCTCGGCGGCCAAGGGCCGGCACCAACATATGTGTTGTCCTTGGATAAGTCTGAAAGAGAAACGCTCAGAGATGCATTATTTGCACGTTTACCCATTCAGGCTGATGGTTCAATCACTATGCGAGCACGCGCATGGGCAGCCAAAGGCATGGTTGTAAAATGAAATGCGCCCAACAAAAACATCCGGCAGACATCAAAAAGCGGCGCTCCTCGTTCCTCGTCACACTGCTTTTTACTGCCGCTGATGTGAGGAGTTTGGCGTCGGAAGTGTAAGATAGGCGCGATGCCGGGAACGTATCGCGCCATGGGCGAGAGGATACATCGATTGATGTTCGGCTGTCGCACGGCTTTCATGTGCTCACACGGGGGTGCCTGGACGATGACAAACGCTGGTACAAGACACGAAAAATCACCTTCGGAGCTGATCAGTGAGAGAATTGCAGAACTCGGCGACTGGCGCGGAGAGATGCTGCGCCGCGTGCGTGAGCTCATCAAGGAAGCAGATCAGGAAATAATAGAGGAATGGAAATGGCGGGGAACCCCAGTTTGGTCTCACAACGGGATCGTCTGTACGGGTGAATCGTACAAGAACCACGTAAAACTCACTTTTGCCAAGGGCGCCTCGCTAGAGGATCCGGCGGGTTTATTCAATGCCAGCATGGATGGGAATGTCCGGCGTGCCATCGACATCCATCATGGTGACAAGATAAACGATCAAGCACTCAAGGACCTCATTCGCGCCGCCGTCGCTCTCAACATGTCCGGAAAAAAGAAGTGATGGTAAATAGCCGATCGGTTTTTTTAGGCCGGAAGTGCGTCCGCCGCGGCAAACATTTTCCAGCGCACGAGGCACTGCCGATCCGGTGCCGGCTGTCCGCCAGGCTAGCCGGACGGCGCTGCAACAAGGTCTGCACGCTAATACATATGTATTATTGAGAGTTCACGGGGTTACCGTATAGTCGGTGCAGGACGGTAGGTTACGGCGACCGTCGCTGCTGAAACAGGACAGGGAGAGCCATGCCGGAAATCACCATCAGCAACGTACACCTGGTCTCGGATGACGAGTTCCTGACCATCATTCGCCTCGATCAGCCGGACGTCAGGATTTCCCTGGATTCGGCCGGGGTCAAGGAGCTGATCAATTTTGTCACATCGCATGCCGGAAGCGAGCTTGATCGACGCCGGACGTTTCGTGTTACCGTGTGGGATAACAGCGGACTGACGGTTCGTCTCCGCAGCGGCGGAAACGAATGCCCCGCCACACCCACAGACATCAGCCTTACCGGCATCTTCGTGAAATTGTGCCCGGCTGACTGGATCGATCTGGCCCTGGATGACGAACTCGAGGCGATACTGGAGTTCGGGGGCAGGACACAAACCTATCGTGTACTGGTCCGGCGTTCCCAGGCCAACGGCTACGGTCTCCTGTTTGCTGACTCACTGGCCGGGGAGCAGATAAATCCACCGCCAGGCGTCACCGGGATCGTGATGGAACTGCAACGCCGATGGGTGGCCCAACACATCAAGCGTATACAATAAGGCATCCCGTCCCTCCGATGGCCCGGCATCGACTGGCCCCCCCGGGACGTCGCGATCGGTGCAGATGATGCAATTCGTGCCCTTTGCCAGCCCCGGGATGGCGCTGTGCCACTCCCGGCAACTGACACAGGCGGATCCATCAGCCGCAGGGCTTCGGATTGAGTTATGCGGCCTGTACACTCCTGCACGCCGGCTGTGTGGATACAATCAATAACAAGCGTACAGTGCCCTTGGGGGTGTGGATCATGCATGAAATGGATTGGCGCTGGCGCAGGGTGCTCTGGCCGGTGCTGCTCGTCTGGCTGGCCGGCTGTTCGACCGCCGAGGTGAAACCGCTGACCGCGGCGGACGTGCATGTCGGCTCCGACGAGGACGAGCTGCGGCTGTTCACGGAAGCGGCCCGGGCGCGCGAGGAATTCAGGCGCCACGGTTTGCTGCTGGATGACCCGGAGCTGCAAACCTACCTGAGCGGCGTCCTGCAGCGCCTGCGACCTGCCGGCCTGGCCGGCAATCTCGATATCACCGTTTCGGTGGTGCGTGATCCGGTCGTGAACGCCTATGCCTTCCCCGATGGCAGCATCTATATCAATGTCGGATTGCTGGAGCGCCTCGATAACGAGGCACAGGTGGCGCACGTGATGGCGCACGAACTTGCCCATGTCATACAGCGTCACGGCCTGTCCGGATACAAGGACCGCAAGGCCAAGATTATCGCGGCGCACATCACCGACCTGATGCTGATGGGCACCTCGATTGCCTACATTCCCTACATCGCCTCGATTTCGAGTTACAGCCGGGCACATGAAAAGGAAGCCGATGAAATGGCGCTGCGCATCATGTCGGCCGCCGGCTACCCGCTGTCCGGGGCCACTGAGTTGTTCCGTGTGATCAGCGAGGTGAAGGTGGAGGAATCCGTCAACCAGTCCATCTACAGCAGCCACCCGGATAACGGCTACCGGATGCAGTACACGCAGGACCTGATCGAAAAGGAGCGGCTGCCTGTCAACCCCGGCGTCTCCGCGAACGCCGACGTCTATCAGGCCATGACGCGCCCGCTGCACGCCGGGAGCATCACGCTGCGCCTGCTCAACAAGCACTACGAACTCGCGAAGGATTGCGCCGAGCGTGCGCTGCAGCGCGAACCCGGCAATCCCGCCTATCTGTATTACCGCGGCGAGGCACTGCGACTGATGGCGGAGGATCCGAACGGTGCGGCACGCGAACATGCGCGCCTTTATGACAAAACCTTCAACGATGACCTGGTCGCGGAATTCACCGGCCGCGCGGCGGATTACCGGTCGCAGGCCGGGCAGGTCTACCGGGAGGTGCTTGCGATTGATCCCGCGTTTGCGCCGGCCTACCGTGGCATCGGCCTGATCGCCCATGCCCGGGGTGACTTCGCCGAAAGCCGCATTGCACTGGCGTATTACCTGACCAATGCAGAAGACGTACCCGATCGCCGCTATATCGAAAGTGTCCTGACCGGTATGGATAACAAGGAATGAGAACGGCCCAGAGAACCCTGTACCTGATTGCCGCTGTGCTGGTGCTGACGCAGACGTACGGCTGTACACCGCTGACCGCAATACGCCAGCGGCCGCAAGCACATCGAGCGCGTGGTGGTCCTGCCGCCCACGGTCAAGGTGGAACGCGTGATGTTCTCGGGCGACAACGAGACCCTCGAAGACAAGGAGGCATCCTTTCCCGCCGATCTGACGGCGTTGGCCAGCAGCATCCTGAATGATCACGGCTTCGCGACCAGCAAGGTGGACCTGGCCGCACTCGTGCAGGAAAACACCGAGCTCGCCTTCCAGGTGGAACAGGTCAAGAACGCCTACGAGGCCGCGGCAAAGGAACTGTATGACGGCACGGTAACCGAGGATGACTACAAGCGCTTCCGCGTCTCGCTGGGACCGGTGGTCAACCCGGTTGCCGATGTTGCCGGCGCAGATGCGCTGTTGCTGGTGAAGTTCGAGGGTATCACCAAGTCGGCTGGCCAGGTCAGGAAGGAAATCGCCGCAAACGTGCTGCTCGGCGCGCTGACCGGCACCTATTACCAGCCGGTCAGTCGGCTTCAGCGGTCGAGGTCGCCCTGATCGATGGTGCGACCGGCGCGATCCTGTGGGTAAACACCGACGCAGCCGCAGGCCTCTCGACCAGCGTGCTGGGCAGTGCGCTCGGCAAGATGCCGAACGGCGCCATGCAGGATCAGATCGCCGCTGAACAGGCGGCGGAGCAGGCCGAGGCCGCAAAGGCGGCCGGTGTTGACCCGGCAACACAGCCGGCATCCTGGCAGCATTGATACGGCCCGCCATGGATCAGTTTTGCTGTGACCGGTGCGGGCGGTGAAGCGGTGGAGCCGTTGACGTCACCGGCCGTCCAGTTGTATGTGCGATGCCCCATGCAGCGCAGCGGTCTGCGGGCGTGCGCCGGTCACCGGGATCGTTATTCCTCAAGGAGAGTGCGCCCATGAAAGCACGGATTACACTCATTACTCTCGGTGTTGATGATCTCGAGAATGCAGTCCGGTTCTACCGTGACGGACTTGGCCTGAAGACCGAAGGCATTGTCGGTACGGAATTCGAGTACGGGGCAGTTGCCTTCTTCGATCTTGAAGCCGGCCTGAAGCTCGCGCTCTGGCCGCGCATGAGCCTTGCCCGTGATGCCGGCATACCGCCTGGTGGCCGAAGCTCGACCGAGTTCAGCATTGGCCATAACGTCGCCTCGAAAGCCGAGGTCGACACGGTGATGGAGCAGGCGAAGCTGGCCGGTGCCGTCATCGTGAAGCCGGCACATGAAACCTTCTGGGGCGGCTATGCCGGTTACTTCAAGGACCCTGACGGGCATTTGTGGGAAGTGGCATGGAATCCCCAATGGGTCGTCCAGGCGTGAGGCGTTGCACGGTGCCGCCATGGGGACGCGGCCAGGATCAAACGGCAGACAACGACCGGCATTGCAGCGCATTTTGTGAACCACGGTGCCACCCATCGAAAGGACAGAAATCATGTCAACAAACACCATCCGGCTTCACCGTGTACTCCGTGCGACACCCGAGAGAGTCTATCGCGCATTCCTGGATGCCGACGCAATGGCCAAATGGCTTCCACCAAACGGATTTACCGGCAAGGTTCACCACCTGGACGCCAAGGTCGGCGGAACCCACAGGATGTCGTTCACGAATTTCACCACGGGACACAGCCACTCCTTCGGTGGAGAGTATCTTGAACTGGTACCGCACGAGCGCATCCGCTACACGGACAAATTCGATGACCCGAACCTGCCAGGGGAACTACAGGTGACGATAACCATGAAGCAGGTAGCCGTCGGCACTGAACTGAACATCGTGCAGGAAGGCGTGCCCGATGTCATTCCTTCCGAGGCATGCTATCTCGGCTGGCAGGAATCGCTCTCGCTGCTGGCGAAACTTGTCGAGGCCGAGATTCCCGACTAGTACGGTGTGCTGGCCCTGCAGCCTGCTGCGGATGACCGGGGATGGACGATGTGAGGTACATGACCTGCCATGTGCAAGCGTTCGATACGCGACGAGGCCGGTGCAAATGGTCGGTGATGCGCCGTGTACACCATCAGGCGATACGGGCAATGGATGAACCGGGCGAGGTGAAGCGTTATGATCCATAAAGGTGGTTGCCACTGTGGCGCGGTACGTTTCGAGGTGGTTGCGCCGGAGAATGTACTGGTCCAGGAGTGCAATTGCTCGATATGCAGCAAGTCCGGTTATCTTCACCTCATTGTTCCCGCGTCGCATTTTCATCTGCTATCCGGCGAAGGGTACCTGACAAGCTATACATTTGGTACCGGGGAAGCCAAACATCTCTTCTGCAAGGTCTGCGGGATCAAATCGTTCTACGTTCCCCGCTCAAACCCGGATGGCTTTAGCGTCAACCTTCGGTGCCTCGATGCAGGCACCATCGGCGCAGTGACAATCGAGCTGTTTGACGGAAAGCACTGGGAGTCGAATGCCCATACACTTGCACATTTATCGAAAGATTCCACATGAAGGGAACACGCGTAACAGCCACTTCGCGCCCGGCCAATCATCCTCATACTGCGCTCCAGGCCGGGCCGTTACGCAAGTGAAACATTTTGTCGTTGTAAATCAAAAACAATTTTATTGTCTTGAGATGCACGCGGAATGTGCCTGCCTTCAGCGCATGGATTCCGGATGGGATCCAGTGATGGCGGCAGGGAATCTGCGATAACATGGTGTTGATTTCCGATGCAGCTATTGCGCTGGACGGCGAGCAGGCGCTTGCGATCGAAGCACCGGTCAGAGCGATTAGGCCGTGCGCCTGAGGCGGGCCGCCAGGTGGTCCTGGCGGGGGCGTAGCATTGACTAACAGGCGAGGTATGCAATGTCAAAACTGCGAGTCCAGAGCTTTGCGATCTCAATCGATGGTTACGGCGCAGGACCGGACCAGGACCTCCAGAATCCGCTCGGCAGCAGGGGACCCGAACTGGTGGAGTGGTTCTTCCACACACGCGTATGGCGGAAGATGCACGGCGACGACGGCGGGGAGGCGGGCGTCGACAATGGCATTGCGGAGCAGGGCTTTGCCGGAATCGGTGCCTGGATTCTCGGGCGCAACATGTTTGGCCCTGTCCGGGGCCCATGGCTGGACGAAAGCTGGAAAGGCTGGTGGGGTGACGAGCCTCCGTATCACACACCCGTCTTCGTACTGACGCATCACCCGCGGGCGCCGCTCAGCATGGCGGGGGGTACGGAGTTCCACTTTGTCACCGAGGGTATTCACGCCGCCCTGGAGCAGGCGAGAGCCGCGGCGGACGGCCGCGATGTCCGCCTCGGTGGCGGCGTCGCCACTATTCGGCAGTATCTGCGCGCCGCCCTGATTGACGAACTCCACCTCGTCATCCGGCCTGTCCTGCTCGGGTCCGGGGAGCATCTCCTGTACGGCATCGATCTGCATGCCCTGGGCTACGAATGCACGAACAGCACGGCGGGCGAGCGTGCGACCCACGTCTTTCTGCGCAAGCGGGCGTGATCCGTGCGGAGCGCTCGATGGGCGACCTGACATCGACTCTTACGTCTTTATGTGCGCGCGCCCGGATGAGGACGAGTTCCTGATCTGTGCCAAGGACGGCGGCGTGCGGCTGAGTACTGTACTGACCAACGAGTACTGCGACTTCTTTGGGCTTGACGAGGAAACGCTGGCGAACAAATATGAGTCCGGGAGGTCCCACTGGAATAATTCAAGGCTTGCGAGGTCGAGAAAGGGCTCGTTTCGACAGGGCCATGATAACGCTTGATTCAGGTACACAACTGAAATTGCATGACGCAGATGCTGTAACGCTTGGCTACCTCGCCAGGGGCATTGTAAAAGACGGGGTTGCCTCCTGACGAGGCAGCCCGGGCTGGCCGGCTGCCAGCCCACGCGGGCGCCGGCCGCGCGGAACGGCCCCTGGAACGGCATGAAACACCGGTTGTGTAGTTGGAGATAAGCAATCAATGCACTACAGTACTGACGGTGCGGGCAGCTGCCATCGGGGTGTCCGGGCGTGCCGCCACGCGTCTAACCATGCCGGACACACGGTCTGCCGGTGCAGCCCTGTAACGGTGCGCCCGTGTGCCTGTCTTTGTAGAGGAGTCTATGAGCAAGGTTGCAAAGGTCACATTATTCTTCTGGATCATGAAGATCTGCGCGACGACCCTGGGGGAGACCGCGGGGGATCTCCTGTCCATGACGCTGAATGTCGGTTATGGCGTCAGCTCTGTCCTGCTGGTCGCGCTGTTTGTCGTTACCCTGGCATTGCAGCTGAAATCGAGGGCGTTTCACCCCCTGTTGTTCTGGACGGTGATCCTTTCCACCAGCACGGCCGGCACGACGATGTCGGACTACATGGACAGGACGCTGGGGCTGGGTTACGCGACGGGTTCAATGATTCTGCTCTCGTGCCTGGTGGTTGTCCTGGCGTTGTGGCGCTACAGTGAAAAGTCGCTCTCCGTCGACAACATCGTTTCACGCAAGGCGGAATCCTTCTACTGGATCGCCATCCTGTTCTCGAACACGCTGGGTACCGCCCTGGGCGACTATCTCGCGGATGACTCGGGGCTCGGCTTTCTCGGCGGGGCCCTGTTGATCGGCGGCCTGATCGGGGGGGTTGTACTCGCGGCGTACTCCACACGGATCAACCGCGTCGCGTTGTTCTGGATCGCGTTTGTCCTTACCCGTCCATTCGGGGCGACGTTCGGGGACCTGTTGACGAAACCGGTTGCCCAGGGCGGACTGAACTTCGGTACCATCGGCTCGTCCCTCATTCTTGCCACCCTGCTGATCACGCTGGTTGTCTATACGGCTGTCCGTGAACGACAACGGGCGTTGCCACAGCGTGATCGGACCTGACCGCTCACCCGGACCGCCATGAATGACGGCATGACGGGTGCCGGCGGTGCCGGTGCCACAGTGGATACCGCGCGCCGCGGCGCGCGGATGCGGCCCTGAGCGGCGGAGTACCCGCGTCCGATGTCTTCAGCACGCGAAGCACTGGACCGTCTGCGGGCGGGAAACCGCCGGTTCGCGGCCGGCTTGCAGGGCAGCGCCGAGCTCATGAGCCCGGCGCGCCGTGCCGAGCTGGTGGCGGACCAGAAGCCGTTCGCCATCATTCTCGGGTGCTCCGACTCGAGGGTGCCGGCGGAGATCGTGTTTGATCAGGGGCTGGGGGACCTGTTCGTTATTCGCGTCGCCGGGAACATCGTCGCGCCGTCCCAGATCGGCAGCGTCGAGTTCGCCGCGGAGTGGTTCGGTACGCGGCTCGTCGTGGTGCTTGGGCACACCCGGTGTGGGGCGGTGTCCGCCACGCTGGAGGAACTCATGCAGCAGACCAGCCACAGGTCGCGTAATCTGCGCTCGATCGTCGACCGCGTGCGGCCGGCAGTAGAGCCGCTGCTGGCGGCCGGACCCGGCAACGACCACGAGACCCTGATGCGGCTGGCGGTGCGTGCCAATATCCGTGCCTCGGCCAACCACCTGCGGCACGGGTCGGACGTCCTGGAGCGACTGAGCCTGCACGACAATCTCCTCATCGTCGGTGCGGAGTATTCGCTCGAGACCGGTGTCGTTGACTTTTTCGACGACGTGACGGCAACCGGCTGATTAGAACCTATCTCATAATTCCCCGCGGCCGCGACCGTGGCGATTTTGGTTCCTGGCAAGGCGGGGTGAGCGTGGTGTAGCCGTTGCTACATGAGCGAGCCGCAACAAGGCCAGGGGCTAAAATCGCCCGGTCCCCAAGGGGTTGCGTCCGAACTGCGCGCCTACGGCGTTGCCCCGCTTGCCCGTACGTCAAGTACTGTGCTGCGCGGCGCGCCTTGCAGGCACGCAGTTCGGACTGCAACGCGGTTCGCGCGGAATTATGAGATAGGTTCTAGTGGAAGTACCCCTGAACGGGAGCGGATGAGCGATGGGAACGCAGCGGGTGGAGGCATTCAGTGACGGCGTGATCGCCATCCTCATCACCATCATGGTGCTGGAAATGAAGGTGCCCCACGGCGAGACCCTCGACACCCTGTTGGCCGTGGTGCCCGTATTCCTGAGCTACGTACTGAGCTTCGTCTACCTCGGTATCTACTGGAACAACCACCACCACATGCTGCATACGTGCAGGCAAGCCACGGGGCCGATGTTATGGGCCAATCTGCATCTCCTGTTCTGGCTGTCGCTTATTCCATTCGCGACGGGCTGGATGGGCGAGAACCACTTCGCACCGGCACCCGCGGCACTGTATGGCGTCGTGCTGCTGATGGCGGCGATTGCCTACATGATCCTGCAGCAGGTGATCATCGCGTCGCAGGGCCAGGAGTCGCTCCTGAAAAAGGCCGTTGGTGGCGACTGGAAAGGCCGGCTGTCGCCCGTCCTGTATGCCGTTGCCATCCCGCTGGCCTTCCGCTCGCAATGGCTCTCGCTGGGCCTGTACGTGTTTGTCGCGCTGCTCTGGCTCATACCGGATCGGCGCATAGAGAACGTGTTGCGTAGCACGGAGCGATAAACATTCGATCCGGCGGGACACGCGGTGACCGCAAGCCCGTGTGCCATCCACCAGGGACACACAGGAGGAGATTCATCATGAAATCCGAGGAATTACGCGCCATCCAGACCCCGCTGAAGTCGCACTACCGCGAGGTCCCCGAGGCGGCGTTGTTCACGCTGCGCGCACACGGCCGCATGGGTGAAGGCGTCAGCTGCAGTATCGAGACGGGCAGGGCGCTCGTCGTTGCCGGGCTGCATCCCGCCACCGGGGGGAGCGGGCAAAGCGCCTGTTCCGGCGACATGCTGCTGGAGGCCCTGGTGGCCTGTGCCGGGGTGACCCTGAATGCCGTTGCCACCGCGCTGGGCATCGAGCTGCGTGATGCCACGCTTGAGGCGGAAGGCGATCTCGACTTTCGTGGCACCCTGGGGGTATCCAGCGACGTCCCCGTCGGTTTCCAGCACATACGGCTGCGCATCACGCTCGACACCGATGCCCCGGAGGAGCAGCTGAAAACGCTGCTGCGCCTGACCGAGCGGTACTGCGTCGTGTATCAGACGCTGGCCAGTCCGCCGGCCCTGGAGCTTACCCGCATCACCGCCGCTACCTGATCACCCTGGACATGACACACAACCCTTTTACCCGGCGGACCGTCCACGGCATACTGCGTCCTCCCGCACAAATCAACCACTGGCCAGTCACATCATGTCAGACCTGAAAGACCCACGAGTGCTGTTCGCCGCAGAGCGTACCCTGCTGGCATGGACCCGAACGAGTATTACGCTGATGGCCTTTGGATTCGTGGTAGAGCGCTTCGGCCTGTTTCTCGAGATCATGGGCCAGCATGAAATCAGGATTTTCCAGCGTCATATCTCATTCTTCGTCGGGGTGTCCTTCATCCTGCTGGCATCATTCGTGGCGTTTTATTCGGTCTGGCAGCACAGGAAAATCATCAGGACGCTCAGTCCGGTCGAGATCCCGGGTGGCTATAATGTTGCCTCAGGCATGGTCGTCAACGGCATTATCGGGATCCTCGGGTGTGCATTGAGCGTCTATCTTGCACGCGGTTTCATATGAACATCGTGTCGACCGGTACAGCACAGGATCGGCCGCGCAACCCCCGCCGGTAAGCAGGCGGCCGGGCCCCGGGCTGTCATGCACGTCGTTACTGCGGACCCCGGGCGTGAGCAAACGCCGGCGGAAGAACGTGCGAACAGCCTCAGCCACGGCGCCGGGCTGGTCGCCACGCTCGCCGGTACCCCGTTCCTCGTCCTGCGCGCGACACGCCACGGCGACGCCGGCTACATCGTCGGCACGAGCCTGTTCGCGGCGACCCTGATACTCCTGTATCTCGCCTCGACACTTTACCACGCGCTGCCGGCGGGGAAGGCCAAGGCGGTGTTCCGGATCATCGAGCATTCCGCCATCTTTCTGCTCATCGCCGGAACCTATACGCCGTTCACGCTGGGGATACTGGGCGGGGCATGGGGCTGGACGCTGTTCGGCATCGTCTGGAGTCTTGCCGCGGCCGGGGTGGTGCTCAAGGTCTTCGGCGGGGTCACTCACCCGGTTCTGTCTACCGGCCTGTATCTGTTGATGGGATGGACGATCGTGATCGCGGCCGATCCGCTGCTGGAGCGGGTACCATTGGCGGGCGTGTTGTGGTTGCTTGCGGGCGGCCTGTTCTACACGGTCGGCGTTGCCTTTTACGCAACCGATGCACGGCTGCACTACGGCCACCTGATCTGGCACCTGTTCGTTATCGCGGGCAGTACCTGTCATTTCTTCGCGGTGCTCTGGTATGCGGCCTGACGCCGCGGTCTGCCGGGTGTCCGCGGGTGGCAGCCACCCGAATACAGCCCGGGTCTGAGCCGCATGTCCCGCGTCAACCCCAACCCACCGCCACTCGCCAGCTGGCGCGCCCTGCCCGGGAGTATCTGGGCGCTGGGGTTCGTCTCGCTGTTCATGGACAGCTCCTCGGAACTGGTCCACAGCCTGCTGCCGGTCTACATGGGCACTGTGCTGGGGGCGTCCATGGCGACGATTGGCGTCATCGAAGGCGTCGCCGAGGCGACGGCCGCGCTGACCAGGGTATTCTCCGGCGCGCTCAGCGACCACCTCGGAAAACGCAAGCGCCTGATCGTCCTCGGGTACGGGCTGGGCGCGGCCAGCAAGCCGGTGTTTGCGCTTGCGACGACAGTCGGCTGGGTGTTTGCGGCCCGGTGCATCGACCGGATCGGCAAGGGGATCCGCGGCGCGCCGCGCGATGCGCTGGTCGCAGACACCGTGGCACCGGCGCTGCGCGGTGCGGCCTACGGCCTGCGCCAGTCGCTCGATACGGTCGGAGCCTTCATCGGACCGCTGCTCGCGGTGGCGTTCATGGCCTGGTTTGCGGATGACATCAGGGCGGTGTTGTGGCTGGCCGTCATCCCGGCGCTGCTCGCGGTGGCCGTACTCGTCCTCGCGGTGCACGAGCCCGGGACCGTGTTGCGGACGGCGGGTGCGCGGGGCCGTTTGTCCTTCAGCGGCGCAAACCGCCTGTCGCTGCGCTACTGGCTCATCGTCGCGCTCGGGGCGGTCTTTACCCTGGCCCGGTTCAGCGAGGCGTTCCTGATCCTGCGCGCGCAGGATGTCGGGCTCGCCATCGGCTACGTGCCCCTGATACTGATCGTCATGAATGTCGTCTACGCGGCATTTGCCTACCCGGCTGGCGTCGCAGCCGACCGGCTTGCCCCGCGAGTCCTGCTGGTCGCAGGGCTCGGTGTGCTGATCGTTGCCGACGGGGTGCTGGCGATGGCGGCGTCACCGGCACCGGCCCTGGCCGGCGCGGCGCTCTGGGGCCTGCACATGGCGGTTACCCAGGGCTTGCTCACCAAGCTGGTGGCCGATGCCGCACCCGCCGCGCTGCGCGGCACGGCCTTCGGCATTTTCAACCTGGCCAGCGGTGCAGCGCTGTTGCTGGCGAGTGTGATCGCCGGCGCGTTGTGGAGCGCCTGGGGCGCCCCGGCCACGTTTGTCGCCGGGGCGGTCTTCGCCGCGCTCGCCCTGTCGGGACTGCTCCTGTACCGGTCCGGGTCCCGGGCCGGCAACACCTGAGGTCCGCGCCCGGTGATGCATCCAGCCGTGGTGCTCAATCGCCGTGCCCGGCCGGCCGATGCCCGTCGATCCGGGACGTTTTTGCAGGACAGCGTCTGGCACCCCGGCCGCAGGCAGATCACCCCGGGCAGGGCGTCCGGACGGGAGCCATATGAGACAGGCACTTACAGGACTGGTATTACTGATCTGTGCGATGGCCGTGCCGGCAATCGCCCGGGCCGCGGCCCCTGTCCCTGCAGCGGACGACGTTGAGATGATCCTCTGGGAGCACCAGAACTGGGAGACGAACGGGGGTTTTGAGCGGCTCACCCTGTGGCACGACGGGCGCTCGGAAATCGTGGTGGCCCCGCTGCGGTATGCCCACGACGACCAGGAATATCTCCGTCCAAACAGCGGCTGGGAAAGGGTAAGCTACCCGTCCCCTCCCCACATCGAGTTCGTCCGCAACAACCCGTACCCGCCAGAGGTAGTGCGCGGGAAATTCAGTGCGGCGCTGGCCGCGGGCATCCGGCTGCTCAAGCCCTTCCAGGCGGAATACCTCGACGGCAGCGGGACCCGGGTTGTCATCCAGGCGGGGGGCCGGCAGCAGGAGATCGTTATACCCCGGTTTGCCGACCGTGACAGGGGGACACCGAATCACACGCGCTTTCTTGCCGTAGCGAAAATTCTGGGGCAATTCGACAGGGCGGCGTACCAGGTGGTTGGCGAGTAGCACCGGCCGGCTGCCGGTTTGCCAGTGCCGATGGGGGATCCAGGCGCCGGCGTCTGTAGCTCCCACCAGGCCGGCGCGCCCGTGATCGAACGGTCGGTCGCGCACTATACTTCACAGTCGAGTGTCCGATCTGACACCCCGGTTTATTCATGCCAGCGAGGAACAGGGTATGGCGATGCAAAAGACGGTTGCCGTCGTGGGCGCCACCGGCGCCCAGGGCGGCGGGTTGGCCCGTGCCATCCTGAATGACCCGGACACCCCCTTCCAGGTACGCGCACTGACCCGGAATGCCCGTTCGGAGCAGGCCAGCGGGCTCGCCCGTCTGGGGGCGGCGGTCGTCGAGGCGGACCTCGACGACCTCGAAAGCCTGAAACGTGCGTTCAGCGGTGCCTGGGGGGCCTATTGCGTCACGAACTTCTGGGAGCACATCTCGCCGGAGCGGGAACTGGCGCAGGCGGCGAATCTGGCGGCGGCGGCAAAGGCCGCCGGCGTGGAGCACGTCATCTGGTCCACCCTCGAGGATACGCGGGAGCAGGTGCCGCTGAGCGACGATCGCATGCCCACGCTGATGGGCAGCTACAAGGTACCGCACTTCGACGCCAAGGGGGAGGCCAACCGGTATTTCAGGGAACACGCCGTGCCGACGACCTTCCTGCTGACCTCTTTCTACTGGGACAACCTCATCCACTTCGGTATGGGGCCTAAACGGGGGCCGGATGGCAAACTGGCGATCACCCTGCCCATGGATGACAGGAAGCTCCCGGGCATCGCCGCCGGGGACATAGGCGGGTGTGCCTACGGTATATTCAGACTTGGCCGCGTGTATATCGACAGGACGGTTGGTATCGCCGGCGAGCACCTGACCGGCGGGGAGATGGCTGCTGCACTCAGCGAGGCACTTGGCGAGGCCGTGCACTACAACGCCGTGTCACCCGAGGTCTACCGCGGCTTTGGCTTCCCCGGCGCCGAGGACCTGGGCAACATGTTCCAGTTCAAGCGTGACTTCAACGGGATCTTCTGCGCGGCCCGCGACGTTGACCTTGCCCGTGCGCTGAACCCGTCACTGCAGACCTTCAGGGAGTGGCTGGCCCGGAACAGGGACCGTATTCCGCTTGGGTAGCGGCGGCCGGTGCCCGGTGGCGGGCCCGGGCCGCGTGAGGCGGAACCCTGCATTGCGGGGGTGGTCATGCGTCACCGGTCGATTTCTCACGGGAGAAATCAACACGGGAACGGTTCGCAGACCGGGAATGAGTCGACCAGCGGTCAACACGGTGAGGTATATCCGGCAATGAAACTGAACGATTCCGAACAGGCGTTTATCCACAGGCGCCGCCGCCTGATCCGCTGGTGGCCGCCGGCACTGCTGCTGCTGGTGGTCCTGCTTGCCGGCACCTATGGCTTTCTGTTTATACAGCACCCCGGCCTGGCGAATCCATCCTTTGCCATCGATGCCGTGCATGCCGGCACGCTGTCCGCCGATGTCATGCTGCTGTCGGCCATGATCCTCCCGGTGGTGGTCAGCTGCCTGTTTTTCGTCCTCGTCGTCATGCTGATCTACCTGCACGCGGCGCTCAACAACGAACGGAAATATCAGGCAATCATCGGCAGGCTGCTGGCCGGCCGTTGATGTACGTCCCCATTTCCCGGCGCGGTCGTGCCGGCTGCCGGGGCATGGTCCGTATCCGCACGGGGCCGGTACACGTCCGGGTTGCAGGTACCGGGGTGGCTTGTCCGTGGCGTCAATGTACTCCGCAGCCGCTCCGGTTTACTATCGTGCACTGCCGAACAGACCGGGTGATACCGAATGGACAGACACATCCTCGACCGCTATTCACGCACCGATCAGGGACTGGTGAGCATCGACATCGCCGCGAACCGTGTCGAGGAGCTGTACAGTGACTACGACAATTCCGCACACTTCCTGAAGAAGGATCTCGAGCAGAACCTGGTCGAGTACCTGGTCGAATCGGCGCGCGAGCTTGGCAGGGAACCCTTTGTCATTCGCTTCAGTTTCGGCACGCCGGTCAATGAAGAGGCCATGTCACGCGTACGCCTGAGTCTCGGCACGTATTTCACCTACCTCGGCCACCTGCAAATGCGCGAGCTGAGGCACATGTTCCGAACCTCCTTTATCCTGCTGATGGTAGGCATCGCGATCCTCTACCTGGCGGTCCGGCTGAACCTGTACCTCGAACATGGCGAATCTGTCATCAGCCGGGTTTTTGCCGAAGGCCTGACTGTGGCCGCCTGGGTCTCACTCTGGGAGTCGCTGGCGACGTTCCTGATCAACTGGGCGCCGTATCGCCGCCAGATCCGGCTGTGCCAGCGCATCGCCGCCGCGCCGGTCCTGTTCAGTTCCCTCGCGCCGGCGGGGGCGGGCGCGGCGCCCTGACGGCACCGACTGGCAACGAAACCACGGGAGGTCACCGGATGTTCGAATGGTTTTCCACTCCAGAGGCGTGGATCGCGCTGGGGACACTCACGGCCCTGGAGGTCGTGCTCGGTATCGACAATATCATTTTCATATCCATCCTCGTGGGGCGTCTGCCGGCGTCGCGGCGCAACGTCGCACGCCGCGCCGGACTGGGGCTGGCCATGCTCACGCGCCTCGGTCTGCTGTTCTCGATCGCCTGGGTGGCCGGCCTGACCGAGCCGTGGTTCAGCGTGCTGGGCGAGGCGATCTCCGGGCGCGATATCATCCTGATCGGCGGCGGCCTGTTCCTGCTCGGCAAGGCCACCCACGAGATCCACAACAGCCTGGAGGGTGAAACCGGTCACGCGCAGCCCGGCGTGGTCGCGGGCATGGGCGCGGTGCTGTTGCAGATCGCGGTACTCGACATCGTGTTCTCGCTGGACTCGGTGATCACCGCCGTGGGCCTGGCCAGCCACGTCTCGATCATGGCCATCGCCATCGTGTTGTCCGTTGCCGTCATGCTGTTTGCCGCCAGGCCGATCGGCGAGTTCGTCGACGCCCATCCGACCATCAAGATCCTCGCGCTGTCGTTCCTGATCCTGGTGGGCGTGACGCTGATGGTGGAAGGCTTCGACGTACACGTGCCGAAGGGCTATATCTATTTCGCCATGGCCTTTTCGGTTGCGGTCGAGATGCTCAACCTGCGCCTGCGCAGGCGGCTGGCCGAACCCGTGAAGCTGCACAAGTCACTGGACGGCTGAACCGTGGGGCCGGGCTGTGGATTGTGATTGCGGTTTACCGGTCATACACTGGCCATGACGGCGCGCGCTGGCGGTGCTGCCCGCCTGTATCAGTCTCTTTCAAACACCGCCGGGAGGAAAACCATGATCAACAGGCGCTTCATTGTCATGCCGGCGCTGTTGCTGGCCGGTGCCGTGCTGGCCGGCGCGGCGCCCGCACCGGCGCCGAACGGCATCGAACTGCCCGAGGGTTACCGGGACTGGCGCATGCTCGGCGTATCGCACCGCACGGACAACAACACCCTGCGCGCGATCCTCGGCAACCCGGTGGCGATCGAGGCGGCCCGGGCCGGCCATACCCGGCCGTGGCCGGACGGCACCATCCTCACCAAGCTGGTGTGGCAGGATGCGACGCACCCGGCGTGGGCGTCGGCCACGGTGCCGGGTGAATTCGTGCAGGCGGAATTCATGGTCAAGGATGCGGAGAAATACCGGGAGACCGGCGGCTGGGGCTTCGCGCGCTGGAAGGGCCTGGACCAGGTGCCCTATGGCAAGGACGCCGCTTTCGTGCAGGAATGCTTCGGCTGCCATACCCCGGTCAGGGACAACGACTATGTGTTCACGCATCCGGCGCCCTTGCCGCCGGCCCGGTAGTGGTGGCCGGCGTGAGCGAGGTGCAGACCTTCAGGGAAGGCATCAGCTGGGCCGGCAACACCCTCATGAACAAAAGGGGATACGCCCCGCCTGGTTGCACAGGACCGCAGGCACCTGCCGAATGACGCCGATTGCAACGCCGTTCGGCTGCGCGTGGAATACTGCAGGCCGATCCCGTGAGGCATGCGCATGACGAACGGAAAGAAATCCGGTAATGACCGTCTCGACGCGGTCGTCGCGGCGGCGCAGCGCAGCCGCGCGCAGCGCGAGGCGGGCTACCGGGAGCAGGCGCTCGGGATGTATCCCTGGGTATGCGGGCGCTGTTCACGTGAGTTCACCCGTGCCAACCTGCACGAACTGACGGTCCATCATCGCGACCATAACCACGACAACAACCCGCCCGACGGCAGCAACTGGGAGTTACTGTGCCTGTATTGCCATGACAACGAGCATGCACGTTACCTGGACCAGCCGTCCGCGGACGGCACCGGCAGTCCGGGGCGGGATACCCCGCAGACGTCCCACAAGGCGCTGGCCGGGCTGGCCGACCTGCTCAAGAAAAAGGATGAATGATTTCACGCCAGGCTATGGGGAGTCCGTACGCTGGGCACACTCGCACTGAGTTGCATGTCGCGCAAAGACGCCAAGGCGCAAAGCAGCTGAAACTTCACTCGCTTGCATGAATGACCGGCGTTCGCAAAGAGTTGCCTTTCCCCGGAACTGGAATCCCCGTGATAAACGATTCGCGTACTTCCGGGTTCGGCCATAAAAAGACGAAACCGCATTCCTGGTAGAGGTCTCGAACGCAGCAGAAGTTGTCGTTCCCGCCCAGTTAATCGTAATTCAGTAACCAGCCACAAATTACCCTTCACTATTCCATCAAACCTGCTCCGACGCCCTTTTAATGCGAAAAGGGATTCTTTGCGCCACTGCATCCCGCTTGAAATCCCCCTTGTAGTTCCGTCTCTTTGTCGCTTCTGTTGTCTTTACTCACCTCGTTATGGCATTTTACCGCCCTAACTCGGTGTCCGGATTTAGTAGACCACTTCACTTCAAGGTGACAGCATGAAATATACACAAACCGGTTCAGCGGTACGTACCACCCTCATAACACTGGTTGCTATTGTGGCCTTTTTAGTGGTTGCAATCATGTTGTTGCCCAAAGGGTTTAGCAGCGACACCTCCGTTATCGGACAGGGTTCCCATGTCGTCGTGCTTGCTCACAACAAGGATTCCGTACAAAGCCTGACCCTCATGGACTTACTAAATAAAGTTCGTTCTGAATATTCCGGTCGAATTGAATTTCGAGTAATTGATATGACCACACCGCAAGGACAAGCGTTTCTCCGGCAACAACAAGTCCAACTCGGCTCCTTACTAATATTTGCGCCAGACGGCACGCGGCAACGCGTCGTCAGTAACATCGATGACGAAACCGAGTTGCGTGCGAGCCTGAATTCAATTGTCAATTAGTCCTAAGTACGACATTCCGTCAATAGCAACAAGAATAACCGGGGTCAGAAAACAGCTTTCGCGTACAGCAACTTCCAGTACGTACCGGAAGTTTAAGCAATAATCCTGTATGTCTGCTTCGGGTCGATTCCCGCCTGTTACTCGCTGCCAATATCAGAATCGACTAAACGACCGGAGTGAGTCGCAATCCGAACTTACAACATGACGTTGTCTGCCGGGTCAAGTCCGGTGCATTACATATCAGACAAATCCCGACGACAGAGTCTTTCTCTGTGTCCCCGGTGTGCTCTGTGGCAGATGCTTTTCCTGTCTTTGCGCCTTGGCGTCTTTCGGCAACTGCTCCCTGCGTCGCCTAAGGCGCCTACTTTTGGTGCTCTACCTCCTGCATGGCCCAGGCCAGTCTCTCGACCGCTGCCCGGTCTCACCTTCTCCCTGCAGTCGTGCGCGAGACAGGGTAAAATAAAACGGTTGTTTCTAGCCGGTGACCTTGACCAGCGTGCTTTCCACGCCGCGCTGCTTGAGCAGGCGGCGCGTCTTGTTCAGGACATCGAGGTCACTGTATGGGCCGACCCGCACGCGGTGCCAGGTGGTCTTGTTGTCGATGGACACTTTCTGGATGCTGGTTTCCAGGCCAAGCAGCGCCATCTCGGCCTTGAAGCGGTCGGCCTGGTCGCCGTTGCGGAATGAACCGACCTGCAGGAAATAGGTGCCGGGCTGCTCGACCGGCCGGACGCCCTCGTTCGGGGTCTTGCCGGTGATTTCCTCCTCCGGAATGACGACCTCCATCTCCGGCAGCAGGGTATAGAAATCGAAGCGCGGCTTGGGCGGTGTGCGGGACGGCGTCCGTTTTGTATCCGTGCGCACATCGCTTGCCGCCGCGGCCGGCGCCTGCGGCGGTGGCAGGGTTTCCTTGACGACACCTGCTGCACCGGCGCGGCCTGCATCCTGATGTACACGATGAAGGCGGCGAACAGTCCGATCAGCAGTCCCGCGGCCATGCCCAGCCAGGGCGATAACCGGGTGGCGCTTGCGCGCGGCCGTGTGCGCGATGCTTGTAATCGCGTGGCATTGGCCCTACATGGCGTCCGGCCGCGGACACGCCGAGCAGCCGCAGGCCGTTGGCGATCACCTGCCGGGTCGCCTCGATCAGGTTGAGGCGCGCATTGCGCAGCGCCGCATCCTCGACCAGGAAGTGTGCGCGTTGTAATAGGTGTGGAAATCGTTGGCCAGTTCGCGCAGGTAATGCGTGAGCTGGTGCGGCTCGTGATTGAGGGCCGCGCTTTCGAGCACCTCCGGGATAGCGCGACAGGCTGATCATGCAGCGCCTGCTCGTGGGCTCTCGTTCAGCAGCGTCCAGGTGGCATGCGCCCAGCGCCCGGTCCCAGGTGTAGCCCTTCTCGGCGAGCTGCCGGAACACGCTGCGACGCGCGCATGGGCGTACTGGATGTAATAGACCGGGTTGTCGCTCGACTGCGACTTGGCCAGATCCAGGTCGAAATCCATGTGCTGTTCGCACTTGCGCATGACGTAGAAGAAACGCGCCGCATCGTTGCCGACCTCCTGGCGCAGTTCGCGCAGCGTGACGAACTCGCCGGAGCGGGTCGACATCTGCACCTTCGTCGCCGCCGCGGTAGAGCACCGCGAACTGCACCAGCAGCACGTCGAGCCTCGCCGGGATCGTCGCCCAGCGCCTGCAGCGCCGCCTTGACGCGCGGCACGTAGCCGTGATGGTCCGCGCCCCAGATGTCGATGACGCGGGTGTAGCCGCGCTCCAGCTTGTTCATGTGGTAGGCGATGTCGGAGGCGAAATAGGTCTTCTGGCCGTTCTCGCGCACGATGACGCGGTCCTTCTCGTCGCCGAAATCGGTGGAGCGGAACCACAGCGCGCCGTCCTTCTCGTAGGTATGGCCGCTCTGCTCGAGCCGCGCGATGCACCGCTCGCACCGCGCCGCTCTCGGTCAGCGAGCGCTCCGAGAACCATTCGTCGTAGACGACGCCGAATTCCTTCAGGTCCTGGCGGATGTCGTCGCAGGATGGCGTCCAGGCCCGGCGTCGAACACCTGGCGGTAGTCCGCGCGCCCGAGCAGTTGCCTGGAGGCGGCGCGATCAGGCGTCGATGTGCGCCTCCTTGTCGCCGCCCGCCGGTTCATCCGTCGGGCACGCCCTCGAAACCTCGGCCAGCCGGATGGCGCAGGCGCGTCGCCGTGCTCGCGGTGCAGCGTGGCGCGCGATGTCCCAGACGTAGTCGCCCTGGTAGCCGTTGGCCGGAAACGGGATGTCCTCGCCGCACAGTTCCAGGTAGCGCAGGTAGACGCTGGCGGCCAGGATGTCCATCTGGCGCCCGGCATCGTTGACGTAATATTCGCGGTGCACGGCGAAGCCGACCGCCTCCAGCAGATTGGCCACGGCCGCGCCGTAGGCCGCGCCGCGGCCGTGGCCGACGTGCAGCGGCCCGGTGGGTTGGCGGAGACGAATTCGACCTGGACGAGCTGGCCCGCGCCGCGGTTGCTGCGTCCGTAGCGCGGCGCCCTGTTCCAGCGATCTCGCCGACGACGGCGTGCCAGGCATCGGGGCCGAGGATAGAAGTTGATGAAACCCGGGCCGGCGATTTCGATGCGCTCGATCTGCGCTGCCGGGCCGATGGCGGCCACCAGCCGCTCGGCCAGTTCGCGCGGCTTGCGGCGCGCCGGCCTGGCCAGCAGTCAGGGCGAAGTTGCTGGCGAAGTCGCCGTGTGCGCGCTCGCGCGTGCGTTCCACCATGATTTCCGGCAGGCCTTCGGCCGGTAGCGAGCCGGCTTTCTGCAGACGGTGCACCGCGTCGGCCAGTTTGCTGACGATATGTTGTTTCATGTGATCAGGTTAACGGGGCCGGACTCGATTGATCCATTATTGTTTTCCTGGGTTGTCCGGATACCGGATCAATCGAGTCTGACCCCGTTGATCCCAAGCCGGCTATTATCCGGCCCGCCGGGTTTCTTGCAACCGGTCAATACGTGTCCGCCGGGTCGACGTCGACCGACCAGCGGACCTTGCGGGCCGCCCGATCCTGCTCCAGCTGCCGGACCAGGTTGCCCAGCAGCGCTGCAGGCTGCCGCGCTGCGTCCGACTGCAGCAGCAGCTGGGCGCGATAACGACCGGCGCGCCGTTCCATGGTGGCGGGCACCGGCCCCCAGGCCTCCACGTCGGCGACAGCGCCAGCGCCGATGCGGCCTGGACACCCTCGAGGAAACGCACCGGCGCGTCGGCGTCGTGCGCCTCGGCACGCAGCAGGGCAAGGTGGGTAGCCGGCGGCAGGCGTGCCGCCCGCGTTCGCCAGCGCCGCGCGCGCAAACGCCGGATAGCCCTGCCGTGACCAGCAATTGCAGCAGCGGATGTTCGGGTGATGCGGTCTGGATCAGCACCTGCCCGGGGCGGTCATGGCGCCCGGCGCGGCCGGCGACCTGCATGATCAGCTGTGCCATGCGTTCGCTGGCGCGAAATTCGAGCTGAACAGGCCGTGGTCGGCATCGAGGATGCCGACCAGCGTCACGTCGGGGAAATGGTGACCCTTGGCCAGCATCTGCGTTCCCAGCAGCAGCTGCGCGCCGTGCCGGGCGCGCGCCTGTTCCAGCAACGCGTCCAGCTCGCCCTTGCGCCGCGTGGTGTCGCGGTCGATGCGCAGCCGCTCGACCTCCGGGAAGTGTTCCGCCAGCGCCTGTTCGACACGCTCGGTGCCCTGTCCCAGCGGGCGCAGATCGCGCCCGCGGCACGCGGGACAGGTCGGTATCGACCGGCCGCTGGCTGCCACAGTGATGGCAATGCAGCCGGTTTCGCTGTGGTGCCAGGTCATACGCGCATCACAGCGCGGGCATCCGGCAATCCAGTCACAACCGTAGCACATCAATGTCGGCGCGATAGCCGCGCCGGTTGAGAAACAGCAGCACCTGACCGTCCGCATCGAGGTGGCTGCCGGATGCGCGCCGCAAGGGCGCGGACAGGCCCTGTTCCAGCGGCGCGGGCGCACGTCGATCAACTCGTAGGCCGGCAGTCGTGCCACGCCGGTGCGTTCCGGCAATGCTAGCCGCCGGTAACGCTGCTGTTCGACATTGAACAGGCTTTCCAGCGACGGCGTGGCGGAGCCCAGCACCACCGGCATGTCGAGGTAACGGGCACGCCACACGGCGAGGTCGCGCGCGGAATAGCGGAATCCGTCCTGCTGCTTGAGCGAGGCATCATGTTCCTCGTCGACGATCAGCAGGCCGGGGCGGGCCAGCGGTGTGAAGACGGCCGAACGCGTGCCGATGACGATCGGCGCCAGTCCCGCTGCGCGCCTGCTGCCAGGCCGACAGGCGCTCGCGGTCGCTCAGGCCGGAGTGCAGCACCGCAAGCGGTACCGCCGAAACGCCGCTGAAAGCGCGTCACCAGCTGCGGGGTCAGTCCGATCTCCGGCACCAGCAGCAGGGCCTGGCGCTGTTGCGCCATGCACCGTTCGATGAGGCGCAGGTATACCTCGGTCTTGCCGCTGCCGGTGACACCCTCCAGCAGCCAGGGCTGATAGCTGCCGAGCTGCGCGCGCATGCTGTCGACGGCGTGCTGTTGCGCGGGATTGAGCGCATGACCGCGTGCCGGCGCCGTGCCGGCACCGTTCGGCACCGGCGGTTGGGTGAAGGATTCTATCCAGCCCTTGTCGGCCAGTGCCTGCAAGACAACGGCCGTCGCATCGAGCGCGTCGCGCGCGAGTCCGTCCGGGCAGGCGTGCAGCGCCGCAATGACCGCGGCCTGGCGCGGCGCACGCGCGCAGTGTCGCCGGGTCGACCGCCTGACCGCCCGCCGTCAGGCGCCAGCCGCCTCGCACTGTGTCCGCCCGGGTGACTGGCCTCGCCGCAACAGTACAGGCAGCGCCGCGGCGAGTGCCTCGCCGACGGGATACTGGTAGTAGGGCTGGCCCACGACGCCATGGCAAGGACGTCCGCACCGACGACGGGTGCACGGTCCAGCACGGCCTGCGCGCGCTTGAGTTTCTGCTGCGTCGATGTCCGAGCTGCGTGACGTACCTCCAGCAGCACACCGATGACGTGACGCGCCGACCGAACGGCACACGCACGCGCTGACCCGGCTGCAGCGTGGCGTGTGCCGCATCGTACGGTGGCAGGTAATCGAAGCTGCGGTACAAAGGTGTTGGTACGGCAACACAAAGGATCGGTTGACTCATGTCAGGATTGTCAGCCGGCGGGCGCCGCCGCATGTTTTCATTTAGCGACACTGTCTGAGAAAATTTCTCATCATTAATGGCTAACCCTTCATCTGATCTGGAAGGCTGTTTCTTATCCACAAAACCTGTGGATAACTCTGTGGATGATTTGGGGGAAATCGCAGCTCAAGTGCCTATATTTCCAGTCCTGTGTTAAATTGACTGATTTTTTATCCACATAATAAAATATATATTAAAAACAATGATATGTAGTTAATTATAAAGTTCTTATATTTGTAACAATCACATCGGCCGTTTTTACCGCGCTGATCCCGTGCTGTGTATAAGCGTCGCCCGGGCAGTCATCGAACACAGCGGTTGACGGGTCGTTCAGCGCCAATTAACAGACAGTTCCAGGGGTCTGGAAGGCCCATTCTGTGTTGCCCTGAAACGACAGTCAGGCGGGCGCATGAGCTGCGCGGCCATGATAGCACCCACCCGTCTGCCGGGAGGCTGGCCGTGTGGAAACGCACGACCTGCCTCCGTCCGTGAGGCGCCTGCGGGTGCGACTTACAGCGCCTTGATGGCCTGGATCAGTTCGCCGATCTTGGCCTGACCGTCGCCGTAGAGCATGCGCGTGTTGTCGGCGTAGAACAGGGCATTCTCGACACCGGAGAACCCCTTGCCCTGGCCGCGCTTGATGACGATGACGTTCTTCGCCTGGTCCACATTGAGGATCGGCATGCCGTAGATCGGACTGTCCGGGTTGGTGCGCGCCACCGGGTTGACGACATCGTTGGCACCGATCACCAGCGCGACGTCGGTCTTCGCGAACGCCGGGTTGATCTCCTCGAGGTCGTAGAGCAGGTCGTAGGGCACGTCCGCCTCGGCGAGCAACACGTTCATGTGTCCGGGCATGCGGCCGGCGACGGGGTGGATGGCGAACTTCACGTCCATGCCGCGCTTGATCAGCGACTTCCGTGAGCTCCTGGATCTTGTGCTGCGCCTGCGCCACGGCCATGCCGTAGCCGGGGACGATCATCACGCGTTCCGCGTAGGCCATCATGATACCGGCATCGGTGGCATCGATCGGTTTCATGCTGCCGGCGACATCGCCCGCCGGTGCCTCGCCGATGTCTCGCCGAAGGCGCTGAACAGCACGTTGCC
Organism: uncultured Gammaproteobacteria bacterium; assembly: GCA_963803275.1. GTDB lineage: Bacteria > Pseudomonadota > Gammaproteobacteria > UBA9214 > UBA9214 > UBA9214. Next base: position 688,202 of record CAWDLS010000001.1, on the reverse strand, counting down.
GATGGAACGGTTCATGGCCTTCGCCATCAGCTGGGTGAGCAGTGTGCCGGCCGAGCCGACCACGGTACCGGCGATGATCATGGCGGCATTGTTGAGTACGAAGCCTTCCAGGGCGACAGCGAGTCCGGTCAGCGCGTTGAACAACGAAATGACCACCGGCATGTCGGCACCACCGATGGGCAGCGTCATCATGACGCCGATAGGCCAGCGCGAGCGCGAAGAACAGCAGCACCATGCCGCCGGCCAGCTCACCCTGCACAACCAGCCACACGCCGGAGCCGACGGTAGCCAGCAGCAGTGCGAGGTTGATGAACTGCTGTCCCCTGAAGCGCAGGGGCTTGCGTGCCCAGCCCTGCAGCTTGGCGAAGGCGATCAGCGAACCGGAGAACGAGACCGAACCGATCAGGGCACCGGCAAGGCCAGGGCCAGGAAGGTGGCGGACGGGAAATCGACCCCTGAGCAGTTCGACCGCCGCAATGGCGCCGGCCGCGCCGCCGCCCATGCCGTTGTAGAGCGCGATCATCTGCGGCATGTTGGTCATGGCGACCCGCTTGCCCGACCAGTACGCCAGTCCTCCGCCCAGGGCGATGGCCACGGTCATCAGCAGGTAGTTCTGCATGCCCGGGTAGAAGAAGGTGATGAGCGTGGCGACCAGCATGCCGATGCCGGCCCAGACGATGCCGCCGCGTGCCGTGACCGGCGAGCTCATGCGCTTCAGGCCGAGGATGAACAACACGGCCGAGGCGAAGTAACTGATCTGGATGACGCCGTCCATTACCGGGCCCCCGGCTTGCTGCGCTTGAACATTTCCAGCATGCGTTCGGTGACCACGTACCCGCCGACCGCGTTGCCGGCCGCCAGCATGACGCCGAGAAAGCCGATGAGCTGCTCCAGCGGCGAGTGTGCATGACCCAGGGCGACCATGGCGCCGACCAGCACGATGCCGTGCACGAAGTTGGATCCGGACATCAGCGGCGTGTGCAGGATGACCGGTACCCGGCTGATGATCTCGTAACCGGTGAAGGCGGCGAGCATGAAGATGTAGAGGGCTGTCATGCCGGCAATCATGACTGGCCTCCTTCGATCCCGCTGCCTGGCAGGCTCGTGCAGGATCGCCCCGTCCCGGGTGAGGACGCTGGCCGCGATGATCTCGTCATTCCAGTCCGGCCGGATTTCACCGTCGTGGACGATGAGCGCGAGGAAGTTGAACAGGTTCTTGGCGTACATCTCGCTGGCATGGACCGGCATCATGGCCGGCACGTTGAGCGGTCCGTAGATCATGACGAGTTCATGGCCGAAGGACTCGCCGGGAATGGTCAGCTCGCAGTTGCCGCCGCTGTAGGCGGCCGGTCGATGATGACCGCACCGGGCTTCATCTGTTCGACCATGGCGGTGGTAATGATCTTCGGTGCCGGCCGGCCGGGGACGGCCGCCGTCGAGATGATGGCGTCGGCAGCCGCCACGTGTTCGGCAAGGACCTCCATTTCCTGGCGTTTCTCTTCATCGGACAGCTCGCGGGCGTAACCGCCTGCGCCGACGGCATTGACCTTCACGTCCACGAACCGGGCACCCAGCGACTCCACCTGCTCGCGGGTTTCCGGGCGCACGTCGTAGGCCTCCACCATGGCGCCGAGGCGTTTGGCCGTCGCGATGGCCTGCAGCCCGGCGACGCCGACACCGATGACCAGGACCTTGGCCGGCCGGATGGTGCCGGCGGCGGTGGTCAGCATGGGGAAGAAGCGCGCCGTGCGATTCGCGGCCATCAGTGCCGCCTTGTAACCGCCGATAGACGCCTGGGACGACAGGGCATCCATGCCCTGCGCGCGTGATATGCGCGGAATCAGTTCCATGGCAAACCCGGTGATGTTGTGATCGCGCAGGGCGCTGATCCGGTCATCGAATTCATGGGGGTGCAGGAAACCGATGACCAGGGTGCCGGCACGCAGCAGGGCGATGTCTTCCAGGGTGAGCGGATCGACCGTCAGCACGATGTCCGCCGTTGCGAGCAATGTTGCCCGGTCCTCCACGATCTCGGCGGAGGGGTAGTCACGGTCACGGTAAAAGGCGGCGCAGCCGGCTCCGGTCTGGAGCCTGACCTGCAGGCCCTGCCTGGCCAGCAGGGCGGCGACGGTGGGGACGACGGCGACCCGGCGTTCACCGGGGGTGGTTTCATGGGGCACGGCAATTCGTATCGGCATAGCGATCTCCGATGCGACTTGTCGTGCCTGCGGCCCGGGGCAAGTTACATTAGGGTTGTTGATGGAGCGGCCGGTTGACTGGTCTGGACACACCCCGTGACCGGCCGGGTCCGGGCATATTAGTTCATCTCCAGGCTGAAAAGAAGTGACTCAAACCACAATTTTTCACGAAGGGGGAAGGGGACAGACCCCGTTTTCTCGCCGTTTTCTCGTAGCGAAAACGGGGTCTGTCCCCTTTGGTTCAGGCGCCGATGCCCATGCTGATGTAACCGGTCGGGCACACCTCGGCACAGATATGGCACCCGATGCAGCGGTCGTAGTCGGTGTACACGTAGCGGCCCATGGTCGCGTGTTCCTTCGGGGTACGCTTGACGGCATCCTGCGGGCAGTAGATGACGCAGTTGTCGCATTCGAAGCACATGCCGCAGCTCATGCAGCGGCCGGCCTCGGCCTGTGCCTGTGCTTCAGCCAGGCCTTGAAAGCGCTCCTCGAAGTGGCCGAGTACCGCGTCGGCGCCGACACCGGTCTCCAGGCGCCGGTTGCGCGGCGTGTAGGGGAAATGCCCGAGGTACAGCATGTCGTGCGGGATGATTTCCTGCTGCGAACGGTCCTCGTAGTTGTGTACCGCGTAGGCGGCGCTGTCGGTACCCCACTCCTGGGTGTGTGCATATTCCGTTGGTGCCAGCCTCGTTTCACGCAGCTTTTCAAGCAGGTTGAAATGATGGACATCGACCTTCGGGCGGCGGCTGACCTCGGTCTTGCGCAGGTAGCGATCGATGCTGTCGACCGAGACGGCGGCCTGGCCGATGGCGGTGGTCAGCAGGTGCGGGCGCACGATGTCGCCGCAGGCGAAATAGCCCGGCTTGTCCGGCAACTGGAAAAACCGGTCGGCGTCGATCAGGCCACGGCCGTTGTCGAACTGTTCGAGTCCGGTGAGGTCGCCGGACTGGCCCACAGCGGGCACGACCAGGTCGCATTCGATGTCGAACTCGGAGCCGGCCTTCTCGACCATCTTGCCGCTGCTCCAGTCGACCTCGACCACGCGCAGCGCCCGCGCGCGGCCGGCCTCGTCCAGCACCAGCGCCACCGGTGCCAGGTTGCCGCGCAGCGTGATGCCCTCTTTCTCGGCGGTGATGCGCTCGTGCTCGGCCGCCGGCATGTTCTCGACCGGGCGCCGGTAGATCAGCATGACCTCGGAACCCTCGCGGCGCGCGGTGGCGGCGACGTCGTGTGCGGTATGGTTGCGGATGACCGCCTCCGGGCGGTCGTTCTCGTGAGGGCTGCTGATATGGCCGAGGCGACGCGCTACCGAGACCACGTCCATGGCGGTGTCGCCGCCGCCGATCACCACGACCTTGTGCGCGGTGAAGTGCATGCGGCCCTCGTTGAAGGCGGCGAGAAAGGCCACGCCGCTCACGCAGTTGGGTGCATCGCCACCCGGGACGTCCAGATTGCGGCCCTGCTGTGCACCGATGGCCAGCAGGATGGCGTCATAGTCCTGTTCCAGTTGTTCGAAGCTGATGTCGCGGCCGACGCGGGTCTTCAGGTGCACGTTCACCCCCATGTCGAGGATGCGCCGGATCTCGCCATCCATGACGTCGCGTGGCATGCGGTAGCCCGGTATGCCATAGCGGGTCATGCCGCCGAGTTCCTCGCGCTCGTCGAAGACGGTGGCGCCATGGCCGAGGCGACGCAGCTGGTAGGCGGCCGCCAGGCCCGCCACACCGCCGCCGATGATGGCGACCTGCTTGCCGGTTTCCCGGTCCGGGCGCGTGAAGGCGAGTTTCGCAGCCAGTGCATGGTCGCCGATGAACTGCTCGACCGAGTTGATGCCGACGAAGTCCTCCACCTCGTTGCGGTTGCAGCCTTCCTGGCAGGGCGCCGGACAGACCCGGCCCATGATGGCGGGGAACGGGTTGGCATCGGTGGAACGGCGAAAGGCATATTCCTGCCAGGGCATGCCGGCCGGTGGCTTCTCTATGCCGCGCACGATCTGCAGCCAGCCGCGGATATCCTCGCCGGACGGGCAGCTCCCCTGGCAGGGCGGGGTACGGTGGACATAGGTCGGGCACTTGTAGGACGTGTCCTCGTTGAAGATGTCGTCGCCCCAGCGCTTCCAGGTGTGGTCGTTGTCGGCGTATCGGCGGAATGTCAGTTTTTCTGCCATGGTGCGCTGCTGCCCCCGGTAGGTATTCAATGGCCTGCCATCTTACTGTAGCAGGCGGTCGAGTCAATCGGCACAAGGCCGGGCGCAGGCTGCCGGCACCTGCCTCTCTGGTGCGCGATTATTGAACATGTTAGGCTTCGATGACGTTAAAAGAACACTATTAACGGGGTATACGGACTGCAGCCGGCAGCTGCCGGAGGCTGTCCACCGGACTGGTAACATGTTCAATCTGAATCATCAGGTGCTGCGCACCGACGTGTCGGGTATGCCGCTCGAATGGATCGGCTACCAGGACGCCGTGCGACTCTACTACCTCGAACAGGTGGCCTATACCTGCGGCACGCTGCTGTACCGGGTGCACGGCGGCATCTGTGCGAAGACCGGCCGGCAGAGCGTCATCGAGGTCAATTCCATCATCGCCACCCACGGCCGCAACCGCGAGTTGCTCAAGCTGCGGGAGGCCTATGTCCCGCCGCTCAACAATCCCGCGCTGTTCCGCCGCGACTCCAGCCTGTGTCTGTACTGCGGCGAGACCTTTCCCGATCGCGACCTGTCGCGCGACCATGTCACGCCGGTGATCCAGGGCGGGCAGGACACCTGGAACAATGTGGTCACCGCCTGCCGGCGCTGCAACAATCACAAGGCGGGACGTACGCCGGAGCAGGCCGGTATGCAACTGCTGGCCGTGCCCTTCACGCCGACCCACGCCGAGTACATCTATCTGCAGGGCCGGCGCGTGCTTGCCGACCAGATGGAGTTCCTGCGCGCGCACTTTCCGCGCAGCAGCCCCTTGCATGGCCGTCTCGCGCTGAGCGGCTGACCGGGGCGTGACCGGGCGCAGGCGGTGCGTCTACCTGGTCGACGCCAGCATCTATATATTCCGCGCGTATTATTCGGTTCCCGACACCCTGACCAATGCCGGCGGCGATCCGATCAACGCGCTGCACGGTTTTGCCGGTTTCCTGTGCGGTTTGCTCGAGGCGGAGAAACCGGAACACATGGCCGTGGCGTTCGACGAAAGTCTCACCTGCTCGTTTCGCAACGAGATCTATCCGCCCTACAAGGCCAACCGCGAGGCGCCGCCGGCCGCACTGAAACAGCAGTTCCGGTTTTGCCGCACACTGGTGGATGCACTGGGTATTGCCTCGTTCTCCAGCGACCGCTTCGAAGCCGACGACCTGATCGGCACGCTGGCCGCGCGCCTGAGGCGGCATGATTTTTCCATGGTGATCCTGAGCGCCGACAAGGACCTTGCGCAGCTGCTCGAGCGGGGCGACATGCTGTGGGACTATTCGCGCAACCGCAGGCACCACTATGACCAGGTATTCGACTGGCTGGGCGTGCATGCCGGGCAGGTTGCGGACTGGCTGGCGCTGACCGGTGATGCCGTGGACAATATTCCCGGCGTACCCGGCATCGGTGCGAAGACCGCCGCGGCGCTGCTGGCGGAGTTCGGTTCCCTGGAGCAGCTGTACGAGGACCTGGCACACGTGGCGGAGCTGAAGCTGCGTGGTGCGGCACGGGTCGGGCGCCTGCTCGAGCAACACCGCGAGGCGGTGTTGCTGGCGCGTGCGCTGACCGGCATCGTAGTCGATCCGGACCTGCAGGCCGGCGTGCGCGATGTGCAGCGGCGCAAGGTGGCCGCACAGGACATCGCCGCCGCCTGCGAACAGCTCGGAGTGGGACGCATGATCACGGCGCGGCTGGTGCGCACGCTGGGATAATCAATCTCGCGCAAAGACGCAAAGCATAATTGAAATGAATGCCACAGATTCCACCGAGAACACAGAGAAATAATATTCCGTCTATACCTGGGCCGATCCTCGATAATCGATTTTTCTTCTAGCTTCCTGCGTCGCGAGACAAGCCGTTCACGTCACGGTAAGGTATATTGCGATGTACCAAACGGCAGGATTTATGAGATTGAAAGGATTATCTCTGTGTCCTCTGTGAGTTCTGTGGCTTGAAGGTTTTATAAACATGTCGCTCTGGGAAAACATCGCACGGGACATCGCCGCGGCGACCGGTATCCAGGCACAGCTGCAGCAGCAGGGGGCCGTCGGCGGCGGCTGCATCAATCAGGCAAGCCGCATTCGTTACGGCGACACCGACTACTTCGTGAAACTCAATGACACCCGCCAGCTGGATATGTTTGCCGCCGAGGCGGCCGGCCTGGACGCGCTCCGCCAGTGCGGGCAGCTCCGGATTCCCGCACCGGTCTGTTCCGGCAACGATGCGCAGTCGGCCTGGCTGGTCATGGAATACCTGCCGCTCGGCGGCCGCGGCGATGCCCGGGCACTGGGCGAGGGGCTGGCCGCCATGCACCGCATCACGCAGCACCGGTTCGGCTGGGAGCGCGACAACACCATCGGCTCGACCCCGCAGATCAACACGCCCGGCGACAGCTGGGTCGATTTCTGGCGCGAACGGCGCCTGCGCTTCCAGCTCGGGCTGGCGGCGCGGCATGGCTACGGCGGGCGCCTGCAGTCTCAGGGCGAGCGGTTGCTGGACTGTTTCCATCACCTGTTCGACGGTTACACACCGGCCGCCTCGCTGCTGCACGGCGACCTGTGGTCCGGCAATCACGCCTGGACACAGGCCGGCGAGCCGGCCATCTTCGACCCGGCGGTATACTATGGCGACCGCGAGACCGACATCGCCATGACGGAACTGTTCGGCGGCTTTGGCGGCGGTTTCTACAGCGCCTATGAACACGCCTGGCCGCTGGATCCCGGTTACCGTACGCGCAGGACGCTGTACAACCTGTACCACATCCTCAATCACCTTAACCTGTTCGGCGGTGGTTACCTCGGCCAGGCGCAGGGGATGATCGACCGCCTGTTGAGCGAGCTGGGCTAGCCCGGCAAGTCAGCAACGTATCGATTTCGTGCCCGGGTGCAGGGCATGCGCAACAACCAGACCGGAGGTTGCCGGTCTGGCCGGTGCCCGCTGGCGCAGCTGCCGTCAACCGGATCTATGAGGGTTGTCGCCGGAAATTCCCCTTGCCCGCACCCTGGTGGGGCCGCCCATGACGGGGAGGATATTGCGAGCGGCCGATTGCGTTGCCAGGTCAGCGTGCTATGTTCAAGCGGCAATCATTTTTTCAAGCGTGTCTGCGCTGGTCGAATGGCGACCGGGTTTCCTATGAAATGCGTTTATGAAGCATCCAGCTCCCTCGATGCCTACATGATTCTGAACCTGCTGGAGCAGGAAGGAATATATGGCAGGGTGGATGGTGAGTACCTCCCAGGCGGTGTTGGCGAGCTGCAGGCAATGAACCTTGTCCGTGTCATGGTGGATGAATCGGACTACGAACGCGCGCGGCAGGTCATCAGCGACTGGGAAGCCATTCAGGTTGAACGGGAAGAACGGGCGACCCGCAAGCCGGCCGGCAGACTGGCCGGCTTCATGGTTGGCGCGGTCATGGGCGGTGGCCTGGTGTACTGGGCCTATAACACACCGGTAACCGGGCATGGCGTGGATCTGAACGGTGACGGGGTGCCGGACGAAATGCGGGTATTCAGGGATAACAGGATCAGCAGAACCGAGCTTGACAGGGATTATGACGGCGCAGTCGATGCTGTCTTTTACTTCGATCGCAGAGGCATCCTGAAAGAGGCGAAGTTCGACGACAATTTCGACGGGATCTATGAAACGACATATGAATACAAGGACGGCTTGACGCACTCCCAGGAATCGGACATGAACGAGGACGGGCATATCGATTACCGGGCGTCATTCCGGTACGGCGATCTCGATGAAGTCGTGATCACGGGTGAAGGACAGGACGTCCGCACCAGGCGGCAAAGATTCCATATGGGGAAATTGATTTCCGCTGAATACGATGCAGACGGAGACGGCAGTTTCGAGACCGAGTATGGATACAACTGCTCCGAAGAAATCAGATAACGCGCTGCCGGTCGTGTATCCACCGGCGCGAATATACTGCTTGTCATGAAGCCCGATTCCGGGGCAGCAGTGTTCCCCGTCGGCACCGGGGGCCTGTCCGGCTGATGCCGGTTTTATCCATGAAAATCCGGCAATTGACGGGTACACCAGGGACCTGGCTGGCGGCGCCGGTTAATCGGGATGCCGCCGGAGCGGGGCAGGATTTGCATACGCCTGCCACGACCCGTTAAAGTGATATGAACATGCTAACCTACACGACTGCACTTTTCCGCTGACAACGGTTCATTCTCGCCCGATTCGCAAGCCCGTCCGGCCCTGCGCCGCCTGAAGCGGCCGGACCCTGAATATGCACATGTCGTACAAACAGCCTCACATTCATCTCCGGCGTCTGCTGCCACTGCTCGCGGTGCTGGCAAGCCTGTTTGCCAGGCCCGCCGTCGCGGCCGACACCACCCCGGCCGGTTTCGAACCGCAACAGGCGCGGGACTGGATCGAGCAGATGAAAAAATCCACGCATGGTCCGTTCGCGCGCATCCGCTGGTTCTGCACCGATGGCAGCGTGCTGCCGCCAGCCGAAGGCGCCTGCAGCGAGCATGGCGGCGGTGTGCAGCACGGCGAATGGAATTCACATACCCTGGCCATCCGCAAGCAGGGGTACCTGGTCGCCACGCTGCTTACGGAACTGAATACGCTCAATTTCATCGGCGCGTTTCCGCAACTTGACATTCTGCGCCAGATCCTGCTGGAGCAATTCCTGATACAGAACGACGACGGCTGGGTGTTCCGCCAGGCGCGTTACTATCGCGGCGCGCTGCAGGTCGAGGACGAACGCGCCGGCGCACGCGTATTGCTGCTGGCCATGGTCCAGGATCCGGCCTGGCAGGATCCCGCGCGCTATCTGCTGCTGCGCGAGGCCGCGCGCCTGCTGCCGGTCGGTGCGGAGCCGCCCACCTCCGCCACGGTGCGCAAGCTGGCCATCGAGATCGCCGAGGCTGACCCAAACTTCCAGACCCTGCGCGTGAAGCTGCACAGCCTGCCGGATGCCAGTGACCCGCAGCGCGTACGCGACTACGCCGCCAGGCAAGGGCGGTCGGAACAGACCGGGCAGTACCGGCGCCTGGCGTCAGAACTTGATGCGCTGTATGCGCCGCGTACGGGCATCAACCTGCTCGAGGAACTGATAGCCGAAAACGGCAGCAAACCGCTGCGGGAGATGCTGCGCGCAATTATTGACCGGCTGTCGGGTGCGCATGACCTGCAGGACCGCATGCACATCGCCGCTGAAACCGCGGTGCAGTTGCGCAGGCTGTTGCTGACATCGCAGCAGGACAGCCCGCCCAACCAGGTGCGCCTGCTGCAGGCAAATCTCGCCCTGGAACAGGAAGTCTATGCCATCGGCAACAAGTTGCTGGAACAGGCACCCGACGCAGACCGGCTCACACGCTTGCAATGGCTGCGCAGCCTGGGGATGTCCCTCCTCGCCAGCGGCTTGCTGTCCGAACGCGAGTGGGGCTACCTCGACCAGCGTATCGGCAGGCTGGAGACAAGCGACCCCCTGGGCGCCGGGGATTACTACAACGACCTGCGTTACCTGGCGCGTGCGCCGCAATGGGCACAGCGCGCGCTGGAGTTCCAGTTCGGGCCGACTGTCGAACGCTGGCTCGAACTGACGCCGCTGGCAGCGCACTACGTACCGGACCGTCTGCGTGGCAGCCCCCTGCTTGCCTACACGCGCACGCTGGATACCCTGTTGCAGGACGCCGAACAGCTGGTCGGCACCCGGCATTACCTGTTCGATCGGAAGGTTGGCGGGGGGCTGCGTGCGCTCAATCCCGGCTTGAGCCGCGGCCTGCTGCTTGCAGCCCCGCAGCACGGTGAAGACTTTCGCAAGGACGGCATCTATCTGCTGCCATCCACCACGCCGGAGCTGCCGCCGATCGCCGGCATACTCACCCGCGGCGAAGGCAGCTCGCTGTCGCATGTACAGTTGCTGGCACGCAATCTCGGCATCCCGAATGTCGTGGTGGACGAGCGGCTGGCCGCGGAGCTGCAGTCGCACATCGGTGAGCGCATCGTGCTGGCGGTCAGTCCGCGCGGCACGGTGCAGGTCACAGCCGATGGTCCGCACTGGGATGATATCTTCGGCCGCGAGGAACTGGCCGCAGAGGTGGTCATCCGGCCGGACTTGCAGAAACTCGATCTCGAACAATCGGACCTGATCCCGCTCGGTTCCCTGCGTGCCGCTGATTCCGGGCGCATCGTGGGTCCCAAGGCCGCCAATCTCGGTGAGCTGAAGCACTACTATCCGGACGCGGTGAATCCCGGGCTGGCCATTCCCTTCGGTGAATTCCGCACCCTGCTGAATCAACCGATCGAGGCGGGCGGACCGTCCGCCTTCGACTGGCTGCGTGCGGAATACACGCGTCTGCGCGCGATTCCGGACCCGGCGCAGCGCCAGGCCGGGGCGCGCCAGTTCCTGGAACGGTTACGCCATTGGATCACGACCACCGATCCGGGCGAGGTGTTTCGCGACCGTCTGCGTACGGCCCTGCAGGCGACCTTCGGTGACACCGGAAAGACCGGCGTGTTCGTGCGCAGTGACACCAATGTCGAGGACCTGCCCGGCTTCACCGGCGCCGGCCTGAACCTCACCGTGCCCAATGTGATCGGCTTCGACGCCATCGTGCAGGCCATTCAGAAGGTCTGGGCCTCGCCGTTCACGGAACGCGCCTATGCCTGGCGCCAGGCGCATATGGAACAGCCGGAGCACGTGTATCCTGCCGTGTTGCTACTCGAGACCTTTGCATCGGAGAAATCCGGCGTACTGGTAACGGCGGATGTGGAAAACGGCGATCGCCACTGGTTGTCGATTGCGGTCAGCGAAGGCGTGGGTGGTGCGGTGGATGGCCAGGCGGCCGAGGAACTGCGGGTAAACCGCGCAACCGGCGAGCTGCGCCTGCTGGCGCAGGCCACGGCACCGCTGCGCGCCGAGCCCTCACCCGACGGTGGCATGCGCAAGGTACCGGCCAGCGGCCGCGAGCAGGTCCTGGCGCCGGACGAGATCGACCGGTTGCGCACCCTGGCCGACGATGTGGAGCGGCGTTTCCCGATGCCGGCCGGCCAGGACAATCTGCCGGCGCCGGCAGATATCGAGTTCGGTTTTCGCGGCGGCAAGCTCGCGCTGTTCCAGATCCGTCCCTTAGTGGAAAGCCAGCGCGCCCGGCGCAGCCAGTATCTGATCGATATGGATCGCGACAGCTACCGCGGGCAGGGCACGGTGGTCGACCTGCACCAGCCACCGTCGGTCGCCAGGACGGACTAGAATCGCGGGTGTGAGGCGCAGCGAATGAAACAGAACATGATGCACGTTCGATCCCTTGTCCGCGGCCTGCTGGCAGGCGTCCTGCTGGCGTCATGTGCGGGGCAGGCCGGTGCGTATCCCATCGACGGTTACGCGGAGACGGGCATTGCACGTCTGGAAGGTTACCGGCTCGCGCAGGAAGGCAAGGTTGCGGGCAACCGGCTGCAGCCGGGTGCCCTGCTCAAAACCGACCAGGTCCGGCTGCGTATGCTGCAGCACGCGGATTTCCAGTTTCCCGCCACCGATCCCGGCCTGACGCGCAAGATCGTCGCGCTGCTCGGTACCGAGGCCGGGAACTACAGCGTCAGTGTGCTCGACCTCAGCGATCCGGACCATCCCCTGTACGCGGAGCATAATCCACTGGCCCGCCGCAATCCCGGCAGCGTCGGCAAGCTGATGGTGGCGCTGGCGGTGTTTCAGGCGCTTGCCGATCTCTATCCGGACGACATCGAGGCGCGCATACGGGTGCTCAGGAACACGCAGGTCACCGCCGACGCTTTCATCCGCACCGATCACCACGAGGTGCCGTTCTGGACGCCGGAGATCAATCGCATGCCGCGCCGCGCGTTAAGGGTGGGAGATACCGGCAACCTGTGGACCTATCTGGACTGGGCGCTGTCAGCGAGTTCCAACGCGGCCGCAAGCACGGTGATCAAGCAACTGCTGTTGCTGCGCCACTTCGGCACCGACTACCCCGTGTCGGCGGAGCAGGAACAGGCATTCTTCCGGGAGACCAGTGCCCGTGAACTCGGCGAACTGCTGCTGGACAGCCTGCTGACACCGGTGACGCGCAACGGGCTGGACGTGGATAACCTGCGCCAGGGCAGCTTCTTCACCGCGGAGGGCAAGCACCGTGCGCCGGGCACGAACAGCATCTGCACCACGCACGAGCTGCTGCGCTACCTGTTGCTGCTGGAACAGGGCAGGCTGGTCGATGCCTGGTCGAGTCTGCAGATCAAGCGGCTGATGTACATGACCCAGCGCCGTATCCGGTACGCCTCCTCACCGGCACTGAACAACGCGGCGGTATATTTCAAATCGGGATCGCTGTACCGCTGCAAACCCGAGGAAGGCTATCAGTGCCGGAAATACCAGGGGAACGTGCAGAACCTGATGAACTCCGTGGCGATCGTGGAGGCACCCGCGGGCGAGCCACGGATGTACTACATGGTCGCGTTGACTTCAAACGTACTGAAAAAGAATTCCGCGGTCGAGCACCAGACGTTTGCTACTCGGTTGCACGCTCTGCTACGAGACTTGCGGTCCGCAGGGGCTGGTGCAGAATGATCCCGTCCAGTTCGCAGATAAGGTTCTTCAGCCACTCGCCACCCTGCGGGCTCTGCGCCAGCGCGACGGCGATGTAGGTACGGCCTTCGTGCTCGACTATGGCGCTGTCGGCGTGCCAGTTTCGCCAGGTGCCCGACTTGCGGTAGATATGCGCATCCGGGAAGTTGGCCTCCAGTCCCTTCACGAACTTGTGGTGGATGGCCGGATCACCCATGATCGCCTTCATCTCCCTGGAGTATTCCGGCGACACCAGTTGCCCGGTCTCCATCAGGTAATAGAAGCGTGCCACCTGGATGGCGGTCGCACCGTGCGACAGGTTGTGCAACGGATCGCGCTGGTAGGCCACGCCCTGCGCATACTCCTTGCCGACCCACAGGCCGCCGTTGTAGCGCGTATCGTAGAGGCGATATTTCGGCGAACGCAAGACGTTGTTGATATACTCGCGCCCCACCTTGTGAATCAGGGTCGTGGCCGCGCTGTTGGAGGAGTTGCGGATCATCTCGGTCATCAGCTGGCGGTTTTCATCGTTCAGCTGAAGCTTCCCTTCCTGCACACGCTCAAAGGCCGCCAGCAGGATCGCGATCTTCGGCAGGCTTGCCGCATACATCATATTGTCGCCGTTGACCTGGGCGAGGCCGGGATGTTGCGGGTCGGTGACATCGACCAGTGCAACAGCGAGGTCACCGCGCTGCACGGCAGCGTCAAGTTTCAGGCGCTTTAACCGCTTTTCCAGCTGCGCCTGCAGCTTCGGATTCCTGGCATCACGCAGGGTCGGGAAGGTATGATGTATGGTAGCTGCTTGAACAGAAAAGATTATTCCAAAAAATAGTACAATTGCCTTCAGTAGTTTAAAAAGCATTGATGACCTCGCCCATTCCCATATATAGATGTTATGGTAACCGATAACAGATTTCATAGCAAAGCTCATGCCATATCATCGCACTGAACACATCGGCCGTTGTGTGATGCTGTTCACAAATTTCTTCCTGATTATCGCGGCGTTGTATCACCTGAAGCCCGCGAGCCGCTCCCTCTTCATCAGTGCGCTCGGCACCGCGTATCTGCCATACGTGTGGATCGCCACGGCACTGGTCCTTGGCCTGATCATCAGCCTGTATTACCGGCTGGTCGCGCGCCATTCACGCATCAATGTGGTGCTTGGCACCTGTGCCATCATCATCGCCTGTCTGCTCGCCTTCTACCCGCAGCTGAACAGGGGCGGCTTTGTGCAGGCCTTTGCGTTCTACATCTTCGTCGATGTGCTGAGTGTGATCCTGGTCGAACAGTTCTGGAGCCTGACCAACACCATCTACGACACCGAGACCGGCAAGCGCTGGTACGGGCTGATCGCGACCGGCGGGCTGCTGGGTGGCGTGGCCGGCGGCAGCATGTCGAACGCGCTCATCGTGCAGCTGAAGCTTGACACGACGGACCTGCTGCTGGTCGCCGCCGGCATCATCGCCGTACTCATGCTGCTGACCCTGCTGATGGGCCGTCTCGGTCTGTACACCGAGCGTACGGGCGTGCTCAACCACGACGACAGCACCGGCGGAGGCTGGCGCGCGATCCTCAGGCACCGTTACCTGTTCCTTATTGCGACAATCCTGCTGCTTGCGCAGATGGTCGAACCGCTGGTGGAATACCAGTTCATGAAGGTCGTGGAGGCCGGCATCAGCGACCGCGAGGTGCGCACGGCCTATCTGGGCGGCTTCTTCAGCCTGCTGAGCGGCGTCGCCATCGCCATCAACCTGCTGGTCACCCCGCTGGTACACCGCTGGCTGGGCGCACTTGGCGGCCTGTTCGCGCAGCCGCTGGCGGTGATCGCCGGGAGCTTCTGGTACCTTTCGCAGGCGACCCTGCAGGCCGGCGCCTTTCTCAAGATCTCCGACCGCGGTCTGTCTTACTCCATCAACCGCGCCTCGAAGGAACTGCTGTATGTCCCGATCGATCCGGTGCTGATCTTCCAGGCCAAGGCCTGGATCGACATGTTCGGCTACCGGCTGTTCAGGGTGTTGGGCTCGGTGCTGATCCTGTTGCTGACGCAATGGTTGCCCTGGAGTATCAGTGCCGGCAAACTGAGCTGGTTGGTACTGGCGGTGTGCCTGGTGTGGCTGTTCACGCTGCTGCGCCTGGGCGGCGAATACCGGCAGATCATATACCGGATCACGGCGGTCAAGGCGACCGCCTGAAGACATGGATGCTAGGGCAGTCGCGCCCCGCACGGGGCCGGTCGAAAGGATAAGCGCGCCGGTACCTCCAGGCTACCGGCGTGGCAGATAATGATCACGCACATCGATAATAGTACGACCCCATTATGATTCGACGGACACGGGACCATGGGTAATACCGCCAATCCGCTCGCCAACCCCAGGATCCAGCTACAGGTCCGCAATGCCATGATGGACGACATCCCGCAGATAGCGGCGCTGTCAACGCGTGTATATCGCGAGACCGGTATGTATGGCCATTCGGAGCCGATGCTGACCGGTCAGCTCAACCATTTCCCCGCCGGCCAGTTCGTGGTGACGGCTGGCGAGCGGATTGTCGGTTATTGCGCCACCCTGCGGGTCAGTGAAAAGGTGTGCATGAAAACGCACACGTGGGGGGAAGTCACCGGCAATGGCTACGCGTCTACCCACAATCCGTCAGGCGAATGGCTGTACGGCATGGAGGTATGCGTCGATCCTGATATCCGGGGTTATCGCATCGGTCAGCGCCTGTACAACGCCCGCAAGCGGCTGGCACAGGACCTGGGTCTGAAGGGCATTGTATTCGCCGGGCGACTGCCCTCACTGGAACGTCGCATCAAGCGCTTCGGTTCGGTGGAAGCCTATGTGAAGGCGGTGCAGGAGAAGGGCCAGCGTGACCCGGTGCTGTCCTTCCAGTTGCGTAACGGCTTCGAAGTCATCGGCATCATTCCGCACTACCTGGATGCAGACCGGCAATCGCTTGGCTACGGCATCCACCTGGTCTGGCGCAATCCAAGGGTCCGGCAACAGTCTGTCGTGGAGCAGGAAAAATCCTATGGCGGAAGACAGCCTGACAGCGTGCGGGTCGGCGCCGTACAGTACCGGCAGCGACGGGTAAGCTCCTTCAATGAATTCATCGATATGGTGCGTTACTTCGTCGATGTCATCGCCGACTACAAGGGTGACTTCGTGGTTTTCCCCGAGATGTTTACCCTGCAACTGCTGTCGATGGAGTCGCAGAAACTGACCCCGGCACAGGCCATCGAATCACTGACAAAGTACACGCCACAATTCACGGAGGCCATGCGTGACCTTGCGCTGCGTTATAACATCAATATCATCGGCGGCACGCACCCGACACGTATGCCAAACGGACGGGTGGAAAACATCTGTTATGTGTTCCTGCGTGATGGCAGCATCCACCGGCAGGCGAAGATCCACCCCACGCCCAACGAGGCCTGGTGGTGGAACATCGAGGGCGGCAGTGAACTGGATGTGATCCAGACCGATTGCGGGCCGATCGGTGTGCTGATCTGCTACGACGCGGAATTTCCTGAACTGGCCCGCCACCTGACCGACCAGGGTGCACAATTCCTGTTCGTGCCGTTCTGCACCGACGAGCGCCAAAGCTACCTGCGGGTACGGTACTGCTGCCAGGCGCGTGCCGTGGAAAACCAGGTGTACGTGGTGATGGCCGGTAACTGCGGCAACCTGCCGAATGTGGCGAACATGGACATCCAGTACGCACAAAGCTGCATACTCAGCCCCTGTGACCTGCCGTTTGCGCGTGACGGTGTGGCGGCGGACACCACGCCCAACACGGAAATGGTGGCGATTGCGGACCTGCGTCCGGAAACCCTGCTCACCGCCCGCAACAGCGGCACGGTGCAGAACCTGCACGACCGGCGGCATGACCTGTACCAGGTTTTCTGGAAAGGCGAATGAGGCGGAACTAGCGCGCGGTGCCATCCTGATGCCGCTGTCACTGCGTGTACTGCCCGGGCTAGTTGCCCAGCGTATACTGTCCCCCGACAAACAGGTCATCACTTACCGTCACGACATCCTGCAGCCAGGCGGCGCTGCTGGCGCAGTTGTCCGTCCACGGCGGCGCCTTGCAGACCTCGACAGCGCCCGTGTCGCTGACCAGGTAATGCAGGCCCGGGATGGGACGGATGTGTTGTGCACCGGGCGGGGTGGTCAGGCCGAGTGGCCCGGGGTGTTCGAGGTGCAGCAGCTCCAGCAGCCGCGCCGGCAACTCGTAGAGCGCCAGCGTGCCGAAATCCTGTGCGCCGCGTGTGCCGTCGATGACGATAAGCGGGGTGGCGTTATAGACGCCGAACATCTCCGGTGTGAACCGGCTGCGGTTGTCCGCCAGTACCCCGGACTCGACATAGCCGGCGAAGTTCTTGCCAAGGTAGGGCGGGTGATCGCCGAAGACGACGATCAGTGCCTCCGGGTCGCGGGTCCGCAGTTCCCCGAGGAAGTCCATCAACTCACGCGCCTTGTAGTACGCCGTGTTGGCGTAGCTGCCGACCTCGGGCACACCGGATGCGTCCTCGATGACACGGCTGCGCGCACCGCGCAGCGGGTAGTCCCAGTGGCCGAAGTAGGTGACGATGTAGTCCAGCAGCGGCTTGCCGCTGTCCAGCCAGGGTTCGATCCTGTCCAGCACCTGGCGGTATAGCGAGGCGTCGCTCATGAAGTTGCGCACCATGTCGACCTGCGCGAAATCCTGCAGTGACCAGTAGGTCTCGAAGCCGATCCGGCGGTAGGCGTTCACGCGGTTCCAGAACACCGGTACATTGGGGTGCGAGGCGATGGTGGTGTAGCCCTGCCGTGCCAGGAGGCGCGGCAGGCAGGGCGCGTCGTTCTTCAGGTCGCGCTCGAACTTGACCGCATCCTTGAGTACCGGAAAACCGCACAGCGCCTCGAACTCGGCATTGGCGGTGTAGCCGCCGAACACCGGCGACAGGATGCGGCTGTTGCCGGCCTGTTTCCACAGCACGCGAAAGTCCTGCGGCAGCGGGTCGCGCGAATAGTGGCCGGCCTTCAGGGGCGACGGGTCCCAGAACGATTCCAGCAGGATGATGTGCACGTTGTGCGGGGTGAACGCGGCGGCCGGCTCGCTGCGCGGCGGCAGGCCCGCCTGCAGGCGGGCGCGGGCCGTGCGCACGGCCTCCCGGTCGGGTGGCGGTACGCGGTCGGCGAAGTAGCGGGCGCCTTCCATCAGGGTATACAGCATGGCGCCACGCTGCAGGTAGTTGCTGCGCTGGTCCCAGACCACGTTGCCCACGTAGCGGTCGAGCGGTTGCAGGATGTTGCGCGGCTGGTAGACCAGCGTCACGCCGAGCAGCAGCAGCGCAGCCAGCGCCAGCCAGGAGCCCCAGTTGCGCAGTCTGAAGTTGAAGATCAGGAGGCTGACCACGCCGACCAGCGGCAATGCCGCGAGGTAGAACTGCCAGCCTTCCAGCAGCAGCAGCAGCGTGCGCAGCGCGTACACATCATCCGGCATGACCGGTCCGCCGAAGAAGCTGATCTTGACCGCGTTGCCGATGTACAGCACGCCCATCAGCAGGCCCTGCAACAGCAGAAATACCCGGGTACGCCTGGACAATGCGAACAGCGCATAGGCCAGCAACAGATTCAGCGCGTAGTCGCGGAAGATGGCCTGCGGCACGATGACCACATCGAAGCGCAGTGCGCTGATCCCGTAATAGAGTCCGTAATACAGTGCCGTGGAGAGGACGGGCAGCAGGTAACGGGGGGCGCGGGCGTGGTCCATGGGCGGGGCAGGGCGGCAGGTGCGAGCGGGCTAGCATACTCCAGCCGTTTCCCGGGAATCCAGCGCAGCCGGGGAACTATCCAGGTCATCGTGCCGCAACCGGGGCGGTGATAAACAACGCCTGTTTCCCGGTCCTGCCCGCCGGAGGACATCCGTTATCCGGCTCGAACGGGCGTATGCCGTCCCCGATTTTCCCTCCGTCACGCAACACAGGCCGAGCCGGACGGGTAGCCATACCGGTGTTGCGTGAAACGTATTCAGCGGAATCCGCGTATACTTTTCCCGTCGAGGTCAACCCGGATTGAGCCGTAATGAATACCGTCTACAAGAGTGTCGAGGTGCGCGAGATGGAGCTGGAGGACCTGCCGGCCGTCTACGCGCTGGGCGAGTCCGTGTTCACGGCCGACAAGTGGCCCACCCTGTACCGGACCTGGGATGAATACGAGGCCGTCGGGCTGTTTCACTCGGATGGTGAATTCTGTCTTGTCGCCGAAAATGACGGCAAGCTGGCGGGCTTTGCGCTCGGTTCGCTCATCGACAAGCGCAACAGTGCCTGGAGCTACGGCTATCTCACCTGGCTGGCGGTGGATCCGGCACTGAAACGCAACAAGATCGCCACGCGGCTGATCGATGCCATTACCGAGGCCTTTATCCGGGCAGGCGCACGCATGATGATCGTCGACACCGATGCGGAGAACAATGCGGCCATCAAGCTGTTCCGCAAGCACGATTTCCTGTGCGAGGACCGCCATGTCTACCTGAGCAAGAATCTCACCACCCACCCCGATTACCAGCGCCTGCGCGGCCAGAAGCAGGTGGTCCGCCGTGCCAGAAAAGATGATGAGTAGCCAGCTGGACGCCATCCTCGCACTGATCGACGACGCACAGCTCGTGACACTGCTGACCGATGCCGTGGAACAGTACAGCCCGTCCTATGCCGAGGAACCGGCCATGCAGGTGTTTGCCGCGCGTCTCAACGAGTGCGGTGTGCGCTACATGCGCCAGCCGCTACCCGCGGGCGGGGGGCCGGCGGCAGACACCCGCGCCAACCTGATCATCGAGCTCGGGCCGCAACCCGCGGCGCTGATGTGGGTCGGTCACGTCGATACCGTGCCGCTCATCGACGAGGAGGAACAGCGCCTGCACCGTGACGGCGACATCCTGCACGGTCTCGGCAGCGCGGACATGAAATCGGGCTGCGCGGCCATCGTGGAGGCGGTGATCGCCGTGGTCCGCTCGGGTGTGGTGCTGCGGCGCGGAGTGACCGTGGCGCTGGTGGTCGGGGAGGAAGAGTACGGCGACGGTTCCGAGGCGCTGCTCGACTGGCGCACCGCCCCGCTCACCGTGATCGGCGAGCCGACCGGTCTGGTGCCGTGCGTGGATCACTACGGTTACTACGAGTGCCGCCTCACCGCGCACGGCGCGCGCGCCCATGCCGCGTTGCCGGAAACGGGTGCCAGCGCCATCCACGCGATGCTGGCCTGGATGCAGCAGATCATGGAGGCAGGCGGCGAGTTGATGCACGGGCTGACCATCAACCCGCGCGAGATCCGCGGTGGCGCCGGCCTGTTCATGGTGGCGCAGCAATGCGAGGCGGCCATCGACATCCACGCGCCACCGGGCGTCGACCATGCCGTCATCGATCAGCTGATCGAACAGGCACGCGACCGGGCACAGGCCACCCACCCGCGCTGCGACCTGCAGTTCGAAAACCTCTACTGGGCGACCGGTTTCGCCAATGCCCCGGACGATCCGCTGCTCGATCCGTTGCGGCAGGCTTATCATGCGACGGGGCTGGACTGGTCGCCGGCGGCATTTCGCTCGCACTCCGACGGCAGCCTGTTTCACCAGAAGGGCTCGGTGCCGGTGATCTGCGGGCCCGGCCGCCTGGAGGTGGCGCATACGCGCCACGAGCATGTCTCGCTCAAGGAAACCTGTGCTGCGGCGCGCCTGTATGCCGCACTGATCCACGCGGCCTGTGTGGCCTGAGCGCATGTCAGCGTGCGCGCTGGCGTCAATGCGCCGCGGGTTTGCTGGCGTGCCTGCCCGGAAGCATTGCGTCCTTGCGCCAGCTTTTCGGATAATCTGTCAGCCGCTGCACAAGCCGCTTTAGCCGAAGCCTGCGATTGCGCCGCAGTTCTGCCCGGGAAAAGTCCCGTGCCCGCTTGCTGTCAAGCGTGCCAGGGAGGTTGTCGGCGATCGTGCCAAGATAGGCCCTGGCGGCCGTTTCGAATACCGGCGTATCCATGCAGGCTTGCGTGTGCCCGATGTTGTCTACACGTCTCGCCAGTGCAGGCAGGGGATCGTCCCACAGGGGTTCGGCAGACAGGGTTTGCGCCAGCCACCGGTCACCGCCGTCGGCCTGCAACCCGGTACGTAATACCGAAACCATGCATGAATGGAGTCCGTTGATGACCCGTTGCCTGCCTGCCGGAAGCTTGCGGATGACAGGCCAGTACTTTTCCTCAAGGTAGGTGCGGCACACCATCTCGGTGGTGATCGCGTCCAGCACCTGTTCGTCGCTGAACAACTCCATTGCATAGCCATCGGCTGCCAGTTCATCAAGGCGGGCGGCGGCTACGGTAATCGCAGCGTAGAGGGGCGCGTAGCCCCGGAAGAACCACCGTATCGGTTGAAAACCGAAACCGGGTTCGTTTGTCGGATCGCAATACAGCGGCCAGATTTCCCGCAGTTTATACAGCCAGTTTTCCAGCCAGTTGTAGCGTATCGAAAACTGACCAAGACGGCGCGCCAGCAGGCATTGAAACCGGGATACCGACAGGCACCGGATCAGCGGCAGTCCGATTACCAGTGTGCTGATCGACCATACGGGCAGTCCCCTTGCGGGGGTCTTCAGGATAACGATATCAAAGTCACCGGTTAGTACGATGCGGTCGATGCGGATACCCTGGTAATGCCTGCGCTGTTCCGCCACCAGTTGAAGCAATGCCGGGGCCACGTCCTGATCGAGCGGGATGCCCGCAGGCAACGCAGGCCTGAACCGGAAAACACGGTAGCTCGCGAGCGCGGAGAATGTGGCCATGACCGACCATACCAGGACCTGGCTCCAGGCAACGGGCCGGTCACCGAACAGTGCAGCGTAAAGACCTGCTCCACCTGTGAACACGAGCAACGGAAACAACAGCAGGTAGCTGTAACCGACTGCCGCGAAGCCTGCTGCAACCAGCAGATAGGCCCGCGGGCGGGACTCTGCCAGGAACTGGAGCCTTGTGCCGATCAGCCGCAGGAGCGATGCCCTCCACCCCGTTGCCCGCCTGGCGCTGTCTTCCACGGTGTGCTCGGCAGTGACGGAGGATTGCATCATGAGACAAGTGTAGGGTTGCCTGCCCGATCCGTTCCGAGAGAGTAATCACGCTTCCGGTGTGATGTCTGACATGAGGACGCATGGGCCGGGCGGCGCAGCAGGCTGCCGGAAAACCCCGCCCCACGCGGTTCACAACCGGTCCGCGTGCACAGCGGCGCGTATCAGACAACATCCGCTGATTGAGGCGCTGATACGGTGAATGTCATGAGCGGTATCGGTGTGCCCGCCCGGCGTCGCAACGAATGTCCCGCGCACACGAAATTGCCGATACCGTCCATTCCGAAAGCAGTCCGCTCTCGACGGGGTATCAGCTTGCGACAGTGCGTGATCCCGTGGACGTCCGTCAGTTCCAGTAAAGGACGGCGCCGGCGACAGCAACGAGCACCAGGGTGATGACCGCGATTGCGGTGGCGCGTTTCAGACGCTCGTCCTGCCTGCGCAGCTGCGCCAGGGTGTCCTGGGATATGTTCTGGGCAAGCCTGTGCTCGGCCTCGATCCTTTCTTCCAGTGCCTTGACCTGGTTATTCGTTGCTTCCAGCTGAATGGTCGTCGAAGACAGGGAGGCCGCGTGTTGCCGCGTCAACTCTGCAATCCCTGTCCGCAGCTCACTGACCCCGTGGTCCGTGACCGCGATGTGGTCTGCTGTTACGGCCTGGGTGGCCTCGAGTGCCGCGATCTGCTCGAGCGCAGAATCCTGCTGCTGACGGAGTTCGCTGTCCCGGGTCTCCAGCCGGCTGGTAGCCTCGGCCAGGGCAGTCTTGAGTATGCGGTGCTGTTCGCGGGCGGAATCCTGGAGGAACTTGAGCTGGTTGTTTCTACTCTCCAGTCGGGTGGTTGCCTCGGCCAGGGCGGTCTCGAGTGCCTTGACCTGGTCACCCGCCAGCTTGTTCTCTGTTTCAACCCGGGCAAGCCGTTGCTCCAGTTCGAGCAGCCTGCCGGCGTCGTTCGTTCGCGCGCTTTCGCTTTGCCGGAGTGCCTGCCCCAGGGCCTCGATCTGCTGGAATACTCCTGACCAGCGGTGCTCGTAATCCACCCGGGTACGTTCCAGTCTGCCGGCAAGGGCCTGGTATTCCGTGGTGAGGGCCAGCAGGTCGCGTTCGAGTTCCTCCAGACCCGGCTGGGGATTATCGTTCTGTCTGACTGCGTTGAAGATACCGGCCGCCGTCTTTCGCCAGTATTGCAGGAGGGTACCCAACAGCCTTACCTTGTTTATTGCCGCGTTGTTATTGCCTGCTTCCGGCTCGCTTATTATAAACGAGTATAGAGGCGCGACACGCGATATACCACCTCTGTGCGCAGCACGCCCGGGATGTTCGATCCGGGTGTGCCCCGGACTGGGGACGTTTGCCACCCTGCGGCCCGCTTCGCAACGTGCAGGTCCTAACAGTCTGAAGCCAGAGGGAAAAAATCCCCTGCTGATCATCACCTGTCCGGGGCTGCTTGAACGGAACACGGTGCCGGGGCGTGGCCGGGCCCCGGGTGTTTGTAATTGCCGGGGTGCTCGGGCTGGCGGTACTGCGCTACTATGCGGACCACCCGATACACTGTAATACAAAGAGGTAATGGACCTGAGCTCGAGGTGTACCGGATTGTCCCTGCACGACAACGCTTTCGTCCCGCGCAGATTTCGTTCCGCTGTTCACAGCGGACGACCGGCTGTTGTCTGACCTGGCCTATGACGCATCATTCGGAAATTAAAATCGCGGTGTTGCGTGGTGTCTTTGAGGATAACGCCGGCATCCCCCGCACCGCTTGTGGCAACGGGCGACCACGCCCGGTTGCCAGTCCGGTTGCCGGTCCGGTGGTTGACGGTCACCGGTCGGGATACTGGCGCAGGGCACCCCTGATGGTGTTGCTGGGTCTTGTCGCCCTGGCCGGAATCAACTTCCGGCTGGTCACCGTGGACGGATCCGGCCCCGTCGCGATGCAGCGGCAGGAACGGCAGATCTCCGATTACACGGCGGCGCTCTTGACCCTGCCGGCCGGTCCTGAAGGCAGGCTATTTCAGGACGGCGATGTGCCGGCCAGCCGCGAGCCGCCGCGGGCTCCCGGGGATAACGGTATTACGACCGGTCAGTATGACGCCATGCTTGCCAGCCTTGGCATGCCCGTGGCGGACCTGTTCAACCTGAAGGTGCAGACGATCGTCATCGACCCGGGACATGGCGGCATCGATTCGGGCGCCACGGGCCATCAGGGTCTGAAGGAGAAGGACGTTGTCCTGGACATTGCCAGGCGACTCAGGGACAAGCTCGCCAAAGCCGGGAATTACCATGTCCTGCTCACCCGGGACGACGATCGGAAGGTTTACCTGAAAGAGCGTGTGGCCTTTGCAAAGGAGCACAGGGCCGACCTGTTCATTTCGATCCATATCAATTCGCTGCCGGCCGGGACGGCGTCCCTCAATTACGTCGAGACCTATTACTTCGGACCGCACACGGACCAGCGGTCACGCGACCTGGCGGAGCAGGAAAACAGCGAATCCGGCTTTGTCATGGGGGAATTTCGCGAGGTCATCGCCAGGATCGGCGATACCCTGAAAACCGAGGAATCGAGGGCACTTGCCTGGTCCATACACAGGCGACTGTACCGGAATCTGAAACGCCGCAATCACGGCCTGCTGGACGCCGGGACCAAGACAGGACCATTTATGGTACTGTTGGGCGTTGAAGTCCCGAGCGTGCTCGTGGAGGTTTCCTGCATCAGCAACAAGCTGGAGGAAGCCCGCTTGAGCACGCCCGAGTACCGGGACAGTGTTGCAAACTACCTGAAAACGGGGATTGTTGAATACCTTCAACGGCGCGCATACCCGGGTACGATAGAGGGAGGTAAAACGCAAAATGTCGCCAAGAAAAAAGGATAACATGCTGCACATCGGCATAGACCTGGGCACCTCCAGGTCGGTGGTGTCCGCCAGCAACGGCAGCCGGAAATGGGTGGATAGCTATGTCGGCTGGCCGAAGGATTTTGTCGCCAGGAAGATGCTGGGTAAAAGCGTATTGTTTGGCAGCGAGGCACTGGAACACCGGCTGGCCCTCAATCTCTCGCGTCCACTGGAGAACGGAGTTCTCAAGGAAGGCACCGAACGGGACGAGGCCGCGGTGCAGGAGTTGATCGGCCACCTGGTCGAGCTCGCCGACGTCGGCCCGGATGACGAGATCTGCGTCGCTGTGGGTGTGCCGGCCGAGGCGCTCAAGGTCAACAAGATCGCCATCAAGCGCGCCATATCCCAGCATGCAAACAAGCTGATGGTGGTCTCCGAGCCGTTCTCGGTGGCCTATGGGCTGGGCGCCCTGGACAACGCCATGATCATCGACATCGGCGCCGGTACGGTGGATTTCTGCATCATGCACGGCACGGTGCCCATGGAAGAGGACCAGCGCAGCATCCTCATGGCGGGCGACTACGTGGACGAGCACCTTCTGAAGCTGCTGACCGAAAAGCATCCCGAGGCCGACTTCTCCCTGAACATGGTGCGCAGGTACAAGGAAAAATACGGCTTCGTGGGGGAACCGAAACGGCGGGTCAAGGTCGAGGCCCCGGTGGATGGCAAGTTCACGCAGTTCGACATCACCGAGGAACTGCGCAAGGCGTGCGAGAGTCCCATGCCCGCGATCGTCGAGACGGTCATCGACCTCATCGCCGGATTCGACCCTGAATTTCAGGAAAACGTACGCAAGAACATCATCGTGGCCGGCGGCGGCAGCCAGCTCAGTGGCCTGGACAGCTATCTCGGCGAGGCCACCAGGCAATTCGAGCCCTGCACCTTCACCTGCATCACTGACCCGCTGTACGCGGGCGCGGATGGCGCCCTGGAACTGGCGGTGGACATGCCCGAGGAATTTCTGGAAAAACTGTAAGGCGCCTGTCGCGCACGCACGGCCTCTTTGCCGGGAATCCGGGGAGCCTGATGCTGCCGTTGCCGCCGGTTTCCGGGGCAGTGACGGCTACGCTGCCGTTTGCGCCACGCCGGTCCACGTGGCTTGCGCGGTGCGCAGGTTCAGTCAAGCAAGCCGAAATTCATGCCGATGGACAGGCGCGTTGTGGTGGCGCGGTTTTCCGTGACGGCGTGGACCAGCGCCGGGCTGAAAAAGACGTATTGCCCTGCCCGGGGTGAGATGCGTTCGTTACCCGTGTCCAGGTACAGGAGGAGGTCGCCGGAGGCGGGCGGCACGCTGACGTAGTACACACCGGACAGCAATTCATCATCATCGTCATGGCAGTGGGGCAGGGTATGCTGGCCGGGTTCCATGCGGTTGAACCAGTAGCCAGACGACAGCTTTCCCGCGTCGCAATCCAGGTGAGCGGCGGCCAGCAGGCGCGCCTGTTCCAGGACCGGCACAAGCGCGGGCGTGTGGCCGGTGTCGAGGTAGAGGTTTTCCAGGCGTCCGTCGAAGGCGTGGGTGCCGGTGCACAGGCCGGCCTCGAATGCCGCGGTGAATTCCGCAGCGATGGCGCCATTGACCGTTGTAGCGTGCTCGAAACGGGCAGTGAAGTTGTCAGGCATGGCAGGCAATGCACCGGTGTGACGCTGTCTGGCCGGTCTGCTGGACAATGCCGGGCCGGTGCACTGATCGGAAATACCCGTCCCGTCGTGGCACCGGAAGCGCAGCCACTCCGGATGCGCCGGACCACGGGTGCCTGTTGCACGACCCTGCATCAGCCCGGACCACCCTGAGCGGGCTTATCAAATAAACAAGGTAATGTCGGCACCCTTCGCGGACGAGAGATACGTGGCGGCACCGGCCCACTCCGAGACCTCCGGGATAAACTCCTCTTTCTTCCAGCCGAACAGGTCGACGGTCATCTGGCAGGCAACCAGTTTGACATCCGCCTCGATGCACAATTCGCGCAGCTCCGGGATCGTCGCGATACCGTGGTTTTTTACCGTCATCTTCATGAAGGTCGTGGCCAGATCCTCGAAACCGGGCACACCGGCCATCAGCAGATTGGGCATATTCCACTCGATACCCTGGAACCATTTCGGTCCGAACGGCATCTTCATGGGCATGGCCGGATTGCCGAGCGGACTGATGTTGGGATTCAGGTCTTTCTTCAGCAGAGCCAGGCCATAGAAGGTAAAAAACAGCGAGGCATCCCAACCCATTGCCGCCGCCGTCGAGCCGATGATGAACGGCGGATAGGCCCAGTCCAGCGTACCCTTGGTCACCATGATGGACAGTCGCGGGGCCCGGTCTTCTTCCTGCTCGCGCATCTTTTCATCAAAGCGCCGGTCAAACCACGCCGTCAATTCGTCCGCCGACATTTCTGCAAGAGATTTTCCCGATACATCATTCGTCGCTACCATGATCCACCTCCTTATCGTGCGTCGTGCAGCCGGGTGACATCACGCAGAGAATAACACCTGCCAGCGCCCGGCGGTATGGTACTGGCTAACCCATCACCGGGAAGTTACGTGAACTTCCGGGTTATCCGCAACGGTCTGTACCAGAGCCGGCAGGGCCGCGATGCTGCCGACAGTCACCGGCTGCTGTTATCGCGCATGAGTGATCAAATCGGGCCGATCAGCCTGGCATCCAGACTCAGTGAGTTGAAGCTTTTCAATACGTCCTGGGACGAAAAAATATTCTTGTTATACCTGGCCAGCACCAGATGGTTGCGCAACGGGCAAAATTCGGCACCGATGATGCCATCAATTTGTTCCAGTGCGGATACTACGTGATTGCGTTGCTCATCCCCGAGGTCCTTCCTTATGTATACAACGATTTCAACAGCATTCTTTGCATCATTAGGCATATCTATCGCCTGTTCCATCGCAGCGCTCCTCTCAGAGTGAAGTGCCGTCTCTCCATTACGCCATGCAGTCGTGGCAGTCCTGCCTGGCTGATTGACTGACGGCGCCAATCCTACATTCAAAGGTTCCGTATAGCAAAATGTGTCTAAGTGAATAGAAGCACATTCTCATGTTTGTACTTGCCGGATTGTGCTTCGCGTATTGGGACACCGGCGTGACCGGTTTTACTGCATGAACTGATGCGGACCTAGAGCGAGGCCAGGTTGCTTTCGTTACCCGCTTGTGAAGTCGCGTCCGGGTATGGACGGGCTCTGTTACGTTGCAGCAGTGCTGTTCGGATTGGCAATGACACAGGACAATGTTGCACCGCCGCAGCTGGCACGAACGCACCGGCAAGTGCCGGCCATTCGGGGTGCACCGGCCACACGCCCGCTCAGTGAATCTGCCCGGGCAGGCTATGGTCCGTTTGGTTCGTTCTGCAACGCCCTGGTCGTGATCTCCCGG
This sequence comes from uncultured Gammaproteobacteria bacterium, assembly GCA_963803275.1. GTDB lineage: Bacteria > Pseudomonadota > Gammaproteobacteria > UBA9214 > UBA9214 > UBA9214. Next base: position 659,945 of record CAWDLS010000001.1, on the reverse strand, counting down.
TAAAGGTGGACCACGTGCGCGCAGAAGCTGTGCAGTTCCGGATGGCCTTCCGTCAACGGCATGGTGCGCATGGCGTCGTCCATGACCTTGTCGAGAAATTCGATGTCCACATTGCTCAGCGCGGCGCCGTTGTCGATCTTTTCCTTAAGCTGCAGCAGGGTGGGCAGCCGCTGTTTCTCGAACCTTTCGATCAGCGTCATGATGACACCCGCATCTTTTTTCGATAGTTCAGGCATAGTCTTCACCGGATCAAGACAACGTTAATATTTTATGTTAAAAATCAGCTAAATACAGCTACAGCTCCGGCCCCCGCCGTGCGCGTGCTGCTGTACTTGATTTGCGGCATGTGCTGCCGGACTATCATGATCTATATTTTAGTAAGAAGAAACCGGTAGTGGGTCAATCGTTGCCGGTTATAGGGGGGTATCCCATGAAGGATCTGGTAAGCCAGGTGCTGTCGGGCACATTCGAGTCGATGCGCCGGCTAGCAGAGGCACGGGAGCACGGCCGCAGGCAGGCTGCACGCGTGACGGAGGCCCTGGAAAGGGTCGTGGAGGGGACCGATCCCGCCATTCGTTACGTGCGCGGCTACCGTAAGAAGCTGCAGCATGCGATCACGCTATCCCTGGACTATACCGACCAGCTCGTTGCAGAAATACCCGGTGCCATAGAGGTCAGCCGGACGACCTTCGTCTCCGACCCCTATGTAAACGCCTTTTTCGTGAACGTGAAGGATTTGCAGACGGTCTTCAGTAGCAGCTCTGAAATCCGTGAGTTCATGGAAGATTACTGTGGCTATGAAATCCGGCACTGCTATGCACTGCTGTGCATGCACAAGACGGAGAAAACGGTCATGGGGATGGAACTCGAAGGCGAAATGCTGAAACGCGACGTTCATCAGACGGCCGTCAGCTTTTCGGATCACCGCATCTATGCCCCCGCCCCCACCGAGGCCGAGACCCGTGAGGGTCTCAAGCAATGTCTCTTTGAGGGCCTGGGGACACACGCCCTTGCGCGCATCATGAACCTGAAAGTGGCGAGCCACCGCCTGCAGCAGGAGCGACAGCTGCTGCATGCAAGGCTGCGACGCCTTCATGAGACGTCCGGGGGCACCCCGGCACATCCTGGCGCGGCGCGCGATGCGGAAGCCATCACGGAGCGGCTGAAAAAGCTCGAGGGTGAACTGGTGAATTCCCGGCTGGTGGCACCGAATGAATCACTTTCCCAGGTGCATGCCGTGTTCCGGCATCCGGATGATTTCATCCGGATCCGGAGGACCTCGCTCACACTCAGCAAGATGGGAATCAAGATCGACGCACATTCACCGCAGCCCTGCAATGTGGTCCAGCTGGCCGAAGTGGTAATTGGTGAAGAGTTGCCCCGCATCGTTACCCTGGCGAAATTCCCCAGGGACGAACTACTCCCGCGACCTGACTATATGGCACACAAGGCCTTCTCCTGAGGGCCATCAATCCCGGACCGACGGTCAACGATTCACGGTTCATTGTCGCAGCGCTGCCGCGCCTGCGGCGGCAGCCGGGCGCTGCTGCAGCGCACGCACGCCCAGCAGCAGGGCCATGACGGGATAAAGCGTCGACAGCCGGTAGAGCTGTTCCATGGCCACGGCATCGCGCAGCACGCCGATGACATAGGAGCCGAGGCCCACGCCCACCATCAGCGCGGCGATCAGCATCGAGGATACCCACGGTACGTGCCGCGCGAAGCGCTGCGTGGCGAGCCCGATACTGAGCGGGAAGAACGCCGAGCAGGCCAGCCCGGCCAGCGCAAAGCCCGCGATGCCGCGCCAGGGGGTATCGGCGTAGGGCAGCAACAGGAAGGCGACGATCATCAGGCCGGGCAGGCTCAGCCAGATGTAGCGGGGGGGCAAGCTTCAGCACCAGTACCGAGGTCAGCAGGCGCCCGCCCACCATGGCTGCCCAGAACACCGACAGCGCCGAGGCGGCGACCGTTTCCGGCTGGTGCTTGACGTCCTGCAGATAGAGGACCGCCCAGTTGCCGAAGGTGCCCTCGGCGAAGGCATACAGCACGGCGATCGCCATGAACAGCCAGAAGCCCGCCGTGCGCACGGGATGCTCCTCATCGGGTGTCCGCCGTATCCCGGACGGCAGCGGCATGGGATCGGCCATGGCCGCCGGCCCCGAGGCCGGTGCCAGCGGCCGCTCTGATCCGTCCTCCGGAAAGCGCAGCACGAATGCAGACACGGCCGTCAGCGCACACAGGGCCGCGAGCAGCAGCGGGAAGCCGGCCCAGCGTCCGGACATGATGAAGGGACTGGCCACGAGCGGCCCGACCGTCAGACCCAGACCGAGCAGGGTGTGCAGTGCCACCAGGGCGGAGTCGCGTCGCGGTGGAAAGAACAGCGGTGGCAGCCCGTTGAGCGGCGCGCCGGCGGCGCCGAAGCCCAGGCCGAGACAGGCGGTGCCGAGCAGCACGCTGGCGAAGGCCAATGCCGGCGGGAGCAGCATGCTGCCCGCGAGCAGCAACTGCGAGAGCGCGTTGATCAGCAGCGCCCCGCCCAGCAGCGCCTTGAGGCCCAGGCGCGAGGCCAGCGCCCCGCCGCCCAGGGCGCCGATCACGGCGAGCGCGACCTGCGGCAGGAAGATCGTGCCGTACTGCGCGTCGCTGAAGCCGTGCATCTGTTTCAGTACCGCGCTGCTCGCCGGAAAGCTCACCAGTGTCAGCCCCTGCAGCATGCCGGCGAGATAGAGGCTGCCGACTGCCAGCCAGGGTACGGCGCGTCGTGTTTCGGTTTCGGCGTCCATAATCAATCCCCGTTTTGTGTACCCAATGTCCCCGCTCCCGCCGGGAACGCGTCGTCCGCCGTTCACTCCGCGGCGGCAGGTGATGCCGCCGGCTCGGGTGCCGCAGGCCGTGTGATCAGGCGCGTGCTGCTGCGGAAGGTAAAATAGGCCCAGGCCCAGTCGAGCATCACCGAGATGCGGTTGCGCATGCCGGCTAGAAAATAGACGTGCACCAGCCCCCACAGCCACCAGGCGGGTGCACCGGACAGGCGCACGGCGCCGAAGTCCGCGACCGCCGCCTTGCGCCCGATGGTGGCGAGGCTGCCGAGGTGCTGATAGCGGAACGGCGGGGGTGCCGCATGCCCGGCGACGCGTGTGCGGATCACCCGCGCGACGTAGTGGCCGCCCTGCTTGGCGGCCGGGCCCAGCCCCGGTACGGGTTGACCGTTCCAGGCGTTCGAGAGCGCGGTATCGCCGATGGCGAACAACCCGGGATGGCCGGGCACCCCGAGGTCGGGCGCGACCTTGATGCGGCCGCTGCCGTCGTGTCCGGCCGCGAGCCACTGCGCGGCGGGTGAGGCAACCACGCCTGCCGCCCAGAACACGTTCCGGGCGATGATGCGCCGGCCGCCGACCCGCACGCCGTCGGCATCGATCGCCTCGACGCGGCTGTCGGTGAGTATCTCCACGCCCAGCCGGCCCAGCGCGGCAGCGGCGCGCGCAGACAGCACCGCGGGGAAGGCCGGCAGGATACGCGGCCCCGACTGCACCAGGATCACGCGAGCCCGGGCCGGATCGGCGTGACGGAATTCCTTCTCCATGCCGTAGCGCGCCAGTTCGGCAACCGCACCGGCGAGTTCGACCCCGGTGGGACCGGCGCCGACGATCAGGAAGGTGAGCAGCGCGGCGCGTTCGGCCTCGTCCTGCGCGGCCTCGGCCTGTTCGAAGGCCAGCAGCAGGCGACTGCGCATATCATTGGCGTCCTCCACGCGTTTCAGTCCCGGTGCAAAGGCGGCCCACTCGTCCCGGCCGAAATAGCTGTGTGTGGCACCGGTGGCCAGTACCAGGTAATCATACGGAATGCGTCGTGTACCGAAGCGCACCTCGCGCCGTGCCGTATCGACCCCGGTCACCGTCCCCAGCAACACCCGCGCATTGGCCTGATCGCGCAGCAGCGACCGGATCGGCATGGCGATGTCACCGGCGGCCAGCGCGGTGGTGGCGACCTGGTAGAGCAGCGGCTGGAACAGGTGGTAGTTGTGGCGGTCGACCAGCGTCACCCCGACCGGGGCGTGTCGCAGGGCGCTGGCGCAGGCCAGCCCGCCGAAGCCGGCCCCGACGATGACCACCTGCGGCAGGTCCTCGAAGCGTGCGGGCAACTTGCCCTCGAGTTCCGGGTAGCGCCGCCGCAGCCGGTCGTGCAGGACATGATCGAGGGAGTACCTGCCGGCGCCGGCCAGTCCCAGGGTCGCGAGCAGCAGCACGAACAGATGCGCGCTATCGAGGACCGCCGGCCCCGTCATCGCGAGTCCCAGATACAGCACGATCGCGGCGAGTACCGCGGGACGCAGGGCCAGGCCGGCGGGGAGCAGGGCGGCGAACAGCACGCCGATCCCGCCGGACAAGGGCGCGAGGGTCGTAACCGGCAGCCATGGCAAGGTCGTCCCGCCCGGGATGCCGCCCGCTACCAGAAGACCGGTCGCCAGCCACAGCCGCAACAGCAACCCGTACCCGGGTACGGCATGGCGCGTGATCCTGGCCGCCACCCGCACGGCGGGACCCGCCAGCGGCAGCGCACTGTCGGCCAGGCCCGGGGCCAGCAGGTGGTCGAGCGACAGGGGCCCCGCCCCGCGCACGACAGTGCCGAGCAACAGCGCGGCCCACAGCAGGTGCGTGTCCAGCGCCTGGTAGTTGAACTGGATCACCAGCGCCAGCACCGCCAGTGGCACGGCTGCGACGCGGGTCGCAAGTCCCAGCGCAAGCAGCACCGGGGCGACCAGCTCGGTAGCGGCACCCAGACAGGCGGCCGTGACCGGGTCCAGCCAGGTGACCGGGTACTCGTAGCGTGCCAGCGCCAGGGCGCTGTCCCAGTTCGTCGCCTTGAGCAACCCGGAGACGAAAAAACTCTGGGCAATCCACAGGCGGATGTAAAGATCGAGCAGCGGGCCGGCGAGGCGCTGCAGCGCCGTGACGCTTACGGCATAGGCCGCGAACGCCTGGCGCAGACCGCCCGGGGACACCGGGCGCGGCGGCGGCTTCTTCATGGCGTGCGTCGTGTCCACGGTGTCGTCCCGGGTCACCGGCTCACGCCACCACCTCATCGGTGGTGGAACGCCCGGCGGCGGTTGCGGCCGGCGGGTGCTCGCGCCAGTAGCGCGGAATGTCGCGGCGGTAGCGGCGGGCGACCAGGTTCGCGACCAGCCCGGTCCAGCCGGTCTGGTGCGAGGCACCCAGCCCCTGGCCGGTGTCGCCGTGGAAGTATTCGTAGAACAGGTACAGATCGCGCCAGGCGGGGTCATGCTGGAACGGGCTCTCAGGCGGGTGGGCGCGCACCCGGCCGGTCGCATCGCGCCGGTAGATATCGACCAGGCGTTCGGCGATGAGACTCGCGATCTCTTTCAGGTTCAGTGCCCGGCCGTCCAGGCAGGGGACGGACACGGTAAACCCGTCACCCAGGAAGCGGTGGTATTTCTCCAGGGCCTGCACCAGCAGGAAATTGGTCGGCATCCAGATCGGTCCACGCCAGTTGGAGTTGCCGCCGAACAGCCCCGAGTTCGATTCCCCCGGCAGGTATTCGATCATCGCCTCGCCCACGCCCGGCAGGTGGCCGAGTTCGCGGTGCGTGGCGTGCAGCTTGCTGACGCTGCGCACGCCGTAGGGCGAGAGGAACTCCTCCTCGTTCAGCAGACGCTGCAGGATGCGCGGCAGCATGGTGTGGTCCGCGAGCGATAACAGGTGCTCACCACGCTCGTTCTCCCAGTCGGGGCAGGCGCAGACGTAATGACCCTGGAAGCTGCCGCCCCGGTGTTCTCGCAGCAGGGCAGCAAAGCGCGGCACCCGGCTGAGCAGTCGCCGGTCCACGACCTCACAGGCGAACAGCGGGATAAGTCCCACCCAGGAATAGACGTCGATCCGGTGGATGCCCCCGTCGGGCGTGATCACCAGGTCCTTGAAGAAACCCGCCTCCGGATCCCACAGCGCGATGCCGCCGTCGGACTGGCCGGCGACCGTGTTGGCGATCGACAGGAACTGATCGTAGATCTGGATCGCGATGTCCTCGTAGTTCGGATCGTCATAGGCCAGCTCCAGTGCGATCAGCGTCATGTTGAGTGCGAACATCGCCATCCAGCCGGTGGCGTCCGCCTGCTTGAGACTGTAACCGGGGGGCAGCGGGTGCGAACGGTCGAACACCGAGATGTTGTCCAGACCGAGGAAACCGCCCTCGAACACATTGTGGCCGTCGGTGTCCTTGCGGTTGATCCACCACGCATAGTTGAGCAGCAGCTTGTTGAATACCCGCAGCAGAAAATCGCGGTCGGCGCGACCGCGCTGCACACGCTCGCTGCGGAAGCACTTGAGCGCCCCCATGGCGTGCACTGGCGGGTTGACGTCGCTGAAGGCCCACTCGTAGGCCGGGATCTGCCCGTTGGGATGCAGGTAGTTGTCCATCAGCATCAGCTCGATCTGCTGCTTGGCAAAATCCAGGTCGATCAGCGCCAGCGCCGCGCAATGAAACGCCAGGTCCCAGGCCGCGAACCAGGGGTACTCCCAGGTGTCCGGCATGGAGATCACGTCGCCGGCGCGGAAGTGCTTCCAGTAGCGGTTGCGTCCGAAGCGGCGCGTGGACGGGGTGGGGTAGTGGTCACCGGTCATCCAGCGCGAGACGTCGTAGTGGAAGAACTGCTTGCTCCAGATCATGCCCGCCAGCGCCTGGCGCGTGATGCGATGGTCCTCGGGGCTGGCATCGGGCAGCAGCTCGTCGTAGAACACATCTGCCTCGGAGTGGCGCTGCGAGAAGATCACCTGGCTGCGCGCGAAGGGATTCTCGAGCGGCCGGGCCGAGAGCACCAGATTGAGGGTGGCCTGCTGTCCGGGCGCGACGGTGACTTGATGCCAGGCCGCGAATTTGGTGCCCTCGCCAGCCGGGTTGACGGCCTCCTGCACCCCGTCGACGACATGGCGGTGAAAGGCGTTCTTGACCCAGGGTGTGGCGCTCGGGTAGCCCCAGAGCCGCTCGGCATGGCTGTCGTTCTCGGTAAACAGACCGGTGCCCGGCTGGCGCCCGTAGAGGAAGTAACTGCCCAGGGTCGGGTGGATCGCCTGGACCGCCCAGGCCGCCCCCTGCGGTGGCTCGATCGCCTTGAGCAGTGGCTTTTCGTCCGTGGCGTCACCCCATGACCACGTGTTTCGGAACCACAGTGTGGGCAGCAGGTGCAGCGTCGCCGCCTCGGGCCCGCAGTTACTGGCGAGGAAACAGGCGTGGATCACCTCCGGTGTGTGTTTGGCGTACTGCACCTCGATGTCCCAGTAGCGGTTCTCGTGAAAGACACCGGTGTCGAGCAGGCTGTACGGTGGATCGAGCCGGCTGCGCCGCCGGTTTTCCTCGACCAGCCGTGTATAGGGGTATTCCGCCTGCGGATATTTGTACAGATAACGCAGATAGCTGTGACTCGGCGTGGCGTCGAGGTAGAAGTAATACTCCTTGACGTCCTCGCCATGGTTGCCCTGGTTGCCGGTCAGGCCGAAGGCGCGTTCCTTGAGGATCGGATCGCGGCCATTCCACAGCGCCAGCGCCAGACACAGCCGCTGCTGCTCGTCACAGAGGCCGCCCATGCCGTCCTCGTTCCAGCGGTAGGCACGGGAGCGGGCCTGGTCGTGATCGAAGTATTCCCAGGCGGTGCCGTGCTCGCTGTAATCCTCGCGCACCGTCCCCCAGGCGCGCTCCGCCAGATACGGCCCCCACAGGCGCCAGTTTTCCCTGCCCTGGTGCTGTTGCTCCAGGCGTTGTTGCTCCGCGTTCAGTTCAGGTGTTGTCATGTCGTCCGCCTTCCGAAGTCCGGGTGTTTTTATCGGTCATGTCCGCCGCCGGCGAGTGCATTGCCGCGGTGTCCGTGGTGTGGTTAGTGCGGCGCGCCTGCGCAAGGCGCCACCAGGCCTCCAGTACGCAGGCGACCGACCAGGCCTGCGCCGGGGCGCCGCGCGGGGTATGCGGCGGGTCGCCGTCGAAGATCTCGCTCACCGTACCGAGACCCGCGTCGCGCAGATGATCCTGGACCGGTTCGAGCAGCCGCAGTGCCGCGTCCGCATCGCCGTTCACCCGGTAGTGGGCGAGGGCATAGTGGCCCAGCAGCCAGCCCCACAACGGCCCCTGGTGATAACCGCCGTCGCGTTCCCATACACCGCCCTGGTAGTGCGGCCGGTAATCGGGATGCGCGGGACTGAGCGAGCGCAGTCCGTAGGACCCGAGCAGCTCGCTGGCGCACTCGGCCACCACGGCGGCCTGCGCCGCGGCGGGCAGTGGACTGTGCGGCAGGCTGACCGCCAGGACCTGGTTGGGACGCACGCTGGCATCGTCGCCCGCGGGGCCGTCGAGTACATCGAACAGGCCGCCCCCGGCACGCCGGTAGCGCGCGAAGCCCGTGTGCACCCGGGCGGCCAGTGCCACGTAGCGTTCGGCGGGTTGCCCCAGCTGCCGGGCGAAGCCGGCCATGCTGCACAGCGCGTTGTACCACAGGGCATTGATCTCCACCGGCTTGCCGATACGCGGTGTCACCACCCAGTCGCCGACCTTCGCGTCCATCCAGGTGAGCTGCACTCCGGGTTCGCCGGCACGCAGCAGGCCATCGGCGGGGTCCATACCGATACCAAAGCGGGTGCCGCGCACATGCCAGTCGATGATCGACTCCAGCACCGGGTACACCTGCGCCAGGGCGGCGTGGTCGCGCAGGGACTCGTGACAGGCGCGCCAGGCCTCCACATACCAGAGGGCGGCATCCACGGTGTTGTAGTCGGGCCGGTCGCCGGCACCGGGAAAGACATTCGGCAGCATGCCCTGGTCGACGAAGCGGGCGAAGGTCTCGAGGATGCGCCGCGCGCTTTCCGCGCGTCCGGTGGCGAGCGTCAGCCCGGGCAGGGCGATCATGGTGTCGCGGCCCCAGTCGCCGAACCACGGGTAGCCCGCGATCACGGATTCTCCGTCCGGTATCCCGGGCAGCGGCCGCGCGAACACGAAGCTGTCAGCGGCCAGCACCAGTTGCTGCACCCAGGCAGGCGCCTCGCGCAGGCCGGGGCTGTGGAGCTGGGCGCGCGCCAGCACGTCACGGTCATGGGCCTGGCAACGCCGCAGGGCCTCCTCGAGGGCAGGCGAGGCACCCGCGTGCAGGCTGGCCGTGATCCCTGACCAGCGATCCGGTGCCAGCTTCAGTACCGCCTCGCCCACGCACAGGTGGCTGTCGGTCGGGTCGAGTCCCCGCTCGCGCTCGGCCGGCAGGTCGAAATTCTCGATCCAGGTGCGGTCGCCGCGCAGTTCTCCCGCCGTCATGCGGATCGACAGGTGCGGCCCGCCGGAATGGATAATGTCGAGTCGCCGGCCCGTCTGCTCGATGACGGGGTTGAAATCCCCGGGCCGGGCATTGCCGTGATGGTCGCGCGCATTGATCAGCAGGCGCACCCGCACGTGCACGGCCGCGCCGTTGCGCAGGGGGGTCAGCAGGCGCCAGGCGACGTAGCTGGTGTGCGCCCCCGGCTCCATCCAGATGCGCTGCTCGAGGCGCAGCGCACCGGCGGCGTAGCGCCATACCGGTATCCGGCCCTCGAGATGGAACGACTCGATATGCACATAGCCCTGCGGCACCACCGCGCCGCCCGCCCAGTGGTTGGTGCAGAGCGCCCATTCCCGGGTGCCATCTGTCAGCATCGCCTCGGCCCTGGCGAACACCAGGTGGCGGCCAAGCGGTGCGTCGGTCGGGGCGATCAGCAGGCCGTGGTAGCGGCGTGTCAGGCTGCCGGCTACGGTGCCGGCCGCATAGCTGCCCAGGCCGTTGGCGAGCCACCATTCACGCCGCTCGGCCTGGGCGAGATCGCCGCAGATCTCGCGGCCGAAGCGAATGCACTCAGGCAGTGACGGGTTTATGAGCGGTGGCATCGCAACTCTCCGTGGCACGTCGGTTCAGCAGTTCGCTGACCCGCAGTGACCAGGCATAGATGGTAAGCGAGGGATTGACGCGGCTCGAGCGCGGCAGCACGCTGCCGTCGACCACGTAGAGGTTGTCCATGCCGTGCACCTTGCCGCCTGCATCGACCACCGAGCGCGCGGGATCGTGCCCGGCGACCAGGCTGCCGCAGGCATGTGCGGTTCCGCTCAGGGGTATGGTCCTGGAAAAACCCAGGCAGCCGGCACGCAGCAGGGCGTTGCGGAAGCCGCGTACCAGGCGGCGGTGTTCGGCCCGCGCCGGCGCGATGCGGCGCGTGTCATAGTCCATCTGCGGCAGGCTGCTGCCGGGCGAGTTCGCGTTCGTTGATGTCGCGCAGGATGACGGTGTAGAGCCGCTTGCCGGCAATTTCCAGCGGGGAGAGGGTGGCCTCGATGGGAAATTCCTCGCCGTCGGCACGCACGGCCGTGATGCCGTCCGGCGCCCAGACCTGCTGGGCCCCGGTCGTGTCCCGGTCGAGCAAGGGCGCGATCAGGCGGCGGAACGACGCCGACAGGAACCGGTCGAACGGCTGCCCCATGGCCCAGTTCGCGGCGCAGCGAAACACCTGTTCGGCCGCCTGGTTGAACAGCGTGATGTGATGGTCGGTGTCGATGGTGATGATGGCGTCGGTGGCCGAGGCCAGGATGTTGGCGAGACGCCGTTCGCTGAGACGCACCGATTCGGTGGCGTACAGGCGTTCGAGCTCGGCTGCCGCGCGCGCCCCGAAGATCCTGAACACGGCCAGCTCGTTCTCCCGGAACTGCATGGGGTTGACATCGAAAATCGCCAGATGTCCCAGGACCTCGCCATGCCGGTCGGTCATCGGGGTGGCGAGGTAGCTTTCGATGCCGAGGTCGATGAGGCCGGTGTCGCGGGGAAACAATTCCCGGACTCCCGTCGGATAATAGCGCACCTGGCCCATCAGCACGTCTTCGCAGGGCGTGCCGTCGAGATCGAACTCGATGTTCTCCGTCATCGTCGTGCCCATCCAGTAGGCCAGCGTACGCACCCTGTCACGGCTGCCGGCGAACTCCGCTGCAAAACAGAACTGCACCTGCATGGCGGTGGCGGTGGCGCGCACCAGGGCGTGGAAAAAATCCTCGCCGGTGGCGACGGCGGTACCCTCGTAGATCAGGTGCAGGATGTCTTCCGTGGAGGGGGGCGCCGGCAGCTTGTCAGGTGGTACGATTTGCGCTGCGCTCATCGTTTTTCCTCCGTGATATTAATTTGTTTCAACTTTTTCTGGGCAGACCACTTTCCTGGCGCATGCAGACGTTCACCTGCCGGCGCGACACCGGGTTCTGCGGTTCGCACCTGCAAAAGGCCGGTTCCGGTCCACCCTCCGGTTACACGGGTAGCTCCGGTTTGCAGCTATGTGGGTGGATTGCCGGTTGAGGGTGTATTGCAGCAAACAGATAGCCGCCCTCTTGCGCCTGCCCGACAACCGCCTTGCCTGGTGTCAAAATTATCGAAACGGCTTGTGCAATGTCTATCGAAATGCGCAACGCACTGCCTGTCGATGACTGTTCCGGGCCTGACAGCCTCCGCCAGGCGCGGGCTGCATGCCCGAATGCGCGTACAGCGGGACAGGCCGGGAAGCAGGGATCGCGGATCCTGCACCAGGATACCGTTCGTCGCGGCCGTCCTTCCCATAGCGCCTCCTCAGACAGGCTGATGTTACGGCTAAACGGTTAACCGGATATCAGGGACATGTCCGTGGACCGGTGCTTACATCCTGCGGTATACAATGACAGCCAGCGGTCACATTATCCTCACACAAATCTCACAATTTCATCACGACCCGCCCTGGGTGACTCCGCTGGTGCCGGTATGCGTACGGTTTTCGTTCCTGAGGCGTTCACCCGTCATGCAGTGGTTCATGGCCAGCTACCTGTTTGGTCGTTCCTTCTAAGCTGTCTAACGCATCAAACGTGTCACGTCTGGCCGTTGCCAATAATGCTGATACGTCCTCCTGTGGCGAACCGAAATAAATCGATGCACAGCCGTGGTGACGTGGCCGGCAGTCGGCTGTGTGCGGAAGTCCCCCCAATAATAACCGGGTATGTCACCGGATTTTGCGGTACCCGCGATTCATACCGGGCAGCTTCGGCATCCACCTGCTTGTCCTGCACCGGGTACGCTGCCGCGCGGTGCGGCATGCGGTCACGTCGATCGTACTGCAGCGCGGTTCGCGCGGGTTTATGCGATGGATTCTAGTTAGCTGCGTGGGGGATCTCGGCCAGGGCTGCTTCGGTGCAATGGCTCAAGACCAGTTCGGGTGGATTCACGGAAAAGATGAAAGGCGCGGACCGGTTCAGCACATTCAGGCCGAGGATCTGACGCCGGGTGGATGGGAATGCGGCCGCTTCCACGTTCTGCAGCAGGCAGGGTCCGATGCTGAACTGCGCTACTTGATAAACAGGAACCTCCACTTCGGTGCCGTCGGCCAGTACGCCGGGAAGCACGCGCTTGTAGCTCGCCAGACCGCGTTCGAGCAGTTGGTTCAGCGTGGGTGTGTTGATCGTGAGGTAGCCCGAGCCTGTGTCGACCATGAATTCAGTGGCTGCCAGGTTTTCAAACCGGCCCTGGACATAGAAGGTGCTGGCGGCCCCGACGGACATGGGAATCCTGGCATCGAACTCGCCGGCCATGACCATGGCACTGAGCACTAACAGGCAACCGGCCTGGATCACTGGAATTGAGCTGCGCCGTTTCATGCGAGTAACCCCTTGTCGTGCATGGGTAAGAGGACAACAGGACGGGCCGGCTGAGAAACCAGGTCGATCATATTTAATCTGACGCTGCAGAGCGACAGGCAAACTTTTTTCATTTCAATCACCTGACCATGGTACTGGCAGGTACGTCGCCGTGGCACGACCGGGTTTAGGCTCCAACGGGTTCGGTCGAAGCGGGAATATGCTGCTATCTCTTTGAAAGTAAATATTTTGCCAAACATTGGCATCATATCTGCTGGTAATCAAGTGTGTCAAACATTCCAGAAATAAAGGAGAACATCCATGAAGACAAGGCTGAATACGTTTGCAACACTGTTGTTTATCACTGCGGCAGGAACCTGTGGAGCGGCTGCCGGTCCCACGTTTGATCAACTCGACGTGAACGGCGATGGACAGCTGAATGTCACCGAGGCAGGTGGAGACAGCGCGTTGAGTGCGCAATGGAGTGCTGTCGACACGAATCAGGACGGCGCCATCAACCGCACCGAGTTCAGCGCCTTCGAGAGCCTGCAACAAAAATCCGGGGATGACAAGTCGGTCCCGGCAGGCGAGGAGGAGTCCGGCGGTTCGACCGGCGGCGCCATGTAAGGTGATTCCGGAACTGATCCGCATTCCGCTATGTCCGTGTGATACAGGTTGCCCGCTGCCGGTGCTGTGGCCGGCAGCGGCAGTGGCGTCGGCAGTGTATTCATGGGCTGCGTATCACGCTGTTACGGGTGGAATAGAGTGTGAGTGAATCCGAACGGGTCAAGGAGCGTATCAGATGAGACGATTGGCGGTATTGCTGGCGACGACGCTGTTTGTTACCGGTGTGACGGGTGGCGCGTCTGACTCTGCCCGACAGCTGGTGGAGGACGTCTCGGGTCAGGTAATCCATGAACTCAAACAGGCACCGGACCTGGCGCAACGCGATCCGAACTCTGTTTACAAGCTGTTGAACCGGATCGTAGCGCCCCATTTCGATATCGACGCCATGGCGAAGATGGTACTGGGCCATTACTGGCGTACCGCAAATCCGGGCCAGCAGCGGCGCTTCATCCAGGAATTCCGTACTCACCTTGTGCGTTTTTATGCTGTATCACTGGCCAAATACAAGGATGAGAAGATCGAATACAAACCCCTGCACGCACCGGATGCCGCCGACGAGGTGGTGGTGCGTACCGAGGTGCTGCAGCGCTCGGGGCCACCGATAGCGATCGACTACCGCATGCATCTCAAGGGCGGCGAGTGGAAAGTCTACGACGTGGTCATCGACGGCATAAGTCTGGTGGCCAGCAACCGGAGCAGCTTTGCCGCCGTGATGAGCCAGGGCGGCATCGATACGCTGACTGCACGACTCGCCCAGCACAACCGCCAGAATGGCAGCTAACCAGGCCCTGTCTCCATAATCCCGCGCGAACCGCGTTGCGTCTCAATGCGCGTCTGCAATGTTGCCCCGTACTTTCATCGGGTACCGGTGCTCAATAGTCACCGCTTCAATAGTGCTCGATCAGCGATAGACTTGCCTGGCAGGCGTGTGGGTGATTTTGGCACGTTGTGAGGGCTGATGACCCGGGTGTGACTGACAGCCACAAAACCTCGCCTTGCCACCTCGTCAGGCAGTCACCGGCAGGTTCCGGAATAACCGTAGCAATGTTAGTGGTATTGACGTGCGGATCCATCAAGTTACAAACAAGCATAATGCCTGGGGTTTATGTCACGAGCAGGACGAGCAGGCAGTTACCCTGGCGGATATTCACCTGCGGGTCGACCGCACGGCGTAACTGTTTCCCGGGAATCCCATCGGCGTTCCTGTACACTAAACTACAAAGGAAAGTGTCGTATTGCTCGTACAATGATGTAAACGGGCGTGCGGGTGCACGCCGGGGCGGCACAAATGCGCAAGCACCGTTGCAGGGTTCTCCTCGTAGACGATGACACCGGTCTGCTTCGACTGCTTACCTTGCGCCTCCAATCGGCCCGCTACGAGGTTCAGACAGCCTCCAGTGGCACCGAGGCCCTGGCCAAGATGGGCGTCTCACGCCCTCAGGTCGTGATCACCGATCTGTGTATGGAAGGCATGGACGGGATAGCACTGTTTCAGCATATCCATAGCCAGGACCACGCGTTGCCGGTGATCGTGCTGACGGCCCATGGCACAATCCAGGACGCCGTGGAGGCGACCCAGCAAGGCGTATTCGGCTATCTGACCAAGCCCTTCGATGCCAGGAAACTGCTGGACCTGCTTGCGCGGGCGGTTGCCTTGAGTCCCGGGCAGATACCGGAGTCGTTACTACTTAACGAAACCTGGCGTGACGGTATCATTTCGGTTAGCTCTTCGATGGAGGCATTGCTGGCGGAACTGCAGCTGGTTGCGCGAACCGAGGCAAGCGTGCTGATTCAGGGTGAGTCCGGTACCGGCAAGGAACTCCTGGCACGGGCCATCCATCAAGCGAGCGCGCGCGCTGATGCGCCCTTCGTCGCCATCAACTGTGCAGCCATACCGGAACAGCTGCTGGAGTCGGAGCTGTTCGGTCATGTCAAGGGGGCCTTCACAGGTGCCGTCACGTCCTACAAGGGGCTGTTCCAGTCCGCAAACGGCGGTACGATCTTTCTGGATGAAATCGGTGACATGCCGTTAGCCCTGCAGGCCAAGCTGCTCAGGGTGCTCGAGGACAAGGAGGTTCGCCCGTTGGGATCCAGCCAGTCCATGACGGTGGATGTGCGGATCCTGTCCGCGACACACCAGGTGCTGGAGCAGTCGATTGCCGAGGGTACGTTCCGTGAAGATCTCTACTACCGGCTCAACGTGGTTAACCTTGTTATCCCGCCGCTGCGCGAGCGACGGGAGGACATCCTCCTGCTGGCACACCATTTTCTCCTGACCCTTTGTGAGAAGCATGGATACAATGTGAACGACTTCACGCCTGACGCCATGGAGATACTCACCACATGCGATTGGCCCGGCAATGTACGCCAGCTCATGAACGTGGTTGAGCACTGTTGTGCCCTGCGCACGACACCCCTTATCCCCGCGACGCTGGTAGCCCGCGCACTACAGGAGATGCCCATGGATACGCTTTCCTATGTGGATGCGAAGCAACGCTTTGAACGCGATTATCTGATCCAGTTGCTGAAGATCACTAACGGCCAGGTGACCGATGCGTCCCGGCTCGCCGGCCGCAACCGCACCGAATTCTACCGGCTCCTGCACCGCCATCATCTATCGTCCGCCATGTTCAAGGACGCAAACTGATCGGTCACGGCAGACGCGGCAAGCGGATGTATGCACGGCCGCGCTGGGTTCCGGAATCAGCTGTATCCCCGCAGCGACGCGGATGACTGATTCCGAGTTGATACGCGCGAGCAGGAACTACTCGGTGTGCTTGTCCCTGGATTGGTGCACTACCGGTGACTGCACCTCGTAGCCCTCGTCGTGCAACATGTAGCCAGCGGCACCACCGGCCGCCGTGCCCGCAAGAAATGCCGTGCAGCCCTGCAACATCAGGACGGCCGCCACTATCCCGTACAGTGCACATCTTGTTTCCAGTTTCATAAAGCACTCCTTTTATACCCGGATTTGAACGATTACCCGGTCGCCTCGCGCCCCGTTTGCGGGAGTGGCGACCGGGAAACCGGAACGATCCCTGTCAGTCGCCCGACCGTAAGCCGTACAACCGCCCACTGATCTGGCGCTCGGTGCGGCACGGGCCGCAGGATTTCCACCGTACCCACTACCCCGGGGTTACTGGTTCTGCTCAGGTACCGTTTCGGCCCCATCAGGCGGAATCACCTCGAATGCGGAGAACTCGCTGATTGGTTTGTCCGAGGGTTCCAGCTCGACATACTGATCTTCCTGGTACGCCGGCCAGTGCAACAGCGTGTCCCTGGTGGTAGCAATGCGCAGTTTGTCACCCCGTACCTGCAGCTCTTCAAGTGGAACGGGGACCTCCTGCGCACCGATCCCCAGTATCCCGCCGGACGAGATGACCGCATAGATAAACCCGTCTTCACGACTGCGAACCACGTCTTCGATATTACCGATCGTCTTCCCTGCTGTGTCGATCACGACCATTTTCTTCAGATGCCGAGGCGTCAGGACGGATACCAGGGTGTCTTTTGACCGGGTGGCTTCTCCCGCCGCTCG
Organism: uncultured Gammaproteobacteria bacterium; assembly: GCA_963803275.1. Lineage (GTDB taxonomy): Bacteria > Pseudomonadota > Gammaproteobacteria > UBA9214 > UBA9214 > UBA9214. The sequence goes on along the minus strand of CAWDLS010000001.1, from coordinate 643,129 downwards.
TGCGGCTGGCTCGTCGCTTCCCGGCAATGACCGAATCACTTCGCCGGAAGGCGCTGGTGAATTGACCATCGGTTGCCCATCGTGCTCACGGTCCGCGTGTGGTGACTGCATTTGCGGTGCGGCATGTATACCAGGCGCAGCCATCAGCATACCTATCACACCGGCAACGAATGATTTACGGAAATTGACACTCATAACAACCTCCTGCCTGTTATGGCACTGGTTTAAACTATCCATCTCCTGAGCCCGTGCAGAGCGGGGTAGTCAGGGTTGGATTCCGTCGATCGCGAGTCGTACCTGCCGGCCGGGAACACGTGAAGTACCGGCGACTTCCCTGAATGCGGGCACCGGTTACGCTCAGTCGATAACCATCGGTGCAGACGGCAACGTGTCGCTGCTGCCGTATTGCCCCTCCTCGATCCAGTGCAACTGACCGTCCTGGAAGTGCAGGATCTTTATGAACTTGTGTGGCCCAAGGTTGTAGTGCCAGCGGTTTTGTTCCACGAAAGTCGGCTCACCACATTTCAATGCCACTTCAAGCTGGGTATCGCCCTCGTCGACAAGCTCCGTTCCGCACCGCATCGCCGCCGCATTACTGTTCAGTATTGCCAGCATGCCGATGGCAAGCAGTGCATGCGCTGTCTTCAGCCGGCTGGCCGGCTTCATTACGATAAACATCTGTGAGTTACCTCCAGAGGAGCAGCTCCTCACGCGCCTGACACAATAGTTCCGGCATATCACGTGCCATTTCAGGAGACTTGCTAATTTTTCAGTCACTTATCCAGCACAGACGGACATCGAACACACCGCTCGGGGGTGATTTTGTCGTGCTGCAGCGACGATTCGCGGCTGTATCATCCAGTTGTTTGAATGAGCGGGAAAATACACGTCGTGCAGCTGTTACAATCTGCACAGAATACCGCCGGGCGGTGTCACGTCAGCTGGACATTGACAAGGTAATGGGGAGAACCCGGCGCTTGGCTCGCCCTGTGAATCACGTTCCTGTGCAGGCGAGGGTGACGGGGGCGTGTTCTCCTGCCCCGACGCCAATACCCCCAGCAAATACCCTGCGGATGACCGGCTCGCGGTATTCAGGCACCGAACAACCAGCCAGGTGCCGCCATCACCGCGTACCGCCTGCTGGTTCCCGGTGACCACGTCCGCAATATGGACGGCGCCCGTTTGTCACCGGCCCGATCTTCGGGTCATCCAGATTCGATCGGGACCCGTGCAAGGAGCCGCCATATCGCTGGGTCTGCGAGTGATGCGCCATATCAAACAGGCCTTGCAGCTTACCCGTAAAACCGGCGTCCGGGCAGGCCGGCAGGGGGTTGTGCGTCTAGAGAAACATGAGCGTGACCTGGAACAGGCGCTCCACGCAGGCAATCTGCTGGTTGTCTGCCAGGAACAGAATCACGTGATCTTCCGGTTCGATGACGGTGTCCTTATGAGGAAAGACAAGATTGTCACCGCGCACGATGGCGCCGATACTGGTGCCTTCAGGCAGCGGCAGCTCTTCGATACTGCGGCCGACCACCTGCGACGTGTCGCGGTCACCGTGAACGACAAGTTCTATCGCCTCGGCAGCGCCCCTTCGCAGGGAATGTACGGCCACCACGTCGCCGCGCCGGATATGGGCCAGCAATGCGCCGATCGTGACCTGCGCGGGGGACAGGGCGATGTCCACGGCGGAGCCCTGGACAAGTTCCACATAACTCGGTCGGTTGATGATGGACACCACTTTGCGTGCGCCCAGCCGCTTGGCGAGCATGCCGGAAAGTATGTTGGCCTCATCGTCGTTGGTTACGGCGCAGAAAATATCGGTATCCTCGATATCTTCCTGCTTCAGCAGGTCTTCATCCGCCGCGTCGCCGTGCAGTACGATCGTCTGGTGCAGGGATTCGGCAAGCGCACGGCATCGTCTGGCATCGAGCTCGATGAGCTTCACGTGGTAATCCGACTCGATCGTTTCAGCCAGGCGAATGCCGATATTGCCGCCACCGGCGATGGTGACCCTTCGGTTGCGCTTGTCGGAGCGGCGAAACGCGGCCACAACGGACGGGATATGTTCGCGCGCCGCCAGGAAGAAGATCTCGTCGCCGGCCTCGATCACGGTCTGCCCTTCGGGGATAATGGCCCGGTCGCGCCGAAAGATGGCGACGACACGGTTTTCCGCAGTCGGAATCTCCTTGGCAATCGAGCGCAGCTCGCTGTCCGACCAGCGCGCCCGCCATAATGCGCCTGCACGGCCACCAGTTGTGCCTTGCCGTCGGCAAAGTCGAGTATCTGCAGGACGCCCGGGGACTCGATCAGGTGCTGGATGAAGGTGGTCACCAGTTGTTCGGGGCTGATAATGAAATTGATCGGCACGGCATCCGGCGTGAAGAGTTTGGGGTGTGCCAGGTAGTTGCGTGAACGCACGCGCGCCAGGCGCAGGGGCGTATGAAAGATGGAATGCGCTATTTGGCAGGCGACCATGTTGATCTCGTCGCTGTTGGTGACCGCCAGAACCATATCCGCGTCTTCGATTCCGGCCTCGCGCAGCACGTCGGGGTAGGATGCCTGGCCAACGATGGTGCGGATGTCGAGGCGCTCCTGAAGCATCGTCAGCAGTTCCGGTGACTGGTCGACCACCGTGATGTCGTTGGCTTCGCCTGCGAGCCTTTCGGCAACGGTACTGCCGACCTGGCCGGCCCCGAGGATAATAATTTTCATGATGTCACCGGTGACATGGCTGTTCCAGAATTCAGTGCCGCCAGTAGGCCGGCATGAACAGAATCAACAAGGTGAATACCTCCAGTCGCCCCACCAGCATGCCGAAGATGCCCAGCCATTTGACCACCGGACTGACCGTGGCAAAGGTAACTGCGACATCGCCCAGGCCGGGACCGAGCAGGTTGATGGTGGCAAACACAGCGCCGAAGGCCGACTCCAGGTCCAGCCCGGCCGCCATCATGGCGACGGTGAGCAACAGCGAGGTGACGATGTAGAGGACATAGAAGCCCCACACGGCGAACAGGACATCCTCCGATACCGGCCGTCTCCCAGCTTGACCAGGGAAACGGCCTGCGGGTGGGCCAGCTGGAACAGTTGCCGCAAGCCCAGTTTGGCGAGCAGCAAAATGCGCAGGACCTTGATCCCGCCTGCCGTCGAGCCGACGCACCCGCCCGTAAACGAGAGGATGATCAGGATGAGTGGAATGTGCAGCGGCCACTCGGCAAAGGTGACGGTGCTGAAGCCGGTGCTGGTGAAGATCGATGCCACCTGAAAGGCGGCGTAGCGCAATGATTCCCAGGTCCCGCTGTAGGCGCCTGCCCAGTACAGGCTTGCCGCGACGAACAGGGTCGACAGCATGAAGATCATGCCGTAGACCCGTACCTCGGGGTCGGCGCCGTACGGGAGCAGGGACAGTTGCCGCCAGGCCAGGAAATGGACGGCGAAATTCACGCCGCCGGAGAGCATAAAGATGATGGCAATGGTCTCGATGAGCGGGCTGTCGTAGTAGCCGATGCTCGCGTCGTGGGTCGAAAAACCGCCGGTCGCAACTGTTGAGAAGGCATGACCGACAGCGTCGAAGACGCTCATGCCGGCAATCCAGTAGGCCAGTGCACAGGCCATGGTCAGCGAGAAATAGATGATCCATAGAACGCGCGCCGTTTCAGCGATTCTGGGTGTCAGCTTCTCGTGCTTTGCCACGCCGGACGCCTCCGCCCGATACAGCTGCATACCACCAACACCCAGCAGGGGCAGGATGGCGACGGCCAGTACAATGATGCCCATGCCGCCGAGCCACTGTATCTGCTGCCGGTGGTACAGGATGGATGCAGGCAGCTGGTCCAGCCCGACCATGACGGTTGCGCCGGTCGTGGTAAATCCGGATACGGACTCGAAAATGCCATCGGTTATGCTGAGATGCAGACCGAGGATAAACGGCAGGGCCCCGACAAAGCCCAGCAGCACCCAGAACAGGGTAACAACGAGAAAGCCATCGCGGACAGACAGCTCGCTGCGCTGCCTGAAATTCGGTAACCACATGACCAGTCCCGCCGCGGTGGCGATGAGCAGGGACTCGATGAATATCGGCCACTGCCCGTCATCGTACAGCAGGGAGATACCGATCGAGGGAATGAAACCCAGGCTGTACAACAGGAGGAGGATGCCGAATAGCCGTGTTATCGCGCGCCAGTGCATACGGACAGAACCCCCCTGAATGGCCTGACAATCAACAGGAGAGGGGCGTACTCTGCCTCGTCATTCCTATGGGCCAGGGATACGATCGTAAGTGAAGACCGGTCGCAGTTTGAGAGCGGCATCCCGTATCCCTGCCAGGTGTGTACAACGAATTTATCAGGATGGCCGTACAACCGGCCTCCCGATCAGCACGCGTGCATATAATCAGCACGACAACGGGCATGGTCAGATAAACAACGTAACACGCCTTGCCTTGTTGTTATTTCCTGAAGCGCTGCCATGCCGTCGTGCTGATATATCCCGGTAGCTGTATGACACCCAAAACAGAACAGCGTGAATGCAGCACACCACCTGCGGCGTCAATATGTTAACGAATGCGCACCCGCATGTCTATGTGGGCGCGGCACGTGCGCGTCGAAACGTGGCGGTACCGCCGGGCGCCGCTTCAGGCAGGGATGGATGCGTCAGGTGTGATATTGCGCGCTCAGCTCGTGCACGGCGCTGACCAGGGTACCGGCATGCTCGGGGTCGACATCCGGATTGATGCCGTGGCCCAGGTTGAACACATGGCCGGAGCCGTGGCCGAACGCCGCCAGCACGCCGGCGACGCGCTCGCGTATGATCCCGGGCGGTGCATACAGTACCGCCGGGTCCAGGTTGCCCTGCAGGGCAACGCGGTCGCCGACGCGCCTGCGCGCCTGTGCAAGATCGGTGGACCAGTCGATGCCGAGCGCATCGGCGCCGGTTCCGGCCATCTGTTCCAGCCACTGGCAACCACCCTTGGTGAACAGGATGACGGGAACCCTGCGACCTTCCGCCTGGCGAGTCAGGCCATCCACGATCTGCTGCATGTAGTGCAGCGAAAAGTCACGGTAGTCATTCGGCGTCAGCACGCCGCCCCAGGTGTCGAATATCATCACGGCCTGTGCACCGGCGGCGATCTGTGCATTGAGGTAGTCGGTAACGGCAGCGGCGATGGTATCCAGCAACTCGTGCATCAGCCGGGGTTCGCCGTAGAGCATGCCCTTGACCTGCGAGAAGGTTTTGGTGGAGCCACCCTCGACCATGTAGGTGGCCAGTGTCCATGGGCTGCCGGAAAAACCGATGAGCGGGATGCGGCCATCCAGCGCGCGCCGGATCAGGCGTACCGCGTCCATGACGTAGCGCAGTTCGGTCTCCGGGTCGGGCCTGCCGAGTGCCCTGATATCCGCCGCCCTGCGCACCGGTCTCCTGAAACACGGGCCTTCGCCTTCCTCGAAGTACAGGCCCAGCCCCATGGCATCCGGGACGGTGAGGATGTCGGAAAACAGGATGGCGGCATCCAGCGGGAAGCGGTCCACCGGCTGCAGGGTTACGGCACAGGCCAGTTCCGGGTTGGTGCACAGGTCCATGAAACTGCCCGCCTGACTGCGTACCGCCCGGTACTCCGGCAGGTAACGGCCCGCCTGGCGCATCATCCAGACCGGCGTCACGTCTACGGGCTCACGCAGCAGCGCACGGAGGAAGCGGTCGTTTTGTAATGGTTGTGTCATTCAAAAACCCTGTCTCGCGCAAAGCCGCAAAGGCGCAAAGTGAATAAATGCCACAGAGGGCACCGTGCACACAGAGAAAACTAGTTCAGAAAATGCCGGGTAAGAAAATCAGCGATGCGCCTATCAGCAGCAGTGCCCAGGAAAGCGTATCGTGAGCCTTGTTAACCTCCTGATTCGCCAGCCTGGCTTCACCGGTTAGTAAATTGTGCCTGTTTGCCTTGCCGGGCCAGTACATCTTGCGGCCGAAATAAAAGACCAGAATGACGATTCCTGCAACGTGCAGTAATGTGTCACTGTTCATGTATTCTGCTCCCGGGCTGTTTTATCTCTGTGCGCTCGGTGCCCTCTGTGGCAGTTCAGTTTTGTTCTTGGCGCTTTTGCGGCTTTGTGCGAATTTTTTATCGAGGCAGTTCCGACGAACCCATCAGATACTCGTCGATCGCCCGGGCACACTGCCGCCCCTCGCGGATCGCCCAGACCACCAGCGACTGGCCACGGCGCATGTCGCCGGCGGAGAACACCTTGTCGATGGAGGTGCAGTAGGCGTCGTCGCCTTCGGTGCTGCCCCTGACGTTGCCGCGTGGGTCGAGTTCGACGCCGAGTTCCGCGAGCATGCCTTCGTGTACCGGGTGTACAAAGCCCATCGCCAGTAAAACCAGGTCGGCCCTGAGCTGAAACTCGCTGCCCGGAATTTCCCGCATCTGCCAGCGGCCATTGGCGTCTTTCAGCCAGTCCAGGCGCACGCAGTTGATCGCTGTGACCCTGCCATCCCTGCCCGCTATGGACCGGGTGGCCACCGACCAGTCACGCACCGCACCTTCGCTCTGCGAGCTGGAGGTGCGCAGCTTGTTTGGCCAGTCCGGCCAGGTGAGGGCCTTGTTCTCACGTTCCGGCGGTTTCGGCAGGATCTCCAGCTGGGTCACGGACAGCGCACCCTGACGAAACGAGGTGCCGATGCAGTCGGAGCCGGTATCGCCGCCACCGATGACGATGACATGCCTGCCGGCTGCGGTTATTGCCACGGACGGGTCGCCGGGGTCGCCGGCGTTGCGCTTGTTCTGCTGTGTCAGAAAATCCATCGCAAAATGCACACCGTCCAGTTCGTTTTCGGGGACATCGAGATCGCGCGGGTGTTCTGCGCCGCCGGTCAGCGCGATGGCATCGAACCGGTTCAGCAGGTCACTGGCCAGCGTGGTAAAGCCGATGTGCGCATTGGTATGGAAGGTGACGCCTTCGGCTTCCAGCTGCGCCAGGCGCCGGTCGATTACGTGTTTCTCCAGTTTGAAGTCGGGAATGCCGTAGCGCAGCAGCCCGCCAATGCGGTCGCTCTTCTCGAACACCTCTACCTCGTGACCGGCACGTGCCAGTTGCTGGGCGCAGGCCAGGCCGGCGGGCCCGGAGCCAACGATGGCAACGCGCCTGCCGGTCCGGTGTACGGCAGGCAACGGCTTGATCCAGCCCTGCCCCCAGCCCTTGTCCACGATGGCGCATTCGATCGTCTTGATGGTGACCGGGTTGTCGTCGATGTTCAGTGTACAGGCCTCTTCGCACGGTGCGGGGCAGATGCGTCCTGTAAATTCAGGAAAGTTGTTGGTCGAATGCAGCACATCCAGTGCTTCCTGCCATGCTCCGTGGTAGACCAGGTCATTCCAGTCGGGGATGATATTGTTGACCGGGCAGCCCTGGTGGCAGAACGGAATGCCGCAATCCATGCAGCGCGCACCCTGCTGGCTGACTTCCATATCGTTCAGCGGAATGACGAATTCACGGAAATTCTGCACGCGGTCGGCGCTCGGCGCGTAGCTCCGGTCGTGGCGGGGATACTCCAGGAAACCGGTTGGCTTGCCCACGCTCAGCGCCCCCTGCCGGCAGCCCGTCCTGCCATTTCCTGCGAGGACTGCATTTCCTGCAGTGCGCGCCGGTAGTCGACCGGCATGACCTTGATGAATTTCGGCAAGAACTCATGCCAGTTTTCCAGTATCTGCCGGCCACGCGCGCTGTCCGTGTAATGCACGTGCCGCCTGATCATGCGGTTCAGTCGCAGTGCATCGTGACGGGTCATGTCGTGGTTGATTTCCACCAGTCCGTGAGTCTCGAGATCACCGCCCTGGTGATCCAGTTGTTCCAGCGCCGTGTCTTCCGCCGCTATCGGCTCGAGTTCGACCATGGCGAGGTTGCAGCGCTGCTCGAAGTCGCCGCGTTCGTCGAGAACGTAGGCGATGCCGCCGCTCATGCCGGCTGCAAAATTGCGTCCGGTTTCGCCCAGCACCGCCACGACACCGCCAGTCATGTATTCGCAGCCATGGTCGCCGACGCCTTCCACGACCACGGTGGCACCGGAGTTGCGCACCGCAAAGCGCTCTCCGGCCACGCCGCGGAAATAGCATTCACCGCTGATGGCGCCGTACAGGACGGTATTGCCGACGATAATGTTGTCTTCCGCGATGATGGGTGCTTCCGACGGCGGATAGACGACCAGGCGTCCGCCACTGAGGCCCTTGCCAACGTAGTCGTTGCCTTCCCCGATCAGCGTAATGCTCACACCGTGCGCGACGAACGCACCGAAGCTCTGGCCGGCGGTGCCGCGCAGGGTGATGCTGATGGTGTCTTCCGGCAGGCCGGCGTGGCCATAACGTCTTGCCACCTCGCCGGACAGCATGGCCCCGACCGTGCGGTTGGTGTTCTTCACCGGCAGCTCGATCTGTACCGCCTGCTGTTGTTCCAGTGCCGGCCTGGCGAGCTCGATGAGCTGTCTGTCGAGTGCCTTGTCGAGACCGTGGTCCTGTGATTCACAGTGGTAGATGCGCACACCCGGCGCAGGTACAGGTTTGTGCAGTATGCGCGAGTAATCCAGTCCGCGGGCCTTCCAGTGATTGATGGCGCGGCGCATGTTGATGTGCTGTGACTGGCCGATCATGTCGTCCAGCTTGCGGTAGCCGAGCTGCGCCATCAGTTCGCGGATTTCCTCGGCGACGAAGAAAAAGTAGTTGACCACGTGTTCCGGCTTGCCGGTGAAGCGTTTGCGAAGTTCCGGGTCCTGCGTGGCGACGCCGACCGGGCAGGTGTTGAGGTGGCACTTGCGCATCATGATGCAGCCCTCGACGATCAGCGGCGCGGTGGCGAAGCCGAATTCATCGGCGCCCAGCAGCGCACCGATGACGACATCGCGGCCGGTACGCATGCCGCCGTCGACCTGTACCGCGATGCGCGAGCGCAGGTTGTTCAGCACCAGTGTCTGGTGGGTCTCGGCCAAACCGATCTCCCACGGTGAACCGGCATGCTTGATCGAGGTGAGCGGGCTGGCACCGGTGCCGCCGTCGGAGCCGGCGATGGTGACGTGGTCGGCATGTGCCTTGGACACACCGGCCGCGACCGTACCGACACCGACCTCGGCCACCAGCTTCACGCTGATATCCGCCTGCGGGTTGGCGTTCTTCAGGTCGTGGATCAGCTGGGCCAGGTCCTCGATCGAATAGATGTCGTGATGCGGCGGTGGCGAGATCAGACCGACTCCCGGCGTCGAATGTCGCACCTTCGCAATCGTTGCGTCCACCTTGTGACCGGGCAGCTGGCCACCCTCGCCAGGTTTGGCACCCTGTGCAATCTTGATCTGGATGACATCGGCGTTGACCAGGTATTCGGTGGTTACACCGAAGCGCCCGGAAGCCACCTGCTTGATAGCGGAGCGGGCGGAGTCGCCATTGGGCAGCGGCAAGTAACGCTCGGCAAGCTCGCCGCCTTCGCCGGTATTGGACTTGCCACCGATGCGGTTCATGGCAATGGCCAGCGTCGTGTGGGCCTCGTAGGAAATCGACCCGAATGACATGGCGCCGGAAGAGAAGCGCTTGACGATCTCTTTCGCCGGCTCTACCTCGTCCAGTGGCACCGGCTTGTCCGCGAGCTTCAGTTCGAACAGCCCGCGCAGGTTCATCAGACGTTCGTTCTGCTCGTTGACCAGCCGCGCGAATTCCCTGTAGGTCGTGGCATCGTTGGCGCGCGTGGCGTGCTGCAACCGGGCGATCGTGTCCGGTGTCCACATGTGGTCTTCACCGCGCAGGCGAAATGCGTAATCGCCACCGACATCGAGGCTGTTGCGGTAAATCGGGTTGTCGCTGTAGGCATCGCGATGCCAGCGCACCGTTTCCTCGGCGACCTCGGCCAGACCGATGCCCTCGATGGTGGTCGGGGTACCCGTGAAATAGGTATCGATGAACCGGCTGTTCAGGCCGACCGCATCGAAGATCTGCGCGCCGCAATAGGACTGGTAGGTCGAGATGCCCATCTTGGACATGACCTTGAGCAGCCCCTTGCCAACTGCCTTGATGTAACGTTTCTTGACCACCTCGGCGTCCAGGCCCCCGGGCAGCTGCGCGCGCATGTCTTCCAGCGTCTCGAATGCCAGGTACGGGTTGATGGCCTCGGCGCCGTAACCGGCCAGTGTGGCGAACTGGTGAACCTCGCGCACGGCACCGGTTTCGACCACCAGACCGGCCTCGGTCCGCAGGCCGGCACGCACCAGGTGGTGATGCACGCTGGCCGTGGCCAGCAAGGCCGGGATGGCGATGTGGTCGGCATCGGCATGACGGTCGGACAGGATCAGGATGTTGAAGCCGTCGGCGACGGCCTGCCCGGACTGCTGGCAAACGGTTGCCAGCGCGTCTTCCATGCCGCCGGCGCCCGCACTGGCCGGATAGCAGATATCGATGGTCCTGGTGCGGAACGCGCCATCGGTATTATCCTCGATATGCCGGATGCGTTCGATGTCGGTGTTGGTCAGGATCGGCTGGCTGACCTCCAGGCGCATATGTTCACCGGCCGACTCGTGGCCGAGCAGGTTCGGGCGCGGGCCGATCAGTGACACCAGCGACATCACCAGTTCCTCGCGGATCGGGTCGATCGGTGGATTGGTGACCTGGGCAAAGTTCTGCTTGAAGTAATTCGACAGCGGCTTGGGCTTGTTCGAGAGCACGGCAACCGGATTGTCGGCGCCCATGGAGCCAACCGCCTCCTGGCCGGTAACAGCCATCGGCGTCATCAGGAACTTGATGTCTTCCTGGGTGTAGCCGAAGGCCTGTTGCCGGTCGAGCAGGGTGTCATGGTCCGGGGCCATCGGGCTTACCTCGCCCGGCAGGTCCTTCAGCCGGATCTGGGTCTTGTCCAGCCAGTCCTGGTAGGGATGGCTGCTGGCCAGCGTTTGCTTGAGTTCCGCGTCATCGATGATGCGGCCCTGCTCCAGGTCGATGAGAAACATCTTGCCCGGCTGCAGGCGCCACTTCTTGACGATACGCTCCTGCGGGATGTCCAGCACGCCCATTTCGGAGGCCATAACCACCAGATCGTCGTCGGTGATCAGGTAGCGTGCCGGCCGCAGTCCGTTGCGGTCCAGCGTGGCGCCGATCTGGCGACCGTCGGTAAAGGCCACGGCGGCAGGTCCGTCCCACGGCTCCATCACGGCGGCGTAGTACTCATAGAAGGCATGGCGCTTTCCATCCATCAGCGGGTTGCCTGCCCAGGCCTCGGGGATCAGCAGCATCATGGCGTGCGCCATGGAATAACCGCCGTTGACCAGCAATTCCAGCGCGTTGTCAAAACAGGCCGAATCGGACTGGTCTTCGGCAATCAGCGGCCACAGTTTTTCGAGGTCATCACCGAACAGGCTGGATGCCATCGAGCGGCGGCGTGCATTCATCCAGTTGATGTTGCCACGCAGGGTGTTGATTTCGCCGTTGTGGGCGATCATGCGGAACGGGTGTGCGAGATCCCACGACGGAAACGTGTTGGTTGAAAACCGCTGGTGCACCAGAGCCAGCGCCGATTTCATGCGCGTGTCGTTGAGATCGGCGTAGTAGGCGCCGACCTGGTTTGCAAGCAGCATGCCCTTGTAGCACAGCGTGCGCGCGGACATGGATGGCACGTAAAAGCATTTACTGCCCGCTTTGCCGGAATCGCGCACGGCATGTTCCACGCGCTTGCGGATGATGAACAGTTTGCGCTCGAAGTCGTTACTGTCACGAACACCGGCGCCCTTGCCAATGAATATCTGTCGCACCACCGGCTCGATGCGCCTGACACTTTCGCCCAGACCGGCGCTGTCCACCGGTACGTCGCGCCAGCCCAGCAGGATCTGGCCTTCGCCGGCGATGGTCTGTTCGAGCAGGGCTTCGCAATAGCGGCGGGTGTCCTCCTGCTGTGGCAGGAACAGCATGCCAACACCGTAGTCGCCGGCGACCGGCAACGGGATGTCCAGCTCGCCGGCTTCCGCACGAAAAAATTCGTCCGGTATCTGCATCAGGATGCCGGCGCCGTCGCCGGCCAGTGGATCGGCACCCACGGCGCCACGATGGGTCAGGTTTTCCAGGATGCGCAGGCCCTGCCGGATGATCTCGTGACTTTTCCGGCCCTTGACGTTGGCGACGAACCCGACACCACAGGCGTCATGTTCGTTGGCCGGATCATACAGACCTTGTCGGGGTGGCAGCATGCCGTGTGTCATGGGGAACACCTTCTCTACCGCAGGTACCTGTTTCCTTTAGTGCTTGCGTGTGGCGGGCGCAAAACCAGGAAACAAATTATTAAACAACAAGATGTAACCTTTCCATCCTTTGATGCAGGGGGCGTTGTCCGGTTTGCAGGCACCCGCGCAAAAGGCCAAACAGTATAGCGCCGCCGGACCGGGGGTTCAATTTTGGCGGGAGCGCTTTCCCCCTTTGATATCAGGGGTATGCGGGACCGGGAGGCTGGTTACTCGGGCCGGGTCTGCAGGAAGACAACGCGATAGCCCCGCTTGAGCTGCTCATCCCGTGTCCGGACCAGTGCGGCCTCGGCGCTTTCGCGGTCTGGAAAGTGCTCCCGCACCACACGGCCACGTGCGCCCTGGTAGCCCCACTCACGTATCAGGGACCAGCCCTCGAGCAGGTCTTCCTGCAGGTGCAGGTGATAGAAACGTGGTGCCTTGTCGTCCTGCGGCGGGATCTGCATGTAGATACGCATGAGTTAGTGCTCAAATACGAAATCGATATCTCGTGCAGAGGCGCAGAGGCGCAGAGGCGCAGAGAAAATATCGGCAAAATTATGGGTGAACAAGAAAGTCATGGTAAGGCTGTTATGACTGAAGGTGCTTATAGATGTCGATATTGCCGCGATCTCTGCGTACTTGGCGTCTTTGCGCGAGATATTGTTTTTATAAGTCCTATATCGCCGGGTTGAAGGTGCGGTCGTATTCGGCAATCGCATAACGGTCGGTCATGCCGGCGATGTAATCGGCCACGGCGCGCGCCCGACCGTTGTCTCCCGCCGAGGCTTGCAGCCCCTGTACATGCTGGTAGGCCTCGTCGGGCAGCAGGCGCGGGTCCTCGATGAAGGCGTTGAACAGGGCGGTGATAGTCTGCGCGGCCTTGGATGTCATGCGGTGCACGCGGTAGTGCCGGTAGAGGCGGGTGCGCAGGAAGCGCTTCAGCTCAAGGTTCTTTTCGCGCATCGACTCACTGAAACTGATCAGCGGCTCGGTGTGGTTGCGCACGGACTCAATATCCGCCGGTGCGGTATCGGCAAGCCGTGCAGCGCTGGTTTCCACCAGATCGATTACCTGGTAGCCGATGAGGCGCCGTACCACTTCGTGAATAGTACGGCGCGGGGCAAGCTGCGGGTAGTGTTTGCGCACGATGTCGTATTGCTCGCGAAACAGGGCAACCCCGGTGAGACCCTCGACGTCGATCAGTCCGGAACGCAGGCCGTCGTCCACATCGTGACTGTTATAGGCGATCTCGTCCGCGAGATTGGTCAGCTGCGCCTCAAGCGACGGCTGCAGCCGCCCGAGAAAGCGTTCGCCAAGCTCGCCCAGCGATTCGGCGTTCTTCCGGGAACAGTGCTTGAGTATGCCCTCGCGTGTTTCAAAGGTCAGGTTGAGCCCTGGAAACTCCGCGTAGCGTTCCTCCAGTTCGTCTACCACGCGCAGTGACTGCAGGTTGTGTTCGAAGCCGCCATAGTCCTGCATACAGGCATTCAGGGCATCCTGGCCGGCGTGGCCGAACGGTGTGTGGCCGAGATCGTGTGCAAGCGCGATGCCCTCCGTCAGGTCCTCGTTGAGCTGCAATGCGCGTGCGATGGAGCGGGCGACCTGGGCAACCTCGATCGAGTGCGTCAGCCGGGTCCGGAACAGGTCGCCCTCGTGATTAACGAACACCTGGGTCTTGTATTCAAGTCGACGGAAGGCGGCTGAATGGATGATTCGGTCACGGTCGCGCTGGTATTCGCTGCGATAGACGGGGGCTGGTTCCGGATACCGGCGCCCCCTGGAACGATCGGCTGTGGCCGCATAACGTGCCAATTGCGGATCCCTGCCGGTTGCCCTGTTCATGGTTCAGGCCGCTGCATTGAGTGTTGCGCTGAGCAGTTCCGGCCGGTAGTCGGCAGTTACCACGGCCGCGCCGATTGCCTTTAACAGTACCAGACGCAGTCCGCTGTCGACGGCCTTCTTGTCAACGGCCATCAGATCGAGGAATTGCTGCTCGCCCATCTCTGCCGGCGGCACGACCGGCAGGCCGGCCTTACGCAGCAATGCGGCGGTACGCTCGACATCAGTCTGCGACAACCAGCCGTGTCGTGCGGAAAGGTCCGCCGCCATGACCATGCCGGCTGCCACGGCCTCTCCATGCAGCCAGTTGCCGTAGCCCGTGCCGGTCTCGATGGCATGGCCGAAGGTGTGGCCGAGATTCAGCAGCGCGCGACTGCCGCTTTCACGTTCATCAGCGGCAACGATCTCCGCCTTGATGGAACAGGAAATCTGAATGGCATGGGCAAGTGTCTGCTTGTTGCGTGCCTTCAGTGCATCGATGTTCTGTTCCAGCCAGGCGAAGAAGTCCGCATCGTGTATCAACCCGTACTTGATGACCTCCGCGAGTCCAGCGGCAAACTGGCGGGCATCCAGTGTATCCAGTGTATCGGTATCGATGAGCACGCAGCGTGGCTGGTGAAAGGCGCCGATCATATTCTTGCCCAGTGAGTGATTAACGCCGGTCTTGCCACCGACCGATGAATCCACCTGTGCCAGCAGGGTCGTGGGGAGCTGCAGGAAGGCAACGCCGCGCTGGTAACTGGCGGCTGCGAAACCCGTAATGTCACCGACCACGCCGCCACCGAGCGCAACCAGCGTGCAACCGCGGTTAAGCCGGTGTTCGAGCAGCTCCGTGTAAATGATATTCAGCGTCTCCAGGTTCTTGTATTGCTCGCCGTCCGGCAGCACGATCGTGGTAACTTCATAATCAGCGAGCATGCCGAGCACCGGCTCCAGGTATAACGGGGCAATGGTCTCGTTGCTCACCACCAGTACCTGTCGGCCGCGGATATGCGGTGACACCAGTGATGTGTTGCCGAGCAGCCCCTGCCCGATGTGGATGGGGTAGCTGCGTGCTCCGAGCTGGACGGTGAGTGTGTGCATGTCTCTGTAGTTTTTCAGGTAACCGTATACAGAATAGCGAATAAAGCGGGCCGCGCGCAAAGAACAGCCGGTCAGTCCAGTTGCCTGATGATCTGTTTGACCACGTCCATGACACGCATGCCGTCGGTGTTGATGACGATATCGGCGGTTGCGCGGTACAGGGGTTCGCGGACAGCCATCAGTTCCTCGAGTTTCCCGCGTGGATCACCGGTTTGCAGCAATGGCCGGTTACGGTCCCGGCCGGTGCGTTTGAGCTGCTGACTGACCGAGGTATGCAGGTAGATTACCGTGCCGCGGCTGGTGAGGTGGTCCCTGTTCTGCGGGTCCAGTATCGCCCCCCCACCCGTGGCAAGGATGATGTCGTCGAGTCGGGTCAGTTCGTCGATGACGGCGTTTTCACGCTTGCGGAAGCCGGCTTCTCCCTCGAGCTCGAATATCAGCGGGATGTCGACACCGGTACGTGTTTCTATTTCATAGTCGCTGTCGTGGAAGGGTTTCTTGAGTTGCCTGGACAGCTGACGCCCGATGGTGGATTTGCCGGCCCCCATGGGGCCCGTAAGAAATAAATTGCCCGGCATTTTCATGCCGGGCAGGTATGCCAGAATATTGGCTGGCTGGCAAGCGCTGCCAGCCGGTCGTGATCAGAGACGGAAATCTTCCTTGACGATCTTGGGTGTCACGAAGATCAGCAGTTCCTGCTTGTCGTGCTGCTTGACCGTGCGCTTGAACAGCCAGTCGACCACGGGGAGCTCACCGAAGAATGGTGTCCGTGTGATGGACCGGGTGTTGGTCTCCTCGTAGATGCCGCCCAGCACCAGGGTTTCGCCATTATCGACCAGTATCTGGGTGGAGATCTCGTTGGTGTCGATGGTCGGCACGTTGTTGACCGTGATTTCACCGACTGCATCCTTGTTGATGAGCAGGTCCATGATGATGCGGTCATCCGGCGTGATCTGCGGTGTGGCCTCCAGGCGCAACACGGCCTTCTTGAAGGCAGTCGAGGTGGCGCCACTGGACGTGGCCTCCTGGTACGGGATTTCGGTACCGGTTTCGATGAAGGCGGCCTTCTGGTTCGAGGTCAGCACGCGCGGACTGGAGATCACTTCACCCTTGCCTTCCGATTCGAGTGCGCTCAGTTCCAGCTGCAGCAGATGGCTGCCCAGCTTGCCGAAGGCCAGACCGATCGAGCTGCCGGGTGTGGAGACCGGCAGGTCGACAAGCAGTCCCTCTGTATTGTCACCCGGGTCGAAGCCCGTCTGTGGGCCGGTTACAGTAAAGCCGTTCTCCTGGGTACCGCCAATGGTCAGCGTGTGTCCGTTGCTGAAGTTGGTCCGCTTGGCGAGACCGAACTGCACACCCAGCTCGCGTGTGAAGTCATTGTTGGCCAGTACAATGCGGGATTCGATCAACACCTGGCGAACCGGGATGTCCAGCTGGGCGATCAGTTTGCGGATCTCGGCCAGTTTCGCGGCTGTATCCTGTACCAGCAGGGTGTTGGTGCGCTCGTCCACCGTGGCCATCCCGCGGTCGGACATCAGGGTGGTATCGCCGCTCTTCAGCAATGTGATGATATCCGACGCCTTGGCATAGTTAACCTGGATGTATTCGGAATACAGTGGCTCGAGCTCCTGGATCTGCTTCTTTGACTCAAGCTCGAGCTTCTCACGGGCGGCGATCTCCTCGCTCGGCGCAACCAGCATCACGTTGCCGGTCTGGCGCATGGCGAGGCCTTTCGTCTTCAGGATGATGTCCAGCGCCTGGTCCCAGGGCACGTTTTTGAGGCGCAGGGTCAGACTGCCCTTGACCGTGTCGCTTACGACCACGTTGATGCCGGTGAAATCGGCGATCAGCTGCAGTACCGAGCGGACCTCGATGTCCTGGAAGTTGAGGGAGAGACGCTCGCCGGAGTAGCCGAATTCGTCTTTCTTCTTCTCCTCGACTTCCTTCTTGGTCAGCTGGCGGATCTCGATGGTGAACTGGTCGTCAGCCTGGTAGGCGATATAGTCGTAGTCGCCCATCGGGGTAATCACCATGTGGACATTCTCGCCCTTGGTATAGGTATCGATGGTCTTTACCGGTGTGGCGAAGTCCAGCACGTCCAGGCGTCGTTCCAGTTCACGCGGCAGCTGGGCGCGGTAGAAGTCCACCACGACGAGGCCGCTCTCCTGACGCATGTCAACCGGGATGGAAGGGTCCGAGAGGCTTATGATCACACGACCCTCGCCACCGGTCCCCCGGCGAAAATCGATGTTGCTGATCATGTTGTTGCTGCCGCCGGTCGCCTGTGTCGCAACAGACTCCGCCTCTGAGAGTTCGCGGCCGGCATTCTGTATGGTCAGTACGACCTTGTTGCCATCTGCGTGGGCCTCGTACGGTACCATGTCAACCAGGTTGACAACGACCCGGGTGCGACCCTTGGCCTCCACGACCGTCATGCTGTCCGCCATACCAATACCGATATTCTGGGAACGGCTTGCCAGGTCATTGGCCGTGTCAGGAAAATCCAGCGCGATACGGGCCGGATTGTCGATGGTGAAGCTCAGTGGTGTCGTGGCAGGCTGGCTCATGGTCAGGGTGATCTGGGCCTTGTTGCCTGGCAAGCTGGCGAAGTCAACGCTCTGCAGCGTATTGCCTGCTGCATGTGCAGCGATGCCGCCGCCAAACAGCAGGTAAGCGGCAATAAACAGGCAGTGCCATAGCGTCCGGCCCCGGTGTCCATTGACCCGTACCGATGAGTTTTCGCTTGCAAGCAAACGGCGTGAAATATTTCCGATCATTGCGGTCACCCTGTGGGATTATTCACTTATTGCAATCGTGGCCTGGCGCTCCATCCAGCCCCCGATACCGTCAGGAACAATTTCAGTAAGTTCGACTTCGAATTCTGTTACGCGCGTTATTTTTCCAAAATTCTGGCCGGCGTAATTGCCCGCCTGTACCCGGTGAATTGTGCCATCCGTATCATTGATCAGTGCCCAGTTGGCGTTATTCTGCTCCAGCGTTCCGACCATGCGCAGGCTGTCCAGCGGGAATTCCTCAAGCGGTTCACGCGGACGATCGAAGTCCGGCATGATTCCGTTGCTTGAGGTCGGCAGGGCCAGCGCCTGCTGGTTTGAGAATGTCGGTACAGTGAACGGGTCGCGCAGATCGGCTGCGGAGTAGGTAAACGATTCATACGGCCTGAATTCAGGCAGTGGCTCGATTCGTGATACCTGCTGGTTTTTCACCTTGTCTGCATAGTCGATGAGGTCCGAAGTCGGGTCACCAGAACAGCCGGCGAGCCCGGCTGCGGCTGCGGTTACCATGAGGATGTGGCAGATCCTGGCGTTGATGGCGGGCATCATTTGGCAGCCTCCCCACCTCTCTCGTTATCTTCCAGATAACGGTAGGTCTTGGCGGTCAGGTTCATCGCGAGCTTGGTGCCGTTGCCAACCCGGCTGATTTTGATATTGTGCAGTGTCACGATGCGTGGCAAGGCTGCAACACCGCTCACGAATTCGCCAAACTCGTGATAGTCACCGATGACACGGATATTGATCGGTAATTCTGCATAGAATTCCCGGGGAATTTCCGCCTGGGGCTGAAACAGCTCGAATTCGAGGCCACTTGCAAGGCCGGTCTGGGAGACATCGACCAGCAGGTCGGCGACCTCGGTCTCGTTCGGCAGCTGGCGCAGCATCGCACCAAAAGACTCACGCATTTCCTCAAGCTGCTTTTCGTAGGCTTCCAGGTTGACGGCCTGCTTTGCCTTTTTCTCGAAAGTCACCTTCAGGTTCTGCTCCTGTTGTTCGGCATCGGCCAGCACAACCAACTGGTCCTTGGTGTGAAACCAGTAACCCAGGAAGATTACGCAGGCCATCAGCAGCAGGATGACCACTGCCTGCGCGGTGGCAGGCCAGCGCGCGACATTCGTTAAATCAAGTTCATTGAGATCCATATGGTTACCCCGCTCCACCTTCACCGTTGTCCTGCTCGGTGTTGTTGCGGACTTTCTGGCTGCCACGCAGCGTGAAATTCGCGATGCGGCGTCGATTTGATTCGGTGGTTCTGATCAGGCCGAGGCGCGGATCGGTGAGCCATTTCGATGCATCGATATTACGCATATAGTCCGATACGCGCGCGTTCGACTGCGCCACGCCGGCCATCTCGATGCTGCGGGTTTTTTGAGCGAATGAGTTCAGATAGACCCCTTCAGGAATGGTCCTGACCAGTTCATCCATCAGGTGCACGCTTTCCGGACGGCTGCTCTGCAGCTCCTGGATAACATTCATGCGCGCCAGCAGGTCATCCTTGAGGGATTCGAGTTCCTTGATGCGGCCGATACGCTTGTCCAGCACGCTGATTTCGTTTTTCAGAAAGGCGTTGCGCTGGTTCTGGGTGACGATCTTGCCGTCGAAATGTATGTGTGAAAGCAGCACGATAAGGCCCGCGATGACAATACTGCCACCTGCAATAAAGGCAAACTCGCGCTGCTTCTGCTTGTTGCGTTCTTCACGCCAGGGTAGCAGGTTGATATGTGCCATATCAGTCGAAGCTCCTGAGTGCCAGGCCGCAGGCAATCAGCAGGGCTGGTGCGTCATTGCTCAGTGTCTGCGGCTTGACCCGTGCCGACAGCGACATCGACGCAAACGGGTTGGCAATGGTTGTTTCTACCCCCAGCTTTTCCTGGATCAGCTCGTCCATGCCGGGAATGGATGCACTGCCACCGGCCAGGACGATGTGATCGACCTTGCTGTGCGGGCTGGATGAATAAAAAAACTGTAATGACCGGCTGGCCTGTTGCGTCATGGCCTGCTTGAACGGTTCAAGGACATCGGTCAGGTAGCTTTCCGGCAGGCCGCCCTGTCGCTTGGCCATGCCGGCTTCCTCATACGAGAGACCATAACGGCGCATTATTTCCTCGGTGAGCTGCTTGCCGCCGAATACCGTATCCCGGGTATAGACACTCTTGAGGTTGTGCATGACATTGAGTGTCGTCATGGTTGCACCGACATCGATCACGGCAACGGTCTTGCCGACGCCCTGATCCGGGAGCTGGTCAGCAAGCAGGGCGAATGCGTTTTCGCTGGCGAATGACTCGACATCCATGATCTGCGTGGTCAGGCCGCCGGTTTCCACGGCCGCATTGCGCAGGTCTACATTCTCACTGCGGCAGGCGGCAAGCAGCACGTCTACCGTATCCGGGTTCTTTTCAGACGGGCCGAGGATCTCGAAATCGAGATTGACCTCTTCCAGTGGATAGGGTACGTACTGGTCTGCCTCGAGATTGATCTGGCTCTCCAGGTCATCCTCACTCAGGCCGGCTGGCATCGGTATGACCTTGGTTATCGTCGAGGAGCCTGCAATAGCGACCGCGGCGTGACCGGTGCGGGTGCCGGATCGCTTGACCGCCCGACGCACCGCTTCTCCAACGGCATCAACGTCGGTAATATTCTTCTCGACGACGGAATTGGGTGGTAGGGGCTCAACGGCGTAGCTTTCGACGCGATAACGCGTGCCGCTGCGACTCAGTTCCAGCAGCTTGACAGCTGTGGAGCTGATGTCCAGTCCGATGAGTGGTGGCTTTGTCCGTTTAAATAGTTGCGCGAATGGCACAATATTTCCCTTTAGTTACCCGCTGTTGTACAGCAGAGGTAGTTCGCCGCATTAGAGGACATTGCCAACTGATTGTCAACTAATGTGTAATTAAACGATTCACTCGATAGAGCTGTGTTGCCAGACTGCTTATCGGACGTTCGTCGGTTTTGTTTAGGAAAAATACGCGGCGCACCACATAATTTGCAATCTAGGACTTGATGCTGGAGCGTTCTTTGAACCCGTTCACAGGTTTCCACCACTTATAATGAACTTTCGTCGCGCAGGTCTGTACCTGCTTTCGCTCTTGCTGACAGGCATTTTTTTGACGGCAATTGTCGCAGCAGTCATGTACATCCGGGTCGAGCCGCAGCTGCCATCCATCGATGCCTTGAAAGATGTCCGACTGCAGGAGCCGCTGCGTGTCTACACGCACGATCACCGCCTGCTGGCGGAATTTGGCGACAAGCGGCGTACCCCGATAAGTATCGACGACGCACCGCCGCTGCTTGTGAAGGCCTTCCTTGCGGCCGAGGACGATCATTTCTACGAGCATTCCGGTGTTGACCTGCCCGGGCTGGTTCGTGCCGCCGTGGAACTGGTGCGTACCGGCAAAAAACGGCAGGGTGGTAGCACCATCACCATGCAGGTGGCACGCAATTTTTTCCTGTCCAGTGAAAAGACCTACCTGCGCAAGCTGACGGAGATCCTGCTGGCGTTCCGGATCGAGGGTTCACTGAACAAAGACGAAATACTCGAGCTATATTTCAACAAGATCTACCTGGGACATCGTGCTTATGGCGTGGAGGCGGCTGCCCGCGTCTATTACGGCGAGGGGATCAATGAACTCAGTCTGGCAAAAATGGCCATGATAGCCGCCCTGCCGAAGGCCCCTTCGCGCGTCAATCCGATCAGCAATCCACAGGCGGCGCTCGACCGGCGTAACTACATACTTGGCCGCATGTTGCAGCTCGGCTATATCAATGAGGCCATGCATGACGCAGCCATCGCCGAACCGGATGATGCGTCTTTACATACGGTGAATGCCGAGGCCAGCGCCCCCTATGTTGCTGAAATGGTACGCAGCGAAATGGTGAACCGATTCGATGCCGCTGCCTACACCTCAGGTTTCGAGGTGATCACCACCATTGATGCCGGACACCAGGAAGCCGCCAACAGGGCGCTGCGCAACGCACTGATCGATTACAGCACACGTCATGGTTACCGCGGGCCAGAGGCGCATGTTGAACTCGATAACGCCGTGCGTGATGACTGGCCTGGTCTGCTGTCGGACTATCCACCGCTTGGCGGCCTGCAGGCGGCGCTGGTCACCGCTGTCGGCGGGCAGTCAGTCACCCTGTTGCTGGGAAGCGGGGAGAGCCTGCAACTTGACTGGGATGCGCTGTCATGGGCACGGCCTTACCGTAACAGCAACAGCATGGGCCCGGCGCCGAAGCGAGCTGGCGAAATCGTGACGGTCGGCGATATCGTGCGCCTGCGCGAACTGGAAAAAGGTGGCCTGGAGCTTGCCCAACTGCCGGCTGTTGAAGGTGCCCTGGTATCGCTGCGACCCGATGACGGCGCGATACTGTCGCTGGTAGGAGGTTTCGACTTCAATAGCAGCAAGTTTAATCGTGTGACCCAGGCGAAGCGCCAACCCGGCTCCAGCTTCAAACCGATCATCTATTCGGCGGCTCTGGAAAAGGGCTTCACGCCTGCCAGTATCATCAATGACGCCCCGGTGGTGTTCGATGATCCAGGCCTGGAGTCCACCTGGCGTCCCGAAAATTACAGTGGCCAGTTTTACGGGCCGACGCGCCTGCGCGAGGCCCTGTACCGTTCCAGGAATCTGGTCTCAATCCGTATCCTGCGTTCCATAGGCGCAGACTACGCGGCTGAATACGCAGAGCGTTTCGGGTTCACCGCGGATCAGCTGCCCAAGGACCTGACGCTGGCACTCGGGAGTGCCACGGTCACGCCCCTGCAGATGGCGCGCGCCTACGCTGTGCTGGCCAATGGTGGCTACCTGATTCAGCCCTATATCATCAAGGAGATCCATGACGCCAATGGTACGGTGATTTTCAAGGCCAGGCCGGAAGTGGCGTGCCCGCAGTGCGAGCCCGGCAAGCAGGATACTCAGGAGGCTGGACAGGAGACGGAACCGTCGAGTGTTGGTGCAGATCAAACGGGTGCAGAGGAAACTATCCTGCCTGCAAGGGAGGTATTGTCGCCACGCAATGTCTGGCTGATGACCTCGATGATGCGGGATGTCATTCAGCGTGGTACCGGCGTACGGGCGCGCTCGCTTGGCCGGTCAGACCTGGCCGGCAAGACCGGCACGACGAACGACCAGATGGATGGCTGGTTCTCCGGATTCAACCACGCGCTGGTTGCAACGGCCTGGGTCGGTTTTGACCGGCTTGAGCCACTGGGGCGTAACGAGACAGGCGGGCATTCGGCATTGCCGATGTGGATCGACTACATGGCGTACGCACTGAAGGGCGTCGAGGAACGCAAACAGGAGCCGCCGGAAGGCCTGGTGACGGTGCGCATCGATCCTGCCACTGGGCTGCTCGCCAGCAGCGGTCAGCGTGATGCCATATTCGAGACATTCATGGTCGAGACCGTGCCGACCAAGACCAGTGACTCGGTTGCGGCGGGTGCCACGGGGGCCGGGGAAAGCGTCACGGACCAGTTGTTCTAGAACCTATCTCATAATTCCGCGCGAACCGCGTTGCAGCCCGAACTGCGTGCCTGCAAGGCGCGTCGCGCAGTACAGTACTTGTGACGTACGGGCAAGCAGGGCAACGCCGTAGGCGCGCATTTCGGACGCAACCCCTTGGGGACCGGGCGATTTTAGCCCCTGGCCTTGTTGCGGCTCGCTCATGTAGCAACGGCTACACCACGCTCACCGCGCCTTGCCAGGAACCAAAATCGCCACGGTCGCGGCCGCGGGGAATTGTGGGATAGGTTCTAGTCCGCCTGTGGCCTGCCAGCATCCCGGATACCGGTGTAATAGACGGATCAGGCGGAATCGCCCCGATTACAGCAGGGTTATATCCTCGAGTATGCAGTCGACCGACGCCTGGAACCCGGCGTGCTCGGTCTCATCGAGTGGCAGTTCGATAATCTTCATTATGCCGCCCCGTCCGAGGATGGCAGGAACACCGGCCGTGATGTCGCGCTTTCCGTACTCGCCATCCAGCACGCACACACAGGGCAGCAGGCGGTTGCGGTTACTGCTTATGGCGTCCACCATGGTGGCGATTGCCGCAGCCGGTGCATGGTAGGCACTGCTGGTCTGGCGCAGTTCCAGCACCTCTGCACCGCCGTTGCGGGTTTTCGCGTTAATTTTTTGTATGGCGTTCTGGTCGAGTAAGGTACTGGCCGGTACGCCGGCGATCGTGCTGAACCGGGTGAGCGGCACCATGGAATCACCATGTCCGCCAATGACCATGGTATGGACGTCTCTGACCGAGATACCGGTTTCCTCGGCCATGAAGCTGGCCATACGCGCGGCGTCCAGTACGCCGGCCTGTCCGAACACGCGCCGCCTGTCCCAGCCGGTACGCTTCCAGGCATGCCAGGTCAGCACATCGACCGGGTTGGTAACCAGCAGCAGCAGGCAGTCCGGTGCATGCTCCATTACCTGGTCAATGACGGCATCAATGACCTTGCGGTTTACATCCAGCACATCGCTGCGCGACATGCCTGGCTTGCGTGGCGAGCCGGCGGTCACGATAACCAGATCCGAGTCGGCCAGCAGGGCGGGATCTGTGCCGCCTGAGACCATGCAGTCGAAGCCGTGAAAGGCGGCTGACTGGCGTATATCCAGCGCGGCTCCGGCAGCGGCACCCTCTCGCACATCGAGCATGACCACTTCGTGACACATGCCACGTTGTGCCAGTACTTGTGCTGTTGATTCCCCCACGCGGCCGGCGCCGATGATGCTGATCTTGTCCATCACGTGTCCTTGTTTGTGGCGATAGCGCCTTTATATCGGCAATGTCCTGCAAGGACTACAGTATATAGGTGTGTCTGCTGGCTAACAATTTGCATCAGGCTGCCCGTTTACGGGTCCCGTCAGGATGATTGTTGCTCATGAGCCGCAGCTGTTGCCCGGAAAAGTTCGCCACGGGTGACTAGAACCTATCTCATAATCCCGCGCGAACCGTGTTGCAGTCCGAAATGTGTGCCGGCAAGGCGCACCGCGCAGCACAGTACTCGACGTACGGGCAAGCGGGGCAACGCCGCAGGCGCGCAGTTCGGACGCAACCCCCTGGGACCGGGCGATTTTGGCCCATGGCCCTGTTGCGGCTCGCTCATGTAGCATCGGCTACACTACGCTCACCGCGCCGCGCCCTGAACCAAAATCGCCACGGTCGCGGCCGCGGGGGATTATGAGATAGGTTCTAGTCCCGCATGGTCTGTCGGGCGAATACCTGCGGCAGTGGGATGACCCCGGGATGTTTTTTCATCGGCCTGTTGCTGTTCTTCAGTGCTCAGCACATGAATGCTGCATGCCGCGGCGGCTCACGACGTAGAGCAGCGGGCGCACCCGCCCGGTCATGAATGCGCGGGACGTGATGCACTTGCTAAGATCGGTGATCGTGCGCCGTGCCTCGCCGTCATTGTCAACGGGACGAAAGAGCAGGACCTCGGGGTGGCCATAAAGTCGCCTGGCCGGTCGGCTTCCGGTTCGTGATTACGGCCATATCCACGTACGTTTGCCGTGCCGGCAAGGCCGGTGAGCCGGTCGGTTTTCTGGATGCAACCACCCGTCAGGGCAAAGGCATCGACCGTGGTGCTGTCGATTACGGTGGACCGGCAGCGATTTCAACCAGCGCCGCCGGGTGAATGATATGCATCCGCAGGCCGTTCCTGTCCTGCTTGATCCAGCCACGCACCTCGACGGTCCGGCCGACCAGTTGCTCCAGGTAGCCGGGCGCGAAATTGGCCCGGTCCTTGTGGCTGATGTGCAGGACAAGTGGACCCTGCAGGTCGATCCAGGTGCTGCGGGAGGTTTCGCGAATTCCTGTTACGCGACCGCGCACAATTCGAAATCCCCTTGTGTCGGCCGGCAGGTCGTTGCTGGCCAGGGTTTGATACCGGTTCAGCGCCCACAGCCCGATCCGGTCTGTGCGCGCATCATCCTCGAGCCGCTGGTAGCATACCAATGCCCAGGTGTTGGGTGGAACCACCAGCGTTGTCGCCAGTCCCTTCTGTAGCAACCTGACCGCGACGTTGTCGCCGTTCTGGAGGAAGCCGTGCGCCAGCAGGCGACCGTAATGATCCAGGTGCTCTGCGCCGTACTGCAGAAGCAGGATGCGGTTTTCCTGGTCCAGCATATCCTTCAGTGTGGCGCGTGCCTCGTTTGCGAGTGGCTCATTGTTGCCGCCATTCCGGTCGATTTCCGGCGTGTCGATGCCGATCAGCCGGACGCGGCGGCCGTCCTTGAGTTTTACAGTATCGCCGTCATAGACATAGATAACCTGGACGCGTTCGTCTATGTGTCCGGCCGGACATCCGGCGGCAGGGCATGGCTGACTGGCAGTGCATAGCAGGACGGCGCACAGGACCAGAAACAAAAAAGGGGCGGCCGAACCGGACGCCCCCGTGCTGAACAAAGCCGACCGCATCCGCGGGGTGATCAATTGTTCCCGTAACGCTGACGGAATTTGTCGACGCGACCGCCGGTATCCACCATCTTTTGCTTGCCGGTATAGAACGGGTGGCATTTGGAGCAGACTTCGATGGTGAGGTCTCTGCCGGCGGTCGAGCGGGTCTGGAAGGATTCGCCGCAGCTGCAGGTGACCTTGACGGTTTCGTATGCCGGGTGTGTATCAGCTTTCATGACTGCCTCGTACTGTGTGTCGGTTACCGTTGGATGCCGCAGCGGGTACCGTGGAAAAGGCCGCGGATGATACGTTAATCCTGCGGTTGCGACAAGTTGACCGGGAACGGGATCACCCTGGCGGTGTGTTGCCGCTGCCTGGCATTAAGCGGTTGCCGCAGACGATCCAGCAGGCCGTCGGAGCCGGCCACGCTCTCCCACAGCAACTGGTTCATGCGGATACTGGCCGCCAGCGGTGTGGGTGCCATGCGCCGGATATGGTCCAGTTTCCATTGCAGGCAGCGCAGGCGTTGCTGCTTGTGGAGGGGCGCCTGCCTTATCAGCTGCTCGACGACATAGTTACGTTTATTTTCAAAGGCTTGCGGGTTATCGCTGGCAAGTCTTGCCCACCCATCGAAATCAAATGGCGGGCTTGCGTTCGGGTCTTGCATGGCGGGCTCCTCACCTGCCGCAGTGCGGCTGTTGTTATTCTGACCGAAGTGATCCAATGCTAGCATAGAAATCCACAGGCAGTGCTGGAAAAACTGGGGGATTAATCTGATAACACCACACAAAACAATCCATTAACATCAACCGGCTTGTGGATAAGCCGGTGGACAACAGAAACAGTCTTGCCCCGGCGAGGGAGTTCGGGGTGCTTGCCCGGATGGGGTATGGTGCTGGCAGTCCGGGGAGCCCGCAGGCCGAAACGGTGTCAGTTGGCCGGGACCGTGCGGTCCTTTGCCCACAGGCGCAGTCGGGCAATTTTTTCCGCCATGACCTGCGACAGGGGACGGGTCTGCCCGATCTCGAGGCGGATATGCTCCGAATCCAGCGGGGCGTGCTGCTCGCGCGCCAGGTAGCTGGCCGCCACGATGGCCTGCTCGATCTCGGCACCGGAGAAGCCGTCGGTTAGACCGGCGAGTTCACGCAGGTTGAATTCGATGGGCTTGTGACCGCGCTTGCGCAGGTGAATGGCAAAGATCTCGGCGCGCGTGGCCGTATCCGGTAGATCGACGAAGAAGATTTCATCCAGCCGCCCCTTGCGGATCAGTTCCGGCGGCAGCTCGTCGATGGCGTTGGCGGTGGCCGCGACAAACACCGGTGCCCTGCGCTCAGCCATCCAGGTCAACAGGTTGCCGAGGATCCGGCGCGAGGTGCCGCTGTCGGTATCCCCCGCGGCGATGGCCTTCTCGATCTCGTCGATCCACAGTACGCAGGGCGCCATGGCCTCGGCCGCCCTGAGCGCCTCGCGCAGGTTACGTTCGGTTTCGCCAAAGAACTTGTTATAGAGTGTGCCGAAATCGAGACGCAGCAGCGGCAATGACCACATGCCGGCGACGGCCCTGGCCGCAAGGCTCTTGCCGCTGCCCTGCACGCCGACCAGCAGGATGCCCCTGGGCAGGTCCTGGTTTGCCTCGGGATTCGTGAATGCGGTGTGCCGCCGCGCTATCCAGCGTTTCAGGTGCTGCAGGCCGCCGACGGCGGCGAAATCGGTGGTGTCGAATTCGCAGGAGATCGCCCCGTTGGCCTCGAGCAGCCGGTAGCGTGCGCGTGTCACCCGCTCCAGGTCATCTGCACGGATGGCGCCATCGTCGAAGATGATGCTGCGGATGATACGCCGTGCGTCGGTAGCGGTCAGGCCGCGCAGCTGGTTGGTGACAAGCTCAAGCGTCTTGCGGTCGGTCCTGACCTGCTTGCCCGGATTGGTCTTTGCCCAGTGCGCCGCCTCTTCGCGGACCATTGCGTGCAAGCGCTCCCGGTCCGGTAACGACAGTGAAAATTGCGCAGCCAGGCCAGCGAGATCCGCGGGTAGCTTTATTTCATGGCTCACAAAAACCAGCGTATGTCCCAGGGAGTCGTAGTCGAGTGCGATTTCCTTCAGCAGGCGAACGTTATAGGCGTCCTCGAGGTAGGGATGAAAATCGAGCAGCAGGTAGATGGTCGGTGAACCGGTCGCCCTGATTTGCCCCAATGCCAGTTGCGGATCGCTGGCGTGACGCTGTGGCGCGAGATCGATATCGATGCGCTGCAGGCCGGTGGTGGCCGACCACGCCATCACCGGCATGACGAGCCGGACTGCGATGCTGCCAAACAGTCGTGTGACGCGCTGTTCATCGCGAGTCTCGATTGTGATCAGCGGCACGCGCGAGCGCAGCAGCAGTTCCAGGTCGTGCTGGTCATCCATTCATGCATCCCGGGGTCTGGGTCCGTCGGGGTAGCTATCGTCCGGTCGCCCGGGCGCATTAACCGGACGGTTACAGTACTTCGTGGTGCTGTATGCGATCGAGTCGGATGCTGTGCCGGTTACCCTGCACGTCGGTCGCGTCCATGAATTCCTCGTGATTCGTCGTGCGCAGGTCGGTAGGTACGACCGTCATGATATGCATTATCCCGCCATCACCCAGCCAGGCCAGGCGCAACCGCCGATGGTGCATGATGGCAAGTTCGTAGCCGCTGTGCACGGCACAGTCTATCGGGACATAGTCAGTCATCGTCACGTCGTGTTGTCAGCGTCAGCAGTTCGGCATCGGCGCCGGTCTCAAGGTGAAACTCGATCGGCCTGCAGCAGACCGGGCAATCCTCGATGTAGTCCTGGCTGCCATCGTATGTCTCGACGGCGGCGTCATAAACCTCGCCACAATAGGGGCAGTCAACCTGCATGAGCATCGCTATCCACCTCCGGCATCCAGTACTGTAGCAGTTCATTGAGGTAGTGTTGACCTTTTTGCGAGGCGTGCCAGCGGTCGTCTGTGTGGACCAGCAGCCCATCGCCGATGGCCCTCGTTGCGCCTGGCTCAAGCAAGGCAAGCGGCAACCCGGTGACTGCCGTGAATGCATCTGTGGTGAAGCCCTGCTCGAGACGCAGCGCGTTCATGAGAAACTCCAGTATGACATCACCGGGTGTCAGTTCCCGTTGTGTGCTGCAAAAGCGGTTGCTGCCGTACGCATCCAGGTAGTCCCGGGGATGGCGGATCTTTGCACTGCGCCGGACGAGCTGGTGTGCGGTATCGGTCAGCTTGCCGTGCGCACCGGCGCCGATCCCGAGATAGTCACCGAATTGCCAGTAGTTGAGGTTGTGCCGGCAGCGGCGGCCGTCTTGTGCATAGGCGGAAACTTCGTATCGTGCATAGCCGCGCTGTTCCAGCAGTGCGTGCCCGCCCGACTGCATCGCCCAGAGCAGGTCGTCATCCGGCCGCTGCGGCGGATGCCGGTAAAACCAGGTATTGGGCTCGATGGTGAGCTCGTACCAGGAAATATGCGCAGGCTCCAGATCCATGGCGATGCGCAGGTCGGCCAGGGCCTGCTGTTCTGTCTGGCCGGGCAGGCCGAACATCAGGTCGATATTGAAATTGTCAAAGCCGGCATGATGAGCGGCCTCAGCGGCGCGGATCGCCTCACGCCGGCTGTGGATGCGCCCGATCTTTTCCAGCAGCCCGGGCTGAAAGCTTTGCACGCCGATCGACAGGCGATTGATACCGGCCGTGCGGAAGCCGTGGAAGCGTTCGTAATCTACTGTGCCGGGGTTCGCCTCAAGGGTGATTTCCGCACCCGGCTGCACCGGTATCCTGGCGCGCAGGTCGCCCAGCAGGCGCTCGATCGCGTCGGGTGAAAACAGGCTGGGCGTGCCGCCGCCGAAAAAGACGCTATTCACCGGGCGTCCCCAGACCGCGGGCAGGTCCTGTTCCAGATCGGCCAGCAGGGCGCTGATGTAGGCCCGTTCCGGGATGCCGTCGCGTATCTCGTGCGAATTGAAATCGCAGTATGGGCATTTTCGCACGCACCACGGGATGTGGACGTAGAGCGTCAGGGGTGGTGTGGTTGTGAAGTTGAACATGGGTTATGTCTGTGAAGGCCATTATCAGTGATAGTCAGGTTCCGCCCTGTCGGGCGAATCCTGCAACGAATTCATGTTCAGCGTCTGAAATTATGTACGGTGACGGGTTGGGCAGACAGCTTGCTTACCTGAAATGCTGCAGTGCAACTGCAAGTTTTCGCAGCGCCTGCCCGCGATGACTGAGTGCATTCTTCACCTCCGGCGCCAGCTCGGCGGAGGTACAGTTGTGTGTCGGCACATAGAACACCGGGTCATAGCCGAAGCCATTGTCACCGCGCGGGGCAAACAGGATACGCCCTTCCCAGGTACCCTGGCAGATTACCGGGGTCGGATCGCCGGCGTGTCGCAGGAACACCAGCAGGCACTGGAAACGCGCGCTGCGCCGGGCTTCCGGTATATCTTTCAGCACCTCGAGCAGTTTTTCCAGGTTGGCCTGGTCGCCGGCGCCGCTGCCGGCATAGCGTGCCGAGTAGATGCCGGGTGCCCCGTTGAGTGCGTCGACCTCCAGTCCCGAATCGTCGGCGACGGCCGGCAGGCCGGTATGGCTCGAGGCATTGCGCGCCTTGAGGATGGCATTCTCGACAAATGTGAGGCCGGTCTCCTCGACATCCGTGACGCCGAAACCGCTCTGCGGACGCACCTGCAGATCGATATCAGACAACAACTGGTTGATTTCGCGGACCTTGCCACGGTTGCTGCTGGCGAGAACGATCTCTTTCACTGTTACGTGATCCGGGTCAGCGCTACACGAACGGTGACAGGCCGCTGCTGTTTTTCTCGCTCACACGGTGCCGTCTCCTCGATGATCAGTCCTGCTGCAGGGAGGTTTGCTGGCTGGCGAGCAGTTCGGCGATGCCTTTCTGCGCCAGCGCCAGCAGGGCACCGAGTTCATCATGGCTGAAGGCGTGCCCTTCCGCGGTGCCCTGTATCTCGATGAACTCGCCGTTATCGTTCATGACCACGTTCATATCGGTCTCGGCGTTGCAGTCTTCCGGGTAGTCCAGGTCGAGCACCGGCGTCCCCTGGTAGATACCGACCGAAACAGAGGCGACGCGACCGGTAAGCGGGCTGCGGTTCAGTACCTTGCTGTCGAGCAGGCTCTGTACCGCGTCGGTCAATGCGACATAGCCGCCGGTAATGCTGGCGGTACGGGTGCCGCCGTCGGCCTGGATCACATCGCAGTCGATGGTGATACTGCGTTCGCCCAGTGCCTTCATGTCCATGACGGCGCGCAGGGAGCGGCCGATGAGGCGCTGGATTTCGAGTGTACGGCCGCCCTGCCTGCCGCGTGCCGCCTCACGTCCCATGCGACTGCTGGTCGAGCGTGGCAGCATGCCGTATTCGGCCGTCACCCAGCCCTCGCCCTTGCCGCGCAGGAAACCGGGTATGCGGTCCTCGACAGTGGCATTGCACAACACGCGGGTATCGCCGAATTCGACGAGTACGGATCCTTCGGCATGTTTGGTGTAATTGCGGGTGATGCGGACATGACGCATCTCATCGGGAGCACGGTTGCTGGGGCGCATGCTGGATACCTGTGGTTGACTTGCAGGCGCGCAGTATAGCGCGATCAAGTACCGGCCATGCACGCGCTCCCCGGTAGCGGCCCGCAGGGGCCATCCGATACCGGCGCAATTCCGGCCCTGGTCCTGTAAATCATTGATGTTGAATGATAGTTGTCTTTGTATTATGTTGCACGTGGTGTACGCTGGCGGTGTATGCAGGCTGATCCGTACCGCGGTTTTTTACGGCATGTCTCCCGGTACTGTAAAGGTTGGCATACGGCTGGACGATGTATCGCCATGCGCGTACCGCTCAGGATCCAGCCCGGATCGCTCACATGGAGATTCAGGAATATGCAACATTCATACAGGAAACTGGCCGGCACTGTCCTTGCCGCCATACTTGCGATCACCCAGCTGGTGTTCGTCCCCGCGGCAGCCGCGAGCAGCTTCGATGGTAATACCACTCCGAGTGGCGGTGCCATGCTGGCCGATGCGATCATGATCCGGCCGGTGATGCTGCTCGGTAGTGCGGCCGGGCTGGTCACCTTCATCGTCACGCTGCCGTTCAGCGCACTCGGCGGCAATGTGGACGAGGCGGCTGATGAGCTGGTCATGAAACCGGTTAAATACACCTTCGTCAGGCCGCTCGGCGAGCTCTAGTCCAACGCAGGCCGGCAGCCGCCAGAAGCCGCTGTAACCGTATCGGTTACAGCGGCTTTGTCGATTCTCGGGACGGTCATTGCGCTGCTTTTCCTTTGGCGGGCTAATGGCTTACCATTACGGCTCGTCAGGACGGTACCCGGAGCACGCATGATACGCAGCATGACAGCCTTCGCACGGCGGGAGGTCGATCTCGAGGCGGGCAACGTGTGCTGGGAGCTGCGCTCGGTCAATCACCGCTACCTGGAGATCGGGCTGCGACTGCCGGATGAATTGCGTGCAATCGAGACGGCTGTACGCGAGCGCGTACACGCCCGGCTGGGGCGCGGCAAGGTCGATTGCATTTGTCGCTACAAGCCGGTGATCAGCGGCAATATCGCGTTTGACATCGACCCGGGCAACCTGGGTCGTCTGCTGGATGCGTGCCGGTCCGTGGCAGACCGGCTGTCCGAACCGGCCGCGCTGAATCCTCTCGAGCTGCTGCGCTGGCCGGGTGTGATACACGAGCGGGTGGTGGACAAAACACCCTTTATTGCCGGGACAATGACGCTGCTGGATGCAACCCTCGACGAACTGGTGGGCTGCCGCGAGCGCGAGGGTGAGCAGATCGGCAGCATCTTGCTGGCACGCTGTGATGCCATGGCTGCACAGGTCGACCACGTGCGTACGCTGTTGCCCGACATCCGCAACGGCCTGCGCAGGAAACTGGAGCTGCGGCTGGCCGAGCTTGAGGTACCCGTGGAACCAGGCCGGCTCGAGCAGGAGCTGGTGCTGCAGGTGCAGAAGATCGATGTTGAAGAGGAACTGGACCGACTCGCAAGCCACCTCGATGAAGTGCGCCGTGTCCTGGGTGGCGACGAACCGGTCGGACGGCGTCTGGATTTCCTGATGCAGGAACTCAATCGCGAGGCGAATACGCTGGGATCGAAGTCGGTTGCCGTAGCGACAACCAGCGTCTCGGTGGAGCTCAAGGTGCTGATCGAGCAGATGCGCGAGCAGGTCCAGAACGTGGAGTAGCCCCATGACGGAAACCACGGCCGGCGGTTCGCTATACATTATTTCGGCACCGTCGGGTGCCGGCAAATCGAGTCTGGTGAAGGCGTTACTGGATTCCTCCGGCAGGGGACTGGCGCTCTCGGTGTCGCACACCACACGCGCCCCGCGTCCGGGCGAGGTCGACGGGAGTGACTACCATTTCACCAGCATTGGACGCTTTCAGGCCATGGTCGCGGCGGGGAGCTTCCTGGAGCACGCCCAGGTGTTCGACAACTTCTACGGTACCTCGCGCAGTGCGGTCGAGTCACAACTGGCTGCGGGACTGGATGTGATCCTGGAGATCGACTGGCAGGGCGCACGCGTGGTCCGTGCGCTCATGCCGGCGGCGGTCAGTATCTTTATCCTGCCGCCGTCACGCGCGGCGCTGGCGAAACGCCTGAACGCGCGCGGCCAGGATGATAAACAGGTGATTGCGCGGCGGATGCAGGATGCGGTCAGCGAGATGTCGCACTATGACGAGTACGACTACCTGATTATCAATGATCTTTTTGACCAGGCGCGGGACGAACTGGCCACGATCATCCGCGCCCGGCACCTGCGGCTGGCGCCGCAGGTGCAGCGGCAGGCCGCCCTGCTGGCGTCACTGCTGGCGCCCTGTACCTGATTCGGTTACACTCCCGTGCCCGTTCGTCAGCAACTCAGCGACGGCATGGCGGATTTTCGGAGAGCATCATGGCGCGTGTAACGGTAGAAGACTGTCTCGACAAGGTGGATAACCGCTTTCAGCTGGTCCTGCTGGCAACCAAGCGGGCGCGCCAGCTGGCCAATGGCGTCATGCCGCTGGTTCCCTGGGAAAACGACAAGCCGACCATCGTGGCGCTGCGTGAAATCGCCGAAGGCCTGATCGGGCCGTCATTGCTGGATGAAAAGATCGAACCGGTGCTGGAAGACGAGATCGATGCCGAGGATATGGCGATCCTGTCCGATACCGGTCCGGCTGCCGATGCTGCACCCCCCGTGGACGACACGCAGCTCTAAACCCCCACTGCCCGCCTGCCCGGGCGACTTTCCCTCCGCCATGTTTCATGGTCCCTGCCTGTCGCGGGGGCGCGTGACTATGTGCGTGCGTGGACATTGGAGTTATAGTTGATCCGGTCGTCAAACCAGCAACGGGCAGCGGCGTCACCCGCCTGCCGGTAAACCTATGGCAAGCAGAGCGGAAATTCTCACTGACCAGACCTCGCGTTTCCTGATCAGTGACCTGTGCAAGATGCTGGAGGCCTACCTGGAGCCGGCACAGGTGCAGGAGGTCTACCGCGCCTATCTGTTCGGTGCCGAAGCCCACGAGGGTCAGATCCGCCTGTCCGGCGAGCCCTATATCTATCACCCCATCGCCGCGGCACGCATCCTCGCCGAGCTGCGGCTCGATCACAAATCCATCATCGCCGCCATCCTGCACGACGTGATCGAGGATACGCCCACGGTGAAGGAACAGATTGCCCTGGAGTTCGGCAATGATGTCGCGGATCTGGTGGACGGCGTAAGCAAACTGACGCAGATCGAATTCGAGAGTTCCGCCGAGGCGCAGGCGGAAAACTTCCGCAAGATGATCCTGGCCATGGTGCGCGACATCCGCGTCATCCTGGTGAAGCTGGCAGACCGGTTGCACAACATGCGGACACTGAACGTCATGCGGTCGGACAAGCGCCGGCGCATTGCGCGCGAAACGCTGGATATCTACGCGCCGATCGCGAACCGGCTCGGTATCAACGCGCTGCGTGTGGAGCTGGAGGATCTGGGGTTCCTGGCGCTCTACCCGTTGCGCTACAAGGTGCTGGAGAAGGCGGTGCGCGCGGCGCGCGGCCACCGCAAGGAAGTGCTCAACAGGATCGAGACGGCGATCAAGCGACGCGTACGGCAGGAGCACATGGACGGACGGATCCTGAGCCGCGAGAAACACCTCTACAGTCTGTACAAGAAAATCCGCGACAAGACGCTGTCGTTCGAGGAGATCTACGATGTGTACGCGTTCCGCATCGTGGTCGACAAGGTCGATACCTGTTACCGCGTGCTCGGGGTCGTGCACAACCTCTACAAGCCGGTACCGGGCAAATTCAAGGACTACATTGCCATTCCCAAGGCGAACGGCTACCAGTCATTGCACACCATCCTGTTCGGTCCCTACGGTATACCCATCGAGGTGCAGATACGCACCGAGGAAATGGACAGGGTGGCGGAAAGCGGCGTGGCGGCGCACTGGGTATACAAGTCCAACGAACAGAACCTCGACCAGATGCATGCCGGTGCGCGCGAGTGGCTGAGCGAGCTGCTGGAAATGCAGAAGCATGCCGGCAACTCGCTCGAGTTTCTGGAGAACGTCAAGCTCGACCTGTTCCCCGACGCCATTTACGTGTTCACACCCACGGGCGAGATCATGAAGCTGCAACACGGGGCGACCGTGGTCGACTTCGCCTATGCCGTGCATACCGACATCGGTAACACCTGTATTGCCGCACGGGTCGACAGGCAGGACGTGCCCTTGCGCACCACCCTGCGCAGCGGCCAGACGGTGGAGATCATTACCAGGCCCGGTGCGCGGCCCAGCCCGGCCTGGCTCAGCTTCGTGGTGTCCGCCAAGGCGCGTTCCAGCATCCGTCATTATCAGAAGAACCTGAAACGCGAGGATGCGATCAGCCTTGGCCGCCGCATGCTGGATCGCGCGCTGGGCGTGTTCGGATCGTCCGCCGCGCAGGTATCCGGCGAACGCGTACAGGCGCTGTTGAAGGAATACCACATCAAGACGCCGGATGATCTGCTGGTCGAGATCGGCATGGGCAGGCGACCCTCGGTACTGGTGGCGCGCGCCCTGCTGCCTGCCGACGAACGTGGCGGCGAGGCGGGCGGCGATGGCGCGACCATGCCGCCGCTGGTGATCCGCGGTACCGAGGGCATGGTGACGCGCTTTTCGAAATGTTGCCGGCCGATACCCGGCGACCCGGTCATGGGTGTGATTACCAGCGGGCGCGGCATGATGATCCACACCCAGAACTGCCGCAACATCACCGAACGCAAGTATCCGCCCGAGAGCTGTCTCGAGGTTCAGTGGGAACCGGGTATCAACGAGGAATTTCCGGTCGATGTCAGCATCGAGGTCGCTGACCGGCGCGGCATGCTGGCAACGGTGGCCAAGGTGATCGGTGACGCCGACTCCAATATCGAGAACGTCGGCATCGAGGAGGGCGACGGCCTGACCAATCTCCTCA
Organism: uncultured Gammaproteobacteria bacterium; assembly: GCA_963803275.1. Classification (GTDB taxonomy): domain Bacteria; phylum Pseudomonadota; class Gammaproteobacteria; order UBA9214; family UBA9214; genus UBA9214. Next base: position 606,304 of record CAWDLS010000001.1, on the reverse strand, counting down.
AGTTCCGCCTCACGGTGCGCAACCGTCAGCACCTCGCCAGCGTGATGCGCCACGTGCGTAATATTCCCTCGGTGATCCGCATCACGCGTACGCGCAGCTGACGGTTGAGCCTGAAAACAACCAGTCTCGCGCATGACTACAGGGAGAAGGTGAGACCGCGCAGCGGTCGAGAGACTGGCCTGGGCCATGTAGCAGGTAGAGCACCAAAAGAAGGCGCCTTAGGCGATGCAGGGAGCAGTTACCGAAAGACGTAAAGGCGCAGAGAAATCAAACAATTCACCACAGAGTTCAGCGAGGACACTGAGGGTTTAATAGCTTGCCCGTGGCATCGTCCTGATTTGCAGGGGCGGAACGTGTCAGCAATCTTTTCCAGAATGTCGCTTTGTCTGCTGGCGGGGCGCGAAACACAGAAACCGGTTAACCAACACAAGGAATCCATCATGAGCCGCAGCATCATCCAGACCGACCAGGCGCCGCAGGCCATCGGCACCTATTCCCAGGCTGTCAGGTGCGGCAGCACCGTGTACCTGTCGGGGCAGATCCCGCTGGATCCTGTCACCATGCTGCTGGTCGAGGGCGACATGGGCGCCCAGATCCGGCGCGTGTTCGACAACCTCGCCGCGGTCGCGGCGGCCGCCGGCGGCTCGCTGAATGACGTCGCCAAGCTGAACGTGTTCCTGCCCGACCTCGGCCACTTTGCGCTGGTCAACCAGATCATGGCGGAATACTTCAGCGTACCCTATCCCGCCCGTGCCGCGGTCGGCGTCGCCGCCCTGCCGAAGGGCGCGCAGGTGGAGATGGATGCTGTGATGGAATTGGATACTTTCGACGAGAAGGATTATCTCGATCAATAGGCAATCTGGTTGTGGATGATTCGGCTGCGGAAACGCTTGTCAGGTGCGCTATCTAAATTGTCTTGCAGGTTTCGCCCCGCCGGGGCGAGGTACTTTTCTTTGTGCCGCCAAAGAAAAGTACCCAAAAGAAAGGCGGTCCCAAAGGCTTGCCTGTCAAAACATAGAATCTACAAGGCCGCTACGCAGCCTTGCCCTGCGCTTCTCGCCGGTTTGGGTGCTCGCCGAACTCGCAGAATTTGCTGCGCCTTCCGGCTAGCAAATCCAGCTCGACAGGGCGGCTCGCTTGATCCCAAATCGACTGCGATGCTCGGCTGCGCCTGATGGGCACATAAGGTTGACGATTTTTTACATCGTGGGTAGCCATTTTTAGGATGGCTTTGTCTCATTAATGTCTGGTAAAAATCAAGGAAAGTTATGGCAGGAAATCAAAAGGCCGGAGATGTAGGTGAAAAGGAAGTAGTGAAGAACGTTGAATGCCAAAATTGCGGTAAGCATCTGATGCAGCTTCCCAAGAATTATCCGCTTTACGATCTTCAATGCACTGGATGTTCATTTCGAACTCAAGTCAAAACCTATAATTCAAAGCCTAAAGATGTAATATTCGGGGCTGGTTGGGAAATTATCGAAAAAGTCCTTAAGTCCGGATTTATGGTTCCTCCACTTTTTGCCATTTTCAAATGGAAAGAGAATGGAAAGGACAGACAAGAAATTATTTTTTACCCATTTATTCCAAAAGCAAACCTAAAAATGCGGCAGCTATCGGCATCGGCGCGAAGAGCTAATTACAAAATGTTTAATTATGTCGGCTTGACAAAGCTTCCTTCGTTTAAGGTTTTTGAAAGGTGAGAGTCAAGAATCTATTTGCTCAGGTTCATTCAGTATTTTATCTCTGTGCCTTACTTTTTATTAGTTTCAGGATTTTCTCTGCGTCTCTGCGTCTCTGCGCGAGGCGATAGTTCAAATTGAACTTTGTCCCTGAATCCAAAGACCAGCTCGCCACCCTCCCGGTGACGACGCTGAAGGGAGTAGGGCCGCGGCTGGCGGAGCGTCTGCAGCGTCTCAACATACGCACCGTGCAGGACGTGCTGTTCCACCTGCCGCTGCGTTACGAGGACCGCACACGGATCGTGCCGATGGGCGCGGTGCACCTGGGCGAGCACGTGGTGGTGCAGGGCGAGGTCGAGCTCGCCGAGGTCAGGTTCGGCAGGCGGCGCTCGCTGCTGGTGCGCATCAGCGACGGTACCGGTGCGTTGACCTTGCGCTTTTTTCATTTCAGTGCCGCGCAGCAGGCGGGCTTCGTGCGGGGCCGCACGGCGCGCTGCTTTGGCGAGATACGCAATGGTGCCGTGACGGCGGAGCTGGTCCACCCGGAGTACCAGTTCGTCTCACCACAGGAAGCCATGGACAGCACGGCGCACCTCACGCCGGTCTACCCGGCCACCGAGGGTGTGCACCAGCTGACACTGCGCGCCATCACCGAGCAGGCACTGCACTGCCTGGATGGCAAGGGCGTGCGCGGTCTGGTGGACTGGCTGCCTGCGGGCCTGGCGAGCCGTTTCAGGATGACAACGCTGGCGGCGGCGTTGCGCTACGTACACCGGCCACCGCCCGACGCGGCCCTGGCGTTGCTGGCGAGCGGCAATCACCCGGCGCAACAGCGGCTGGCGTTTGAGGAATTGCTGGCGCACCACCTGAGCCTGCGGCGCCTGCGCGAGCGCACACAGCGGGTCGCGGCACCGGCGCTGTCCGGCGGGGAGGCCCTGGTGCGGCGCTTTATCCGCTCCCTGCCATTCGAGCTGACCGCGGCACAGGCGCGGGTGATCGGGGACATACGCGCCGACCTGGCGCAAACGCACCCCATGGCGCGGCTGGTGCAGGGCGATGTCGGCTCCGGTAAGACGGTGGTTGCCGCCTGCGCGGCGCTGGCCGCGGTCGATGCCGGCTACCAGACGGCGCTGATGGCGCCGACCGAGTTGCTGGCCGAGCAGCATTTTCGCAGTTTCAGTGACTGGCTCGCGCCACTCGGTATCGAGGTGGTCTGGCACACCGGCAAGTTGAAGGGCAAGGCACGCGCCGCTACCCTGGAGGCCATCACAAGCGGTACGGCTGCCGTGGTGATCGGCACGCACGCCCTGTTCCAGTCCGGGGTCGAGTTTGCGCGACTCGGCCTGGTCATCATCGACGAACAGCACCGCTTTGGCGTGCATCAGCGCCTCGCCCTGCGCGACAAGGGCCGCCGTGGTGAACTGCACCCGCACCAGCTGGTGATGACCGCCACGCCCATCCCGCGCACGCTGGCCATGACGGTGTATGCCGATCTCGATACCTCGGTCATCGACGCCTTGCCGCCCGGACGCCGGCCGGTCAGGACGGTGGCGATCAGCCAGGAACGGCGCGACGAGGTGATCCGGTCCGTGCAAAAGGCCTGCGCCGAGGGACAACAGGCCTACTGGGTATGCACGCTGATCGAGGAGTCCGAGGCCTTGCAGTGCCGGGCCGCCGGGAATACCGCCGAGCTGCTCGGTGCAGCGTTGCCGGAGGTGCGTGTCGCGCTGGTGCACGGACGCATGAAGCCGGCCGCGAAGGAAGCTGTGATGCAGGCCTTCAAACAGGGCGAGGTCGGCCTGCTGGTGGCGACCACCGTGATCGAGGTCGGTGTGGACGTGCCCAATGCCAGCCTGATGATCATTGAAAATCCGGAACGGCTCGGCCTGGCGCAGCTGCACCAGCTGCGCGGGCGGGTCGGACGCGGCCGTCGGCAAAGCAGCTGTGTGCTGCTCTACCAGGCACCCCTGTCCGTGAATGCGCGTGAGCGCCTGGCCGTATTGCGCGAGACCGGCGACGGCTTCGAGATCGCACGCCGGGACATGGAGCTGCGCGGTCCGGGCGAGGTGCTCGGCACGCGCCAGACCGGCGAGATGCAGTTCCATATCGCCGATCTGCTGCGCGACGAGTCATTGCTGGAGGCGGTGACAGCGGCCGCCGGCCGCTTGCTGGCAACCTGTCCGGAAAATGTCACACCGCTGATCCGTCGCTGGCTGGGCCAGGCGGCGGATTTCGGGGAGGTGTAGGTGCTGCAAATCATCGCGCGCCTGTGCGCAACAGTATGCGCTGACCGCGGCACCGTGCCATGCATCCTTTTTCCGTCATTCGTGCGATAATTCCGCGCCGGATAATCCACGCCGTCCACTGCAGATCTCGCCGATGACACTCGAAAGCCGCTGGCAACAACACGACCGTTACAGCTGTGGCGCTATCCCGCCAGACCTGCACAACTGGCTGCTCGATCCCGAATCGCTCACGCTGCGCCTGCAGCAGTTGTGTCCGGGCCGCTTTGAGGTGCGCATCGTCTCGCAGCAGCGAGGCCGGCCAGACCTGAACGAGGCACAGGCCCTGGATATGCGTCGCGGCAGTCACGCGCTGATCCGCCAGGTGCAGCTGTTGTGCGGTGGCCGGCCGTGGATCTTCGCGCGCACCGTGATCCCGGTGAGCTCGCTGCGCGGGCGGCTCAAGCGCCTGGCCCGCCTCGGCACCAGCCCGCTGGGTGGCGTGCTGTTTGCTGATCCGGGGATGCAGCGCGGTGTGGTTGAGCTGGCCTGCATACGGCCGGGACAGGCACTGTATACGGCGGCCACCGCACACCTGCGCAAGCGTCCGCCGGCCATCTGGGGACGACGTTCGGTATTCACCATCACCCGCAAACCACTGCTGGTCAGCGAGGTATTCCTGCCCGACTTCCCGGCAACCAGTGTTGCACGGCGGGTAAGGTCAAACCGCTAGACCAGGGAGTACGGACCATCGGGGGAATGCAGTGACAGGCCGTTTGCGTGATTACATTGCACTGATGCGGCTCGACAAGCCGATCGGCATCTTCCTGCTGCTGTGGCCGGCGCTGTGGGCCCTGCTGGTCGCGGCACAGGGCCATCCCGACACGAAGATCCTGGTGGTGTTCGTGCTGGGCGCGGTGTTGATGCGGTCGGCCGGTTGCGTGATCAATGACTTCGCCGACCGCGACTTCGACCGCTACGTTTCGCGCACGAGGGACCGGCCGCTGACTGCCGGCCGCGTCTCGCCGCGCGCGGCGCTGGTCCTGGTCGGGGTCCTCTGCCTGCTCGCCTTTGGCCTGGTGCTGCTGCTCAACAGACTGACCATTGTGCTGGCGCCGGGCGGTATATTGCTGGCGGTGATCTATCCCTTCATGAAGCGCCTGACGCACCTGCCGCAGGTGGTGCTGGGGGCGGCCTTTGGCTGGGCCGTACCGATGGCGTTTGCCGCACAGTCCGGCAGTGTACCGCAGGTGGGCTGGCTGATGTTCACGACCACTGTGCTGTGGGCTACGGTCTACGACACCATGTACGCCATGGTTGACCGCCAGGACGACATCGCCCTGGGGCTAAAGTCCACCGCGATCCTGTTCGGCGAGGCCGATCGCGTGATTATTGCCCTGCTGCAGGCCATGGTACTGGTTTGCCTGGTCATGATCGGTTTCCAGGCCAAGCTGGGCATGATCTACTACACCGGCGTCGCTGCAGGTGGTGCGCTGTTCGTTTACCAGCAGCGCCTGATCCACTACCGGGAGCGCGATGACTGCTTTCGTGCCTTCCTGAACAACAACTGGTTCGGCATGGTCGTATTTCTCGGCATCCTGCTCGATTACGTGGCGGCCTGATCCGGTCCGCTCAGCGTGCGGTACGCGCAATTACCCACACCTCCACCCGTTCCGCACCGGCCCGTTTCAGTGCCTGCGCCAGCTCACCGGCCGTGTGTCCGGTGGTCATGACGTCGTCGACGATGGCGACGTGGGCCGCCGCCGGCGGGCCGTGGACGGCAAAGGCGTTGCGCAGGTTGAGGCGACGCGCTGTCGGGCTGAGCAGTGACTGCGGCTGTGTCGCACGCCGGCGCGAGCACAGCCGGTGGGCCACCGGGATGGACAGCCGCTCGCCCAGCCGCGCGGCGAGCAGCGCGGCCTGGTTGAAGCCGCGCTCGTGCAGGCGCGCGCGATGCAGGGGCACGGCAACCAGCTGGCCCGGCAAGGGGTCACTGCGGGCGGTAATACGACCAGCCAGCATACCGGCCAGCAGGGGGGCGATGGCGAGCTCGCCGGCAAATTTCAGGCGCTTCAGCAGGTGGTCAACCGGTGGCTGGTAATGAAACAGCGCCGTGGTGCCGTCAAAGGGCGGCGGTCGCTGCTGGCAGCGTCCGCAGCGCGTTTGCGGGCTGACGGGCCGGGCACATTGCACACACCCGGCAGCCAGCCAGGGCAGGTCATGCTCGCAACCCGGGCACAGGCGGAATGCCGCCATGACCGGACTGCCGCACAGCCGGCAGTGCGGAGGAAACAACAGGTTTTGCAGCCGGGCGGCCCATTGGTAAACCATCAGCTGTAATCACGGTTGACAGGACGACGGATCGGTTCCATAGTCGAACCCCTCGTTAGATTGCATCATGTTGAAATTTATGAATAAGCCATCCGTATGTCTGTCGGAGATGTCTGCCGGTGCTGTCCGCAATGACTGGTCGCGTGCCGAGGTGCGGCAGCTGTTCGATTTGCCTTTCAATGAGCTGCTGTTCCGGGCGCACAGCGTTCATCGTGCGCATTTCGATCCCAATGCGGTGCAGGTCAGCACGCTGCTGAGCATCAAGACCGGTGGTTGCCCTGAGGATTGCAGCTACTGTCCGCAGAGCGTGCACTACGACACCGGGCTGGAGGCCGCAGCGCTGATGGGTATCGAGGCGGTGGTAACGGCAGCACGGCGCGCCCGGACGGCGGGCGCCACGCGCTTTTGTATGGGTGCGGCATGGCGCAATCCGAAGGGCAGGAATTTCGAGCGCGTGCTGGAGATGGTCGAACGGGTGCGTGCCGAAGGGCTGGAGACCTGTGCCACGCTGGGCATGCTGGATGCGCACCAGGCCGCCGCATTGAAGCAGGCCGGGCTGGACTACTACAATCATAACCTCGATACCTCGCCGGAGTTTTATGGCGAGATCATCAGCACACGCACATATGATGACCGGCTCGCCACGCTGGCGCACGTGCGCGAGGCGGGTATCAATGTCTGTTGTGGCGGCATCGTGGGGTTGGGTGAGCAGCGCGCGGACCGGGTGTCGATGCTGTGCGAGCTGGCCAATTTGACCGAGCATCCGGGCAGCGTGCCGATCAACCGGCTGGTCAGGGTGGCGGGCACACCGCTGGACGGGCAGGCCGACATCGCGCCGCTGGAATTCGTGCGCACCATCGCGGTGGCACGCCTCCTGATGCCGGCCTCGTACGTGCGGCTGTCGGCGGGGCGTGCGGACATGAATGATGAACTGCAGGCCTTGTGTTTCTTTGCCGGTGCCAATTCGATTTTCTACGGTGAGAAGCTGCTCACCACCGGCAATCCGGACACCGCCCGGGACGACGCGCTGTTTGCGCAGCTGGGCCTGCACCCGGCCTGACAGGGGACAGGCGACGTTTTTTCCCGCTATCTGCGGACGGGCCGTGCGTTGGGGGAAAGGTGGTCTGCCCCCGTGTTTCCCTTGCTAGTCATGAAAGACCTGGCCGCACAACTCGAACAGCGCAGGCGGGACGACCTGTACCGCCTGCGCGAGACCGTGGACGGACCGCAAGGCGTAACCCCCGTCATTGCCGGCCGGCGTGTGCTGTCGTTCTGCAGCAATGACTACCTTGGCCTGGCGAATCATCCCGACGTGGTCGCGGCCTTTCACAGGGGCCTGGACGACTACGGTGCGGGCAGTGGTGCCGCGCACCTGGTCAGCGGACACAGCCGCGCGCACCATGAACTGGAAGCGGCGCTGGCGGACTTCGTGCAGCGGCCGCGCGCGCTGCTGTTCTCGACCGGTTATATGGCCAACCTCGGCGTGCTGGCGGCGCTGCTGGGACACGGCGACCGCGTGTTCGAGGACCACGCCAACCACGCCTCGCTGCTGGACGGCGCGCGCCTCAGCGGTGCGCGGCTGGTGCGCTACCGGCATGCCGATGCCGGGGACCTCGCCGCGTGCCTGGCCGGTGCGCCGGCGGTCGAGCGCCTGGTGGCCACCGATGGCGTGTTCAGCATGGACGGCGACATTGCACCGCTGCCGCAACTGGCGGAGGCGAGTGCGCGCGGGCAGGCCTGGTTCATGGTCGATGACGCTCACGGCCTCGGCGTGCTGGGACGGGACGGGCGCGGTTCGGTTCAGACCGCCGGGCTGGATAGCACACAGGTGCCGGTGCTGATGGGCACGCTGGGCAAGGCTTTTGGCACCTTCGGCGCATTTGTCGCCGGCAGCGAGGCGCTCGTCGAGACACTGATCCAGCACGCGCGCACGTACATCTATACCACGGCGCCGCCGCCGGCGCTGGCCTGTGCGACACTCGCCGCGCTGGTGCGCGTGCGTGCGGACGAGTGGCGGCGTGAGCGGTTGCGGGCGCTGGTGCAGCGGTTCCGCACGGGTGCTGCACAGCTCGGCCTGGGCCTGCCGGAATCGACCACGCCGATCCAGCCCCTGATGGTCGGCGCGGCCACGGACGCGCTGTGCATGAGCGCGGCCTTGCGCGCGCGCGATATCCTGGTGACGGCGATCCGGCCGCCGACCGTGCCGGTCGGCACGGCGCGTCTGCGCATCACCTTCTCGGCAGCACATACCGAAGAACAGGTGGATCGCCTGCTGGACGCGCTGGATGAAATTTCTGCCGCCAGGGGCAGAGCCGAAAGTGAACCGTAACAGAATGAAGTTACCTCGCGCGGTAACGAAGAATCGATGACGCTCTACACGCAAACCGCTGGTCATGGCCCCGAACTCGTGCTGCTGCATGGCTGGGGCCTGCACGGCGGCGTCTGGGACGCGTTTGTGCCGCTGCTCGAGGATGCCTTCCGCGTCACACGCATCGACCTGCCCGGGCATGGCTACAGTGCATGGTCGGGGGAGACCACCCTGGATGCGCTGGCCGGGGCAGTATTGTCGGCCGCGCCGGCACGTGCGCACTGGGCAGGCTGGTCACTGGGGGGCATGATAGCGCTGCGCGCCGCCCTGCTGCAGCCGGCGCGGGTCAGCACCCTGGTCAGCATTGCAAGCTCGCCCTGTTTCGTGCGCAAGCCGGACTGGCAGAGCGCGATGCTGCCGCAATTGCTGGACAGCTTTGCCAGCGACCTGGAACAGGACTACGTGCGGACCCTGAACCGCTTTCTCGCCCTGCAGGTGCGCGGCAGCGCACATGCCACCGATGTCCTGAAACGCCTGCGCCAGACGCTGCTGGCCAGGGGCCAGCCACGGCCGGAAGGACTGCGCGCCGGGCTGGAGGTCCTGCGCAGCTCGGACTTGCGCGCCGGGCTACCGCACCTGCACTGTCCGGCATTGTTGCTGATGGGGGAACGCGATACGCTGGTGCCGCCCGCTGCGGGACGTGCTGCGGCGGCGCTGCTGCCGGGCGCGCGGCTGGCGGTGATCGCTGCAGCCGGGCATGCCCCGTTTGTCGCTGCACCGGACGCGGTCGCGTACCACATGCGGAATTTCCTGCTGGCGACGGTGCCTGCGGATACCGGAAATCGTCATGGCTGACCCGGATCCGCGCATACTGCCGGACAAGCGGCAGATGTGCCGCGCCTTTGAGCGTGCGGCTCCCACCTATGACGCCGCGGCCGAGCTGCAGTACGAAATCGGCAACCGCCTCATCGAGCGCATGGATTTCATCCGCCTCAGGCCGCGGCGCATCCTCGATCTCGGTGCCGGCACCGGCCTGTTCAGCGCCGCATTGATGAAACGTTATCGCAAGGCGGACGTGGTGGCGCTGGATATCGCACCGTCGATGCTGGCCAGGGCGCAGGCACGCGGCGGCTGGTTGCGCCGTCCGGCGTGTGTCTGCGCGGACGGCGAGGTGCTGCCGTTTGTCGATGACGGTTTCGATTTCATTTTTTCCAACCTGATGCTGCAATGGTGCACCGACCTCGATGCGGTGTTCAGCGAGCTGCGCCGCGTGCTGGCGCCCGGCGGCCTGCTCATGTTCACTACCTTCGGACCGGATACCCTGATGGAACTGCGTGCCAGCTGGGAGGCCGTCGACGGCTACACCCACGTCAACCGGTTCATAGACCTGCACGATATCGGCGACGGCCTGGTGCGCACACACTGGGCCGAACCGGTGATGGACTCGGAGCGCCTTACCGTCACCTACCGGGAACTGCGCCGCCTGCTGGTGGACCTGAAGCAGATCGGTGCGCATAACGTGACGCAGGGCCGCGCGCGCGGCCTGACCGGCAAGCGGCACTGGCGGCAGTTTGCCGCGGCCTACGAGTGCTATCGCCGGGACGGCGTCCTGCCGGCGAGTTACGAGGTGGTGTACGGGCATGCATGGTCGCCCCTGAACAAGCATGAGCGGGCCGCCGTCAGCGAGGTGCCGCTCGCCAGCCTGCGGCAGAAAGCGGATGCGCCCGGGCATGACTGATCCCTGCGGCTGGTTCGTGACCGGAACCGACACCGGTGTGGGCAAGACCGTGGTGGCGCTGGGCCTGATGCAGTGTCTGCAGGATCAGGGGTACCGGGTTGCGGGCATGAAACCGGTCGCTGCGGGTTGCGAGCAGACGGCGCAGGGCTTGCGCAATGCGGATGCCGTGCTGTTACAACGCCAGTCGTCTTGCCGGCTCGAATACCCGCTGGTCAATCCAATGGCCCTGGCAGCCCCGATAGCGCCGCATATCGCCGCGCAGCGGCATGGCACGCCCATCCGGCTCGGGGAAATCCAGCGTGCATATGACGCGCTTGCCGGGCGGGTGGACTGTGTCGTCGTGGAGGGCATCGGTGGCTGGCGGGTACCGCTTAATGACCGGGAAACCGTGGCGGAACTGGCCGGCGCCCTGGCACTGGATGTCATTTTGGTAGTGGGCATCCGGCTGGGTTGTCTGAACCACGCCCTGCTCAGTGCCGAGTCGATTGCAGGGAGCGGCCGGCGGCTGGCGGGCTGGGTGGCGAATTGCCTGCCGCCCGTACCTGAGGCAGCCGACGAAATCGTTAACGCATTGAAAACAAGGCTTTCTGCTCCGTTGCTGGGTGTCGTGCCAGATCTCGCCGGAGCGGATGCCAGGGCCGTGGCAAGGGTGTTGAGCGTTCCACTACGCGGTTGATGCCCTGTGCTTCGAGTCAATTGAATCCCGGCGCCTTCTACATTAAAATGCGTCCACTTTTTAGCGGGCCATGACGCGCATACCGATCGGATGCACTCGTTGGAGGGCAACCGGCCCCGTTACCGGCACGCGCGCTTCGATCCAGGCAGCTGTTCCAGACATTAACACGTGGTTGAACGGGTATTTGATCCCTCGGGTCGTGATTGTCACTGGGTAATTCGGCCAAACCAGTCCCTGTCGTGGCGCGGGGCAGTGCGGGTCTATGCAGCCATGACCGCCTGCGTGCTCGGCATAGGAATTGCGTTCGCAGCGTACGGCTACTGGCCAGTGCTGCCGTTTGCAGGGCTGGAGGTCATCGTGCTGGGAGCGGCCTTCTATCAGTGCCTGTCACGCAGCCAGATACGCGAGGTCGTGACCATCAACGCCGACCGGATCACGGTGGAAAAGGGCCGCAGGCTGCCGGAACAGCATTGGGAATGTCCGCGCGCCTGGGCAAGGATCTCCATGGAACGGTCACCGATCGCCTGGTACCCAAGCCGCTTGTCAGTGGTATTCCAGGGCCGTCAGGTCGAGATCGGGCGATTCCTGAACGAGGGGGATCGACAACACCTGGCAGCGGAGCTGCAGGGTGTGATCCGCCAGGGCGGCTGGCAGTTTGTCTGACAAGCTGTGCGTGAAATTGTTACTGAATTTATAACCTGGCCTTAGGGAGAGTAATGCATGTTCGCTAACACAATAAGACGCACCCTGCGCAGTTTCTGGGGCGCGGTCATCCTGCTCGCTGCAGGCGATGCCTTCGCCGGCTTTTCCGATACGCTGAACCTCAGGCAAGGGGCCACCGAAATCAGCCACAGGGTCTATAACCTGCACATGCTGATATTCTCGATCTGCGTGGTGGTCTGCGTGGGTGTTTTCGCCGTGCTGATCTACTCAATCGTCTACCACCGCAAGTCCAAGGGCGCGGTACCCGCCAGCTTCCACGAAAGTACCACCGTGGAAATTATCTGGACCACCATCCCGTTCCTGGTGCTGGTCGGCATGGCCGTTCCGGCCACCACCACGCTGCTGGCCCTGGAAGACACCCGCGATTCGGACATGTCCATACAGATCACCGGTTACCAGTGGAAATGGAAGTATGACTACCTGGACGAGGACATCAGCTTTTTCAGTGTGCCTGACCACCCCGCGCGAGCAGATCGAGGGCGCCGCGGAGAAGGGCGAAAACTACCTGCTGGAAGTCGACAACCCGGTGGTGGTGCCGATCAACAAGAAGATCCGCTTCCTGATCACGTCCAACGACGTAATCCACTCCTGGTGGGTGGAAGACCTCGGCTGGAAGCAGGATGCCATACCCGGTTATATCAACGATGCCTGGACCGAGCTGAAGGCGCCGGGCACTTACCGCGGCAAGTGTGCCGAGCTGTGCGGCAAGGACCACGGGTTCATGCCGATCGTGCTGGTCGCCAAAACGGAAGCGGATTACGAAGCCTGGGTCAAGGAGCAGAAGGCCGGCGCGGCGGCTGTAGCGGCCGCTTCCACCCAGACGCTGACCAAAGATGAACTGATGGAGAAGGGCGAGAAGGTCTACAACAGTATTTGCGCCGCCTGCCACCAGGCCAACGGCCAGGGTATCCCGGGCGTGTTCCCCGCCCTCGCGGGCAGCAAGATCGCCACCGGTGACCGGGACGCCCACCTGAACATCGTGTTACACGGCAAGACCGGTACCGCCATGCAGGCCTTCGGTGAACAGCTCGGTGCGGTGGATCTGGCCTCGGTCATCACCTTCGAGCGCAATTCCTTCGGAAACAATACCGGTGATGTGGTCCAGCCGTCCGATATCACGGCTGCCAAGTAAGCAATTCAGGAATCATAGTGGAGGTATTACCGAAATGAGCACGACAGCCACACACGACGAACATCACCACGGCGCCCCGAGCGGCCTCATGCGCTGGATCAAGACGACCAACCACAAGGACATTGGTACCCTGTACCTGTGGTTTTCCTTCATCATGCTGCTGATCGGCGGCGCGATGGCCATGGTGATTCGTGCCGAGCTGTTCCAGCCAGGCCTGCAGATCGTCGAGCCGCAGTTCTTCAATACCATGACCACCATGCACGGGCTGATCATGGTGTTCGGCGCCATCATGCCGGCCATGGTCGGTCTGGCCAACTGGCAGATACCGATGATGATCGGCGCCCCCGACATGGCGCTGCCGCGCATGAACAACTGGAGTTTCTGGATCCTGCCCTTTGCCGGCACGATGCTGCTCAGCACCCTGTTCATGGAAGGTGGCGGCCCGGCCTTTGGCTGGACATTCTACGCGCCGCTGTCCACCACCTTCGCACCGAAGAGTACCGACTTCTTCATCTTCGCGGTGCACATGCTCGGCTTCTCGTCCATCATGGGCTCCATCAACATCATCGCCACCGTGCTGAACATGCGCGCGCCGGGCATGACGCTGATGAAGATGCCGCTGTTCGTGTGGACCTGGTTCATCACCGCGTTCCTGCTGATCGCCGTGATGCCGGTGCTGGCCGGTGCGGTGACCATGATGCTGACCGACCGCCACTTCGGCACCAGCTTCTTCAGTGCCGCCGGCGGCGGTGACCCGGTGCTGTTCCAGCACGTGTTCTGGTTCTTCGGTCATCCCGAGGTCTATATCATGATCCTGCCGGCGTTCGGCGTGATCTCCGCAGATCATCCCGACCTTCGCGCGCAAGAAGCTGTTCGGTTACAGCTCCATGGTGTACGCGACCGCGTCCATCGCGTTCCTGTCGTTCATCGTGTGGGCGCACCACATGTTCACCACGGGCATGCCGGTGGCCGGCGAGCTGTACTTCATGTACGCCACCGTCATGATCGCGGTGCCGACCGCGGTGAAGGTGTTCAACTGGACCGCCACCATGTGGCGCGGCTCCATGACCTTCGAGACACCGATGCTGTGGGCGGTTGCGTTCGTGTTCCTGTTCACCATCGGCGGCTTCACCGGCCTGATGATGGGCGTCGCACCGGCCGACATGCAGTACCACGACACCTACTTCATCGTGGCGCACTTCCACTACGTGCTGGTGACCGGCGCGCTGTTCGCCATCATCGCCGCCGCCTACTACTGGCTGCCGAAGTGGACCGGCCACATGTATGACGAGAGCCTCGGCAAGATCCACTTCTGGTGGTCGGTGATTTCCGTGAACGTGCTGTTCTTCCCGCAGCACTTCCTGGGCCTGGCCGGCATGCCGCGCCGCATCCCGGATTACGCGCTGCAGTTCGCCGACTGGAACATGGTCTCCAGCCTCGGCGGCTTTGCCTTCGGCCTGGCGCAGGTGTTCTTCCTGTTCATCGTGATCAAGACCATCCGTGGCGGCAAGCAGGCGACCGGCCAGGTCTGGGAAGGTGCGCATGGACTGGAATGGACGGTTCCGTCCCCGGCGCCGTATCACACTTTCGAGACGGCACCGGAAATCAAGTAACAGCCGGGTGCACGGGACAAAAACCCGTGCACCCCGTATAAACGGGCGAATTCAATGGCACAGCAGGGCAACACACAGCAGTCCAGCCGCATGGTTGTCACCGTGATCGTACTGGTACTGGTGGCGCTGGGCTTCTTTGTCGCCAGTTTCTTCGCGTTGACGAAATCATGAAGGAAAACGCCGATCGCGAACTGGCCAACCGGCGCATCGTAAGACGGCTTGCCATGGTCGCGCTGGCTGATGTTCGGTTTCTGTTTTGCGCTGGTGCCCCTGTATAACGTGTTTTGCGACGTCACCGGATTGAACGGCAAGACCGGCCGTATCGATCCGGGGCAGGCACTCACCGCACAAGTCGACAAGGAACGGCTGGTGACAGTGGAATTTCTCGGTATGGCCAGCAGCGATCTGCCCTGGGAGTTCAGACCGATGGTGCGGCAGGTCAGGGTGCACCCGGGCGAAGTGACCGAGGTCACTATTTTGCCAGGAACAGGACGGGCAGCCAGGTGACCGGACAGGCCGTGCCGAGTGTGGCGCCGGGACAGGCGGCGAAGTACTTCAACAAGACGGAGTGCTTCTGTTTCACCCGGCAGACGCTGCAGGCGGGCGAGTCGAAAGAGATGCCGGTTCGATTCATGGTCGACCCGGCATTACCGGAAGATGTCGTGAGGGTTTCACTGTCCTATACTTTTTTTCGGGCGCAGGATGCCGCGCCGGCAGCGGCCGTTTCGATGGGGAAGGAGCGCCTCGAAAACGTCATGTAGCCAGAGACCGGCACCGAATGATCCGGGGTGTGAATTTCACTGGTGGTCGGGTCGATCGACTCTGACCCCCGCAAGAGTTAACAACTTGAATAGAGAGGGAGTTACCAATGTCAGCATCTAAAGGGGGTTATTACCTGCCGGATCCGAGCCACTGGCCTATCGTGGGCTCCGTGGGCCTGTTCCTGCTGCTCGCCGGGTTTGCCAATTTCCTGCATGGCGGGACCTGGCTGGTGATGGCGGCCGGGGGGGCCGTGATCATCTTCATGTTGTTTGGCTGGCTCGGTACCGTGATCAGTGAAAGCGAGGGTGGCAAGTACAACGATCAGGTCGACATGTCGTTCCGCTGGGGCATGGGCTGGTTCATCTTCTCCGAGGTGATGTTCTTCGCGGCCTTCTTCGGCACCCTGTTCTATGCGCGCATGTACGCGGTGCCATGGCTGGGCGGCGCCGACAACAACGTCATGACCAACGAGCTGCTGTGGCAGGGTTTTGATGCCGCATGGCCGACCAACGGGCCCGGGTAATGTGGGTGGTGCCTTCGAGATGATGCACGCCTGGGGCATTCCGGCGATCAACACGCTAATCCTGCTGTCCAGCGGTGTAACCGTCACCTGGGCGCACTGGGGTTTGAAGAAGAATGATCGCACCCAGCTGATCCTGGGCCTGATGGCCACGGTGGCGCTGGGCTTCCTGTTCCTCGTCCTGCAGGCCTACGAGTACCATCATGCCTACACGGAACTGAACCTGACGCTTCATTCCGGTATTTACGGCACGACCTTCTTCATGCTGACAGGTTTTCACGGCCTGCACGTGACACTGGGCGCCACCATGCTGCTGGTCATCCTGATGCGCAGCCTGAAAGGCCACTTCACCGCCGATCATCACTTCGCGTTCGAGGCGGTGGCCTGGTACTGGCACTTCGTGGACGTGGTGTGGCTGGGCCTGTTCGTGTTCGTGTACTGGCTGGCCTAGTCCGGCACCATGACCACCATAAGGGCGCTGCCTGGCAGCGCCCTTTTTGTTGTTCGAAGGCGGATAATACGCGGCGTGATCTGTGCCTGCCGGCGCGTCAGTCGCGGCTGGCGCGCCCTTGCCGGGCATCAAACGATCGCAGTATGCGGTCTAGCCGGCGACACCGTGAGGTTGCAGCAGGCCGGTCGCATAGGCGAGCATCAGCAGCAGGAACAACACTACTGACAGGCTGATGCGAACGGTCAGTGCACGCACGGTGCGTTCCGATGTGCCCTTGTCCTTGACGAGGTAGAACAGACCGCTGAACAGGCTGCCTACGATGAACAACAGGAACAGGACGACGATGATTTTGGTGGCCATGAGGAGTAACCGCGAATGAAGGGTGTTCCGTCAGTATATCAAATCAGGCGCCTCGATGAGATTGGGTAATTTCAGCTTTCGACCCGGGCTGTGGCCCTCGCTGGCGACACTGGTGCTGTTGCCCCTGCTGGTTGGACTCGGAATCTGGCAGTTGCAGCGGGCGGACTGGAAACAGGGCCTGGTAGATGCCAATGCCGCACGCGCCGCAATGCCGGAAGCCAGCCTTAAGGCGCTGCTGCCGGTGACGGAGGCTGACCAGTACCGGCCGGTAGGCGTGACGGGGCGCTACGACCTCGAGCACCAGCTGTTGCTGGATAATCGCTCCTGGCAGGGGCACCCGGGTTACGAGGTGCTGACCCCGTTTCACCCGTCGGCCGGCGGGGTTGCGGTGCTGGTCAATCGCGGCTGGGTCCCCGCCAACCCGGATCGGTCCATACTGCCGGACCTGCCGGGCGTGGCTGACGAGGTGCGGATCCGCGCGACCATCAAGCTGCCGCCGGAGAAGATTTTCCGGCTGTCGGACATCGAAGAGGCGCAGACCGGCTGGCCGTGCGTGGTGCAGCAGCCCGAGTTAAAGCGGATGGAACGGCTGCTGGGCTATCCACTGCTGCCGGTGTTCCTGCTGCTTGACAAGGATGCCGGGTACGGTTTCCTGCGGGACTGGAAACCGGTGTATGGTGTGACACCCGACAAGCACCGGGCCTATGCCGTGCAATGGTTTACCCTGGCACTGGTGCTGGTGATGATCTACGTTGGCGTGAACACGAAGCGCATTGGCAAAGAAGGTGTCGACGAGCAATGAAACACCGAGATGACAAGACACCGGCCGCGACCCCGCGCCGGGCCCGGCGCCAGCGCGGCTTCCTGACCTCGAGGCAGGCGATCGTGGTGCTCGGACTGATCTTCCTGGCACCGGCCTTCGTGGCGTGGGTGATGCACCACAGCGGGGCCGGCGGATGGCGCCCGGCGGGCACGACCAACCTCGGAAACCTGGTTAATCCGGCGCGCCCGTTGCGCATGCCGGAAGACCTGCTGGCGGCGGACCGGCCGCTGGATGAGTTACTGCAGGGCCGGTGGACGCTGGTGTATATCGGTGATGCCGACTGCGATACGACGTGCATTGAAAACCTCTACAAGATGCGTCAGGTCAGGATCGCCCAGAATGAAGACATGAAACGGGTACAGACCCTGTTCCTGTTGCTGGGCGACCGTGAGCCGGAGTCGCTCGCGGCGATGCTGCATGAGAACTACAGGAACCTGACCGTGGTCCCCGTCACCGCCGCACAGGCGGCACAGATCGCGCCCTACTTCCTCATCGACGGTGTAGAAATGCAGGGGGCCGAGCGCGTGTATTTCGTCGATCCGCTCGGCAATCTCATGATGTACTACACGCCGGACGCCGACCCCGGCGGCATGCTCAAGGATCTGCGCAAGCTGCTGAAGTTCTCCAGGATAGGCTGAAGACACGTTCATGATGAGGCTGGTAAAGAGTTACCTTGGCCTGTGCAAGCTGAAGGTCGTGGCGCTGATCGTGTTCACCGCCATGGTCGGGATGTTTCTTGCCACCACGCCGCCCGGCCTGGTGCCCTGGGATGTGCTGCTGTTCGGTAATCTCGGCATCGGCCTCGCGGCATCCGCCGCGGCCGCGATCAACCATGTGCTGGATGCGCGCGATCGACGCGCAGATGGCGCGTACGCAGCAACCGACCGCTGCCACAGGGCGGGCTCACCGGGGCCCGGGCGCTGGTGTTCGCCGCGGTGCTCGGTGCGCTGTCGATGGTGATACTCGTGGTGTACGTCAACAGGCTCACCGCGCTGCTGACGTTCATCTCGCTGATCGGCTACGCGGTCGTCTACACGCATGTGGCTGAAGCGTGCGACGCCGCAGAACATCGTCATCGGCGGCGCCGCCGGTGCGGCGCCGCCGGTCCTCGGCTGGGCCGCGCTGACCGACAGGTCGATCCGCACGCGCTGCTGCTGTTCCTGATCATCTTCGTCTGGACACCGCCGCATTTCTGGGCGCTGGCCATCGCATCGCCGTGATGAATACGCCAAGGTCGACATCCCGATGCTGCCGGTGACGCACGGCATCGCGTTCACGCGCCTGCATGTCCTGCTGTACACCATTATGCTGCTGGTGGTGAGCGTACTGCCCTTCGTTACGCACATGAGCGGCTACTTCTACCTGGTCGGCGCGCTGGTGCTGGGTGGCGGTTTTCTCCGGTACGCCATCCAGCTCATGCAGGGCAAGGATGTCGCCATGAAAACCTTCGGTTATTCCATCTGGTACCTGATGGCAATCTTCGCCATTCTGCTCGTCGACCATTACCTGCCGCTGCTGGATTGACCCCGTCGGCAACCGCCGGTCATGCCGTGTCCCTGCAGGCGTGCGACTCGCCTGCACCCGACAGGCCGTTGCCGGTACCGGTAAAATTGCCACGCCCGTCAACTGCAAATATAGTACTCTCGGTTGCGAACGGTGCCTGTACCGTCCACGCCATGACCAGGCTGATAACCGGGCGAGGTAGCGGGGTGAATACGCATGTCTGAATCGTCGAGCAGTGTATCCAGTAAATCCGGCTTGCCGCCCGGTACACTTGTCCATGTCGGCGAGGTCCTGGCAACCGAAACCAGGGTATCGGTTTTCGACTACACCAGGGAACGATCCACGGAGCATATCGCAAATTCAATCGACGATATAACACGGTACCGGGATACAGAGTCGGTAACCTGGGTCGATGTCGAGGGGCTGATAGACGTCGCGCTGATAGAGACCATCGGGCGGCAGTTCGACATTCATCCCCTCGTGCTCGAGGATATCCTGAATACCAATCAGAAGACCGAAGTTTGAAGAATACGATGATTACCTGTTCCTGGTGTTCAAGGTGATCTACCCGTCGGGAGACGACGTGTCGGTGAATTATGAACAGGTGAGTATCCTGATACTCAATGACTATGTTTTCACGTTCAAGGAGAAACAGGACGACGTCTTCGAGCCAATCAAGACCCGGCTACGCAACAACAAGGGGCGTTTCAAAAGCCTCGGTGCCGATTACCTGGCCTATGCAATCCTCGATACGGTCGTTGACCTGTATCTTTCCCTGCAGGATTACCTCGACGAAATCATAGAGTCGGTCGAGGATGATCTGCTAATCAACCCTGACACCGGGACGCTTGCGACGATTCAGCGCATCAGGCGTGAACTGATCTTCATACGGAAGTCGTCCACGCCCTTGCGGGAGTTGCTCAGCGGGATAATGCGGAGTGACTCGCTATTGATCGGCGACAGTACATTGATCTACTACCGTGATGTCTACGACCATGTGTTGCGGGTAACGGACGCGATCGATACTTACCGGGACATGATGACCGGCCTGCTGGATATCTATAATTCCACCATCAGCAATAGAATGAACGAGGTCATGAAGGTGCTGACGGTGTTTGCGTCGATATTCATTCCGCTGACGTTTATAACGGGCATCTACGGAATGAACTTCGAGTATATGCCGGAGCTCCGGTGGCATTGGTCATACCCGGTCTTGTGGGTCAGCTTTGTCCTGATACCCTTGATACTGCTCGTGTATTTCAAGAGGAAGAAGTGGCTGTAGTTCCGGAGACTTGGTGCGGGAACGGCATAGAAACCGTGAGGCCGGGCCCGCCTGCCCTATCCTTGCCGCCGGTACCGGCGGGAATGATGGTGAACAGGTTTTCAACCAGCGATGAACCTGCCGGCAATGCGTCCGGGGGCCACCTTCCCTTGCGGTCAGGAGCGCTCGTAAACAGTGCACTGTACAGCAAACCCGGGACCCGTAAGGTCAGGTCAGTGATTGCCCGCAGCGATTGCCTCCTGATCCGTTTATCAGGTCACCTGCATGTCACGCATTGAAGCAACCGGCAGCTGTCTGTGCGGTGCCATGCGCTATAAAGTCCATGGCGAGGTGCTGCGTTTCTATCACTGCCACTGCACGCGCTGCCGCAAGGCGACCGGAACCGGGCATGCCAGCAACCTGCTGGTCACACCGGCTGGCAGTATCAAATGGATCGCGGGCGGGGAATTGCTGGCGAGCTACAAGGTGCCGGAGGCGAAGCGCTTCCGTAACTGTTTCTGCCCGCAGTGTGGCAGCCCGATGCCGAGGACGGTGCCGGAACTTGACGGGGTGCTGATCCCGGCCGGATCGCTGGACAATGAGCCGCCCGTGCAGCCTCAGGCACGCATCTTCTGGGATTCGCGCGCGACGTGGTCGTGCTCGGGGGATGGTCTCCCGGTATATCCGGAGTACCCCTAGCCCTGTCGATATCGGCTCACGCGCATGCCATCACACGGCGTACGGCCAGTCGCCACGGGACGGGCCGCAATGATGACTGAGCCGGCTGTAACACTGACGGATTACGGGCTGGTCATCGAGTGCGTAATTATCGTAATACTGTTGCTGAGAGGGCCTGCCGTGAATACCAGGCTGGCAGGCTGGTTTGTACTGTTCTTTCTGTCGCTTGGCCTGGCGGCACTGGCAGGCGGAACCTCGCACGGGTTTCTGTTTGAGCGCCATCCTCGACTGGATGCCATTGCCTGGTCCGTCACCATGCTGGCTATCGGCATGGTTGGCCTGTCCGCGTGGAATATCGCCGCACACCTGATCAGCGAGGCGAGGGTGGCGAAGCTGCTGGCAGTGGCGTCAGCACTGCTGTTTTCAGTGTATGTGCCGGTGGTGCTGTTTATCGATGCCAGATTCCTGGTGGCAATCCTCTATTACCTGCCGGCAATCCTGTTGCTTCTGCTGTTGTTGCTGAGACGCTATCTTGATACCGGACAGGGCTGGATCCTG
This sequence comes from uncultured Gammaproteobacteria bacterium, assembly GCA_963803275.1. Classification (GTDB taxonomy): domain Bacteria; phylum Pseudomonadota; class Gammaproteobacteria; order UBA9214; family UBA9214; genus UBA9214. Next base: position 584,966 of record CAWDLS010000001.1, on the reverse strand, counting down.
CCGGGTATTGCGGGGCTGGCCCTGGCGGTTGTTGCCGCCGGTGTACAGCAATCAGGCATCGTGATTCACCCGCCCTGGCTTGATCATAATGTCCTTTATCACCTGCTCCAGGCGGTTGCGATAGTGCTTGTGTACCTGTTTGCACGTAACGCCGTGCAATACACGGAGTAGGCCGTCTTGCGGGGAATTGCGGGCACCGCTGCTATCGCGAGCTGCCGGCCTGCCGCAATGTCTACGCCAGCTCGCGCGGATACGGATCGAGATAGGTCTGCTGCAGGGCCCAGTCATTCGGGTAGTGCCGGAGGTGATGGCGAATCAGCGCCAGCGGCGCGGCGAGCGGCACCAGCCCCAGCCGGTACTGGTCGATCAGGCCATTCAGCTCTGCGCGGTCGCCCGGAGTGATCTGGCTGCTGAAGTAGCCCTGCAAATGCTGTAGCACGTTGCTGTGTGACTTGCGGGTGGCCGTGCGTTTCAGCGCTGCCATGAGCTCCGTCTCGTAACGGGTACACAGGTCCCTGAAGCCCTGGTTCCCCGCGCCCGCCACCAGCTGACCGAGGCGGCGGTAAGCGGCCTGGTTGTGCGCCATGACGCTCAGTTTCTGGCTGGTGTGAAATTCGACCAGCCGCGCCGGCGTGATTCCGCCATGCAGCAATTGCCGCCAGCGATACCAGGTGAATACACGCTCGATGAAGTTGTCGCGCAGGTCCGGATCGTTCAGACGGCCTTCCTCTTCACAGGGCAGGTTGGGGTGTGCACGCATGATGGCCTGTGCGAAGGCGCCGGTGCCGTCCGACCTGTCCGGCAGGCCGGATTCACGCCAGGTCTTTACCCGCTCCATGCCGCAACTGGGCGAGCGCGACTTGAAGATGTAGCCGCAGACGTCTGCCATGCTGCTTGCCAGCCGGTTGCCGCTGGCGGTGAGCCGGTCGGTGACATCGATGGCGGGGTTTTGCACGCTCCGCACACGTACACCGTGCGCGGTCCTGACCAGCCGGACCGGTTCACGCGGGATACCCAGGCCGATGGCAACTTCCGGACAGAACGGCCGGAACTCCAGGAAATCGGCAAGCCGCCTGTTGATGTAGCGGTCGTACCTGTGCCCGCCATCGAAACGCACCTGCTCGCCGAGCAGGCAGCTGCTGATGCCTACCGGAATTTTCCTGATGCCCTTGCCCATCTCACATGCTCACAGCGCACAACCGAAAACTTTGATACCGATGATCATATCCTCACCCAGGCGCTCATCGGTTTCCTCCAGCACGTACCAGCCTTGTTTGCGAAGGAACGCAATCGCCGCATCGTTGATGGTCTCGCAGCCGGTCTCCGCGGTCTGCATACCCCTGCCACGCAGGTATTCAAGTTGCGCCGCAAGCCGCTGCGAACCGATGCCGCGACGGCGGTAATTCTCGTCAACCCGGATGCCGTCGATGCAATTGGCCACGCCGTCGCAATAACCGATAATGCGATCGCCAAGGCGCGCGATGCTTGCACGTGGCAGGCGTTTCGCGATGAGTTCGCCGAACAGTGCAGGGGAGCGTTCGGCGCACAGTCCGGCAGGCAGGAAACGGTCGTAGCTGGCGTGCCCCAGAGGCGGTTGATCAGTGCGGCGATGGCAGCGCGGTCATGTGCACCGGGCATGGTGATCACCGGCCCGGGAAACGCGAGTATGTTGCCCATGATCGACGCCGGGGTGCCTGGAACGCCTCGGCTGCGCGCCTCTTCCCGGGATCGTTCATCGGGTCAGAGTATTCGAGCTCGTTCCGGATAGCCAGGGTTTGTGGATGAACCTGCTGTCGGGCGCCGCGTTGCCGCGCTGGATGATCTGGCAGCTTTAATCAAGTCAAACAGCGTGTTTCTGTACCCTGCTTGCCCAGGCACAATCCGAACCATCCCGCAGGGCCGTATCAGGTATCGTCGAACTCAAGCCAGCTGACAGCTGTCCGCCGGTAGCTCAGTCCTGCAGTGTCATCTTCAGTTTGCCGAGGGCGTTCTTTTCCAGCTGCCGTATGCGCTCGGCCGAGACCTTGAAACGTATGGCCAGCTCGTGCAGCGTGGCCTTGTCTTCCGTCAGCCAGCGTGCCTCCAGGATCGCGCGACTGCGCTCGTCCAGGGTTTCGAGGGCGTCGGCCAGGTTGCCTGCACTGGTATCGCTCCAGTCCGCATGCTCCAGCAGCAGGGCCGGGTCATTCGAGTGGTTGGTCAGATAGGTGGCCGGTGCGTAGTGATTGTCGTCGTCATCGTCGCTACCCACCGGGTCGAAGCCGATATCCTGCCCGCTGAGGCGCGACTCCATCTCCAGCACGGTTTCCGGCTTGACGCCAAGGTCCTCGGCGACCGCCTTGACCTCGTCCTGGTTCAGCCAGCCCAGTCGCCGCTTCTTGCTACGCAGGTTGAAAAACAGTTTGCGCTGGGCCTTGGTGGTGGCGATCTTAACGATGCGCCAGTTGCGCAGGATAAACTCGTGCATCTCTGCACGGATCCAGTGCACGGCAAACGACACCAGCCGTACGCCCTTGGCGGGGTCGAAGCGCTTGACGGCCTTCATCAGGCCGATATTGCCTTCCTGGATCAGGTCGGCCAGTGCCAGCCCGTAGCCGCTGTAACCGCGGGCAACGCGCACCACGAAACGCAGGTGTGACATAACCAGCCGGCGCGCGGCCTCGAGGTCGTTCTCCGTACGCAGGAGCATCGCCAGGGCGTGTTCTTCCTCGGCGCTCAGTACCGGGATGCTCATTGCGGCGTTGATATACTGATCCAGGTTGCCGACCGGCATCGGCATCATAACTGACTGATTTATAGCAATCATATCCTGTGTCATTGGGTCTTTCTCTCTCCTTGACGGCTTGTAGCCATACTAGCACTCAAACCAATAGAGTGCCAATTTCTGCAAAAGTTGCAAGCAGGCCGGCCGCATGCGGCCGGCCTGTAGACCGGTGCGCCTAGCCGATTCCACCGGCCTGATCAGCTCGGCTCCCAGGCATTCAGATCGGCGGACGCCGGACCAGCGTCAGGAACCCATCAGGACGTACCACAGTGTGCTCAGTGACAAGGTGGTGTGCAGCGGGCCTTGCAGTACTTTTTATTAATCAGTCCGTTTTCCCTGATCGTCTCCGCATTGCCGTGGGTTACCAACAAAGAATTGAAATATTTATATAAAACAGGGAGGAAAGGCATGTATTCGTATTCACACGGCAGAGGCTCGGCGCCTACACTGGTATTGCCGGGACTGCCTGGTTTTGCCACGGCTGGAGATGCCTGGGCATCAGAACGCAACAAGAATGAACACCTCGACCGGCTGCGTGACAGCGCAAGACATGATAGCGCTTCCTCACAGGCGGACCTCAGCAAGGTGCAGCGCCTTGGCCAGCTGCTGTACAACGACACCAACTTGTCACTGGAACACAATCAGTCCAGTGAATCCTGTCATTCCTTATCGCGTGTTGAGGTATTGACAGAGGTACGTCCGGGCGAATTCAAATTCAGGCCACAGCCGTCGGTGTCCTTTGCTGATCCGGACAATATCCGGAATGGAACATTCGTGGCCGATGGATCGGTCGCCGGTGAATCTGGCACACTCAATACTCCCAGCGCCGGCTATGCGGCGTTCAGTCCCTTCTTTCACTGGGACGGTAACGAGGGTCTCTACGTTGGCGGCCAGTTCTGGAACGGGCGCGCGAACTCGCTTTCTGACCAGGCATCCCGGCCGCCGCTGAACCCGGTCGAGATGGCGATGCCCAGCAAGTGGGCGGTCGTGACGCGGCTCATGGAGAATCCGGTTTATGTGAGACGTTTCAAAGACATCTACGACATCGATCGGGACCTGATTTCCGGTTATGAACTGGCACCGGACGGACTGACCACGCCTCAGGGTGTGCTGGCGGCGTATGATGCGATGGCTGACGCGATCGGACAGTTTGAGAAAAGCCGGAAGTTTAACCGCTTCGACTCGAAGTTCGACTTTGTGCTGGCCGGCATGACCCAGTTTACCGATCAGGAAGCACGGGGTTTTGCGCTGTTTGTCGGTGACAGGGCGCGCTGTTCGGCCTGCCACGTCACGGACATGACTGTGGCACCGGATGGCAGCCCGTTTCCGCTTTTGCTGACGGACTTTACTTACGACAACCTGGGCGTTCCACGCAACCGGAATATCACGGGCGATCCCGAGCCCAATCCCGGTCTGGGCGGACGGCCGGATATCGCGGCGCGGGATCCGGACGGCAACGAGATCGGCAAGCAAAAGGTGATGAGCCTGCGCAATATCGCGCTGACCCCGCCGTACATGCATAACGGCGCCTTCCGTACACTGGAGCAAGTGGTTCACTTCTACAACACACGGGATGTGATGCCGCGGATCTGCACGGATATCAATGATCCGGGTTATGGTGAAGACTGCTGGCCGGAACCGGAATTTCCCGCAGCCATGAATGTGAGCGAGCTGGGTAACCTCGGGTTGACCGCGGATGAGGAGGCGGACCTGGTCGCCTTCATGAAGACCCTGACGGACAATTTCCCCCAGTGGGGCAACGATCCCCGGGTTCCGGCGGGTACGCCCTCACCGTACGCGGATGCACCTTTCCCGCCAATACCGTGATGACAGGGCCGGTGATTCATGGCAACCATGCCGTGAAACACCGGCCCCCGGAGGGGCCTGTAAGTCAATGAATGACCTATTCAATTCGGCTCGATGGCGTTCAGGTGACGCCCGACGGCCAGCCAGGAACCCAGCAGGCCGAGCAGGGTGCCGCAGGCAAGCAGCAGGCCGAGTGACCGCAACGGCAGGGTTTCGAGGGTGAAGTCACTCTGATAGAGGCCGGCCAGACGGGTCACCGGGTCGGCCAGCAGCCGGAAGCCGCCGGTGATCAGCAGCCAGGCGAGCAGGGCGCCCAGCAGGCCGTACCACAGGCCGCTATAGAGAAACGGGCGTCGCACGAAGGCATTGGTCGCACCGATCAGCTTGGTGACCACGATCTCGGCACGGCGGTTCTGTATCTCGAGCCGGATGGTGTTGCCGATGACCAGCAGGACGGCCAGTGCCAGCAGGGTGCTGATGACCAGGATGCCGCGCCGGGCGATATCGATCATCGCGGCGAGTCGCTGCACCCATTCGAGGTCGAGCTGGGCCAGGTCCACTTCCGGCAGGTCGAGCAGCTTTTGCTGCAACCGTGCGGCAGGCTCCGGCGCGGTGTGCTCGCTGCGTGGCGCGACGATCAGTACGGCGGGCAACGGATTCTCGTCCAGGGTCTCGAGCGCATCGGCAAAGCCGGAACGTGTGGTGAATTCCTCCAGCGCCTGCTCCGGTGTTATCAAACGCAGTGATTCGATCTCGGGCCATTGCCGGATACGCGTGGCGAGTCCCTCGGCCTGCTGTGCCGGCACGCCGGTCTTGAGAAAGACCGATATGCTGGCCTGGCCATCCCATGAGCCGCTCAGACGGTGCAGGTTATCGAGCAGCAGGTAGAGTCCGGACGGGAGCGCCAGCGCAATGCCGATGACCGCTGCCGTCATGATTGTGGGCAGCGGGTTGCGGTAGAGGCGACCCAGGCTGTCAAGCGCGACCTGCGCATGACGCTGCAGGTAGACGTGGGGCAGTTGCAGGCGTGGCGGCTGTTTGCGCAGCCTGGCGGACTTGCGCCGATTGCTGCGCCAGCCTGTCATGCGCAGGCCTCCGCGTACTGCACGAGACGGCCGGATTCCAGCGCCAGTACCGGATAGTCGAGTGCGCGGATCAGCGGTATGTCGTGGCTGGCGACCAGTACGGTAACGCCGACATCGTTGAACAGGCTGAACAACTGCATGGTTTCACGTGACAGATCCGGATCGAGGTTGCCGGTCGGCTCATCTGCCAGCAGCAGCATCGGCTTGTTGACCACCGCGCGTGCGATGCCGACGCGTTGCTGTTCGCCGCCGGACAGGGTGATCGGGTACAGGCGTTCCTTGCTCAGCAGGCCGAGTTTGTCGAGCGCCGCCCGCACCCGCCGGCCGATCTCCTGGTGCCGGTAGCCGGCAATGACCAGTGGCAGGGCGACGTTGTCGAACACCGTGCGGTCGAACAGCAGGTGATGGTCCTGGAAGATGAAGCCGATCTTGCGTCGTATATAGGGGATACGCCGGCTGCCGACATCCGACACATTCTCTCCGTCCATGAAGATCTGGCCGCGCGTGCTGCGCTCGATCAGCGCGATGAGCTTGAGCAAGGTACTCTTTCCTGCGCCGGAGTGCCCGGTCAGGAAGGCCATCGCGCCTTTCTCCATGTGGAAGCTGATATTGTTGAGTGCCTCGAACCCTCCGGGATAGCGCTTGCTGACGTTGGTGAAACGGATCATCTCTGCCAGCGCGCGGGTTGTGGAAGGTGAAAGGTAACAGGCTGCATACGGGTGGTTTGATATGAATGATGCCTGTAAGACATATGCCGGTTGCACGAACCTGCATGCACGGTACCCGGGAAGCGTCTCACGTCTCGTGTTCCTTGCCGAACAATGCCTCGACAAACTCGGTGGCGTCGAATTCGCGCAGGTTCTCGATGCCCTCGCCGACGCCGACGAAGCGGATCGGTATACCGGTCTTCCTGGCGATGGCAAAAATGATGCCGCCCTTGGCGGTCCCGTCGAGCTTGGTGAGCGTGATACCGGTGAGGCCGACAGCCTCGTTGAACTCGCGCGCCTGATTGAGGGCATTCTGACCGGTGCCGGCATCGACCACCAGCATCACCTCGTGTGGCGCAGTTGCATCGAGCTTGCCCATTACGCGCTTGATCTTCTTCAGTTCTTCCATGAGGTTGGACTGGGTGTGCAGGCGCCCGGCGGTATCGGCGATCAGCACGTCAACATTGCGCGAGCGGGCCGATTGCAACGCATCGAAGATGACCGAGGCGGAATCCGCCCCCTGTTGCTGTGCAATCACCGGCACATTATTGCGCTCCCCCCAGGTCTGCAACTGCTCGACTGCGGCGGCCCGGAAGGTGTCACCCGCGGCGAGCATCACCTGCTTGCCCTGCCGTTGCAGGTGGTGCGCCAGCTTGCCGATGGTCGTGGTCTTGCCTGCACCGTTGATGCCGACCATCAGGATCACGAAGGGCCCGGGGCCTGCGGGTATCGTCAGGGGGATGCTGCAGGGGGTCAGGATTGCCTGCATGCGCTCGCACAGTGCGCGCATCAGCGAATCGGCATCAGAGACCTGGCCGAGTGCGATCAGGTCTGTGATATTGTCGATGATCTCGCGAGTTGCCTCGATGCCGACGTCGGCGACCAGCAGCATGGTCTCGATTTCATCGAGCAGGTCCTTGTCAATTTTCCTGCTGCTGCGCACCAGGCTGGCCACGCCCTCCGTCAGATTGTGGCGGGTACGGGAAAGGCCGGCCCTGAGCCGTGAGAATAATCCGGCCTTTTCAGGTTTTTTCGCGGGTGTCGATGATTTGCTGTGCAGGAAACCTGGCATCGATTCTGTTGTCAGTGATTGATCGGGAATTCTTCGGCTGAATATCCTATCATCCCGTACCTCTCGGGGTAACCATCGTTTATAGGGAGTGAATGAATGCACAGTGTGCTTGCAATTATCCTGGCCATGCTCAGTCCGCTGGCGTTGGCGGGTGGTGCCGTTCATGAATATATGCTCGATAACGGGTTGAAACTCATCATTAAGGAGGATCACCGCGCCCCGGTGATGGTATCGCAGGTGTGGTACAAGATAGGTGCAAGCTACGAGACCGACGGTTTTACCGGTATCTCGCACGTACTGGAACACATGATGTTCAAGGGCACCGACAAACACCTGCCCGGCGAGTTTTCCCGCATCATTGCCAGCAATGGCGGCGAGGAGAATGCCTTCACCAGCCAGGACTACACGGTCTACTTCCAGCGCATGGAGCAGAGCCGTGTGCCGGTCAGCTTCGAGCTGGAAGCGGACAGGATGCGTCACCTGCACCTGCAGGAGAAGGAATTCAGCAAGGAAATCAACGTAGTAATGGAAGAGCGGCGGATGCGTACGGAAGACAAGCCGACCGCGCTAGTGTACGAGCAGTTCATGGCCACCGCATTTACCGCCGGTTCCTACCGCATACCGACCATCGGGTGGATGGATGACCTCGAAAACCTCAAACTCGCCGATTTGCAGGACTGGTACCGGCGCTGGTACGCACCGAATAACGCCATTGTCGTTGTGGTTGGCGACGTACAGCCCGAACAGGTGCTCGCACTGGCGAAGAAATATTTCGGGCCACTGAAGCCGGAAACCATCGTACCGGCAAAGCCGCGCATCGAACCGCCCCAGCTGGGGCGTCGTTCCATCCGGGTCGAGGTACCTGCCGAAGTCCCGTACACCGTCATGGGTTACAAGGTGCCGGTGCTGAAGACGGCGGAGGATGCTACCGAGCCCTACGCGCTCGATGTGCTGTCAAGCATCCTCGATGGCGGTGACAGTGCGCGCCTGACCACCGAACTGGTGCGCGGCAGCCGGGTCGCCAGCAGCGCCGGCGCCGGCTATGACCTGTACAGTCGCCAGGCCGACCTGTTCCTGCTGGACGGCACGCCGGCTGCAAAGCACAGCGTGGCCGATCTGCAGCAGGCCTTGCTGGAACAGGTGAAACGCCTTCAGGACAAGCCGGTCTCGGCAGAGGAACTGGCGCGGATCAAGTCGAAGGTCGTCGCCGGTGCCGTGTACGAACTGGATTCCATCTTCTACCAGGCCATGAAAATCGGGCAGCTGGAATCTGTTGGTCTCGATTGGCGGCTGGCGGACGACTACGTCGCGCGCATCAAGGCGGTGACCGCGGAGCAGGTGCAGGCCGTGGCCAGCAAGTACCTGATCGAGAAAAACCTGACCGTGGCGGAGCTCGTGCCATTACCCATGGCGGCCGGTCACAAGCCGCCTGCGATGTTGCCGGAGGATGCCCATGTCCATTAACACAATGCGGGAACCCGGTCGCATGATGAAGCGTTCGCTGGCCGGGGCGGCCCTGTTACTGGCATTGCTGGTGCAGGCGCTGCCTGCCCGGGCGATGCCACCGATCCAGCACTGGCTCACCTCCAACGGATTGCGCGTCTATTACGTGCATGCCCCCGAACTGCCGATGGTGGATCTGAACATCACCTTTGCCGCCGGCAGTGCGCGTGATGGAGAACACTCCGGCGTTGCGCACATGACCAGCACCCTGCTGGACACCGGGGCGGCCGGGCTCAGTGCCAACGAGCTGGCACGCCGGATCGAGGCGCTGGGCGCGGAGCTCGACACCGGCTCGGCGCGAGACATGGCCTGGGTGACCCTGCGGAGCCTGAGTGACGCGGAACACCTGCCGCCGGCGCTGGCAATCCTGGGTGATGTGCTCGGCAAGCCGGATTTCAACAAGGGGGATTTCGAGCGGGAGCGCGCGCGTACACTGGTCGACCTGCGCACGGAGCTGCAGTCCCCGTCAACCGTCGCCGAGTTTGCGCATTTCGACGCCATGTACGGCGATCATCCGTATGCCCTGCGCGAACTCGGTACCGAGGAGGGTATCAAGGACCTGTCACTGGATACCATCAGGACATTCCACAGTCGCTACTACGTAGCGCGCAATGCCGTGCTGGCGATCGTCGGTGACGTTGATCGCAAGGCGGCCGAACAGCTGGCGGAGCAGCTCGCCACGCGCCTTCCGGAAGGCAAGCCCGCCGACCCCCTGCCGCCGGTGCCGCGCCTGGAGCAGGCATCCGTAAAGCGTATCTACCACCCGTCCGCCCAGACCCACGTGCGCATGGGGGCGCCCGGCATGCGCCGCGGTGACCCGGATTATTTCCCACTGTATGTCGGCAACTATGTGCTGGGTGGCGGCGGGCTGGTGTCGAGGCTGAGCGAGGAGATCCGTGAGAAACGTGGCCTGTCGTACAGCGTCAGCAGCGACTTCAGCCCCATGGAGCAGGATGGTCCGTACCTGCTGTCACTGCAGACACGCAATGACCAGGCCGACGAGGCGCTTGCAGTCATGCGTAAAACACTGCAGACGTTCCTTGACGAGGGCCCGACCGAGGAGGAATTGAGCGCGGCGAAAAAGAATATTACCGGCAGCTTCGCGCTGCGTATCGACAGCAACTCGAAGATACTCAGCTACCTGGTGGTGATTGGTTTCTACGGGCTGCCGCTCGATTATCTGGAAACATTCAACGCGAAGGTCGAGGCCGTTACCCGCGACCAGATCATAGATGCCTTCAGGCGCCGCGTTGCACCGGATACCATGGCCACGGTGATTGTCGGCGGCGAAAGCTGACACGCATTACCTGAACAGGACCGGCTGCGTACACGGCCTGTCAGCTGTTGCTGACAGGCCGTGTTGTTTCCTACCGGCTCACCTCTCTCGCCACGCGCGCTAGTCTATCTGCCAGGACACCCGGTAACGGGACCGGGCAGGGATGCCTGCTGTTCGATCCGGTGCAGGATTGCACTGTTCACAATCACAAGGAGGGTCTTATGAAACAGAAGCACACAGTCTTTCCACGCCTTGCGCCGTTTGCATTCAGCCTGGCGATAGCTGTACAGGCGTCGAGCGTACCGGCGCAAACGGTAATTTCCGAAGTGCTTTACGATGCGGCCGGTACAGACCGGGGCAATGTCTTCGTCGAGCTGTTCGGGGCACCGGGCACACCGCTGGGAGGTTTGTTTCTCGACGGGGTGAACGGCGCCGACGGCAGCGTATACAAGACGGCCGCGCTGAGCGGCTTGATCCCGTCCGATGGTGTATTCGTTATCGGCGACGACGGCGGCAACGGCACCAGCCTGGTGAGCAACGTCGACCTCGTGCTGGATGTCGAGTTTCAGAACGGGCCGGACTCGATCGTGTTGCGTGACAGTAACGGCGTGCTGGATGCACTCGGTTACGGCGATTTCAGTTCCGCTGTATTCGCCGGTGAGGGTAATGCCGCCCCGGATGTAGCCGGAGGCTGGAGTCTTGTTCGCCGTGATCCGCACGTCGATACCGACGACAATGCAACGGATTTCCTCGGACTCGATATACCGACGCCGGGCATCGTTCCGGCCAGTCCCGTCCCGCTACCGCCGGCGCTGGCGTTGTTGCTGTCCGGTTGTGCCGGGCTGGTCGGTGTGTCGCGACGCAAGGGCTGACTCGCATTCCGGTAGGCGGCAGCGCCGGGGCAGGAGCGCTACGCAGGCACTGTGCAACGAAACCGGTCCATGCACAGCTGCGCGGCGCTCCTGCCGGTATCGGCCTCCCGGCAGGAAGCAGGCCCCGCGCAGCAAGCCGTCCGGCAAGGCCGGAGCGCCTAACTGGCCGTTACCGGATGCTCGACGCCGACCCCTGTCTTCGGGGATCATCCCGTGTGATGAAAACCATGCCGACACAGAGTCACCTGCGTATCATCGGCGGCAGCTGGCGTGGCCGCAAGCTGGCCTTCGCGCCCTTACCCGGTTTGCGGCCGACCCCGGACCGGGTGCGCGAGACACTGTTCAACTGGCTGGCGCCGGTTATCCGCGGCGCGCGCTGCCTCGACCTGTTTGCCGGCAGCGGGGCGCTGGGTATCGAGGCGGCCTCGCGCGGTGCGGCTCGGTGCGTGCTGGTCGAGCGGGATGCGCGGGTAGTACGCGTGCTGCGTGAGCAGGCGAACCGGATTGGTGCAAGCCAGGTACAGGTGATCGAGGCCGATGTGCTGACCTGGTTGTCCGGTGCGTCACACGCGTTCGACATCGTGTTTCTCGATCCGCCTTTTCGTGCAGGTCTGCTGCCGGACTGTATACGGCTGCTTGAAAGCGGCGGCTGGCTGGCGGCGGCGGCCTGGGTCTACCTGGAGGCCGAGCACGCCGTGCAGCTCGAGTTTCCTGACAACTGGGAACTCTACCGCGAGAGGCGCGCCGGACAGGTCGGATACCGGCTGGTGCGACGCCGGTCCGCAGCCGGGCAATGATCCGGACAGGCATCGCCACCGGAAATACCCGGCGGCGGGAAATATGCACGCCGCGCGCATCCACCCAGAGGGCGACCGTGATCCGGAGGCTATCCGCACCAGCCCGTGGATCGTCACGGCGGGCCTGTATCGCGGCCTGCTCGCGGGGACTGTCACCGTGTATTGCTTCAGATGCCTGCTGCACGCGTGCTGTTATTGCGCAGTGCTGTCCTTACCGGCGGGAGGCATCCCGGGACAGTTTACAGCCTGTACGCCTCGTGCCGGTGCCCGTTAAAGCCGCCAGGCGTGTAGACATGGGTCCCGTTATTCATAGCGCAAGGCCTCGATCGGCTGCAGGCGTGATGCCTTGCGGGCGGGGTGCAGGCCAAAGAAGACGCCAATGACGGCGGCGAAGGAAAACGCCAGCACGACAGACCACGGCGTGATATTGACCTGGAACTGGGAAAGATTCCCGAGCGCGAGCGCGGCTGCGATACCGGACAAAACACCGAGCATGCCACCGGCGCCGCTCAATACCAGTGCTTCCAGCAGGAACTGCCAGAGAATGTCACGGCGGCGTGCACCCAGGGCCATGCGGATGCCGATCTCGCGGGTACGCTCGGTGACCGATACCAGCATGATGTTCATGATGCCGATGCCGCCCACCAGCAGCGATACCGATGCGATCGAGCCGAGCAGCCAGGTGAATACACTGGCACTTTCCGCAGCGGTGGCGGCCAGTTCTGCTCGGTTGAAGATGCGAAAGTCATCGTCCTGTTCCGGTTGCAGGTGGTGCCGCTCGCGCAATAGCTGTTTGACTTCCTTGTAGACGGTGCTGGCCGCGTCCGCCCCACCCGTCTGGATCTCGACGGCGTGGATATAGGTGATGCCGAGCAGCTTTCGCATAACCGTGGTTACCGGTGCGAGGATGGTGTCATCCTGGTCGGTGCCGTGGGCGCTGGCGCCTTTCTCCGCCAGCACGCCCAGCACGCGGCATGCCATCCCCTTGATGACGACGGTTTCTCCCACCGGATTGACCAGACCGAACAGTTCACGCGCCACCGTTTGACCAAGTACACATACCTGATCGGCTGCCACGACATGACGCGTGCTAAAGAACTCGCCCTCCTCGAGCGGCCAGTTGTGCACGGAAATATAGTCAGGTGTTACGCCTTCCACTGCCGTACCCCAGTTGCTGCCGCGGTAGCGAACCTGGGCACTGCTGCGCACACTGGGGGCCGCCGCGATCACATCCGGCAGTAAGGCGATGGCCTCGGCATCTTCCATGGTCAGGCTGGTGGTCGTGCCCGTCCCGGTACGCACGCCGCCGCGCGTCACGCTGCCGGAACGCAAAATCAGACTGGAACTGCCCATGCTTTCCAGCTGATTCGCGATACGCTGCTGGGCCCCGGCGCCGACCGCCAGCATGGCGATTACCGAACCCACGCCGATGATGACGCCCAGTGCGGTGAGCATGGCGCGCACCTTGTTGCGCCACAGGGAACGCAGCGCCAGGGAAAATGCCGTGGACCAGATCATTTCAGACCTCAAGACGTCCGTCGCGCATGGTCAGCCGACGCTGTGCGTGGCCGGCGACATCCAGCTCATGAGTGATGAGCACGACGGTGACGCCGTCCCGGGTGTTCAACTCGTCAAGGACGGCAAGGATCTCGCTACTGGTGGCGCTGTCGAGATTGCCGGTTGGTTCGTCGGCCAGCAGCAGCGCCGGTTGTGTGACCAGTGCACGCGCCAGTGCCACGCGCTGCTGCTGGCCGCCGGAAAGCTGGTTCGGGTGGTGATCAGCACGATCACCCAGACCCATGCGCTCCAGCATTGCCAGGGCGCGTGCGTGCCGGGCCTGCCTGTCAATGCCGGCATAAACCAGCGGCATCTCCACGTTGTCCAGTGCACTGGTCCGTGACAGCAGGTTGAAGTTCTGGAATACGAAGCCGACGGCGCGATTGCGGATGGCGGCGAGTGCATCCGCATCCAGGTGGGTGACGTCCTCACCGTTCAGCGTGTACTGCCCGCCATCGGGACGGTCGAGGCAGCCGAGTATGTGCATCAGCGTGGACTTGCCGGAGCCGGACGACCCCATGATGGCAATAAATTCTCCGGCTTCGACCACCAGGTCGATGCCGCGCAGTGCGTGCACCTGCACGCCTTCCATGGCATAGGTCTTGTGCACGCCCGACATGCAGATGACCGGCACGCTCATGGTATCAGAACAGGCTGAAACCACGCATGTGGCCGCTGTCATTGTCCTTGCGCCGGGCTATGGCCACCGACATCCCCTCGCTCAAGTCTGCGCCAGCGACCTCGGTTTCCTTTTCGCCGACCAGGCCGACCGTAACCTTGTGAGGCTCCAGCCCGTGCGTGCCCGGTATCCACAACATGGATTCGCCGGCCGCGATATTCCTGCGCAGCCTGGCGACTTCCCCTGCCGGCAGCTCCGGTACGAAACGCAGCGCCTCGTTTGGTACCTTGAGGACATTCGTGTGCCGGTCCACTTCAATGGATACGGTAGCTGTCATGCCGGGCTTGAGCGCAAGATCGGTATTGTCGACCTGGATTACGCAGTTGTACTTGACAACGCCGGCATCGACCTTCGGTTCCAGTCTGACCTGCACGAGTTCGCCGCTGAACTCACGCCCCGGATAGGCAAACACGGTAAAGTTCACCGGCTGGCCCTGTTTGACCATGCCGATGTAGGCCTCGTCCACGTCCGTCTCGATTTGCATGCGGGTCAGGTCCTGGGCGATGGTGAACAGCGTGGGAGCCTGCAGGCTGGCGGCCACGGTCTGTCCCACGTCGACGTTACGCGAGATCACCACGCCGTCTATGGGGGCGCGAATGATGGTGTTGTCGAGATTGAACCGCTCGTGATCCAGTGTCGCCCTGGCCTTGTCGACGGCGGCCTCCTTTTCGCGCAAGTCCACGACGGCGCTGTCCACCGCGAACTGCGCCGTGTCGATGTCACTGTCGGAGACCAGCTTGCGTTCCTGCAGGCTTTTTATACGTGAAAGGTTACGGCGTTTTTCCTGTACTGCGATTGCGGCCTTGTCGCGCAGCGCCTCGGCATTTTTAACATCGGCCTGTGCCTCGGCGAGCTTTGCCTTGAACAGCGATGGCTCGATACGGGCAATCACGTCACCCTTGCTGACGGCCATGTTGAAGTCGGCATTCATTGACTCGATGATTCCCGAGACCTGGCTGCCAACCTGGACCGTGATCAGCGGACTCAGCGTGCCGGTGGCCGAGACGTCTGCAACCAGGTTGCCACGGGTGATGCTGGCCGTGTTCCAGGTTGCCGGTTTTTCGCCCTCGCGTCCGGGAAGCAGGTAAAGGGAACCGGCGGCGACGACCAGCAGCGGCAGCCAGAGCGCCCACCTGCGGTGTATGTGCGATTGTGTGTGAGGCATGGAAGCATTCCAGGTACAGGCCGGCTGGTCCGGCATGGCGATTCCGGTACAGTGTGCCTGTGTAAGCCGGTTTACCGTTGCATGCAATGGCCAGCCAGTATAAACCGTCAGCTATTGCCCGCTGCAACAGTTCCGTGCTGGTCACGGATTGCGGGATACGGCATGTACCAGTGGCACCCGGGTATCAGAACGGCTGCGGGCGCGGAAGTTCACACTAGTGCCGCCCGTGGACAGGGGCTGTCGCAACCGGCCGCCTGCCATCAGTTCGCGAGTGAGTGCACCATCCGGCCGTCCAGAATCGTGTGTACGGCGCGGCCCTTCATTTCCCAGCCGGCAAACGGTGTATTATGCCCCTGGCTGCGCATGGTCCTGGTATCCAGCAGCCAGGTCTGTTCCGGGTTGAAGATACAGATGTCGGCGGCGGCACCCCTGGTCAGGGTGCCGGCAGGGAGGCCGAGTATCCGGGCCGGTCCGCAAGTCAGGCGGCGAATCAGTTCCGGCAGTGTCAGCACACTTTCCTCGACCAGGCGCAGGGCCAGCGGCAGCAACGAATCCAGCCCTGAGATACCCGGCTCGGTCGCCGGGAACGGGCCCATCTTGGCGTCGGGTTCGTGCGGCTGGTGATCCGAACAGATGGCCTGGAAGGTGCCGCTCTGCAGGGCATCACGCAGCTGCTGGCGGTCCTCGACCGTGCGCAGAGGCGGCAGTACATGGCACTGGCTGTCGAAGTCACTGATATCGTTTTCCGACAGATACAGATAGGGGATAGCCACATCGGCAGTTACCGGGAGGCCATCGAAACGTGCGCGCGCGACCATGCGTGCGGCCCGGCCCGTGGTCAGGTGGCAGAAATGCGCACGCACCCCGGTTTGCTCGATCAGGGCCAGGGAATGTGCAACGGCTGCGGTCTCGGCCGCCTCCGGAATGCCGGGCAGGCCAATCCGGGTCGCCACCCGTCCCTCGTGTGCGCAGCCTTCGTTGGCCAGCCAGTGGTCGTTGGCATACAGGAATACGGTCAGGTCAAAGGATGCTGCGTACTCCAGCGCGCGGCGCAGCACCAGGCTATTCGCCATCGGTCGCAGCGCGTTGCTGACACCCACGCAGCCTGCCTTGCGCAGTGCAGCCATTTCGCTCAGGTGTTCGCCAGCGAGGGCACGTGACAGCGCGCCCAGTGTGACGACGTGTGCCATGCCGCACTCGGTGGCGCGCAGGCGAATAAGCTCGGCGACGGCCGGTGTATCGATGATCGGATTGGTATCGGGCGGGCAGCACAGCGTGGTTATGCCGCCGCTGGCCGCTGCCCGTGTTTCCGATGCGATCGTGGCCTTGTTTTCCTGGCCGGGCTCCCGGATCCGGACGCTCAGGTCAACCAGGCCCGGGCATACGATACAGCCGCCTGCATCGATGGTCACATCGGCCGTGAAGCCATCGGGTGCAGTGTGCAGGCCGACGATCTTGCCGCGGGCGATGTACAGGTCTGTGCTGGTGTCGATATCGTTGGCGGGATCGATGACGCGTCCGTCACGGATGTGAATCCTGACCGGCTTGTTGCGGGCGGCGGTGGACATTTACGCGGGGAACTCCTTCTGCGTTGCATGGCCATGGACATCACCGCCATGCGTACGGCGATGCCGTGTGTGACCTGCTCCAGGATCACCGAGCGCGGCCCGTCGGCCACCTCGGAGTCCATTTCCACCCCGCGGTTGATCGGTCCTGGGTGCATGACGATGACATCGGGCCTGGCGTGCGCCAGCTTCTTTTCAGTCAGGCCAAACAGCTCATAGTATTCGTGTTCGCTCGGCAGCAGGGCCCCTTCATGCGTTCATGCTGCAGACGCAGCATCATGATCACGTCGACATCCTGGATACCGGCGTGCAGATCGTGGAAGACATGCACACCCAGTGATTCCGCGTGGGCCGGGATCAGCGTGCGTGGGCGCCACGATCGCGTACCTCGCCGGTATTGAGCAGGTTCAGCGCGTGGATCTGCGAACGCGCGACGCGTGAATGCAGGATGTCGCCGACGATGGCTACCCGCAACCGCCCGAAATCCGGTCCCTTGACCCGCCGGATGGTGAACATATCCAGCAGCGCCTGGGTCGGATGGGCGTGCCGGCCGTCGCCGGCATTGATGACGCTGACATGCGGTGCGACCTTGCTCCGCGATGAAGTGCGCCGCCCCGCTGTCGGCATGCCGGACCACGAACATGTCGACGTGCATGGCCTCCAGGTTGCGCAGCGTGTCCAGCAGGGTTTCGCCCTTGATCGTGCTGGACTGGGTGATGTTGATGTTGAGCACGTCGGCCGACAGGCGTTTCGCGGCCAGCTCGAATGTGGTCCGTGTGCGAGTGCTGGCCTCGAAAAAGAGGTTGACGATAGTCTTGCCGCGCAGCAGCGGGACCTTCTTGACGGTCTGTTCGGTAACGCCGGCAAAGGATTCTGCGGTATCGAGGATCTCGGTGAGCAGATTGCCGGTTCAGCCCGCTGATGGTGAGAAAATGGCGCAGGCGGCCATCACTGTCGATTTGCAGATCCCGTGCGTTCATGTGCTGCGCCGTATCTCCAGTTTCAGCGGATCCGGTCCCGTCAGCTTGATATGTTCATCTTCCTGCAGTGCGATGCGGCGTCCGACCACGTCCGCCGCAATCGGCAGTTCACGCCCCCCGCGGTCAATCAATGCGGCAAGCATAATGGATGCCGGACGTCCGTAGTCGAACAGCTCGTTGAGCGCGGCGCGGATGGTGCGTCCGGTGTGCAATACGTCATCGACCAGAATGATGTGACGGTCGTCGATACTGAATGGCAGCTGTGAGGGCCTGACCACCGGGTTCATGCCGATGCGGGTAAAATCGTCGCGGTAGAAGGAGATGTCCAGGCTGCCCGTGGAGCCGGTGATGCCAAGGCGCTGTTGCAACTGCCCGGCAATCCAGACCCCCCCGGTATGGATGCCGATCATGGCGAGATCGGTACGCCCGGTCCGGCTGATCAGCTCCCTCAGCTGCGCTGCCATTTCATCGAGGATGGCCGGTATGTTGTCTATGTCTGTCATGGTTGTTCCGTATCCAGCCAGTCCTGCAGGATGATCATGGCCGCTATGGCATCGATGCCGGCGGCTGCCTTATGTGCGTTCCGTTGCAGCAATTCGCCGGCGGTATGTGAACTGAGCCGTTCATCCATGGTATGGACCGGCAGACCGTAGCGTGCGCCCAGCAGTTGTGCAAATTTGCGTGCGCCGCGCGTCATGTCCGAGTCACTGCCGTCTGCGTGACGGGGCAGACCGACCACCAGTGCCTGCGGGTGCCACTTCTCGACCAGCCCGGAAATGTGTTGCCAGTCCGGGGCGCCATCTCTGGATGTAGAGGTGCAGAGTGCGGTAGCGGTACGGGTGACACACTGGCCGACGGCAATGCCGATGCGTTGTTGTCCGTAGTCAAATCCCAGCAGCGTTTGCAAGGTTATCCGGTCAACCCCGTGCTGACTGTGGATATGCACAACCAGCAGTCATGCATGGCCGGGGTCGCTGGTGAGCAGGTGCAAATCGACGCCGATAAGTTCGGCGGCCGCCAGCCAGCGGCGTTCGGCCGGCGTGCGGAACACGATATCCGCGCTGGCCGGTCCGCTTAGCCAGGTGTTGGACGCCAGTTCCTGTTCCAGCTGGCCTGCTCCCCAACCGGCGTAGCCAAGTGTTACGAGGGCATTTCTCGGCCCTTTGCCCTCGGCGATAGCCGCAAGGATATCGCGCGAGGAGGTGATGCCAATCTCATCGGTAACCTTGAGAGTGGCCTCCCAGTCGCCGGGCGGTTCGTGCAGGACAAAGCCGCGATCATTCTGCACCGGGCCGCCCATGTAGACCGGTTGTGACGCGATCTCGATATTATCGGTGCGGATGTCCATATGCAGCAGGATCTCGCCAAGCTGTATATCCAGCGGACGATTGATCACCACGCCCAGCGCGCCGTACTCGTCATGTTCACAGATGTAGGTTGTGGTGTGATGAAAGTTGGGGTCTTCCAGTGTCGGCATGGCGATGAGGAAGTGATTGCTGAGTGAACCGGGATAAGTCATAGCCATAGTATCAGGCAGAGTGCCCATCGCCTTCAAGCCTTGAGGAGAAGTTACAGGCTATTCCTACACATGCACTAGCGGCTTTTCATCCGGTCGGTGGAGAATTCCCAGGTACGCGTTATGTGAAGGATGTCGGTGTCCTTGAGAATATCCGGCGGGAACGGTGCATAAGGGGCGGCGAGATTGACGATCCGTGTGGCCGCTTCGTCGATGACCGTATAGCCGGAAGGTCGCAGGATCCTGATATCACGCACAGTACCGTCTGCATTCAGTGACACATCCATCATGAGCTTGCCGGATATACCGGCTCGCCGCGCCTCGTCCGGGTAGTTCAGGTTGCCGACCCGCTCCACCTTCTTGACCCATTCCGTCATGTAGTTCGCAAACTTGAACTCCTGGGTGCGTGCAGAAACGAAGATCTGCTTGGGTCGCTTGGCGTAGGCCTGCATGGTCTCGCTGAGCTGCTCACTGAGATTGACCATCTCCATGCTGCGTTCGATCAGTTCGGCAGCGGTCAGGTCGGGCTTTTCAGTGTCCGGCGACTCGGTCTGTTCCTGGTTAACCTGGATATCTGATGTTGTCGCGGTCAGCACCTGTGTGGGTGCAGCTTCCGGCTGCTGGGGCCTGACCGCCGGCGCCTGCTCCGGCACGGCGAGTACCGGTTTGACCTTTTCGCTGACATTGCCGCCACCCTCCTGGCTGGTCTGTGCCAGGTAATCCGCCTCGTCGGGTGGCGGGGTCTTGCGATTGGCCACCGTGATATCGAGTGTTGGCAGGATATTTTCCGGTGTCCTGTCCTCGTACAGCCCGAAAGTGATGCCAAGGATGATGATGGCGTGTGCCGCCACTGCAAAGAACAGGGTCAGTGCGAAGCGGTCCGTGGTGGTAACGGATGAATCGGCGATAAGTGGGGCGTCTATATCCTGCATGACGGGTACGGGTTAACTGTGACGCTGGCAATTATAGCGCTGATATACGGTAGTGGTGTGCCGTGGTCGACAAGTGGGCTGGCCGGCCGCATGTGGTCATCGATACCTTGCTTTGACCGGCATGTTACCAGCAATTTCGGCGCAGGAAGGCGGTGAGTGCCTTGCGTGCTGCGCGGTCTTCAGCGTTACGCTGCCTGTCCCGGCGTTCCCGGCAGTCCCTGCGATGTTCCGCAACGGCGCGGTCGTTGCGCCGGCGCGTCGCCTGGGCCGCACGATGCTGCTGCTGAATGCGCTTGTCAATGACCTGCAGGGCCGCGCGCTCGCCCGTGCGCAAACCCTGGACGGACGTTGCCTGTACCGGCGCGGTTTCCAGTCTTTGGCTGTGCGCGGCCGGGTTGAGTGGCGCGCTGTCGCTGAAATGTGTAACCCCGGCGGTGTCTGTCCACTGGTATACAGTGCCGGCCATGCCTGGCGGAGGCGGTGTCCACAGCAACATCAGTCCGGCAACGGCTCGAAGCCCGGGCGAACACGTATAACTATTTGTATAACATGAATTAAATATCACTTGTAGCAACAGGCGTGGAGGCGGCGGGACGGCTGTCAGTTTACCCGACCGGGGCAAGCCCGGAATACCCGCCACACCCGTTGCCGGGTAGGAACTCCCTGATTTGAAGGGTAAAGAACGAGGCCTTCCAGTCGATAGAATCCGACACAAGCATTGTGAAGCGATCCGGCAAGCGCAGCCCTCCAGGCGTCGAAAGAAGACGGCCGGTGAGATGCCGGACCGGGAGCCGGCGGGTCGGGATGAATAGAGTTGTGAGCGGATTCTTCAATCGAACTACATGCTGTTTACTGGGCGTCTTGCTGTGCACCGGCATACCGGCCAGTGCGGACGATGATTACTTGCGTGTACTGGAAGCGGAGGCGGTCGATACCGGCGGGCACACGTCTCCGGATGACGCCTCGTCCGTTGCCAGGTCCGCCAGAAAGGTCAGGAGTGTCACGGACAACCAGACTATCAGGTCGTCGATGGGGTTCGGGGAGTTCGAATCGGAACTCCAGGCGAACTATTCCGGCACCTGGCTGCTGTATAACAAGCTGACACATGCACAGCGCAAGACCGTTTACAGCACATACCAGGAGGATAATCGTACCTCGAAGGTGCGGGAAGTTATTGTAAGGCTGTTGTCCCCGGGTTGACGGGAAGCTGGCCGGGTTCGGACGTGTCAAGAGGGATGGTGATTATGAAGAAGCAATTTACCGGAATTTTCGCGGCAGCCATGGTGTCAGCAGCGGTTCTGCTGGTACCCGCGGGTGCGCAGGCTGTCGACGTCATGCTGACAGATTACCTGGCATACCTGGATGTAAAGCAAGACGGCAAGACGGTGCGCATCGAACGCATCCAGGACCAGGAAAACGTCCTCAAGGACGGTTTTGCCAAGACCTCGCGCAAATGTCCGCCGTTCTGCATCCAGCCGATGAAGGTCGCACCCGGCGTCACCACGGTGGGTGAAGCCGAGATCTTCCGCTTCATGGAGCGCCAGCTTGCCCAGGGCGCCGGCCTCATCATCGATGCACGCACCCCGTCGTGGCATGAAAAGGGCACCATACCGGGTTCGATCAATATTCCATTTACCGTGTTTGCCGGTGACGACAACGACCCCGAAACTGTTGCTGCACTTGAAAAGATCGGTGGGGTACGGCGCGGCGAGGTCAGTACCCTGACGCGCAAGTTCGAGCAGGTGATGGCGCCGCTCGGCCTGTTCGGCGCAAATGCAAAGACAGACACCTGGGATTTCTCGAATGCGAAGGACCTGCTGCTGTGGTGCAATGGACCGTGGTGTGGCCAGTCACCGCGCGCCATAAAGGCACTCATCGACCACGGATTCCCACCGGAAAAGATTTCCTATTACCGCGGCGGCATGCAGATGTGGAAGATCCTGGGGCTGACCGTTGTAGTGCCGAATGACAAGGAGAAGGTCGCGAAAAAGTAGGCCGTTTTCACCTGTAATCAAGAAGGGGCGCCCGGCGCCCCTTCTTGTTTGCTTCAATGTGCCTTCAGGCCATGTTCAGCACGTGATTGATCTCCGGTAGCATCCGTTGTACGCACTGCCGTCCTTCCTCAATTGCCTCGTTTGTACGATAAAACTCCAGCAGTCCTATATGTGCAAGTCTTGGTGACAGCAGGATGTCAGGCGGGTCGCCCGCCATGCGGCTGCGCGTGATCCTGTCCTGGGCAATATTCACGGAACCGGCGATGGCATCGAAAAGGCCCGGTGACTGGTCAGTTTCCCTGGTGGAGGAAAACAGATCACCCGTGTATTCCCTGACCAGGTCCGTCACCAGGTCTGTCACACTGTTTTTCCGGTTCGTATGCGTTTTCTCGGCAAAGTGTTTTCCGGCAATATTGCCGTTCAGGTTTACTGCAATGACGATGTCGGCACCCAGCGCGCGGCAGGCCGACACCGGCACCGGATTGACCAGTCCGCCATCGACGAGCCATTTGCCGTTGTTTCTGATTGCCGGAAACAGACCCGGTAATGATATGGAAGCCCATACGGCCTCGATCACCGGACCCTGTGTGAACCAGACTTCCCTGCCGGTTTCCAGGTCGGTCGATACAGCTGCAAACTGCTTTTCGAAATCCTCTATATTTACGTCGTCCCGCGCAACGAATTCATTCAGAAAACCATGCAACCGCTTTGTGTTGACAAAGCCGTTCAGCGCGGAGCTGATTTCGAAAACCTGGCCGTTTCGATTTTTGTCAGCGAGCGTACCCAGTTTTCCAGCTTTTGCAGGTTGTCTGCTGCATAGGAAGCACCGACCAGTGAACCGATGGAGGTGCCACAAATTATGTCCGGTACGATGCCCAGGTCGGACAACGCACCTATGATGCCTATGTGCGACCAGCCGCGGGATGATCCACTGCCAAGTGCCAGGCCGATTTTTGGTCTCGTGTCCATGAAAACAGTATTCCGGAAGCTGGATAATGATATTGCAGTCGACCCGTGCAGGGTCGCTAGCATTCGGGTTAAGGTGACTGCGCTCACTTATAGACCTGATGATCTACAGGAAGCAACCACAATACGCTGTTCCTTGTCGATGCGGTGGCAGAATTCCTGTCGCCGGGATGCCCTTGCTCGGTTATTACCGGCCTGTCTTCCTGTCAAAATGATAAACAGGAAACTACAGTCACTGTTCCGGCAATTATGCCGTTCCTGCATGGATGCCGGTATTCCGGGGCGACATGCCATGCGCACCGGTGGCACGCAGGTCACTACCGCTGTTGATCATGCAATGTCGATACCGTACTCGTGGCAGATCAGGCACACGGTCGATCGCATAACCCCGGCAACCCGTCGAGCCACGGCTGTCTCTGAATGCGGGATATGATGCCCGTTCCGGCGCTGCCGATATCCCAGGTCGATGGCACGTCATTCTGCCGTGCCAAGTTTACCTGCGATAGATACCATCAACCGGTCCGCGATATCGGTGCCGTATTGCGCATCGATCTCGCGAATGCAGGTGGGGCTGGTCACATTGATCTCCGTGAGGTAATCACCGATGACATCCAGACCGACGAACAGCAGCCCCCGTTCTCGCAGTGACGGACCGACCTGGGCGCAAATCCAGCGGTCGCGTTCGCTGAGATCAACGCCGATACCGGTGGCGCCGGCCGCGAGATTACCACGGTTCTCTCCGGCAGCCGGGATACGCGCCAGCGCATATGGAACCGGTTCGCCGTCGATTAGCAGGATACGCTTGTCTCCGGCGCTGATTTCCGGGATGTAGCGTTGGGCCATTGCACTGCTGCAGCCATTATTGGTGATGGTTTCCAGGATTACATGCAGGTTCGGGTCGTCCGTGCGTACCCTGAACACCGAAGAGCCGCCCATGCCGTTCAGCGGCTTCACGATGATATCACCGTATTCGTGCAGGAAATCCTCGAGCATGTGCCGGTCGCGGCTGACCCGCATTGGCACACAGCACTGGTCGAACCAGGCGGTATAGAGTTTTTCATTTGCATCACGGATGGAGGCAGGCCGGTTTACCACCAGTACGCCATCGGCCTCGGCACGCTCCAGCAGGTAGGTGGTGTAGATGTATTCCATGTCAAATGGTGGATCCTTGCGCATCAACACCACGTCCAGCCCTGCGAGTGGCCTGTTCGTGGCCTCGTGCAGCGTGTACCAGCGCTGCGGGTCAGCGTGTACCTCCAGCCGCGCCATGTGTGCATGGCAATGGCTGTCATCCAGGAACAGGTCGGCCTGCTCCATGTAATACAGGTCCCAGCCTCGTTTCTGGGCCGCCTGCAACATCGCCAGCGTGCTGTCCTTCTTGTAGTTGATGGACCTGATGGGATCCATGACAACACCGAGTTTGATGCCCATATCTGTCCTGATTCCGTGCGGTTGCCGGGTTCGCGCGCGCCGATTGCCGGCTGCGTAAAGTTTATTGCCGGCTAGACGATAAACCGTTGTATCCGAAAGCCAATACTAAATTAATTCATGGCCCGGGAGCAGTCGGCGTTCCGGGAGGCGGACGGAAGCTGCGACTTAATTACCGGTATTGACATAAACATTATATGAAACATACAGATAGAGGTCGTCATGCAGAGTAGCGTACCGGCAGATGAAATGGTTGAAACCGGCGCGGGTGAGACTGCGGCAACACCCGGGGCAGGGGGTGCCCGCGGTATCAAGATCATGGTAATCGACGACAGCAAGACCATTCGCCGCACGGCGGAAACGCTGCTGAAGAAGGAAGGCTTTGACGTAATCGTGGCCAACGACGGATTCGAGGCGCTCAGCATGGTTGCCGACCATAAGCCCGACCTGATCTTCCTCGACATCATGATGCCGCGCCTGGACGGGTACCAGACATGTGCCCTGATAAAACATCACAAGGTGTTTCGTCATACGCCCGTGGTGATGCTGTCAAGCAAGGACGGACTGTTCGATCGTGCCCGCGGCAGGGTAGTAGGCTCGGATAACTACATAACGAAGCCGTTCACACGGGAAGAATTGCTCGGAGCGATTCAGCAACACTGCGTCAAGGCAGGGTGAGTATACATATTGATCACGTTGATTAATCCACGAGGCAATACCGATGACACGAATAATGATTGTTGATGATTCACCTACAGATGCACACGTGCTCAAGAAGATGCTCGAAAAGAACGGCTACAGCACGGTACTAGCCACGAATGCAAGAGAGGGTATCGAGGTAGCCAAGCGCGAGAAGCCCGACCTGATCCTGATGGATGTGGTTATGCCGGGTCTCAATGGCTTTCAGGCGACGCGTGAGCTGACCTCCGATCCGGAGACGGCAGGCATACCGGTCATCATCGTGACGCGCAAGGACCAGCAGGTGGATCGTGTCTGGGGTATGCGCCAGGGTGCACGTGATTACCTGACCAAGCCGGTCAAGGAAAATACCCTGTTGAGCCTGATCAACCAGGCGCTGGTCGCGTAGCATGGTCGAGGATATGACAACGATCGATCCGGTATGCCTGTTGAGGGAGATCGAGGAACAGTGCCTGGCCAGTGCGAGCGGCATGGAGCGGCAGGTCGAGACCACTATCGAATGGTCAGGTATTGCCTATCGTGTCAGAAACAACCTGCTGGTTTCGAAGCTGGGAGAGGTAGTCGAGATCCTGGAATTTCCCGAGTTGTCAACGATTCCACTTACCCAGCCATGGGTGCGTGGAATTGCAAATGTACGCGGCAACATGCTGCCCGTGATCGACCTGAGCGGCTACCTGAACGGCCGGGTAACCGATGTGACATCCCGTACGCGTGTACTGGTCATCGATCATCTGGGCCTGTATTCAGGACTGGTTGTCGATGAGGTGCTGGGACTCAAGCATTTCACCGATGACGAGTATTGCGAGGATGAATTCGTGGTCGATGAATATCTGCGTCCATATATACGCAATGGCTATCGCAGGGGTGACCACGTCTGGGCAATATTCAGCTTGCTTGCACTGGCCGAGGCACCGCAATTCCTGCAGACCGCCGTGTGACGCAGTATGGTCGCAGACGAGGAATCTGATAAATGTATTTGCTATCTGGACTAACCGGTCAGGAGACGGACCATGAAAAAGATGTTTGACATGAGAATGTTTGGTGCGAGCAGCCGCATGAAGGTGCTGACCATTCTGCTGCTGGTAGCGATATGGGCCATGGTCTGGACGTTCGTGGAGGTTGGCAAACGAGCGGAAACAGACCAGATGCGCCTTGCCGACGTAGGTGAGCAACTGGTGCTGTCGCAGCGCCTGGCCAAGTATGCACTGGCGGCGACCACGGGTGATACCCAGGCATTCGAGAGCATGGCCAAATCCAAGAAAGAATTCTCGACAATCATCGAGAAGCAGATTGCAGATTTCGGCGGCAAGCTGGGCGAGAGCGAAACGCCTGAAAGCATCGCGCTGACGGATTTGCACAACATCTGGAGCGGCTTTCGCTACAGCATCGATGCAGTACTGGATGGACAGTTCCTGATTACGGCAATGGCGGAAGCCACCAACCTCATGAGCGAGGTTATGCCGCAATTGATGGAGCACACCCAGGATATCGCTGATACCCTGGTTAAAAACGGCGCAAGCGCAGAACAGGTTCGTCTGGCCAGTCAGCAGGCGGTACTGGGGCAGCGTATCGTGAACAGCCTGAACGGCGTCATGTCCGGCAAGGGCACGGAGTCTTCTGCGCTGCTTTTCGCGGCAGATACCAAGGAGTTCGGTCGGGTACTCGACGGCTTCATGCGCGGAACCGGTGGCATTACACAGCTCAGGGGTAGTGCGCTGCAGGACAAGTTGCAGAAGATAGCACTGTTGTTTACCCGTATCAGCGACAACGCGGGCTCGATTGTCGAGAATGCCGATGAACTGGTCGCCATACAGACCGCCGCTGCGGACTTTACCGCACAGAGTGAAGCGCTGTTCAACGGTACTTACCATCTGAAAGAGGTGCTTGACTCCGTACAGAGCAAGCGCCTGATCAGCAACGAACTGGCCTATTTCATGGGAGCCGTGGCCTTGTGTATGTTGCTGTTCATGGGTTTTGAGGTGTTGCGCAACCAACGCACGCGCAGTCACATGGTCGAGGACGAAAACACTCATAACCAGCAGGCCATCATGCAGCTGCTGGACGAAATGGGTGACCTGGCATCCGGTGACCTCACTGTGCACACCACGGTGACCGAAGACTTTACCGGCGCCATAGCAGACTCCATCAATGTGACGATCGACTCACTGCGTGGCCTGGTAAAGACCATTAACGTTACATCCACGCAGTTGTCTTCGTCGGTGTCAGAGACCGAGGAAATCGCCAACAAGCTGTCGGGCGCCAGCAAGCAGCAGTCACAGGATATTACCGTGGCCAGCAAGTCCATTGCCGACATGTCCGTGTCCATGGAAGAGGTATCCAACAACGCCATTGAGTCTTCCAAGGTTGCGATGCGGTCAGTCGAGATCGCCAAAAAAGGCGGCGAGGCGGTGAAGCGCACCATGTCCGGTATGGATACGATTCGCGAGCATATCCAGGAGACATCCAAGCGTATCAAGCGCCTCGGTGAAAGTTCGCAGGAAATCGGCGACATCGTGGAGCTCATAAACGATATTGCCGAGCAGACCAACATTCTTGCGCTGAATGCCTCAATTCAGGCGGCAATGGCCGGAGAGGCCGGGCGTGGCTTCGCGGTAGTCGCGGACGAAGTGCAGCGACTTGCCGAACGTTCGGCGAATGCAACCAAGCAGATCGAGGCATTGGTGAAAACAATCCAGGCAGATACCAACGAGGCGGTCATCTCCATGGAAAAAAGTACCTCCGGTGTGGTCAACGGTGCACAGATTGCCGAGGATGCCGGTGGCGCGCTGGAAGAGATCGAGAGCGTGTCAGATCAGCTGGCTGGACTCATCAAGGGAATGTCAGGCGAGGCACGCCAGCAGGCAAACGTGGCCGTACAACTCTCGACCACGATGAACGGCATTCAGGAATTGACAACACAGGCGACCGCCGGTGCTGAACAGACTTCGCGTTCCATCGGCAACCTCGCGCGTCTCGCCCAGGACCTGGACAAGTCGGTCGCCGGTTTCAAACTGCCGCAATAACACAACCGGATACCAATGCTGAACATTTCACGGTATCCGCAATGACGCAACCGGGATGCACCAATCCGGGAAACCGGCGCACGCGGCTTGCAGGTGTCGGCGGGTATTGATTGTGGCTTGCAAGGAACAACTATGCGTGAAGCGATAGACTACAACGCCCTGAGCTGGATCCGGCAGGAAGTGGGTGTAACCCTCAAGCAGGCACGTCTGGAACTCGAGGAATATGCCGAAGGCGAGCAGCGCAAGGAGCTGCTGCAAGGCTGTGCGGCGCACCTTCATGAGGCACGCGGCCCCCTGCAAATGGTCAACATCAAGGGTGCCGACATGCTGGCATGCGAGATGGAAGAGGCTATCGCTGACCTGCTGCTGGAGGCAACCGTCGATTCGGAAACGCTGCTCGAGCAGTTGATGCAGGGGTTCCTGGAACTGCCCGAATATCTCTCCAATCTGCGTTCCGGAAAGCAGGACAGCCCGAAAGTGCTGTTTCCGCTCATCAACAGACTGCGCACCAGCCGGGGTCTGCAGCCACTGAAGGAGGATGCAGTATTTTCTCCCGATCTAGCTGCCCGCGTGCCGGTGTCTGTATTCGACGCACGTGCGGACCACGGCGATCGTGACCTTGCCGCGCTGGCCCGCACGGCACGGGTCCGCTTCCAGAGCGGATTGCTGGAATGGTATCGCGACAACGGTTCGAACCAGGGATTGCATACACTGGTCGAGGTCCTGGAACATCTGCAGATAACTGCAGGCAGCGAGCCGGCCGCACGCCTGTGGTGGGTGGGAGCGGGTATAGCCGAGCTGTTGCGCGATGGTGTGCTCGATGCGAAACCATCGGTAAAACACCTGTTTGGCCAGCTCGACCGCCAGATCAAGCGTCTGATGGACTCCGGCGAGAAGGTATTTGATGATTTTCTGGCCGATGATCTGTTGAAAAACCTGCTGTTCCAGCTGGTCGGTGTCAACACGGATTCCGCGCGTATCGCTGCGATCAGATCAACATTCGGTATGGCAGCCCGGGATGCAGCCGAAGTGGATGCGGATCATGCAGATGGTCCGGAAATCGGCGAAGAGCTGCTGCAGGCCGTTTCTGCCACGGCACGCGAAGATATAGACAGAATCAAGGAACAGCTTGATAACCTTACACGTACGGCTGATATTGGTTCCGAAGCACTTGCTCCTGTTGCAGACAGCCTGCATTCGTTGAGTAACACCCTTGGCATGATCGGCATGGATAGGTTCGGTGCGCGTCTGGCAGATGATGAACAGCAATTGCGTAACCTGGTTGCAGCAGACAGCAACAATGACAGTGCGGATTTCACCGGCCTGGCGAATAACCTGGTCGCAGTTGAGGATGCACTGAGTGACGTCACCGCGCTTGCAGACAGCTGCAATGGTGCTGAAGACCGTGGTGAAGCTGTCTTGCGACAGGGTCAGCAGGCTGTGATCAGCGCAGTCATCGCGGATATTGCGGCCGCCAAGGAAGCGATCAACGAGTTCCTGAAATCATCCGGTGGTTTTGACTTGCTGGCATCGGTGCCAGTCCTGCTGAACAAGATCAGCGGCGGACTGGAGCTGGTTGGCGAGGAGCGGCTGGCTGGCGCAGCGCGGCAGGTCATGAGTTTTGTTTCCACCGAGCTGCTGGACAATCATCGCGATCTGAATGAGAACGAGCTGGACAGCCTTGCGGATGCAATCTGCAGTATAGAGTACTGCGTCGAGGAACTTGGCGAAAACCACAAATTCGGTGAACGCGCGATCGGTGTTGCCATCGAGAGCCTGGAAAAACTGGGTTATTCCCATGCAGGCCTTTACACAGACTTATCCGAAAGTGAGGCGATACAGAAGGACGCCGGTGGCGGTGCACAGGAAGCCGCCGGTACGGAGGTGGTTGCATCCGTGTCCGATCATCATCCTGAGCCGGTAACTGAAGTGGCACAGCACGTCGAATCGCCTGCAGTCCAGGCTGTCGAGGCCGGCAATTTCTGCATAGACGACCTGCAGGTGGTTGCACCTGACGCAGATGGCGAAATAGTCGATATCTTCATAGAAGAAGCGGGTGAGGTGCTTGACAAGCTTGACGTGGACATACCCGACTGGACGGCGAATCCTGATAACCGGGAGTTGCAGGCCGAGATTCGCCGTGCCTTCCACACCATCAAGGGTAGCGGTCGCATGGTTGGTGCCATGGCGGCGGGTGAGTTGGCCTGGGCATTCGAGAACCTGATGAACAAGGTGATCGAGGGCACGATACCGGCGAATAACACGGTGCTTGAACTGATTGGCAAGTCAACGTCAGCCCTGAAGGATCTGGTGGCACAGGTTACAAACCCGGATACCATACTGCTCACCGACGTCGCTTCGCTCGCACGTCAGGCAGCATATCTGGTTCAGTCTGAAGCACACAGCGTCGAGCCCGAAGTGACCGGCCTTGCTGCTAAAGCGGACACGCAAGAACATTCTGCAGTGGCAGAAGCATCCGGTCCTGCAGCCGGCGCAGAGCATGCACAGTCTGATGTCGACGTGCGAGACCAGGCTACTGTCACGGTGGTCGCGCCTGAAAAGCCGTTTGCTGCGGAACAGGATTTCGACAATGCCACGACCCCCGCACCGGAAACGCCTGCCGTCGATGCCGAGGCAGGGCTGGCTGATGCTGAAACACAGCCAGAGCAAGAGGAGCACGAGGACATTGTGGCGCATTCCGATGCGGGTGCCCCGGGCACCGGCGACCTGCCAGTCCTGAAGCAGGGTGCAGATCCGGAAATTGTCGAGATCTTTCTCGAAGAGGCAAACGAGGTGCTGGCATCGATATCGCTGAACATACCGGAGTGGATACAGCAGCCGGACGATGCCGGACTACTGGATGAAATTCGCCGCAGCCTGCATACCCTCAAGGGTAGTGGCCGC
This sequence comes from uncultured Gammaproteobacteria bacterium, assembly GCA_963803275.1. Lineage (GTDB taxonomy): Bacteria > Pseudomonadota > Gammaproteobacteria > UBA9214 > UBA9214 > UBA9214. The sequence goes on along the minus strand of CAWDLS010000001.1, from coordinate 553,676 downwards.
ATGGCCGGTGCAATGGTCATTGGCGAGTTCGCCTGGTCGATGGAGGCATTACTCAACAAGCTGCTGGAAGGCGCTGTGCAGACCAGTGGTTCCATGTTTGCCCTGCTCTCACAGGTACCACAAGCCGTGTCCGGTCTGTTGCGCCAGTTACAGGACGGTACCGAGCCGGACATGGATACGGCCGGCATGATGCAAAAGGCCGCAAACCTGGATGGTGGCAGGACGGCCGGGCAGGCAGACCGGCACGCGATGGATGTGTCTGAGGATGCGGGCAGCACTGAGGACGATGATTCAGCGGCAACCGAAGTGGAGGACGATCATGTCCTGATGGAGCTGTTTTCCGCCGAGTGTCGTGAGCACCTCGATACATTGTCAACTTCTGCCACACCAGCGGGTAATTCCAGCATGGTTTCCAGTGCACACTACCGGGCACTGCATACCCTGACGGGTATCAGCGAGTCTGCCAGCATGCATGGAATTGGCAGACTGGCCACTGCACTCTATGAGTATTTCGGTGAGCTGTACCAGGAAAACCGGCTGGCCATTCCGGAGGCCTTCGTGGTGCTGGATGATTGTGTCCGCGAGATGTCGGCGCAGCTGCAACGCCTGCCGGAAAGGAGCTACGATGACGAAGTTGTATCCGGGCTGATTGGACGGATCGCCGCGTTGAGGGCTTCAGTCGCCTCGTCAGAACAGGAGCCTGTGCTGCTGCAGGACGAAAGTGCATCGACTTCAGAAGTTCCGGTTGAGGACCGCATGGCCGGTGTGGCCGAGGACATTGAGGAAGTACCGGAACCCGCAAGCGCAGCATTACTTGTACCTGATGAGCAGGAGGAAACACCGGTATTTGCCGAAGGTGAGGGGCCTGTTCGCGAAGCGTCCTCTGCTGCGGTCGCGGAAGCAGTGCCGGACGAAGCAATCAGTGACGCACGGGCCCCCGAAATGGAAGCCACGAGTCCGGCGCAACACGAAGGCAACATGTATTCAGGCATGGATCAGGAGCTTTACGAGATCTTTGTCGAGGAAGCCACCGAGATTGTCGACAGCAGTGAATCCGTATTGCGCAACTGGTCTGAAACGCCGGATAACCGTGAGTTGATGGCAGACTTCCAGCGACTTCTGCATACCCTGAAGGGTGGTGCGCGCATGGTTGATATGAATGTCATCGGTAACCTCAGCCATGCGCTGGAGTCATTGTTGACCCGGGTGGCGGATGGTGTGGTGTCGACCAGCGATGACCTGTTCGCGCTGCTGCAGGAATCGCAAGACCGGCTGGCGGAGATGGTGGAAAGAGTCAAGTCTCGCATGCCACTTAATGCGGCAAACGACCTGGAATCCCGACTCGGGTCATATATACACGGAGATGCCGGTGTCGAAGCCGCGGAAGGCCGCGCGAAAATACCGGCAGTCGAGACACAGGCCGAGAGCCATATCCCGAGTCAGGCAGTGACACAATCCACGGACGACCGCGAAAAGTATTCCGAACAGTACGAGGATGATAGCGAGGTGGCACCGGTCGCTGGCGTGCAGGTACAGTCTGAATACGCTGCCTATGAAAGCGATACGGGCATGATGGCGCAAGCCATGGCCGGGCAATCGCAACTGGTTGAACGGCGCAAGGAGGGCCGCGCGCGCAGCGAACTGGTCAGGGTACAGTCCGACGTACTTGACAACCTGGTTAATAATGCCGGCGAGATAAATATCTACCGTGCCCGCATGGAACAGCAGATCAATACCTTCCGCTTCAACCTGACCGAGCTGGACCAGACGATCAATCGTTTGCGCGACCAGTTGCGACAGCTGGAAATGGAAACCGAGGCACAGATCCTGTTCCGTTACGAGCAGGAAACGGAGAACCGCAATCAGGAATTCGACCCGCTGGAAATGGACCGTTATTCAAAGCTCCAGCAGCTTTCGCGTTCACTGATCGAGAGTATTAGTGATTTGCGCAGCCTGCAGGGACTCATGGAAATGACTACCCGTGATTCCGAGACCCTGTTGCTGCAACAGTCGCGTGTCAGCACCGATCTGCAGGAAGGCCTGATTCGAACACGCATGATCCCGTTTGCGGGGCTGGCACCACGCCTGCGGCGCATTGTGCGCCAGTCTGCCCGCCAGCTTGACAAGAAGGTTGACCTGTCCCTGCGTGGAGCGGAAGGCGAGATGGACCGTGCGGTTATCGAGCGCATCGTGGCCCCGCTGGAGCATATGCTGCGTAATGCGGTTGCACATGGCATTGAAACGCCGGAGCGGCGCAAGCAGGCAGGCAAGCGTGTCGCCGGCACCATCACGATCGATTTCAATCGTGAAGGTAATGAAATCGTGCTGTGCATCACTGATGATGGTGCAGGTCTTGATATCGATGCCATCCGCGCACGCGCGATAGAGCGCGGACTCATGAGTGCTGACATGGTTTTGCCGGATGCCGATGTCATGCAGTTCGTGCTGCAGACCGGCTTCAGTACGGCCAGTGAGGTGACGCAGATTTCAGGTCGCGGCGTCGGCATGGACGTGGTGAACAGTGAGGTGAAACAGCTGGGCGGATCACTGCATATCCATTCCGAGAGCGGCAATGGTTCGGTATTCACGATACGGTTGCCGTATACGCTGGCTATCAACCAGGCCCTGCTAATTACCACTGGTGAACAGATCTTCTGTGTTCCCATGGGCAGCATCGAGGGTGTTGTTACGGCAACGCCGGCACAGTTACAGAAATGCTACGAGCACGACAATCAGGAATTCGGCTATGCCGGTCATAACTATCAGCTTATGCATCTTGGCTCGTTGCTGGGTATTAGTCGCATGGACCTCGAAAATGCCGGTACGCAGATACCTGTGCTGCTGGTCCGTGCCGGTGACAAGCGCATCGGCATGCAGGTTGATTCGCTGGTGGGCAGTCGCGAAGTGGTCATCAAGCCGCTGGGTGCCCAGTTAAGCATGGTTGATGGCATATCGGGTGTGACCATACTCGGCGACGGCAGGGTTGTCATGATACTCGACATGTTCGCCGTGTCGCGTATGAAGGTGCGTGAGCAAACATCGATCAGTCCGTCTGTTTCGATGGAAGACAGCCGTCTCGTGGTGATGGTTGTCGATGATTCGATTACCGTCCGCAAGGTGACAAGCCGGCTGCTGGAGCGCAGCGGGTTCAGGGTCATAACGGCGAAGGACGGCGTCGACGCGATGGGACAGCTTCAGGAAATCGTGCCGGATATGATGCTGCTCGATATCGAGATGCCGCGTATGGACGGATTTGAGCTGGCGACCCACATGCGCAATGACGAGCGTTTGAAGCATGTGCCGATAATCATGATCACTTCACGTACCGGTGACAAGCACCGCGACCGTGCCTTCGAGATCGGTGTCAACGAATATCTGGGCAAGCCATATCAGGAATCGGAATTGCTTGCATCAATCAATAACATTATTGGTGTCAATACGCTCGCGGTCGGAGCGTAGACGGAATGCTGACGGGAGGGGTAATCGATGGATACATTACAGGACAAGATACGCAGTCTGTGGGTTCCCCTGCGGAAACTGAACCTGTTGCTGCCGAACGTGGCAGTCGCAGAGATCGGCAGCTACCGTACACCCAAGCTGAACCCTGACATGCCGGACTGGTATCTGGGAATCGTCCGCTGGCAGGACCAGGATATCCCGGTAATGTCGCTGGAGTCGTTGTGCGGGATAAGTGTGCCATCCAATCCCGTGTTCTCTCGGCTGATGATCCTGAACTCGGTACACCCTGGCAGCAAGGTGCGGAACTATGCGATTGTTACTGCAGGCCTGCCAGGACTGATCCACTTCGCCAATGACACGGCCAGTGAATTTCACGCCCTCGAAGACCCCGGGCTTAGATGCCTCGTGCGTATCGGCAATGAAGAGGCGGTGATCCCGGATCTGGATTACCTGCAATCGCTGCTTGAGGAGCAGGTCTCCAGGGCGGCGTGATTGCCCGATAACCTGAGCCTGCGAGTACAGCCGGCAAAACTGTCAATTGACATGCAGGGATCTGCAATGAGGCAGACGGATATCACGCCCGAATCTGCAGCTACAGTTACAGAAAATCCCCCCACTTCGCCTGCAATCCTGCAATAGCGGCCAACGCCGCCGTCTCGGTGCGCAGGATGCGTGGTCCCAGCCTTATACCTGTGAAGCCTGCCGAGCGTGCGAGTGACTGTTCGCCCGGCTCCAATCCGCCCTCTGGGCCGACCAGCAGCAGGATGTCACCGGCAGGCCTGGCAAGTGTATTCAGGGTTTCACTGCCGTCATGCTGCAACAGGAGTTTCAGCCCGGTCGGGGGCAGGGTGCCCATCCATTCCGGCAGTCCGGCCGGACGCAGCAACTTCGGCAGCGTGTTGCGTCCGCTCTGTTCGCAGGCGCTGGTCAGTATACCCTGCCAGTGCCACATGCGCCTTTCCATGCGTTCGCCCTGCAGGTGTGCCTGACTGCGCTGCAACCAGAGCGGCTGTATCGTCTGCACACCCAGCTCGACCGCTTTCTGCAGGATCAGATCCATGCGGTCATGTCGTGCAATTCCCTGAGCAAGGATGATCTGCAGCGAGGACTCGCGGTCACCCGGGATGGCTGCGCCGATTTCCAGCGTGATCCTTGCACGGCCGATGTCTGAAAGGACAGCATCATGTTCGTGACCCGAACCGTCAAATACCCGGAGCGCAGTCCCGGTGCGCAGACGCAGGACACGGGTGACATGATGTGCAGGCTGGCCTTCAACGGTCAGTCTGGCACCCGCTCCCAGTGGCTGTGGGACATACAGGCGTGGCGTACTCATGACTCAGTCCCGTGTGGCATGGTCAATACCTGACAGCGCGGCCTCGGTCATCAGCCCGATTTCCCGGGGCGTGATCACGTAGGGTGGCATGAAATAAATGACATTGCCGAGCGGGCGCAGCAATACACCCTGTTGCAATGCTTGCCGGTAGACCCGCAGTCCGCGGCGCTCCTGCCACGGCCACGGACTGCGGCTGGCCTTGTCCCTGACCATTTCGATCGCCAGGATCATGCCCGTTTGTCTCACCTCGCCGACATGCGGGTGGTCACGCAGGGGTGCCGCGGCTTCGCGCATGGCAGCTGCGAGTTGCCGGTTGTTATCGATGACATTACCCGTACTGAACAGCTCAAGGGTTGCCAGTGCGGCGCGGCAACCCAGCGGATTGCCGGTATAGCTGTGGGAATGCAGGAACGCAGACAGATTGCGGTAGTCGTCATAGAAACAGTTATAAATGGCATTGTTCGTCAAAACCACCGAGAGCGGCAGGTAGCCGCCTGTCAGTCCCTTTGACAGGCACAGGAAGTCCGGCGTGATGCCGGCCTGCTCACATGCGAACATCGTGCCGGTACGCCCGAAGCCGACGGCGATCTCGTCTGCAATGAGGTGCACTCCGAACCGGTCACAGGCACTGCGCAACAGTTGCAGATACACCGGGTCATACATGCGCATGCTGCCTGCGCATTGCACCAGCGGCTCGATGATGACGGCGCAGATCGTATCTGCATGCCGTTCTAGTACGGACTCCATCCTGCTGAATTGTCGCGTACTGTAGTCATGCCAGCTTTCACCGCTGTCGCGGTGGTAGCAGTCAGGCGATGCGACGCTGATGGTCTCCATCAGCAGCGGGGCATAGGTATCCTTGTACAGCTCGACGTTGCCGACAGCCAGGGCACCCAGTGTCTCGCCGTGATAGCTGTTCTCCAGCGTGACAAATCTTGTCTTGCTAACCCTGCCCTGGTTAAGCCAGGCATGAAAGCTCATCTTGAGTGCGACCTCTATGGCCGAGGAGCCGTTATCAGCATAGAAGCACCGGTCCAGTCCCGGGGGTGTGATCGCCACCAGCCGTTCTGAAAGCTCGATTACGGGCTCATGGGTAAAACCGGCCAGGAGCACGTGTTCCAGCTTGTCGAGCTGGTCGACCAGCGCGGCATTGATGTGCGGGTTGCCGTGGCCGAACAGGTTCACCCACCACGAGCTGATGGCATCGAGATAGCGGTTGCCGTCGAAGTCCTCCAGCCAGACGCCTTTTCCGGAACGTATCGGGATGACTGGCAGCCACTCGTGGTCTTTCATCTGCGTGCAGGGGTGCCACAGGACCGAGAGATCGCGTCTGGACATTTCGGGATTGGACATACAGTGAAGATACTGTAATCAGAGTACCGTTGGCCATAAGGAATGACCCGTGCCGGGACGCAGCGCTGCCGGGGAAAGTCACCGGAACCGGGTTTGCGCAGGGGTGTGGGTATGTGCCTCCGCAGCGGGACAGAAGCCGCGGTGTCGGGAGTATTCGGCAGGCGCTCACGGCTTGAATAAACCTGTCTGGCCCTTGTGCGGGCCTGCGTACACGGTCTTCCTGCCAAGCGAAGGTCTGGTGATGTTTATATCACCGGGGCAAGTGCAGACGCCGGACTGCGGCAGGCTGCACGACTCCGTTGCCGAAAGCCCTGGCAGGCTCTACACAGTCCCGGGCCGCGCCATCCCGAAGCGGTTTCGCTGCTGCCTGCGGGCCTCAGGGTTGCGGCTTCTGGGGGGTTGGCCTGGCGGGGGGCGGCGGTGGGGGCTGGTGTGTTGCCGTTGTCTCGCCAGGGGTAGGATATGACGCGGCTGCGATCTTGTCGAAGCAGTAGATATACGGCGAGGTGCCCTCTGTGCTGACATAGGACATCAGACATTCCTTCATGTTGGCGTCGTCCCGTATCTTTCTGACGACCAGGTCGCCTTCGCGCATGTAGCCGTTTTGTGACAAACCGCCCTTGCCGTTGCCCGCGCTGTCATAGCAGGTCAGCGACGGATTGGCACTGCCGACACTCACAAATGCAATCAGGCAGGTCTTGGTGCTGTCCGCATCGATCACTCTTTCGATTTCCAGGTCACCCTCCCGCAGATGCCCGGTACGCTGGATATCGTCCTTGGATGAGGGGCTGCTATGGTAGCAGTTGATCGCCGGCGAGGTGCCGGGTTCGCTGACATATGCCACCAGGCAGGAGACATTGTTCAGTGAATCCTTGATCTTGCGCACGACCAGTTTGCCTTTCTTGAAGTGGCCTGTCTGGCTGACATCGGAGCGAAAGCCCGCCCGGGTGTCATAGCAGCTCATCGCCGGGCTCGTTCCCGTGGTCCTTATATAGAAGGACAGGCAGATCTTGCTGTTTTCCAGGTCCGTGACGGTACGCACAATAAGATCACTCTCGCGCAGGGTGCCTGTCTGAACCAGCAGCGTGGATTGATAATCTTCGGCCGCTGTGACCAGCGGCAGGCCTAGCAACAGCAGAGCAAGCAAGCTTTTCATTTTGCCCCCTAGTCATCTGATTTGATGCCGATACCCTGCCGGGTAGCGGCGGCCGGTCTGTCTTTCCCCCCCCGGAGAGGCGGGCAAGCTGCATGACCTTTTCTGTTTTAATTTAGAGCAAAAATTTGTAAATCGCCGGTCATGGCGTTATACATATTATTATTCTTACACCTATCGGGTTTACATCCGGTTTGACATAGGTCAGGTAAAGCGGAATTTACTTGTGCTTTTATTTAATATAAACAAGGCACGGTTACCCGGTCATCTGGGGTGCCCGATCTGAAAAAGCATAATATGCAAGTGGAAAATTGGAGGTTACGGTACAGTGAAGCGTAAAACAATTATTCTGTCCGCAGCCCTTGTCATGGGGATGAATGCGGCGCAGGCGTTTGACTTCGGCAACATGATGAATCCGGGTCGATGGTTCGACAATGACCATGACCGCTATGACCGCCATGACCGCTATGACCGCTATGACCGGGGTTATTATGGTGGCTATGGTCCATACGGATATGGCCCCTACGGCGGCGGCTGGGGCGGTCCCTATGGCGGCTGGGGCGGTCCATGGGGCGGTGGTCCCTGGGGCGGCGGTGGCTATCCGGGTACGATCGTGGTGAGCCCCTCGCAGGGCAGCAGTACGCCACCTCCTCCCAAAACGCCCGAGTAAGCCGGCAGCTGCACCGGCGGGATCCGCTTTACGGCTGTCCCGCCGGCGGTGGCAGGCAGGCATTGTGAGTTTTCCGCCGGCCCAGCCATAAAGCCGGGAACTGCGGTATACGAGACGGGCCACTGCACGGGACTTTCCGCAGGCCGTACCACGACCGGCAACAGCTTCCTGTGCATGTTATACCGTGTGTCGCTTCCCTGTCTCGTTGACCGCGCCTTCGTGGTGTACACCAGTGCCGAAGTGATGACTGCGGATTATGCTGACCAGGCGTTCGGAGTGCCGTTTGTAGAAATCCAGAATGTGCCTGACGACGTGCTCAGCTACCTGTTGCCCGGTTGCTACTGTGAGTCGGACCGCTTTCATCAAATGGCGACCGAAATCACGGCGGGTCAGCAGCCAGGTTACGACCAGGTCGCGGCAATCGTCACCTGGCTGCGCAATATCATCAGTTTTCGCCCTGGCAGCAGTGATATCCCCGTTTCAGCGGCGGAAGTGAATTCCAGACGAGTCGGTGTCTGCCGGGACCTGGCTCACCTCGGTATCGCACTGTATCGTAGTCTCAGCATACCCGCGCGGATGGTGGTGGGCTACCTCTACCGATTGGGCCCAATGGACCTGCACACCTGGTTCGAGGCCTATGTGGGTGGTCGCTGGTATACCTTCGACGCGACGCAAGTCGAGCTAAGGGGCGGATATGTGGCAGTCGGTTATGAACGCGATGCCGCGGATATCGCCGCCTACAATCAGTTCCGACCCGCGGGCTATCCGACGACACAGACCGTGCATGTGGAATGCATCCGGGGTTAGCCGATACAAGAATGCGATCAGCGGCAACAATGACATGTTCAGCCGAGTTGGCTGAACATAAAGCCAGGGACAAATGACTGCTGGGGCTTTGATACATGCACTTCATCATCCGACATCACACTCACTATCGCTATTCGCATCCAGTGCACTTGAGTCCGCAGCGGCTGCGTTTCCACCCGCGCGACGATGGGGCTCAGCGAGTCATCGATTATCAGATAAACATCACTCCGACACCGCTGGGGCGCAATGAACATCTCGATCTCGAGGGAAACCGGGTGACACAGGTCTGGTTCGAGGAGGAAACGGACAATTTCGATATCGAGGTGACCATGCAGGTCGAAACCTCGCGACGCAATGCCTTCGATTTCATCCTGGCACCGGAAGCGGCGGTTTTGCCCATCGATCATGACCATGACGATATCTGTGCGCGGGCCTATCTGGAGCGCATCGAATGCGACGATGCAGTTACCGCATTCGCCGCCGATCTCAGCCTGGCAGTCAAGCGCGATACGCTGAGCTTTCTCAATCGCCTGAACCGCCAGCTGTTCGCCGAGTTTACCCAGACGCATCGTGATATGGGCGCACCACATAGCCCGGTATTTACCCTGCAGAGCCGCCGCGGAGCATGTCGTGATCTGGCCGTGTTATTCGTTGACTGCTGTCGGGCTGAGGGGATTGCCGCACGCTTCGCCAGCGGTTACCAGAAGGGCCACCTCCGGAGCGAGCGACGTCATCTGCATGCCTGGCCGGAAGTGTATCTGCCCGGTGCCGGCTGGCGCGGTTTCGATCCCACCCATGGGGAGGCAGTTGCCGACACGCATGTGACCATCGCGGCGGCGGCGCACTCGCGCGACACCATGCCGGTAAGCGGGAATTTTCGCGGAGCGGGGGCGAGCAGCATGCTCGATTACACGGTGGAAATTCAGGTGCCGGAAGACTAAACGGCTGCCTGTCCCTGCCGACGCAAGGGTCGGTTCGAAGGCCGCCGCATCCATGACTGCCTAATATGATTGGTCCGGTGCGGAATTGGCATTCAACGAAGACGCGAAGATGCGCAGCGCCTCAGCTTCGATCAGCCGGTAGGACTCCGCCAGACGTGCCGCCCAGATGGCGGCGCCTGTTGCTGTTTGAATCCCGTCCTGGCGGATCTCGATCATGACACTGGGCAATCCGCGACCCTCGCCGTGCACCGGGATCGTGTAGTCGACATCATCTTCGATCGGGTAGGGCGCGTTGTCCCCGACAGTGAATTCTCCACTGCGGGCGAGCACCCCGAGCATCAGCGCGGCGAGTCGCCGGTCGCGCCAATGGGAAATGCCGATGTGCCAGGGTCGCGGCCGGCCGTTCAGGACCGGTGTGAAGCTGTGAATGCTAAGCAGCAGACTTGGCCGCCGGGTACGGGCATCGAGCAGCCGATCGATGGCGTCGTGGTAAGGCCGGAACAGCGCATTGACGCGGCGCGTTCTTTCCATCGGAGACAGCCCGCGGTTGCCCGGGACAGGCACACCGCCACTTTGTTCGGCAATGGATTCCGCACTGCGAAGCGGTCGATTGCAGTCGATGACGAGACGCGAGTAGCTGCTCAATACCAGGGGTGCATCGAGATGAGCTGAAAGCCGGCGCGCCACGTCGGCCGCACCCGGATCCCAGCCGATATGATCGGCCAGCTGGACCGCGTCGAGGCCGAGCGTGCCGAGTTGTCGCGGAACTCTGTTGGCGGCGTGATCGCAGACGAGCACCGCGCTGCTGCGCCCGCCGGCATTGACCAACTCGGCGGGGGACGGTTCGTCGGATCCCAGCAACGCTGCAGTTGATGCGCTTGTATCCGAATCCATCATCGCGGACCTGTTCTAGACGCGCTGCGCTTGCGCAGGGTACGCATCAGCGCCCGGACTGTCCCCTCACGTCATCCGTCCACACCTTGAAGCTCTTGAGCACATTCGGACCGAAGGTGTTGCTGATTGGCACGTCCGCCGCGTCCCGGCCCTGGGCGATCAGCACGCGCCCGACCCGCGGTATGTTGTTGCGCGGATCGAAGGTATGCCAGCGTCCGCCAAGGTAGGCCTCGAACCAGGCGGAGAAGTCCATGGCATCCGGCGAGGCGGGGACCCCGATGTCACCCAGATAGCCCGTGCAGTAACGCGCTGGGATATTCATGCAGCGACAGAAGGCGATCGCGAGGTGGGTGTAGTCGCGACACACACCCATGCGCTCATTGAAGGCTTCGAGAGCGGTCCTGGTCGCCCGGGCATGCTGGTAGCCGAAGGTGAGATGTCCATGGACGAAATCGCAGATTGCCTTGACACGTGGCCACCCGGGGGGCGTCTGCCCGAAGCGGGCCCAGGCGGTTTCGGTAAGCCGATCGGTTTCGCAGTAGCGGCTCCCGAGCAGAAACACGAGCGTTTCCGCCGGCAAATCCTCCACGGCTTGCTGCGGGGTCCAGCCATCGACCCCGTCCGGTAGTCCGCTGTCGTTGACGAGCGCGTCGGTGGAGATCCGGATATCACCCGGCGGTGCGACGATACGGTTGCACCAGTTGCCGAAGCTGTCGCGGTAGGCGGTGATCGGGGTCGGCGGGCTGGTGATGATGTGGTCTGCAATGACGAGATCTGAGACGCGGGTGAAATGGATGTTCAGCATCAGAATCATGGGTGTCGGCTGTGGACACTCGTAGACTAACTCGTATCCAACCCGGATCTGCATCCTGAACCTCGCTAAAATACAGTACCACTACAGACCTGGCTTGACCACCGCCACATCGACGACGTGATGCTGGCGACCAGCCTGGCGCCCAACGGAATTCTCGCCCTTGTGTCACCTGGATGAAGCCGGGTTGACCGCGGACCTGCCGGAACATCCTGCGACCAGAAAGAAGCAGGGAGTCAGCCTGTTGTACAGAACGTGGCCCTCTGATTTTCGTGGCAAGCCCTTCGCTACCGTGTCTGCCATGACGTCATGACCTGCGAGCGCCTGCGTTAGCAGGGCATTGACGCTGTTCGTTTGCGAGCAGTTCCGCGGCGCTGGGCGGCATCCATATTGATGTATATAAGGCAGGTTTTGAGATTGGTTCGATGCCAAACACCATAACTCAGTATGAGGTAAGCCCCGGTCGGGGGACTCACCGAGGTTTGACCTAATATGGCGGTCATCCATGAATCTCCGATCTCTGCCAAGAGAAGTAGGTTTACCGATGAAAGAGTACCAGAGTCATAGCCATATTAGGTCGGATTGAAAGTATCCTGTGGGATTCATCCCGATGCGGAGGAAGAAACGGATATTTGGCGCTGTTCGCAAGCACCTGGGCGTGGCGAGTGGGAAGGTGTATCTGCTGTGCTTCGATATATTCATCGGATACAGATCTCCTCTTCAGCCGTTTCCTGTAAACTTTATGGCCTGTCCCCGATTCGACTAGATTCCAATATCACGCGAATAACTTATCTGCACTATATTCTGAAGCATGCGAACATAACCCGTCTGGGGGCCGGTAAAGCTACTGGTTCCTTCGATGGTATTCCGAAAGGCATGCGTATAGGCAAAGTTGATCCCGCTCTGCTTGTCCAGGTTACAGGTGACACCCACTGAGGCATGCTGCTCGACCGTTGCCGGCGCCAGGACATTGAACAGGGTGTTCACGTCTTTCCAGGGCGCGTCGGCTACGCTGTAGCCGGCCCGCAAGGTCAGTTTTTCGTTAGCTTGGTACTGCAGCCCGACGGAGTAGATGTTGATATCATCCCAGCCAAAGCCGAGCCCTTCATCGCCGCCCAGGCGATTATCCGGGCTGGCGATGATCTGGTTTAAGGTAATGTCATTGGTGTTGGACAGGGAATCGATATCGTCATAGAAGATGCGCCTGAAATCCGCCACCATGGTCAGTTTCGGGGTGATCATGAACGCCAGGCCTATATTGAAGACGGCAGGGATATCGAAATTGCCGCCCTTGGCGAGCAGACCCTCGTACTCGTCGAAGTCAGTCATCCACAGCTTGCTCTGGTAGGAGATCCCGACGTTGAGCTGGTCGCGCAGCAGCGAACCGAGCCAGCCTACCCGCACCCCGCCGCCGTATGAATAGCCATAGCCGTTGTCGGTGACGTTGTCCGGGGAGACCGAGAGCGCCTTGAAGGGCTGCAGGCCCCTGGCCTTTAACCTCTGGGCCGCCAGGATGGGGGTGATGCCGATGGACTGGCGCGTAATGCCAAGCTCTGCAAATGCTCCTAGCTCCCTTGCATATGTCACACCCAGGGCTACCTGGGCAAGATCGATCCCCGTAGGTTCGGTTGCCGTGAACGCGCCGGTGGGGTTCTGGGGCGAGTCCGGAGGGGCGGCGAAATTCGCGAAGGTGGCGGTATCGTATTCTGTGTTCATGCCACCCTGGCCGGCCAGGGCGATGCCTATCGTGCTCTTGTCGTCCAGTGGAAGATTGATGCCGAATGCGGGAATCAGAAAGTAGTCGTTCTCACTCCTCTCTGTGCCGGGCGTGACGCTGGGGCTCGGCGGTGGGGCGAAGTCGTCGTTCGCCTTGTATTCACGTTTGGGACTGAATAATTCCAGCTCCACGTCGTAGCGCTTGCCGAGGCGAACCAGGCCAGCGGGATTGTTGAAAACAGACAGCGTATCCTGTGGCAGCGCCGAGCCAGCCCCCGCCATACCCTTGGACGTGGTTCCGTAACCGTGAGACATGTAGCCGTTGGTTGCATCTGCAGCCGGTGCAACCAGGCAGAGAGTCAGGATGGCTGCCGTCAGGTAGTTCTTTGTTGGCATGTATGAATCCTCTGAAACAATGCTTGTTCACGCTATCTCTGGATCAACCCTGCGAATCGCTACTGCAACGAATTGCCTCATGGTAACCTGAGCTTGACTTGTAACGGCTCCCCGATGGCATAAGTATTTTACATATTTTATAAGCTCAGACTCGAATGGCACTTACTTAAGGAATAAGCAACTGATGTAACAGATAAAGAAGGCTTGACCGGGTGATTGGCGAAGCGCCAGGATTTCGAGGTGAAGGAGGGCGCGGCTACGTAAGTAGACCGAGCACCGTGGACAGGACGGGGAGGGCGATAGTACTCATGCAGGGACCGTACGATATCCTGGCCACCGGCCTCATCAAATTCACCGTGGCGGGCACCGGGCGGCTGATCGGTTGGCCGATCCCCGTGTTGCCGACGGCCGTGGCATCGATGCAAGGCATACGATGGAAATCCAGCGACGCCTGAGGCTGGCTGCTCTGCATACGGGAACAACCTGTCGATTTCCCTGGCAGAGGACCGAAGAGCAGGCTGTGCGTACGAAACCTGGCTATGATGGCACACAGACGTTGAGGGACACTCGCTATAGTTTTAAAATTTCACCTGGAGACGTCAGACGTGCAATGCTCGGGCGGCAATGCGCAACGGTGGATAGCAGCGCGTGTTATCAGAGCGTTGCATTTCAGGCTCGAATCCACTGTTTGACGAGGGAGTACAGGTGATGGGTCTTTACCCCGAATCCGCATCGGCACCGATCTATGACCGGATACTGCGGCGCATTCAGAAGCAATTGGCCAACCAGGTCAAGATTTCTTTTGAGATTCGGTTGTGGGGCGATCGTGCCTATCGCTTCGGAGAAGGGGAGCCTGCGGTCGGTATCCTGGTCCGCGATCGCAAAGGTCTTGCCGCCCTCGGTCGGCTGGATGAACTGGGCATTTGCGAGGCCTATATGGCCGGCAGCCTGGACGTCGTGGGAGATATGTTGCGCTTCGTCGGTCTCCGGGGGGCGTTGAGCGACAGCCACCCGCTGGACTATCTGTGGCGTCGCATAGCACCATGGATCATCGGACGGTTGACGACTAACCGGCAAGCGATCGCGACCCACTATGAGTTTGCCAATGACTTCTTTCTCAATTTTCTCGACGCGACCCGTTGCTATTCGCAAGCGGTGTTCGAGCGCGACGGCGAAGCACTGGAGACTGCACAACGCCGCAAGCTGGATTTTGCCGTAGAGTCCTGCGGCCTGAAGCCGGGAGATCGCGTGCTCGACGTGGGCGGCGGGTGGGGCTGTTTCGCCGAACATGCAGGCCGGCGCGGCATTCAGGTCACCACCCTGACGATTTCACGCCAGTCGGAGCAGTTTCTGAGGGATTTGATCCAGCGTCTCCGGCTTTCCGCCGAGGTACGGTACCAGGATTTCCTGCTGTACGACTCGTCTGAGCCCTATGACGCGATCGTAATCCTCGGGGTAATGGAGCACCTCCCCGATTATCCGGCCGTGCTGCGGCGACTCCACCGCTTACTGAAGCCGGGTGGCCGGGTGTATCTGGACGCCAGCGCCTTCCGGGAAAAGTACGTTAAGCCCGCCTTTGTCTCGCGCTATGTCTTTCCGGGCGACCATTCCTACTTCTGCTTGCACGATTTTCTCGGCGCAGTGGCCAAAACGCAGCTGGACGTGCTGGCAGTCTATAACGATCGTCACAGTTACTTCCTCACTTGCAAGGCCTGGGCAGAGAATCTGGAGGCCGCACGGGATGACATTATCCGCCGCTGGGGCGAGGCGCTTTACCGGCGTTTCCGGCTCTATCTCTGGGGTTCGGCCTACGCCTTTCTGAGTCGCGGCATGGAGGCTTACCGGGTACTCCTGGAACGACCCCAGGAAGACTGAACCTGCTGACGACATCTGTCGCGGTCAGGCTAAGATCCATTCAGGCCGACCCGATTGATGTCAAAGACGTTGTAACTGCAAAATAAACTGCACCTGGCGGATCGGTCGGTCCCCCGCTGGCCTGACGGGAACGTCCTGCGATCAGAATGAAGCAGGGAGTCAGCCTGTTGTACAGAACGTGACCCCCTGATTCTCTCTGCAACTCTTTTGCTACCGTGTCTGCTATGACCTCATGACATAGGAGCCTCACCGTCAGCAGGGTTTGAAGCTGTCAGTTGTAGACAGGTCGTCAGCGCAGAGGGCCGGTGTCAACATAATAGTAAAGCAGGTGGGCCTTATATCACTCAGACCTCTGCCCACTCGGGCCTCACTGGGGACCACCCTCCGGACCCGGACCACCGGGATCACCCTCCGGACCCGGACCACCGGGACTGCCCTCCGGACCCGGACCACCGGGACTGCCCTCCGGACCCGGACCACCGGGACCGCCCTCCGGACCCGGACCACCGGGACCTACCATGCGGACCCGGACCACCGGGACCGCCCATCATGCCACCGGGACCACCTTGGGGAGGACTACCCGGACCGCCCATCATGCCACCGGGACCACCTTGGGGAGGACCACCCGGACCGCCCATCATGCCACCGGGACCGCCCATCATGCCGCCCGGACCACCCTGGGGCCTACCCGGACCACCCATCATGCCGCCGGGGCCACCCTGGGGACCACCCGGACCGCCCATCATGCCGCCCGGACCACCTGGGGACCACCCTGGGGCCCACCCGGACCGCCCATCATGCCGCCCGGACCACCTTGGGGACCACCCATCATGCCGCCGGGACCACCCTGGGGTCCACCCGGGCCACCGGGACCGCTCATCTTGCCGCCTGGACCGCCCTGGGACCCACCCGGACCGCCCTGGGACCCACCCGGACCGCCCTGGGGCCCACCCGGACACCGGGACCACCGGGACCACCCATCATGCCGCCGGGAGGACCACCCTGGGGACCGCCTGGACCACGCATCATGCCATCCTGTGGACTACCGGGACCGCCCATCATGCCGTTGGGACCACCTTGGGGCCCACCCGGACCACCGGGGCCGCCTTGTGGCCCACCCGGACCGCCCATCATGCCACCCTGGGGACCGCCTTGGGGACCACCGACCCCATTCCTCCACCCGGACCGCCCATCATGCCACCCGGACCACCTTCGGGCCCACCAGGACCACCCATCATGCCCGGACCCCTTCGGGACCGCTCATGCTACGCATCATCTTCATTTGTTCCTGCATGGTTTGCATGTGTTCCTGCATCAGCTTCTGGCGTTCCTTCGGGTCAGTCGTCGCCTGGAGTTTCTCCATCTGCTGCTGCATTTCGTTCATTTTCTCCTGCATCTGGGACAGTTGCTTGTCCGTGTCCATGCTCTTCGCCGACCCGGCGGGCGCGGACATTTCCTGTGCTGTTACGATAGTCGCAGACAGGGCGCTGGCAACGATCGCGGCAACTAGTATTGATGAAGTTTTCATAGTGATCTTTCCTTTTGGAGATTAAAAAATTCATGTTTCCGTGGCTGTCGACTACAGACAGGGAAACGCACGATATGCAGTGCGAAGACAAGCCGGGATGAAAGTGACATCCCGCTGATCCCGTCAGTAGTTACGCTTTCCATCATTTAGCCGCAGACGACTTGTATGCATCAACTTCGTGGGGGCGCCTGATTTCGCTCCAGTCGCTAGTCCTTGTTAAGCTCTTCAAAGCGCTTGATTTGCGCCTCGGTTTCGTCCTTCGTGATGCCGTAGGTCTCCTGGATCTTGCCCGCCAGCTGATCACGATTGCCGGCAATCACGTCGAGGTGATCGTCGGTGAGTTTTCCCCACTGTGCTTTCACCTTGCCCTTGAACTGCTTCCAGTTGCCTTCAACGATATTCCAGTCCATATTAAACTCCTTATGTCAGGGTCCCGACTGGCGGTATTGCCAATCGAGCATCCTTCGTCGCAGTCATCTTTTCGTCACTTGGTAACTTCGCGTGGCAAGAAGTCGGGATAATTTCATTGAAACTCCGGATGCAAGCACAAGCTTAGTCGCATGATCAGGCGTGGTCTGTACGGTCGCGTACGTAAGGCCACAATTGCCTGCACGGCCGATCATGTCGGTACTGTCTCCCGGGTGGGGCCATCGGGAGTTCGAAGCGCCACTGCAGCACCTGGACAAGCGGGGCGGGGGAGTGCACCTACCCTGCGGCGAGCAGAAACCGGGCTCGGTGTGTAGTGAGTATAGACGTCGGATCTATTGACTATCGATGATGCCGCCGACGACTGTACCGTCTACGGCCTCGACTCCTGCGCCGACATTCCGGCACAATCACCCGTTTGGAGTCGGCGGTCGGGTATTGGCGCAACCCCTTGGGGACCGGGCGATTTTGGCCCCTGGTCTTGTTACGGCTCGCTCATGTAGCATCGGCTACACCACGCTCGCCGCGCCGCGCCATGACCCAAAATCGCCACGGTCGCGGCCGCGGGGGATGATGAGATAGGTTCTAGTTGTTCTTGTCCCACATCACGTTGCATTTTGCCTGTACCGCAGCTCTGAGTAATTCGATCAGAGGCAAGGCGCGGTGCGGGAAACTTACGGCAGGTTCGCCGTCCTCTCCTTCTGCAGACTCTTCCGGCTCCGGCGTCTGCTTGTCTGCCTCGACTGCAGCCTCCAGACGTTCCAGCGCCGCCTGGACATCTACTGCCAGCAGAGCACCGGGCACCGTACTGCTGTGCCCCATCAGTTTGAGCAGTCGAACTGCCACGTCGCCGAACATCGTTATGCTCGCGTAGGCCGGGCAGGAAAAGGTTACCAGCATGATCACGTCCTCTCTGATGCTTGCGTTACAGGCAGACACCTCGCGTCTGTCGACTTACCTGTTCGCTCAAGGCGCGTGGACCAAAGGATAGCCCCTGCATCAGCGAACGTCATGCGTTGTTTTTTTTGACATCGTGGCATGTGTCCGGAATCGTCAGGCGGGTCAGACATAGACCAGAATCGCCGCATAGTGGCTAATGCTGCCGGCCAGCACGAACAGATGCCACATCCCGTGCATCCAGGGGTAACGATGATCGAGCGCATAAAACACGATCCCCGAGGAATAGAGTATGCCACCGGTCAACAGCCAGATGAAACCGGCGCGTGGCAGCACCGCGAGCAGTGGCTTGATGGCCAGCACGATAAACCAGCCCATCACGAAATAAATGACCATCGGCAACACCCGCGGGCCATGCAGCGGCAGTGCATCGAGCACCAGCCCCAGCACCGCCAGGCCCCAGATCGCACCGAACATCCACCAGCCCACAGTACCGTTGAGCGAGACCAGCGTGAACGGTGTGTAGCTGCCGGCGATCAGCAGGTAAATTGCCTGGTGATCGAGCACACGACACACGCGTTTCGCGCGTCCCGGTCGCAGGCCGTGGTAAAGCGTCGATATCAAATAAAGCAGAAACAGCGTGACCCCATAAATGCTGAACGACACGATGCGACGGGTATCGCCATCCCGCGACGCCACCACAACCAGCACCACGGCACCTGCCAGCGCCAGCGCGGCGCCGACCAGATGTGAAATGCTGTTGAAGCGTTCGCCCTTGATCATGACCGATGGCTATAAATCAACCACGAATATGGAATCCGGATTCGTTCAGCGCCTCGAATCCGGAGATCACGTCGAACAGTTCCGCGTCGATGCCACTCTGGCGCAAACGGTGAAATGTGCCGTTGAGGTCGTCCAGCAGTTCATCGATATTCTTGTCGGCGCGTTGCATCGCCGCGAGACGGCTCGCGTTCTCGCTGGCCAGCGATTCGGCGCACGCCCGAAACAGCGAGACGAAAAGGTATTCGCGGATCAGCGCGCGCAAGGTCGGGGCGCCCCCACCCATGACCTCCGGCAGGTTTTCCGTCGGCCACGGACGTTCGGCCAGCTCGCATCGCCAGCTTTCATCCAGCGGTAACAGGCGCTGACTGACAGGCGCATAAACTGCCCCAACCGCGAGGCGGTTGTAGAAGAGATGGAGTTCGTTGATGTCACCCAGGCGGCGGCGCGTCTCGCTCGCCAGGAGTATCTGCCCGACCAGCGAGGTGATGGCCTTGACGGAATTCGGTACGCTGAAGCATCCCATCGGCGCAAGACCCGCCTCCGCCAGGCGCGCATGTACGCGCTCGCCGACCGCCCAGACCCGGGGTTCCCCGGGCAGCGCCGTCAGCGTCTTGAGCGCATAATCGGCCGCCACATCATTAAACTGGCCCACCAGCCCCTGGTCGGAACCAAACACCACCGCGCCAATCGCAGCCGCATCCGTTTTTCCTGTCTCTCCGGTTATCGACTCCGCCGCACGCATGTCACGAAAGCACACGCTCAAGCCCAGTTCCACGGTGCGAAAGTAATCACCCAGGGCGCGCACCGATTGCTCGTATTGGCCGATACTCGACGCGGCCATGGCCTTCATGGTGCGGACCACGGATTGCAGATCGATGGCGCTGTCGATCTTGCGACGCAGGCTCGCTGCGGTGTCGCTCATGATGTCTCCCCGGGACTCGTCCCGGCCCCGGGTTGAGACAGGGAATCAGCTTGGGGCTGGAAACGTCCCAGTGCCTGGCGGGCAATGTCGATAATCGTTTCCCGATCCTCATCGCTCAACGTATCGGCGCTATCCAGGCGCTCGCTCGCCTGCGCCGGGATCTCCGCCGCCGCCTTGTGCACGGCCTGCTCGGCGTCCGTCATCCGCTCCAGCGGCACGGCGTCGAAAAGTCCGGCGCTCAACGCCAGCAGGATAGCGATTTGCGCGGGCACTCCCACCGGGGCGAATTCCGGCTGCTTCAGGCAGGCGCGGATGCGCCGTCCATGCTCGATGATCTTGCGGGTGTTTTCGTCCAGCCGGGCGCCGAACCGGGCGAAGGTTTCGAGTTCCTCGAACTGCGCATAGGCGAGCTTGAGGTCGCCCGCCACCGCGCGATAGGCCGCCCGTTGCGCCTTGCCGCCGACGCGCGACACGGATTTGCCGACATCGACCGCCGGCAGCACACCCAATTCGAACAACGTCGGCGAGAGGTAGATCTGCCCGTCGGTGATGGAAATCAAATTGGTTGGAATGTAGGCGGAAATGTTCTGGGCTTCGGTCTCGATGATGGGCAAGGCGGTGAGCGAACCACCTCCGCGTTCCTCGCGCAGATGCGTCGCACGTTCCAGCAGCCGCGAATGGATATAGAAGATGTCGCCCGGAAAGGCTTCGCGGCCGGGCGGCCGACGCAACAGCAGGGACAGCTCGCGATAGGCGCGCGCATGATGCGTGAGGTCGTCGTAAACAATCAGCACATCGCGGCCCTGCTCCATAAAATGCTCCGCGATGCTGGTGGCGGCGTAAGGCGCGATGTAGGCGAGACCCGGCGGATCATTGCCCTCGGTGACGACCACGACGGTGTACTCCAGCGCGCCCTGTTCCTGGAAGGTAGCCACCGCCCTGGCCACGGCGGACGCGCGCTGACCGATGGCGCAGTAGACGCACAGGACATCCTTGCCGCGCTGATTGAGAATGGTGTCGATCGCAATGGCGGTCTTGCCGGTCTGCCGGTCACCCAGAATCAGCTCGCGCTGGCCGCGCCCGATGGGAATGAGCGCATCGACGACCTTGAGGCCGGTCTGCAGCGGCTCGCTGACGGGCGCGCGGTCCATGATGGCAGGAGCGGGACGTTCGATGGGCAGACGGCGGCTTGCAATCACCGGCCCGTTGCCGTCGAGTGGCCGGCCGAGCGGGTCGATGACGCGTCCCGGCAATCCGTCGCCCACGGCCACGTCCATGACCCGGCCAGTGCGCTCGACCTCATCCCCGGCGTGCAGATGCCAGTATTCGCCGAGCAGGACGACACCGATCTCGTCCTCGTCCACGTTGAAGGCGATGCCGAACACATCGCCGGGAAATATCACCAGCTCGTCACTGCCCACACCGGGAAGGCCGGAGACCTTGGCGATTCCCGTGGAGACGCTGGTGATCGTGCCCACCTCGCGCGGCGTCAGTTGCGGCGTAAAGATTTCGCGTCCCTGGCTCAGGCCGGCAAACGCGTTGTCGAAGACACTTTGCAAGGAATCCGGCGGCGCGCTCATTGCGTCTCCCCGGGGGTGGCCGTAGGTCCTGATTCCGGCCTGAATCCGGCTTTGGCTCCAGGTGCGGAGCGTTTTTCCAGCAGTTCGCCGACGCTGTTTTCCAGTGACCCGAGATAATCCGCGATGCTCCAGGCGACTTTTTGCCCGCTGATGGTGAGTTCGATACCGTTAATCACCTCCGGCGCGGTGTCGAAACGCACCTGGATGTCCGCCGCCAGGGTCTCGTTCAGCGCAGTCCGGATCGCTGCGCGTTGCTCCGACGTCAGCTCGAAGGCGCTGCGCACGCGCACCGGGTGGGTCGATGTCTTCAGGGAACTGGCGAGACCTCGCCTGGCCTCATCGTCCAGCGCTCGCAAGCGGTCCGCGAAGACCTCGCTCATGCGCGCTTCCAGACTGGTCCCGGAAAGATCGGTCAGCGCTTTGCGCGCGATGGCAAATACTTCCGCGCGGGTGCGGCGGGCGATTTCGTCGTTCAAGCTCTGCTGTTCGCGTTGCAACGCCTCCTGTCGTTTGGCACGCAGGACGTCGGCCGCCTGCCGCGCTTCATCGAGAAGCCGCTGACGTTCGGCTTTCGCCTCGTCGGTTGCCTGGCTCAGGAGGGCGGCGCGCTGCTGGTCGAACACCTCGTTCCTGCGCCGGAACGCGTCGCGCTCCGTTTCGGCTTCGGCCTCTTTCGCGGCCGCATCCGCGAGCGACAAGGCGATGCGCTGTTCCCGCGCGTCGATGGCGTGCAGGACGGGCCGGTAAAGAAAGCGCTTCAGCAACCACACCAGGATGACGAAGTTGACCACCTGGGCGGCGACGGTGAACCAATCGACGAGCATGGCTTACTTTCCGGCGGCCTGGGCGATGACGTGATTCCAGAATGGATTGGCGAAGATGAGGATCATCGAGACCACGAAACAGTAGATTGCCGTGGACTCGATCATCGCCAGGCCGACAAACAGGGTCCGGGTGATGGTGGCGGACGCGTCGGGCTGCTGGGCCAGCGAAGTCAGCGCTGTGGCGACCGACCGCCCTTCGCCCAGTGCCGGGGCCATGGTGCCGAACCCGGTGGTAATGCCGGCGGTGACAATCGATGCCACCGCGATGATCGTCATGCTATCCATAATGGTCTCCTCAGACTGTCAGCGTTCATTGGTTGTGCACCGTACCGGTTTCAGGCGTACGGACACGCGTCGCGGCCGCAATGTAAACCGTGGCCAGAATGAAAAAAATGTAGGCCTGCACCATGCCGGTAAGCAGTCCCAGCGCCATCATGACAATCGGAAAGATGAATGGCGTGATGGTGAGCAGGATCGCGATGATCATCGCGCCGCTCATCATGTTGCCGAACAGACGCACGGCCAGCGCCAGGGTACGGGAGATTTCACTGATGATATTGAACGGCAGCATGATGAACGTCGGCTGCGCGTAGGACTTGAGATAGTTGCCCAGGCCGCGCTCTCTGATGCCGAACAGCGGCACGGCGACAAACACGCACAGGGCCAGCGCCACCGTGGTCGACAGCGAACCCGTTGGCGGCTGGTAGCCGGGGATGATGGTGCACACGGCGGCCATGGCGAGGAACAGCACCAGCGTGGCCAGGAAACCGAGATAGCGTTTCGGGTTACTGAGACCGACATCTTCGATTTGTTCCTCGATGGCGAGGACTATGATTTCGAGCACATTCTGCCAGCGGGCACGTTGCAATCCGATGGAAAGTTTGCGGGTGACGAGCTTTGCGCCCACGGCGAGCATGAGCATGATCCCCCAGGTGAAGACAATGGTGGCGTTGAGCTTGAAAAACCCGTATTGCCAGAAAATGATCTCGTCGGGACTAAGGCGCATGACCGGCCTCTTTCGCCGGAGCTTTATAGTGTTCGAGCGGCGGGCCGGCGAGCCGCGTTACGATGATACGCGCGATGACAAACCCGGACAGACATGCCAGCAGCCGTTGCCAGTGACCATCCCCGACCAAATAAAATCCAGCGACGACGACAACTGTCCGCAACAGCAGGCTGCCAAGAAACAAAAGCGCCGGTCGTCTGGACGCAACGCCCAGGCGCACCGTCCACCAAAGGCCGCCAAAGAAAATGGCGCCGAGCAACAGGCCCGCCATCCCTGCCAGTGCCAGCGTCAACCCTTCAGTCATCCCCATCCTCCTGTTCGTCCCGCATCGCCTTGTCTTCCCTGGCGACCCAATGCCACGCATTCAGACAGCCAATGGCCAAACCGATAATCAGCAGCATCAGCGTCCAGGAGTGGCTTCCGGGATAGTGCTTGTCGAGCCAGACACCGAGCGCCGCGCCAAGCAGCGTAGGAATCGCCACCGACCAGCCGACCAGCCCCATCATGCCCAGGCCGAACCAGACGCCCGGCGCGGCGTCGCGCTGCGCCTTGAGCTTGCGTGCGGCCTTCCCGCCGACTTCCTGACCGAGCGACGGCTTCGGCTTCAAGGGCTTGTTTTGAGGTCGGTCAGTCATTGTGAAACGTTACCATGCGGCGGATGAAGTCGCTTTCCATTTTCGCCAGCACGGAACGCACGCTTTGCTCGTGCTCATTCAGGGTCAGAAACTCCTGCTCCACCGCATCGCGCAATTGGCCGAGGTCCGTTCCCCCTATCGCCTGGCGCACGGAGACGAGCACGTCCGGTCCGGTCTTGACCAGCACCCCTTCATCCACCGCCACGTACACCTCGCCCTCCGCTTCGGTTTCGTAGGTCAGAATACCGGGCGCGAGCGCCGCGACGCAGTCCAACCGGCGTGGCAAGAGCCCCAACGAGCCCGCGCGGGTCTCGGCGACGATGCGCGACACACCGTTCTTGTCGGCGAAGATCTGGAAAGGCAGGAGCACCCTAAGATTCATCAGGATCGACGGCATGTTCGATCTCCGCTTGCGGTTCCGGCGCGGGTCCGGATGCGTCACTGCCTGCGCCTTTGCCGGCTTGCGCTTTTTGTTTCGCCTCGTCCACCGCGCCGATCATATAGAGCGCGCTCTCCGGATAGTCTTTGAACTCATCGTTCAGGATGCGTTCGCAACCCTCCAGTGCCTCTTCCAGGCTGACCAGCTTGCCCTGGAGTCCGGTAAACTGCTCGGTGGTGAAAAACGGCTGGGTTAGAAAACGCTCCAGGCGGCGGGCGCGGGCGACCAGGTTACGGTCCTGCGGCGAAAGCTGCTCCAGGCCGAGCATGGCAATGATGTCCTTGAGTTCTGCGTATTGCGCCAGCGTGCGCCGGATTTCCTGCGCGAGCGCATAGTGCCGTGCGCCGACGATGCCCGGCGTGGCCATCTTGGAACTGGACTGCAACGGGTCGATGGCCGGGTACAGTCCCTCGCTGGCCCGCTTGCGAGACAGCACGATCGACGCGGAAAGATGCGAGAAGGTATGCACCGCCGCCGGGTCGGTAAAATCGTCCGCCGGCACATACACCGCCTGGATCGAGGTGATGGCGCCGCTGTCGGTATTGGCGATACGCTCTTCCAGTTGCGACAGCTCGGTGCCCATGGTCGGCTGATAACCCAGGCGCGACGGCATCTGCCCCATCAGGCCGGACACTTCCGAGCCGGCCTGGATAAACCGGAAGATATTGTCGATGAGCAGCAACACGTCGCGCCGCTCGTCGTCGCGGAAATACTCGGCCATGGTCAGCGCGGCGTGACCGACGCGGAAACGCGCTCCCGGCGGCTCGTTCATCTGGCCGAAGATCATCACCATGTTCGGCAACACGCCGGCTTGCTTCATCTCGCGGTAGAGCTCCTCGCCTTCGCGACAACGTTCGCCGATGCCGCAAAAAATACTCACGCCTGCGTGTTGCCCGACCATGTTGTGAATCATCTCGGTGAGCAATACCGTCTTGCCCACGCCCGCCCCGCCGAACAAGCCCGCCTTGCCGCCGCGCTCCAGCGGCATCAGCACATCGATGACCTTGATGCCCGTCGCAAACACTTCAGACCTGGTGGAACGCCGTGCCAGCGGCGGCGGCGCCCGATGCACGGAACGCCATTGCACGTCTGTCGGTGCCGCTTCGCGATCGATGGCATTGCCGAACACGTCGAACATGCGCGCGAGAATGCCCTTGCCGACCGGTGCCTGCAACGGCCCGCCGGAGTCTTCCACCGCCATGCCGCGCGCGAGACCCTGGGTGGGCGTCAACGCAATACCACGCACGCGACACGCATCCAGTTGCGCCAGCACTTCGATGATGATCTCGCCTGTGTCACCCGCGCGCAGCAGCGAGTAGATCGGCGGCAGCTGCGCATCGAAGCGCATATCCACGACGCTGCCACGCACGGAGACGACCACGCCGGAATTCGATGCGCGGGAGTTGTTTGTCATTTCCCGGCTCGATCTCATCACACTATGCCTTCTCTTCCCCTGTGTGCAATGCGGTCTCAGATACGAGCGCTGCGCGCACCTGCATCAGCCGCCTTTCAATCCGCGCGCGATCATGGGTGGATTCGATGCTGCGATCGGCCAGCTCGGCAATGCACTGTACCTGTTCGTCGAGTGCTCGTAAGTGGCTCGGGCTGACCGTGAGACTGGCAATGGCATCGATGGCGTCGAGCATACGCACCATGATGGCGACATTGCCTGCGGCGCTACCCCTGATCTGATCGAACGCCTCGGCCAACAGACCTTTAAAGGTCGGAACGATGGCGATCATTCGCAGTGTTTCTCCCTCGTAACGGTGCGATGGCGGGAATTGCCGACAAGCCAGCCGAGCCAGAATCGCTGTCAGGTAATCCACGCACATCACCGCCGTCGAGGTGTCATTGACACCGGGCGAAAGGGCCTTCAAGGCCATATCCACGATCTGCCTGATACCGAAAGCAGGGTCCTGATCAGCCGTGCGATGGCGACCAGTACTGTAAGCCCCATTCAGGGCTACAATCGTCTCTTGATCTGGCGGGTACGTCAGGGCGAGCGATGCCAAGGCGGCATTTTGCACAACGAACGTGCCGATGCCTTGCTCCATCCGCACGATGGTCCTCCCGCCCCGCGCCAGGCGCAGGATGGCGTCATTATCTACGCTCTGTATGTAGCCGCTTACCTCCGCCGGCACCGCGTACCAGGTCCTATCATCCAGAGAGGGAAGGAGCCGCCCGTTCTCTTCACCCTCGGCTTTGTCGGGGCCGGGTTCCAGTTTTTCCGGGAACAACCGATCAATGGACGCGTTGGTTTCCTGAGCGACCGAGGCGATGATGCTGGAAGCCTGGATCGACGAGGCGATGTGATGAATAAAAAAAATGAGGACGGCAATGCCGCCAAACGCCAGAATAAAGGCGAAAAAGACCGCCAGGCTGGGGACGAATGGCGCATCGCCGGTGCGAATGGTGTGCAACACGATCAAACAATAGACGAAAATTCCGGCAAAGGTTCCCAGCGTGACCTGCGTGACACGGCTGCGCATGAAGTTGCGCAAGATGCGCGAGGTGTATTGGCTCGAAGCCAGTGCCAATGCCAGCAGGGTCATTGAGAACGTGATACCCATAACGGACATCATCGAACCGGCAAGCGTAGACAACATATCGCGCGCGCCTTCCGCCCCGACACCAAAAATCCGTGGCCACTGGGCCAGCCATCGGTCACCCCAGGCGTAGTCTGTTAGGATCAACACTACCGCGTAGACAATGCTGGCCAGGACGATCAGAAAAGGCAAAAACCAAAAGGTCGACCGCAAATCGCTCCACTGTTGTTTTAGCCTATTCATGGGTCGCTTCCAGGTCTGGGGGTGAGACAGCGCACGAGGATTTCTACCACAATCACAAGTTTGTACGCAAACGCCAGCCCAGTGATAAACAGCACCGCCGTATAACCTGATACACCCCCAAAGAGGTGCCGCCGGGCTACACCCGTGGCAATACCGCCCGATTGACGTTTTTTCCGTTAACGCTTCGGCATCGACGCCGGCCAGACCCGGCGTGCGCGTTACCGCTTCTGCTGTGGTGCGTTCGTGCCGTTGAGCACGATGATCAGGATTCCGTCCGCGTGCAACAAGCGGATCGTTTCAGACGTCGGTTTCCCTGGGTTGTCAACCCTTCTGACCGGGCAGCTCAAGCGCGGCACCAGGGTTCAAGCGACGCACCAACCGCCCCATGGTCAGCGCCTGCACCAGAATGCTGAAAATCACCACCACATAAGTAGCCGCGACAATGGTTTCGCGTCCGGGCATCTGCGGCAGGGACAGCGCCAACGCCACCGAGATTCCTCCGCGCAAACCGCCCCAGGTCATGATCTTGATGGTGTTCGGTGTGAACACCCTGAAACGGCTCATGGCCATGATCGGCACTCCCACGCTCACCCAGCGCGCCAACAACACGATGGGGATGGCGATCAGCCCCGGCAGCATCTGGTTGACCGACAGGGACAGGGCGATCACCTCCAGTCCGATCAGACCGAAGAGCAGGAGATTTAGCAGTTCGTCGATCAGCTCCCAAAAGGAGAACAGATGCTGGCGAGTCAGTTCGGACATGGCATACTCCTTGCCCTGGTTACCCACCATCAGCCCCATGAGCACGACGGCAATCGGCGCAGACGTGTGCAGCGATTCCGCCAACGCGTAGCCTGCAGTCGCCAATGAAAGCGTAATCAGGATTTCCACGGCGTAACTGTCGATGCCCTTCAGGAGGTAATAACCCAGGTAACCCAGCACCAGCCCCACGACCACCCCGCCGACAACTTCCTCGGCGAGCAGCGTCAGCACTTCGGACGTTGACACGTCGTGCCCGCTGGTGACCACACTCAGCAGTGTCAGAAAGACCACGACGCCGGTACCGTCGTTGAACAGGCTCTCGCCGGCGATCTTGGTTTCCAGCGTCTTGGGCACACCGACCTTGCGCAGGATGCTGAGCACCGCGATCGGATCGGTCGGCGAAATCAACGCCCCGAACAGCAGGCCATTAATCAGCGGTACCTCGAAACCGAGCAGCTTCGCACCGAGGTAAAACCCCGTGCCGACAATGGCCGTGGACAGCACGACCCCAACGGTGGCAAGGACCAGGATGACCCATTTTTCCCTGGTGATATCGCCAAGATTGACGTGCAGGCTGCCGGCGAACAACAGCATGCCCAACATGCCCTGGAACACCACTTTCGAGAAATCGATTCCCGCGATGGCTTGTTGCGCCCAGCTGGCCACGGCCGGGTTATAAGTTCCGATGATGGCCACAATAATCGAGACAACCAGCCCGATGGCCGTGATGCCGATGATGTCGGGAAGCCGCGTTACCCGGCAATTGAAATAACCGAAGAGCGCCACGAGCGTCACGATAAGACCCATGGCGTGGAACAGACTCACGTGTTGATCCTCCTTGCGCCAGTGTGGGCCGGATTTACCCGGCTCAGTCACCAGCAGGGACCTGTTTCACCAACTGCTCGCGGATCGACAGCAATTCCTGCCGGCAGCATCCTTTGGATTTTCTGCCCTTTTTCTGTCCCGATGCCGGGATCGAGCGGGTCAAGGCCGCTTGAACTCATCAGGTTCTAGGCAAGCATACACCGCCGGAGTAATCTGCATGAGTAACAGACCGGCGCTCGGAGCCCTCAGAAACAGATCACTCACATGCAGCCCAGTAAAGATCGAAGGCATCGGCCGCCCGACCAACCCGGTGGGAACGGCATGAAGCGCCGGCGAGGCCGGTGGTGGCTGGCCCTGTGCTGCGCGCTCGGGCTGGTGTTTGCCGGCCCCGCCAGCGCCGGTCGGATCCTGGTGCTGGTGCACGGTTTCCTCGGAGACTCTGCGTCCTGGCAGCAGAGCGGAGTCCTGCCTGTGTTGGAGCAGGCTGGCTGGAAATTCGCCGGCAACTGGCAGTCGACCCAGTCCGGGGTGCGGCTGAAGCCGGCCGGGCCACCCGCCGGGGAATTCGCGATTTACACGGTCGACCTGCCCTCCACCGCCCCGCTGATGGAGCAGGCGCGCTTTCTCGGCGGGATGCTGGGCGCCATCGCGAAACAGCACCCGACGGACACTGTCGACCTGATCGGGCATTCGGCCGGTGGCGTGGTGGCCCGGCTCGCGCTGGTGAACTACGGCTCGGGCACGGTCACCCGCCTGATTACCATCGCCGCGCCTCATCTGGGCACGGAGCGCGCCTCGCAGGCGCTGGATGCGACCGACGACAGCGGGCTGTTCGGCGGAATCAAGCGCTGGTTCGTCAAACGCAAGGTGGGAGACGACATGTACCGCACCATCCAGTCTTCGCGCTGGGCCCTCTCTGACCTCGCTCCGCCGGTGCCCGGGAACCTGCTGTACTGGCTTAACGGTCGTCAGCACCCTGACATCGTTTACGTCGCAGTGGTCCGCGGCGCCGCGTACGGGATGCCGGGTGACCAGGTAGTGCCAGCAGCCAGTCAGGACCTCCGCCGGGTGCCCGCGCTGAATGGCCGGGCCAGCATCCGCGTTGTGCCCGGCGATCACCAACTCAGCCGGCAGGACGGGTTGCTGCTGTCGGAGCTGGTGTCCAAACCCGCCAGCGCCACAGCAACCGCGACGAAATGATGCGGCAGGCCGGTCAAGATCGGCGCACTCATCCGATTCCGTATATGACGTGTCCGGATCGCCTCTTCAGAAAATCATCTCTATGCGGAACCGCCACTTCATCGCGGTGCGGTATGAGTCACACCGTATCGGTTTCATGCTCATGCGTATGAGCAATACGTTGACGCAACCTTCGCCCGTTCCGTCTAGTTTTTCCGAATCTCCCGCTCCGCCTCAAGCCAGTCTCGATCCGCCTGACCATCATGGTGGCCGCGCTGCTCATAGAGTTCATAGGCCCGCCTGGTGATCTGTTGGGTCATATCAACAGGGGCCTTGCCCAACAGGGGCGCGGCGGTGGGATCGAACACCCGGTAGGCAATCAATTTCACACGATCATTCACCAGGAACCACACCAGCGCATAGCCCCAGACGAACCCCGCCCAGCTCCAGCCGAGTGGTGTCATGAACACGCCATACACCGCTATCAATGTCGCTATTATTTGCGTGCCAAGCACGGCTATCAACAGGATCCGTGCCGGACGTATGGACCAGAACGGGCCGCGTGTGCGGGTCAGGAAGATCGTTAGATGTCCCGCTACTGACAACTTCAAATACATCAGCGTCTGGATGTGCGCGCGGTCGAGGTGAAACACCCGCTCGCCCAAATAAAACAAACCAAAGGCGGAGACGACGCCGATAACGCCGAGTACCGTGGCGACTCCCAACACCATGGGCATGTTCCAGGCCTCGGGCTTGTCCTTGTAATGCACCTTGTCATAGGCGATGGACAGGATGGCCCCGTCGTTGAGCAGCGCCAGCATCACGATCATCACCGCCGTCAACGGGTAGAAATTGAAGATCAGGATCGCCAGCGTCATGAACAGCAGCACGCGCAGGGTCTCGGCGATGCGGTAGATCGCGTAGCTGTTCATGCGCTGGAAGATCTTCCGGCTCTCCTTGATCGCGTCTATGATCACCGACAGGCCGGGTGTCATCAGTACGATGGATGCGGCCGCGCGCGCCGCGTCTGTCGCACCCGAAACGGCGATGCCACAGTCGGCCTTCTTCAGCGCGGGGGCGTCGTTCACGCCGTCGCCGGTCATGCCGACGATGTGGCCGCGTTGCTGCAGGACGTCCACGATATGGAACTTGTGTGCGGGGAACACCTGGGCGAAGCCGTCCGCCTTCTCGATGGACTCCGCCAACTGCGTCGTCTCGTGCTGCCTGGTGTCGCCAAAGCCGCTGGCATCGAGGATATTCGTACCCAGCCCCAATTTCCCGGCGGTTTCGCGCGCGATGGCCAACGCATCGCCCGTCACCATCTTGACATTGACGCCCATCTGCCGGGCCGTTGCGATGGTCGCCCTGGCCTGTTCGCGCGGCGGATCGAACAGGGGCAACACGCCGAGAAACTGCCATTGGCCTTCGTGATCTGCCCGCGCCACGCCCAGGGAACGGAACCCGCGCGCCGCAAATTCATTGACGGCTTTATCTACAGCGGAGATCACATCATTCGCATTGGCAGATAATTCCAGAATTACCTGCGGCGCACCCTTGGTTACCTTGAACTCCGTTCCGTCCGCGCCCTTGACGCTGGCCTCGGTGCGTTTATGCACCGGATCAAACGGCTGGAAATGCAGCACCTGATAGCCTTTCAAGGCCTGATCGTCTTGCAGGCCGCCCAGTACGGCCAGGTCGATGGTGTCCTTATTGTCCGCGCGCGATGCCAGTGCAGCGTTGAGGATGACCTGATCGACGGGGATGCCGTTCACGCTGAACGGCTCTCCCAGGGTCAGCTTGTTCTGGGTCAGGGTGCCGGTCTTGTCCGAGCACAGCACGTCCACGCCCGCCAACTCCTCGATGGCCGCGAGGCGCGTCACAATCGCCTCTTTCCTGGCGAGCAGCCGCGCGCCGACCGCCATGGTCACCGACAGCACCGTGGGCATCGCCACGGGAATCGCTGCCACGGTCAGTACCAGGGCGAACTGCAAGGTGGTGAGGATCGGGTCGCCGCGGAACAGCGCGACAGTAATAATCACCGCCACCAGCGTGACCGCGAGGATGATAAGATAATTGCCGATTTTCAACACCGCGCGTTGAAAATGGCTGGCGGTCTGCGCCCCCTGCACCAGCTGCGCCGTCTTGCCGAAGTAGGTGTTCTGGCCCGTGGCGTACACCAGCGCGTCGATTTCGCCGGTGCGGATGATCGACCCCGAGAACACCGCCTCACCGGATTGGCGCGTGACGGGCAAGGACTCCCCCGTCAGGGCGGACTGATCCACTTCGATCGGGTCGCCCTCCAGCAGGCGCGCATCCGCCGGCACGATATCGCCCAGACGCAGATGGACGACGTCGCCTGGCACCAGTTCACGCGCACTCGGGTTGATCCACGTGCCATCCCGTTTGACCTGGGTCTTGAGCGCCAGGTTGGACTTCAATGCGGCGATGGCGTTGCCCGCCTGATGCTCCTCCCAGAAGCCGACCATGGCGTTGGCCAGCAGTAGCGTGAGGATGATGCCGAAGTCCGGCCAATGCTGGGCGACCGCCGACAGGATGACGGCCGCTTCGATCATCCACGGGATCGGACCCCAAAAATAGCCGAGGAATTTCAGGAAGGCATTGGCTTCCTTATCTGCAATCTCGTTCGGTCCGTATTGGGCTAGCCGTTGCTGTGCCTCGGCTTGACTGAGGCCGTCGGGCGACGACCCCAGGTGTTTCTCCAGTTCCGGCAGGGGAAGGGATTTCAGCTCGTCCTTCGTGTCTAATTTCGTCTCCGGCTTCGATCCGGGCGCCTTGGGCTGGTCGGCATTGGGTTTCATAATGGCTCTTCTGCTGTCCTTGCTATGCTGCAGATGGCGCGAGCAGCGGGATACTTGATTCTTGTTGTCATGCTCTTGTCCTTGGCATCGCGGCGCTGAATCAGGCCGAAGCCGCTACGCCTCGTCCAACCATTTCCACACCTCGGCTGCCTTGGCGTGATCGAAGTAACGGACCTGGGCTTTGGTGAACGGCTTGGCGAAGATCGCCATGCCGTGCTGCCACTCCTTATCCCCGACGACAGCGAGCCAGTCGATGTCGGCGAAGTGCTGGATGGCGAACTTGGTGTCCTCCCACAGCGCGCTGGCTTCCCAGCCGTGGAAGCCGGCCATATCGAACAGCACGCACAATTTTCCGTGCTGCCGAACGAGTCGCTTGAACGCGGGCGCAAACTCCGCGTAATCGTCCTTGATCAGCTTGCCGGTGACGTGAATGGTAAGCGGCATGCCGTTGTTTTCTTCATTGAGTTGTATGGTCATTGGGAACTCCTTTTCGTCTGGCTTTTGCGTTACGGGGTAC
This sequence comes from uncultured Gammaproteobacteria bacterium, assembly GCA_963803275.1. GTDB lineage: Bacteria > Pseudomonadota > Gammaproteobacteria > UBA9214 > UBA9214 > UBA9214. The sequence continues at coordinate 520,337 of CAWDLS010000001.1, read as the reverse complement.
TGTTCTTCAGTCTCATGTTTGCGGTTTTCAGATAAACGGCTTCACAGTGTCTCGGCAAGGCTTTTATAGGGTAGTTCCATCACTTCTCTTGCCTCGCTCTGTCGAATCACGTTCAGCCAGGGTTGAACCTGATCCGCGGCCTCTCTCAAGAGCAGGACGAAGTGGCCATCCACGATGGCCTGATGGAGGTGATCGAGCTTGTCTTGCGGGATGCCCATGCGGTGCATGACCGAAGCCAGATGGGTCAAGGCCGCGGCGCCGGCCATCCCGGCACTGCCTATGGCGCCTCCGGCTGCCGCGCCGGCAATGCCGCCGCCCAGCGTGGTAACGATGGCCTCGACGATGGGGCCAGCCGCGAATATCGGTCCCACCACCGGCATCACGAACATGGCTGCCGCACCTGCCAGCATCCCCCAGAGCGCGCCCCAGAGCGCGCCCTGTTTGGCCCAGGCCTCGGCCCGGGTTCCCAGGCCGGTGTAGTAGATGCCGAGCACATCGTCACCCGATGGATGAACACGGCCAAGAATGGAGACCATATCCAGGGCGACACCCTTGTCGCGCAGTTGCTCGATGGCGTGTTGGGCCTTGGCTTCGTCGGCATAGACCGCGACCAGGATGATTTGCCCGGCTACGTCATCTGCGTTTTGTTGAGACATTTTTACCTCTTGAGGTGTAAGTTATCGTTGATCGTTCTTTTGCGCTTCAGCCCTTTTGCGGTGTCTATGCCGAACTTGGCCACCTCCGCGTCATTGGTCGAGACCGCGACGAAATGTCTGGCAATGGCAACGGGATCATTCAAAGTTTTGAGGACCCAGCCGCGCGCCCTGTGCGCGTTGGTCATCGTCTCCAGCGTGGTAAATGTCTTCGGCGAGATGATGAACAGTGTCTCCTCGGCGTCGAGGTCGCGGGTGGCCTCGGCGAAGTCGGTGCCGTCGATGTTGGAGACGAAGCGGAAAGCCCGGTCGCACTGGCTGTAATGCCGCAATGCCTCGTACGCCATCACTGGCCCAAGGTCAGACCCGCAGATACCGATATTTATGACGTTGCGGACCGATTTACCGGTGTGCCCCTTCCACTCCCCGCTACGCACCCGCGCGGGAAAGTCGGCCATCCTGTCGAGCACGGCGTGGACCTGAGGCACAACGTCTTCGCCGTCCACGATGATGGAGTGACCTTTGAAGGTGCGCAAGGCCACATGCAGGACGGTCTGCCTCTCCGTGACGTTGATCTTGTCACCCTGGAACATGCTTAAATCCGGGCCCGCAGGCCGGACTCCTCCGCCAATTGCAACAGTAGATCGAACGTCTCGTCGGTAACGCGGTGCTTCGAATAGTCGAAGTAGATACCGACTGCCTTCGCCGTCAGGCGCTCCCCGCGGTTCGCATCATCCGCAAAACACTTGCGAAGATGCGACCCGTGAATTTTCAAGTAATGATCTTCGAGAGTCTTCCATGCCTGGAGTTTGGGGTGTGGTGCAATGCTTGTTGCCATGGTCAGTCCTCCCCGTCAACCGAAGTTCTCCGCTGCGAAATCCCAGTTAATGAGTTTGTCCAGAACGGTGTTGACATAGTCCGCCCGGCGGTTCTGGTAATCCAGATAATAGGCGTGTTCCCAAACGTCGATGGTCAATAATGGTATTAGGCCGTTCGTAATTGGCACATCAGCATCGGCGGTTTTCACCACCTTGATCTTGCCGCCATCCAGCGCCAGCCACGCCCAGCCGCTACCGAACTGAGTAACTGCCGCATTCGCGAACTCCTTTTTGCAGGCATCCACCGTCCCAAAGGACGCCTCGATCTTTTGCTTCAACCCGGCAGGTAGCATACCGCCGCCCTTCGGCTTCAAGCTCCGCCAGTAGAACGTGTGGTTCCACGTTTGCGCGGCATTATGGAAGATTGCGGTCTTGTCGGCATTACCGGCTGTCTTGGTAATGATGTCCTCCAATGGCATATCCGCGAATTCCGTTCCCGCTACCAACTTGTTCAGATTATCGACATATCCCTTGTGATGTTTGCCGTAGTGGAAGCCAATCGTCTTTGCCGAGATGACGGGATTCAGCGCGTCATCTGCATAGGGCAATGGCGGCAATATATGTGCTCTGGCGATTTCAGCGATGATATTGCTCATAATGTTTTCTCCTTGGGTTGAAATAAAAATTCCTCTTTCTTGAAAGACGGGCTGTTAAACTTCGTTTCCATCTCGGCTTTGTATCAGCCACGGCGCGCAGCCTGATTGCACTTCGCGCGATGAAGCAGCGCTTTCTGTGCCGCCGACACATGGGTTTCCTCGCCACGCCAGATTTCCAACGCCGGTTGCTGAATGGCGCGGGCAAAGGAAAACGCCAACGCCCAGAGCTGTTGCGATTTGAAACTCACTTTCATCGCGTTCAAGCGGGCCGAGGCCAGTTCACCGGATTGTCCGCCCGGCTGGAACGCAATCCCAGGAACCGCCGCGGGAACGGCTTGAACGAAGGGAATGCCCTCACTTATCGTCTGGCGGATCGTCTCGTCGTAAAGAATCGCGCCGCTGATGCATTCGCCAAGGCCCGGTGTCGTCACGATCATCTCGCGGTAAGCGCGGCGGGCTTCCCCGGTCTGCGGAATGCCCAACCTGGCGAAGCGCTTGTTACAGGTTGGATTGCTTTCATTCATCGTCGGTATGCCCGTGTCGTCGGCAACGAGTGCCTTCGCGGTGTCTATAAGCGCTTGTGTATTCATACGGGATTGCTCCATTTCCAGTCGCGGATCTCCGGCAGGTCCTGGCCGTGCCTGTCGATGTACTGCTTGTGCTCGATCAGCTTGTCCTTGAGCTGCTGCTTCAGGTAGACGCCTTTGTCGCCGGTCTGCGGCAGACGGTCGATGGTGTCCATCACCAGGTGGAAGCGATCCAGCTCGTTCAGCACCGTCATGTCGAAGGGCGTGGTGATGGTGCCCTCTTCCTTGTAACCGCGGACGTGGATGTTGTGGTGATTGGTGCGGCGGTAGGTCAGCCGGTGGATCAGCCACGGGTAGGCATGGTAGGCGAAGATGACCGGCGTGTCCCTGGTGAACAGTTCATCGAAATCCGTGTCGCTCAAGCCGTGCGGGTGCTCGCTGGGCGGCTGCAGCTTCATGAGGTCGACGACGTTGACCACCCGGATTTTAAGCTCGGGCAGATGCTCACGCAGGATGGAGACGGCAGCCAGCGTCTCCAGCGTGGGCACGTCGCCACAGCAGGCCATGACCACGTCCGGCGCAACCGCCTGATCGTTGCTGGCCCACTGCCAGATGCCGATGCCCTCGCTGCAGTGCTTGACGGCGGCGTCCATCGTCAGCCACTGCGGCGCCGGGTGTTTGCCCGCGACCACGACGTTGACGTAGTGACGACTCTTCAGGCAGTGGTTCATCACCGACAGCAGGCAGTTGGCATCCGGCGGAAAGTATACCCGCACCACCTCGGCCTTCTTGTTGACGACGTGGTCGATGAAGCCGGGATCCTGGTGGGTGAAGCCGTTGTGATCCTGGCGCCAGACGTGTGAGGTCAGCAGGTAGTTCAACGAGGCGATCTTGCGCCGCCACGGCAGGTGCGCGGTGACCTTCAGCCATTTGGCGTGCTGGTTGAACATCGAATCGATAATGTGGATGAACGCCTCGTAGCAGTTGAACAGTCCATGGCGCCCGGTGAGCAGGTAGCCTTCGAGCCAGCCCTCGCACTGGTGCTCGCTGAGCATTTCCATCACGCGCCCGGTAGGCGCGAGCCATTCGTCATTAGGCACGGTCGCGGCGTCCCATTGGCGCTGGGTTACTTCAAACAGGGCCAACAGGCCATTGGAGAGCGTCTCGTCAGGACCGAAGACCCGGAAATTGCGCTGCTCGTCGTTCAGTTTGACCACATCGCGCAGGAAAGGCCCGAGCACATGGGTGTCGCCGATACCAGGCGTGCCCGGCGCGGGCACGTCGGCCGCGTAGTCACGGAAATCCGGCATACGCAGGTCGCGCAACAGCATACCGCCGTTGGCATGCGGGTTGGCGCCCATGCGGCGTTCGCCCCGGGGTGCCAGTTCGGCCAGTTCCGGCTTCAGGCGGCCCTGGCTCTCGAAGAGTTCCTCCGGACGGTAGCTCTTGAGCCAGTCTTCCAGCAGCTTGAGGTGTTCGGGATGAGCCCTTGGGTGGAGCGGCACCTGGTGCGCACGGAAGGTACCCTCGACCTGCAGGCCATCGACTATCTTCGGCCCCGTCCAGCCCTTGGGTGAGTCGAGGACGATCATCGGCCAGCGCGGCCGGGTGGAGTCGTTATTATTCCGTGCATTGCTCTGGATTTGCCGAATATCCTCGATGGCCTTTTCCAGCGTGCCGGCCATGAGTTGATGCATCGCTTCTGGCTCGTGACCCTCGACGAAGTAGGGCGTCCAGCCGCAACCTCTTAGAAATTGCTCCAGCTCCTCATGCTCGATGCGGGCCGAGACGGTGGGATTGCTGATCTTGTAACCGTTGAGATGCAGGATCGGCAGCACCGCACCGTCGGTTACCGGGTTGAGAAACTTGTTCGACTGCCATGCGGTCGCCAGCGGGCCCGTTTCTGCCTCGCCGTCACCAACGACGCAGGCAACGAGGAGATCGGGATTGTCGAATACCGCCCCGAACGAATGGCTGAGCGAATAGCCCAGCTCGCCTCCCTCGTGGATAGAGCCCGGGCACTCCGGCGAGACGTGGCTGGGAATGCCGCCGGGAAACGAGAACTGCTTGAAGAGCTTCCGCAGTCCGGCCTCATCCTGGCTGATGTTGGGATAGATCTCGCTGTACGTGCCTTCGAGATAGGTGTTGCCCACGACGGCCGGGCCGCCGTGGCCGGGGCCGGAGACGTAAATCATGTCGAGGTCGTATTTCTTGATGACCCGGTTCAAGTGCAAGTAAACGAAGTTCTGCCCCGGTGTCGTGCCCCAGTGCCCCAGCAGCAAGTGCTTCACATCCGCAAGCGTCAGCGGCCGCTTCAGCAGCGGATTGTCGTAGAGATAAATCTGGCCAACCGACAGATAGTTGGCGGCGCGCCAGTAGGCATCCATCTTGTGGAGCAGTTCCGGTGTGAGTGTATTTGTTTTCATAGACTATGTGTCCCAATATAAGTCGAAATTGAGGATGCGGGTAACGGACCTCACGATTATCAGCTCCACGTCAGTGTGGATGACCCGGTGCAGGTCGGATTTACACCGCTCGGTCACCACCCTGGCTTTCCTTCACCAACCGTTCGCGGAACGACAGCAATTCCTGATGACGCCCGGTTAATGAGGCCAGGGAAAATGCAGATGATGATCGCGTTCATCAAGACTCCCACGCCATCGCCGGTGACACAGTGCATGGTTGAGCCCGTAACCTGTCTCCAGTGCTTCGCGGCACAGTGTTCATGGCACGGTGTTGGGCCTGCCTGGCACCGGGTTGGTTTGGATAGTCACGCTCCGGTCTGCCGTGTCGTGATATCCGTTCTGCATGTGTGCAGGCTCCGGCAGAAAGAAAAATAGAATCGTGATGATCAGGTACACGGAAAGTAGCTGCACGCCTTCCAGCCAGTTGCATTCACCATCGCCGCTGATCCCGGCCACAATCCAGACGGCCAGCGCGACGGCGGCGATTTCCGGGAGCGAAAACTCCAGGGTCATCGGCTGGCCGAACAGGTAGGAGGCAAAGACGAGTACCGGCGTGACGAACAGCGCTATTTGCAGACTCGAACCGATGGCAATGCCCAGGCTCAGGTCCATCTTGTTCTTGAGCGCCACCGACACGGCCGTGGAATGCTCGGCCGCGTTACCGATGAACGCCACAATTATTACGCCGACGAACACTTCCGTCAGCCCGAGGCTTTCGCGGGCCGCCTCCACCGAGCCGACGAGAAACTCGCTCATGAACGCGACCAGCATCGTCGCCATGGCCAGCATGGTGATGGCCTTCGAAACGGACCAGACCGTTTCCGTTTCTTCGTCACGCTTGCCTTTGCCGGAACCTTCTCCGGCGAACAGTGCCTTGTGCGTGATCAACGAAAAAACCAGCGAGAGAAGGTAGCTAACGAAGAGCACGGCGGCGATGGCCATGGAAAGATTTTGTTCGGCTTGCGGAGACCAGCCACCCGGTTGCCGATCGGCCGACATGTGAAATATCGTCGGAATGATCAGCCCGATGGCGGCCAGGCTGAGCGACGTGGCGGAAATGCGCGCGGCTGTCTGGTTGAACGTCTGGCGGTGAAAGCGCATCCCGCCGGCCAGAATGGAGGCGCCGAGTACCAGGAGAATGTTACCGATGATCGAACCGGCGATGGAGGCTTTGACCACACCGGTCAAGCCCTTGGATAAAGCCATCAGTGCGATGATCAACTCGGCGGCATTGCCGAAGGTAGCGTTGAGCAGCCCGCCGACGCCATGGCCGGCGCGTGCACCCAGATGCTCGGTAGCCCGGCCCATCCAGCCGGCCAGTGGAATGATCGCAATGCCCGTGACGATGAACAGCAGGGTTTCATTCTTCCAGGCCGGAACATAATGGATGGCGAAAGCAGCCGGCACGGCCAGCAGCAACCAGTCGAGCGGCTGCATCAATCCAGGACCGAACCAACCGTGTGTTTCTTTTTTGGCAGACATACTACAGGTCATGCAAGCTGTGGTGGGCAGTGTCCATCACGGCTCAATGCCGGGAGCGGCGGGCGCGTACGTGACGTTGTTGAAGTTCAAGAAGTCATCCCGTCGCCTGGTGCTCAGTTGGTTTTTCAGAATTTCTTGCATGGCGGACGGATCCGACTTGCCCTGGCGTCACGCCGTGAGGTTCGCGCAGACTCGCTGCAGAAGTGCCCGTACTTCCTTTCCAAGGGCATGCACTTCAGGTTTGTTGACCAGCTGCAACACGACCTCGACATCCATGAAGGCAACCGTTATGGTTCCATCGGCTTCTTCACGCACGACCACGTTGCACGGCAGTAACAAACCGATATCGGGGTCAGCCTCGATCGCCCGATGTGCGAGTGGTGGATTGCATGCGCCGAGTATGCGATACGGCCGACGTTCGATATTGAGCTTGGCTTTCAGCGTCGCCTTGACATCGATATCGGTGAGTACACCGAATCCTTCCTCTTTCAGGGCCTCTGTGACCTTCGCGACGGCCGTATCGAACGGCAACTTTAGCTGCGTACTGAATCCGTACATAAATCGACTCCTGATCAAGTGGCGGAACGACAGGTTTGGCGCTGCGGTTCCGATGTAGCCGAGGCTTGCCGTGAATAGAAACCAATATGTCCACGACAGCCTGGGCTTGAGTGAGACAATTATCCGTTCATTTCCGCTTTTGCTTGATGACCCATGCCACGAGGCCGGCAGCCACGATGACAAGCAAAACAGTTACCCATATCCCGCCGTATCCACCCATCCAGCCGCCGCCATGGCCGTCCATCATGCCGGAGCCCATGCCAGAGCCCATACCGGAGCCCATACCGGAGCCGTCAGCACCTTGCGCTGGGTCGGCCAGGGCGCTTGCCGCCACAATCGTACCGCCTGTCAATACGGCGGCGCTCAAAATCCTGCCAATGTTCATGTGCTTCATGGCAAACCTCTATGCAGGGTTGAATAACTTCATGTTTCCGTTCTTCAACAGATAGATCATTTCTTCAATCTCAGCAACCGTGCGTTGATGGCCACAATCACCGTGCTCGCGGCCATCAGCACCGCACCCAGAGCGGGGGAGAGCAGCACACCCCAGGCGTACAGCGCGCCGGCCGCCAGCGGAATGGCGACGACGTTGTAGCCCGTGGCCCAGACCAGGTTCTGGATCATCTTCCGATAGGTGGCGCGGGAAAGCTTTACGATGGCCACGACATCGAGCGGATTGCTCCGCACCAGAATCACGTCGGCGGTTTCCACCGCCACATCGGAACCGGCACCGATGGCGATGCCCACATCCGCCTGCGCCAGTGCCGGGGCATCGTTCACGCCGTCGCCAGTCATGGCCACCAACACGCCCCGGGACTGGACTTCTTTCACTTTGGCGGCCTTGTCCTGCGCAAGCACCAGGGTGTCGGTTACGCCAAAGCGGCCCTCGGTCAGCGTGCCGGTCTTGTCAAAAATGATGGCCTGCAGTTTTCGGGCGTGTTCAAACGCCACGCGATTACGAATGAGCAGGCCGTTCGTCGCCGCCACTGCCGTGGAGACGGCTACCACCAGTGGCACGGCCAGTCCGAGGGCGTGCGGACAGGTAATGACCATGACGGTGACGCAGCGCTCAATGGCAAAGGCGAATTCCTTGCTCATGAGAACCAGCCAGATAAGGAAGGTGACGGCGCCGCTACCGAGAGCAATTATGGTGAGCCACATCGCCGCGGTGTCGGCCAGATTCTGGGTCTTTGACTTGCTTTCCTGAGCCTGCTTGACCAGGTCGATGACCTGCGACAGAAACGAATCCTTGCCGGTGCCTTTGACCTCGATGGTGAGAGAGCCCTCACCATCGATGGCGCCGCCGATGACCTTGCCGCCGGTCTTTTTGGTGACCGGGGCTGATTCCCCGGTGAGCATGGCTTCATTGACCGAGTTCTCGCCCTCGACAATGACACCGTCCGCAGGGATTTTCTCACCCGGTTTGATCAGGACTTTGTCATCGACCGCCAGTTCGCCGAGCGGAACGTCCTGCATGCTGCCGTCGGGCATGAGTTTGTGGGCGTCGGAAGGCATGAGTTTCGCCAGTTCCTCCAGGGCCCTCGATGCGCCCATCACCGATTTCATCTCGATCCAGTGCCCCAGCAGCATGATGTCGACGAGGGTGGCCAGCTCCCAAAAGAACGTCTTGCCAGTCAGGCCGAACACCACGGCGCTGCTGTAAACATAAGCGGTGGTGATGGCGACGGCGACCAGCGTCATCATCCCGGGCTGCCGGGATTTAAGTTCCTCGAACAAGCCCTTGAGGAACGGCCAGCCGCCATACCAAAAGACCGCCGAGGCAAAACCAAACAGGACGTAGAGGTCGCCGGAAAAACGAATGGCTTCACGCAGACCCACCAGCTTCTGGAGCAGCGGCGAGAGGGCCAGAATGGGCAGGGTCAGGACCAGTGAGATCCAGAACCGTTTGCGGAAATCCGCCGCCATGCGGGCATGATGGTCGTGGTGGTCATGATGACCCGCATGGTCGGAGCCGGCGTGCTGCAATTGCGCCTCAGCCGCCAACCAGTTCTGCTCGGCATGTCCTTGCGGATGACCTTCCTTCTGATAAAGGGCGTACGCCTTTCTGGCCACCTCGTCCCGGGTCGGCTGTGTTCCCGGTTCGTCTTTGGCTGGGTGTTCGTGTTCGTTCATTGGGGGTCTTCTGTCATTCGATCGCATCACCGCTGCCACAGGATATGAACGGCTTCCAGAGGAACCGCCGCGCCATGGTGGTGCGGTATGAGCCGCGCTGTATAATCCGACGCCGGGCGGGCTGCAGAAACCGGGGAGCGATAGGCGTAGCCGTTGGTTGCACCTACCAGTTTCCGCACACGCTGCATCTCCACGCGTTCCGGTGCAGAACCGTTAACGCCATTGGCATATAGCTCGATCCGCACGACCTCCGGGTCGAGGTCATCGAGATACACCTGGACCTCAAAGAGGTGCCGCTCGCCATCAGTCTCTACCTTGACGTCGCCAAAGCGCAACGCGGCCCATTTTTGTTCCAGTGTGCGCTGCCAGTTAACCAACTCCACGCCGATTGCGCCCTTGTCGATGGCCCGCTCACGGTAGGCCAGGGCCGCCGGGAGGTAGTAGTGCTCGGTGTATTCACGTACCGCGCGATTGGTGGAAAAGCGCGGTGTCAATCGCACCATGCTTTCCCGCATCCGCGCCACCCATGCGCCGGGGATACCCTGCTCGTCGCGGGTATAGAACTCGGGAATCACCTCGCGTTCGAGCAGGTCGTAGAGGGCTTCGGCTTCGGCTGCATCCCAGGCGGGATCATCATCATGTTCCTGGCCATCCCCCAGCGCCCAACCTACGTCCGGCGTATAGGCTTCCGCCCACCACCCGTCCAGTTCCGACAGATTGATGCCGCCATTGACCAACACTTTCATACCGCTGGTTCCACTTGCCTCCCAGGGCCGTCGCGGTGTATTGAGCCAGACATCCACGCCCTGCACCAGGTGCTCGGTCAGGAGCATGTCGTAGTCACTGAGAAAAATTGCATGGGGACGCACCGCGGGCCGGCGGATGAATTGTATCCATTGCTGAATCAGGGCCTGCCCCGTCTGGTCAGCCGGGTGCGCCTTGCCGGCCATGATGAGCTGTACCGGGCGTTGCGGATGGGTCAGCAGGCGCAGCAGGCGCTCGGAGTCGTGCAACAGCAGGTTGGGTCTTTTATAGCTGGCAAAACGGCGCGCGAAACCCAGCGTCAAGGTGTTGGGATCAAACAGATGTTTCGCTTCCTCAACTGCCTCGGGCGACGCGCCGGACACGGCCAGTTGCCGGGACAACCGTTCGCGGGCGTATTCGACAAGCACCAGGCTGGCGTCGATGCGAAATTGCCAGAGCTTGGCGTCGGAAACCTGGCGAATGTCCTGTCCCAGGTTTTCCACCGTACCCAGCCAGCGGTCCTTGCCACAGGTTTCCGTCCAAAGGTCATCAGCCGGCGCCGAATCCCAGGTCGGCGTATGGACGCCGTTGGTCACGTGTCCGACCGGCACTTCCTCCGTCGGCCAGTGCGGAAACAACGGCTCAAAGAGGTGCCGGCTCACCCTGCCATGCAGGCGACTCACACCATTGACCGTCCCGCTGCCGCGGATCGCCAGATAGGCCATGTTGAAAGGTTCCGACGCGTCGTTCGGGTTCTGGCGGCCCAGGGCCAGCAAATCGTGGCGTGTGATGCCGAGCTTCTGCTCGGCATATCCACCGAGGTATTGGTCGATGAGGGCCGGCGCGAAGCGGTCAAAGCCGGCGGCCACCGCCGTGTGGGTAGTGAAGAGATTCCCAGCACGTGTGACAGCCAGTGCGGCCTCGAAGGGCTGCCCGTTCGCTTGCATGAAACCGCGGGCGCGTTCCAGCACTGCAAAGGCGGCATGCCCTTCATTCAGGTGGCAGACCTCCGGCTGGATGCCGAGTGCGTCGAGCAGTCGCCATCCGCCAATTCCGAGCAGCAGCTCCTGTTTCAGGCGCAGCTCCGGCCCACCGCCGTAGAGCTCGCTGGTAATGCCCCGATGCGCGGGGTAATTCGCTGCGTCATTGCTGTCCAGAAGGTACAGTTTCACGCGTCCCACTTGTACCTGCCAGGCGCGCAGCCAGACCGAGTATCCGGGCAAGGCGATTTCCAGCCGCAACCATTCGCCGTTCGTCTGACGCAACGGCGTAATCGGCAACTGTCCGGGGTCGTTGTACGGGAAGAGGGCCTGTTGCGTGCCATTCTTGTCGATCACCTGGCGAAAATAGCCTTGCTGGTAGAGCAGCCCCACACCGATAACCGGAACGCCCAAATCGCTGGCGGCCTTGAGTTGATCGCCGGCGACGTTCCCGAGCCCGCCCGAGTAAATGGGCAAGGCTTCGCTCAACATGAATTCCATGCTGAAATACGCAACACAGCCTAGTTGCGCTTGCGGGTGTGTTTGCTGATACCATGCGGGCGCCTCCGCCGCATCCCGCCTGGCCTGTGCCAGATCGTCAATGTTCTTGCGGAAAGCGGGTTCGGCCAGGACACGCTGGAGTTTCTCCCGCGAGGCCGTCTGCAGGACGACCCAGGGATTTTGTGTCAGCTCCCACAGCACAGGATCCAGCTGCCGCCACACCTGGTCGGTGGCATGATTCCATGTCCAGCGCAGATCCAGGGCAAGCTCGGCCAGGGACTCGAATCCCTCTACGTCCGTGGGCAAGAGAAACTCCTTAGGGTGCCAGATTCGAAGTTGTTCGCTCATTGGCTCACCTTGCAAATATGTCCCTGACGCTTTTCTTTAGGTCCGACAGACTTCTGGCATCGTCAATTGCCGCGGTGCGTAATTTGAACACCTGTCGGGTCAAAAGGTTCAAACATATGGAATGAGCACTTTTCCGTCTGTCCGACGGCGCACGTAGCCGGCGGCGGCGTGACAATCGCTGCTCAGCCACACAGGTCAGGAGTCTCCCACCTCGCCAAAACGATACTCTCACCGTCTTGTCAGCGTGTTCTGTTCGCTGACGTACAGATAATCGCAATGTTCAAGTACAATCTGTGCGTGTGCACATGCTCTATCACTAGCCGCCACCCGCACATATTCCTGAAAACACATCAAGCCCGCGTCAAATACTCCGCGAGGAGTGTCTCACGCTCGATGAAGCGGGTCAGCACCCCGGGATTGACTGGGTGCAGGAAAAGTCGCGCGAGATCGATGCTATACAACGAGGGCTGCAGCCATGCATAAATCACTGCAAGTCGTTATGGACAGGCAGTCAAGCAAGACCGTAATCACACCAGCATTGTGTTGTTACTGGCGGGTATTGCAGGTATCGCATTGCCTCAGTTCGTGTCGATGGCAGCCACATTTTTTGCTGGCTGGTTGATGATTGTCGCCGCGACATCGCATTTTATATCGCCTGGCATGGCTACCGGGATCGCAGGATTGTCTGGCTCAAGCCAATCATGTTAGTCGTTGCTGGCTTGCTCATACTCCTGCACCCCATCGCAGGTACAGCGGCACTCGGGTTGATATTAGCGGTCTATTTCCTGCTTGACGGTTTCACCGGTGTTGGCTCCGCCTGGGATTTTCGGCCCCGCCGAGGCTGGGGCTGGTTGATGTTCAATGGGATATTATCCCTCGCGCTTGCGGCTGTGTTTATTGCTGGCTGGCCGTTCAGCTCAACCTGGCTAATCGGGCTGTTTATCGGTATCAGTCTTTTTGTTGACGGCCTGTCACTGTTGATGCTGGGGCTTGCCGCCACGACAAACCGAGCCGAGAATTAAACGCCCAGGTGGTAAAGGCGTTTTCGTTTTACACGAAGTTACCCGGCATATCGCGCTGCGGCCATAACATACGCCGCAATATCAACAGTGTGCGTTAGTGTAGCTGCAGTCCGGGCAACAACAACCCATAGCTTCAGTGTTGTTCCGGCTGAAATCGTTCCCTGGAGCATCTGTCGTTGACTGATCGATATTCTGTGCGGTCAGGTGTTCGAACGCGCAACCACAATGCCCTGAGGCGCCAAATGCGACCCTTTGTCCGGGCATGCACGTGCCGGGCGTGTTGCCTGGGGTGTCAGTCCGCCAGCAGCGTCCTGGCCCGTGCGCAGACGTTATCGACGCTAAAGCCGTATTCGCGCAGCACTACCGCGGCCGGCGCGGAAGCGCCGAAGCGTTCCACGCCGAGCATGTCGCCGCGCGCACCGACGTAACGATCCCAGCCCTGCGACACCCCCAGTTCGACCGCGAGCCGGGCACCGACCGACGGTGGCAGCACCGCATCGCGTTCGGCTTGCGGCAGTGCCTCGAACAGCTCCCAGCTCGGCATCGAGACGCAGCGCACGGCGACGCCTTGCTGTTGCAGGCGTTCCGCCGCCGCCACGATCAGGCTGACTTCGGAGCCGCTGGCGAGCAGGATCAGTTCCGGCTTGCCGTCCGGCGCATCGCTCAGCACATAGGCGCCACGGCGCAAGCCATCAGCCGCCGCGTAGCGGCTGCGATCGAGCGTGGGCAGGGCCTGCCGGGTCAGTACCAGCAGCACCGGCCGTTCGCGCGTCTCCAGCGCGACGCGCCAGGCGACCGCGGTTTCGTTGGCGTCAGCCGGGCGGATCACGACAAGGTTCGGTATCGCCCGCAGATTGGCCAGTTGCTCCACCGGTTGATGGGTGGGGCCGTCCTCGCCGACGGCGATGCTGTCGTGCGTGAACACATGCACGACGTGCAGCCCCATCAATGCCGCCAGCCGGATCGACGGGCGCATATAGTCGGAAAAGATCAGAAAGGTGGAGCCATACGGCATGAAGCCGCCGTGCGCGGCGAGGCCGTTGACGATGGCGCCCATTGCGTGTTCGCGCACGCCGAAGTGCAGATTGCGTCCGGCATAGCTCCAGCCCGCGCTGTCGGCGCCTTGATGGTCGGTGTCTTGCGTCGCCGGCGGATTGAAGTCGCCCAGGCCTTTCAGGGCGGTTTTCGTCGACGGGTCGAGGTCGGCCGAGCCGCCGGTCAGCGCCGGCAGTCTGGGCGCAATGGCGTTCATTACCTTGCCGGAAGCCTCGCGCGTCGCAAGGCCCTTGTCATCGGCCTCGAATTCCGGGATATCCGCATCCCAGCCCGCAGGCAGTTCGGTACGCAGGCGCCCCTGCAGCTCTTCGGCCAGATCCGGAAACGCCCTGGCATAGGCACTCAGCGACGCGTTCCACGCCGCCTCGTCCTGTGCGCCGCGTGCCACCGCCGCGCGGAAATGCGCCAGCGCCGCCTCCGGTATCAGGAATTCCGGCTCGGTCGGCCAACCCAGTGTCTGCTTGGTCTTGCGCACGTCATCGCACGCCGAGCGGGGAACCGTGCGCCTTGAAGCTGTCCTGCTCGGGCGAGCCGTAACCGATATGCGTGCGCACCAGGATCAGCGACGGCCGCGCGGTTTCTGCGCGTGCCTCGGCCAGCGCGGCGTCGATCGCGGCGAGATCGTTACCGTCCGCTACCGACACGGTGTGCCAACCATAGGCTTCGAAGCGCCGTGCGCGATTCTCGGAGAAGGTGATGTCGGTGCCGGCGGCGAGGGTGACGTAGTTGTCGTCGTAGAGGCAAGTGAGCTTGCCGAGCTTGAGATGACCGGCCAGCGAGGCCGCTTCGGAGGCCACGCCTTCCATCAGGTCGCCGTCGCTGACGATGGCCCAGGTATGGTGATCGATAAGCGCGTGATCGGGCCGGTTGTAGCGGGCCGCGAGTTGCGCCTCGGCGATCGCCATGCCGACCGCGTTGCCGAAGCCCTGCCCCAGCGGCCCGGTGGTGGTTTCCACGCCGGGCGTGTGTCCGCGCTCGGGATGCCCCGGCGCCTTGCTGCCCCATTGGCGGAACTGCCGGATGTCGTCCAGCGAGAGCTCGTAGCCGCTCAGGTGGAGCAGACTGTAGAGCAGCGCCGAACCGTGTCCGGCCGAGAGCACGAAACGGTCGCGGTTGGGCCAGTGAGGATTGTGCGGGTTGTATTTGAGCCAGCGCGTCCACAGCACATAGGCCATCGGCGCGGCGCCGAGGGGCAGGCCCGGATGCCCGCTGTTGGCCTTCTGCACCATGTCCACCGACAGGAAGCGCAGGGTGTTGATGCACTGCTGGTCGAGCTGCGCTGTGACTGTCATGATGCGGCTCCGCCACGTGGCTGGCCCTGCGTCAGTACGGCGCTTTTCGATGCAATGCGGTCCATCAGCTCGTTCCAGGACCTGGCGAAAGATTGCGCACCTTCATGCTGGAGTCTGAGCGCGAGCTCTACAACGTCCACGCCTGCCCGGGCAAACTCGGCGAGCACGGCTTCGGCATCGCCGCCATCGGCCGGCAAACTGCCTTTCATTTCACCGTGTCCTGCAAAGGCAAGCAACGTCTTCTCGGGCATGGTGTTGACGGTATCCGGCGCGGCGAGCGCGTCGATGTAGAGGGTGTCCGCGGCAGCCGGATCCTTGGTCCCGGTGCTGGCCCAGAGCAGGCGTTGCGGCCTGGCACCGGCACCAGCCAGCGCCTTCCAGCGCTTTGAGGCCAGCAGTTCACGGTAGGCCTTGTAGATACGCTTAGCCATAGCGATACCGAGGCGGTTGCGTAGTTCCTGTGGAACATTGTCCTTGATGGCGACGTCCCAGCGGCTGACGAAAATCGAGGCTACGGACCCGACCGCCGGATCAAGGCCGGCGGCAACACGTCGTTCTATGCCACGCAGGTATGCATCGGCGGCGGCGAGGTAGTGCTCTCGTGAGAACAGCAGCGTCACATTAACCGCCACACCGGCGTAGATAGCCTCCTCGATCGCGGTGATGCCGGCAGATGTTCCAGGGATCTTGATGAAAAGGTTCGGCCGTTGCGCCTGGGAATGAAGTTGCACCGCCGCCTGAATGGTGTCTGCCATATCGTCTGCCAGCAGGGGCGACACCTCCAGCGATACCCAGCCGTCAAGGCCGCCCGTGGTGTCGTGGATCGGCCGAAAAAGATCCGCGGCCCGGGTCAGGTCTTCCAGCGCCAGTTCAAAAAAGAGCGCCTCGCCTGATTTTCCATCCAATGCCTTTTGGTGGATGGCCGCGTCGTAGAAGTCGGCATTCCCGATGGCCTGATCGAAGATCGTGGGATTGGAGGTCAGTCCCGTCACGGACAGCTCGGTGATATAGCGACCCAGCGTGCCGCTGGTCAGCAGCTCACGCGTTATGTTGTCGAGCCAGAGACTTTGACCGAGATCGTGCAATTGTTGTGTGGCTTTCATGATGCCTCCTGTGTCGTTTGTCAGTCTGGCACATTCAAGAGTGCGGGGTTGTGCCAGCCTCCGTCCGCCGCGATGAGCGCGTCAGCCTGTTTCGGACCCCAGCTGCCAGGCTTGTAGCGAAGAGCGCGGGGGTGGGTATTAAGGACTGGATCGACCACCGTCCAGGCGGCCTCAACCGCGTCCTCGCGGGTGAAGAGTGCGCCATCACCGGCCATGGCGTCACCCAGCAGCCGCTCGTAGGGTGTTTCCTCCCCCGGCTGTTCTTCCAGCAGGTAGAGCTCGCGCTGGTCGCCGATGAACTCCTTGCCGGCGCGCTTGACGCGCGCGGCCAGGGCGACGGCGGAGTCGGGAGAGAGCCGGAAGCGCAGGTAATTGGACCGCCCGGCCGCCGGCGCGGAATCGTCGAACAGCCTTTGCGGTGGCGGTTTTAACTCCACCAGGACCTCGGCCGCCGATGTCGCCAGGCATTTTCCGGAGCGCAGGTACCACGGCACTCCTTCCCAGCGCCACGAGTCGATAAACAGCCGCAGGGCGCAGAACGTCTCGACATCCGATCCCCTGGCGACACCCGGCTCCTTGCGGTAGCCGGTGTACTGTCCACGCACCACTTCGTCCGGGCGCAGGGGACGCATGGCCTGAAACACCTTGGCTTTCTCACTCTGGACCGCGCCATAACCCTGATACGCCGGCGGTTCCATGGCCAGCAGCGCGACAATCTGGAACAGGTGGTTCTGGATGACGTCGCGCAGGCAACCGGCGCTTTCATAAAATGCGCCGCGACCGTTCACGCCAAAATCCTCGGACAGCGTGATCTGCACGCTGGCCACGCAGTTGCGGTTCCAGATCGGCTCGAGGAAGGAATTGGCGAAGCGGAAATAGAGGATATTCATGATTGCCTCCTTCCCGAGAAAGTGGTCGATGCGGAAGATCGCGTCTTCCGGAAACACCGACAGCGCGACGCGGTTGAGCGCCTGCGCCGACGCCAGGTCGCGTCCGAACGGTTTTTCGACGATGACGCGCGCCTGATCGGCCAGACCCGCGGCACCGAGTGCTTTGATAACCGTGGCGAACAGCGCGGGGGGATGGCGAGGTAATGCGCCGGACGCCGGGCATCATCCAGTACCTGCCTGAGCGCCTCGAACGTACCCGGGTCATTGTAATCACCACCCACATACCGGAGCAGGGAGAGCAGGTGGCCGAGCGCGCCCCGGTCATCGATCTTGCCGGCTTGCCTGATGCTGTCCGTTGCCCGTTTGTGCAGTTGCTTCAGGCTCCACTTCGGGGCGGCGACACCAACCACCGGCACGTTGAGAACGCCGCGCCTGACCATTGCGTAGAGCGCCGGAAAAATCATTTTGTGGGCGAGGTCGCCGGTCACGCCAAAGATTACCAGCGCATCAGCCCGGGTCATGCGGTTATGGGTACTGTCCATCTCGGCACTGCTCTTCCTTCGCATCGTCGTTTGCCGGTCTCAAGCAGCAGTCCGAAGTCATCAGTTAGCCATCGACCGACAGACGGCGGACCGCAAGGTTGTTCATGTCTGCCCTGAAGAACTGGTAATTGCCACGGCCCCTTGCCTTGGCGTGGAACATCGCAGTGTCGGCGTTCTGCATCACGGTGGCTACGTCAATGCCATCATCGGGAAATACGCTGATGCCGATGCTCAGGGTGACATGGAGCTCGTGTCCGCCGATGAGGTGTGGCACGGCGAGCGCGATACGCAGCTTTTCCGCTATGTGCGCCGCGTCCTGCGGTCTCTCGATCTCGGCCAGCAGTATCACGAACTCGTCACCGCCCTGGCGGCAGACCGTATCCGTGGCACGCACGCACAAAGCCAGGCGATTCGCCACCAGCTGAAGCAGCTGGTCGCCGATCACATGCCCCAGCGAATCGTTGATGCGTTTGAAGTTATCCAGATCCAGGAACAGGAGCGCGACTTGCTTGCGGTGACGATGGGCCAGCCCGATCGCCTGGGAGAGACGTTCGGTCAGCAGCACCCGGTTGGGCAGGCCGGTGAGAAAATCGTGCTGGGCCAGATGGGCCATCTTCAGTACTATGGCCCGGGATTGGCTGACGTCGTGGAAGACGATCACCGCCCCGGAGACCCGACCGTCGCGGTTGTGGATGGGCGCGGCGGAATCCTCGATGGGGTATTCGACCCCGTCGCGGCGAACCAGTACGCAGTCCGCGGTCAGTCCCACGGTCCTGTCTTCCGCTATGGCGCGCCGCGCCGGATTCGCGGCGACTGCACGTGTCGTGCCGTCGATGATCCTGAATACTTCCGCAAGCGGTCGACCCAACGCCTCCTCACGGGACCAGCCGGTCATCGTCTCCGCCACCAGATTCAGATAGGTCACGTTGCCCTGGAGGTCGGTGGTCAGCACGGCGTCACCAATGGAGTTGAGCGTGACCTGGGCGCGCTCCTTTTCCTCGAACAAGGCCTCTTCCACCGCTCGCAAACCGAACTCAGTTGCTTTGCGCGCCGTGATATCCTCAATCGTCTGCACATGACCATGTGGCTCCACCCCGTCGTGCATGGCGGCGCTGTTGAGACGCGTCCACACGACGCTCCCGTCTTTTCGCTGAAAGCGGAACTCCGTCCGGAATGGTGCAGCGCTCTGCGCCGCGGCTCGCCAATCGGCAAGGACGCGCTGGCGATCCTCCGGGTGTATCGCCAGGCTCCAGCGCGTGCCCAGCGTCTGTTCGAAGCTCAGCCCCGAGATCTTTTGATAAGCCGCGTTGGTATATACGCAATTGCCCTCTGCATCGGAGACGAAGATGCCCAGTGGGGAAGCGTCACTCATTGCACGGAAGCGCGCCTCGCTGTTCTGCAGTGCGTTACGGGCAGTCTTGCACCTGATAATGTAACACAGGGTGTGTGACAACCAATGAGCGTCGACATGGTCTTTGACGAGATAATCATGTGCGCCGCGCTGCACGGCCTGGCGCGCGATATCCTCATCGCGCGCCGCACTCAGGACCAGGATCAAGGCATTTGGCGCGGCCTCGAACACCTGATCGAACGCTTCGAGGCCCTGGCCGTCGGGAAGCGTGAGATCAAGCAGGATCATCGCGATATCCTTCCTGTCCAGGCGTTCGAGTGCATCGTCGAGCCGTGTCACCCATTCGACATGAAATGTGTTTTCTCCCGTGGAGTTATCTCCCGTGCCCGCGAGCGCGTCCTGAATCTGTCTGGCATCGGCGGGATCGTCCTCGACGAGGAGTATTGTGGTCCGTGGATCGTTCATGGCAAGAGTGTACATTGTGATATGCCGTAGCCATCATCCCGCTTGCGGGGCATTGGCCACAAGAACTTGCTACACCGGGGAGGTATGAGCCGTGACTGGCGTCACGCCAATGCCGGCGTGATCCTTGCTATCGCCCGCGAGTGCCGCGGCGGTGGCGTCGGCCAAGGCTGCCGCGAATAGTATACGTTTCATGCTGTACTCCTGTGGTTATGGAACTACCCACTTCTTTGGGACAATGCCCCGGACTTGATTGGCTCGCGGCGGGTATAAAATGCATTGTTAACATGTGTTTCCAAGCACCTGCCTCGGCGTCCATGACGTGGCACCTGGCGCAGCGCCGCTCACAGCAAGGAAACTACGGGATCGATCGCAAGTTTAGTCACGTGATCAGACGCAGTCTGTTAGGTATCGCACATAGGACAGCCCGCGTTCATGACGGATGATGTCAATATGACCCTGGCATAGCTGTCAGGAACCCAGCAGCGCCGCTACCGTTTCTGGAGTGTGAGCGCATCCTCGTTTACAGCGGAAAGAAACCGGACACAGTGTGCGATCGCGTACAGACGGTAACTGTCGTTGGAGTAGCATTTGCATATGGACATAGCTATGACTTTCGAGATCAGTGATGCTAACCGCGCAGTCTTGCAAAAGGTTATTGCCTTGAAGGTTCAACGGGTGAAACAGGTGGAAGACGGGCGTCGGTGCGCCGCGGAAAACAGTATGGCCTGCGAGAGTTATCATGGCCGCTGCGGTGCCAGGGCTCGCTTTCTGGAGACATGAAATGACATTCTGTAACAATTATGCCGACCATTCTGATGCTGATCGGTCTCAATTGCCGCCACAGTGGTGGGAGAGGGGATTCGAAGTATGCCGGAACTAAATGCATTCCTTGACGTAGCAGCGCTCAAATGGGAAAACCGCGTTTATCGCGGCAGCGCCGGTGTGAGTGAAGGGTGTCGCGAAGCATGTTTCAGACCTGCTTTTCGAGATCAAGAGACAGGAATGGTCTACTTGTCACGCTATCCGAATGGCCAAGTGGCAGTCTTCCATACACTGGAGGGTCTGCCAGATGAAGTGATCGCTGCACGATACATCAACGGGAAAGTCGCGTATGCGAAAAATACCTTGATTTCCGGCTTTCTGAAAGACGGCACCTTTTACACGAGACAGGAAGCCGCAGATCAAGTCGACACGGGGAGGAATCGATAGGAATAGCTGATTGTCGACCTATCGATTTGGTGACCGGTAATTCTTCAAATGATGGCGCTGGAATCCATGCCTTGTCCAGGAATTTAACAGGATCCTGGCTACCGTTAGACGCAACCATACCTGCCAGCCGTGCAGTGTTCGTTAGAGCACTGAACCTGGAAATAATATCCAGTACCGTGTCTAACGGTGTTCTAATGCGTGTTTTCTAGCTGGCAAAGACTCAAGGTCAATATTTTATTGCTACTGCCAGTGGATAAGGATCTATGAACCTGCGATTGACTGTGGGATCGACACTGCTTATGTGTCTGTTTCTGCTACCTGTTGCGCATGCGGAGACAGCGACTAATGTGCAGATAGAAAGCTACTTTTTGCTTGGCTATATCGATGGGTCCGAATGTGTGTTTTATCGCAACGGCACCTGGCACGACTCGAAAGCGGCTCAAGCGCATTTGCGCGACAAGTACAACTTCCTGATGACAGCAAATCAGATAGATAGCACCGATGACTTTATCGAGAAAGTTGCCACGGAAAGCAGTTTCAGTGGCCAACCGTATCAGGTTAGGTGTAATGACGGGAATACGATGACAAGTAGCCAATGGCTGCGTGATGAACTGGCTCGTTTAAGAACATATAAATAGAAAGCCAGCCTGGATTCCGTTGAACCCGAGGCCGGCGTGTGAAAGCTTTAGCTACGCGCAGAGTGTTTCTGAATTAGCAGGGTTTCTGCCTTGAACCAGAATCCTAATCATCCAGCCGTATTTTAGGATTGCTCGTGACCGAGGTTACGCCTTCGGTCTCGTGTGCAATTGATACAGCCTTGTCCGCTTCTGCCTCGGATCTGACATTGCCGCTCAGGAACACTTCGCCATTACTGTCGGTATCGACCTGAACATGCACGAGACTGCTCATCTTCTCCTCGGCTAGCTTGGCCTTGACCTTGGTTGTTATTACCGAGTCCTTGGCGTATGTCATGGGTTGCATACGGTCTGAGTCCAGGTCTTCGGCGATGACAGCAACCGGGGCCAGCAAGGTGCCGATGACGAAACAGGTTGTCGCGAAATAGATTTTCATAAACTGTCATTTATGGTATGAGGTGGGGATCGCGAATGATCCGTCAATTCACTAAATGAGTCTGTTCGTTGTCACACATAGCAAGGCGCGGATGCCAGGTGCGATTCAATGCGGGTTGGTAACTGTCCCGGCCTGTTCCGTATTTACCGCTGTAGGGCCTGTGTGGTGACTGGCTGGGCTAGCTTCGGATGATAGTGCAAGGCCAGGCGCGTGATCAGGTGTAATCGGTACGGTGGCGTATTCAAGGCAACACTCGCCAGTCGGCAGAACATATCGGTAATGGCCCAGCTGCGGGTATCAGCGAGCTCGCTGTGCGATTGCAGTCTTTGGAGCAGGGGATACCTTGCCTGCGGCTAGCGAAAACCGGGTCCAGTGTGCGGCAGCGAACAGACGATTACCTTCGTTTTAGATAAATAATATACATGGATATGTGAATAGTCGCCGTGATCAACGGTAGTCGTGGTGCAGGCTGATAAAGGACCACTGGCTCGAAGGAACAGCTGGATTAACAGGTGGGGTTTGGTGCAAGTTTGCCGCGGAATGCGGTGGTTACGAGTCGCAGGCCTCTTACTGGCCGGTGCGCTACTATAACTGATTATCAGGAGACATGAAATGACATTAGGAACCATTCTGCTGATCATAGTTGTTTTGATGCTGATCGGCGTTATACCAGTCTGGCCCCACAGCCGGGGATGGGGTTACGGTCCCAGCGGCGGTCTTGGGTTGGTGTTGCTGATCCTGCTCATTCTGTTTCTGATGGGCAAGATTTAGGGTCTGTTCCGATTATGCCAGCTGGCTGGCAGCAGACGGACACTGAAACCAGAATTAATTGGAGAATGTTATGGCTGGTGTTTCAGTTATGGCACGATTCCAGTCGCGATCGCAGCGATCTTGCTGCATTTGTTGACGAAGTTTGATTTTAAACGCAGCGGCGGTGTTAGCTAACTCGCCTTTCTGATTGCGGGCGGGTTCTGTTTCAGCGCCTTCGGAGTCTTCGAGTCTTCGTGGTTTTTTATGCCGTACCCAGGCGAGTGCGAGAACATTGGGGGTCCTTTTTTATCTCCCGCACCTTCTTCCTTCCGCGCATTCAGATTTTTCGAAAACCCTGAACGCTGTGGCGCCGTTGCTTCCCTCCTGTCAATTTTACCGACCGATCAAATCGATCCTTCTGGAGGGGGGCGGCGTCTCCGATTTTCCCCTGGAATTAATCACTCTTTTCGGGTTTGGACTCTTCACCTCGCTCTTAATGCTATCGGCTAATGAAAAATCAGTGGCTGATATAACAGGGAGCCATCCCGATTGCCGCCGCCGTTCCGCTACAAGTGCCAGCGATATTAATGATATAGCCGATTCGGCCGGGAACATATTTGTTGCTGGCAGGCATGGCGGCGCCGCTGGCGGGCTTGTTCCACTGACACCTGACACCGGGTTCACGCATCCTCTGGCCCATATGTTCGACGCAGCACAGACGGCATTTTATATTGCGACTAAACTTCCACTTTGTACCTGGGAGGTTTTGATGAATAGACCCGAAACAATTATGGCAACCTATCTCACTGCGTCTCCATGAACCGTCAACCTGCTCATCAGGAAGACAATCAGCATCCCGCAGCGCGGGTATCTGACACTGCCGCCCCCTTCACAATTCACGTTCCTGTGGATGCGCGTGGTCTGGCGCTTGGCATGCTGGCGACAATCGCCCTGGTATTCGCGCTCGATTGGAGTCAGAAGTTATTCGTTCCCCTGTTGCTCGGAATATTCTTTGCTTACACACTGAGCCCCCTCGTTTCATGGCTGGAACGGATCAGGGTTCCGCGTGTGCTGGGCACAAGCATGGTGATGACAATCGTTGTGTGCACGCTCGTGATGGGCAGCTACTCGTTGCGTGGTCAGATGCAGACGATACTCGTGCAGTTGCCCGAAGCAGCGGGCAAGCTGTCCGAGGGCTTCGCCAGTATGCGGGATAATCCGAGCGGTAACATACAGAAAATGCAAACCGCCATGGGCGAAATGGAAAAGGCGACCAGCCAGGTGGCTAATACCCCGTCGGGCGGCAAGCACCGTACTCCGCATGTCGTCATCGACACGCCCGGGTTTATGGTCGGCGACATTATGTGGGCCAGCTCCATGGGGGCCCTGGGCTTTGTCGGGCAGGCGGTCATGGTGATCTTTCTGTGTTTCTTTCTCCTGGTGGGTGGCGATACCTTCAAGCGAAAGCTGGTGCGACTTGCGGGTCCATCGTTGTCGAGGAAGAAAATCACCGTCGCCATTCTTGATGACATCAACGGCTCCATCCAGAAATATATGTTCATGCTCTTGATGACGAATATCCTTTTAGGGTTGCTCATCTGGATTGCATTCCGCTGGATCGGCCTTGAGAATGCGGGAGCGTGGGCAGTCACTGCGGGCTTGTTGCATGTAATCCCTTACCTCGGTCCGTTAGCCATCGCGGCAGTGACCGGAATGGCGGCTTATATGCAATTCGACTCGTTTTCGATGGCGTTGCTGGTCTCGGGGACATCATTGACGATCGCCATGGTCGTCGGTACCTTCGTGACCACCTGGATAACCGGGAAGATCGCCAAAATGAATGCAGCTGCCGTGTTCATTTCACTGCTTTTCTGGGCCTGGCTATGGGGCGTGTGGGGCATGCTGCTCGGCATCCCGATCACCGTTATCCTGAAAGTAGTGTCCACACATGTGGAACAAATGCAGCCTGTGGCGGAGTTGCTTGGAGAATAAAGCCGCCCGGAAAACCTGCGGTGAGAGAATCTGGAGGACTTGTTTAAGTATGGCAAGGCATGTCACCCCCCTGAAAACGGGAATCCGGTTTTCACAGAATCAGTTTGTTACTGAATTATCCAGGTGCCTTACCTGCCGCGCAGTGTATACATCATCTGCCACGTTACCCAGCCGCGCCCCAGCCATTTCCCGACGCGGCCAGGGCGCAGTGCCGCAAGCAGAACAACAACACCGACCAGCCATTCGGGATGATTCTTGATATAACGCAGCGCGGTCATGCCCCGGTCGGCCAGCGCCAGGGGTATACGATACGGCTCGATGTTCTGCGCCAGCACCACGCGTTGCTCCGCAGCCCGGGTAACCAGGCGTTCACGCCGTTCAGCTAACCGGATCAATTTTTTATTCATGAGCGGGAACTGAGCTGCTGCCGGTCTTTGAACAATTCCGATAGACTTGCTGCAAAGAGTCTCGGTTTTGTTCTCGCCTTGTGCAAGGCGAACGCCCATACCACCATGCCGACTACCAGAAAGAATCCGGCAAGTGCACCTAGCGCGAGCAGACGGTGCGTGTCCCAGAATGCGACGACGAGCAGGATCGTTGCCAGCACCACGCCAATCCCGAGGCACAACAGGGCTGCCAGTGTCAACACCAGTAGCGAGAATAAATGCGCCCGCTCTTCCTCCAGGTCTGCAGACAGGAGATCGAGACGCGTATGCGCGATGGCAACCAGCGTCCCGGCGAGAACTGACAGCGACTCAAGCAGCCCCTTGCTTCCGCCGGGTGTTCTCTCAGACATGGCAAACAACTAGCGGCGACCGCTGAGCAGGCCGATCAGCAAACCGAAACCGGCGGCAACGCCGACGGCTTGCCACGGGTTTTCGTGGATATAAGCATCGGTAGCCCTGGCTGCCTCTTTGGTTTTGACAATCAATGCCACCTGTTCCTCCGCAATCCTGGCTTTCACAACCCTGAGCGATTCTTCCGCCTTGGCGCGTACCGCGGCCAGCTCCTCACCACCCTGGTTGGCGGTTGCTCTCAGCAGCGCTTCCGCATCTGCCACCACCGCCTTGAAATCGGCGATCAACTGTTCTTTGGTAACTTCATCGACTGGTTTATTCATACATTCTCCTTTGCCTGATCTATTAAGAATCTGGTGTTACTTGCGTACTAAAAGCAGGATACCCCCCGCCACTATGGCCCCCACACCGGCCCAGATGGGGACATTTACTGTCTTCGTGTCCTTGACCGACAGCTCTAACGAACCCAGCTGGGCCTTCTGCGTGTCCTTGGTGTAAGTGAAACCGCCGTACACCAACCCCAGGGTGCCGGCTACGATCAACACGATTGCCAATAGCTTGACTGCATTCATCTCATTTTCTCCGGTAGACAAACACGTGTATTTGCGTCATTGACGACGAGAGAGCCTGGTAAACCGGAATTCGTGAATCACCGGATTGCTTTACCTGACCGCCCTGCGACAGAGAGCGCTTTCCTGGCCGTTACACGCGTCGGCCTTGAATGACATTTATCACGATCACCACGATCGCGAGGACCAGCAGCAGGTGGATAAATCCGCCCAGTGTATACGAGGTGACCAGGCCAAGCGCCCAGAGGATAAGCAAGATAATCGCAATAGTTACTAACATAGAAGTTACTCCTTATCTGTCATGTCCTGCCGCGGAGCCACTCAACCCGCTGTGGATCGCTTCATCACCGGTCGAATCATCTATCCGGACTTGTGTCCATTGGTCGCACTCCATTTACGTGAGGAGGAGCTCGCACTGCGTCCGCCCGCCCCACAACCGGCAGGCAGGAATCTCGATGGCGCCGAACGGCTCACATTTAACTCCGGTCGTTGCCCATACATGGCACCCGCTACTCCGTGTTGCCCTTTGCCGCGTCCTGGATGGCCTCACCGGCATTTTCGACATGTTCTCCAACCGACTCTGTCGCGTTGTCGATACTCTGGCCGGCTTTCTCCATCGGGCCTTCCTGCTTCTCGCAGCCGGATAGTGCGACAAGCAATGCACTTATGACCAGGGCTGCGCTAAGGGTCTTGACTGGTTTCATGATGTATACCTCCTGGTGATTGTTGTGTCCGCAATCGGGTGTCACCGTGTGGGTCACACCCGTTGCCGGGATTCGGGGTTATGAGCGACCGCGACGCATCGGCCGGGTGGGCCAGGCACGTCGCGGATCGATCATCATTCGTCCGGGTTGACTTCGTGGCCGATGATGCCGCCTACGGCTGCACCACCGACGGTTCCGACCGTGCTGCCGCCGGTAAGAACGGCGCCGCCGACGGCGCCGACACCCGCGCCGATGGCGGTGTTCTTGTCCTGCGTCGACATCCCGGAACAAGCACCCAGGCCGAGCAGCATGGCGGCGGCAATTGCACTGAGTGCGTATCTCTGCATGGTATTAATGGTGTTGAATCTGTTCATAATCGTTCCCTATTGTGATGAGCCAGGGTGTGATGAATCGGCAGGTCATGCCGGGCAATCACCGCCCTTCAACAGGATCACACTGCAGACATTGCAGGTTTTGATGTTGGCTCCGATAATGCGAGCTTACGGAGAACCGCCTTCACTGTCTGTCTGATAACGTACATAGCCGGTAACGTACATAGCCGGCAATCGAACGCTGCGCGGGCCCCGTTGTTCCACCACACCGAGCGTCAGCGCGCCGCCCCGCTGGTAGAAATCCCGCAAGATTCAACGCACTCCCTGCCGCGTCTGTACGCTATTGTACATTATATGTGGGTTATGCTTCCTATACTCAAGCTGCCAGTGGCTGAGAATATGCTGAATCGCCAGTTTATGCCGCAGGGACCCAATCAGGTCTGGGGCACTGACACAACGTACCTGTGGACCCAGCAGGGCTGGGTTTACCTGGCGGTAGTCATCGATCTGTATTCCCGCCGGGTAGTGGGCTGGTCGATGGATCGGCATATGCAGAAGGCCCTGGCGAACCACACCTTGCTGATGGCAATCAATCTGCGGCAACCACCACCGGGCCTGCTGCATCATTCGGACCGCGGCAGCCAGTATGCCAGTCATGCCAGCCAGGCCTTGCTGAAGCAGCATGGGATGCTCTGCACTCGACGCTGGGCTACAAGACACCGCTGGATTACGAAAAGATCCTTAACAAATGTCCGGAAACAGTTGACCACTACAGAGGCGGCCGGACTGGATGTGGATGTCGATGTCAACGCCGGCAAGACCGAAAGCGTGGATATCACGCCGCTGACTCCCGGTTCCTATGAATTCGACTGCAACAAGAAGTTGCTGTTCATGAAGATTCATCGGGGCCATGTCATGGCAGGCACCCTGGTCGTGGCCCCGGCAAGTCCGGAATAGACCATGCGTGTCTTGCTGGTATCGGCGAACCGCTAACATTTACCAGACCCGATATCCCCGCTGGGGCTTGCCTATGTGGCCACCGTGCGATGCTATAGATTGCTTTGCCGTGCACGCAAAGACGAGATATCTGAATTCATACTCCAACTCGTTGCATCGGGATGGTGTCTCATGAAATGCCATTGATTTCCGCAGGATTTCGTTTCCATTCTGGTCCCGGTGTTCATCTTCTTCAGCCCACAGCTCTGCACCTCGTTCCGCCGGGAGCCCTTGCAAATACACGCATCATTACCTGCACTGGTCCTGTGTTACCGAAATCCTGCGTTAAGTACGCTGGCGCACTGAAACTGATGTTGCATTTTCGTACTCTGTTGATGTCGTGCTGATGAAGCATTTGTTTCACATTGGCCTGTTCGAGCCAATTCACCTGAGAGGAATCAACATGAAATATTCAATACTTGCTATTGGGCTCGTTACACTGGTCGGTTTGAGCGCCTGCGACAGACCAACCGTTGTCACCGTGCCGTCAACAACGGCTGCCGTTCCGGGACCACCCGGTCCACAAGGCAAAACCGGTATGCAAGGCAACACCGGTTATGACGGGGCCAAAGGCGATACTGGCATGCAAGGCAACACTGGTTATGACGGGGCCAAAGGCGATACCGGCGAAACGGGTGGCAATACCGTTGTGGTTGTTCCGGCGCCTGCAGAATAGAAGCCTCTCGACTTTCATATTCGTGATCGGGAAGGCGGGTTCGGTGTTCCTGTTTACAAGCAACAGGAATGGCGCTGGCGCAGGCTGGCGGTGCCTGATTGAAGCGCAACAGGAGATGTATAAGCTAGAGGTGATTACATGAACAAGAGAATAGTGTTATTTATAGTGGTTATTGCCGCAATACAGGGCGCGTTGGGGTCAGCGGTTGCCGGAGATCTGTCCGCAACGCCTGTGGCTCAAGCCCGGAACGGGATTACCTATCTGTCTGGCGGTATCGGAGAGAGTGAGTCAATTGCCATGAAGGAGGCCGCCAGGGATTATACGCTGATGCTGACGTTTGCATCGCAACCGACTGGCAATTACCTGGCTGATGTTGAGGTCAGTATAAAGGGAAAATCCGGCTCGCCTGTGCTGGAGTCGCTGAAGGGTGGCCCCATACTGCTGGTACAGCTGGCACCCGGACAATACCGTATCAGTGCTGTAAGCAACGGGGAAACTGTGGACAAGACCGTAGACATTGGTGATGAACACCCGCTGCGTGTGACTCTCTACTGGCCGGAGCAACCCGGGCAGTCTGAGCCGGAATAGCCGGGGTTATAAAGGCCGAATATCCGGAGTTTGCATGAAATCCTCAGGCAGTCGTCCTGGCAGGATGTGGACTCTACGCGGCGTGGAGGCCATTCCGGTAATCCTGCACCGGAGCAGGGGCTGCTCACCGCATTGAAAGTGAAGATGCTACAAGTCAGGGAATGTTATAACAGGTCAGGACTACGCAGGTCCTGCCCCCCGTGAACACGGGGGTGGAGTCCTGTGAACCACTGATTCAGGAATGACTGGAAGATTCGCTGCGTGCACCCTTCAGGCTGTACGTTTTGGCGTTCAACGCGCTACGCACTGTTGTCGCGCTGTCGGGGGAATGACTGCCTGTTAATGTTCGTGGAAAACCGGTGGCAGGAGTTACACCTTCGGCGGCAGGAAATCCTTGTTGCCTTCCTCAAAAGCCTTGATTTGCTTTTCAACTTCATTCTGGGTGATGCCATAGGATTCCTGGATCCTGCCGGCCAGCACATCGCGCTTGCCGGCGATCACGTCGAGATGATCATTGGTGAGCTTTCCCGGCGTGCGGTTATCAATCCCTTGAACTGATCCCAGTTGCGTTCCACGATGTTCCAGTTCACAACCCGCTCCTTAGATGTAACCTGGTTGAAAGAAATTACGTTCGTTCGTTTACTCAGTCACGATAAACGTGGTCATTCTCTATAGTCACACGGCTGCCGACGTGCAGGCCGGTAATATCGTCCTGTGTCACCGTTTGAAAACGACCATTACCAAGATTCACTTTTATCTGATATTGATCCGGGCCCTGGTTGTTTGCTTCGACTTCATGCCCGACCACGGCGCCACCTGCGGCACCAACGATGGTTGCCGCCGTTTTGCCGCTGCCGCCACCAATCTGGTGGCCGAGCACGCCGCCGATGACACCGCCGATTACGGTGCCTGCGATGCCCGGGTTATTCGCGCGGACTATTTCAATCGATTCAATGACACCATAGGTGTGCGCGTAAGACTGGGATGCCGTTTGCCGGGAATAGGGCTCATTCGGTGCGGGATGGGAATAATCGTTTGCGCACCCACTCATAAAGGCAGTGGTGGCAATCAAGAGTACAATAGTTGTATGCGTGCGTTTCATATGCTCTCCTGTACGTATGCCGAGTGTGAACGCCATGTCAGGCACAGTCTGCGCGTCGGCATACATACCTCTGCAGTTGGGCCAGCCGGTGTAATACCGGTGGCAGCCGGGTTGCCAGAAATGACTGTCAGGCGCTGTAATTCTCTTGTGGCCGGCCAGTCATTCCATGGTGATCAGGATCACCTGTGCCGTGATCACCGCGATCGCCGTCGTGGTTGTCGCCGTGGTTGTTGTATCCGTTATCCCTGCGCTGATCATCGCGGTGATCGCCGTGGTGATCCCGGTGCTGTTCCTGGTAGCGCGGAACGTATTCATTGCTGTACCAGCTGTCCTGTACGAAATATACCCGTTCGCCACAGGCATCATATTCTCGACAGTGCTTGCTCCAGTGTTTGGCGTGGCCCGGCGGCACGCGCATATAGATCGGCTCGCGGTGTGATACCCGCTCGACGAGTATCGGCCGACTGTAGAGAAGTTGTGGCCGTGGATAGTCGCCAATATCGAGGCGCCCATAGAAGTCGGGCTGCCCTACGGTGATGGATATGCCAACATCGGAGGCATCTGCCGGAGTGGCAATGCTCGCCATGGCGGCTGCTACTGCTGCTGCGATTAGAAAACGTTTCATGATAAGTTCCTTTTGTTACTGGTTAGTGGTTAACCCATGTAAACATCGGTGTGCGACGATTATCGTGGTAAACCGACTCGGTTGACGTCGGTATAAGCGGGCCGGAGACTGGATTCTGTCAGAACGATCTGGCCGGTCCAGGTGGTATAGGCTGCGACAGCCTGCGGTGTATGGCTCGGAAGTGGCAGTTCAGTAATGATTATGTGCCGGCGGTCATGGCATGTCTGTACGTCGGCGTACATTGGCCGGCAGGCAAGGGTGGCCTCGACGAGGGTGCCCGAAGGAATCCTGCTGCGCGTACCCGGATGATCCTTCCCCATAAACCTGGCGACACTCTGAATATTTCCTCGTATTTATAATAATAGATACGATGTTAAACGAGGGCAACGCAGCATGCGCCAGAGCAGTCAGACCGGCTTTGAGAAGAATACGAAGAAGACCCGCAAGGAACGGTTTCTTGAGGAGATGGACCGGATCATTTCCTGATCCGAGCTGACCCAGGCACTGAAGCCTCACAATTCCTGACCCGACCGGACCGGGTCGCCGTCCCAAGGGGCTGGCACGGATGCTGCGCCTCTACTTCATGCAGCACTGGTTTAATTGCAATAAATACGCTCTCAGGTTGCCTGCCATGCACTTCGGGAGTTTGTGCTCTGGATCGCCAGACATGAAAAAGCCAGAGGCATTTGCATCAGCCTCTAGCCCAGTTTGTGCGGCGCGATGACCGCGCCGCGTTCCGTACGTCAGAATCGAGCCGGTACTTTAACGGTCGTTCTCGATTTTGAGGTCACTCCAGACTGATTTTACGTGTTCTGTGTTGCGTGCTGTTGAAATCGCCGCGTCTATTTCTGCCTGGGTGTTGGCGGTGCCGGTCAGCCACACAACGCCATCCGCGTCGGTATCGACCTGGATATGCTTCATGCTGCCCGGGTGATCCGTTGCCAGCTTTGCCTTGATCTGGGTTGTGATCAGTGAGTCCTTAACCCAGGTCATGGGGTGTGCACGGTCCGCGTCGCGGTCTTCGGCATAGGCCATAGCGGGGGCCAGCAGGGTGCTGATGATGATGCAGGTTGTTGCGAGATTGATTTTCATGGGGTGTCCTATGCATTATGGAGAGGGTGGTTAGAGGTTGATATTATCCAGATATGCTTATTCGGGGTCTGTTCGCTAGCACTCATTAGAGTCTGTTGAAACACCCCATACAAACGAACGTCGCATGATAAAATTACGCCAGTCAATTTAGCGGAAATAAAGCGCCATGCGCGGAGTTGACATCAGCCAGCCATCCCTGTTCATCACGCGCACGGTGGAGGAATTTGTGCCGGCGAATCATCACTTGCGCGCCCTGCGCTGATCGATGAAGCGCTGCGGGATCTGGATGCGCAACAGGACAGCGAGGTGCAGATTTCGGTGACGTCAATGAGTGATAACGACCTCCGTATACGGTCATTCGATTTACCCTGGAATGGATGATACGAGCTATCTCTCGTGTCAATACCACCATCGGATATTCCTAGCGCTCCTCTTGCACCAGGGTTTTCGACTTGGCGAAGATCCAGGAAACAGCAAAGCCCGCTGTCAAGTTTTGTTTACTTGTAACCAGCGGGCTGTCCTCGATAACGGCGCCGTGCAGGGTATCCCATTTTACGAACCCACCTACCCAATAGTGGGGGAAGCGTTTGCTGAGGGCGGTAATAAACTGGCTGCCGGCGTAACCGCTGAGCGCAGAATAAGCGGGGCGTGACGCGGTCGCATATGCGGGATCGACGCCATAAAAGTACTGGTGATAGCGCTGGTCGGCAAAAACAGGCCCCGCTGCCAGACCGAGATTCCAGCCGGCGTTTCCGCCCAGGTCGTGTACATCCAGATTCAGCATTGGTTGGAAGATATAACCCAAATACCTGGCATTTATGTCGATGACCGGGCGTATCGGGAGATGCAATTCAAGGGATGTCTTTTTCTGTGCGGAATGCAGCAGAAACAGGTTCAGGGAGGGGCCGATTTCAAGTGTTGCCTCCAGATCGGGCATTCCTTGACGCGCCCGGTTATCGGCACTTTTTACCGGCACGGAAGCATTCAAGCTTACATCCAGTTCGGCCTTGTCATTCTTGAAGAATAAGCCGCGGATTTTTTCGCGGTCAACTTTCAGAAACTCGCCGCGATAGACAATGTACGGTACCGGGAGCACGTAAGTGCGTCTTTCATCCGAGCCGCGGTAATCCGGAAATTCGATGACCGCCACACCCGCGCCGGCTTCCCATAGGGGTACATCGCGCGCATGGCTGCTCAGCGGTATCAGGTCCAGTAGCAGAAGACATATTGAAGACCATTGAATGGCTTGTTTCATGAGCATGCCTCATGCGGGACTGCTATTGATTCTGGTGGGCGTACACCCCTTTGCTTTGCGCATTCCCTGCATGCGCTGGAATACCATTTCATTCAATAGGGTGCCATTCAATAGGGTGCGTCTTTATCATCAACTCATTTAAGCACGGGGACTAACGGTAAAGCGAACAATTTTCAAACCCGGTGCCTCTCCCAAATGGCGTAATGAGAAAGTACTGCGTCAGCCTGACTCAGGATGTGCTCCCTGTGATTGAATTGCAGGATATAAGGTCCATTACGGTGCTGCCTGGAGAGGGTAAAATCTATAGCCTAACTGGAGCAATATGCTACTATTTTGCGGATGAAGAACGAGCCTGATTAAGTTATGAGCACTCCCCGCGCAGCTTCCGCCGCCCATGATTCGGGCTGCGACGTACTGGTAATCGGTGGTGGACCCGCTGGCTCTACTGCCGCCGCGTTGCTGGCCGAGCGAGGCTACCGCGTGACCCTGCTGGAAAAGGCGCACCATCCGCGTTTTCACATCGGAGAATCGCTGCTCCCGGCGAATCTGCCGCTTCTGGAGCGGCTTGGCGTGGCTGACGCCGTCAAGGCCATCGGCATGGAAAAATGGGGCGCTGAATTTGTTTCGCCCTGGCATGAACATAAACAATCGTTCGAATTTGCAGATGCCATGGACAAGTCCATGCCCATGGCCTATCAGGTACGTCGTGCCGATTTCGACGAAATTCTGATCCGCAACGCCAGCCGGAAGAATGCCCGTGTAGTGGAAGGCTGTCAGGTGCAAGAGGTCGATTTTTTGCCCGACAATGCCGGCGTGCTGGTGCAGGCCCGCCACGATGACGGTAGCAGCGAAACCGTGCATGCACGTTTTATACTGGATGCCTCAGGCCGCGATACCTTCCTGGGCAACCGCTTCAAAGCCAAGCGGCGCAATAAAAGGCACAACAGTACCGCGATCTATGCCCACTTTTCGGGTGCCGAGCGCAACCCGGGCAAGGCCTCCGGCAATATCACCATTTTCTGGTTCGAGCATGGCTGGTTCTGGTTTATCCCGCTGGCCGATGGTGCGACCAGCGTTGGCGCGGTGACCTGGCCGTATTACCTGAAAACACGTAACAAAAAACCGCTCGAGCAGTTTTTCCTGGAAACCATCGCATTGTGCGCACCGCTGAACGAGCGGCTGCAGTATGCTCGGCTGGCCTCGCCGGTTGAAGCCACCGGCAATTTTTCCTATGTGTGTGACCATACACACGGCAGCAATTATCTGCTGCTGGGCGATGCCTACACTTTTATAGATCCGGTATTTTCTTCCGGCGTGATGCTGGCTATGCACAGCGCCTTTGTCGGAGCCGACACCGTGGATACCTGCCTGCGGCATCCGCTGCAGGCGACCGCTGCATTAAAAAAATTCGACAACACGATGCGGATCGGGCCGAAGGAATTTTCCTGGTTTATTTATCGGGTTACCAATCCAACCCTGCGCAATATGTTTATGGGGCCGCGCAACATTTTTCGGGTAAAAGAGGCGCTGTTATCGGTGCTGGCCGGCGACGTGTATGGCAATACCCCGATTCATGGCCCGTTGCTGCTGTTCAAGGGGCTGTATTACACGGCATCTTTGCTTAATCCCAGGCGCACATTGAAGGCCTGGCGAATGCGTAAACACAATATCCGGGTTGTGGATGAAACTGGCACAGCGATGCACTGATGCGCGATACCTTATTTCCTATGCGTAGCGGAAACCTGTCAATCGCAGCCTTTTTCAATCAACCGGCAGGGTGGAAAGAAAGTGTGCTTGGCGCCCATTGTTATTCTGCGGATACTGTCGATTGCCGGGCACAAGCTGACATGGAGATCCCCTGCATACACGTGCCTGTCCAGAGACTGGATCCCGGCGATTCAATCTGCGAGGTCTGGCGCGGTAGCGGACAGCTGACGCAAGGTCAGTGTGGCGCCATACATTATCGCCATGACGATAGTGTGTTGTTCGGCGTGATAGCGCTGTCTGAAACAATGTTTGCAGCAGGCGGTGACAAAACGCCGTTACAGCAGGCTACCGAGTCGGCCTATCGCCAGGTGTTTAAACTGCTCGACACACTGCGCTACCCGTATCTGCTCCGCTTCTGGAATTACATCGCGGACATCAACAGCCACAGCTTCGGGCTGGAACGTTATCGCCAGTTTAACCTCGGACGAAAGGATGCTTTCCTTGCACATGGACGCGATGTTACAGGTAATGTCCCTGCCGCGTGTGCACTGGGTTCCGCTCAAGGGCCATTGACTGTTGGCTTCCTGGCCGGGCGTGAGGCCCCGCTGAATATTGAAAATCCGCGTCAGATCAGTGCCTATGAATATCCCCGGCAATATGGCCCGCGCAGTCCGACATTTTCTCGTGCCACGCTGGTGCGCCAGGGGGACGATGAGGTGTTGTTTGTATCCGGCACCGCAAGTATTGTTGGCCACGCAAGCATGCACCCCACCGACGTTGTTGCGCAAACCCGTGAAACCATGGCCAATATCAAGGCGGTGCTGGCCGAGGCCAATCGTCTTGCGAGCCGGCCCGGCTTCGATCTGTCCAGCCTGCATTACAAGGTATACGTGCGCAACCCGGCAGATCTGGAGCAAGTCCGCGCCGAACTGAAGCAGTACGTGGGCGACACGCTCACGGCGGTCTATCTGCAGGCCGATGTGTGCCGCCAGGAGTTGCTGCTGGAAATCGAGGCCACTGGCACGCATCCGCTGGCATCCCTGTCCGGTCAACAGGATTGATCATGCGCGTTGCGTTACGGGTGCTGCTGACTGGCTATGATTACCTGGTGCTGTATCTTGGCCTGGCCTGGCTGGGGATACTGTGCCTGGCATGGACACCGCTGGCGTTGATAATCTACCCGCTCTTGTCCGAGCGTCGGGGACTGGTGCTGGGGCGTTATGTCACCATGGCCGCGTTTCGATTTTACCTTGCCAGTCTTGGCGCATCGCGCCGCTGCAGCTTTGACCTGGAGGCGCTGGATATTCTGCGCGATGATACATCGTTGATTCTTGCGTCCAATCATCCGTGCCTGCTGGATGCGGTGATGGTCATTTCACGGTTGCCAAACGTCGCCTGCGTGCTTAAGGCCGAGCTGATGAACAACGTTTTTCTCGGTGCGGGCGCCCGTCTGGCGCGCTACATCCGTAATGAACCGGTGCGGCGCATGGTGCATCTCGCTACCCGGGATCTCAACTGCGGCAGTCATCTGCTGATATTTCCGGAGGGTACCCGCACGACCTCGTGTCCGGTCAATCCGCTCAAGGGCAGTATCGGCCTGATTGCGCATCAGGCGCAGGTACCCGTGCAGACGATTCTGATAGAAACCGATTCGGCGTATCTGAGCAAAGGCTGGTCGTTGTTCCGCAAACCGCCGATGCCGATCCATTATCGGGTGCGCCTGGGGCGGCGCTTTGATCCACCGCAGCATACCCAGCGCTTCATGGCTGAACTAGAACACTACTTCATGCATGAGTTGGTGCAAGGCTCGGCATTTTACCCGATCAATTCCCTGTCCGAGCAAGCTGACCGCACTCTCGATCTCACGACCCGCACGCACTCATGACGGCTGTCTCGACCACGCATCTTGTCCTCATACCCAGCTATAACCCCGGTGCCAAAGTCTATGAAACCGTGCGCGCGGCACGCCAATACTGGACCCCGGTGTGGGTTGTGGTGGATGGCAGTACCGACGGTAGCACCGAAGGCTTGCCGGCGATGGCAGCACAGGACACCGGCCTGCACGTAATCGTCCTGCCGCGCAACCAGGGTAAAGGCGCGGCGGTCTTACACGGACTGGAACAGGCGGCAGCGGCGGGATTCAGCCATGTCTTGACCATGGATTCGGATGGCCAGCATCCTCCCGAATGTATCCCGGCATTCATGGCGGAGTCCTCCCGACAGCCGGCAGCCATGATATTGGGCGTGCCGGTGTTCGATGCCAGTGCGCCGGGCTTGCGCGTGAAAGGGCGACGGATATCCAACTGGTGGGCCAACCTGGAAACGCTGTGGGCAGGCATTGGCGACTCGTTGTTTGGATTTCGCGTCTATCCGGTTGGCGCGTTGCGGCAGGTGATGCGCCGACAGCTCTGGATGCGTCATTTTGACTTCGATCCCGAGGCTGTGGTGCGCCTGTGCTGGCGTGGGGTCAGGCCGGTCAACCTGCCCGCTCCGGTACGTTACTACTGCGCGGAAGAGGGCGGCGTCTCGCATTTCCGTTACCTGCGCGACAACGTGTTATTGACCTGGATGCACACCCGCCTGTTTTTCGGCTTTGTGTTGCGCCTGCCTGTATTGCTGGTAAGGCGTGCGTTGGGTCGTTTCTGAGTTTACTCGAACAGGAATGCCAAGACCGCCTCTGTAACGGTCGTCACGCTTATAGGCAATACTCAACAGCCATGCTGGCCAGGATTGGCCTTGATCGCCTGATATCCTGAAAACACGCCGAGTTCCAGGTGGCGTTCAATCTGTGTCAGCTTTGCAGCGCTGAGTGTGGCCACGACATGTTCGGGGGGTGCGCAGGCGTCTATGCTGTCCCAGAAATAGCGCCAGATCGTCGCGGTGTCTTTTTGCCGCGAAACGAATCGTGTCAGCAGCGGAATCACGCCGCGCATATAGTTTCTCAGCAGCCATTGCCCAAAACGACTTTTCGGCTTGGTAATTTCAAGCAGGCACAAACGCCCGCCAGGTTTCAGAACCCGTTCAAACTCGGCAAAGGCCACACTCAGATCGCCGATATGGCGCAGCGCATAGCCCATGCTCAAAAAATCGAAATGATTGTCAGGAAAAGGCAACGACTCGGCGCGACCTACAATCAACACCATCGTGTCCGGTAACCTGCCGGCTGCCATCATGCCGGGACTGGGATCGACACCGGTGACCAGGGCGGCATCGCCGGCCAGAATACAGGCCTGCGCTGCAACCAGGCCGGTGCCTACGCCGACGTCCAAAACCTTCATGCCTGTTTTCAAACCGCCGCGAATGAGCGCATCGCGCCGATAACGGGAACCGGTACCCCACGCCAGCATCGACTCGATGCGGTCGTAATCCGCGGCGGTGTTATCGAAAATCCGGCGTAAATAAGCTTGCCGATCCTGCTCTGTTTGGTAGTAGTCGGTCAGCGGCAGGTGCGGTGCATGCACCGGAGCCGGTTTAGTGGAGTTCATGTCGTCACTCACTGTTAAATGATGCCGCCGTTGATCGAGATAATCTGCCCGGTGATATAGGCCGCCTGCGTCGAGGCGAGAAACCCGATCAGGTCGGCAACTTCGTCGGGGGTGCCGGCGCGTTTCATCGGCACAATGTGCGCGATAGCCTGGGCGTCGAACGCCGATTTGCTCATGGGCGTGTCGATAATCCCTGGCGCAACCGCATTGACGGTGATGCCCCGGCTGGCGACTTCCTGCGCCAGCGACCTGGTTGCCGAATTGAGCGCGCCCTTGGCAGCGGAATAATTGACCTGTCCGTGATTGCCGGTCAATGCCGCGATGGAAGACACATTGATGATACGCCCCCAGCGGCTGCGTATCATCGGCATCATCAACGGCTGGGTAACGTTGAAAAAGCCGTTGACGGATACATCTATCACCCGGTGCCACTGCTCGGCGCGCATGCCGGGAAACACAGCGTCGTCATGGATGCCGGCATTGTTGACCAGAATCTGGATCGGCTGGTGTTCGACGAGAGGCGTCAACACCCCGGCCACCGCTGCACTGTCAGTGACATCAAATGCGAGTACCTGCGCGCTGCCGCCGCTTGTACAAATGGTATCGGCCAGCGTCTGTGCGGCGGGGAGTCCACGATGGGCATGAATGTAGACATGGCAGCCATCGGCGGCAAGACGGCGGCAGATGGCCGCGCCGATGCCGCCGCTGCCGCCGGTAACCAGGGCATTTTTCATGGCGCCACTCCTGAAGTGGATGTGATTGCGTCAGCATCTAGCACGACTGTGGCGCGTCCGTCCAGCAGCCGGTGACCGGCTGCGCTGACGCTGAACTGATAAAGAATGTTGTTTTCGCTGCGCGTTATGCAGGTAGCTTCCACCAGCAGGTCGGCGGCGATGCCGTCCAGTCGCGGTACATGCAACTGTGTGCCGCGCGCGCTTACCAGATAACCGGCCCGTGCGCGGGTACTGTCAGGTGGTGCCAGCAAGGCACCGTGCACGGCCATGGCCTGTGCCGCGTATTCGATACCGCAGGCAGCGCCCAGTCGACCGTAAGCGCGCAATGGATTGTCGGCGGCGCGGTGGCTGCTCGCGCGACACTGGATGTGCTGCGGATCCCATGCCTCAACATAATCCAGCAGGCACATGCTGCCCTGATGCGGGATGTGGCGGGCAATCCAGGCGTGATCAAGTCTGGGTTGATTCAGCACAGTGCGATGGCCACGGCGAGATGCGCGCTGTCGAGATAATCCAGCACGAGGTTTTTATCCTGCCGCCGCGCGATACTGCACAACAGTGGCAAGCCGCGCGCGGCGGGGATGGCTATGCGCAGGCTTTCAAGCGCAACATCGTCGAGCCGGTCCGCATCGGAGTCTGTCAAATCGACGGTGATTTTCGCCAGCGCCCTTGCGCTGCGTTGCGGTGCCAGAACCAGTGCAATACCAAATGCATCGGGGATGGGGCGGGCGCTGTAGAGTGGCTCCGGGTAAGCGGTGTCGCACGCCAGCAAAACGGTGCGCGTGTTATCCACCACCACCTGGGTGATCGCTTCCAGCAGACCCGCGCCGAAGCTGGCGTCAAAAGCACTCAACACCGATGCTGTGGTCATCGCGCCGGTGGCGATACCCCAGTATCCGGCGGCCGCGTTATGGACGGAATTATGAAAGCGGGTCGGGGAAATTTGCCGGTCGTGCGAGGCGAGCATTTCACAGATGGCGTGACAGTTCTCCCCGTCGCCGCCGGACGAAGAAAACACGCTGGGCAAGTCAGCAGCGTCGAGTCCGGCTGCAGCGATGGCTTCCAGCCCTGTCGCCAGGGTGAGTTTGACAATCGTGCCACTGCGCCGGCGTTCTGCCGCCGGCAATAACGTGGGTGACGGGAGTACGGTCTTGTGTGGTTGATAGGCTTGCTGCCCGCTCAGGGCAGCCTGACTGGCCGGCCAGTCGGTCAAGCCGGGGCCGAGCAAGCCGATGCCTTCAATGTAGGCGCTGAGTGTCATGGCTTACCCGCCCGTCCAAAAACCAGACTGCAATTGGTGCCGCCGAATCCAAAGGAGTTGCTGAGCACGCGCGTTACCGGCTGCTCGCGATTCTCCAGGACATAATCGAGATCCAGCGTCGGGTCGAGTTGCCGGGTGTTCAGCCCGGCGGGCAGCAAGCCGTGTTGCAGTGCCAGCGCGCAAATCACCGCCTCCACGCCACCGGCAGCGCCCAGGGTATGGCCCGTCGCACCTTTGGTGGAACTGCACGGCGTGCCCGAGCCGAATACAGAGCGAACTGCCTTCCCCTCCGCTGCATCGTTGCTTTGGGTGGCGGTGCCGTGCAGGTTGATATAGTCGATTTCAGATGACTGCAAACCCGCCATCTTGCAGCGCGTCCTGCATGGCCATGCGCGCACCCAGACCATCCGGATGCGGTGATGACATGTGGTGGGCATCGCTGGATTCACCGATCCCGAGCAGCAGCACGGCATCCGCATCCAGATGTTCCGGTGTGCGTTCCAGCAGCGCGAAGGCGGCCGCTTCACCGATCGAGATGCCGTTGCGTTGTGTATCAAACGGGCGACATGCCTGTTCAGAAACCAGGCCGAGCGAGTTGAAAGCCATACAGCGTCGTCAGACACAGCGAATCCACGCCGCCCACCACGGCCGCGTCGATCAGGCCCGCTCGCCATCATGCGCCGCGCTGAAGCGAATACCTTGGCGCTGGACGAGCACGCCGATGACACCACGACCGCCGGACCTGTCAGTCCAAAATAATGGCGCGTGAAATCCGCGACGGAAAAAGTATTGTGCGTTGTGCCATAAATAAAATCGGCAGGGAGCGCGCCGCTCACCGGATCGCGACGCCGGTAGGCCAGCTCGGTTT
This sequence comes from uncultured Gammaproteobacteria bacterium, assembly GCA_963803275.1. GTDB lineage: Bacteria > Pseudomonadota > Gammaproteobacteria > UBA9214 > UBA9214 > UBA9214. Next base: position 478,938 of record CAWDLS010000001.1, on the reverse strand, counting down.
GCAGAATGCCGGAAGTGCTGGTGCCGAGGAACAGACCAATGCGTTGCGCACCGTATTTTGCGATGGCAGCGCGTACCGCTTCGGCAAATCCATCCTGCATCAATCCCAGCAACGCGAGCCGGTTGTTGCGGCAATCAAAGTCGGCCAGGTGAGCGGGTAATTGCACCGCATCCACTCCTGCCACCTCGCCAATGAACGTCGCCAGATCCACCGTATCAAATGCGCACGGCACCAGTCCGGCGCGGCGCTGGCGCAGTGCGGTCAGGGTCTGGTCGAGGCCGCGACCGATGCTGCTCGTTGCGGTGAAATGGGAGAGCCAGAGTGGGTTCAAGGAAAAGTAATCCAATCGGATGTAAGGAAGAATTCTAGCAAATTCCAGTGATTGGTTTGGATTAAATAGATGGACTGGCGAACTTTACCGGCATCACCAGCGTCCACGCGATGTCGCAATGACATATTGGCAGTCAAGATTCCCAGCACGAGACCTGCCATCACATCCACCGCCACATGTTGGCGTGTAGCCAACGTGGAATAAACGATGCCCGATACACCACAGCACATTGAAGACGAGTATCCACTGCGGCGCGCCAATGCGACGCAGCAAGTGATGTAACCAGATACCCGAAAAGACTGCTGTGGTGACATGCAGCGAAGGGCAGGCATTGCCCGAGGCATCGATGTTCTTAAGGAAATCCACATCAGGATACTGAGCCCAGTCGATATTGGCGGCAGGTACGACCGTGGGCCAGAAGTAGAAGACGATCAGTCCTGCGAGGCAGGTTCCGGCCATGACCATCCCATAGCCATACAGTTCGCGCCGCGTCGCCAGTAATGCCGGCGGCAGGGAAACATAGACCCACAGTGAGAAGTACAAGGGCAAGGCCAGAGGCTGAAAGTCGATCAGACGATCCAGTAAGGTGATGGGCATGACCGTCATCGGGTAAGCCGGCTCTTTGAGCAAATAGAAGTAAGCACCGAAAAACACGCCGATGAAAATCATTGTTCCGATACTTTTAAGATACGCATGCCTGGGAATTACCGCTGCAGCTTGACGGTACCAGGGCATCTGCTGACTATTCTCGATCAAGGTATGATCACCGTGGTATGCAGCAATGCTGACACGAATCATGAAAGCGCATGACGCAAGGTGACAAAACGCAGATTAGCTGCCGCAGCGGAGCCCGCAACAGTGGGAAGCACTTCAAGAATAACAGGAATGCCGTCGCGCGTGCGTGCAGCGTTGCCATCGTGCAACAGCAAAATAGCACCTGCCCGCAGGTCTCGCAACAGCCTGTTGTTAACGCGATCAACGTCACCGATCCGGGTATCGAAACCGCGTGCTGACCAACTGGCAAGCCGTAGCCCCAGATCGAGTCAGCACCGGGTCGAGTAAAGGATTGCGTAAGCCGGCCGGCGCGCGAAAAAACAAGGGACGCTGGCCGGTAATCCTGGTGAGCGTGTCCTGGGCAGTCTGCAATTCACGCCTGAAACCGGAACGTCCCAGCAGTGCAAAATGATGGCGGTGATGTTGGCTGTGGTTTTCAACAGCATGGCCGCGCCGCACGATTTCACTGCACAACTCCGGGTAGCGCGCGGCTTTGTGACCGATGCAGAAAAAGGTGGCCTGGATAGCGTAACGATCAAGCATGTCCAGTACCTGCGGGGTGACGATGGGATCGGGACCGTCGTCGATGGTCAGGGCGATTTCATTTCTGGCCGTGGCGGTGGCTGGCAGCCGTGTCCAGTTCGGACCCAGCCAGTGGCTGCGCGGCCACAGTCCGAGCAGCGTGAGCAGAGCATGATTGGCAAGCACGGCGCCCAGCGCCCAGCGCCATTGCCCGGGATCTGCGATGAGGACGATCACCGCCAGCAGATGCAGCACGATGGATGCGCGGATCAACAATGTGGGATGCCAGCGCGAATTACGCATTGGGTTGCCTGGCGAAAATCGCAGAATAAATCAGCGCAAGGATGACGCCCGGCGCCACTGTTACACCCATTGCCTGCAATATTGACACATTTGAAAACGAAAGCAGGCCAAAACCTGCGACAGTAGTGAGGCTGGCAAACAGCATCGAAGCCAGAGTGCGTGGCGAGATGGTGTGGCCAATTGTTTTGGTGTCAGCCATTATAGCCTCACCCGGGTGGAGAGGGCGACCAGCTCGATCAAAAAACAGGGCGTAATTGGAGCCCACTGCGACCACCAACAGCATGCCCACGAGGTGCAGAATAATTAACTGCTGGCCAAACACGGCCAATCCTGCCGTGACGGTGATGACCGCGGCCGCAAGCGGAGCGATGATTCGTACCACACGCCCGGGTGAGCGGAAAACCATCAGCAGCAATCCGATAATGGCAACCAGTCCGCCTGAAGACAACAGGATGGCTTCATGCAAGTAGCCGGAATACAGGCGATCGGACTCGGCTTTCATATCCACTAACAAAACATTGGGCAAACCTGTGTCGTTCAACGCAACTCGAATTCGGTTTGCGTTGATGCTAACATTTTTGGGCTTTGTTTTGGTATCCGACGCAAAGTCGATGGAATCGCCAATTGTTTATATTCTAGCCATTTGCCGGGGCGCAGCACAATGAATTCCATGCAATCCCATGTTCACGGTGGTCAAGCCCTGCTTGAGGTGAACCGCAGGTTCTACGATCCTCTGTGGACGAGCGCGCATCTCGTCGAGCCACAGCGCTTCAACACGTGGCCGCTCGTATGCTCCCTGGTTTCGCGCTCGCAGCCGCGGCTTGAAGTCGCACCGGGCTTGCGACCGCGGCTTCCACTCGATGAGACGCATTTCGTGGACTTCAGCCCACCGGCGGTTGCGAAACTGCGCGCCCGTGGATCAAACGCCGTCATCGCGCTGGTATCCGCACTGCCATTTCCGGATCATGCATTCGATCTCGTCTGTGCCTTCGACATAGTCGAGCATGTAGACGACGAAGATGAAATCCTGTCCGAGCTGTCCCGCGTGGCCGCCCCCAATGCGTCGTTGTTGCTCTCTGTGCCGTTGCATCCCGGACACTGGACGACGTTTGACGACTTCGTCGGGCACCGTCGTCGCTATGAGCCGTGGCGGCTGCTCGCCAAGCTTGCAGAGTACGGATTTGCCGTGGAGCAGAGCGCCGTTTTCGGAATGCAACCTAAATCATCGCGGCTGGTCGATGTCGGCATGTGGTTTCTCGCCCATCACCGCGAACAGGCAATGTGGTGGTACAACCGAGTCTTCATGCCGCTAGGCGTGCGCTTTCAGAAGAAGCTCGCGCTCGTCCCTGGGCTGATAGATACCGAGCACGTCGATGAGGTACTGCTCGTGTGTCGCAAGCATGGCGTGGTCAGGTTTTCGTAGAGCAATTAAAATGCGGTCAGGCCCGGCGGTTTTCATGCGCGAATTACGCATTGGGTTGCCTGGCGAAAATCGCAGAATAAATCAGCGCAAGGATGACGCCCGGCGCCACTGTTACACCCATTGCCTGCAATATTGACACATTTGAAAACGAAAGCAGGCCAAAACCTGCGACAGTAGTGAGGCTGGCAAACAGCATCGAAGCCAGAGTGCGTGGCGAGATGGCGTGGCCAATTGTTTTGGTGTCAGCCATTATAGCCTCACCCGGGTGGAGAGGGCGACCAGCTCGATCAAAAAACAGGGCGTAATTGGAGCCCACTGCGACCACCAACAGCATGCCCACGAGGTGCAGAATAATTAACTGCTGGCCAAACACGGCCAATCCTGCCGTGACGGTGATGACCGCGGCCGCAAGCGGAGCGATGATTCGTACCACACGCCCGGGTGAGCGGAAAACCATCAGCAGCAATCCGATAATGGCAACCAGTCCGCCTGAAGACAACAGGATGGCTTCATGCAAGTAGCCGGAATACAGGCGATCGGACTCGGCTTTCATATCCACTAACAAAACATCGGGCAAACCCGTGTCGTTCAACGCAACTCGAATTCGGTTTGCGTTGATGCTGGCATTCTCAGGTGCAGTAAGCGGTAATGAGGCGCTCCAATGGTGGTCTTGCTGGATGAGTAGCGCATCTACCGCCATGGCCATTGAGGTCTGTTCAAGATCAACACCTTGCAACAAGGGCTGGCTGCGAGCAGCAGCGATATCGGCAATAAACGGCGTAAATAGCTGAGCACGCACCGGTAACCCCTGAACAGCTTGCGCCAGCCGCGTTTCCAGCACGGCGGGGGAGGGTAAGCTGGCCTGGCGGGCGCGCTGCATCGCTGTGCTGGGAAGATAGCGGCTGGGACTTTCAAATCCGGCGAGTTCGCCTTGATCGACTTGCGTTTGCAGTATCGTGGAAACTTGTTCGGAAGACCGTAATACGGTTTCCTGGCTCGCGCCGGATACCACCACCAGATAACGCACATCAGGCAAACCCATATCGGCGCGCAGACTTTCATCCAGCGTCACATCGGCCTGCGATACCGGACTTAATGAGGATATCTTGTCATTCCACAAACTGGTGCGGTGCTCGGCGAGGATGACACAGGCCGCCAGCAGCAGTATCGCGACCGCCCATCGCAGTGCAGCGGCGCGCTGTACCAGACGGAATAGGACGAGGCCGATAGCCGATACATCATGAATGCGAAAGTTCGCCGGTAGCAGATGAGGTAAGACGAAGCGCGTCACCGTTGCGGCGGCTACCAGACCAGCAATCGAATACAGGCCGAGTTGCGCCAGACCAGGAAAACCGGACAGTAGCAGCGAAGCAAAGCCGAATATCGAGGTCAATACGCCCAGACGGATGGTGGGCCAGAAGCGCTTTATCCAGTTCTGCTGGTCTGAATCGCCCTGTTCTGATTGCACAAACAGGTAGATTGAATAATCCACCGCTTCGCCGATCAGTGCGGTGCCAAATCCCAGGGTGATGCCATGTACCGCCCCAAAGCCCAGACTGACTGCCGCGATGGCTACCAGCGCGCCGCTGATAACGGGCAAAAAACCCAATGCCAGTGCGGTGAAGGAGCGATAAATCAGCAATAACAGCGTAGCGATAAGCACGACGCTGATGATGGCCAGGCGGCTGACCTGACTTTTGATAGTCTCGCGTGAGTTAACCGAAAACACACCGGGACCGGTCATCACCAATCTGGCGGTAGGGGTTGCGCCGGATGCCGTGTCAAACGCTTGGCGGATGGCGGCCATGGCGCGTTGCTGGGCATCGATATCAGCGCCCGAAGCGCGCGTTTGCATCAGCATCAAGGCGCGCGCGCCGTCGCGTGATGCCCATGCACCATCTACCATCTTCGGTGGAGTGCCGCTGTTGATCTGGTCGAGCAATTGCACCATTTCGCCGGTCGGATCGCGTGGCAGCAGCGACTTGACCAGCAGCCCGGCAGGCGAGGCAAGCAGGTCGATGCTGTCGCTCAAGGCGGCATGCAGGCCGTCCACGCTGAAGCGTGCAGGCGTCACTGCCGGGCTGAGCAGGTAGCGATTGTCGAACAGGAAAGCACGGTCGCGCTCGGCGTTGACGGGCTCGCCATTATTGACGCTGACAAAGGCGGGATCCGCGCGCAGACGCTGGGCGATTTGTTTGGAAAGTCTGGCGCGGGTGGGCGCATCGGCACCTTCAATACCCACCAGAATAAGGCGCGAGGCCAGGCCGTCGCGTATCTGCTCCAGGAGCAACTGCTGCTCAGGGGTGGGACTGCGCGGCAAGAATGCCGATAAATCGGTGGTGAACTGAGTGCGGCTGATGATGATGCCGCAGACGAGGATAAACATCAGCCACAGGGCTATCGCTGCCCGACCGCGCCGCACGGGGATCTTGCTTCACGGTGCGGCCATCTTTTCGATGAGCATAAGCGAGCTGTCATCATCAGTCTGGGTGATTTCGATGCTGCGCACGGTATAGCCCACCCCTGCAATACGGATGCGCTTTACCACCGCCTGCATTTTTTCATTCACCGGCAGTAATTGCAGTGTCCAGTGCTCGACTGTTCCATCCAGACTGAGCTGGAAGCTGCGTTCAAGCGCCTTGCGGTCACCCGCCAAGGTGCCGCGGATGCTGTCGATGAAAGCCGCCAGCTCCGGGTAATCCTGCAATTGCAGATTATGTTTTTGGCGGCCACGCTCGAACACCAATGTGTCGTGATCCAGAATCATGGATTCGGGTTTGGGTTTGAGCGTGCGCTGTTCGAGATAGTCAGGTGCGGTGTAGAACAACTCCCCGGAGGATTCCACCGGCTCTTCGAGCATGGCGATGAATTTTTTCTCGATAAAGGTGGCATGGTCGGAGCGGGTTTGTGACAGGCCATGCATGAGCTGGTCGATATCCCACTCGGCGGCGTGGCCGATGACAGGTATCAGCATCAGCGCCAGTGCGACGAGCACTTCCCGCAGGACGCGCGATGAAAAGGCAGAAGAGGAAGGCGGTGTCATTATGATATTGGAAGCGTTGGAGTAGGTGCGGGCTGCCAGAAATCGAAAAAATTAAACCAGTTGTATGGCGCTTGACGGCAGTATTGATCCAGCAGTGCAGCATAACGGGTGATGGCCGCTTCCAGGGCGGCATCGAGTTGATCGCGCGCAACCTCAGAAAAATCCGCCAGGGGATCGAAGTGGATGGCGTAGCGGTTGCCGCCCAGGTACAGCCCGGTCATGAACACCACCGGACGCCGCAGCAAGGCGGCCATGTGGAACGGCCCGCTGGGCAAGTTCGCGATAGCACCGAGGATTTGCACAGGGTACAGGATATCATTGCCCGGCGTGCGATCGGCCAATATGCCGACGGCACTGCCTTCATCCAGCCGCTCCCATACCTTGAGCATGGAATCAATGTGTCCAAGGCCAATGATGTCCTGCACGGCATCCGGATTGATGGCAGCCAGCATGGCGTTGATTTTTTGTGCGTTATCCTCATGCATGACCATGGCGATGCGCATATCCGTGTTTTTCATGCCAATTGCGCGGATCACTTCAAAACTGCCCAGATGCGCGCCCATCAGAAACAGGCCATTGCCGCTGGCAAGCATATCGCGCAATGTGTCCTCGCCGTGCACTTCAAAATCAAACAAGTCGAAGCGACGGTTGAGCAAATAGATACGGTCATGAACGGTGGCGGCAAAGGTGAAAAAATGCCGGTACAGTTCGCTCCAGTGGGCAGGACGAGCTAACACGCGCCGGAGATAATTTCTTGAAGCGCGTCGCCCGGCCGGTGCGAACAATAGATAATAGCTGGCTATCAGATGCAGCACGCCGCGTGCGGCGCGCCGCCCCAGGCGCAATGAAAGCCACGTCATGATGCGCAACATGAGCAAGTTGCTGCGTTCCGGCGTATGCGCCCAGTCGGCTTGACTGGCTGTCGGGCGCGATGTCATGCGGCTGATCCCGGTACGATACTGCCGCTGCCGATTTTTCGCATGCCCGCCATGATGTCGAAACGTATTGTGCCGCTGGCCGAGAGGCTGTGCTGAATCACCAGTTCGTCGCCGGGATTTGCCGGACTCAGAAACTTGACCGAACTGATTTCGCAGAGATCCAGTGAGATGCCGCGGGCCTTGGCAATTATTTGCAGTGCCACGTCCAGCAGCACGACACCGGGGAGGATGGGGGTGCCGGGAAAATGTCCGGCAAAAGCGGGATGATCTGGCGGAACAATCCAGTGCGTGGCGTTATTCATGCGGATTTTTGTGTGCTACGCGCCTGAAACAGGGCTTGCATCGCCTCGCGCGCCAGTTTGCCTGTGCGGTTGCGTGGCAGCGCATCCACAAATAACAGTGGGCGCGGCAGGAAAACCGGGTCAATACATTCGCGTAGCGCCGCCAGCAGGATTGATGTCTCCATTCCTGGTGCCACCACGCACGCAGCAAGCCGAGTGACATGGTCAGGACTGGTCTCATCGGGCATGATAAAAAGCGCCGTCTACAACGCCAGGAATGGAATTAAGCAGGTGATTCAGGCTTGCCAGCGAATGCCGTTTACCTGCGATATTGACCAGGTCGGCCTTGCGTCCGTGCAGTAAAAAATGCGCATCGTTAATCGGCTCGATCATGTCGCTCATGACGGCGGGTGTCTCGATGTGGCCGCCGCAAGCGCGCACGCAATCACCCTCCACGACCAATTTTATCCCGGGAAGCAGCTGCCATTCCGCGTTTGCGTGGAGCGGCGGGTAGCAATCTGGCCAGTTTCGGTGCTGCCATAGATTTCCATCAGCGGAGCATTGCAACGTGCCTCGATGTCCTGCGCGAGTTGGGCAGACAGCGGCGCAGTGGCGGATACCACCCATGTGATCTCTGGTAGCGTCAGTCCAGCATCCAGCAAGGCGCGTAGATGCACAGGCGAGGACACCAACACTCGTGGTGTAGGAACAGCCGCCAGTGCCTGGCAAATGTCGGCCGGGTAAAACGGTTGCGCATGGCTGAAGGCGTTGCCGCTATGCCATGCCATCAGTACCGTGGATTCAAGCCCGTACATGTGTTGCGGCGGTACAGTACCGACCAGGGTGTAGCGCGTGTCATGTGATAAGCCCAGGCGCGCCGCCTCGTCCTGTACGCTGCCGACCAATGCGCCCCAGGTTTTGGGATACGGTTGCGGGGTACCGGTCGAGCCTGAAGTGAATACCACCGCGATGCGCTGGCTACCATCGATTTGCGGAATGGCAAATGTGTCCGCTTGACTAGTGCCCATCACCGGGTAGCGCAGTTGGGGCAGTTCCACCGTACACAGGTCGCTATCAGTCAAACAAAACACGTCCGGTGCAAAAACCTTGATTTGGCGCACCGTTTCCGGGGTGTGGGTAGACGGCAGCAGGCTGACTTTGTCGGCCACAATGGCGGCTGCCAGACCCACGCTAAAACGGTAACGGTCGCTACACATATTGAGCAGGTGGCTCCCTGCGGGAAACAGGGCAGCAAGCTCCCTTACCTCGGCCAGGAACTGGCGCAACGTGACGGCGACATCGGCGCGCCAGGCAATGATGCTGTCCGGGGAAACGTGGGATACCAGCGGCAGTGGAGACATGTTTATGGCTGCGATTATTGAGCGGGGGCGAGCCGAGGTATTCCGGAATGCCCTTGCCGCATCGAGAATGTGTGCGTGCGGCATATCGGGTAGTACCCATCGGCGTACCCGATACTCGGCTATGAACATCAGTGCGACAAGCGACAGCATCAGGAAATCAGCAAAAACTGACCATGTGGTCAGGGGCTCCAGGAAAAACAGCAAGATGGAGGCTGGAGCTATTGGACAAAAAACAAGGTCCATGCTACTGTGACCTGGCGTGTATATATTTCCTGTTGCGGCGTCGATGGCGTATGCACTGTCTCCGCGAAATGGGTACACAGCGGTTGGCGCCCGGCGATCAAGATACGCGCAAAAGTAATGAGCAGTACCAGTTGCATGCCTACATATTGCAGTCAATAAACCAGCCCGAAATGTTGCTGAGCGCCGACCATCCTGCCATAATGTCGCACATGCCAGCCCAGTACGCCTGGCATGAAAATACGCCTGGGTGAACGCCAGACCAGCACCAGTGCAAACAATACCACGGGCGCAATGGCCACCAGCGCGCCCAGGTTGCCGGTGTGCGCCGATTCGTTAGTGTGGTGCGCCAGTAGCGGATAGCCTATCAACAGCGTGGCAATTCCCAGCCAGCGCAGGATGTGGCATGCCATTAGCGGGTTCTCTGTGTTGCGATATAGTCTGCGAGGTTGCGCAGTGAGCTGAAAACATGCTGGTTGTCCTCGCTGTCGGCACGCAGTTGCAGACCGTAGCGTTTGGAAACCACCAGCGCAACTTCCAACACATCAATCGAGTCCAGGCCCAGTCCATCGCCATACAGCTCGGCATCAGGTGGGATTTGATCTGCTGTGACCTCGAGGTTCAGAGACTCGATCATTAATTCAGCAACTTCACGTTGCAAATCTGCAGTACTGGAGACAGTCGGTTTCTGGTTATCTTGCATGGTATTTTAGAAGTGTATTGAGCCAGAAGTAGAAAGCGACAAACGATTCATCGATGTTGCATTTTACCTGCTGGAAATGGATTGGTTCAATTACTTACTTGCACTAATATATCGATGCACAATGGCGAGTGCATGGCGAATTGCTACTCAGGCAATCCGGATAGGGGGGCGCCTCGCGGCGGGGCCCCCTCCGGCACCACCGGGCATACGGGTCTTTACCGCGGCGGTTCAGTAAAGTCAATGCTCACACGCAGATCCAGGCGTGGAAGTCGCGCCCCGGGGGTGTGACGCATGCGCCAGGGTCCTTTGGTGCTCCAGGCCGTCGCTGACAGTCCTTGCGCGGCAAGGCCGCGAGCAGGCCGAGCAGCAGCAGGCCCAGCAGTGCGGCCATCGTCGGTTCCGGTACCGAGGTCGGCTGGCAGTTGATGCAGCCTTCCGGCTGATGGGAGTCAGGGCCGTTCTCGACTGTTACCGGTCTGTACTGCTCGTCGGTGTTGTTGTAACTGACATCGTCGGTTACCGGCAGCGTCACAAGCTCATTTACTCGTGCGTGCAGCGCCTTCTTGACGAAGCCGCGCCAGCAGCCCTCGGCGAACAGGCAGTCAGTGACGCCCCTGAAGCCTGGTGCGAACGGTTGCCGGTACCGACCCGGGCGGTCTAGATGCCCAGCATGAATTTTTCCTTGCTGAGGGAATTCACAGACCAGCTTGCACTGAACGACCCGCCCTGCGGCCGGTGTTGACCGATCGATTTGATCTGAGTGCCTGGGCCTGTGCGGCAAGCAGCCAGGTTCCCGGGATAATGCAGGTGAGTAACGGTGTTTTCACGGGTATCTCCATTTACCGCCAGATCCCTCTCTGGTGATGCCGCCGACGGCACCGATCCCCGCGCCGATGGCAGTGTTCTTGTCCTGCGTCGACATCCCGGAACAAGTGCCCAGGCCGGGCAGCATGGCTGCGACAACTGCACAGAGTATGTATTTCTACATTGCATTGAATCTGTTAGAACCTGTCTCATAATTCCGCGCGAACCGCGTTGCAGTCCGAACTGCGTGCCTGCAAGGCGCGCCGCGCAGCACAGTACTTGACGTACGGGCAAGCGGGGCAACGCCGTAGGCGCGCATTTCGGACGCAACCCCTTGGGGACCGGGCGATTTTAGCCCCTGGCCTTGTTGCGGCTCGCTCATGTAGCAACGGCTACACCACGCTCACCGCGCCTTGCCAGGAACCAAAATCGCCACGGTCGCGGCCGCGGGGAATTATGAGCTAGGTTCTAATCATCTTTCCCTGAATTGGTGAGCCTGGAAGTGTTGCGGCGACTGTCATGTCGATCATGTGCTGCTCTTTGCCTGGACCGCCTGCAGTGATTGCAGCTTGTATCCTGATTCCGATGCTTAGAGATTGCGGACAGTCGCCTGCAGTGTCTGTCTGCTGGCGAATATAGCCGGAAGTCGAGCAGTGCGCGGGTTCCGCTTATTCCCGCACGGATTATGGGTATGTTGCCCCACGGGCAGCCCTCCTGCCGCGTCTGTACGCTGTTGCACATTGGCGGGGGGGGGGGATAATATTTTGACATTCCCGGTAGTTGCGACTACCGCATCGGAGGTTGCTCCGGTAGTGACTGATACCTGGGAGATGACTCATGCCCGGCCTTCATGACCCTCGACAGAACCACCTGCTCGCCGCCCTGCCGGCGGCGGAACGCGCGCGCCTCTTTCCCCATCTGGAACTGGTCCCGATGCCGCTCGGCGCTGCGGTGTGCGAGCCCGGCATGCCGATGCGCCACGTCTATTTCCCCACCACCTCCATCGTGTCACTGCTCTATGTCATGGAGGATGGCGCCTCGGCCGAAATCGCCGTGGTCGGCAACGAGGGAATCGTCGGTGTCTCCCTGTTCATGGGCGGGGAAACCACGACCAGCCGGGCCGTGGTGCAAAGCGCCGGTCACGCCTACCGGCTGACAGGGCAGTTGCTGAAGGATGCGTTCTTTCTCGCCGGTCCGATGCAGCGTCTCTTGCTGCGCTATACCCAGGCGCTGCTGACCCAGATGTCGCAGACGGCGGTGTGCAACCGCCATCATTCGGTGGACCAGCAGCTGTGCCGCTGGCTGCTGCTGAGCCTGGACCGCCTGCCCTCGAACGAGCTGACCATGACGCAGGAACTGATCGCCAACATGCTCGGGGTGCGCCGCGAGGGTGTCACCGAGGCGGCCGGGAGTTTGCAGCGCGCCGGTTTGATTCACTACAGCCGCGGCAGGATTGCCGTGCTGGACCGGCCCGGCCTGGAGGTACGCGTCTGCGAATGTTACCAGGTGGTCAAGAGGGAGTTCGATCGCCTGCTCCCGGAAAACAACGTTCATTAATCCGGTTGGTCGCGTGTTGTCGTACTGATCCTCGTATTGTTGCATACCACATGCCTGACAGGCGTATTCTGCGCGTTACGTTTACCTGAGTCCGACAGGCTACTGGCCCATTATCCTGGTGTAGGTTGCCTTGTCGACCGCGTAACACCTGCAGGAAGCGGCTTCCAGGCCGCCGCGGTTAAGAATCGTGATATCCCCGCGGCTATAGCGGATCAGTTTGCGTGTTTGCAGCGCAGATGCGGCCCTGGTGACACCGACTCGACGCACGCCCAGCATGTAAGCGAGAAATTCATGCGTGACATGAAACGCGTCTGAGTGTGCCCGGTCCTGTGTCATCAGCAGCCAGCGGGCAAGACGCGCCTCCACCACATGAAAGCGGGTACAGGCGGCGGTTTGCGCGAGTTGACCAAGCATTACATAGAGGTAACGCTTCAGCCCCCGTTGCAGTGCAGGACTATGTGCGAGTTCGCGGCGAAACGGCGCGGCGTTCATGCGCAGCGCCGTACCTTTGCCCTGCACCACGGCGTGCAGCGGTGATACATCCACCCCGAGTATGAGGGAGATTCCGAGCATGCCTTCATCGCCGACCAGTCCCACTTCCAGACCGGCGTGGTTATCGATCGGTGCTACCGAGGAAATAAAGCTTTCTGTGGGAAAGTAAACGTGACGGATGCGCTCGCCGGGTTCGTTCAGGACTTCGGCAAACGCCAGTTCGACCGGTTCGCAGCCTGCCAGAAATCGCTGACGGTCCTTGCGAGGCAAGGCGGCAAGCAGACGATTGGCGGCTGGGTCAGGCCTGGTGAGCGGCACGAAATCTCCTGCTGTCGGAACAGCCGGCAACCGGTACACGCAAAGCCGGCAGTGCAATCCCGATATCGAATATGAACCCGGGACAAACGGCTCCCCGAGGATGACTAGTTATAGTCTGGAGTGAAACCTGGTGGTTGTCTGGACGGTAGCGCACATAACACGCCGTCATGCCCTGGTACCCAGCCACAGGATCTGGTGCAACAACATCCAGGCAAGCGGATTACGGACTCGATGTGCGTGAAGTTTGCCCATCGCCATACAGGACGCCTGCAATTCGACCGCTACCGGAATCGTTATTGGCTATCAGACATAGACCAGAATCGCCACATAGTGGCTGATGCTGCCGGCGAGCACGAACAGATGCCACACCCCGTGCATCCACGGGTAGCGGTGATCGAGGACAAAAAACACGATGCCGGAAGTATAGAGCAGGCCGCCGGCCAACAGCCAGATGAAGCCCGTGCGTGGCAGCGCTGCAAGCCGTGGATTGATCGCCAGCACTATCAACCAGCCCATCACGAAGTAAATGATAAACGGCAGTATCCGCGCGCTGCGCCGGGGCCGCGCATCGAGCTCCAGGCCCAGCACCGCCATGCCCCAGCTCGCTCCGAACAGCCACCAACCCACACTACCGTCGAGCGTGACCAGCGTAAACGGGGTGTAGCTGCCGGCGATCAGCAGATATATCGCCTGATGATCGAGAACGCGGAACACGTGCTTTGCGCGGCCCGTCGGCAGGCCGTGATACAGCGTGGAAATGAGGTAAAGCAGAAACAGCGTCGCGCCATAAATGCTGAACGACACGATACGGCGTGTATCACCACCCCGCGATGCCGTTACCACCAGCACCACGGCACCGGTCAGCACGGCGCCGATCAGATGTGAAATGCTGTTGAAGCGTTCACCCTTGATCATGACGGATAAGTCCTGATCAAACACTGATATGAAAACCCGATTCGCACATTGAATCGGGTTATTTCAGCTTTGGGCATTGTCCTGGATGTTACGGGGATCGGAATACGCTTCGTGAGTGCGAGGCGTCAGACTCCACCGTTAACGCACTATCGATCCCCTTGTATTGAAGACTGACTGCGTCTCATGACCCTTTCAGGCCATCATCGGCCGATACGTATGCTGTCCAGCGATCCAAACACGCCGAACACCTGCAGTAACCATAGCACGACAACAATGACCACGACGATATTCAGAATGTTCTTGATCTTGCGGTCCATGGGTATGTAGGTATTGACGACCCAGAGCAGTACGCCAACCACGAGCAGGACGATAACCAGGTTGATTAGAGGCATGCGGATTCTCCCGTCAGATTACGTGGTTGCCAGGGGCAGCCACTGAATGGTCTCGGTGCGGCTTGATTCTTCATCATTGCTGATGTGATCACGCCCTCCATGATCGAGGGCGACTGACCAATCAGGGCGGACGCGAATCGCGTCCGCCCCTCGTTGGTTTACCGATTGATTTTGGATATTTTTGTTCCCTCAATGCTGACCCCAGCCATCAATCCCTGTTGACTGAAGATAAACGCATAGGCATCATCCTTCAGCGAGGATGTCGAAAGATTCTTCGCGACCCCTTCGTCAACCACAACGACGGTTGGACCTACGCCAATTTCCCAACCCTGCGACTCTTTAACATAGCGAATGGCCTCATCGGTCATCAGAAACACCGCATAGCCGTAGGACTGGGCGCCTGCCTGCAGACCCCATGAGCCGGTAACGGAGTTGTAATAATCGACGACTTTCGAGCCCTCGATCAGCTCGCCCTCGCCATAGCTGCCGCCGAACACGAGGCCAGCCTTGATGATATTCGGGAACACGAGCACCGCCTTGGCCGTGCGCGAAAGGGTCTCGGCGACAGGTTCGCTTGTATAAAGCGTCTTCAAGGCTTGCCGGGAATCCTTGTCCAGATCCTCAGCGGTTGCGGCACTTGCCTGATTCATCACACCCATCGAGACGATGGCTGCCGTCGCGAGTATGAGTGTGTGGAGATGACTGCGTATGTTGTACATTTTGAAGCTCCATGTTTGATGCGTTATTCGGGACCCGACTGGCGGGATAGAAAATCGAGCATCCATGCCGCATCCGTCTCTTCGCCACTCTTGCACCTCGCGCAGCAACAGCCTGTGGAAAGGACAATGTGACATAGCCTGTACCAATTACGTGGCCAGTCTGGATGCTGGTAAGATAATAGTCGCATGAGCAAACGCAGTCTGTACGATAACGTACATAGCGCGAAGTTCAGGAATAATTATTGTGTTTCACATGATCCAGGCATCGGAAATGTGGATTTCGTTGTATTGATTGTGTATGGAATAACTATCTCATCCCTTTGTCTTCCCCTCGCTCTATGGCTTGACGATCAGTATTTTCCTGGCGTGATTACATTGTCCCTTGGACGTCTTTTGACTGGCATTCCGGCCATTCTGGATCTCTGTGGTGGCAGTCGCGCGTACCTGGACTTTGCCCACAACCTGACTTGACCTGGAAGGCCTTGTACAATAGCTGGTGTACGGGAAAGTGACAGGCGACGGGCCTTTCGTGTACCGCGAATCTGCGTTTCTCAATAGTTGGTGCCAGATGAAACGTCACTGGCGGTAGCGGGTATATGGAGGTTGGCGAGGCGACTGCCTTGCGTACCGGACCGCTGGAAAAATGGCGGTACAGATAGTTGTTTTCGCCCCTGGCTGCAAATTTCCGGGTGAGTGAAGCAGGCGGTGCGGTGTGCCTGTTCCCTGGCAGAGGAAGTCATGCACGACCGTGGCCGGCTGAAAAGAGTTCCGCGAGAAAGGGGTATGACGAGCAATACTGACCGTTGGGTCAATGTTGTGCGGCAGATCGACTTGCATACTTGCAGACGAGCTTCTTAATATGAACAGCTATTTCCCGGGAACAGGACTATAGTTAATACCAGACAATCGCCAGGCCCTTTGCCGTCAACCGGCGCCTTTACAAAAGGGATGGAGCTTCCGCAGGAAGCGGCGCACGGCGCGCAGCCATACAAACGGCAGTCGATGAGTCAGAGGAAATCACCATGTTCACATTGTCACCTTCCCGCAAAGTACCTGCCTTCAAGATGGAGAATTTGAATTGGGTCGCCACCGATCCGCTGTCGCGCGATCAGACCCGGAGCCATCGGCTACATGAACCGGAGCGTCTCATCAACACTATCGACCCTATGACGGGCCTCGATATCGAAGACGTCACGAGCCATCCCTCGCTGGTGGACGGTAACCTGACTGTCTATTTTGAAACAGAGGCGAATCGCAAGGCGTACCAGGACCTGCCGCTCAACCACCCCAACCTGCGCTTGCCGTACCAGGCCACCGATGAAGACGACCGTGGCGGCTGAAACCCTCGCGTCGTAACCATGTAATGACACCTGCTTACGCGGGTTGACGAAGATTCGCCGACCCGCGCCGTTCAAAAACCGCTGTTTGTCTGCTCGTCAAGACCCCGGCCTCCTCGAGTGCGCCATTCAGCAGGCGGTGGATGGCAAATCCGTCCTCCATTCCGAGCGCCTCGTCAAGGAGTGAGTGCGCCCGCTGCAGCGTGAAACTTCGAATGACCAGTTTGACGCGCGCAAGACTCGTGGGGCTCATGCTCAGGGCATCGACCCCCATTCCCAGAAGTAACAGCGCCCCCGCAGGTTCACCCGCTATTTCGCCACATACGCAGACCGGCTTGCCGCGCCGATGTGCCCCTTTGATGACATGGTGGATGGCATCGAGGACGGCCGGATGCAGACTGTCGTACGGAGTCGTCACCTGCGCATTGTTCCTGTCCACGGCAAGCAGGTACTGGGTGAGATCATTGGTCCCCACGGAAAGAAAATCCACGCGTTCCGCCAGAGCGGTTGCCAGAAAGACGGCGGAGGGTACTTCAATCATCACCCCCACGCGAAGTTTATTCGCGGCCAGGCCTTCTTCCAGCAGTTCCCGATGCGCGCGCGCCAGCAGCCCCAGGGCCTCGTCCAGTTCACTGACTCTGCCGATCATGGGAAACAGGACTTGCAGGTTATTAAGACCGGCGTTGGCCCGCAACATGGCGCGCAATTGAATAAGGAAGATCTCCGGGTGATCAAGCGAGAACCGGATACCGCGACAACCCAGAAACGGGTTGTCCTCCACCACGGGGAAATAGGGCAGGATTTTGTCACCGCCTGCGTCGAGCGTGCGCAGGGTCACGGGTCTCGGTGCGAAGTCTTCCAGCACCTGGCGATAGATATGGTACTGCTCGTCCTCGAGCGGAAAGGCTTCACGCAACAGAAAGTGATATTCCGTACGATCGAGACCGATACCTTCGGCGCCGCAGTCTCTTGCGGCAACGGTATCGGAGACCAGACCGATATTCGCAAACAGTCGCAGCCGGAACCCGTCCGGCGTTTCGGCCGGCAGATCACGCAGCGCCAAGAGCCGTTCGGAGCGCACCTGCTCATCGCCGATGAGTCGCCGGAATGCATCGCGCACGGTGGGTGACGGTTCTATGTAGATGCGTCCCTGATCGCCGTCGACCACCAGCTCGCAGCCATCCAGGCGTGCGATGGGCAGGGGCGCGAGGCTCACGACGGCGGGGATGCCCAGGGCGCGCGCCATAACGGCGGTGTGGGACAGGGCGGAACCGTGCATGCAGGCGATGCCGGCGAGTTGGCCAGTCGGCACGGCGGCAATTTCCGTTATACTCACCGTGTCACCCACCAGGATACACTGTTGCGGGTATTGTCTTGACGCTTTGGCTTCTGCCTGGAGCTGAACAAGGACACGCTGGCCGATCGCGCGAATATCTTCCGCACCGGCGCGCAGGTAGGGGTCTTCCATGTGTTCGAAGACTTTTACATGCTCGGCAATGGTGTCCCGCCATGCCCCCGGGGCCCAGTTGCCGGCGCGGATCCGCGCGAGGGCGTCTGACACCAAACCGTCGTTACCCAGCAGCATGACATAGACATCGAACAACGCGCGCGCCTCGCAGGGCAACCCTTCGGCCAGACGCTCGCTACTGGCGCGCAGTTCCTCATGAACGGCGGTAACCGCGGTCCTGAAGGCGGTCTCTTCGGCATCGATGTCCGTGGTTGGGCGATCCGGAATCAACTCCAGCCTGGCCAGCGGATCGAGCAGTGCGGCGGTGCCGATGGCCACGCCGGCAGCCATCTGAATACCCTGGATAAAGGCGACCCCCTGCAACTCTCCGCTCAGCATCCGGCTGACTTCGTCGACTGCCGACGCGTCGTGGATAGCCTTTGCCAGTTGCGCGGCAATCGTGACGAAAAAAGTCACCTCGTCCTTGCCGAATTGGCCAGGTGCACGTTTCCAGGCCACCAACACGCCCAGGACCTGGTGATAATGGATCAGCGGCACGCCGAGAAAGGATTGATAACGCTCTTCTCCTGTTGCGGAAGACGGGTGGTAGCGCGGGTGGGTTGCCGCGTCCGACACGGTAATCAGCTCACGACGTTCCCCGACCAGACCCGGAAGGCCCTCCTGTCGATCGATGCGGACCTCGCCTATGGATGCCGGGTTGAAACCATCCGCTGCCATCAAGACGTATTGATTGCTTTCCACATCGGTCAGATACACGGCGCAGGCGTCAATGGGCAGGGCAGCCTTGACCCGGTGAACAATAATATCCAGGGCATCATCCAGGTGTTTTGCGGTGCCGACTTCCTGGACGATTTGTCGCAAAGTCACAAGCATCGAATCAATTCCTTGACCAGTGCGCGCCCTTTATGGATGGACACTGGCGACTCACAGCAACTGAGCCTGGCCATGTCGAACAGGTCCCGAAGGGTACGCAACGGCTCTTCGACAGGAACATCACGAAAACAGGGGCATTTCAACATTCAGCCTCGTTTACTCAGGCGCACCGGCAAGGATTTGGACGAATGGATCGGCATGTCATTCGGAAAAACCGCCACATGTGAATTTATGCGCCCTTGAAATGCAGTCTGGGCCACAGGCTGAGACGCGGTGCCGGGCACATGGCCATATAAATCACCTGCTGCGCCCGTGAGCACCATGAAAACATTGAAAATAATGATGCCTGCCATGAGCAGCAGGGAAAAACCGAGTCTTATATAAGTCGCATTCATTGTCCTGTCACCCTCTTATACCTGTTTCAGGTAGTCGGGTTCCGGCGTGATCCGCGGTGTCGGGCGGTTACAGACCACTGTGCACTGCTGTTGCGACGCTCAGTGACGCAACTGGTTGTGATACGGTCGGTTGTGCTCCGAGACACCCACGCGGGTTTCACTGAGCGGGGGATGAGGTCGGCACGTCGTTTACGTGGTGGTGAACAGCTGCCGTAACGGCGAAGCGGCGGGATCCTTTGCTATGAGCCGGACGTGTACTCCTTTACATATGCGTGCAAGCCAGTGATTCCTGCATCTGCTTGCGAAAGCATCTGACTATTATCATAGTTCACGCTACGAGAGTGTCAATTGAGGTCACCGCTTATACACGGCCTCCCGAAAGCAGTGTGGACGCCTGCACGAAAACGACTGGCATTTTCCCTTGCGGCCGGCGCAGACCCGACGGATTAATTCCGGTTACTCAGGCCCAGGTTATTCCAGATCGCCAGTGCCGGTTCCGCGCGGTTCAGCGTGTAGAAGTGCAGGCCGGGTGCGCCGTGCGCGAGCAGGCGATCGCACAGTCCGGTGACGATCTCCTCGCCGAAGGCACGGATTGCCGCGAGATCTTCGCCGTAGCACTCCAGGCGTTTGCGGATCCAGCGTGGAATCTCTGCGCCACAGGCGTCCGAGAAGCGAGCCAGCTGGTGGTAGTTGGTAATCGGCATGATGCCCGGCACGATCGGGATGTGGATGCCGTGCTTCACGCATCGATCGATAAGACTCAGATAGGCGTCCGCATTGTAGAAGAACTGCGTGATCGCGCTGTCGGCACCGGCCGCTACCTTGCGCCTGAAATTGGCGAGGTCGCGGTCCGGGCTGGTCGCTTGCGGGTGGTATTCAGGGTAGGCGGCGACCTCGATGTGGAAGTGGTCCCCGGTGGATTCGCGAATGAATGTGACCAGTTCGTTGGCGTAGCGGAACTCTCCAGCCTCGACCATTCCGGACGGCATGTCGCCGCGCAATGCCACGATATGCCGTATACCCTGTTCGATGTAGCCATTCAGCATCTCGCGGATATTTTCGCGTGTCGAGCAGATACAGGACAGGTGCGGCGCGGTTTCGATGCCCGATTTCGCCTGGATGTCGATTACGGCTTCAAAGGTGCGATCCCGGGTGGAGCCGGCGGCCCCGAAGGTGACCGAAAAGAAACGTGGTTTCACAGCGGCAAGCGACCGGCAGGTGGCGTCCAGCCTGGCGATACCGTCCGCGGTCTTGGGCGGGAAAAACTCGAAGCTGAAGGTGGCGCTGTTGGTATCCATGGCCTGTATGACCTTTATACATTGCCGCGGGGCGCAGAGGGTGCAATCTGCCGTGCGCTGTCATTCCTGCCGGTGCCGGAACGACAGCGTACCCGGTTACGTGCGTTGCTTGCGGGCCTGCAGCCGTGCCTTCCGGCAAACCTGAACGTAACTTCGCGCGCCTGTGCAAATATTCTTAATAACGATAGTAATCCGGCTTGTACGGTCCGTCGATCGGTACATTGATATAGTCGGCCTGCTGCTGTGTCAGCTTCGTCAGGTTCACACCGATCTTTGCCAGGTGCAGTCGCGCGACTTCCTCGTCCAGTTTTTTCGGCAGGGTATAGACCCTGTTTTCGTACTTGTCGCCGTGACTCCACAATTCCATCTGCGCCAGTGTCTGATTTGTGAAGCTGTTGGACATGACGAAACTGGGGTGACCGGTGGCGCAGCCGAGATTTACCAGGCGCCCTTCCGCCAGCAGTATGATCCGGTTGCCGCCCGGCAGGGTGATGTGATCGACCTGTGGCTTGATGTTATCCCACGGATACTTCTTCATACCGGCGACGTCGATCTCGCTGTCGAAGTGACCGATGTTGCAGACGATCGCCTGGTCCCTCATCTTCAGCATGTGCTCCCGGGTGATGACGTGATAGTTTCCGGTTGCCGTTACGAAGATATTGGCCTTGTCGGCGACGTCTTCCATGGTGACCACGCGGTAACCCTCCATTGCGGCCTGCAATGCGCAGATGGGGTCGATCTCGGTGACCCAGACGGTACAGCCGAGTCCCTTCAGAGATTGCGCGCAACCCTTGCCGACATCGCCATAGCCGATAACCACGGCGATCTTGCCGGCGATCATCACGTCGGTGGCACGCTTGATACCGTCGACCAGGGACTCGCGGCAGCCGTACAGGTTGTCGAACTTGCTCTTGGTGACCGAGTCATTCACGTTGATGGCAGGGAACGGCAGTTCGCCCCGGTCCTGCAGCTGGTACAGGCGGTGCACGCCGGTAGTGGTTTCCTCGGTGACGCCCCTGATGTTCTGCTGAATCCTCGAGTACCAGCCGGGCTGGCTGGCCAGACGTGTCCTGATGCTGTTGTAGAGCGCGACTTCCTCCTCACTGCCCGGATTGTCCAGGATGGAGGGGTCCTGTTCCGCCTTCGTGCCAAGCATCACCAGCAGCGTGGCATCGCCGCCGTCGTCCAGAATCATGTTCGGGGTGCCACCATCGTGCCATTCCATGATCCTGTGTGTGTATTGCCAGTAATCGTCCAGCGATTCGCCCTTCAACGCATAGACCGGGATGCCGCGCTCTGCGATCGCGGCCGCGGCATGGTCCTGGGTGGAGAAGATATTGCACGATGCCCAGCGCACTTCCGCGCCCAGCTCGACCAGTGTTTCGATCAGCACGGCGGTCTGTATGGTCATGTGCAGGCTGCCGGCGATGCGCGCCCCCTTGAGCGGTTTTCCGGACCCGTGTTGCTGGCGCAATGCCATCAGTCCGGGCATCTCGGTTTCGGCGATGGCAATTTCCTTGCGGCCCCAGACGGCAAGGCCGATATCCGCGACCCGGAAATCAGGGTTGTCCTGCCTGGCGGCTTGTGTGCTCATGGATTACCTCTCGTTGTCGATTGTCAGCGTCCGCCCGCGTCACGCAGGGTATCGGCCAGGTCGGTATTTTCCCAGGAAAAATGCCCATCCGTGCGGCCGAAATGACCGTACGCGGCCGTTGCCTTGTAGCCGGGCTTGAGCAGGTCGAGCATCTTCACCATGCCGCGCGGCCGCAGGTCGAAATGTTTGCGTACCAGTTCCACCAGGCGCGGCTCGTCGATCTTGCCGGTACCGAAGGTATTGACGCTGATGGATGTCGGCTGGGCAACTCCAATGGCATAGGAGACCTGTATCTCGCAGCGCTCGGCCAGGCCGGCGGCGACGAGGTTCTTGGCGACATAGCGCGCGGCATAGGCGGCCGATCGGTCCACCTTGCTGGGATCCTTGCCGGAGAATGCGCCACCGCCGTGTCGGGCCATGCCGCCGTAGGTGTCGACGATGATCTTGCGGCCGGTCAGCCCGCAGTCACCCATCGGTCCGCCGATGACAAAACGACCGGTCGGGTTGATGTGAATGTTTTTCTGGGCGTCACTTGTCCAGCCATTCAGCGGGGATGACCGGCTTGATGATCTCGTCCATGACCGCCTCGCGGATCGCCTCCAGGCTGATGTCGGGATCATGCTGGGTCGACAGCACGACGGCCTCGACGCCAACCGGGCGGTCGTTTTCGTACCTGAAGGTAAGCTGGCTCTTGGCATCGGGGCGCAGCCACGGCAGGGTACCGTTCTTGCGTACCTCGGCCTGGCGCTTCACGAGCAGGTGGGCATAGGTGATCGGCGCCGGCATCAGCACGTCGGTCTCGTTGCTCGCATAACCGAACATCAGGCCCTGATCGCCGGCGCCCTGTTCATGGTCCTCGGACTCGTCCACGCCCATGGCAATGTCGGGTGACTGTTTGCCGATCGCGTTCAGTACGGCGCAGGATGCCCAGTCGAAGCCGATTTCCGAGCTGTTGTAACCGATATCACGTACCGTGTGCCGCACGATTTCCTCGAGATCCACCCAGGCGCTCGTGGTGACCTCGCCGGCGATGATGACCATCCCGGTCTTTACCAGGGTCTCGAGGCGACACGCGCATGGGCGTCCTGTTCGAGAATGGCGTCCAGGACGGCATCCGAAATCTGGTCGGCCACCTTGTCCGGATGGCCCTCGGACACGGATTCAGAAGTAAATATATGAAAATTGGACATAAATTATGCTTGATTGTCGCAGGGAAGGGGCAGTTTACCCTACGAGGTGATATTTTCATCCGCGGCACACTTGCTTAGAGTACAGGCATTCTGGCGCAGAGGGATTGCGATGGTCGAATCGGAAACACCGGTGTGTGCGATTCGGTACGCCGGCCATTGATTTTACCTTACCCGGGACAGATGACAGGACCTGGACACTGGCGCAGTGCCGCGGTCCGCGTGGTTTGCTGGTGATGTTCATCTGCAACCACTGTCCCTTGTGCAGGCTATCCGCGAACCGCTGGTGCGGGATACACGGGAATTGTGGAGGCTGGGTGTCCATAGTGTCGCCATCATGTCCAACGACCCGCTGCAGTATCCCGAAGACAGCTTTGAAAACATGCACGCGATTGCGCATGCAATTCGACTTTCCCTTTCCTTACCTGCTGGATGAAACCCAGCAGGTGGCGCGGGCCTATGGTGCGGTGTGTACACCTGATTTCTTTGGTTATAACAGTGAGTTGAAGTTGCAATACCGGGGACGGCTGGATGCCAGTCGGCATGCAAACGGCGGCGCCGGATGCGCGACGCGAACTGTTCGAGGCCATGCGCCAGGTGGCGGACACCGGGCAGGGGCCGGTGGAGCAGACCCCCAGTATCGGCTGTTCCATCAAATGGCGTGACGAAGCCCCTGCCACGACTTGATCCATGTCAATAAGTTATTGTTATACAGTGATAAAGAATCACGCAAGGAAACGATAGCCACCGGGCGTTGCTATTGCCGTAGCGGGCAAACTAGGGGAAAATAGCGCGCCTTGCCTGAATGCAGGTACCGATGGACGGGGAAGCTCGATACCGATCGGCCTGCGCAGACGACATGATCGATTGCCTCGGTGCAAATGAACTGGCACTGGAGGCTTTTTTTGGCACTGAACCCGAGCTGCGCGTGTACTGCCGCGCGCCAGGCACAATCACTGCGCTCCGGGTGCACGGCGAGACGTTGACTGGTATTCAAATCAGGACAGGAGAAAATAATGGCCCAGCGCAAAGAACTTGCCAATGCCATCCGCGCGCTCAGTATGGATGCCGTGCAAAAAGCCAAATCCGGCCATCCGGGTGCCCCGATGGGCATGGCGGATATTGCCGAGGTGCTGTGGAACGACTACCTCAAGCACAACCCGGCCAACCCGAAGTGGACGATCGCGACCGTTTCGTGCTTTCCAACGGTCATGGCTCGATGCTGATCTATTCGCTGCTGCACCTGACCGGCTATGACCTGACATCGATGACCTCAAGCATTTCCGCCAGCTGCATTCCAGGACGCCGGGTCATCCGGAATACGGCTATGCCCCCGGCGTGGAAACCACCACCGGCCCGCTGGGGCAGGGCATCACCAACGCCGTCGGCATGGCCATCGCCGAGAAGTACGCTGGCGGCGCAATTCAACCGCGACGGCCACGAGATCGTGCGATCATCACACCTAGGTGTTCCTGGGCGACGGCTGCATGATGGAAGGCATCTCGCACGAGGCCTGTTCGCTGGCCGGCACCCTGGACCTGGGCAAGCTGATCGCCTTCTGGGATGACAACGGCATCTCCATCGACGGCCATGTGGATGGCTGGTTCACCGACGACACGCCCGAAGCGCTTCGAAGCCTATGGCTGGCATGTGGTCCGCGATGTTGACGGTCATGACCCGAGCCGCGATCCAGCAAGGCCATCGAGCGAAGCGCGCCCAGTCCGGACAAGCCCAGTCCTGATCTGCTGCAAGACCATCATCGGCTTCGGTGCGCCGAATCAAGGCCGGCACGCACGATTGCCACGGCGCGCCGCTGGGCGAGGACGAAATCGCCGCCACCCGCAAGGAACTCGGCTGGGAGTACGCGCCTTTCGTGGTGCCCGACGACATCTATGCCGGCTGGAATGCCCGGGACAAGGGCGCAAGGCCGAAGCAGACTGGAACGAGCGCTTCGCCGCCTACCAGGCGGCCCATCCCGAACTGGCGGCCGAATTCGAACGCCGCATGGAGGGCGAACTGCCGGCGGACTGGGATGAGAAAGCGGCCGGTTCATTGCCGCCGTCGATGAGAAGGCCGAGACGATGGCCTCGCGCAAGGCCTCGCAGAACGCCCTCGAACGGCTATGCCCCGCTGTTGCCCGAGCTGCTGGGCGGTTCCGCCGACCTGGCCGGTTCCAACCTGACCATCTGGTCCGGCTCCAAGCGATCACGCAACAAGGGCACCGGCGGCAATTACATCTACTACGGTGTGCGCGAATTCGGCATGTCCGCCATTATGAACGGCATTGCGCTGCATGGCGGCTTCATTCCCTTCGGCGCCACCTTCCTGATGTTCTCCGAATATGCACGCAATGCGCTGCGCATGGCGGCACTGATGAAGGTGCCCAGTATCTTTGTCTATACCCACGACTCCATCGGTCTGGGCGAAGATGGCCCGACCCACCAGGCGGTCGAACAGACCGCGACCCTGCGCATGATCCCGAACATGTCGTCTGGCGTCCCTGCGATGCGGTGGAATCGGCGGTTGCCTGGAAGGCTGGCCATCGACGCACAGGACGGCCCCAGTTGCCTGATCTTTTCGCGCCAGAACCTGCCGCACATGGCGCGCACCGGCGAGCAGATCGCACGCGATCCGCCGCGGCGGCTACGTGCTGTACGACTGCAAGGGCACGCCAGAGGCCGATCATCATCGGCACCGGTTCCGAAATGGCCTGGCGATGGATGCCGCCGAGCAGCTCACCGAAGCAGGCAAGATCCGCGTGGTGTCCATGCCGTCGACCACCGACCTTTGACGCGCAGGACGGCCGCCTACCGTGAATCGGTGCTGCCGTCGGCAGTCACAGCGCGGGTTGCCGTAGAGGCAGGCGGTTACCGGGGTCTGGCACAAGTATGTCGGGCATGCGTGGCAAGGTCATGGGTATCGATCGCTTCGGCGAATCCGCGCCTGCCGGAGTCCTGTTCAAGGAGT
This sequence comes from uncultured Gammaproteobacteria bacterium, assembly GCA_963803275.1. Classification (GTDB taxonomy): domain Bacteria; phylum Pseudomonadota; class Gammaproteobacteria; order UBA9214; family UBA9214; genus UBA9214. The sequence continues at coordinate 452,703 of CAWDLS010000001.1, read as the reverse complement.
TCGGCTTTACGGCGGAAAATGTGGTGCAAGGCCGTCAACAGCATCATTTAATACCAATACGTTTTCATCGCCCTGTCACGGGGCGATTATTTTTCATAACTTGCAGGAGAACGATTATGGCAATTAAAGTCGGTATCAATGGCTTCGGCCGTATTGGGCGTATGGCATTTCGTGCCATCTCGAAGGATTTCAAGGACATCGAAGTGGTCGGTATCAATGACCTGCTGGAGCCCGACTATCTTGCCTACATGCTGAAATACGACTCGGTACACGGCAACTTCAAGGGCGATATCTCCGTCGATGGCAAGACCATGATCGTCAACGGCAAGAAGATCCGCCTGACCGCCGAACGGGACCCCGCCAGTCTGAAATGGAGCGAAATCGGCGCCGACCTGGTCATCGAATGCACCGGCTTTTTCCTGACCGAAGAGACCTGCCAGAAGCACATTGCAGCGGGCGCCAAAAAGGTCGTGCAGAGCGCACCTTCCAAGGATGCCACCCCGATGTTCGTGTACGGCGTGAACCACAAGTCCTATGCCGGCCAGGCCATCGTCTCCGCCGCGTCATGCACCACCAACTGCCTGGCCCCCGTCGCCAAGGTGCTGCATGACAACTGGGGTATCAAGCGCGGCCTGATGACCACCGTGCATGCCGCCACCGCCACCCAGAAAACCGTTGACGGCCCGTCCATGAAAGACTGGCGCGGTGGCCGCGGCATCCTGGAGAACATCATCCCGTCCTCCACCGGCGCCGCCAAGGCCGTGGGCAAGGTCCTGCCCGACCTGAACGGCAAGCTGACCGGTATGGCCTTCCGCGTACCGACCTCGGACGTATCCGTGGTCGACCTGACCGTCGAACTGACAAGGACGCCAACTACGATGAGATCTGTGCGGCCATGAAGGCGGCCTCGCAGTCGGGTGACCTGAGCCGGCGTACTTGGCTACACCGAGGAGAAGGTGGTATCCACCGACTTCCGCGGTTGCGGTACCCCGTCGATTTTCGATGCCGGAGCCGGCATCGCCCTGGATCCGACCTTCGTCAAGGTGGTCTCCTGGTACGACAACGAGTATGGCTATACCTGCAACATGCTGCGCCTGGTGCAACATGTCTCGTAGAAAACAGCCGACGTTACGTTTGCCAGTGTGGTTGAAACGATTGCAAGGCAATGCAGCATCCAGCTTACACCCCGCGACTTCCGGCTTTGCAGCCGGCGGTCGTGGCTGGCTGGCAGCTTTTCAAAACCATGAACATCATTGATGGTTAATTTATTTTCAGGAGCTACCCGATATGTCATTTATCAAGCTGACCGATCTCGATCTTGCAGGCAAGCGTGTCCTGATACGCGCCGACATGAATGTTCCGGTGAAAGATGGCAAGGTGACATCCGATGCTCGAATAACGGCCTCGATGCCGACCATCGAGCACTGCGTGAAGGCTGGCGCGAAGGTCATGGTGATGTCGCACCGCGGCCGTCCGGAGGAGGGGGAGGTCGATGATGAAAACTCCATGCAGCCGATCGCTGATGACATATCGGCCAAGCTGGGCAAACCGGTACGTCTGATCAAGGACTACCTGGAACATGCGCCGGACCTGGCCGATGGCGAGGTCGTATTGTTCGAGAACGTGCGCTTCAACGCCGGCGAGAAAAAGGACGAGGAAGAACTGGCAAGGAAGTATGCATCCCTGTGCGATGTATTCGTGATGGATGCCTTCGGTACCGCACACCGCGCCCAGGCATCGACCCACGGCGCGGGCAAGTTTGCACCGGTTGCCTGCGCCGGCCTGCTGCTGGCGCGTGAACTGGATGCACTGGCCAAGGCGCTGGCTAATCCCGCGCGCCCGATGGTCGCTATCGTCGGCGGTTCCAAGGTCTCCACCAAGCTGACGGTGCTCGAGGCCCTCTCCGAGAAGGTCGACCAGCTGGTCGTTGGCGGAGGTATCGCCAATACCTTCCTGAAGGCCACCGGCAAGAACGTGGGCAAGTCGCTGTGCGAGGACGACCTGGTGCCGACCGCCCAGGCGCTGATCGAGAAGATGAAGGCGCGCGGCGCCAATATTCCGATTGCCGTCGACGTGGTGTGCGGCAAGAATTTCGATGAAAACGAACCGGCTGTCCTCAAGGATGCGGGCGAGTCGAGGATGACGACATGATCTTCGATATCGGGCCGAAGTCGGCCCAGGAACTGGCGGACATCATCGGCAAGGCAGGCACCATCGTCTGGAACGGACCGGTCGGCGTGTTTGAGTTCGACCAGTTCGGCGAGGGCACGAAAACCGTTTCCATGGCGATCGCCAGCGCCGACGGCTTCAGCCTGGCGGGCGGCGGGCGACACGATCGCCGCCATTCAGAAATACGATATCTACGACAAGATTTCCTATATCTCCACGGCCGGCGGGGCGTTTCTGGAGTTCCTGGAGGGCAAGACGCTGCCGGCGGTGGCCATGCTGGAAGCGCGGGCCGGGCACTTAGCCAATCGTTCCCGACACAGGAATCCGGACTCACTTATGCCAAGGCGCACGAAAATCGTCGCCACGCTGGGTCCGGCGACGGATGAAAAGAGTGTGCTGGATGACATGATCCGGGCCGGCATGGACGTGGTCAGAGTCAACTTTTCCCACGGGATCCCGAAGAACATTGCGGCGCGCCGAAACGGTTCGCAACCGCGCGCGCTCCCACGGACACCAGGTCGGAGTGTTCGCCGACCTGCAGGGACCGAAAATACGCATCGAGCGCTTTCAGGGAGGATCGCGTGGTTCTCGAGAAGGGCGAACAGTTCACGCTCGACGCCCGCCTCGACCCGCTTGCCGGTACCCGCGAACGCGTCGGACTGAGCTACAAGGGCCTGCCTGGCGACGTTTCCCGCGGCGATACCCTGCTGCTCGATGACGGCCGGCTGGTGCTCTGGGTGGAGGATGTGATCGGCCCGGAGGTCAGTTGCCGCGTGGTGGTCGGTGGCGAACTCACCAGCAGCAAGGGCATCAACCGGCAGGGCGGCGGTTTGTCGCGCGGCCGCGATCACCGACAAGGACCGCCAGGACATCCGAGGTGGCCGCGAAAATGGACGCCGACTATGTCGCCGTATCCTTCCCGCGCACGGCCGATGATATCCACCGGGCGCGCGAGCTGCTGCAAAGCGGCCGGCGGTCACGGGGGCATCGTCGCCAAGATCGAGCGCGCCGAGGCACTGGATGCGTCTCGAGGATATCATCAAGGCCGCCGATGTGGTCATGATCGCACGCGGCGACCTGGGTGTCGAGATCGGCGATGCGGAACTGCCCGCGGTGCAGAAACGCATCATTTCCATCGCCCGTTCGCTGGACCGCGTGGTCATTACCGCTACGCAGATGATGCAGTCCATGATCGAGAACCCGATACCAACGCGCGCGGAGGTGTTCGATGTCGCCAATGCCGTGATCGATGGCACCGACGCAGTCATGCTGTCGGCGGAAACCGCGACTGGCCGGTATCCTGCCAAGGTGATCGAGGCCATGGATCGTATTTGCGCCGGCGCCGAGCGCCAGCGGATGTTCCAGGCATCGGAGCGGCGTATCGGCAACACTTCAATGCGCATCGATGAGGCGATCGCCAAGGCCGCGATGTATACCGCCAATCAGCTCGGCGTCAAGGCCATCGCTGCACTGACGGAATCCGGCGCGACACCGCTGTGGATGTCCCGCATCAGTTCGGGCATACCCATCTACGCGCTGACGCCCCACGTGGAAACGCGCAGAAAGGTAACGCTCTATCGCGGCGTCTATCCGGTGAGATTCGATGCCTACCAGCCCGACCATGTGACGGTCAACAGGGAGGCGATCGAGGAATTGCTGCGGCGCGGTGCGGTACGCGAAGGCGACCTGGTCATCATTACCAAGGGCGACCTGATGGGGGTGCATGGCGGGACCAATGCCATGAAGATCATCCGGTGGGGGAGCACGAGATCACCGAACAGTAGGGGGATGCAAACACGAGAATCGAGGAGGATTCTGATTAATTCGTCATACCGCCGGATGTCTGTACCTATGCGGCGAGCAAAAACCTGACTCCGCGTGCTGGATTTCAGCGTTTTCCGCATTCCCGCTTGCGCCGGGATGGCCTGTTGAATCAATCAGGATTTTCCTGGTCTAATGGGCTGCTACAGCCTGTAAACAATCCAGCCACGCCTGGTTGGTGGTTAACCCGTTAGTCAAGAGGAGAAAACAATGGCCATTATATCATTACGCCAGTTACTGGACCACGCCGCCGAACATGGCTACGGCGTGCCGGCCTACAATGTCAACAACATGGAGCAGATGCATGCCATCATGGAGGCGGCAGATGAAACCGACAGCCCGGTGATCGTGCCAGGCGTCCGCCGGTGCGCGATCCTATGCAGGCGCCCCCTTCCTGCGCCACCTGATGCTGGCCGCGTCGAGCAGTGGCCGCATATCCCGGTCGTCATGCACCAGGATCACGGCGCTTCCCCGGCCGTCTGCCAGCGCTCCATCCAGCTGGGCTTCAGTTCCGTGATGATGGACGGTTCGCTGGGTGAGGACATGAAGACCCCGATGAGCTACGAGTACAACGTCGAGGTCACGCCCGTACCGTCGCCATGGCGCATGCCTGCGGCGTGTCCGTGGAAGGCGAACTGGGCTGCCTGGGTTCTCTGGAGACCGGCATGGCCGGCGAGGAAGACGGCTCCGGCGCCGAAGGCGGCTGGACTCACTCGACAGCTGCTGACCGACCCGGAAGAGGCCGCCCGCTTCGTCGAAGACACCAAGGTGGACGCGCTTGCAATCGCCATCGGCACCAGCCACGGCGCCTACAAATTCACCCGTCCGCCGACCGGCGACATCCTGGCCATCGACCGTATCAAGGAAATTCACGCCCGCATCCCGGATACCCACCTGGTGATGCATGGCTCCTCCTCGGTGCCCCAGGACTGGCTGAAGATCATCAACGAGAACGGCGGCGACATGGGCGAGACCTACGGCGTCCCGGTCGAGGAAATTCAGGAAGGCATCAAGCACGGCGTGCGCAAGGTCAATATCGATACCGATCTGCGCATGGCGTCCACCGGTGCGATACGCAAGCACCTGCACGAGCACCCGTCCGATTTCGATCCCGCGCAAGTACCTCAAGGCGGCGACCCAGGCCATGAAGGGAATCTGCAAGGCGCGCTACGAGGCATTCGGCACGGCAGGCAATGCCTCCAAGATCAAGCCGATCAACCTGGAGGAAATGTACAAGCGTTATGCCGCAGGCGAGCTGGATCCGCGCGTGAACTAGCCCTCATTTTTCACCGGGACAGGCGCCTGGACTCACATTGCCAGTTGCCGGGGCTGTATCACTTTCGTTAGTTCAGCCCAATATGTCGAGCAACTGCCCCGGTGAGAACTGCGGGCTGGATGCCGGGTGTTATCGGAAAAGGCGGCGCGAGCCGCCTTTTTTTACCCGGGTGGCAGGCCATGTCCTGTCGCTGCGCCACGTTGCCAGACCTGATACATGGTGATGTCAGCCGGTTGACGTGTCCGCAGTTGTCCGCGGGTATAATCAGGCTTGCCATGAAACGAATCCTGCTGCTTCCATTCGCCGCCCTGGTGCTGGCGGGTCTTGCTACTGCACTGCTGCTGGTATCGAATCTTTACACCTACCACCGCCTGACGGCCGAGGCGCCGATTGCCGAGTTGCGCTTCAGGCGGGCCGGGCCGCAACAGTTTGAGGCCACCCTTGTCCATGGTGATTTCTGCCGGGAACAGCATTACATCCTGTATGGCGATCAATGGCGGCTCGATGCACAGTTTCTCAAGTGGCGGCCCTGGGCAAACCTGCTCGGCTTCGATTCGATGTACCGGATCGAGCGCCTGGGCGGGCGCTATGACAGAGTGGACGATGAGAACGCCAGGCAACATCTTGCGCATGAACTGCACTCGGCCGAGCGGGTTGACCTGCCTGCCATCCTGTCCAGCTACAGCGGGGTCTTCTCACCGGTCGATACGCTTTATGGCAGCTCGGTCTATGACACCATGGGCGAGGGTCAACTGTACCGTGTCTATCGCGGGCAGTCGGGACTGCTGGTCAGAAAGGCGCCGCTTGCGGACGCCGAATCCCTCGGCGACGGGATAACCATTGAGATCAACAAGGGCTGCAATGCAGGGCAGGGACTGCTGGAGGAAGTGGCGGAGTACACCGGCCGCTTCAACCGCAAGCCCGCGGCGCCCTGACGACCGGCGCTAGCCGGCCCGCCCGCTGACCGGCCGCCATGCCGGCAGGATTGCCGTTAAACATAGACATATCAATAAGATGCATGACATCCAGTGGCAGGGATACGGGCGCCTGGGCGTTGCCTCGCCGCGGTTTATTGGCGGCTCAACTTCATGGCCGAGATTCCGATAAAAGATGTATGTTAAATCAAACAATTACCTGTGCTCCGGGCCGAAGCCCCGGTGGCACGTTGTCGGGTATGAATGCACGCTTGCACACGGGTGCCGTTCGCCATGTCTGAACGGCATGCACAGCTGGCGGGACGCGACGAAGACGGCGTCGATGCCGATTCGACTGCCGGTACCCTGGTCTTCGACTCGGAGATCGAGGGGCAACAACTCGAGCTGATCTATACACAGGCCCCGGTTGCTATCGGGGTCGCCTTCATGCTCGCCCTGCTGGTGGCCGGAAGTCTGTGGCAGGTGGCGGACCAGTCGCACCTGCTGTGGTGGCTGGGTGCCCAGTTTATCCAGACGACCGCGAGAATGGGACTGGTCTACAGTTACCGAAACGCGTCGCCAGTCAACCGGCAGCGCTCGCGCTGGATGCTGCTGTTTTTTGTCGGCACCTTCTTCTCGGGCATCATCTGGGGTTGTATCGGGCTCATCTACAGTTTCACCTGGCCGGTGGAATACCAGACCCTGACGCTGATGTGCCTGGCCGGCATACTGGCCGGTGCCATTTCGTCCTACGCCGTCAATCTTTCAATCTATGCCGCCTTCATGGTGCCCGCGATACTCATCCCGGCCCAGTCCATGCTGGTCTACAGCAGCAAGTTACAGAACAACCTGGGTCTCATGCTCATGCTGTTTGCCGGTGCACTGTTGATGATTGCCAGGAACTACAATCAAAACGCGGTTAACCTGCTGCAGGTCCGGCAGGAGAACGGCAATCTGCTTGCGGACATGAAAGCGGCGAACGCTCGCCTGTCGAGGGAAGTCGCGGTTCGCCAGGCAGCGGAAAAATCGCTGCTTACCGAACAGCGTCTGTTCACGGATGGTCCGGTGATGGTATTCCGCTGGTCGGCCAGAGAAGGCTGGCCCATCGAGTATGTCTCGCATGCGATTTCACAGTTCGGTTACGAGGCAGACGAACTGATTCAGCAGGGCAAGCTGTACAGTGACCTTATCCACTCGGGTGACCTGTTGCGTGTACAGGAATCCGAGATATTTGCCAGCAGTGACGGCCACGAGGCCGTCACCCTGGACTACCGGATCATCGGGGCGGACGGGGTAGTGCGCTGGGTCTACGACTACACCATTCCGGTGCGCAACGACGAGGGCGTGGTGACCCACTATTATGGCTACCTGCTGGATATCACCGAGCGAAAATATTCCGAGTTCGAATTGCAGCAGGAGAAGGAGCGCGTGCAGGTCACGCTGCATTCCATAGCGGATGGAGTGATAACGACCGATGTCAACGGGCAGATCGAATACCTGAATTCCAGCGCAGAGGCCATGACCGGCTGGGACTGCTCGATCGCCCGCGGCCTCCCTGTCAGGCGGGTATTCCGCCTGTACGAGCAGGAGAGTCACGAGTCGATTATGGACCCGATAAGCCAGTGTCTGCAGAGCGGGCAGCCGGTCAAGTCCGAGGGTGATCACCTGCTCAAGAGACATGAAGGTGAGCAACTGTCGATCCGCTATTCCGTATCCCCCATACTGACGGAGCCAGGTACCGCACTTGGCGCCATCCTCGTCTTTCACGATGTTACGAAGGCGCGTTCTCTCGAGCACAAAATTTCCTACCAGGCGACCCACGATGCGCTCACCGGTGTCCTGAATCGCGCCGCCTTCGAGTCCCAACTCGCGACCACCATCGAGAGTTCCCGGCAGTCGCGGGAGTGTCACGTGGTCTGTGTCCTCGATATCGACCAGCTCAAGATCATCAACGATACCTGTTCGCACGAGTCCGGCGATGACCTGCTGCGAAGGATCGCTGCACTCCTGCAGGGAAGCGTACGCGACTCCGATACCATCGCCAGGCTAGGTGGTGATGAATTCGGCATGCTCCTGATCAACTGTTCGCTGGTCAGCGCCGCACGCCTGGTGGAGGACATCCTGGTCGCGGTCAATGCCCTGCGCTTTGCCAGTGGCGGGCGCATCTTCGAGATAAGCACGAGTATCGGCATGGCACTGATCAATCCGGGCTGCCGGGGCAGTACCGAGATCCTCAGCGAGGTGGACCTGGCTTGCCATGCGGCGAAGGACAGGGGCGGTAACCGCTACCATATCTACCAGTCCCAGGATGCCGAGCTCATACGTCGTCAGGAGGAAATGAACTGGGTTTCCAGGATATCCGAGGCCATCGATTCAAACCGCCTCGTTCTCTACTACCAGCGGATCGAGCCACTGTCAGCAAACGCCGGCAGCGAACTGCACTTTGAAATTCTGGTCCGGATGCTGGACGAGTCGGGCGGGCTAATCATGCCTGACAAGTTCCTCCCCGCGGCGGAACGATATCACCTCATAACGGGGATTGACCGCTGGGTCATTACCAATACCTTTGCATGGTATGCAAAGCAGGTTAACGGGGGTGACGTGCGCAGGCCGGATACGATATCGATCAACCTGTCGGGTTTTTCAATTACTGATGCAAAGTTGCTTGGCCATATCAAGGGTGCCATGAAGACCTACCGGGTCCCGCCTGAAGTGCTGTGCTTCGAGATAACCGAAACGGCGGCCGTTGCCAACCTGGCCGCTGCGACGAATTTTATTCGCGAGTTAAGGCAGCTCGGTTGCCGGTTCTCGCTGGATGATTTTGGCAGCGGGTTGAGTTCCTTTGCCTACCTCAAGAACCTGCCGGTCGACTATCTCAAGATTGACGGAGAATTCGTCCGTGAAATGGATACCGATGAAGTGAGCCACGCGATGGTAAGCGCGATTCACGAACTCGGCAGCGTGATCGGTATCCGGACGATTGCGGAGTTTGTCGAGAACAACAGGATAATAGAGATGCTGACAGCCATGGGCGTTGACTATGCCCAGGGCTACGCCATCGCGAAACCCGCACCCCTGGCGGAGCTGGAGTATTCCGTGCAACGTACCGCATGATCCCTGACTGCCGGAACAGCGTGTTCCGGTGCGTTCACCCGCCCGCCTGCAGTACCAGCACAAGCGCAACCAGTCCTGGCAATGCCTGTAACCAGAGGATCGAGCGTTTCGCGGTGATGCCGCCGAACACGCCGGCAACGATCACGCAGGTCAGGAAAAAGATGATTATGCCCCTGTTTTGCACAGGATCGGCAAGCCCCCAGAACAGGCCCGCGGCGAGGAAGCCGTTATAGAGGCCCTGGTTGGCAGCGAGCACAGCGGTCTGTTGCGCCAGCTCGCGCGTGAGTCCGAAAATGTGTCTGCCAACCGATGTGTTCCAGAGCAGCATCTCCAGGATCATGAACAGCACATGCAGGCCGGCGACCAGGAGTACCGAGAGCTTGACGATCATGCTCGTATTCCCCGGGTCCGCGCTGTTCAGACTGTCAAGACCGGACCGGACATGAGTGCTGACTGTTCCCTCAGCGCAAGGATATGGTCTTCCCAGTAGCGCGGCGTATTGAACCAGGGAAACGCCCGCGGGAATGCCGGATCGTGCCAGCGGCGTGCGAGCCAGGCCGCGTAATGGATAATGCGCAGCGTGCGCAGCGGCTCTATCAACTGCAACTCGCGGGTGTCGAAGTCACAAAACTGTTCATAGCCTTCGAGAATATCGATAAGCTGGTTTTGCATCTCGTGCCAGTCGCCGGACAGCAGCATCCACAGATCCTGTATGGCCGGCCCGGTTCTGCAGTCGTCAAGATCGACAAAGTGCGGGCCGTTATCGGTCCACAGAATATTGCCCGGATGACAGTCGCCGTGCAGCCTGATTTCCCTTACCTTGCCAGCGCGTTCCTGTAGGTCCGTTATTTGCCGCAGCAGGTCTTCCGTCAGCGTGCGATAGGCATGCTCGACGTATCCGGGCAGAAAGTCGTTCTCCAGCAGGTACCGGCAGGACGCGTGGCCGAAACTCTCGGCATCCAGCCGCGGCCGGTGCATAAAGGACTGTGTCGCGCCGACCGCATGGAGGCGGGCGATCAACCGGCCTGTCCATTCACGATCGGCCTGGCTGTTCAGTTCCGGCCAGTGTCCACCCTGGCGCGGATAGAGCGCGTAGCGGAAACCCTGTGATTCCAGCAAGGTCCGGGCGGCGATTCGCAGTGGCGCGATGACGGGAATTTCCTCGTCGGCCAGTTCCAGTGCAAAGCTGTGTTCCTCGAGGATTGCAGCGTCTGACCAGCGCCCCGGGCGGTAGAACTTGGCGATCAGCGGCGTACTGTCCTCGATACCCACCTGGTACACACGGTTTTCATAGCTGTTGAGTGCCAGCAGCCGGCCATCGGTGCGATAGTTGCACTCTTCCACGGCGCTCAGGATGACGTCGGGCGTCAATCCTGAATAATCCGTACCATCGGATACGGTATCGCGTTGATCAGAGAGCCGGTTGCCTGATGACATGGTCTGGCAAGGCTATCGATATGCGCGGGCGGGGTCAATCATGCGCGGCGTTTACGGCGTGTCGCACTTACCGGGCTACTTCATGCCCCTGTCCGATTTGATCCGCTCGTAGGCGGCCTTGATCTGCTGTGTCTTTTCGGTGGCTATGCGAATCATTTCCCCGGGCAGGCCCTTGGCGATCAGCTTGTCCGGGTGGTGCTGGTTCATGAGCCGCCGGTAGGCCTTTTTGACATCCGCGTCCGACGCCGTGCGCTCGATGCCCAGTACGGCATAGGCCTGCTGCAGCGGTTGGGCGTGCGTCGTGCCGGGCCGGGTACCGCGCTCCATATTGAACAAGTGCCCGATGTCGGCATGGCTGAACCCGAGTTGCTCGCCGATGGAGTAAAGAATCCGTTCCTCAACGGGATGCAGCCTGCCATCGGCCATGGCCGTGGCGATCTGGATCTCCATGAAGACCTGCAGCAGGTTGTGGCGGCGATGGCACTCCGCCAGGAACTGGGCAAGCACGTCCTGCAGCGGGAAAGCGGCCTTTTTCCCCTCATTGAACAACTGGATCGCGGCCTTTCTCTGGGTGGAGTTCAGCTGCATGCGTGCCATGACCGACTCGGTGGCCGAGATCTCGTCGGGTGTCACCGTGCCGTCTGCCTTGGCGATGTGCCCCATGACCGAGAAGGTGGCTGCAAAGAAGGCCGCCTGGACGCGTTCCTGCTGTCCCGGGTCGAATCCGATGTGCCGGTCCGTCCGGCTGATGCCGTGATCGAAGTTCCTGCCCAGGGCCGCGCCCAGCAACGCGCCCAGTGGACCACCGAACATGTAGCCCAGGGTCCCTCCCAGCAGTGTTCCCCACCAGGCCACTGGCTAGTGAAGATACGGGCGGGGGGTGGGGGTGGCCACGATCACGCGCGTAAACCGGTTACTTGAAGGCGGGCAGCGGGGTGGTGATATACCAGGCACCGGCCTCTTCATCGTATTGCCAGACCTGGTTATCCAGTAACGTTTCCAGTTTTATTCCATCATCGTGATAGTAGCCGATCCTGGCAATGACCCTGATCCCGGATTCGTCTTCCAGACTGCTGGTACTGAGAGTTTCATAAGACGAGACCCTGATATGTTCAAGGAGTCGTGCGGGTTGCAATGCGTGCTGTCCCTCCGGCAGGCGGCGCATGCTGTCGGCGAAGGCGTATTCACCCCAGCGTATGGCATTGCTGTAACTGGACGTGGCCGAATCGAAGGTTGCGGATTTTTTCTTGCTGTCGAATGTGGCGCATGCAGCCAGGCCCAGGACTGTCATGGTTACCAGAAGCAATGTGCGCATTTCGGTTCCCGCGGGTGGTAACTCGTGATGGTACGGAGGACATTATAACCGACTGCCTCCGCCTGCGAAGCGCGCGTTGCAGGTAATTTTACGCGACGTGGCCGCTGCCCGCCCGCGCCATGTGGCAGCTTATTTTTTCTGGCCTGCAACCGGCTTGAGCCGGGCAAGCAGGTTGTCGACCCGGCTCATGAGTTGCTCCCGTGCCTTGCTTTCCGCCTGGTAGGCGGACTCCATCTGCCTGGCCTTGATTGCGTAGTTGTCCAGCTCGCCGCGTAGTACACCCAGTTCACGCTGCAACTTCTCGATCAGCTGCGAGTTTGCCGTCTCCGCGGACTGTTTGGCAGCCTGCGTGTCGGACCCGGCGGTCTTGCCCCTGGCTGCCTGCTGCACGGGGGCTGCCTGCTGCACGGGGGCAGCCTGTTTCGCTGCGGTTGTTACCGCGGCGGGTTTTGTTGTCTGCGAGGTGTCGCCGTCCATGTTCAGGGCCTTGTCGGGGACACCGTGGTTGAGGCCGCCTTCCAGCACGGAGACATCAAAGCCGCGCCGGCCAAGCAGAAAGGCAGCGGCCGCACTTCTGCGTCCGGTATCGCAGTAGACGATGTATTTTTTGCCCTTTTCCAGCCTGGCATAGCTGTTGCGTATCGACGCCAGCGGGATGTTCATGCTGTTTTCCAGCTTGTTGTTCTCGTATTCCTCGGGCAGCCGCACGTCCAGCCAGCAGTCACCGGCCGTGGCGGCTGACTGTGCCATGTCGTAATTCACGTAGTGCACCAGCTGCTTCTTCAGGATATCCAGGAAATAGTGCTTGGACAGCCGCATCAGCCAGCCGTCCGTGAGCATGGTGACCGTGGCGTTGCGCCGGGCATCCGAAACCAGGGCATCCTCGCCGAAGCAGTCGCCTGTCTTCAGTTCCGCCAGTGGTACGTCCCAGCCCTTGCCGGAGGCCAGGCGCGTGACCGAGCAGCTCCCTTCGCGAATGATATAAAAATAATCGCCCTCATCGCCCTGGCGAATGACCTTGTCACCGGCGTTGTAGGTGACCGGTTCCAGTGCCTGTATGAGCCGCTGGATATCCGAGGGCGGCAGACGTGCGAAGACGTCCGACTGCAGCATGCGCGACATCCAGTCCTGCTCCGTGCGCGCACTGATCTTGACTGCGCCGGTCTCCGTGGACTGGTCTAGTGTCAGCATGACGTCCAGCAGGGTGGAATCGATCGACGCAACGACGGACTTGGTTGCGGCGCGGGCCGTGATAATACGTGGCTGCCGGTTGGCAAGCGGGTAGCGGGCCGGGTCGGTGCCTGCGCTCACAACACCGGTGACCTTGCCGCTCTTGTCGATGAAATTCACGACGCCGTCCAGGAGGTAGATCGAGCGGTTGTCGGTATCGCCTTCACCAAACAGGTAACTTCCGGCATTCACGTCAGTGATCGACAGGCTGGAAGCGATCTCCCGGAAACGGTCCTCGGTGAGCGCATTCAGCGGGATCAGGTCACGCAGGATTTCCTTGCCTTTTAAATTCCTTGTGTTCCGGTCCGGTGTAGCCATTTGTGTGTTCCGATAAGGTTGGTCGAATGACAGTTATAACCGCATCGACTGTATCGGCATGGATACCGATAGATGGAGCCGTTTTCACCGACACGCGGCAGAAAACTATAATTATTTGAAACGGCGTGTATTTATTGCCGTTCAGCCGTTCTGTCGCTGTACCTTCAGGATGACCCCGTCGGCGCCGGTCACGACGATCTGTGTCCCGGCCGGCAGGTCATCGCCGGTGATGCGCCAGGACGTGTCGTCGACGCGCAGCTTGCCGGCACGGTTGGTAATCGGTTCCTGCAGGGTAAAGGTGCGCCCGATGTACTGCTCGCCGCGCCGGTTGAGTGCCGGCTGGTCGGTGATTACGGGATTGTCGTGCTGGTACCTGCGGAACAGCGCGATACTTATGATCGACAATCCCGAGAAAATGATGATCTGGTACTGCCAGCCAAGACCGGGTACCAGCAGCATCACCAGGCCGACCGCCGCCGCGGCGATGGCCAGCCAGAGGAAGTAGAAGCTCGGCGCGATGACCTCGATCAGCAGCATGACGCCGCCCACTATCCACCAGTGCCAGTAGTCAATCTTGCCGAACCAATCCTCCATCAGGCCGTACCCGCCTTCTGAAAGGCAGATTTCGCTACCTCGGCGATGCCGGCGAGCGATCCGATCACGCTGGTGGCTTCCAGCGGCAGCAGCACCAGTTTCTGGTTGGGTGCCGTACCAATGTCCTTCAGGGCACTGACGTAGTTCTGTGCAATGAAGTAGTTGATGGCGTTGATATCGCCCTTCGAAATGGCCTCGGATACCATGGTCGTGGCCTTGGCCTCGGCCTGTGCTGTGCGTTCGCGGGCCTCGGCGTCCCTGAAGGCGGCCTCGAGGCGACCCTCGGCTCCCAGTACGACGGCCTGTTTTTCGCCCTCGGCGCGCAGGATCTCCGACTGGCGCAGGCCCTCGGCCTCGAGTATCACGGCGCGCTTTTCGCGCTCGGCCTTCATCTGGCGCGCCATGGAATCGATCAGGTCCTTGGGCGGCTGGATATCCTTGATCTCGATGCGCGTGACCTTGATGCCCCAGGGCGTGGTGGCGGCGTCCACCACGATCAGCAGCCGGGCGTTGATGTTGTCGCGCTGTGACAGCAGTTCATCGAGGTCCATGCTGCCCATCACGGTCCTGATATTGGTCATGGTGAGATTCATGATGGCGCGCTCCAGACCGTTTACCTCGTAGGCCGCCTTGGCGGCATCGAGTATCTGGAAGAACACCACGCCATCGGCCTTCACCATGGCGTTGTCCCGTGTGATGACTTCCTGGCTGTTGATGTCGAACACGGTTTCCATCATGTTGAGCCTGTGACCGATGCGATCGATGTAGGGGACGATCAGGTTAAGCCCCGGGCGCAGCGTCTTGCGGTAGCGGCCGAAGCGCTCGACGGTCCATTCGAAACCCTGCGGCACGGTCTTGATGCCCATCATGACCGTGACCACGGCCAGCACCAGGATGATTATTGTAAAGATTGAAAAGCCGTCCATAACCCTGTCTCCGTCGCTGTTGAAGTGACCCGGCCCGGGAATTGTAGAACAGGAGCAGCGGTGCTGTCCCGGGTATCAGGGCCCTGATGACGGCAGGATTTTACCGAGATAGGCGACCCCGCCCAGCAGCGCCATTTGCTGCAGGATATGGTCGCGACGCGCGAGGACGTACGCCGACGGTCTGTCGACCCGCATGCGGCGCGGGTTGGGCAGCACGGCCGCGACCAGTGCCGCCTGTTCCGGTGTAAGGGCGCTCGCGGGCCGGTCGAAGTAGCGCCATGCGGCGGCCTCGATGCCGAATGTATCCGGACCGGTTTCGGCGATATTCAGGTAGACCTCGAGGATGCGCTGCTTGGACCAGAACAGCTCCAGCAGCACGGCCATCCAGGCCTCCAGACCCTTGCGCAGGTAGCTGCGTCCCTGCCACAGGAACAGGTTGCGCGCCACCTGCTGGGTCAGCGTGCTGGCGCCGCGCGGGTGTTGCCCCCGTGCGTTGTGCGAGATCGCCTCCCGAATCGCCTGCGGGTCGAAGCCGAAATGGTCGGGAAATTTCTGGTCCTCGGCGGCCACCACGGCGAGCGCGGCCTGCGCGGAAATCCGGTCGATGCCGACCCATTGCCAGTTCTGCTGCCGTCCTTCCGTCAGCGTGCGCTGCAGCATCACCGAAGAGGTCGGTGGCGGCACCCAGCGCAGGACAATAACCGGCACGATGCTGAGCGCGAGCAGGGCGGCAAGGGACAGCAGCAGTATATACCTCACACGCTGCATGCGTTTCTTTCGCCTGGAGCGACGCGGCCGCTGCTTCATGCCGTGGAATTGTATGGCCATGCGACGTGTGCGTGCCAGGGGCCTGTCCGGGTCACCATGTCACTACCGCGGCCGTGGGAAATCGGCCCCTGGTTATGCCCCTTCCCGTCAAACTGCGCCCGCTGTTCTCCTCGAACGAGGTATGGCTGTACGCACAGATTACCCGGACAGGCCCCTAGGTGAATACCGGCTTTTACTGTATTGTTTCAGGCGTACCGGGCACGCACAGCCATCAGCTGCCTTGCGGTCCAGGGTGGCAATCGGGGTAATGGCATGGCAATCAGTGTCTTCGACCTGTTCAAGGTCGGTATCGGTCCCTCCAGTTCACATACCGTCGGGCCCATGCGTGCGGCCGGCATGTTCGTGCGCGGCCTGCTGGAGCGCAAACCGGGTGACGCACTGGCGCGTATACGGGTCGAGTTATATGGTTCCCTGGGTGCGACCGGTAAGGGGCATGGTACCGACAAGGCCGTCATTCTCGGGCTCGAAGGTGAGGAGCCCGACACCGTGGATATCGAAAGCATACCCGCGCGGCTCGCACGCGTGACGGCATCCGGCAGTTTAAACCTGCCGGGAGAGCGTCAGCTGGTGTTCGACGCACAGCAGGACCTGCACTTCTACCGGCAGAAGGTGCTGCCGTTTCATCCGAACGGCATGAAATTCCACGCCTTCGACGGGAACGGCAACAGTCTCTACGAACGTACCTATTACTCGGTCGGCGGCGGATTCGTCATCAACGAAACCGCGGCCGGAGAAGACCGCATCGTGGCGGATGCCACGGTATTGCCCTACCCGTTCACCACCGGTGCGGAGCTGCTTGTGCACTGCGAGGAGCAGGGTGTGTCCGTCAGCGAGATCATGCTGCAGAACGAGCGTGCGTGGCGCAGCGATGACGAGATCCGGGCGGGGCTGCTGCATATCTGGTCGGTCATGAAGGACTGTGTCGAGCGTGGTTGCCGCACCGAGGGCGTGTTGCCCGGCGGGCTGAAGGTCAAGCGCCGGGCCGCGCGCCTGCATCGCCAGTTGATCGGCGAGAAGGAGTTGCACCGGGTGCCGCTGGGTACCATGGACTGGGTGAATCTGTTTGCACTGGCCGTAAACGAGGAAAACGCGGCCGGTGGCCGGGTGGTCACCGCGCCCACCAATGGTGCGGCCGGCATCGTCCCGTCGGTAATGCACTACTTCTGGAAATTCTGTCCCGGCTACAGTGACGACGCGATCGTGCGTTTCCTGTTGACGGCAGGCGCGATCGGCATCCTCTACAAGGAAAACGCCTCCATATCGGGTGCCGAGGTCGGCTGCCAGGGCGAGGTCGGGTCGGCCTGTTCCATGGCGGCCGCGGCCCTGACCGAGGTGACCGGCGGTACGCCGCAGCAGGTAGAGAATGCCGCCGAGATCGCCATGGAGCACAACCTCGGCCTGACCTGCGATCCCGTGGGCGGGCTGGTGCAGGTACCCTGCATCGAGCGCAACGCGATGGGCGCCGTGAAGGCGATCAACGCCTCGCGCATGGCGCTGCGCGGTGACGGCAAGCACTTCGTATCGCTCGACAAGGTCATCAAGACCATGCGTGAAACCGGTGCCGACATGAAGACCAAGTATAAGGAAACCGCGCGCGGCGGGCTCGCCGTCAACGTCATCGAGTGCTGAGGTAAATAACTACCTCGCGCACGACTGCAGGGATGCAGTCGTGCGCGAGACAGATTTTGTTCGCGTCCCGATCAGCCGGCCTTGAGGCGTTTGTGCACGTCCAGCAGGCATGCCTCGGTGGTTTCCCAGTCGATACAGGCATCCGTCACCGACACACCGTACTTCAGTTCGTTGATGTTGGCGGGGATGGGCTGGTTGCCGGCATGGATGTTGCTCTCCATCATCATGCCGATGATGGACCCGTTGCCCGCGAGTATCTGTCGCGTGACCTCTGCCGCGACACCCGGTTGCAGGTCGGGGTTCTTGCGCGAGTTGTCGTGACTGCAGTCGACCATGATGCAGGGGCTCACGCCGGCCTCGGCCAGTGCCCGTTCGCAGCGGGCGATGCTTGCCGCGTCATAATTGGGCTCGCCGTTGCCACCGCGCAGCACGATGTGGCCATACGCGTTGCCGGTGGTCTCCACGGTGGCGACATGGCCGCCCGAGTCGATGCCGAGAAATATGTGCGGATGGCTAACCGACTGGAGCGCATTGATGGCGATGGTAAAGCTGCCGTCGGTGCCGTTCTTGAAGCCGACCGCACAGGACAGTCCGCTGGACATCACCCGGTGGGTCTGCGACTCGGTGGTGCGGGCACCGATTGCCGACCAGGAAATCAGGTCCTGGATGTATTGCGGTGAAATCGGGTCCAGTGCCTCGGCCGCCAGCGGCAGACCCAGGCCGGCCAGGTCCAGCAGCAGCCGGCGCGCGATGTGCAGCCCTTCCCCGATCTCGAAGGAACCGTTCATGTGCGGGTCGTTGATCAGCCCCTTCCAGCCGATGGTGCTGCGCGGCTTCTCGAAATAGACGCGCATCACCAGGAACAGGGTGTCGCTCACTGCGTCTGCCAGTGCCCTGAGCCGCTTGCCGTATTCAATGGCGGCAACCGGGTCATGGATCGAACAGGGCCCCACCACGACCATCTGGCGCGGGTCCTTGCGGTCCAGGATGTCCCGCACGATGGCGCGGTTGCCGATCACGGAATTGACGACAGCGGCGGTCAGCGGCAGCCGGCGCTTCAATTCGTCCGGCGTGATCAGTCGCTTCACGGCGCTGATGTTGATGTCCTCGATACGGTGGTCAGTCATGGCAGTTCCGGCCCGGTTCAGCGGGGGTGTGCGATTTCCGGGGCAGATAATACCAGAGTGAAGCACCGGGTAGACCTGATTCTGCCCGCCAGACGGGGGGTTGCGGGTAACCGGTGCGGCTCGCCCGGGGCTGGTCGGGCGCGGCTGAGGGGCAGGCGCTGGCCGGCGCAGGCCAGGACCGGGGTGTGTCAGCCGCCCAGGGCCTGCTCCATGGAGCGGATATCCTCGTCAAATTCTTCGAGGATCTTCAGCATGGATTCAGTGTGGATCCGCATGCGCTGGCAGGCCGGGATCGTGGCGAAGTCGGGCATCGCGTCCGCGGGCAGGTCCTTGGTATTTTCGATCAGGTTCGCGACCAGCACGATATCGACCAGATCCGGTGACCTGTGGTGGGTGCGCCCCAGCGCCTCGTGTTCGTCCACCGCCTCGGCTATCGATGCCGGGAAGCCCCAGGATTCAACGATGGCCTTGCCGACACCGGTATGCCAGCCGGCCAGCAGCTCGTCGAGCTGTTGCGGGTCCTCAAACAGCTCCGGGAAATCCTGCACGCGATTCAGGATGTAGAACTTGCCGATATCGTGCAGCAGCCCCGCCAGCATCGCATCATCCGGATTCTCGAAGCCCGGCAGGCGCCTGGCCAGGATGTAGGCCAGCGCCGCGACGTGTGTGCTGTGATTCCTGACGGCATCGATGCGGTCGTGCAGGATACTGCCCGCCAGAACCTTGAAGGTGGTGTCCAGGGCCGTCGACACGACAGTGTTGCGCACCAGTTCCAGGCCGATCCGGCCCAGCGCGGTCTTCAGGTCCGTGATCTCGATAGTGCCACGGCGCAACAGTGCCGAGTTCGCCATTCTTATCAGCCGGCTGGTGAGCACCGGATCGGCAACGATGATGCGCGCGATCATGTCGATGCTGGCATTGGGGTTGTTCATGGCATCGCGGATCCTGATGGCGATCTCCGGGAAGGGGGGGATGTCGAATTCCTGGTGGGATAGTTCCTGTCCCAGCGTCTTTACAAAAGCGAAAGCCGCAGTCTGTGAGTCGCTCATGGGTTCACCCGGTCCGTGGTTGATTGATACTTGCGTGTCTCGGTCGACCGTGCCCCGGCAGCGGGGGCACACCAGCCCTTATCGGCCGGGCCGGCCACGGGCTGTAACCGAAACAGGCCGTGATCGGCCGAACGGCGGGGTTCAGGTCAGGGCGATAAAGACAAGGTAGCCGATGCTGGTGAGCGACAGGCCGGAGCCCCAGAGGGTCAGCCAGTAATGGCGGCTGCGCAGGCCGGCAAACACGAAACCGATTCCGATGAGGCAGCTCAGTACCGCGATGCCGGCAAAGGCGCCCTGGTCCACGAGCGGTCCAGTGAGGGTTTCCGGTGCTTCGCCAATTCGATAACGCATGGTTGCCCGTGGGGATGTCGCAGGGTTGCCGTGCGGCCGCTCAGAGTTTGTCCATCAGCCTGCGTATGCGCCGTACATAATGACGCGTCTGGCCCGGAACGTGGTGTTCGGCCTGTTCCCAGGTGGCGGCCGGCGGGTCGAGGTCTTGCAGGGTGTCCCGCATGCGCGCGTAGCCGGCATTGTAGCTGCCGAAGGCGAAGAACAGGCGTTCATAGCCGGGCGGCGGCGATTCCCAGCGCTTGTAAAGTATGCGGTCATAATAGATCCCGGCAGCGATATTCCATTGCGGTGAGTCCATGTCCTTCATGTGGGGGTTCTTTATCTGGATCTCGCGGTAGGTGCTGGGCAGAATCTGCATGAGTCCACGGGCACCGAATTTGCTTTTGGCATCCGGTTTCAGGCCGGATTCCGCGATCGCCTGCGCCTTGAACCAGCGCCAGTCCAGATTGGGTCCGAAGTAGTGTTTCGCATACTTGCTGAAGTGCACGTCATACTTGTTCGTCCAGTCGGTGACCTTTTTTTTCTGGCCGGGGCCGGCCTGGGCGGTGACCGTGGCCAGTGCCAGCAGCAGGACGAGGACGACGGGTGGCATGGTCAGCCCGAACCCCGCACCCGGCCGCCCGCCGGCCGGGTGCCTCTGCCGGTAATGAAAATAGCATGGTGCATGGCCAGTGCCGTTCTCTTTTCTGGTTTGTCCGGGGCCGCTGGTCGGGTGCGCTCCTGTGCAACGGCCGGGCTAGTTGAGACCCAGGCCGATGACCAGTCCGATCCCGATCCCGATCCCGATAAACATACCCATCACCATCATGCCGACGGCCAGGTTGCCCTTGCGGAGTTCATCGCCGATATCGAAGCTGCAGACGATCCGGTTGAACATCGCACAGCCGAGCCACATGAACCCCAGGGTCATCAATCCGCCGATGGCCGCGTAGATTAAATTCAGCACAACCGGATCGAGTGCATCCGTCATGTGTCACCTCCCGGGTGCTTCTTGAATGATGACCGAATCACAGGCAGAAACCGCCCCCATCGCCAACACCCTTTAATATATAACAGTTTGTGGCGGGTTGCCTGCCGGCGGTGGCCGCGGACTACCTGCGGTAGATGCTCTCGAACATGGCCGGGCTGAAGCCGTTCAGGCGCCGCTGCCCGACCAGGATGACCGGCACGCCACGCGCGCCGAGCTTCCGGTAGTCCTGTTTTCCCTTCGCGCTGGTCTCGATGTCGTACTCGGTGAAGGGAATCTGCCTGTCCTCGAAGTAGCGTTTCGCCCGTTTGCACACCCCGCACCAGGTGGCGCTGTACATCACGACCTTGTCATCGGTCCGGAAGACCGCCTCCAGCGCCTGGATGCCGGGCGCTGAATAGGTATTGATATGCAGGGTTAAAATATCCGACTCGGCCCCGGCCGGTGGCCGGTGGCCGTAATGCACGCTGCCGTCGGGGTCGGTCCAGCGGTGGATCTCGCCCGCACCGGCGGTCAGCGCCAGCAGGGACACCAGGGCAAGCACGGCAAGGCTGATCTTGCTGTCCGGAGAGAATGACATGGCATGCGTCCCGTTAATGACTGAAGTGCAGGCGGCCTGCTGATTATAACGGTCACCCGGCACCCGGCTTGACGGCGCTTCGCCTTGGTGCCGGATGCGGCTGCATGGATGCGGCAGGAACGGACCATGGACGGGCCCGGTGGCGCGAGGCAGGGCACCGTAACCGGGAACAACGCAGGTGCGGTTGTCGAGACGCCAGGGACGGCCATCCCCGCGCAAAGCAAAGGCCCCTCGTGCGAGGGACCGTGGTTCCTTCCGAAGGGGACAGATTTAAAAATCTGTCCCCGGCAGGAGGCTATTTGGAGGCGATCTCTTCCAGCTGTTTGGCCTTGATCACCTGGCCGTCGAGGCCGGCTTCCTTGCCGGTCCTGCCGTAGGCCACGCTCATCAGCGTGGAGTAGTACACCACCGGCATCTTGAAGCTGGTCTTGTACTTCTGGTTGATGTGGTTCTGGTACACCTCGACGTTCATCTGGCAGACCGGGCAGGGCGTGACGATCATGTCGGCACCGCCGTCATAGGCGGACTCGATGATGTCCTTGATCAGCGCCTGGCTCTTCTCGGGTTCGCTGAAGGCCAGCGCGCCGCCGCAGCAGGACACCTTCTTGTCGTAGTTCTCGAGCGGCTCGGCACCCAGGGTCTCGACCAGCTTGTCGAGGTACTTCGGGTTCTCGTAGGATTCGCCGTCGATGCCGAACGGGCGGTTGGTCTGGCAGCCGACATAGCCGGCAATCTTGATGCCGTCGAGCGGCTTCTTCACGTGCTTGCCCAGTTCCTCGTAGCCGAAGTCCTCGATCAGCACCTCCACCATGTGACGGATCTTCTGGTCGGCCTTGACCTTGAGCCCGGCCGCGGCCAGCGCCTCGTTGGTCTCCGACATCAGCTTGTCATCGCTGTGCAGGCGCTCCTGGGCCTCCTTGGTGGCCAGCCAGCAGGCCGCGCAGGTGGCGACGATGTCCTGGCCCGGATTTTCCTGTTCGGAAATCGCCATGTTGCGTGCGGACAGCGCCAGACGCGGCAGCTCGCCGCCGCCGGCGTAGCCGATGGAGGCGGAGCAGCAGTTCCAGTCCGGGATTTCGTTCAGCTCGATGTCCAGCGTCTCGCACATGCTGTTCACCGACACCATGTAGTTGGAGGCGGACGCGGCCTTTTGCGAGGAGCAGCCGGGATAGAAGGAATAGGATTTCTTGGACATGGGTAATTACCTCACTTGCCGGCCACGGGGATCCGGGCGGCCTCGAGTTCTTCTGCCTTTTTCAGGATCGCCTGCAGGCCCCTGGCGTCCTTGCACTTGTGACCGCCGATCAGCTCCATGGGGTTCAGCCGCTTGGTCAGCATCATGCCCAGCCCGACGTCCTTCATCTTCAGCGCGGTCTTGACGCCCTCGCCGAGGCCGTTCATGAAGTACAGCGCCAGGCCCAGCTTCAGCTCGTTGACGCGGCCGGTCTTGCTGAGGTTGTTCCAGAACAGCTGCGAGAACTTGTGCGTCGGCTGGTTCTTCGGGGCGATGCCGAGGCGCTTCGCGTAGTGGGCCAGCCCGTGCATGATGTGGGTGATCGGCAGCTCGCGCGGGCAGCGCACGATGCAGTTGTAGCAGGAGGTGCACATCCACATGGAGGTGGACTGCAGCACCTCGTCACGCTTGCCGGCGCGGATCATCATGAACAGTTCCTGCGGCGGGTGATCCCAGTACGGGCCCAGCGGGCAGGAGCCGGAGCACACGCCGCACTGCATGCACATCTTCACCCATTCGCCTTCCTCGACATTGTCCTCCACCTCGCGGAGAAAATTGTTGCGGTACTGCTCGACCATTTGTTGATTGGCATCACTCATTGGTTTTCTCCTAGAACTTGAACGGGCTCATGCCGATTTTTTCAACCGCTGCCGCCATGTCATTGATGAGACGCGGGGCGCGTTCGATATCGGTGATTGCCACCTCGTAGGTCGAGATGCGCTCTTTCTCGAGGTTCAGCGTCTTCAGCGTCTCGTCGATCTTGCCCATGCGCTCGTGCGCCAATTCCGATCCCTTGACGAAGTGACACTGGTAGTTCTCGCCCTTCTGGCAGCCCATCAGCACGATGCCGTCGTAACCGCTGTTCAGCGCGTCGGTGATCCAGATGGTGTTGACGGAACCGAGGCAGCGCACCGGGATGACGCGGGCGAATGGCGAGTAGTGATTGCCGTTCTGGGCGGCCATGTCGAGCGCCGGGTAGGCGTCGTTTTCGCAGGCCAGCACCAGGATGCGCGGCTTCTCCGAGAACTCGTCCGGCATCTCGATGTTCTTCAGCTGCTGACCGACGGTTTCCACCGAGTAGTTCTCGAAGGAGATCACGCGTACCGGGCAGGCACCCATGCAGGTGCCGCAGCGGCGGCAGCGTGACTCGTTGAATACCGGGTAGCGTTGCTCGTCCTCGTCGATGGCGCCAAACGGGCATTCCACCGTGCAGCGCTTGCACTGCGTGCAGCCTTCCCTGCGGACGCTCGGGAACGAGAGGTCGCCGGAACGCGGGTGCGCGGCGCGGCCGAGCTTGGCGTTTTCCAGCGCCTGGATGGCCTTCAGCGCGGCGCCGGTGGCGTCTTCCTTGGCCTGCGCCATGTCCATCGGACGGCGCACCGGGCCGGCGGAGTAGATGCCGGTGCGGCGCGTCTCGTACGGGAAGCAGATGAAGTGCGAATCGTTGAAGCCGTACTTCAGGTGTGGCAGGTCCTTGCCCTGGCGGTAGGTCAGGTTGAGGATGGAGTCGACCTTGACCTCGGGGATGAGCGTTGCCATCCTCGTCCTTGGCCTCCGCCGGCAGGGCCTCGATATCGACGCCGGAGTTGGGCACCATGCCGGTGGCGAGCACCACGAGGTCGGCCTGCTCGTTCACTTCCTGGTCGAGGATCAGGTCCCTGAATTTCACCTGCACGCTGCCGCCGTTGACGGTGACCTCGCTGACCGTGCCCTTGGTGAAGGTGATGCCCTTCTGCTGGCCGCTGCGGTAGAAGTCCTCGCCGCCGGTGCCCGGGGTGCGCAGGTCGGAGTAGATGATGTTGGTGTCGATCTGCGGGTTCTGGTCCTTGAAGTACATGGCCTGCTTGATCGAGGTCAGGCAGCAGTGGCCGGAGCAGTAGGGCAGGTGGCCCTCCCGGGTGGAGCGTTGGCCGGCGCACTGCACGAACACCACGTTCGAACTTCTTGCCGTCGGACGGGCGCTTGATCGGGCCGCCGTTGGCGGCCAGCGCCAGCTTCTCCAGGCCGGCCTGGTCGACCACGTCCGGGGTCTTGCCGTAGCCGAGTTCCGGCAGCTGGCTGGCGTCATAGCCTTGCGCGCGCCCGAGGCCATGATGATGGCGCCGAAATTTTCCGTGGTCGTGGCGCCGGACTCGGTGGAGATGTCCGCCGAGAAACGGCCCGGTGCGCCGCTGGTCTTGGTGATGGTGGAATTGAGGTGCACGGTGATTTTGCTGTCGCGCCTCGATAGCCGCGACCATGTCGTCGACGCCGGTGTCTTCCGGGTCGGTATAGGGGCATGGACTCCGGGATGCGCTTGCACTCGTTGGCGCGGCGCCGCCCAGCACGCCGCCCTTCTCGACGATGGTGACCGGGTAGCCGGCCGCGGCGGCCTCGATGGCCGCCGTCATGCCGATGATGCCGCCGCCGACCACCAGCAGTTGGTCGTTGCTGGCCGCCGCGTCGTTGACTGTCCGGCAGCTTCATGTACTTGATCTCGGAGCAGCCCATGCGCACGTAGTCCGCGGCCATCTCCTGCGTGGTCTCGCGGGCCTCGTCGGTGTCCGGGCGGACCCAGATCACGCCCTCGCGCAGGTTGGCGCGGGTGATGGCGACGTTCTGGAAATTGAACGCCTCGGTCTTGGAGCGGCGCGAACAGGCGGCGATCATGATCCTGTTGACGCCCTCGCTGTCGATGTCGTTCCGGATCATCGCGACGCCTTCGGCGTTGCACAGGAAGTCGTGTTCGCGCACCAGGCTGGCCTTGCCCTCGCGCCGGGCGACGGTGGCCAGTTCGCCGCAGTCGAGCCGCTCGCCCAGGCCGCAGCCCTTGCAGATATAGGCGCCTATCTTTATTTCGTCAGACACTGTTTAACCCTCCGCTGCGGCAACCCGGTTGACGACCTGGATCGCACGTAATGCACTTGCCGTTGCGCTCTGTACCGCGCGGTTCACGTCCAGCGCGTCGGATGAGCATCCGGCCGCGAAGATGCCGCCGTTGGCCTGGTCGGCCTCGATGAAGCCGCTTTCGTTGATCACGACGTCGATCGGGAAGCTGCCCTTCGCGACGCTGGGCTCCATACCGACCGCCAGCACGCACAGGTCGTGCGGGTTGCTGTAGCGGTGGTAGCCCTCGGTATCCACGCCGTGCAGGATCGGGTTGCCGCTGGCCTTGTCCTCGGTGATGTTGGCGACCTTGGACTTGATGAAGGTGACGTTCGGATCGGCCTGCACCTTCGGTAGAAGTCGTCGATGCGGTCGATGGCGCGGATGTCGATGTAGTAGACGCTGGCCTTGAAGTCGTCGGCGAATTTCTCGCGCAGGTAGGTGGTCTGCTTGAGCGTGGCCATGCAGCAGATGCGCGAGCAGTGGCTTGAGGTGGTTGCGGTCACGCGAGCCGGCGCACTGGATGAAGGCGACGTTCTTCGCCTCCTTGCCGTCGGAGGGGCGCACGATCTTCGCCGCCGGTCGGGCCGAACGGGTCGAGCATGCGCTCGAATTCCACGCTGCTCACCACGTTGGCGAAGCGGTCGTGGCCGTAGGGCTGGATCCTGTCGGCGTCGTACGGCCGCCAGCCGGTGGCCCAGATGATGGCGCCGACGGTCAGCGTGGCCTCGGACTCCTGCATGTCCAGGTCGATGGCGTCGTACTTGCAGGCGGCCTTCGCCTTGTCGGCGTCCGGCGTGCCGATGATGCGCGGGTCGAGCACGTAGCGCTGCGGGATAGGCCATGTTGAACGGCAGGTAGGCACCCTTGCGCTTCTTCATGCCGTAGTCGTACTCGCTGTCGAACTCGGCCTCGACCGCTTTCGCGCACTCGCCGCAGGCGGTGCAGTTCGCGTTCACGTAGCGGGGGGCGGTCTTCAGCGTGACGCGGTAGTTGCCGGTCTCGCCGCTGACCGCGGACACCTCGGTCATGGTGAGGATGTTCAGGTTGCGGTTGGCCTTGATGCGCCGCAGGTTGATCTCCATGCCGCAGGACGGGAAGCACAGCTTGGGGAAGTACTTGTAGAGCTGGCTGACCCGGCCGCCGAGCGACGGGTTCTTCTCCACGAGTATCACCTGCTTGCCGCACTCGGCGGCCTCGATGGCGGCGGTGACGCCACTGATGCCGCCTCCCACCACCAGAATGGTCTGGTTGGTTGCGATTACATCCGACATTGATTTCCTCCAGTAACGCCCGAGGCGCATGTAACTACATGAATTCTTTAAAATATCATGTCCGGCCCAAGGTTGGCGCACAGCGCGCAAGAGAGCGGGGCCGGGAAAAAACTGGCCGGCAACCATACCGTGTCTGTCAGTACGGTGCCATATATAGAAGGTGGTGAAGTCTATCGAAATTTACGATGCAGAAATAGAAACAATATATAAGGTTAGGACTAAAAAGGGGTCAGACCCCTTTTCTCGCAGGAGCGCTCCGACAATAAAGGGGTCTGACCCCTTTTCTGAATCATATGCAGTAATATCAGCGGACAAGAAAAAGGGGTCTGACCCCTTTGTTACAACCCGTTTTAAACCCCGAGGAACCCCAGTGACCGTCCGCACCCTGAAACCGGAAGAGTATTTCATCGACCAGGAGCCCTACTACGAACCCGTCGGCGACGAGATGACGCGTGTTCGATGCGGCCTACCGAACCAGCTGCCCGTCCTGCTCAAGGGCCCGACCGGCTGCGGCAAGACGCGCTTCATGGAGCACATGGCCTGGCGCCTCAGGCGCCCGCTGATCACCGTGTCCTGCCACGACGACCTCACCGCCTCCGACCTGGTGGGCCGCTACCTGGTCACCGGCGGCGAGACCGTCTGGGTGGACGGGCCCCTGGCACGCGCCGTGCGCAGCGGCGCCATCTGCTATCTGGACGAAATCGTCGAGGCGCGCAAGGACACCACCGTGGTGATCCACCCGCTCGCCGACGACCGCCGCGTGCTGCCGATGGAAAAGCTCGGCGAGGTGATCGAGGCCGGCCCCGAGTTCTGCATGGCCATCTCCTACAACCCTGGCTACCAGAGCGTGCTCAAGGACCTCAAGCAGTCCACCCGCCAGCGCTTCGTGGCGCTGGAGTTCGACTACCCGTCGCCGGAGCTGGAGGCGAAGATCCTCATCAACGAGACCGGCATCGACCAGGCGACCGCCGAGCAGCTCGTCAAGTTCGCGCAGATGACGCGCAACCTCAAAGGCAGCGGCCTGGAGGAGGGTGCGAGCACGCGCCTGCTGGTGCACGCGGCGAAGCTGATCACGACGGGGGTGAATCCGGTGGTGGCGTGCAGGAGTAGTATTGCGGAGGCGTTAACGGATGATGCGGAGATGCTGGCGGCGGTGCATGAGTTGAGTGCGTCGGTTTTTTGAGGGATGGAATTCGGGCTTGAAAATTCTCGGTGTCAACACCGTGCCGGCTCGACTCTGGTGCCGGGTGCTATATGACTCAATGTGTTATGTGAAATTAAACAATGCTAGTAAGTGCGGTTAATATTTCATGCAGACGAAATGTAGACGATACTTAAAGCCCTCAAATCCAAGTAATGGAAGAAAATGGTCAAGGAAATATACGATAGACTGGTTCACTACCTACCTTCATGGTCTTATGCAAGGCCAGTGGTATACGCCCTCGGAATTATTGGTGCGGGTTTGCTATATATAAATTTGCCAAACTTACCAATCATTGGTGGTCCAGTTATTAGGCTTACACAAGACAATATATTAATTGACCTTAACCCAAGTACAAATTACTGCGAAATATATTTTCGTCATGAAGCAAGATTCCACCCTTATGTCATGACGCTTATTAAGTCGAGTGCTTCCGCAGTAATTAGTCAGCATACCGGTAAAGAAATCGAAGTAACAAATCCCACTAGCAATATCCGAATATTCCCAAATCAAATATTCCAGAAAAGCGAGCTCAACAGCTCAGAAAACATAATTGTCGATATACGACTTCTAAAGGGCCAATCTGCTGAAATATCAAAAGTCGTCATTGACGGTAAAACTGTAAATATCCCGGATTTTCACAAAAAGTATGTTAAGACAGCAGCGGCTGAACTGATAACGACAAGGTCTGTGCGAAATGACGTTTCGATAATTATTAAAAAATATAAGAAATAAAGGGGTCGGAGCACATTTTTCTTCAGGCCTGGAATTTCTTTGGCCTGCCGCGTTTCCCTTGTCCCAGTCTGATCGAAAGTGCCTTCTCGATTTCATGCCTGAACCGGTCATTGCCGGTTGGCAGGCCGGTATTGATGCTATCGCGGATGCATTCTATGTCTGACTGATCCAGGCACTCCCTGAACAAGGCGCTGTAGGCAGCCCTTCGGTCGAAATCATTCTCACCCAGCAGCAGCCAGCAATCATGCGGTGTGACAGGTGCGGAGAAAAAAGGGGTCAGACTCCTTTGATTAGACGCGACTTTGACGAATCAATCGAGTCTGACCCCATTGATACTTCTCTCCATTGATTTTTCATTGATTTATTTTTAGTCTATGCTTTCAACAGCAAGAACCAAGAACCAGAAAAAGGGGGAGCGCCATGCGTGCATTCACCGTATTGCTATTGCTGGCGGGGTGTCTGTCGGTCGCGGTCGAAGCCGCTGAAAATTCAGATAATTCAATTCCCGAAAACTGGTATCGCCTGCACCCCTGGGCAGAGCAGCCGCCGGTCGATGTGTATCGGCGTGTCGCGGCGGTCCAGTCCGCACTGGGTGGCCTGCAGAGTGCCGCCAATTCCTATTCCGCCGCGATTCAGGCGCAGGCGGCCGCGCAAAACCAGCGCGTGCTCATGCAGGCCGAACTGGCGCGCGTTGAAGCGATGCAGCCAAAACCGGAACCCCGGCGGAGTAACTTCGCGACCCGCGGAACGCCTGAAGAAATTGATGCCGCAGCCCGCGCACGCGGCCAGACATCCGGAGCGATGTCAGGTTATTCGGTTCCGTACACGGGCCTGACGGCGGAACAGAGTATCAAGCTGGGAAACGCTGCGGCGAGCGGCGCGGTATCCTTCGATAAAGGCTGGATCAGCTTGACAAAATCCATGATGGGTCATGCGCCCAAATAGTGGATTCATTGTAAATGCCGGAGATCAGTTATGAAGGTATTACACGCAATTGCAGTAATCACGATTTCCGTGTTTTGGCTGGCCGGTTGCACCACGATGAATTCACTGCATTACAACTGGGCCTATACGCCGCTGCATGATGCGAAGAGTGCCGCCTTTGAGCCACCGGCAGGCGAGCTGAGTACCGCGAGCTTGACAGCGTCGAGGCCATGGCCGAGGCCGAGCGGGACATGTACCGCAAGGGTTACGTGATGATCGGCTATTCCAACATGATGAGTCCGCAGCTGGAGATGGTTGCACCCAACGGACGCGGACTCGGGAAAAGTAGGCGCGAGCGTGGTGCTGAACACTTTCGGTGACGGGCATTACCTCGCCACGCTGTGGCAGCGACCGAAGCATTTCATGTTCGGGGCCTATTTCGAGAGTGACGACCTGCCGGACGAGGCACGCGCCGTGCTGAAAGAATTCCTGAACACAGACAGGCCGTCATTGTGCAGACGGTCGTGGAGAACAGCCCGGCCCTACTGGATCTGCACGTCTTCGCCCGGGCGACTTGCTGATTTTTCACTGAACGGTGGGCCAACTCCACGATGTTGTTACCATGAACGAGCTGCTGCAACGGAATGCCGGCAACGAGGTGACCGTGGTTGTCTGGTCTATGGAAGACAGTCCACCGCACCGGTGACGGTTTTCGCTTAGCGGATAGGATCTGAATAAAGGGGACGATCCCAATATAAAGGGGTCGGATACATTTTTCTTCAGACCTGAATTTCTTTGGCCTGCCGCGTTTCCCTTGTCCCAGTCTGATCGAAAGTGCTTTCTCGATTTCATTCCTGAACCGGTCATTGCCGGTTGGCAGGCCGGTATTGATGCTATCGCGGATGCCTTCTATGTCTGACTGATCCAGGCGCTCCCTGAACAAGGCGCTGTCGGCAGTTCCTCGGTCGAATTCATTTTCACCAGCAGCAGCCAGCAATAATGCGGTGTGACAGGTGCGGCGGGTTTGCCGTTCGCGTTGTACAGGTAACTCGACCAGGGGTAATCCATGGAGTGCCTGACCATGCCGGCCTTAACCAGTTTCAGTTCGATGTCAGCGGTCAGCGGTCGGCAGTAACGATTGGTGTCGACCAGCGATGACTTGAACCGCCCTTCCAGAGTGTACCTGTGCGACGGTAGGCCCTGTTGATGGACCGGACATAATCCCTAGCTCAGATCCTGAATGACCCAGGGACACACCTTGGGTGTGGACGGTGTCATCAGCAGGTGTGAGTGATTGGTCATCAGGCAATAGGCGTGCAGGCTGCGATGGCGCAGCTCGAAGTACGGCAGGCCCAGTCCAGTAACTCCCGGTAAACCGGGTAGTTCTTCATCGGCGTAGAAGCAGACCTGGCGGTTATTTCCGCGTTGGGTGATGTGCTGGGGGATGTCGGGAATACTTTCCGGCGCCTTGGGGCGTGGCATGTGACAACTCCGGCAAAACGGGAGTCGTCACAATGACGCCATGAGGTTTGAATGGCTATCGGTTGATTCCGCGATGCCGCAGTAGAAAATGTATCCGACCCCTTTTCGTTTATAAATCACCCTAGCGGGTGAACTGTGGTGGCCTATCCAGCCCCTCCTTGATTCCATTATCCAAGGAAGTCGAGGGCCGCTGATCCGGGCGAAGCGAACATCTCTATTACTGCGTTGTGGGGAGAGCGAAGTTATGGAACGTGCTGCGTCCAATTCCGGGGAGACAGTATACTCATTAAGCCAGTCCAATTCAGTCCAATTCCGGGGACAGTATACTCATTAAGCCAGTATTCGCTTCACGGCTTGCAATGAGCCGAATGTGGAGTAACAAGTATACTGTCTGCCCCACCTCTGGTCTTTCTTGATTACGCAATCGATGCAGTATGCCTCGACCGGTAATCCGCAATCACATTCAGAAACATGTCACCGTACTTGCCGAGCTTCTTTTCACCGACGCCGTTGATCTCCAGGAAAGCGGCTTTCGTGGACGGCAGTAATACCGCCATCTGTGTGAGCGCAGCGTCGCCGAACACCATGTAGGGTGCAATACCTTCCTTTCTGGCCAGTTCCGTACGCAACTCGCGTAACAGTTCGAACAGCAGTTCATCACGCCCTTCGACCGGTGCCGCCAGTTTTTTCTGTTTTATGGCCCGCTCCCGCAGGCGCGGTCTTGCCAGCTCCAGCCGGATCTCACCCTTCAGCAGCGGTCGGGCCTCGCTGGTCAGTTTCAGTACCGAGTAATTGGCAATATCCTGTAGCAGGTAACCGCGATGGATCAACTGGCGGAACAGGCTGGTCCAATCGGCATCGCTGCGTTCACTGCCGATCGCGTACGTGCTCAGCATGTCATGGCGGAGGCTGCGAATGCGTTCGTTATCCATGCCGCGCAACACGTCGATCACGTGGCGCATGCCGAAGCGCTGGCCCACGCGGTAGACGCAGGACAGTGCCTTGCGGGCATCGTCCGTCGCGTCATAACGCTCGGGCGGGTCTGCGCAGACATCACAATTCCCGCAATCCTTCCCGAGTTCCTCGCCAAAATAATTCAGCAGAACCCGGCGCCGGCAGGTGAGAGATTCCGCAAAGGCCACCATGCTGTTGAGCTTGTGCGTCTCGATCCGCCGTTGCTGTTCATTGTCGGTTTGTTCGACCATGCGGCGCGCCATGACCATGTCCTGCGCCCCGAACAGCAGCAACGCCTCGGCGGCAAGCCCGTCACGCCCGGCTCGCCCGGTTTCCTGGTAGTAGCCCTCGATATTCTTCGGCAGGTCGTAGTGGACCACGAAACGCACGTCGGGTTTGTCGATGCCCATGCCGAATGCTACGGTTGCAACCACCAGGTCGATCTCATCACGCATGAACTGTTCATGTGTGGCCTGCCGTTCACCGGCGGACAATCCCGCGTGGTAGGGCAGGGCGCGCATGCCGGCTGCCTGCAGCTTGTCGGCGACTTCTTCAACCCGTTTACGGCTCAGTGCGTATACGATGCCGGACAGGCCCTGCTGGCGGTCCAGGAAGTGCTTCAACTGCTCAAATGGCTTGCGTTTTTCGAGGGCGGTGTAACGGATATTGGGCCGGTCGAACCCCGTCACGTGAACAGCGGGGTTCCGCAGCCGTAGACGCTCAATGATATCCGCACGGGTCTGGGCATCCGCCGTCGCTGTCAGCGCGACCACCGGTACCGACGGGAATTGCTCGCGTAACGTGCCCAGCTGTGCATATTCCGGGCGAAAGTCGTGCCCCCATTGCGAGACGCAGTGTGCCTCGTCCACCGCGAACAGCGCGATCGCGACATCATGCAGGCGCGCCTGGAAGCTGGCGGAGATCATCCGTTCGGGCGAGACATAGAGCAGATCGAGTTCGCCTGCATGGAACTGTGCCAGTATCTGACGGGACTCGGTTTCACCCGAAGACGAGTTGTAGCACTGGGCACGCACGCCGTTGGCCTGCAGTGCATCCACCTGGTCTTTCATCAGCGAGATCAGTGGCGAAACAACGATAACCGTTCCGGGTAACACTATGGCTGGCAACTGGTAACAGAGCGATTTGCCTCCGCCGGTCGGCATCAGGACAAAGGTATCGCGCTGTGCAAGCACATCGGTCACGATTGCCTGCTGATGCGGCCTGAAATCACTGTAACCGAATACCGTTCGGAGGATATCTTGCGGGGTCTGCTGCACGGCTTGATCAGGGATCGGTATAAAAGTAATGGCTGGCGGAGAATCAACGGGGTCAGACTCGATTGATTCGTCAATAATACGTCAGATCAATGGTGTCTGACACCATTAATCTGAGTTAACTGCTACCTGACCCCGCTCGCGCCTATTGGTTGCCACGTGCGGCAAGTCCAATATTGAGCAGGCGCTGAATGAACCGGGGATAGCTCATGCCGGCCCGCTCTGCCGAGAAGGCCATGTCTTCATTGTCTGCCAGGGCGGCGTTGGCGTTGGCCTCCAGCACGTAGACGACGCCGTTCGTGTCGAGTCGCAGGTCAATGCGCGCGTAACCACTGAGCTCGAGGATGCGGTAAATGCGTTTGCCCAGCTTGGGAAGACTCTCGGCCACGCCGGACGGCAGGTTGCGCACGAACTGGTAGTCGATGCCGTGACGCTCGCGGTATTTCTCATCCCATTTTACCTTGTAGGTGGCGATGCGCTGTTCGCCTTCCGCATCGCTGCTGAACACCAGCTCGCGGATCGGCAATACCTGCAGGCGCTTGTTGCCCATGACGGTAATGTAGAGCTCGCGTCCATCGATGTATTGTTCGGCGATGACGTCACCGCCGGTCATTTCCTGAACCTGGACAACCCGTTCGACCAGTTCTTCCGCGTTGTTGACGAACGATGCCCGGGCAATGCCGACGGAACCCTGTTCCAGCAGGGACTTGACCACCATGGGGTAGGGAAGCTTGCGAACATGGCCGACTGAGACCGTCCTGCCCAGGGGAAAGACCCGAAAGCGGGGCACCTTGATGCGGTGGTAACTCAACAATTTCTTGGAAAGGGCCTTGTCACGGGCCAGCAGCATGCCGCGCGGATTGCAGCCCGTATAGGGGACCTTGAGCATGTCCAGATAACTGACCACGTAATAGTCCAGGGCGCCGTTGTTGGCGAACGCTTCCAGCAGGTTGAAGGCGATATGTGGTTTCCAGTCGTTGATGGTGGTACGGATGGGGGTGATGTCATCTTCAACGGCGATGATACGGACGTCGTGACCCAGCGTCAGTAATGCCTTATGCACGTCGTATTCGGTACGGACTTTCTCCATACGTGGATCGTCTTCGTCGGTCAGGTCGTCAGGAGGCACCAGATCGGGGTGCACCAGCATCATGACCCGTAGTTTTTTTCTTCTTCTCATAGGCTTATGCGAAATCCGCCACTATAGAGTTTATTCATGACCACCATGGTCAGGAATGCCACGATCTCCAGCTGCATTTCCTGTTCATCGCGCGCGACGCGCAAATCAAGCTTGTCGCAGCGTCGCGCCATCTCCTTGAGCACCTCGTTGATACGATACTTGTACTCTCCCGTCCATGGTACTACGACATCCATGATGCCACCGGCGGAGCGGCGTATGAAGCGTGACGCCTTTTCATTACGTACATGCTCGGGATCACAGGAAAACAGGTTTTGCAGATCGTGGTCGGAAAATTCGGGATTGTCGGCGCCGTAGCGCGCGATCTTGTCGGCGTAGTGTTCACGCAGTGTCATGCGCATCCTCGACACCGGGTACACTTCACGGCGGTTACGTAATAGCGGCCGTTGATCGCGAATCGCGTGCAAGAGTTCGTCGACGTATTCCAGTTTGCGGAGGGCCGGCCAGGTGCGGTAGCGGCGTCGCCAGTCCGATTTCGGTTTCAGCCAGACGGCGAAGGTTTCGGCCCAGTCCTCGTGCGGATGTGCCTGCGCGTACCAGTTGGGCAGATTGAGCACGTAGCGCTTGCTGTACGGTTTCGGCAAATAGGTGTCTGGATACGGTGTACCGGGTCGTCCAAACACGCGGCGCCAGTCGCGGTACTCCTGCAAACGGTAGGCATTCAGCAGGGCGTGAGCGGTTTCGTGGCGCAGTAGCCGCATGCACCAGTCGCGTGTGCCGCCCTCCACTTCCATGACCGATTCCAGTTCCAGGCGCTGCAGGCGCGGATGGGCGAGAAAGAACGGGATCGCGACACCGGGTACCTCGTCCGGACAATACCACTCGTCCGACAGCCAGAAATGGGGTCTGAAGCGGAAGCCGCGCTGTTCCAGTTCGCGATACAGCTGCTCGATGCGTGGTTCCAGGACGGAGCCCGCGATCTCCAGGTTGAGATCGAAGATGCGCGTATCCAGTAACCTGTCCTTGCTCCAGCGTGTCCAGAGATACGGTTTGCGCGCTGCGGCCTGTGGGGGTTTGCGCCGGGCTGCCATGCTGCAAGCATAAGTGAATAAAAGGGGACAGACCACGTTTTCTCGATAATAATGGGGCCGGATACATTTTACGCAGGGCCGATCTGATTCAGGCCTCAGACGTATTTCAGTCGTCAGTCGCTGTCCTTTTTCGGTCTGCCGCGTGTCCGGGTTCCGAGCCGTATTGACAGGGCACGGTCGATCTCGCGCCGGAAGCGTTCGTTACCGGTCGGCAGTCCCTTGTCCAGGCTGTTGCATATCAATAGGGTCAGACTCGATTGATCTGACGTTTCGTTGACCAATCAAAGGAATCTGACCCCATTGATCCGTTGCGTTATTCAGGCGGCTCGATTTCGGGATTTTGTTTCTTCGTTTCCGGCTGTTGCTGTATCACGATCACTCGAGGATACCGGCCATAATAGCCGCCCCAGTAGGGGCTGTAACGATAGTGCCGGTAGTACCACGAGTCTTCGTAATCATCATCGTTATCGAATATCTCGTCGGCCCACCAGGAGGGATTCATCAGATCCCAGATATCATCCCCTGCCCGGGCGGTTTGGGTCGGTACTGCTCCCCCAGATAACGCCGCGGCAGCAACAATTACCACGGTTCTCTTCAGCATCTTGATATCTCACAACGGCAAGTAATTAATGGACATTTTAATATATCGTGAATATAAATCCACCAAACGCCGCATTGAGCGGGAGTGGGTGA
This sequence comes from uncultured Gammaproteobacteria bacterium, assembly GCA_963803275.1. GTDB lineage: Bacteria > Pseudomonadota > Gammaproteobacteria > UBA9214 > UBA9214 > UBA9214. The sequence continues at coordinate 416,193 of CAWDLS010000001.1, read as the reverse complement.
AAATTTCCTGTTTAGCTTATAAGAGCCTATTTCATACAGGAATAACAGGGGACAGACACGATATCCTGGGGCGGTTAGGTCTATATAGATTGAATAAATCGTGGTCTGTCCCCTATTTTCTTCTTCACGGCGCAGAAGGTTGAAAGAACGGCGGGAAACCACGTGGCACATACATCGGCGGGAAATCCCGGAAGAAATCTTCCTCGAAGGGATTGCCCTGGAAAAACGTGTCGTTGTACGGGTAGCCCTCGAACATCGGCGGCTTGAATAACCTTTCAGGATTCATGTTCAGCGCCTCCAGCAAGGCCTGTTTCTTGTCTTCGGGAAGGGAAGCGTTTTTCTGAATCTCATTGCGAATTTGTTCTTGTGTGCCTTCGAAGGAGAATTGCTTGCTGATGTTTTCGTTGTCCTTATAGGTGACTTCGGCACGATAGTGCCCGTTGGGGAGGGTACGCACCTGCAGGGATTCAAATTCGCTCCATGCCAGGGGTCTGTTTGAGGGGCCACCCCAGGGGCTCATCGGCGGGTAATGCGGCATGTGCCGGTGGTGCCTCAAAGGCGTGCGCCAGCCGTAGGGACGGTAGGGCGGCATGGAAGCCGCCTGTGACCGCTTGTCGAGTGTGACCTGCAGCGTCTGCAACTTTCCTTGCGCTACCAACTGGATGGCCACGGTCTGGCCGGGCTGATCGGCACGTACCAGACCAACAAGTTGCCGGGGGGAATAAAGTTTCTGGTCGCCAAATGCCAGCAGGACGTCATTGGTGTGGATCCCTGCCTTCGAGGCGGGTGAGTCGGGCATGACAGCTGTCACCAGCACGCCCTGACCCGGTGGAATGATTTGCTCCAGTTGGGCGTATAGCGCATCCGGCACATCGCCCAGTGCGATTCCCAGCCACGCGATCTCGCCGGTGCGTGCCGCAGCGGGGCCAGGCATGCGGGGGGGCGGTGCGGATTGTCCTGCGGGCTGTGTCTGTGCGGCGGGTGCGGCTGACTGTGTCTGTGCGGCGGGTGCAGCTGGCTGAGGCAGGGTGTCGGTGGCCAGGATCGGTAGCGGAAAGATCGTGACAACGGCCGCCAGCGCGATAAGCGGCTTTACGTTCATGGTAATCTCCTCTCGTGTTCCGGTTAACGGTCGACTACGCGTATTTAGAAAGTGACGGTTAGATAAGGTTCCGACTGATAGAAAGGATCCTGATTCTACGCGGCTGCAACTTGTCGCCGGTTGCCGCTGTCTCCATGGTCAGGAGTCTGCCTGTATCGCCAGGGGAGCTTATGTTGACAAGGGGACAGATCACGATTTCTTGGGAATAATGGGGCCGGGTACATTTTCTGATACTGAAACATGAAATCACCCTATTATTGATATCTTGATATCGAAATAACTGGAAAGTACAAAGCTATGGAAAGCGCAGACAAGTTGGCTGTCCTGATAGACGCAGATAATGCTCAGCCAGGCATAGTGGATGGTTTGCTGGCAGAGATCGCCAATTACGGGGTGGCCAGTGTCAGGAGAATCTATGGTGACTGGACGGAACCTGGCCTGAAGGGATGGAAAGAGGTTCTATTGCAGCATTCGATTCAACCAATGCAGCAATTTGCGTATACAAAGGGAAAAAACGCAACTGATAGCGCAATGATTATCGACGCTATGGACTTGTTGTACACCGGTAAATTTGACGGGTTCTGCGTAGTCTCGAGTGATAGTGACTTTACCAAGCTGGCATCACGAATCCGAGAGTCAGGTTTATTGGTGTATGGCTTTGGAGAGCAGAAAACGCCTTCTGCTTTTGTTTCTGCCTGCGATAAATTCATCTACACGGAGGTCCTTCGTGCAAAAACTGACGCAAGTGAAGCAATAGTTAAAAAACCCAGCAATGAGTTAAAACAGGATACAAAGTTGGTGAGCCTGTTGCGTAACGCAGTAGAAGCATCATCTGATGAAAGCGGTTGGGCGCAGCTGGCGCCTGTTGGCAGCAATATCGCGAAACAATCTCCCGAGTTTGACCCACGCAATTACGGCTATAGAAAGCTGGGTGAACTGGTTTCGGCAACGAATCTTTTCGAGATTGAAGAAAGACAAATCGGTGCCGCCAACTCAAAAACGCTATCTATTCGTGATAAGCGCAAGAGATAAATATAGGTAAATAAAGAAAATAATAGGGGACAGACCACGATTTCATAATGTCTCGCTCGTTGTCATCGGTATAAAGGGGACGCAAATATATAAAGGTGTCAGAGCACATTTTTCTCTAATATTCGAGACTGTCCTGGGAGCGTGGTTGTCCACTGGGTCGTGCCTCGGTCTGTCGTTTCAGTTTGCGTTCGGTCCAGTCTAAATGGATGTGCCTGATAGCCGATAGCGATTTTGATCATGAAGAACCTTCTCGTACCCAGCTGTCTGTCACTCATCTTTTTCGCAGGGCCGGGAATGGCTGCGGATACCGCTGCGCAGCTGACAAAACTGGAGGCCAGCACACCCTCGCAGTCCATGACCGCGCCTCGCTGGAGTGCACTGAAGCCGGATAAACTGAAGCTCAAGTCGGACGCGGTGCTGGTGCTGGATCAGAATGGCGAAGAAGTCTATTCCAGGCATGTGAGTGAACCTCGCCCCATTGCCTCGATTACCAAGCTGATGACGGCGATGGTTATCCTGGACAGCGACCTCGATTTACAGGAAACGATTACCATCACCAAAGATGACCGGGATCTGATTCAGCTGACCGGTTCGCGGCTGAAGTATGGTGCAGTACTGACACGCAAACAGCTGCTGCAACTGGCGCTGATGTCATCCGAAAACCGGGCAGCCAATGCACTTGCCCGCACATGGCCTGAGGGTGAAGCAGCATTTATCGCGGCCATGAATAAAAAGGCTGCTGCGCTTGGTATGCAGACCAGTCATTTTAAAGATCCGGCGGGGCTAGACCCCGGTAATGTTGCCTCCGCTCGCGACACGGCCAGGATGGTGCGCGCTGCCATGTCCTACCCGCTGATTCGTGATGCCACCGCTACCCGCTCAGCCACAGTCAGGCCCTACAAGGACCGCGGTGAACTCAGGTTCAATAACACCAACCCCCTGGTGAGGAAAGGGAACTGGGACATCCAGCTCAGCAAGACCGGTTACATCAACGAGTCCGGCCGCTGCCTCGTGATGCAGGCTGAGATTGACGACCAGCCACTCACCATTGTGCTGCTCGACTCCTTTGGCAAGCTGACACCTTTCGGCGACTCCAACCGCATTCGCAAGTGGATAGAGAGCAGTAGATAAAGGGATGTCAGAGCACATTTTTCTACGGAAAATCAATGGGGTCTGACTCGATTGATTCGCCAGTAGTGCATCGGAGCAAATGAATCTGCTCCCCTTTTTTGTAACACCATTATTTTGATCGTGTACTATGATGGTATGGGTGAGAAGCAGAGAATGCTGGCTGTTATAAAACGTACGGCGCTGGTTTCCCTGTTGGCGTACGCATCGGTCACAGGCGCCATGTCCTTCCCGGAAGTCCCGTTCTGTCCGTTCGGCGGTCCGACGGGCTGGATGAACCGGATCACCGGTTACGACGATTACGGCGGTTACAATCGCTATCCACCACCCGTTTACTACCCGTCACCGTATTACCAGCCAGGCTGGCGCCCTATCATGCAACCCGATCCTCAGTGTGACCCGAGCCGCCAGACCTGTTTTCAACGCCAGTAGTAAAAATCAATGGGGTCAGACTCGATTGATTCGTTAAATAGCCAGCGTCTGACTGTATCGCCATTCCTGATGCACTAGAGTCCTTGCTGTAGCCAGCCGGTTTGCGGGCGCAGGAGGTGCGTCGTGGCGCGTCAGCCACGTTTTGTTCTGCCGGGATATCCCCAGCATGTTATCCAGCGCGGGAACAACCGCCATGTCATTTTTTCCGATGAGGCGGACTACCGGTTTTATCTGGACACGCTGAAGGAGGCGTGCGAGCGATTCACCTGTCATGTCCATGCCTATGTCCTGATGACCAACCATGTGCACCTGCTGATGACGCCTGATAGTGAGGCGGGGATCGGCAAGGTCATGCAGTCGCTGGGTCGCAGGTATGTACAGTATTTCAATTACCGCTATCGCCGTACCGGTACGTTATGGGAAGGTCGGTACAAGGCGGCATTGATGGATACGGAGTCGTATTTGCTGACCTGTTACCGCTATATCGAGCTGAATCCGGTGCGTGCCGGTATGGTGGACCGGCCGGATGTCTATCGCTGGTCGAGTCATCGCTGCAATGCACTGGGTGAACCGAACGACCTGGTCACACCACATTCTCTCTACCTGCAACTGGCCGAATCGGCGGAGCAGCGTTATCGCGCTTACCGCGCGCTGTACAGGGGCGCGTTGGAGGAGGTTGCCGTAGATGCCATTCGGGTGGCAACCAACAAGGCGTGGGTGCTGGGAGACGACCGGTTCAGGCTGGAAATCGAAGACCTGCTCATGCGTCAGTCAGCGCCGAAACCGCGAGGCGGTGACAGAAAGTCCGCAAAGTTCCAGGGGCGACGTAAAATCAATCGAGTCTGACCCCATTGATCCAGAGAGGGAACAACCGCAGACAAGGAAAATGGTGTCAGAGCATATTTCTCGCTAATATAGCCAGGGAGTCTGTTTCCGCGCTTATTGCCTAATTATCTGACAATCAACAAGAACAGAGGTGCCCTCATGAAAAAATTACTGGCTATACCCGTGATGCTATTGCTTGTAACTGTCATTGCCCAGGGATACCAGGGAATGAGCGAGGCTGACATGCAGCGGATGATGCAGGGCATGCAGGAATCACAGGCCTGCATGCAGGGGATCGACCAGGCCAGGCTTGATGCTTTCAGTCAACGCGCCGAGCAGGTCGAGTCCGAAGTCAAGGCTCTGTGTGCCAGGGGCGAGCGGGATGCCGCGGAAAAGAAGGGGCTTGCGTTTGCCAGGGAGGTGAATACCGACCCGGATATACAGAAAATGCGGAAATGCGGGGAACAAATGCGTGGCATGATGCCGTCGATGCCGTTTATGGACCAGGCCGGTTCGACGGATGCATCAGGTAAGCACATTTGCGACGAGTAGCAATAGGGGACAGACCACGATTTCTCGGTCATTTGTCTGACTGAACTCCCAGTCGATTTGCGCCAGGCTGCCTATCGCAGCTTGATTACGCAGATGGACAAGGAGGTCACCTATGCCGCGACGCGCGCGCCTGGCTGTGGCGGGCATTCACTGGCATATCATTCAAAGGGGCAATAACCGGCAGGCCTGTTTTTACACCACAGCAGATTACCAGCGTTATCTGCAGGACCTGGATCAGCAGGCCGGGAATTTTGGCTGCCTCGTCCATGCCTATTGCCTGATGACCAATCATGTTCACCTGTTGGTCACGCCCGAGCGTGCTGACAGTGCCAGCCTGATGATGAAGCATCTGGGGCAACGCTATGTCCAGTACATCAATCGTACCTATCGGCGCTCCGGGACCTTGTGGGAAGGCAGATTCCGTTCCTGCCTTGCGCAGAAAGAAACGTATGTGCTGGCCTGCTACCGGTATATCGAACTGAATCCCGTCCGGGCCGGCATGGTGGAGCATCCTGCCGAGTACGTCTGGTCGAGCTACCGTGCAAACGGGCAGGGCATGAAGGATGCGTTGCTCGACCCGCATCCGCTTTACAGAGCACTGGGTCAGTCAAGGGAAGCCCGTTGCATGCACTACCGGGATTTGTTCCGTGCGCACCTGGAGCCGGACTTGATCGATAAGATCCGGCAGGCAACCAACGGTAACTATGTGCTTGGCGACACGCGGTTCAGTGCGGATATCGAGTCCAGGCTGCAACGTCGTGTCACACCGGGCAAGGCGGGCAGGCTGGTAAAGGATTAGCAGAAATCGTGGTCTGTCCCCAATTTCCTCTTTTCTATTTTCCCTATGTCTCTCCCCGCCGCTTCGCGCGACTGGTGGCTTGCGCCGCCAGCGGATCTTCCGGCCAGTGGTGTTTTTTATAGCGCCCGCGGAGTTCTTTCCTTACCTCGAAGTACGTCGTTTTCCAGAAGCTTGCCAGGTCCTGCGTGACCTGCATCGGCTTGTAGCCCGGGGACAGCAGGTGCAGCAGTAGCCTGAACCGGTCATTGATGATTGCGGGTGTCTGTTGCAGGCCAAAGAGTTCCTGCAGGCGCACCGCGAGCACGGGGTTGTTCGCGTCGCTGTAATCGATGGCGATGCGGGAACCGCTCGGTACGGGGACGTGTGTCGGTGCCAGCCTGTCCAGTGCCTGTTGCTGCGCATGGCTCAGGGTGTTGAGCAGGATTGCGTGCAGGTCGAGCGATTGCAGCTTACTGATGCTGTTGTGCGCGTCGAGATACGGCAGCAGCCAGCCTTCGAGGTGGTCTAGCAGCGCTGCGTCGGACAGGTCGGGCAGGGTGAGCGCACCGAGTTCCGGATCGTCGATCGCGCCACGTAGCCGCTGCATGCGCAGGAACTGTACTCGCTGGCGCAGCGTCTGCGCATGCCTGTTCCACGGCAGGCGGTCGAGGCCGCACTGCCGGATGCCCGCGAGGAGGGCGGTATGCACGGCATCGCGTGCGATGTCCCCGGCCGGGTGCTGTTCCAGCACGATAGAGCCGAGACAGCACCGGGTGACGGCATCGACGCCTTGCGTCTGACCATTCCAGCTAACTCCGGTGTTCCGGGTAATTTCGCTGGCGAAACGCGCTTCGATCTGTTGCAGTGGGATTTCCGCCGCGAAATAGATGCGGGCCTCGCGCTGGCGGCCGTCGAGGTCGGCGGCGACGATGAACTCTGCTTTTGCCAGTGCCTCGCCCTCGTCCAGAAAGGCACCCTTGCCACTGCGCAACAGGTAGCGGTTGCCGGCGGTGTGGCGGGAACGGGCAATACGGTCGGGGTAGGCATAGGCCAGCAGCACGCCGGGCAGGTCGCGGTCGTCGATCGTGTCCGCGCCGGCTTGCCGTGCATGGCGCCGGATGCGGCGGTGGAACTCTTCTGCCGAGCGCAGTACCAGCCGGCACTGCTGACGGTTTGCGCCGTAAGCGCAGGCCGTGCCTTCATCCTGCCTGAACGTGCGCAACAGGGCGAGCCGTGGTGCGACATCGGCCGTACGCTCGCCGGTGGCGGTAAAGATGTCACGTTCGGTCAGCAGCGCGGCCAACAGACAGGCATCGAAACCATGACCGGCTTCCGCACCGCGGATCATCATGTGCGCAAGCCTGGGATGTGCGCCGGTATCCAGCAGCTGCCTGCCGTGTGCGGTGATGCGTGGTCTGTCGTCGATGGCGCCGAGTTCGCACAACAGTTCGCGCGCCTGCGCGACCGCGCCGGCATTGGGCAGATCCAGCCAGCGCAGTTCACCGATCTCGCGCACGCCCCAGTTGACCACTTCCAGTATCAGTGGTGCGAGATCACTGAGCAGGATTTCGGGTGTGCTGTGACGTGCCATGCGCTGTTGCTGTCCTGGTGTCCACAACCGGAAGCATTTGCCCGGTCCCAGCCTGCCGGCGCGTCCGCTGCGCTGGTCTGCCGAATCCAGGGAGATGAACACGGTGTCGAGCCGGTTCATGCCCGAGCCGGGGTCGAAGCGGGCCTGCCGTTCGAGGCCGCTGTCGATCACGATGGAAATGCCCTCGATGGTCAGGCTGGTCTCGGCGATGTTGGTTGCCAGCACGATCTTGCGCCTGCCATCCGCGCAGGGTTGTATCGCCCGGTCCTGCTGCTCGCGCGACAGGTCGCCGTAGAGCGGTGCCACGATCGGCATACCCTGCCTCTGCCCGGGCGGCAGTGCGCCGAGCGCGTTCTCGACCTGCCTGATCTCACGCACCCCCGGCAGGAACACGAGCACGCTGCCGGGTTCCTCCGCCAGTACCCGTTCGAGCCGGCGCATCACCGCATCGGCGATCCGGCCGGGTTCGGGCAGGGGTGCCTTGTCCGGCAGGTAAGTCGTCTCGACCGGGAAGGTTTGCCCCTCGCTGCTAACCACCGGTGCGTCGTCGAGCAGTCGCGACACGCCTGCCGCGTCGAGTGTCGCGGACATCACCAGCAGCCTGAGATCGGGACGCAACAGTTCCTGCGACTGCAGGCAGAAGGCCAGCGACAGGTCGGCATGCAGGTTGCGCTCGTGGAATTCATCGAAGATCACCAGTGCGGCCATGGCGAGTTCGGGATCGGCCTGCAGCATCCGGGTCAGGATGCCTTCGGTCACCACCAGAATGCGCGTGCGATCACTGGTGCAGCGCTCGGCGCGTATCCGGTAACCCACGGTGTCGCCGGTTTTCTCGCCGAGCAGGGCAGCCATGCGCGCAGCGGCATTGCGGGCGGCGAGGCGGCGCGGTTCGAGCATGATGATCATCCTCCCGGCCAGCCACGGTTCGTCCAGCAACGCCAGCGGCACCAGTGTGGTCTTGCCGGCTCCGGGCGGTGCCACCAGCACCAGACGGTTACCGCTCAGTAGCGCCTGCCGGATTTCGGGGATGGACTGTTCGATCGGGAGACGGGTCATACTAAAATCAGGGGTCACAAAAACCGGGGTCTGACCCCATTAGTCCTAAGGCTCAGTCGCAGCGGAAACATCGAATTCCGGGGACAGTATACTTATTCGAAAATAAAAGGGGTCAGTACCCTTTTATCCTGAGCCCATTGATTCGAGCAATAAAGGTGTCAGTATATTTTTCTTACCACCGGGCGCAGAAATAGGGGGGCAGTAGCAATGAATTATCAGAAAAAGGGTACTCACCCCTTTAAATGTGTTATTTTTGCGCACTGTCGCCTGACCTGAAGTCCTCGAGTGCCTGGTAGAATTCTATGGCACTCATGTAACCCCGATGACTGTATACCTCCTTGCCATCCTCGAGGAAATAGATGGTGGGTGTGGCCCAGGTCGGTGTTTTCAGGGTGAGGCCATCCAGCTGCGAGGCCATCCGATAGGTCATCGGGATGCTGCCCCGGTACTGACTGCCAACGTCTTGTTTGAATTTTTCACAGAAGGGACAGTGCTCGGCCTCGAGTACGACGATTTGCCGGCCCTTCAGTAGTGCACTGTTGTCGGTCGGCGTCGTTGCAACCTTTTCGAAGGTCACGCCCGTGGCATGGTTCGGGCAGTAGCCGTTGGGATTCTTGGCCAGGTAGTCCTGGTGATAGTCCTCGGCCGGGTGAAATGCCTGCAGCGGTTTGATCTCGGTGACGATGTCGCCGTAGCCCGCGTCCGTTAACAGCGTCTGGTACCGGTCCCGGGTCAGCAGCGCCACCTGGTGCTGCGCTTCATCGGTGTACAGGATGATGGAGCGGTACTGGGTGCCGATGTCATTGCCCTGCCGGTCTTTCTGCGTCGGGTCGTGGTGCTCGAAGAAATGCCGCAGCAAGGCCTCCGTGCTGAGTACTTCGGTGTTGTAGCGCACCTCGACCACTTCGGCGAAGTTATCGGGGTCGAAACGGTGCCTGGACTGGGTGATCTCCTTATAGGCCGGTTTGATGTTGCGGCCATCGGCATAGCCGGATACCGCATCGATCACACCCGGCAGGGCCTCGTAGCCCTTTTCGGCGCCCCAGAAGCAACCGGAACCCAGCACAAGCGTCGCGATATGCTCGCTGGCCGACGTGGTGTGCTGGTCAGGCACAGCGGCGAGTGCCGGGATCTGCACGGACAGCAGGCTGATGAGCAGGGCGATGATTCTGTCGGGTCGCATCATGTTATTCTCCATCGTAAATAAAGGGGTCGGATACATTTTCTTTAGGTCTGAGTTTTCATCGGCCTGCCCCGTTTTCCCTGTCCCGGCCTGACCGCGAGTGCCTTCTCGATCTCGCGTCTGAACCGGTCATTGCCGGTCGGCAGGCCGCGCCCAGAAAATCCAGGTAAAGCCGGTAGTCGTCTTCGGCGTTGAAGCATGCCTGCCGGTTATTGCCGCGCTGGGTGATATGCTGAAGGATATCAGGAATATTCAGGCGTTGAGGGCGTGGCATGTGATAACACCGGAAATGGGAGTTATCACGATGACGTCAAGAGTATTCAATGGCTATCGGTGTATTCCGAACGCCATGGTCAGAAAATGTATCCGACCCCTTTTGATTATCGAATCGAATGGGTTGACTGGTTCAGCATGTCCGGTGTCACCAGTACGATCCCTTTGTCTGTTACGCGGAAGCCGCGTTGTCGATCTTCGTCGTTGTTTTCGCCGATAGCCATGTTTTCCGGTATATCGCATCCGCGGTCGATAATCGCACGGTGTATGCGCGTATTGCGTCCTATGTTCACGTCGGGCATCACCACGGTTTGCTCGACATAGGCATAGGAGTGGACCTTGACGTTGGAGAACAGCAACGCCCGGTCCAGTTTGGCGCCGGATATGATGCAGCCGCCAGAGACGATTGAATCGACCGCCATGCCGCGGCGATCATCGGTGTTGTGTACGAACTTGGCCGATGGCAGTTGGGGCTGGTCGGTCAGTATTGGCCATTCGTTGTCATAAAGGTCCAGTTCTGGCGTGATATCAAGCAGCTCCATATTGGCTTCCCAGTAAGCATCCAGAGTACCAACGTCCCGCCAGTAGGCCTGTTTGCCGGTTTCTGCGTCGCGGAATGGAAATCCAAACACCTTGTGAGATGCGATGAGCTTTGGAATGATGTCATGGCCGAAGTCGTGATTAGACGCACTGTCGACGGCATCGCTGATCAACTCGTCGCACAGGATATCGGCATTGAATATGTAGTTGCCCATTGAAGCCATGCACATGTCCGGCTGTCCTGGTATCGGTCTGGGTTGTGCCGGTTTTTCCTCGAAACCGATAACCCGGCCATTCTCGTCCACCTCAATAACGCCAAAGGTGGCGGCAGCTTCACTGACAGGAAGCTCCATGCACAGGATTGTCAGGTCGGACTGTTGTTCGCTGTGAAAGGCTAACATGGTGCCGTAATCCATTTTGTACACATGATCGCCGGAGAGAATCAGGACAAACTCCGGGTTATGCGTATTGATAATGTCCAGGTTCTGGTAAATTGCGTCGGCCGTGCCTCTGTACCAGTCGGAATCAATGCGCTGCGAGGCCGGGAGTACTTCGACAAATTCGCGCAGTACACGCTTGAATCCGCCCCAGCCCTCGCCAATATGCCTGACAAGCGAGTGCGCCTTGTACTGGGTCAGTACACCTACACGGCGGATACCCGAGTTGATCGCATTCGACAGGGCAAAATCAATGATGCGGAACTTTCCACCAAAAAATACTGCGGGTTTGGCACGCCAGGCTGTCAGCTCATGCAGTCGAGAGCCGCGGCCACCCGCCAATACCAACGCAAGCGTCTTGCGTGTCAGCAAACTGACGAAACGCTGAGGGTTTGAATCGTACATGAACAGTATCCGTTAAGCGTTAAATGTTTCGATATGTTGCAACATCGGGCAATCCGTTGTGAATTCAGGGGGCAGTATGCGCAATAAAGGGGACGCACGCAAAAACAGGGGTAAGATCCCGGTTTTCACAAACGTAATAATTGGGGTCAGAGCACAATTAATCTTAATATTAGCGGATATTGTGCTCTGACCCCTTTGATCTGATATGAGAAGGTTGCAGTTACTGTCCGGTGCGCTGGTGCTCTGCGTGGCGCTGTGCGGGTTACTCTGGCGGATGATCCTCTGGACACCCGGGCCAGACCCTGCATGTATACCACCTGACGGTATGCGACTCGAACTGGCAGCCCGGCTTTCGCACTACATCACGCTACTGGCATCCGGCATCGGACCGCGCGCTTCCGGACAGTCACGCGAACTTGAGGCAACGGCCGCTTACATTGAACGCGAATTCAGGCAACAGGGCTGGTCGACACAACGGCAATACACGGGCCCGGAAGACTGGCATTTCAATGTCGTGGCACAGGCCGAACGCCCGGCCAGCCGGGACCTGCTGGTGATCGGTGCGCATTACGACACGGTGCCGGAATCACCCGGCGCTGACGACGATGCCTCGGGCGTTGCGGCCTTGCTGGAGATCGCGCGCGCTCTGCCAAAAGATCCACGACTGCGCCTGATCGCCTTCACCAACGAAGAGGCGCCACTGGGTTACACGGAGTTCCAGGGCAGCCGCGTCGCCGCATCCGCCGCAGCCGCACGCGGTGAAACCCTGCAGGGCATGCTGTCACTGGAGAGCATCGGTTATTTTTCCGACAGTCCCGGGTCGCAACAGCGCCCCACCCTGTTTGGCCGCTTCTTTCCCGACCGCGGCAACTTCGTGCTGATGTTATCTGATCTGCGCTCGCGAGCGTTTATGCATCACCTGATCGCAGGCTTTCGTGCCACCAGCAAGGTGCCGGTCGAGGGCATCGCCGTGCCTACTGACCGGATCGAGCACGTCCGTCGCTCCGATCATGCGCCCTACTGGGATCATGGCTACCCGGCCATCCTGGTCACCGACACTGCGACGTTCCGGAATCCGAATTACCACCAGACTTCGGATATCGTTTCCACGGTCGATTTCGAGCGCCTGGCCGACGTGACAGCGGGTCTTGCATCAGCACTGCAATGCCTGCTCGCCGAATAAACCCGCCCGAGCACAGTAACAACAGGGGGCAGGCCACGATTTCCCGGTCACTTGTCTCACTTGACTCCCCGTGATGCAAGCCAGGCTGCCAGTGGCAGTCGGGAACAGGTGTCAGTGCAAATCACTGCTGTCCCAACTGTGTTCACTAAAAGTTCAGCAAATCCATGATTGCAGACCTTCGGGGACGTGGTTGATAAAGACCGGACATGAAAACCAACCAGCACTGAAACCACAGTGCGTCCTTTCTCCTTTATGCCCGCTTTTCGGGTACTCCGGGAGAAGGACGATGTACAGCGATGTACAAGTGGTCGCTCTCACCTTCTCCCTGTCGGTGTCCCGGAGGGAGAGGGTGTATGTGGGACAGCAATGATCACAAATATAGACAGGAAATGTGCTTTGACACCATTTAATCCAGCTATTCCTCGTGCGCCGAATGACTGACCGGCTGGCCGTATTCCCGGCCAAACAAACCGGCCCGGAGAAATTCCTGATTAAGTCTGGCAATAAAGGAAACCGGAATCGACTTCGGGCATGCTTTGGCGCATTCGTAATGATTGCTGCAATTCCCGAATCCCTCGCGATCCATGGCTTCCACCATCGACAGCACGCGATGATGGCGCTCCGGCTGTCCCTGTGGAAGCAGGGACAACTGTGTCACCTTTGCGGCAACGAATAACATTGCGGAAGCGTTGGGGCAGGCAGCAATGCAGGCGCCGCAGCCGATACAGCTTGCTGCCTCGAATGCACTATCGGCGCAGTGCCTGGAGATGAGGATCGAATTGGCGTCCGGTGCCTGTCCGGTATTGACAGAGATGTATCCAGCCGCCTGCATAATCTTGTCCATCGAGGACCGGTCGACAACAAGGTCCTTGATCACCGGGATCGCCTTCGCGCGCCAGGGCTCGACAGTAATCAGGTCACCGTCCCTGAAATGGCGCATGTAAAGCTGGCAGCTGGTTGTGGCAGCCTGCGGGCCGTGTGCCTGGCCATTGATCATCAGGCAGCAGGAACCGCAAATGCCCTCACGGCAATCCATTTCATAGGCAACGGGCTCCTTGCCTTCCGACAGCAGTCTTTCATTCAACAGGTCAAGCATCTCGAGAAACGACATGTCGTCTTCGACGCCGTCAATCGTGTAGTTTTCAAAATGCCCCTGCGCTTTCGGGCCGGCCTGACGCCAGATTTTCAGGGTTAAGTTCATCGATAATCCCGCTCCGTTAGCCGGGCACACTTGAATTCCAGCTCTTCCCTGTATAAATCCGGCTCTTTTTCTTGTCCCTGGTAATGCCATGCGGCGACGTGGCAAGATTCTTCGTCGTTGCGCAGGGCCTCACCGTTATTCTGATATTCCTCTCGAAAATGTGCGCCACAGGATTCCTCGCGGACAAGCGCGTCGCGGCACATCAGTTCGGAAAACTCCATGAAATCGGCTACACGCCCGGCGTATTCCAGTCCCTGGTTCAAATCCATCGCTTCCCCGGCAATATTGACTTCCCGCCAGAATTCATCCCGCAGGTCTCGAATCCGGGCCATGGCCTTGCCAAGGCCCGCGCTGCTGCGCGACATGCCACAGTAATGCCACATGATGCCACCCAGTTCCGCATGCAGTGACGACACGGAACGATTGCCATTGACCGACATCAACTGGCCAATGCGCTCACGGGTGGCTTCTTCGATTTCTCCAAACACCGGATCCTGCGTGCCGACCCCGGGTGGTGAATGGTTGGCCAGATAATCGCCGATCGTCTGGGGCAGAATAAAATACCCGTCCGCTAATCCCTGCATGAGCGCACTGGCACCAAGACGGTTGGCGCCATGGTCGGAGAAATTGGCTTCACCAATGACAAACAGGCCAGGAATATTCGACATCAAATGATAGTCCACCCACAAGCCGCCCATGCTGTAGTGCGCAGCCGGATAGATCTTCATCGGCGTCTGGTAAGGATTGTCATTGCAGATATGTTCATACATGTCGAACAGGTTGCCATAACGCTGCTCGATAAAATCCCGGCCATGCTCATCGATGGCACTTTTAAAGTCGAGGTAGACGCTACGCTTCATCGCACCCACGCCGCGGCCTTCGTCGCAAACCTCCTTGACCGCGCGCGACGAGATATCGCGCGGCGCCAGGTTGCCGTAGGCGGGGTATTTTCGTTCAAGGAAATAGTCCCTGTCCTGTTCCGGAATGTCGCGCGGCTGACGGTTGTCGTCAGCCATAAGCGGCACCCAGAGCCTGCCATGGTTGCGCAGCGACTCTGACATCAGGGTCAGCTTGGACTGGTATTCATTCAGCACCGGAATGCAGGTCGGATGAATCTGTGTAAAGCACGGATTCGCAAACAATGCACCGCGCTTGTAGGCACGATAGATCGCAGTGACATTACAGCCGAAAGCGTTGGTTGAACGGTGGTAAACGTTGCTGTAACCACCCGTGGCCAGAACCACTGCATCGGCACGGTGACGTTCTATCCTGCCGTTGACCAGGTTTCGCGTGATGATGCCGCAGGCACGCCCGTCACTGACCACAAGGTCAAGCATCTCGCTGCGAGTATGCAGGCGCACACGTCCATCATGGACCTGCCGGTTCATTGCGCCGTAGGCTCCGAGCAACAGTTGCTGTCCGGTCTGACCTTTTGCATAAAAGGTGCGCGACACCAGAACGCCACCGAACGAACGGTTATCCAGGTATCCTCCGTATTCACGTGCAAACGGGACACCCTGGGCCACGCATTGGTCGATGATCTTCCCGCTCAACTGGGCAAGGCGGCACACGTTCGCCTCGCGCGAGCGAAAATCCCCGCCCTTGATCGTATCGATAAACAAACGGTAGTGGCTGTCTCCGTCGTTGCGGTAATTCTTGGAAGCATTGATGCCCCCCTGCGCCGCGATTGAATGAGCCCGCCTTGGCGTATCATGAAAGGTAAAGGCCTCGACCTGGTAGCCGAGTTCAGCCATCGAGGCTGACGCTGACGCCCCGGCAAGGCCGGTCCCGACAACGATTACACGCCTTTTCTGCTTGTTGGCAGGGCTGAGCAAGCGCAGGCTTTCGAGGCAGTTTTGCCATTTGTCGCCGACATCACCGTCTGGAATGCGTGCATCCAGCTGAATCGAACCGGTCATGTCGCTACCCCCGGACGGTCAACGACGTAACCTGACGAGGCTGCAAAATCGGGTTGCAGCAGGTTGAACTGGACTGCCAGCGGAATTGATATCAAGCCCGCACAGATCACAATGGTGACGACCCAGGACAGTAGTTCGAAAAACCCGAAAAAGTTTTCGTGATAAAACCCCAGGGTCTGGAAGAGAGCGCGAACCGAGTGCTTGAGATGCACCGAGACAAACAGCATCGCGATGGCATAAGACCAGGCCAGCCATGAATACTGGAAACTGCCGACAACCCGGTTATAAACATCGGCATGGCCATGGGCATCGACCAGGCGGAACAGCTGCTCAATGCCTGCGCCCGCGGTCAGGTGGAGAATATGACCGATGATGAAAATCAGTACGACCACGCCGCTGATAAACATGCGCTTCTGGAACAGCCAAAGCCAGCGGTTCTCACGGTGTTGATAACGGTGCGTTCTGGCAGCCTGGTTCTCGCGGGATACCCGGATCGCGAGGATGACGTGAACCAGGACGATGGCCAGCATGATCGCACGGACCAGCCACAACACGGGACTCGATTGTAGCCAGTGTGCGTAGGCATTCAATGCATCGGCCCCGAGATAAATGGTCAGGTTGCCCATCATATGACCCAGCAGGAACAGCACCAGCACAATACCGCTCGATGCGACGATGAGCTTTCGGCCAACGGTGGTGTTTATCAGGTGCCGGAATCTGTCCATGCGGTTACGATGAAGCTATCGGCTGGTTTCCGGAGAGATATGCCGCAGCATTTGACATAAGCACCGGGTCTGTTGCACTTTGATTGATGTTAATCGGGTTCTATACTAATCCAGTTTATCTTACTTAACCATGGAGAAATGACCAGGATTATGACACCCCTACATTATCAGGTCGTTGGTGAAGAAGATTACGCATTTGATATCTCAATCGATACCCACGGCCAATACCATATCAGCGGGGGCACCTATACCAGTGACAGGCCACGCAGCGGACAATTGACCCAGGGCCAGAAACAGGCCCTCGAAAAAGCAATCGACGCTCTGGATTTGCCGGATGAGCATCAGGCACCGGAAGACGCGGCCGATGCCTTCCGGGCACAACTAATCCTTGGTGAGGGAAGATCTGCAACAGTTTATCCCTTCTGGCAAGGCGCCCTGCAAGAAGATTTGAAATTGCAGAATCTGGTACGATTATTGGAAATGATCTAATTTCAATAATCAATGGGGTCAGACTCGATTGATTCGCAAAAACCACAAAACAGCAAAACAGAGGTCAGATCCCAGTTTTCCCTAATATAAGCAGAAACTAGCAGAAACTAGGATCTGACCCCATTTATCTCACCCGGCAGGTCCGTGCTCTGCACCTCGATCTTCGGTATCTTCTCGTTGCTGGCGACGAGATGAAGTATGTGCACGTCTGCCAGCGTCGCTGTTCCGGCCGGGACGCTGAACTGCACTAACGGCTGGGGATCATCAGCGGTATTCGCCAGCTTGAAATCAAACCACGTGGCACAGTTGTCCGGGGTCACGCCCTAAGAGAGCAGTGGGGCCGGATACATTTTCCGCACGAGCGAGGTAGGCCAGAAAATGTATCCGGCCCCATTATTTCTAGGTTTCAGCCAGGCGTGCCTCGCGCACTGTAGCAATGTTCCTGTGCCAGTCCACCACATTCCTGAAATCATCGATCAGGCTCTTCGGAATACCGTCGAGAATACCCATCGTCAGCCAGTCGATGATCCAGTACAGCTTGAGATCGGCAATGGTCAGGTTGTTACCCACGATAAAACCGGTACTGCCATTCGCGACCAGCAACCGATCGAGGCAACCCATCCAGAATGGCAAGGTCTCTTCCGCCAGTACCTTGCGCATTGCCATTTTCCTTTCCGTGTCCTGCTCGTGAAGACTGGGTGCCAGTAAACAATTGACGTCCTCGCCCACGCCCAGCGCCTCATCGACTTTCAGCGCTTGCAGCGGATCATCCATTGGATACAGACCGGCCAGCCGCCCGGCAAAACGCAATATCGCGTTGCTTTGCGCCACGCACAGCTTGCCATCGCTGGTCTCGATAACCAGAACAGGTATGCCACCAAAAGGAAACTCGCCGGCTGCGCGGCAATCGTGGAACTGGTCAGACGTCAGGTGCTCATCGACGAAGTCAATGCGACCGATTCGCAGCGTGTCGCGGATCGCCTGAGCCCGACCGGGGAATTCCAGGTAACGCAGGCGAAGCGAAGTGAATGTGTTCATACCTGTTTCCTCAACTACGAATATAAAGGGGTCGGATACATTCTTCGGTTGGTGTTAGTCAGCTGCATTTCTCCAGAAAATGTATTCGGCTCCATTTAATGGTAGCCTTGTTTCCGGCTGTTGCTGAATCACGTACACTCGTGGATACCGGCCATAGGGGCCGCCCCAGCAGGGGCTGTAATGATAGTGCCGATAGTACCACCAGTCATCATCATCGTTATCGAATATCTCTTCTGAAAATGGGGCCGGATACATTTTCGGCCGGCGTTAGTCAGTTACCTTACTCGGTCTGCCTCGCTTGCCTGTGCCCAGCCGAAAGGCCAGTGCGCGTTCAATCTCTTGTCTGAAGCGATTGTTTTCGGTCGGTGATCTCTTGTTGCGAAAAAGGGGTCAGTACCCTTTAAACCTTGAATCCCTTTTCGGGACTAAAGGGTACTGACCCCTTTAGTTGTTCTCCCTAACAGGACAGGCCAGTGTGCTATGAAAAAATAAATGGTGTCAGAGCACATTTATTCCTAATATGCATAAAAAAATGTCCTCAAATGCCAATTGCCCCTTTATAAAGATTGCGAGGTGTGGAATATGCCGGACATGATATTGCTTGGTACGCGCAAGGGTACGGTGATCGTTGATCTTGCCGGGGGTGCCTGGCGTCCTCGACCCATTGCGCATGAAGGCATCCCGGTCTGTTACGCGGCACGTGACCCGCGTGACGGAATGTTGTGGGTGTCACTGGACCATGGCCACTGGGGTCCCAAGCTGTCACGTTCGCGTGACAATGGAGCCACCTGGGAGGACGTAGCGTCGGTCAAGTACCCGGCAGGTGCGCGCTACATCAAAAAGTACCTGCCGACCCCGGATTTCGATCCGGAAGCGCCGGTGGGTGCACCCGAGTACGGTGACGCAACGGTCTACAAGATCTGGCACATTGCCTTTGGCAGCCCGCGGCAGCCTGGCCGGTTATACGCCGGTACGATCCCGGGTGGGCTGTTTGTAAGCGATGATGGCGGCGACAGCTGGGATCTCAACCGGCCATTGTGGAACCACGAAAGCCGCGGCGGCGACCTGTTTGCAGGCGATGCCACCAGCGAAAACCGCTGGCACGGCACGCCGGCGAGTATTGACTACGGCGTGTTCGAACCCGGTATTCACTCGATCATCGTCGACCCGCGTGATCCGGATCATCTCCATGTCGCGGTATCAACCGCCGGTGTGATCGAGACCACCGACGGTGGCAAGAGCTGGACGGGCCGTAGCCAGGGTATGACAAATGACTACATGCCGGACCCGGAGTCGGCGTGGGGCCACGATCCGCATTTCGTGACCGCTTGCCCCGGGCAGCCTGATCATCTCTGGCAGCAGAATCATTGCGGTGTCTTTTACAGTGATGACGGTGCCCGGCACTGGAAAAAAGTCAGCCAGCCGGAAGCCGGTGTGCATTTCGGCTTTCCGATCGCGGTCGATGCACAGGACGGTCGATCGGCCTGGGTTGTGCCCGCGCGCGCGGATTCCGCACGCATGGCGATTGATGGCGGCCTGTTCGTAGCACAGACAAACGATGGCGGGCAGTCATGGCGGGCTTTTCGTAACGGGCTGCCACAGGACAACGCCTACGACATCGTCCTGCGGCATGGCCTCGATGTATCGGGTGACTGCCTGTGTTTCGGCAGTACGACCGGTAACGTCTACCTGTCGGAAGACCGCGGTGAATCCTGGCGATGCCTGGGTAACAATTTCCCGCCGGTGTATTCGGTTCGATTTGGCTGAACGCCATGCCGACGGTTGAAATGACACGGCATCTTTACCGGTTCTTCCCGGCGCTCGAGAACCGGGTGATCAGGGTGGATGCCGGTTCGGTCGCGGAGGTCTTGCGTGCGGTCAACGAACTGGCCCCCGGGTTTGCCGATTACGTGCTCGACGAGCATGGCGCGCTGCGAAAGCATGTGAATCTCAGTATCAATGACAGGATACTGGTTGACAGGAAGACACTCTCTGACCGTGTTCCGGCCGACGGGACGGTCTATATCTTCCAGGCGTTGAGCGGAGGCTGATGCGAATCAAAATATAACGGAGTCGGATAACATTCCCTGCTGATACAGTCGGGAATTGTTCTCTGACCCTTCCAGGAAAATGATGCGATACCTCTTGTCAATATCGATATTTCTGCTCAGCCTCCCAGTATATGCAGAGCAAGGCCTGCCTTTCTTTGAAGGTTTGACAAGCCAGTTCAAGAATCCGGACGGTTCAACAAAGTGGCAGAATGTCGCCAACACGACCGGTTCCATACTCATCATATTATTAACGATAGCCGTCATAAATCTTTTCTTCACGCGGCGCAAGGCCCGGCAATCCAACCGGGAACTGAACGAGATTCGCAATCGACTTGAGTTGCTTGTGCAGGAACGCACCGCCACGCTGGATGAGTCAAATCGATTGCTAACAGAAACCAACAGACTGCTGGAAATCGAGATAGCCGGGCACGTAAGCACTGCATCCAGACTGCGTACATCAGAGTCTTATATAAAGAATATCCTGAGATCCATGCCGCTGATGCTGGTTGGCGTGAATCAGGATGGGCAAATCACCCAATGGAACAAGCGGGCTGAAGATGCTGCCGGCATAAAGGTAGCAGACGTGCTGGGCAAAAACCTGTGGGATGCCTACCCGGTGATCACAGTGTCACCCGATCAGGTCCGTGAAGCACTGGAAAAGAATGAAGCGATCACCATCAAACACAGTCAACGCGGTCAGTACTATTTCGATATCACCATCTATCCACTGCAAGGCCAGGATGAACCCGGTGTAGTGATCCTGATCGATGATGTGACCAAGAAGATTCTCGCCGAAAACATGCTGATTCAGCATGACAAGATTTCATCGATGGGTGAACTGGCATCGTCCATGGCCCATGATATCAACACGCCGCTCCAGTCAATCCTGTTCGATTTAAGAAACTTTCAGAGCTTACTGACTGACAGCAGCCAGTTTATGAATGAAATCAAGAGCAGTGGCATGCCTGATGAACTGGATCGTTTGTTGTCCCACGTGTATGAGAAAGGCGAAAAAATGGCATCCATTGTCCAGAATTTGCAGGATTTCGCTCGCGGGCGCAGCGACAGGAAACAGCTTTCCAATATCGTCGACCTGATGGAGCATACCCTGGAACTGGCCGGTGATGTGTTATCGGCTCCGTCGGGACTCAGATTCAGGGACATACAGATCGAAAGAAACTATGAAAAGGATTTACCGATGATTCCCTGCTATGCAACCGAGTTGCAGCAGGTTTTTCTCAGCCTGTTTCGTCATGCCTATGATGCGCTGGGCCGGGTGGATGATCCCGGTCACAAGCCGACCATCGTGATTCAGTTGAATGTGAGTTATGACAGTTTCTGGATAAGAATCCAGCATAATGGCGTCGGTTTGACCAACGAAGAACAATTGTATCTGTTCGAACCGTTTGTCGGAAAAGATACACCTGAAGTTGTTTACGATGCAGGCAAGCGGCTGTCATTCGCGTACTTTATTATTACCGAGCAGCACCAGGGCTATATGGCGGTTACCTCCAATATCAATGTGGGCACCACGTTTCATATACAAATGCAACTGATATAGGCTGCAGGAATAGTAGGGGACAGACCAGAGGAAAAGGGGTCAGTACCCTTTTATCCGCAGAAACGCGCGTGTAACGGCTGCCTCCTGAAAAGAAAGGGTACTGACCCCTTTAGTTTCAGCGGCAATACCAGTCAACAAACCGTCTGAGAATCTCCTGGGCATGCGGGGTGGGCTTCTGGCTGACTCTCTTTTTCAGTTCATCCGCTTCATGTGGTTCGAAATAGCCGTGATTGCGGTAGGTGTTGATACGTAAAATAAATTCCTCGGCGTCGCCTTCCGGGTGAAACTGGGTGGCATACACGTTTTCGCCGATGCGAAACATCTGTACCGGACAGCCGCTGCCGGTCATCAGTAACGTCGCACCCTCGGGAAGGGTGTCGACGGCCTCCTTGTGGCCGAGCAGTACGTCTATTTGTTCCGGGAAGCCCCGGAGCAGTTTGTCCTGTTTGCCGGCTTCGGTAATATCCAGCGTTACGCAACCCACGGCTTCGCCGTACTTCGTCGAGATACTGGTGCCTGTGTACTTGCCCAGCAGGCCGTTTCCGGAGCAGGCGCCAAGAAAGGGAAAGTCCCGGGTGACCACCTGTTCCAGTAGCCGGTTGAAATCGGCCTCGATCTTTTTCTGGATGCCGGATTTTCTGTCTTCCGGGGTACTGATATCGAACGGGCTGCCACCGACAATGATCGCGGAATAGTCTTCCAGGTCCAGATCATCAGGGATGCCCTGCTGCTCGATGCGTTTCCTGCAAGTGTCCCCGGCCTGTAATCCACTGTATTTCAGTATGCAGGCGTATTCACTGTCGGACGTGGTGTCTTCAGGTCGCAGTTGCAGAATCAGAACGGGTTTCCTGGCAGCCATGGATGACATTTTATAGGGGACAGACCACGATTTCCTTGTGAAATCGATAGTGTCAGACTCCATTGACCCGGCAGGATACTGTCATGACAATTATCTGATAAAGGTTGTCAGGGTACGTTTTTTCATAATATAAGCAGGATATGTGCCCTGACGCCATTTTCTTCGGGATACGGCCGGCAGCCACGGAGTTGCACCATGCGCTATGAACTATTCTACTGGCCATCCATCCAGGGACGCGGGGAATTCGTGCGGCTGGCATTGGAGGATGCTGGCGCCGATTACGTGGACGTGGCGCGGGAGCGCGGGCGTGGCCTGGGAGTTGATGCCATGCTACGTCTGATGAATGACCCGGAGCTGGTGCGCCGGCCCTTCGCGCCTCCTTTCCTGCGGGCGGGCAGGCAGGTAATCGCGCAGACCGCGAATATTCTGCACTACCTGGGTCCGCGCCTGGAACTGGTGCCCGGCTCCGCAGCAAGCCGGCTGTGGGCACACCAGTTGCAGCTTACCGTGGAAGATCTCGTGGTCGATGTGCACGCCACCCATCACCCGGTCGCCATGAGTCTCTACTACGAGGAGCAGAAAACCGAGGCCGTACGGTGTGCCGGATTCTTCACCAGGGAACGCGCACCCGAGTTGCTGGGTTACTTCGAGAACGTGCTGCAGTGCAATCCGGGCGGTCGCGGTTACATGGTCGGACGCACTTTCAGCTATGTCGACTTGTCGATGTTCCAGGTCATCGAGGGACTGGGATATGCGTTCCCGAACATGATGGCGCGTCTTGCAGCGGAGATCCCTGGACTGACGGGACTGCATTCACGCGTGACCCAGCGGCCGAACATCGCTGCGTATCTCGCCTCCAGGCGGCGTCTGCCGTTCAACAAAGACGGGATCTTCCGGTACTATCCGGAACTGGATGCCTGAGGACAAAGGGGATGGAGGAATTTAATTTTATTCCCTCCGTCCCCTTTTTCCCCGCTTTTTCAAATCAAAAGGAGGCTGGCCCCATTGATTCACGTGTCGAATGAACTTGTGATACGCAACATGACACGGCCCGAAGTGGATGAACTCGTCGAATGGGCTGCACGCGAGGGCTGGAATCCCGGCCTGCACGATGCCGAGGCTGTTCTGGGCGACGGATCCCGACGCCTTCATTGCCGCCGAACTCGGTGGCGAGCTGATTGGCGGCGGTGCCATTACATCCTACAACGGTGAATTCGGCTTCATGGGCTTTTTCATCGTAACACCCGCATACCGTGGCCGTGGCCTCGGCAATACACTGTGGCACGCCCGCCGTGACCGTCTGCTCGCGCGCCTGCGCCCGGGTGCAAGCATCGGACTGGACGGCGTGTTCGACATGCAGGATTACTATGCAAAGGGCGGTTTTGTCTTCTCTCATCGTGACATGCGTTTTCGTGCCGAAATACCGGAGGGTTACGAAACCACGCAGGATGACGAGGTGATTATTCCGCTGTCATCCGTCCCTTTCTACCAGGTTCAGGATTACGACCGCACCTGCTTCCCGGCATCGCGCACGGCATTCCTGGACGCGTGGACAAGCCTGCCCGATGCGCTTGCGCTTGGTTGCCGGCGCGATGGCAAGCTTGGCGGGTATGGTGTGGTGCGGCGTTGCCGGGAAGGCTGCAAGATAGGCCCGCTGTTCGCGGATGACCTACATGCAGCCCATGCCCTTTATGAGCGACTCGCGGAATTCGCCGCAGGCGGTCCACTGTTTCTCGATGCCCCGGAGAACAACCCTGCTGCAATCGGGCTAGTACAGCAGCACGGCATGGCCGAAGTCTTCGGCTGCGCGCGGATGTACCTGGGGCCTCGCCCCGCTATCGCGCATGAGCATGTCTTCGGCGTCACGACCTTCGAGTTGGGCTGATGTCCGAACGTGACCTGATCGGTTACGGCGGCCATCCCCCGTATGCCGCGGTGGCCGAGTGAAGCACGGGTTGCGGTCCAGTTCGTGCTCAACGTCGAGGAAGGTGCCGAGTCGTGCATCCTGAACGGTGACGCCTGCTCGGAGGCTTATCTGCATGAGCTGCATGGCCGCCCGCCCCGGGAGGGTGAGCGCGATCTGAGTGTCGAGAGCATGTATGAGTACGGATCGCGCGCTGGCGTATGGCGCATCCTGCAGCTGTTCAGCGAGCGCAGTCTGCCGCTGACGGCCTTCGCTGTCGGGCGTGCACTGGAACTCAACCCGGAGATCGGCCGTGCGCTCGCCGCCGACGGACACGAGGTCGCCGGGCATGGCTATCGCTGGCTGGACTATCGCGGCATTCCCGAAGACGAGGAGCGGCGTCACATCCAGCTTACCCTTGAAATCATCGAGCGAATCTGCGGCAAGCGCCCCGTAGGCTGGTACACGGGGCGGGTCAGCCGGAATACCCGGCGCCTGCTGCGCGAGGAAGCCGGGCTGCTCTACAGCTCGGACGCCTACAATGACGACCTGCCTTACTGGCTCGAAGGGTCAGCGCCGCACCTTGTGATCCCGTATACACTGGTCACCAACGACGTCCGCTACCTGCTTCCAAACGGTTTCGCTTCCGGGGAAGACTTCTTCCGGTTGCTCAGGGACGCGTTCGATCTGCTGTGGCAGGAGGGCGCGAAAAATCCGAAGATGATGAGTATCGGCCTGCATGGCCGCATCAGCGGGCATCCTGCACGTGCGATGGCAATGGCGCGCTTTCTTGATTACGTGCTTAAGCCACGAGGCGGTGTGGATCTGCCGGCGCGAAGACATTGCCAGGCACTGGATGGCTGAATATCCATACACCCGGGTAGACCAGGATAATGAGAAAATGAAGGGGCCGGATACAATTTTTGTCTGAACAGGCCTGGTTTGATCTGGGCAGGATGCATGTTTATCTTCTTCTTGAGCAGCAACCAATAGCATCGCGGTCCCCGATCCATATCGGCCCGCCCCGGGCAGTCAATCTCCCAGGTTCGTGCCAACCCGGCGTGCGCTCACCACCCAGGGATGATCAGGCGGCACCAGTTTCCTGCGGCCCGCGACCTCTTCCAGCGGCATGGCCTCGGTGCCCTCGCCGCGGGCGGCCACCATCACGCCGCTGACTTCTTCATTGATGAGGTCGGCACAGGCGGTGCCCAGACGGGTGGCCAGCAGCCGGTCGGTCGCCGATGGTGTGCCGCCACGCTGCAGATAGCCGAGTATGGTCGGACGGCTTTCCAGCCCGGTGCGTTGCTCGAGCTGGTGGGCCAGCTTGAGGGCGTGATCGCCACGTCCGGCCTCCACTTTGCGGATTGTTCCCTTTGCCTGCTTGCGTGCCTTTTTATCCTCGCTGTCGGCGGCCTCCTGCAGTTTCTGCCTGGCAGCGTTCACTTCACCGGCTTCCTCCAGCGACATTGCGCCCTCCGCAACGGCGACGATGCTGAAGTTCCTGCCGCTCTTCATGCGGCTCAGGATTGCCTCGGCGACGCTGTCGATGTTGTACGGAATCTCGGGCAGCAGGATCACGTCGGCGCCGCCGGCGATACCTGCACCCAGCGCCAGCCAGCCGGCACTGTGGCCCATGATCTCGACCACGATGATGCGATGGTGGCTGTGCGCGGTGCTGTGCAGGCGATCAATGGCGTCGGTGGCGATGCCCAGTGCGGTATCGAAACCGAAGGTGACATCGGTGCCGAAAACATCGTTGTCGATAGTCTTTGGCAGGGTAATGACGTTGAGACCTTTCTGCTTCAACTGCAACGCGTTCTTCTGCGTGCCGCCACCACCGAGACAGACCAGCGCATCCAGGTGGTTGGCATGGTAGTTCTCGACGATGACGTCGGTCATGTCCTGGATCTTGCCGCCCACCTTCATCTTGTGCGGCTTGTCGCGGCTGGTGCCGAGAATGGTGCCGCCGACCGTGAGGATGCCGGCCAGGGAACCGCTTTCCAATCGCATGGCGCGGTTCTCCACCAGCCCGCGGAAACCGTCGCGGAATCCGATGACCTGCATACCGTACTCTTTCAGGGCCGCCCTGGCGACACCTCTGATCGCGGCGTTGAGACCGGGGCTGTCACCACCTGACGTGAGGATACCGATGTGCTTGCTCATGTTCTGCTTCCGTTGTGTATCCGGGGACGGGCTTATTTTAACCCGTGACGGCATGGATTCGGCCTTGTCGTAACTCTGTAACAATCCTCATAATAAAGGCGCCAGATACAATTTACGCGGCTGATGACCGACAATTGTCCCCTGACCCCATTTACCCTGAGGAAACCTGGTCGAAATGTCCGAAATCCACCAGTTCACGCTACACCTCGAACAAATCGAGGACTTCGAGTTCAAGGTCCGTTTCGACTGGCCCGACGTCCCTGACCTGCTGCTCGATGAACCCGTCCCGCTTGGCAGCCAGGCCGGCCCCAACGCCGCGCGCCTGATCGCCGCCGGCGTCGCCAATTGCCTGAGCGCGAGCCTGCTGTTCTGCCTGCAGAAAAGTCGCAACACGCCGGCAAGCGTCAGCGCCACGGTTACCGGCAGCATCAATCGCAACGACAAGGGCCGGCTGCGCCTGGTCGGTATCGACGTGGACCTGAAACTCTCCGGCGTCCCCGAGGACCGGTCGCGTCTGGAGCGTTGCTTCAGCCTGTTCGAGGACTACTGCGTCGTGACCCAGGCCGTGCGCGACGGCATCCCCATCAGCGTGCGCGTGCTGGACGAAGAAGGCACGGTACTGCACGAGGAAAGACAGGAGGACTGAGAAAAAACAGCGGTCAGATACCAGTTTTCTCTAATATAAGTTGAAACTAGGATCTGACCCCTGAATTTACTACCGGCAGTCCGCCGGCTTGCCGATGGTGGCGGTCCGCATGCCGGAGACCGACTGGCCAATGTCGGCAGTCACGCCGGTCCACGACCAGGATACCCTGGTGCTGCAGGTGGAGATGCCCGCGGTGCATTTGGTCGTCGTGCAGGTGTAGGGCGTCTTCGCGCAGCCGTAGGCTTTCAGGATGTAGTTGGGCCAGGGCTTGTTGTTGTAGGTGATCGGCGTCCACGTCACGGTGTACGACCAGCTACCGATGCCGCACACGGATGGTCCCTCCTGTAGCAGGTCGTGGACATGGTGCGGCTTGGTTGGCACCGTTGCCGCGGCTGCCGAGGCCGGCGCCATATGAAGCATGCCTGTCAGCAGTGCCGCAGCAAAGGTGATGCAATGTATTTTCATGGGATGCCTCCTGTTATTCAGTGGAGCCGGCACATTTCCGGTACCGCCGCTGGATGACCTCTGTGACTGGGCTTGTCGCAGCGGCCAGTTACGGGAAATCATACTCCAACCCCATTTATTCGCTGGAGTATCTGGCCACCCGAAACCCGCTGGGAAACTCCAGTACTGTGTGCAACTCAAGGCGGGAGTTTACATGACCCCATTGATTCATACCGATTGTGATTCAAAACGGCCACAGGCTCCAGCCGCTGTCCAGTTCGTCTTCGCAGCGCGCCAGTTGGGTATGGTAGCGCCGGGCGCGGTTGTCCACCTGGTGCGCGACCTTGAGCAGCCAGGGTTTCCTGTTGTAGGTCTTGCGCTTGTAGCCGCCCTGTCCCTCGTGGTAGGCGAGGTACTGGCTGTAGGCGTCCCATTTGGAGATGCCCAGCATGCGATGGCTCATGTCGCCGTACCAGGCGATGAAGTCCACGGCGTCACCAAAGTCGTCGCGGTCCGCAAAGCGGTTGCCGGATTTCTCCCGGTACCAGTCCCAGGTGTCGTCCTTGACCTGGGCGTAGCCGTAGGCGGATGACACCCGTCCCCAGGGGATGACCCACAGCAGGTGGTCGCGCGGTGGCTTGGCGTCATCCACGAATTTCGATTCCTGGTAGATGATCGCGAGCTGCACATGAATCGGCACACCCCAGCGTTCGTAGGCGTGTTTTGCATCCTTGTACCAGCCGCCCTTGTCGTCGAAGATCTCGCAACTGTCGTGGAGATTGCGCGGTGGGCTGGTGGAGCAGGACCACAGGGCCACCACGGCTAGCAGCGCGGCGAGCGGGATGCAGTAATGTATGCGCCTGCGGGTGTGTTTGTGCATGCAGGTGAGAATATACCAAACGTGAAAAAGGGGCCGGATCATTGCTGTCGCATTTACATTCACTGAAACGGTGGCAAGCCCCTGAATGAATATATCGTTGGGTACTGTTGCCAGCTACGGCCCGTGGCACGGAAGCGTGATCTTCGACACCGTGCACTGATTGAATCGCGATGAAGCCTACGGCATGTCGGGTCGTATCGTGTCAGACATCACGGTGGATGGTGACTACATCTGGGTCAGCGCATACACCTATACCAGCGAGGGAATGGGGCCGGATACATATTCTTGCGTAGCCGGGAAGCGAATAGGGCACTGCCGGGAAAGACTGGAACTGAAGAGCTCGTCCGGCCTCTTCATCGCTGTTGATTTTACCTTAACGAGATTGGCTCAACGCTTCAGATTCTTCAGTCGCCTGTTGCCGGGTTTCTCGGGATGCTCTTCGAAGAACCAGTTATCCAGGACCTCCTGTTTATCAGCCTCGTGCTGTTGCTTTGCGGATGCCTCGGCGCCTCCACACAGCTCCAGGGTTATGGCACGCGCACGCTGCCTGCCGGGTTCGGACTGAGTCAGCAGCCCTTCTGCATCCAGTCGATCAACCATCTGTTTTGACAATGTGGTGCAGTCCAGGTCGATGTCGCCGGCTAGCGCGCCATGACTGATTGCTGCGAGTGCCATGGCAACGCATTCTGGTGCCCGTGTTCTGCTCACAGCTGCTCTGTCCTGTGCAGCCTGAACGTCGTGGCTTCCACCGGTTTGCCCTCCTGATACATTACCCACTCTTCCTCGATGTTGTCCCTGTCAATAAAGCGTACAGTCAGCGCATGCATGTGTGCATCCTTCGCGGGATCGATACCGGTGCTGGCTGAAAAATCGAAATGGAGGCTATCCGCAGCGCTGCTGTCCATCACAAGGTTCGGCCGGTTCTTCAAGGCGCAGTAATGCGTCATGGTGGGTCGGCCACCCGTGTCATAATAGACGGACACCATCTCCTGCTCGCTGCCCGGAGAAAGCGTTTCAACGAGCGCGCTGCCAGCCGAGGTCACCTTGTACGCCACCTGTATTTCCTGCTCCTTGCCCTGCATCATGGCGGAACCCTGCCAGTGGCCGGCAAGTCCCTTCAGCCGCTCGAATTCCGCAGAACCCGTATAGGGGGTATGATGATCCGGTTCACCGGCCATTACGCCTGCCGTGAACACGAGCAAGACCGCGACAATCAATCGAATCAAGGCGTTCATGATCGCACCTCCATATTCATCTTTGCAATCAACGGGACAGACGCCGTTGATTCGGCAGGATGATGCCGGATCAATCGAGATCGACCCCCATAGATCCCTGAATAAAGCCAGTAATGTGTTCTGACAGCGTTTCTCGCTACCGCATCCCCTTCAGCAGGGTCTCGGTTTTGCGTGCACTGGCCTGCGCGCCGGCGAGGTCGGTGGCGGCGAGGCCCTGCTGCGCCTCGGCGACAGCCGACTCCAGCGAGGCCCGGCTGGCATCATCGGGTTCATCGGGAATCGCGCCGGTGCCGCCTTGCGCGCACGGGTTGAATTCCTTTGGATCAAAACCGTCACCCTTCGGCCCCACGAGACAATTGATCGTGTGGTGGAGGTGCATGTGTACTGCATCGACGGTGGGCGAGGAGGCGGCGAACCCGGCATGCGTCGCGGCGGTCGTGATTTCCGAGGCTGCATCGGAGCAGGCGGCGAACGGGGCAAGTGCGGCGGCAACACCAAGGATGACGGGCAGGCGAAGTGACTTCGCGAAAGGAAATGATCGGGACATGGATATTTCTCCTGCTGGGATCTGACCCACCAAAGTATAGTTGTCATTAGCCGCGTCGCACGGTGCCGGAGCGGCCGCTGCGGGGAGTACCGGATCGTCCGGCCCCTAATTTTTGCTACACTGGCGGCAGAGGTCTGGCCGCGCGGGGACGTGATCAATGCGGTATCGCAAACTCGGCAACACGGGCATCGAGGTCAGCGTTATCTGCCTGGGTACCATGACCTGGGGGGAGCAGAACACCCGGGCCGAGGCCTTCGGTCAGATGGATTACGCTGTTGCCCAGGGCGTGAATTTCTTCGATACCGCGGAGTTGTATCCGATACCGCCACGCTCGGCTAGCTACGGACAGACCGAGGCGATCATCGGCGAATGGCTGAAAAAGACCGGCAACCGCGAACGGGTCGTACTCACCAGCAAGATCGCAGGCCCCGGGCTGGGCTGGATCGACCACATCCGTGCGGGCCGGACGCGTTTCAACCGGCATCACCTGCAGGCGGCGCTGGATGGCAGCCTGCAGCGCCTGCAGGTCGACTGCATCGACCTGTATCAACTGCACTGGCCGGAGCGAAACACGAATTTCTTCGGCAAGCTGGGATTCGACCCCGGTGACGAGGACGATGTAACCCCCGTTGCCGAGACGCTGTCGGTGCTGCAGGACTTCGTTCAGGCCGGGAAGATCCGTCACGTCGGCCTGTCCAACGAGACCCCCTGGGGCATCATGCGTTTCCTGCAGGCCGCCGGACAACGGGACCTGCCGCGCGTGGTCACGGTACAGAATCCCTACAGCCTGCTGAACCGTTCCTATGAAGTCGGCGCCGCCGAGGTGTCGTGGCGCGAACACTGCGGCCTGCTGGCCTATTCCCCGCTGGGCTTCGGCGTCCTGACCGGCAAGTACCTGCACGGCGCCCGCCCGCCGGGGGCGCGGTTGACCCTGTACCCGGACTACACCCGCTACAGCAGCCCGGCCGCTGAAAAGGCAACCACGGAGTATGCCGAACTGGCTCGCGCCCATGACCTGGACTGCGCGCAAATGGCGCTGGCCTTTGTGAGCAGCCGGCCTTTTCTCACCAGCACCATCATCGGGGCAACGACCATGGCACAGTTGCGCAGCAACATCGCCAGCATCGACCTGGAACTGTCCGCCGGGGTGCTGGGGGGAATACAGGCCATCCACGCGGCGCATCCCAATCCCAGTCCCTGAACGAAGCTGACAGCGCATCGATCAGGTAATAAATAACTGATTCGTAATGATAATTACGGACCAATCGAGCCTGACTCCCCGGGCGGACCCTAATACTTGACTAAATTAGTCAGGAATTATAATATTAGAACACGATAAATAGCTGATATAGGAGGTTGTCATGCGTAATCTGATTCCTGACTTCCCCGTCGACGGTGTCGTAACCGTGAACAGGGTGATTCTCAAGGACGGGTATACGGTCGATGACCTTCAGGAGCGTGTCGCCATGCTGTGCGAGAACGTAAAGACCTACCACTCCGACACCGGTTTCGTGGGAGGCTTCGTCGTCCTGAACAGCGGGGACATCTCCAATGAAGGTTCGACCATCGGCCAGGCGGTCACCAGTCCGCTGAAGGGTCGCGAGGCGCTGATCGTGACGTTCTGGCGTTCGTTCGAGGAGCATGAGCGTTCACATCGCAGCGAGACCTTCCAGCCGCTGTTCCGTGACGTTCTGGCCTTGTGCGAGAACGGCAACGAGGAAATTGCCTACGAAATGCTGTGGTCCGGAAAGGCCTACAGCCCGGACGAGGCGCAGCGCGCCCGCGAGGCGAAGGAAAAGTACGCTGCGTGAGTGCGGTATGAGGACAGGGGCCGGATACGATCTTCAAATGTATCCGGCCCTTTTTTGCATCAGGGACAGGCCAGCCCCCGTTTTTCTCCGATCGTTGCGCCAAGGCGTAGCGGACTGCCTTTTCGATTCACGTACCGCAGAATGTCTGGTGTACGACTTCATCCGGTTCAGGGGGTAACAGATAAGCGTCCATCCCTGGTTGCCGCTGCCAGGGTTTCTGCAGCACCGCGTGCAGGCTGTGGAACACCGAGAAATCAGCATGATCTTCCGCCGCCCGGATGGCGGCCTCTATCCGGTGGTTTCTCGGGATATACACGGGATTGACCGCCTGCATCCGCGCCTGGCGTGTGGCATCGATGCTGCCTTCCTGGTGCAGGCGCGCACGCCAGTGTTGAGCCCAGCGGTCGAATGCTGCCGGGTCACTGAACAGGGCCCTGACGTTGTTGTCCTGCGCCGGTGAGTCGACCGCCAGCGCCGTGAGATAATGAAACGTGAGCGTGAAGTCCGCCCTGTTGGCCGCCATGCTGTCGAACAGGTCATCGATCAGTGCCTTGTCATCATCGAGGCAGGCTTGCAGGCCGGTTTTCGCGCGCATGCCGTCCAGCCAGTAACGCCCATACAATCCGGCATACGCCTGCAGTGCCGCCTGTGCGGCCTCGACGGCGACCTGGGGTTCATCCGCCAGCAGGGGCAGGAGTGTTTCTGCCAGGCGCGTCAGGTTCCACAGCCCGATGGACGGCTGGTTGTTGTAGGCATAGCGCCCGTGACGGTCGATCGAACTGTACACCTGGTCATGGGCATAATGATCCATGAACGCACAGGGGCCATAGTCGATGGTTTCGCCGGCAATCGACATATTGTCGGTATTCATCACGCCATGGATAAAACCGAACTGCATCCACTGCGCGATCAGCGCGGCCTGCCGCCGGATGACTGCTTCAAGCAGGGCAAGGTAGGGATTCGGTTCCTGGAGACAGCCGGGATAATGCCGTTCGATGATGTAATCGGCCAGCCTTGTTACGGCGGCCAGGTCGCTTCTCGACGAAAAATACTCGAAGGTACCGACACGTACGAAGCTGCTGGCTGTGCGGGTGATGACGCCGCCGGGCAGGAATTCCTGCCTGGCTACCTGTTCACCCGTCATGACGGCGGCCAGTGCGCGCGTGGTCGGCACGCCGAGTCTCGCCATGGCCTCGCTGACCAGGTATTCGCGCAGTACCGGCCCCAATGCGGAACGCCCGTCACCGCCGCGCGACCAGGCCGTGCGCCCGGACCCTTTCAGGTGTATGTCATGGTGAACGCCGTCCGGACCGGTAATCTGGCCGAGCAGGAGGGCGCGGCCATCCCCCAGTTGCGGGACGAAATGCCCGAACTGATGGCCGGCATAGGCCATGGCCAGGGGCTCGGCCCCCTCGGGGACACGATTACCGGCCAGGATGGCTATACCCTCGGGTGAGTTCAGGCAGGTGTCTGACAGCCCGAGGTCATCGCTCAGCGCATGATTGAAACTGATCAGTGCCGGATTCGCGACGGGCGCGGGCGTGGTCTTGACGTAAAAGTCATCGCCCAGCTTGATGTAGGTGTTGTTGAAGGAAATCGGTTTCAATGATTGCGACCGGCTGTGAAAATAAAAGGATCAGACCCGGGTGATTCGTCGAAGCGTAAACGTCTGACTGTTTTAGCAATAAATGGTTTCAGGGTACATATCCAGCTTACTTTGGGGATAGCTGTGCCGTGACAGGGATGCGAACGGATTCAATCTTTGTCACAAGCCGGTCAGACCATGCGCCCGGCCCCTAGTCTGGGCTATTTGGGCTTGTGCGGATAAGCCGGGCGTTGCTGCAGCCGCCCGAGATACGCTTGCAGAACGGGATACGGGGCCAGCTGCTCGGGAAACCAGGCCAGGATGTAGCCGACCATGATATCAGCGGCGCTGAAGCGACCGTCCATCAGGTAGTCCTGCCGACTCAATGCCTGTTCCACTACCTTGAGCGCCTTGGCGTAGCGTTGCTCCGCGAAGGGAATGATGGCCTTGACCGCGTACTTGTCGGGCAGGATCTTGCCATGCAACATCATCTCCCAGGCGGGCGCTTCCAGCGTGGCGACCGCGAAATACATCCACTGGTCAAAGGCACGTCGGGCCGGTTGATCCGTTGCAGGTGCCAGTTCGCTGCCAGGGACCGACTCGGCCAGCCACTGCGTAATGGCGCCGCTTTCGATCATCACCTCGTCGTCAATTTTCAGGGCAGGCAGTTGCCCCAGCGGGTGAATGGCGAGGTAGTCCGGGCGCCGTCCTTCACCCTTGAACAGGTTGATCGTTTCAACCCGGTAGTCCAGATCCAGTTCATCGAGTACCCAGCGGACGCGTTCGGCCCGCGTGCCGGGCAGATAATAGAGGGTCAGTTCCATCGGCAGTTTCCGCTCACGTCCATTCCTGAAGTGGCCAGCCTGGACCAGTAGCTTTACTTTTTCAAGTAATTGCTATTCTTGAAAAATCAAGCAAATAGAGGGGCGCCTTCGATGACCGGCTGCCGGTGTTCCCCCGCCCCGTCGCCTGTATGCCGGCTTTGCCGGGGGATTAAGGACTCTGCTGGCCTGCTGCCGGGCCGGCACACCGACAAGGCTGCACCCGTCAGCGGAGCGAATCCCGGGCAAGCTCCTGGCTGACCGGCGCAAACACCTGGAGCGTGGCGGGGTCGTGTGCAAAGCGATGTACCGGGAAGGGCCGCCGCGCTATAACTATCACCTGGCCGGGATGGCAGGGGCCTGGGCCTGGGACGGCACCTGCGTGCCAGGGCGAGGCGCGAAACGGGCGCGGAGGCGTTGCTGAATTCAACAGCTTCAACAGGGTCAGGTTCGATTGACCCGGCGTCATCCTCCCGGATCAGTGGTGAGCAATGCTACAGTTCCTCACTAAGGATCCGCTGATCGCGTCGTCAGTGCGACGATCGTACGGATGCAGGAGGTAGCGTCCCGACAGCAGGCGCCTCAGGCGGGGATGGCGCAGTTACCGGGGAATGCCCTGACGAGGCAAACTTCAGGGTGAATCCAAATTATCCGCAGGCCGTGGTAGCAACGGGGAGGAAAAAAAGATGCGTACTTGTTTTCTGTGGAGTTTCCTGCTGATTGCCCTCACGAGCGTACAGGTGTTCGCCGGGGAATACTCAGGCACCTACACCATCCGGTCACCCGGGGAATCCATCGTGCTGGACCTGCAGCAGGCCGACGACGGTACGGTGCAGGGCTGGCTGCGCGGCGATGAAGGCGACTTTCGCGTTACCGGGCAGCTGGAACCGCCGGGTATCAGTGGCAGGATCGCGAACGAGGATGAACAGTACGGATTCGTTGCGGAGAAGAAGGCTGACGGCCTTTACTTCAGATTTTTCGATTTCGATGACAGCGGCCGTCCCGAGTACACCGAGGCCGAGACCTTGATCTTTCAAGCCGCCGGTACGGCCTCGGCGAGGCTGGCCGAACCGGCCATGGCGTCGGGTGCTCCGGGACAATCGCTGGCCCGGGGTAGTTATCCGACGGCTGCAGGTGACAGGCAGCCGCCGTCGGGCGTCATCATCAACCGGGTGTCACTGGAACCCGCGCGCCGCGCCGCGCTGGAACAGCAGTACGGCACGCACCTGCCGGATGGACGATTCTGGTATGACCACCAGAGCGGTGCCTGGGGCATGGAAGGCGGCCCCACCCTGGGTTTCGTGGCCGCGGGACTGGATCTGCCTGGTCCCATGCCGCAGGATATCTCCGGTGGTGGCACCGGCATCGTCATCAATGGCCGCGAGATCCACCCCCAGGACCAGATGGCACTGATGAGTGTGCTCGGTACCACCATCCCTGGCAGCTACTGGCTCGACGCGCAGGGTAACCTGGGCATCCAGGGCGGTGGCGTGATCGTCAACCTGGTGCAGGCCGCGCAACGCAGCGGAGGTGGTGGCCGTGGCGGCCTCGTCTCAGGCGCCGGCGGTACGGTTGGTACCGACGGCAGTGGCGGGGTGCTGTTCTACCAGCACAACGCCAGCGGCGGATACAATTCCTACAGCAACTGATCAAAAATCAACAGGGTCAGACGCTATCGGTTCGTCAAAGCTGACGGCATACCTTTGCCGACGCGTCCGCTTCGCGTGCTGCAGCCCGCCGGTTGCAGGCCGCAACGGGTGCGTCACGGTGGATCAGCCGCGTATTGTCCTGCCGGGTCATCCATACCAGGTAATCCAGCGCAGGAACAACAGCCATGTCTTTTTTGCCGATGAGGTGGGTTATCAGTGCTCCCGGGACACCCTGAGGGAAGCGTGTGACCGGTTCAGGCCGGAATTCGAGGATCTGCAAGTGCGCCAGACGACGCCAGGAGCCAGGTGCGGGGATAAAAAGTCCGCGGTATTTCAGCAGCGTCGGCAAATAGATGGAGTCTGATGTCATTGATTTAGTCTTGTGTCTTGCTGGGCCTGCTGCGTATCCCGTAGTATAACCCGTCGATTAAGCCTCCTCGATTTCCCACCCGAACACGCAGCGGGTGGTCGTCTCTTTGGTAATGCTAAGGGAAAAGCGATGAAAAAATGGGTCTATGCCTTCACCGAAGGCGATGGTAAGAACAAGAAATTACTGGGTGGCAAGGGCGCCAATCTGTGCGAGATGACGCAGATCGGCCTGAACGTACCGCCCGGGTTTGTGATCTCCACCGAAGCCTGCCTGCATTACCTGGATTCCGCTACCCGTGAGTTGCCGGCCGAGGTGATGGGGCAGGTCAGGGAACAGATGCTGCAACTGGAACGGGCGACGGGGAAGGGTTTTGGTAATGCGGATAACCCGTTGCTGGTTTCGGTCAGGAGTGGTTCGGCGCTCTCGATGCCAGGCATGATGGACACGATCCTGAACCTGGGTCTGAACAGCCAGACGTTGCAGGGAGAGATCGTACAGACCGGAGACGCCCGCTTCGGCTATGACGCCTACCGCCGGTTTATCCAGCTGTTCGGCAAGATCGCGATGGGCATACCGGATGAACTGTTCGATGCGGAATTCGAAATGGTCAAACAGACCGCCCGTGTGACGGAGGATGTCGGGCTCTCCGCCGACAACCTGCAGGAAATCTGCGACCTGTACCTGCAACTGTTCAAGACTCAAACCGGGCGTCCATTTCCCGAGGACCCCTATGAGCAGCTGGAGCTGTCGATCAAGGCTGTATTCGATTCGTGGATGGGAAAGCGCGCGGTGGATTACCGGCGCGAGTTTAACATTACCCCGGCCATGGCCAATGGCACGGCGGTCAATATTTGCACCATGGTGTTCGGCAATCGCGGCAACGATTCCGCCACCGGTGTCGCTTTTACGCGCAATCCGGGCACCGGTGAAAACCGCCTGTACGGCGAATACCTGGTGAATGCCCAGGGCGAGGATGTGGTGGCCGGCATACGCACGCCAAAGGCCATCGACAGGATGGACCAGGAAATGCCGGAGATGGCGCGGCAACTGGCCGAGCTGCGTAACCGGCTCGAAAGCCATTACAAGGAAGTCCAGGATTTCGAATTCACTATCGAGCGCGGCACGCTTTTTTGCCTGCAAACCCGCAACGGCAAGATGAATGCCCCGGCCATGGTGCGCAGCTCGGTGGAGATGGTTGGCGAAGGCCTGATCGACAAGGAACAGGCCCTGCTGCGCATCAATCCGGACCATCTGGAGCAGATGCTGTATCCGCAGCTGGACGGAAATGTGCAGGCCGAGCCGGTGGCTCAGGGTCTTCCCGCCTCGCCCGGCGCGGCCGTCGGGCAGGCCGTTTTTGATGCCGACCGTGCTGAACACCTGGGCAAGGTACTCGGCATGAAGGTCATTCTGGTGAGGGAGGAAACCAAGCCCGAAGACATCCATGGCTTTTTTGCCGCGCAGGGAATTTTAACCAGCCGTGGCGGCAAGACCTCGCATGCCGCGGTCGTGGCGCGCGGCATGGGCAAGCCCTGCGTGGCGGGCGCCGAGGGAATACGTGTCGATGTGCAAAAACGCGAAGCCTTCGTCAGCGGACAGCTTGTCCGTGAAGGCGATGTGATCACCATAGACGGCTCCAATGGCAATGTCTATTTCGGCGAGATCCCGACGGTGGAACCTGATTTTTCCAACGAACTCAATCAGTTGCTGTCATGGGCCGATGACGTGGCCTATCTGCGCGTGATGGCCAATGCCGATACGCCGGAGGATGCTTCACGCGCGTTAAAATTCGGCGCCAGGGGCATCGGCCTGTGTCGTACGGAACGCATGTTCAATGCGGTGGACCGCCTGCCCATCGTGATCGAAATGATCGTCGCGGAAACCACCCAGCAGCGACAACAGGCGCTCGATCGCTTGCTGCCGATCCAGCGTTCCGATTTCAGAAAGCTGTTTGAAACCATGTCACCACTGCCGGTCACCATCCGCCTGCTGGACCCGCCGATCCATGAATTCCTGCCCGGCGAGGAACAGCTCAAGGACGATATTGAAAAACTGCATCACCTGAAAGTCTCGGTGCAGGGTCTGGAAGTGCTCAGCAGCGCGTTGATGCTGTTGTCGAAGAAAAACAAGAGCGAAGAAAAGATTCCGGAGATGGTCGATGTCGCATTGATCGAAAAGGCCGTGGAAACCAAGGCGCTGATGCTGCGCAAGGTCCGTGCCTTGACCGAGGTCAACCCGATGCTGGGACACCGCGGTGTACGCCTGGGTATCACCTACCCCGAAATCTACCGTATGCAGATCAGGGCGATACTGGAGGCCGAGGCCGAATGTACCGCCAAGGGGATCGAGGTTCATCCACAAATGATGGTGCCGCAGGTATGTTCGGCGGAAGAGCTGAAGTGGGTGCGGAAATACATGGACGAGATAAAGACCAGCGTGGAGCAACAAAGCGGGCAGAAACTGAACTGCCGCTTTGGCACCATGATCGAGGTGGTGCGCGCCTGCATGCGTGCAGACTCACTGGCACGTCGGGCTGATTTTTTCTCGTTCGGCACCAACGACCTGACCCAGGCCACCTTCTCGTTTTCGCGCGAGGATGCCGAAAACAAGTTCCTGCCCATGTACAACAGGAACGAGATCCTCAAGGACAACCCGTTCGAGGTGCTGGATGAGAAAGGCGTTGGAAAATTGATGCAACTGGCCCTGCAATGGGGACGCGAAGTCAAGCAGGACCTTTCCGTCGGTATCTGTGGCGAACACGGTGGGCACCCGGCTTCCATCGATTTTTGCCAGCGTGCCGGCCTGAACTATGTTTCCTGTTCAGCGCCCCGCGTACCGGTGGCCAGGCTGGCGGCTGCGCATGCCTATCTGAACAATCGTTGATTGAATAACGGTGTCGGGGCACATTGTTCCCTGATAGAAGGGTAAACGCGCTCCGACGCCATTGATAGCCGGTCAGTATTTGTCGTTCTCGGGCCATTCGCTGGCATCGATGGTTTCGCGGTAGGCATGCCAGGTGGCATGGCCGATCAGCGGTAACAGCACGATAAAACCCAGCAGGCCCGTGGCGAAGCCGAGCGCCACGCAGCACACGATGATGGCGGCCCATACCAGCATGGTCAGTTTGTTGCGCAGCACGGCGTTGATGCTTGTGATCACGGCCGTGATCGCATCGGTCTTGCGGTCCATGATCATCGGCAGGGAAAAGGCGCTGGCGGTGAACACCACGCTGGAGAATACCGCGCCGATTGCGGAGCCGATTCCGAGGAACATGGCCATGTCCAGAATACTGTGCTCGGTCTGCTCCGGGTAAAAGATATACAACGCGGTCGCGGCGCGCGCCCAGATCAGGAATACGATCAACAGCACGAAGGATAAAATCAGGATGTCCTTCATGTGGCTGCGGCCTTCGTGTATGCAGTAGCCCAGCACGGGTTTTCTGCCCTGTTCCAGCTGGCTGCTGAACGAGTAGAGCCCCAGCGCCAGCACCGGACCGACCAGCAGGAAACCGGTTGCCATGCCAAGGTACAGGCCAAGGGTGCCGAATTTCCAGGCGCACCAGGCGATCAGCGCACTCAATGCGGTCAGTGCCAGGCCGTAGGACAGGGATATGCCGGGTGCGCGGCGCATATCCCGGTAGCCCGCACGCAGCCATTGCCATGGCGCCGACGGCGGTATGCTGCGAGTCCTGGCCACAAAGGGCAGCGGCTTCTCTTCGTCAGGCATGGGGTTGGGATCCTCGGGGCTCATGTTCTTTTCCCTGTCCGTTTTGCGCTGGCATCAGCATATACAAAACAGGGGTCGGATTGAACCTCCCCGGTTTAACGGACACCCGGAAAAACAAACGGGCCGGATACGATTATGCAATGTCGAATCCGGCCCCGGTTAAATCTCCGAATCGGCCTGGAACAAATCAGAGTTCTTCGCTGCTTGCTTCGGGCGGCTGATTTTCGTTCTTCCATGCAATTTTTTCCCCGACCGAAGACCATTCTTCCGGTTCCATCCAGAAGATAATCTGGTCCGGGTATTGTTGTGCCGAACCATGACAGCGGACAGATGCAATTACCATTCGATGCTCACGCGCCTGCCATAACCGGGCATGGCAGGCAGGACACGCTCGATGTTCTGTCTGACTTGGCCGTTTCCCGCAGTCAATCCGGGGTCGATGTCTTGCCGGATGTGCTCGACATCGGGCGTACCTTTATCGAACCAGTCCCGGTATGCCGACATCCGCCCTGCATAGTCCGTGCCTCAGCCACCTCTGAAGACCTGAACCTGCCTTTCCATAAGGTGCCGTTGCGACGGCA
The DNA here is from genome assembly GCA_963803275.1 of uncultured Gammaproteobacteria bacterium. Classification (GTDB taxonomy): domain Bacteria; phylum Pseudomonadota; class Gammaproteobacteria; order UBA9214; family UBA9214; genus UBA9214. The sequence goes on along the minus strand of CAWDLS010000001.1, from coordinate 375,475 downwards.
GGTACTGATAATGGTGCGGGCATCATCCCGGCCCAGTTCACGTATGACCAGCGATACGCTTCCGGATGTCGCGGGTGTCATGAGCATACGGGCCTGTACTGCGTACTTGTGCGCGTGACAGTCGGTCGTGCAGCAGTAATCAGGACGAGCCTCGATTATCGGTCAGATGATGTATACGGTCCCGAGATTTCATTTATCATGTGCCACTGCTGCCACGACACTACAGGGAGACGCCATGATCCTGTTTCACCGCAAGCCACTCGATTGTATCCATGTGGTTCGATCCGGGAATGCCGCCGCGCTTCTGGTCCTGTCAATCATGACCGTCGCAGTCAGCGGCTGCCAGCCACCCGGTCCGGGCACGCCGCCGGACGGCCCGGTTAGCGCTACGGATGCCGGCGTAACGGCCAGCCTGCCCGGTCTCGAGAAGAAGGATGTACAGCCGGTGACGGTGAATTACCCGGAATCCGGGGTGGACCTCGGCTGGGGCTGGGACACGGAGGAGGGCGTGCCGCGGCCATCGGTATGCGTGGAATTTTCCATCGCCGAGGACAAGGGCCAGACGAAGTACATGACCATCACCGAGGTCACTGACAGTCACGATCTTATGCAAAGCATGAACATATCCGCTGCCGCGTCCATCAAGACTATCGTCTACAGCGCCAGCGGCAAGGCCAGTTTTGCAAAGAACACCCGCATCAACAGCTTCAGTTCGAATTTTGTCCTGAATGCCTCGGTCGACAACGGTGTGCGCTATGCCGCCCCGCTGGAAGCGGGCAGCCGCCCCGTGGTCAGGAATGCGGAAGATCAGCAGATCACACCCGACGCCGGCAGTATCCGCCTGACCAGTGCGGCGTTGCGGCTGGCCAGGCAACGCAAACTCGATGCCTTCCTCGATGCATGCGGCGATTCCTTCGTGGCGGCCCTGTACGGCGGCGCCAACCTGACCGCCGTCCTGACTGTGGAAAGCCGTTCCCGGGAAGAACAGCAGAAGACAGCGGCGGAGTTCACCGGTTCCGGCTGGGGCGCACAGGTCAAGGTCGCGGCTGGCACCAGTGAGCAGGGCAAGGCAAACAACGAAAAACTGTCCATGCGCTTTTACCAGACCGGCGGCCGCAAGGACACCATTCCGGCAACCAAGGCGGACTTCCTGGACAAGCTGAACACCCTGCCCACCGAGGCCAGTGACTATCCTGCCACCTACCGTGTGTCACTGCTGCCCTATACCGCGCTGGCCAACTGGCCGAATCGGGATATCGAGATCAGCACCGACGAGCAGGAACAGCTGGCCACATACTGGGGTGCCTATACCGGCATCTATGCGGACATTCAGTATATCCTCGACCAGCCGGATGCCTTCCAGCAGCTGACGGCGACGGGTAGTTTCGGCGCGGTCGATGTGCCTGCGATGCGGGAGCTGCAGGACGAGGTGCATGCGGTCCTGCGCAAGCTGCGCGATAATGCGTTGAGCTGTTCCGAACCCGATCCCGAGCCCAATGAAGACTGCGTCTTCAACGAGCGTGAATACCTGGACCCGCTGGCTTTCCGCATCCGCATGCCCGTACCGAAGACCCCGGTGGCCGGTGAAGCCTGTCCCTGCAAGTGGCCCGCATCGCAGGACACCAGGGAGGCGGCAATTGACGCCATTATCAACTACTACGTGCGCGACCCGGCCAGCACGATATGCAGGAACAACCCGATTGCCGCAACCTGCCTGACCAACTGGGAGATCAAACAATGGCGGGGCCGTGTTGGCAGACGCCTGCTGGCGCTGCCTGACAGCGTGGCCGCGACCCGGCTCATGGAAAGGCAGGACGAAGGCCTCGCGACCTGCGCCGGTGCCGAAGACAATGCCGAATGCAGACACCGGTACGACTGGTTCGAAGTGCTTGCAAGCCCTGCCTACGCATGGATAGACGGCAGCCATGCTGGAGCAGATGCAAATCCGCTCGAACAGTTACAGGATCTCGTTAAAGAGTAGTTTCCAGATCGTTCAGGGCGGCAGTGGGACCGGAGACATTTCAATTCGTGTGTACGACCGCCTTTATTCACAACTCGACGAGGTGATTCGGTAACTCATCGATGTTTTCGTCGCTGGCCGGGAAGTGTTGCTCCAGCAATGTGCCGCAGGCGGCGATGGTCGTGATGAATCCGTCGGCGATGCGGCGCTGTTTCACGTGCAGGATGAAGTCGTTTACCATGCCCTGCCAGGCGGAGCTGTACACGACGTCGTTGATGCCACTATCGGCGATGATCTCGACGTAGCGTTCGGCCACCGAGACGAACAGCAGCACGCCGGTGTGCTCCCGGGTACGGTGCAGGTTCTGCCGGAAGAACTGTTCCCGGGCATGACGGCCGGCACGCTGTTTTTTCACTGGTCCCGGGATCAGATGCATCTTCAGCGGCGTCAGGGCAAACAGCGCTGCGCTGCCGAGAAACGTGCACAGCTGCACCAGGTAGGCGGCATATTCGGGAAGCGGATTGCCGAGGCTGGCCAGTAGTGCGGGCACCAGCAATGCCAGGAGCGCGGCCCAGAGGATCGGGATGTAGCGGTATTCATCGCTGCTGCCGGCGATGACCGTCACCAGCTCGCCGCGCGACTTCTGCTCGACGGCCGCGATGGCGGCGCTGATCCGCAGCTTTTCATCGTCGGTCAGAAACGTCATCTGTCACCAGCCTCCGGATGCCCCGCCGCCACCAAAGCTGCCGCCACCGCCGCTGAAGCCACCGCCGCTGAAACCGCCGCCGCCGCTGAAACCGCCGCCGCCCGGGTAATAACCGCTCCGGAAGCGGCTGCCATGACGGCCGCTGGGGCCGCCACCGCCGAACATATGGAACAACGCGATGAAGAACCCGACGGCGAGTCCGATCTTGAGTGATCCCAGCACCAGCCACCCCAGGATGGTCGCGGTGCCCCCCAGGATACCCGCCGACACCAGGCGGGACATGAACACTGAACCGATAAATTCGCCCACGGTCGTCATCAATACGAACATGCCGATCAAATAGGCCGGTATGTGCGGGGACGGGCCTGCCGGTGGCTGGTAGGTGCCCTTGAGGGTGGCCAGGATCGCCCGTGTGCCGCGCAGGATGCCGTCCGGGTAATCATTGTCGTGGAACCTCGGCAGGATGATGCGCTGGATGATTTCCGAACTGCGTGCATCGGTCAACGTGCCTTCCAGGCCATAGCCGACCTCGATGCGCACCTTGCGTTCCTTGGGCGCCACGATCAGCAGCACCCCGTTGTCGTGTTCGGCCTGGCCGATGCCCCAGTGGCGGCCGAGCTGGTAGCCGTAGTCCTCGATGGGATAGCCCTGCAGGGAGGGCAGCGTGACGACCACGACCTGGTTGCCGGTTTCCTGTTCGTGTTGCCGGAGTTCCTGGTCCAGCTCCTGCTTCGTGCCTGCGGCGAGCAGCCCGGCGTCATCGACCACTCGGCCCGTCAGTGCCGGAAATCGGGCGTCGCCGCAGCACCGGCGGGGCAGCCAGGGCCAGCAGGAAGAGCCAGACAGGCAGATCAACGAGTCGAAGCAGTGCTGGTTTCATGCCGGGGGATGTTCCGGGCTAGAACTCCACTTTGGGCGCCTGCTGTATCTCTGCGGCGACGGTGAAATTTTCGCGCAGCTCCGAGTCGGGATAGAGAAATGCCTTCCACCAGCGGCCGGGGATGGTGCGAATTCGGTGTTATAGCGTTTCACCGCCTCGATGTAGTCGCGGCGCGCCACTGCAATGCGGTTCTCGGTGCCTTCCAGCTGTGACTGCAGCGCCAGGAAGTTCTGGTTGGCCTTCAGGTCGGGGTAGCGTTCCACCACGACCATCAGCCGCGACAGGGCAGAGCTCAATGCTTCCTGGCTGGCCTGGAACTGCTTAAAGGCCTCCGGGTTGGAGAGGATATCATCGGGTATCGTCATTTGTCCGCCACCTGGCGCGGGCCTCGACAACCGCCGTCAGCACTTCCTTTTCATGTGCAGCATAGCCCTTGACCGTTTCACCAGGTTCGGCACCAGTTCGGCACGCCGCTGATACTGGTTGAGTACCTGGCTCCAGTCGGCCTTGACCGCTTCATCGTAGGAGGGGATGTTGTTGACGCCGCAGCCGGCAAGCAGGAGCGTAAACAGCAGCAACGAAGCCGGTTTCAACAATGACGTAGGGCGGGCAGGCTTCGGCATGTGAATTCCTCTGCGGATGTGGCTGTCATCCGGAAATATACCCAATAAAGGGGCGTGATACATTTTTTAAAGTCCCCGGCAAGGGATCCGTGGATTCCCAGCCTTCAGGTGGTGGTCGATGAAGCATGTAAATGATATCCAGGCGTTTCGGCAATCCAAAGGCGAGCGTCCCTGCTCCTTTATGCCCGCTTTTCGGAGACACGACTGCATGGATATGCAGGAGGCAGAGGGGGGTGAATCGACCGAAGGGCCATGGATCCGGTGGCTAGCCCTAACCCGAAGCCACCGGTATCAGCAGGGACCGGATACGTTTACTCCAGGAAGTCTATCCGGTCCGCTGCTGTCCCCATCTAATCCAACCGCTGTTACCGTCTGCTTTTCGGGACGCTGACTACAGCGCTCGCCGCCGGCGAGTCGTTCCCGGAGGCATCCGAGGCGGTGTAGCTGATGGTGTAGATCCGGCCACTGCCACTGCCGGCGCGTTCTGCGCGAAGCTTGAAGGTGGTATCGGCTGTCCCGATATCGGCACCGGCGATATCACCGGTGGTGTTGCCGTCTCCCTTGCCATTGTCCGGTTCATTGCTGGTTACCGAGGTGAGCGTGAACGCCGGATTCGGGTCGCAGGCATCGGTGACGGTCACCGTGGCCGATACGTTGACCAGCTTGTGGTTGGGCGGCCACAGCGTTGCGGGGTTCACGGCAACATTGATCTCCGGCGCAACGGTATCGACCACCGAGACGCCCACACCGTCCGAGTCCTCCAGATCGCCGTCGGAGACGGTGAGTGTGACTGCCGTGCTGCCCGGCGGAAAGACTGCACTGGGTGTCGGGCTGGTCGCGTCGTCGAACACGATGCCCGGCGCGGTCCACAGATAGGTCAGCGGGTCCATGTCGGGAGTCGCTCGAACCGGTTCCATCCAGAAGCGCCAGCGTGCCTGCGGGCGATGCGCATTCCAGTGTCTGATCCATGCCGGCGTCTGCAACCGGCGGATGGTTGCAGTCGTCGATCATGCCGTTGCAATCGTTGTCTTTCCCGTCACCGCAAATCTCGGTCGCAGCCGGGTTGATGGACGTATCGAAATCATTGCAGTCCTGTGAGGTGTCGTACCCGTCACCGTCACGGTCGGTGTCGCTCACCACCAGTTCCGAAATCATGCCGAGCGCGGCGTGATGGAACAGGTGGCAGTGAAACACCCAGCGCCCGGCCGCGCCGCCGCTGGCAAAGAACTGGTTGGGCACCGGGGCTCCGGCCTCCTGCCGGGTGTCGGTGATCCTGGGCCTGTCATCCAGGCGCATGCGCAGTACGATGCTCTGGCCGTCGAACAGATCGATCACGTCGATGAATTCATTGTAGTCAAAGTTGTACAGGACACTGTTATCGGAATTCTGAATGACGCGAACCGGCTGAAAGGAGAACCCGTGATGATGAAACGGGTGATGCTGGCTGGTTCCATTCCTGATGGTGAATTCCAGGGTATCGCCCGTTTTTGCGTAGCGGGTGGCGTCCTGGTAAGGCACCTGGGTGTAGTCGGGTCCGCTGTCCTCGAATTCGCCGACGATGCTGTCGATGGCGGTCATCCCGGTTCCCACGGCATTCAGGGTGATGGTCTGGTTCGTCGAGCCGTGGCCGTCGCCGGGATTGCCGGTGGCCACCGGGGCAGAGTAAAAATCCGATATGGCGACCGTTTTCAGATCTTCGATGCTGCCCGCACCCAGTACATCGTTGCCTTCCGCGATGCTGAAGGCGGGATCCGCCAGGCTGTTGTCGATCTTGATGTAGAGCAGGTCGCCGGCGGGGTCGTTGTCGCTGCCCGGATTGCCGCCGCGTGCGTAGCCCAGGCCCGAGATGGTGATGATGTCGCCGTCGCTACCGGTCGGGACGACAACGACGTCGGCGCGCTGCGCGGCGCTCAGCAGGATTTCGCCCTTGTCGTAGAGCGTGTCCCAGCTCCCGAGAACGCCGCCCTCCAGCCTGACCTTTTCGAGGAAGCCGCCCTCGCCGCCGATACGATAGAGGTTGTTGTCAGTGCCGTTATTCGCGACATGCAGTCGGAAGTAACGGTTGGTGGCGACGTCGAGCAGGCGCAGGCGTATGCCGGCGCCGGACTTCGCCGTGATCATCGGCGTGCCCGCACCGGGTTTCTGTCCGTTGACCAGTACCGTGGCGCCGTCGATAAACCTCTGACACGCCGCGCCGGTGCCGAGACCGCAATTCACGCGTTGCGTAGCCCAGGGCGTCGCGACGCCGGAGTTCACATAGCCAACATTACCGCTGGCGTCGAACTCGGTATCGCTCAGGACGATGGTATAGGTATTCGCCTCGGGAGGGATTTTCCCGGCGCCCTGCAGTGTCGCTTCGTTGGGATCCCTCACGATCAGGGCGCCGTAGACACCGGCGAAGGTCTGCGCACCGGGTTTCATGTGCGGGTGGAACCAGAACACGCCGGGGCGGCGCGTCCGGAAGCGATAGGTATAGGTCTGGCCGGATGTCAGGTGATTCTGTGCGACGCCGGTGCCGTCGCTGTCGTTGTCCAGCTCGATGCCGTGCCAGTGGATGCTGGTGTCGCAGGCGATAGCCGCGCAGCCGGCGGCCAGCTTGTTCGTCAGCGTGACGATGACCTCGTCGCCGACATCGACGATGATTTGCGGTACCGGAATGCCGTCGGGCGTGCCGGTATAGGCGCCGGGGCTGTTGTCGTCCTTGTACATGATGGCATGAACGGTGGTGCCGTCGATGTCCACGTCCTGCTCGTCGACCGACAGCTGCGCCTCGAATACGCCGGGTGTCGGGTCGATGTCGACGACATTGAGTAAGGGCCGGCTGTATACACTGGCGCTTGCCTGATGAAGGCCCGACAGCGCCAGCAAGAAGGTGCACAAAACAAAGCGTTTCCTTGCAATACCCATTACCTTACCCCCCTGGTCTTCGGTAATCAGCCGATACCCGTTTGATTATGTTGGTTGACGCGCCCATCCTGCACCTGTCTGTCGTCGTCCCGCAGGCAGCAGCGAGCTTCTCGACGGCGTTAAACGAAACTTTACGACGAGGCGAGTCATAATGATAGTAAGGACGCAGGGAAAACACGATTCAGATCCCATTTTCGCAAAACCGGATACTTCCCGACCTGCCCGGCAACTGCGCCCTGCATCGTAGAGGGCACCTGCTTGCGGTGTTCTGTCATCGACCTCGCCCGGGCCAGGCTCCCGATCGCTGCACGGTCTCTCCTTCTTCCTGTAGACACCCCGCGGGGAGAGGACGCTTGTGGGACAACCATAGGGTCAGGTTCCTGTTCTTCATGGTGTTAGAGTAAGCCGGGATCAGACCCCGGATCACCTGTGGGCCGTATAATGGAGTTCCGGGGTCTGACCCCTGATGTTCAGAGCCTGTATGCCCGTCGTTTCCACTGAAAAGGAGTAGACACATGAAACTGCTATCCCAAGTGTTGTTCTGGCTCGGTATCCTCTCCATCCCCATCTCCTGGCTGGCGTGGTTCATCGCTCCGGAGATCGGGAATGAGGTCATGTCCGGAATCGCTGATCCCGCGTTGCGCTCGGTCATGGAGGAGGCGCATCGCGAGCGCTGGGGCATTTATGTCGGCCACTGGCCCCCGACGCTGCTCATCCTCAGCTATATTCTGGACAGAAGGGCCGGCTGACACGCGGGTCAGCAGGAACAAGGGCAAAGGGGAAGGAGGGTGTTATCCCTGCTTGCCCCGTCGCTCTTTATCCGGCCCCTGTGTCGCTGGTACCAAGGGACAATATACGGGAGCGGATTCTGCCGTTATGTTGTTTACGAGTGGCAGACATAATAACTCTCCTCCGTAAATGCCACTTGCACACCCTGCGCATGGATCTGGCGGGGTGTGGTTCTTTTTGTGCATGAAAAACACCGGCCAGAGATGTCATCGGGGTCAGGCTCGATCGATCTGGCAAGCTGCCGGCGTAATAAATTCGCTGGAGATAGAAAATCGCGTCAGCGTACAATTGCTCCCGATCTTCAATGAAACTCAATGGTGATGAGGACCCCTGCATGTCAGAAAACAGCAAAACCGCCTCATTTATCCTGGGCATTTTCATCTTCCTGGGCCTGCTGTCCCTCGGTTACACCCTTGGCAATGCGGCGATCCGGTTCAAGGCGTTTGAAAGGAGCGTGACGGTCAAGGGCCTGTCGGAGCGCGAGGTCGACGCCGATATCGTGATCTGGCCGATCCAGTTCACCGCGGCCGGCAATGACCTGTCCGAGCTGTACGGCGCGATCGAGGCCAGCACATCACGCATCAAGGGCTTTCTCGAAGCGAACGGTTTTACAGCCGATGAAATCACCGTTGCCTCTCCGACCATAACCGACAAGTCGGCCCAGCAGTATGGTGACAACAGGCCCGAGTTTCGCTATGCGGCGGTGCAGACGGTCACGGTCTATTCGAACAGGATCGCCACCGCCAGGACAGTTATGACAAAATTATCGGAGCTGGGAAAACAGGGAATCGTATTTTCCGGTGCCAATTACCAGGCCCAGACAGAGTACCTGTTTACCCGCCTGAACGATGTCAAGCCGGCGATGATCGAGGCGGCGACGCGTCAGGCCCGGGAGGTGGCGGAAAAATTCGCGGCCGATTCTAAAAGCACCCTGGGAAAAATCAGGCGTGCCTCTCAGGGGCAGTTCAGCATAGAGGACCGCGATAAAAACAACCCGCACATAAAGAAAGTCCGGGTGGTATCGACGGTTGAATATTACCTGTCGGACTGAAGGCACCCGTCTGGGTACAGGGTGTCGCTGGCGCACGGGTATGACATTGATCGATCATCAAACCCGGGTCGTTGTTCGATAGCCCGGTCAGCCCCCGGATATGGCCATCATAATCGTACGACTCGGCAGTCCGAGGGCGGGCGGCGAAGGGCTGCGTATCGGGACAGTGCGGCGTCCTCCCCGGCGTGTCCGCAAGGCGGACTATGCGGCAATGGATTTCTACGACGTATGGTTTCCGAATCTCTCGTCCAGCGAGACACTGCTGAAGGCGGCTGTGTCGTTGACGGACGGGAAATCCTGGCGCATCTTCAAACGGAGATTCCTCGCCGAGATGAAGCTGCCCGAGGCGCGTCTGGACCTGGACCTGCTCGCGGGACTGCCACATCAAACAGACTTTTCCATTGGCTGTTACTGCGAGGATGAATCCCGCTGCCACCGGTCAATCCTGAGAGAACTCCTCGAACAACGGGGTGCCCAAATCAGGTGATGGTGCGACCGGCATCTGCTGCCATATTTCGCGGCCGCCTGTTAACCGAATGCCGGCGGCAGCGTTAGTATTCAGCAGACCGGTCTTCATGGCAGGGTTTATACTCAGGGTGGCCGGTGAACGGTTGCGCTGTGGCCTGCGATGCCAGGTCGGGAACGTGTCTCCGAGCGCCTGCAGTGGCAAGCGACGTATCGGGTTGTACCAGTCAGATCCTGACTCATTGATTTACAAAGGGGTTTATTATTATGGACAAAAACACCAGTTGGACGAACCGTCTGTGCTGCATCGTGCTGGCCGCCAGCACGCTCGTGGTGGCCGGGTCACCGGTATTCGCTGATCCGCCGGGTCGATCAAATGACCGGGGCGATCGCCAGGACAGAAGTGATGATCGCCAGGACAAGCGGGATGATCGCGGGGACAGGCGGGACGTCCGCCAGGGCAAGCGGGACGACCGCCAGGGCAAGCGGGACGACCGCACGGACAAGCGGGATGATCGCCAGGCCCGGAATGACCGCCCGCCGGCCCGGAATGATCGCCCGGCTCGGGACGACCGCATAGTCCGGGGCAGGCGCGTCGATCCGGGATACGATCGCAAGGTTTGGGAGAAACACTACGCCCCGGGGGACAGCTTGCCTGATCGCTACCGGGGGGGGTATCACAACCAACCCCGGATCTACTACCGGGGCAGACCGTACACTGTGCCGCACGGTCGGGAACGCCGGTTTCGCGATGTGGTAGTCGTGCGCCCGTACGGCCACTGGTATTCGGGTTACGGGCATTACAATCGTGACGACGATGCCTACAAGTGGCTGGCATTCACCGCGATTACCCTGGGGATACTGAACTACCTGAACGAGGAGCAGCAGCGCGAGCACGAGGCAGCGCAGATCGCCGCGACCACGGCACCGATCGGTGAACGGATTATCTGGCAGGAAAATGGTGCCAGTGGTTCGGTGGTCGCCACGCGGGAAGGTACCACTTCGTCGGGACGTTATTGCCGTGAGTTCCAGCAGGACGTGTCGATCGGCGGCCGGAACGAAGAGGCCTATGGTACCGCCTGCCGGAATCCCGATGGCTCATGGGAAGTGATTGACGCCGACAGCCAGTAACAAGAAATCAGCTGGCAGGGACAGGGTGTCAGGGCGGTTTCCGCAAACAGGCGGAAATCCGCCCTGATACCATCTGCCGCGTCGCCAGCCGGGGCATCATAAGTCCCGTGTTCGCTGGGCGGCTAGATATAACACATTGATTAATAATAATATGCATTGAACGCACGGGCATGCGACCTTCGTGCAATTGAATTTCCCGTGGACCTGCATTAATTTGTGTATAACCCCGGTAAGCGCGGGGATCGCGTATCGACTCAGGGTGACTGCACGTCACCCGGAGACAGGAGGGCAGCTGATGCGCAAATATATAACAAGCATACTTTGTACCCTGGTGTGTTCTTCAGTCGTTCATGCGGATGGCAAAGAGAAGACTCTGTACGCCGACGTAACACCGGAGAGTTCCCGCTGGCAGCAGACAAGCGCGGCGATGACGGCAAGCGACTACCAGCATTCCGTCAGCAACAACCAGGCGATCGTGCAACGGCAGTTGCAGACCTACTCTGAAAGACTGCTCGACAGCGCCGGTGCCTATGGTCCGGCCATCGGCCTGTTCGGAGCGGCGATCGCCGTGGCGGCGACGGACACGCGCTATAACCTGAACAACAGCAAGACCGTGGGGATGGTGTTCAGAGATACCACGGGAAGTGACCGGTCGGTACTGATCGAGTATAGGAAGTACTGGTAGTCATCGAAGCAATCTGCGGGTCCGGTGTCATTAGCCGGACCACGTGCATCGGGCGGTCGCAGCCGCCATCACGTGGTGATGCCGCAGCAGCCGACAGCAAGGCTGGCCGGCGCCTGCGGGCAAGAGGGACACTGGACCGGTCTCCTGATCAAGCGTGCGGCAAACGGCGCCATCAACTGTAATTTCAATACAACACGCGTAGAATACGGCCATCACTCAGGGAGGCGATGGTCCGTCAATGCATGCTGCCTGCGCGCTGAGATCCACGGGTATCGGGTTGCTGTTGATCGCCTGCACCGCGCGCTGTGACTGGCAACAGGCCGAGCAGGCGTACCGGCAGGGCGATTACGTGACGGCATTGCAGGCATGGCGTGAACTCGCCACTGCCGGCGACGATGCAGCGCAATACAACACGGCCATCCTGTTGCTGGACGGGCAAGGCCGATCGCCCGACCCGCAGGCCGCCTTCGACTGGCTGCAGCGCGCCGTCGCGCAAGGTAACAACGACGCCCGTTTCTGTCTCGGCTATCTCTACGCGCAGGGCGAGGATGTGCCGCTGGATATACAACGGGCAGCGGAATGGTACCGCAAGGCCGCTGCGGTTCCGGTACGACCGTGGACGCGGACATGGCGGTCAGGTGGCTGACCCTGGCAGCGCAACAGGACGATGCCGAGGCGCAGTATTACCTGGGCATGCTCTATATGACCGGGAAGGGCGTCGGACAGGATGCGGTGCTGGCGGCCCGCTGGCTGAAGGTGGCCGCCGGGCTGGGTGATGCACGCGCCCAGTACAACCTCGGCCTCATGTACAAGGAAGGTGTCGGGGTGAAGCAGGATTACCGAGCGGCGGCGCGCTGGTATCGTGCCGCCGCGGAGCGCGGCGAGCCCAGGGCGCAGAACAATCTCGGTAATTTCTATGTCAGTGGCCGCGGTGTGCCGCAGGATTACGTGATGGCGCACATGTGGTTCAACCTGGCCGCCGCAAACGGCAACGAGAACGGCATCCGGAACCGTGACAGGCTCGCCGGGCAGTTAAGCGGCGCGCAGATGGCCGAGGCGCAGCGGCTCGCACGTACGTGGCACGATAGCCAGGGTCGCCGGTACGCTGTGCCGGCTACCGGTGACACGGACCCTGCCGTTGTCGACGGCCTGGATGACGGCGGTGCGCAGGGCAGCGGGCTTGCGCGTGCGAAGACATCGCGCCCCTGGTTCAGTCGCTGGTTCGGGAAGCACGAAGACCTCGCACAGGACAGAGGAACGCACTGATGCTGCCAGTCGGCGTTGTGCAGCACGCGCAGATCCACCTGGTTCACCGGAGTATCGCGGCAATATGTGCAGGATTACTGTTGTGCGGACTGATCGGTTGCACCACGACCGGCCCGGCGCAGCCTGGTGCCGGGATGGCGGCGACACCGTCAGGCAAGGATGACACGCTTGAACAACGCCTGCAGGCACTGGAAACGGAACTGCAGCAGCTGAAGCAGCGCGTGGAGGCAGTGCAGGCCGCGGTTGAAGATGACCGCGTCGGCGGGCGCCATGTGGAAGACCGCGCAGACCGCTTGCCGGAAGAATACCGGCCTGTCCGGCCGGGCGTCGTGCTTGCATCGAATCCGGCGCGCATGGCGAAGGCGACTGTGCCGCCGGCCACGACACCCGTCCCTGCACCGGCGGTAGCGCAGCCGCCGCAACCGGCACTATCGCCGGCCCGGGACGGCGACTGGGTCATCAACCTGGCATCCTACACCAGCCGGACTTATGCCAGCAGGAAACTGGCGGAGTTTACCGGCGAGGGCGTGGCCGCCGAGCAGGTGCAGGCCGAGGTAAATGGCAGCACGGTCTACCGTTTGCGTGTGCCGGGCTTCGCATCCTACCGCGCGGCCAGTACCGAGTCCATGGCCATCCGCGTGCAGCTGGGCTTGAACGCTACCTGGATCGCACGGCGCTGACCGTTATACGGTTTTAAGCAGGTACAGGTGTATTGTTTACCCGGGGTGCCATGTCCCCGTGTCTCCACGCGCCGGCCAATCCTGGCTACATTTGCAGAGACGAAGATCACTGCAGCCCAACCGATTAGATGCTGACAGCTTGTCGGGGCAACAGGCATCATTTCTGACTTCGGCAGACTGTAGCCCGGTTATAACCGCACTGGATCACATGGTGCGTGTAAGTGTCCGGTACTATGCACACCATTCGTGGCATACACCAGTCTCCGGCACGGATTGTCTGCCTGACAGGGAATGATGCAGCGGTGTATTTCAGCCAGACATATCCAAATAACTATTTGTCTCCTTACCCGGGTTGACTTCACCGGTGTATGACGTTACTTCTTGGACGCAGCGCTGTGGTGGAAGCGTGCGCTTGCTGTCTCAACCGTTACCGGCCGATATGACATGACGTTGAAACTGGAAATCCTGGACCAGGTAATCCTGGGCAATACCCTGCTGCAGTGGTCGATCGCTGTTGCCGTACTGCTGATCGGTTTTCTCCTGCTGCGGCTGGCGCAACACGTCGCGGGTAGCCGCCTGGCGGCACTTGCCACGCGGACTGAAACACGGCTGGATGATATCGTCGCCGCGGTGATCAACAGTACCAGGACTGCGTTTCTGTTTGTGGCGGCCATCTTCCTCGGTTCCCAGTTTCTGGAGCTGCCCGAACACATCCAGTTGATCGTGCAGAAGCTGTTTGTCGTCACCCTGATGATCCAGGCCGGCATCTGGCTCGGCGTGGTCGCGATCTCGACGCTCGAACAATACCGCCAGCGCACGCTGAAGAAAGACCCGGCGGCGGCCACGACCATCATTGCGATAGGCTATCTCAGCCGGATCGTCATCTGGTCGGTCGTGGTCCTGGTGGCGCTGGACAATCTGGGGATCGATGTGACCGCGCTCGTTGCGGGCCTGGGTATTGGCGGCGTGGCTGTTGCCCTGTCGCTGCAGAACATCCTCGGAGACCTGTTCGCTTCACTGTCGATCATCCTCGACAAGCCGTTCGTCATTGGCGATTTTCTCGTCATCGACGATTATATGGGCAGCGTCGAATACATCGGCCTGAAGACGACCCGGGTGCGCAGCCTCTCCGGGGAGCAGCTGATCCTGTCCAATTCCGATCTGCTGAAGAGCCGCATCCGCAATTACGGCCGGATGTTCGAACGGCGCGTAGTCTCCAGCATCGGGGTGACTTACGATACCCCCCGGGAAAAGCTCAAGCGCATCCCGGTGATCATCCGGGAGGCCGTCGGGGCGCAGGACAAGACCCGTTTTGATCGCTCCCATTTCATGAAATACGGGGATTACGCGCTGCTGTTCGAGACTGTCTACTACGTGTTGTCTCCCGATTACAACATCTACATGGATATCCAGCAGGCGATCTACCTTGCCATCCACGAGGCCTTCGAACGGGAACAAATCGAATTCGCCTACCCCACCCAGAAGCTGTTCGTTGCGCAAAGTCCGGGATAGGCATGGCGAGGAGCAGATTGTATTTCAGCGTGCGTTTCCCGTGATCCGTTTCAGCTTGTCGACGGTGTCCTGGCTGTTGTCGAGTTTCAGTATCAGTGCGGTGAGCATCCGGCTCTCGGTGCTGTCGCCGGCCTGTTCCAGTTGCGCGATGAGCGTCGGCAGCATCGAGGTGCCGCCCATCTCCGCCAGTGCGTACTCGGCCTTGACGCGGACGGATTGCGAAGGGTGATCGAGCAGGTTTTTCGCGACATTCACCGTGCTGTCCGGCAACTTATAGCCGTAACGGCGCTTGTAGATGCCGTAGGCCCTGAATGCCGCGGCCTGCGTCTCGGGGAATTTGTCCATGTCGCCCTGCAGTATCTTTTCGAGTGTGCCGACCATGTCGTCGTCCGGCGGGTACAGGAGTACCCAGGCATCGATGGCGCGGCTGCGCACCACGTCGTGCTCGCCGTGTATGATGACGTTCCCCAGTGCTGACTTGATGGTGTCCGATTCCGAGACGGATTGAATCGCGGTAGTGCGCTGCATCAGTGCCATGACATTTACAACCGCGGCGGCCGGTTCTGCCACGCGCTCGTTGTCGTCCTGGAGAAGCCGGGCCAGCGTCGCATACAGGTCAGCGAAATTCTTTAAATACTCGCCGTTCTCGGCACCCGGTTTTCCATAGGTGTTCAATGCCAGCAGCAGGTTGTCGAGGAACAGGGCCTTGTTCCGGGTGCTGTCCTGCCGGGCTTGCTGGTAGATGTCCGGCGGCGGTGTGACGGTTGCCGGTGCGGTTGCAATAGCCGGCGATGCGTGGTCGAGATGAACGGCGATGCTGGTGGTGTCTTTCGGCCGCAGCATGATGCCGGCCACCACCACCAGGGCAAAAGAAAGAATTAACATTACAGCTTTTCTGGTTATAGGCATCGCTGTGTGTCCAGGCAGTCCCTGCAGGAGCGGCATAGCGTAGCGCCTGTCACCTGCAATGTCATTGCGTACGGTGTCAATATTCGCTAGGGCACCGCCGGTGTTCATTCCGTCACAGTTGCGGAGTATACGCCGTTGCTGGATTATGCGGTTTTTCCCGCAGTGTTACGGCCCTGCAGGATAATGTTTATCCCCATTCGCTATGGGTCTGATAAGGTGTTGAATCATGGTCCAGCTGCCTACCGTCCCCGCAGGTGATACCCGCGACGTGCTTACCGCAACGCCGCTCGGTGACTATGAACTCATCGACTTCGGCGGCGGCCGCAAACTGGAACGCTGGGGCAAGGTCGTGGTGGACAGCCTTGACCGGCTGGCGTCCGGCCCGCCCGGTGACAGGCACTGGCAGGCGGACTGGATCTTTATCGAGGAACTGGGCGTGCAGGGTCACTGGGATGCGACGCGCAGCGGACTGCCGCGCGAGTGGACGGCCAGGGTTGGCGGCCAGGACGTGGTGTGCCGGCTGGATGCGCGTGGGCATGTCGGCCTGCGCGGCCGCGACATACCCTGCGCACAGTGGATACGCCAGCGTATCGAGGGTTGCTATGACCTTGATGACATCAACGTACTCAACCTGTTCGGTGGTAACGGCTTTGTCTCCGCGCAGGCACTGCAGGCCGGGGCGGGCGTGGTGCATGTCGATGCAAGCAGCGACATGCTGTCGCTGGCGCGTGCGCAGGCCGGTACGCACAACATCGAGTACGTGCACGAAGACGTCATGGACCACGTCGAGCACCTGCTGCGTCGCCAGCAACGCTTCGAGATGGTGATCCTGCCGATACCGGCCATCGGCCACGGGCCGCGCGGACAGATGTGGGACCGCGAGGTGGACATGGCAAAGCTGGTGAAGTACCTGCCAAGGCTGCTTTCGAAGAACGCGCTCGGTGTGTGGCTGTCGACCGATGGCGGTGCGATCACCTGGAAGGCGGAAGGGCTCGGGCAGCTGTTGCGCGAGGCGCTGCCCGGCTGCACCATCGAGCCGCTGTACCTCGGTGTGAAGACCGGGGCCGGGCGGGTGCTGCCGGCCGGCGTCGCGGCGCGCTGGTATGACCCCACCGAGTTCCTGCAGACCAGCGGCCTGCCGCTGACTGCTGGGCAGCTGGAGGCGCGGCTCGACATTCACATGATCTCGCTGGGTGCGGCCGAGGAGCCGGCGCGTGCGCTGGCCGAATTTACCCGTGAACAGCAGGATTTCGTACTGCACTGGGTGAGCGTGGTGGCGCGCACCAGTTCCGGCATGGCGCTGAACTTCGTCTCGCATGTCTGCAATGCCTTGCGCCTGATGGACCTGGCCGGGGTCGAGGCCTGGTTGCTGGCCTGCATGGACATCTACGACACCCGGGGCCTGCACCCGGCGGTCACTGCTTTCAGGGACGTGGAGCGGTTCGCGCAGGAGTACCGGGCGCGGGCGACCGGTGTGTCGTTCAATGAGGTGGTCAACGTGCTGGAGATGTTTGTGCACGGCCTGAACGGGCGGCGCCTGAAGATCGAGTGCGGCGAGCACGGCTATACCGATACCGACACGCTGTTTCTGCCGGCGATGGTCACACGCTTCGAGGCACGCGCGGACAACTTCCAGTTGTACAAGCTCATGGTCGTGCACCAGTGGGCGCAGACCTGGTTCGGCACCTGGCGCATCGAGCCTGCCGAGGTGTTTGGCCGGTTTGCCGATGTCGACCGTGCCCTGCAGTGTTTCCATGCGCTGGAGACGCTGCGCCTTGACGCGTGTATCCGTGACACGTTGCCGGGGGTGTACCGCCAGCTCGAGCGCTTCCGGGCCGATAGTGCGGTCGAACTCGATGGCGCCTGGCGGGAGGCGGCGGAGCACCTGTCACGCCCGGCGGCGCGTGTCGAGGATACGCTGGTCTGGCTGCGGCGGCTGGCCGACACCCCGCTGCCCGGCCGCGTGATCTACCAGGGTGTCATGCGACCCGACGCGGTGGAGAAGGTGCGCAGCGCGCGTATCGCGGGCGACCGGCAGGCCTTCCGGCTGCACCTGCTGCGCCTCGAAAAGGATTTGCGCGAGACATGGCAGGCAGCCGACGAAAACGCCGATGTGCAGGACCGGGAGGAGGCGGACAACGGCGGTGAACGGCGCCTGCCGTTCGAGTTGCGCAAGCTCGAGTCGAACGAAACGCCGGACGGGTTTGTTTACGAATTGGCGCTCGATGGCAAGCCGATAGCACCGCCCGACAGCGTGAAGGGGGCCATGGCCTCGATCTTTCAGGACCTGGGCGAAATTCCTGAAGACTACCTGTACGCGGCCGGGGACGGTGCCTACCTGGCCGAGTCGACAGGCGGGCAGAGTGTCGAGGATGTGTGGAAGGGGACGTACCACGAGGAAGGCGCGTTCCTCTACAACGAGTGGGACTATGAACGCCAGAACTACCGCAAGAACTGGGCGGTGCTGCGCGAGCTCGAGGTGAGCCCGGCCGATGACGGCTTCGTGCGTGACACGCTGCTCAAGTACCGCGGCCTGACCGCCCACCTGCGCCGCACCTTCGAGGCCTTGCGCGGTGAGGACAAGCTGCTCAAGAAACAGCCGTACGGTGACAATGTCGATATCGACGCGCTGGTCGAGGCCTGGGCCGACAGCTCCACAGGTATGGAGATGAGCGAGCGCCTGTTCACCAAGATGCACAAGCTGGAGCGTGACATCGCGGTGATGTTTATGGTCGACATGAGCGGTTCCACCAAGGGCTGGATCAATGACGCCGAGCGTGAGTCGCTGGTACTGCTGTGCGAGTCGCTGGAAACACTGGGCGACCGGTACGCCATCTACGGATTCTCCGGCATGACGCGCAAGCGCTGCGAGGTGTATCGCGTGAAGCGCTTCGACGAGGCCTACACCGATGAGGTGCGCGGCCGCATCAGCGGCATCCGCCCCAGGGACTATACGCGCATGGGCGTGACCATTCGTCACCTGTGCCACCTGCTGGGCGCGGTCGAGGCGCGCACCAAGCTGCTGATCACACTCTCCGACGGCAAGCCGGACGACTATGACACCTACCGCGGCGCCTATGGTATCGAGGACACGCGCCAGGCGCTTACCGAGGCCAGGCGCAACGGCATCCATTCGTTCTGCATCACCATCGACAGCGAGGCACGCGACTACCTGCCGCACATGTACGGCGCGGTAAACTACGCCGTCATCGACGAGGTGCGCAAGTTGCCGCTCAAGGTGTCGGATATCTACCGGCGGCTGACGAGTTAGCGGGATATACACCAGGCACGGTGTGTCTGCAGTGCTCGGTGCAGGGTTCCTGCAGTCACCGCAGGGACGAATCGCGTGGCCCCGGTCGTTGCTGTTCTGGGGTACTTCGTGCCGGGTTGTCGACTGGCCTTACAGTCGTGAAAATGGCATGTAATTTACGCCAGGCTGTTGTTATATCTTGATTAAGAATCCAAGCCAGGCTGACCGGCGTGAGGCGGGTTGTCGAGACAGTTTACATGCCAGATTGTTGGCAGATCTGGCTGATTTTCAATATCCTGTTTTCCCAGAAGTTAATTCAGGTGGTACATAAATTGCAGCCCTATAAATGTAGCAAGTGCGCAGACACTTGATGTGACAGAAACAATCAACAACAAACGAGAAATATACGGAGGCAACAGACAATGAAGGATTCATTGTTCAGTTATATAACAAACTGTTTTTTAGGTGTTTTGTTTCTTTCTGCGCTTTCTTTTCCGGCACTTGCGACAACGGTGAGCTATTACCTCGACCAGTCCAATGTGCTGGCAAACGGGACCAATTACCTGCAGGTCACGATCAGTGACAGTACCACAACGGCCGGTGATATCGATTTCACCGTCGACGTTCTCACGGCCAATTTCCCCTCGCCAGGCACAAATTTTGGAATGGAGACGTTTGCGTTCAATTTCGATAACAGCCTGACAGTCGGTGCCACGAATATCATCAACGTCGACCCTTCGTCATGGGGAATTACCGAGGACCAGAATGCGGGCGGTGGTTTTGGCCGGTTTGAATTCCAGTTAAGTGGCACCGGCTCAACCAGAACAGAGTTGTTGACGTTCACTATCTCGGGTGTTGCCGGTGATACGCCCTCGTCGTATGCGCTTGGCTCAACGTTAAATCCCCAGGCGGTGGAGTTCTTCGCCGCTCATGTCGCTGATTTCGACGATGGTTACGGAAACACCAGTGGAAAGTTTGCCGGCTCGACGGCAGTGCCGGTACCGGCTGCGCTGTGGTTGTTCGGCTCCGGGCTGATCTGCCTGGCCCGGCTGGCGCGTCGAAACAGCACGACCTAGGCGACAGGTTTTCTGCTCCAGTAACGGCCACCGGCGGGTGGCCGTTTTTTTTTACCGCGACTCCTGCGGCGGCCGGCCGCCGCTAGCTGGAGGCTGCAGCCGGGTCGATCGCAGGCCGGGCAATACTGCCAGCCGCATGTTCCCGCCCGGATGCTGTCGCTTCACTCGCCGGGTGGATGGTGATCTGGGTGAACGGGATAACCCAGCCTTCACGGTTGCAGGTTTCCACGCAGGCCTGCTGCACCAGGCGCTGAGCCCTGAAGTAAGACGTTGCCGCACGACCGTCGAGAATCAGGTATATCTGGTAGTCGAGTGAACTGGCGCCGGCTGACTTGAATTCAACCAGAATATCCCGAATATCGTCGCCGAGTCCCGCCTGTTGAAAACGGGCGATTATCGATTCCCGGAAGCGGCCTGGCACCGTGTCCAGGCAGATGGCCTGATGTTGGTAATCGATGCCGAAGGTGCCGGCAATGCCGAATCCTTCGCGCGACAGATTACGCACGTTCTGCCCGAGAAAGTCCCTGGTGCGGTACTGGACCAGGCTGTCCAGCACGGCGATCTCGACCAGCTCGATGGTCTGGCGCCGTACCTTCCCGACGGTCCCGCCGGCTAGCTGGATAAAGTCGCCCTGCTGGCACGGAAACCACGATTCCTGGCCGGCTGGCCGTGACGCGAACTCATTCAGGCGATGCAATGGCAGCCGCACCACACCTTCGAGCACCGGATTTTTCAGCACCGAATAGACGCTGAGTGACTCCACCATGAAGGGTATGCCATCCAGCACCAGACGTTCCTGTTCGCGTACCGGGCCGACGCCGAGCAACAGCCGTAATTCGGCCGTATAACGGGGGAGCGTCTGCCGCAAGGCGAGTGCGGCACCGACGAGTGCGATCACGGCGAGGGTAAGAAACAGCAGGTCGCCACGCACATAAAAGACCATGAGTATGGCCAGTACCATGAATACCGCCGTGGCCAGGCGGTAGCTGTACAGTATCAATGGTGTGCGTGTGAAACCGATATCGCGCGGAGTCCGGTACAGCCATTTCAGGTAGAGTGTGCGCAGACCCCTGGAGATCAGCCAGATCGCAAGACTGATGCCGATGACCAGTAACAGGGTCAGGCCGCGGCCGCGGAAAAACGCCGTGATGGCCTCCGCGGTGGTTGTGCGCCAGGAGACGCCTTCCGTTCTGATGCTCTCGAGCTTGAAACGGGATAGGTCCAGGGCGTGCTCCGTGTCATTCCTGCGTTGCTCCCAGTCAACCAGCAGTTGCCTGATCGATTCGGCCGCCGCTGGTGGCAGGTCCTGTTTGCCAAGCGCGCGGATCGAGTCGAGTGCTTTATCGATGATCTTCAGCTGGTTTCCCCGTCGCTCGATATCCCGGCTCAGGCTGTCTATCTGGCGCGGTTTTGCCGTCAGTTCCTTGAGGGTGGACAGGAGGGGTCTGCTGATCTGTTCGACCTCGTCGCGCCAGTTGATACGTTGATCCGGCTGTTCTGCAAAGGCTGACAGGTTGACACCGCCAAGCGCGATATGCTCGAACGACTGTTGAAGCTCGGTAATATCGGTCTTGATGCGTTCGATCTTCTGTTCGGCCGCCTGCTGCTCGGTGGCGTCGTCCAGCGTTTTCAGCTGTTCCCTGAGCTCACGCAGGGTACTGCGCCTGGCCTCGATGGTTTGCTGGATAGTTACCAGGTTGTTGACGGCATGTTGCAGCTTTGCACCTGTGACACTCTCCTGTGTCTGATCCTCTGCGGTCAGTGCAGGTGCCTGGCACGGCAGCAATACAGCCAGCAGCACGAGCAGGGAGAGAATACCGGGGGATATGGCGGGTGAATGAGGCATGACGCTGACGGAGGCTGTTGGTGTACGGGTCTGGCTGCGACAGGGAGGGTCAACAGCCGTTTTACAAAAATCCGGAGAACAGGGTTGCCAGCCCAAGGAAACTGAAAAAACCGACAACATCGGTCACGGTCGTAAGGATGATGGAGGCTGACTGTGCGGGGTCCTGGCCCAGGCGTGTCAGCACCAGCGGGATGGCCGCACCGGACAGGCCTGCCAGCATCATCGAGATCACCATGGCCGCGCCGATCACGGTGGCAAGACCGATCGATCGGCTCCAGAGCAGAACACCGAGCCCGGTGACCAGGGCGATCGCGGTGCCATTCAGGGCACCGGCCAGCAGTTCTTTCAACAGGACACGCTGCCAGTGACGCAGCCGAATCTCGCGCAATGCAAGACCGCGCATGATGACGGCGAGGGCCTGGGCACCTGTGTTGCCGGACTGGCCGGCCACGACCGGCAGCAGGACCGCCAGGGCCGTAAACCGGGCAATGGTGTCCTCGAAAATTCCGACCACGGACGCTGCCAGGAAGGCTGTCAGCAGGTTGATGTTGAGCCAGGGAAGCCGTTTGCGCATCGAAAACAGTGGTGTGGACAGGGCCCGTTCATCGCGGCTGACACCAACCATGGCCTGCAGGTCGCCTGCCGCCTCTTCCTGTGCAGCCTTGATGACGGTGGACTGGCGTATGATGCCAAGCAGCCGGTTATCGAGATCGACCACCGGCAGTAATCTCAGCCGGTAACGCGAAAACAGTTCGACGATCTCCTCACGCGGTGTCAGTGCGTTTACGCAAACCGGTGTGGTGATTCGCAACAACGATCCGAGGCGCGCGCCGGGACTGGCATGGACGATGTCGACCAGGTCGACCAGACCAGCCAGCCTGCCGTCGTCATCCGTGACGACGAGGACGGCCGTATCACCTGGCGGGTACTTGCGCAGCCGGTTCAATGTCTGCTTGACGGTCAGCCGGGCCGGAATGCTGGCGGCGCGGGGCTGCATCAGGCGCCCCGCACTGGTCTGCGGATAGGACATAAGGTCGCGCAGTTCCCTGGCAAGTCCCGCATCCAGTTTTTCCAGGTGTCTTGCCAGGCTTTCCTGGTCAAGACTGCCGAGCAGCAGTGCAGCGCTCACCGGGTCCATGGCACCCAGGATCCGGCTGGCAACGCCCGGCTTCAGTTGTTGCAGCGCCGCGGACGCGAGCGCGGTCGAGATCCGCCCCAGTATTCTTGCGCCCCGTTCCGGGGATTGCCTCTGCAGCAGCAGGACGATCTCGTCAGCAGGTGCCGATTCCAGTACTTCCGTCGCTTCCTGGGGAAAGTTGTCGATGAAGGCATCCGTCAGGGCATGCGGGATGGTGCGCAGGTCAGCCATGCGGGTCACGCTGCGTTGTCGTCGTACAAATGACTATCGTGACAGCCAGCAGGTCGAGGGCCGTGATGGAAAACAGTTCACCCACGGCCATAAAGGCATCCAGCCCATCACCGAGCGTGCCTGGCTGACGGGACTGTTCCTGGATGCGGCGCAGGTTTTTCTGGCGGATCACACCGAGCAGGATATCGTTCTCGTCCGTCACAGGCAGCGCGTGGTAATCCTGCCAGTAGGGGCTGGCCTGGACCGACCGTATCGGCTGCAGGGGAGAGAGGCTGGCGACATGTCTGTGCACCACCTGGCTGATCGTGCTGGAAGGCAGCGCATTGATCAGTTCATGCAGCGTCAATACCCCGGTAAGCTGGCCCCCGGGGTTGGTCGTGTAGAGATAGAACTTCATGCCGCGTTGTATCCGCTTGACGCGTTTGAGGGCGTTTCGAACCGAGAGCTCCTCGGGTACGCTCGCCAGCGGGGCTTCCATGACGGCGCCGACCGTACCGTCGGGATAGGGCAGCAGGTGCCGTATTGTTACAACCAGCTCCGGCGGCAGTGTGTGCAACAGGGCCTCGCGCTTGTCGTGCTCGAGCTGGCGCAACACGATGATCTGATGATCGTGTACGAGCTGGGAAAAAATCCGGCCGGCCGTGGCGGGCTCGAGGGCGGCCAGGCAGTTTGCAGCAAAACCGGGCGTGCAGTGACCCATGACCTGTCCCGCGGTCGACGGGCTGGCGGCTGCCAGGAAGCGTGCGACACTGTCGGCGGAGAAATTCTCGAGCACCTGTGCTGCAGTGGCGGGCTGGCTTCTCAGGGCCGCCGCACTCAGACGGGAAAACGGGTTCATGCCTGCCGGCCCCGGGAAATACTGACCGACTCCTGTTCGCTGAATCGCTTGGCCGGAATCAGCGCCTGACCTTCGTGCGTTTCCAGGATGACACTCGTGCGCGTGATGCGGAGTATCTTCCCCTCGATGCTCCCGATACGAACGATATCGCCCGTACCGTAACTCCGGGCAATCGACTGTGCACCCAGCATATTGGCTATCGTTGTCTTTGCCCCGAGAGAAAAGGCAAGTGCAATCGCGCCGAGCAACACGCCGAACAGCGTGGCAATCAGGGCGACCAGCACGGTGGTATCGATGCCGATCTGTGCGGCGGCGACAGAGAACACGACCAGCAGGACCAGTACCTGACCCATACGGCCAAGGGCTTCGCCCTGTTCAACGCCTATCCTCGTGGTGGTGCGGGTGAGGACAGCCCGTGTCACCTCGCCAAACCACAAGCCGATGAACAGGATCAGCAGTCCCGCCAGCAGGCGCGGCAGGTAGGCGGTTATGCCAGTAAGCAATCCCGATATCACCTCGAGCTCGAGCACCTCGGCCGCCGCAAGTATGAAAAAGAGCATGACCACCCAGAATACAATCCGGCTGGCGATGCGAGGTGCCGCGTTGTAGGAATGCGGCTGTTTTATGCGCGTATCCATCGGCCGGGTATGTGCAAGCCGGACCAGGGTCTTTTCGGTGATCTTTTCTGTGGCATACCGCAACAGTCGCGCGACTACCCAGCCGACCAGCAGCAACACCGCGGCGCCAAGAATGGATGGCAGGTATTCGAGAATCTGGATGGCCACCCGTCTGACGGACTCGGCCAGAGTGGCGGTCCATGCCTGCAGTTCCACGATCGTGTTCTGGTTAGCCATGGCGAACAATCATAGGTCGCAAGCCATGGCACCCGCAACAGCCGTGCTCGGCGATGCGCATTGTCAGGCGGCTTCAGGCGGTGGAAACGACGCAAAGGTGGAAATCGCAAGCTACCGCCCGTTCAGCCGCGTCGCAAACGGTGCGGTGCGGCCGCCGCGGCAGTGCGCGACGCGGGTCCTTGCCTGCAGGCCTGACACCTGCGTTTCGCTCAGGGCATCGCGAAGGCTGGTCTTGCTCCGGGGTTATGGCATCGCGGGTGGTTGTCATTCATGCCGCATCAGTGCGAACGGGTAAACTGGAGCGCCAGAGGTAGTATTCGAGCGAGGCAGTCGAACTACCCCGGGCCCCGTCTACGGCTCAGCTTTCGATCGGGTCTCAGGACAGACACGAGACCCGCTCTCAGTCCACCCGGCCAGCCGCGCGGGAAGCCTGATGGTAATCGTGCACGCGCAGCACCCGGTCGGCGTGCCGGTACAGGCCGGCGCCGGTTTTCGCGGCCGGCACCACGCACGGTGTGATTACACCTCCACGTCACTGGCAAGGTGGCAGGTTCTGTCTGGCTCCCGGAGGGGTTCCGCCACGGTGTACCCCGGGCTTACCGGATTCAAAATCACGCGGTGGAATTCCGGATACTGAATGCGAAGAGCAGGGCCTGTCGATCGACCGCAACAGGCAGGTTTTTCAGCGAGCGACATGCCGACGTGATCTGGTTTGGACCCGGGGGACAGGCATTAACGGTCTGCACCAATACGAGGCAGACCGTTTATTCAGGTTGTGCGGATACGAGGCGTGATATTAATCATACTTTAATAATATAATTATATGCTATAAAGCCTCCATACATGGAGGTGTGCTATGTACCTTGACAGTCTGACGATCACGGCATTGGTCATCGTTATTCTTCAAATCGGCCTTGTCGTGCGTTTTTGTGTGTTTGGTCTGTGCGGAGGCCCGTTGTGCAAGGACGAAACCGATTGAGGGAGACGGCCGGATTGGCCGGCATCTGATTACTGTCCTGGCGTTTCGCGCCTTCCGCATCCCCGGGTTTTCCAGGGCTGGCCTGACACGCCGCTGGCGGCGGCCCTTTGCGCCGTTCCAGGTACGCCCGCAACGCCGGTGCCCATGCCTGCCGGATACAGTTGCTAGTGCAACGATTACCGGTTACTGAACCGGGCGGCGCCTGGTACCGTTGACAAAATATAATTAAAAACTAATATTAATGCGAGCTTTAATTCCTTGCGGGTACGAGGAGGTGCTCCATGACCATCGACAGCTGGACAATTACTGCACTGGTCGTATTCATCATTATGCTGGCGGTGTTCGTACGCTTCTGCCAGGTGAAGGTGTGCGCCATGATTGCCACCCGTAACCAGGACAGGCAGGATGATGCAAGCGGGGGAGGCAAGTCATGAACCTCGTCATGCACACCCTGAGTCTGGCGAGCAACGGAACACTGACTGCCGGTTATGTCGGATACCTGCTGGCGGGCGGCGGGCAACTGGTGGATATCCGCTCGCCGGCCGATTTCCTGCGCGATGCGCTGCCCGGTGCACTCAACCTTCCGGTTGATGCGCTCTCCTACGATTTCACACATCTCGACAAGCACGAACCGGTGATCGTCTACGGCATGCACCCGGTTGCCTGTGTGCGTGCCGCGCGCCTGCTGGCCGGGCAAGGTTTTTCACGCATCTATCATTTTGCCGTCAGGGATGCAGCGGTCTCACCGGATTAACGTTGAACCGGACGGGCCAATACCGGTCAGGGTTATGGCCGGGCCGTCAGCCGGTGATGCGCCCGGGCTCGGAGCGGGTGCGCGAACAGCTGTCTCGCGCCATTGACTGAAGCCAGTATCGCCAGAACGCACGGTGCGCACAGACCGCCGTGCAGGCTAACGCCGTTTAATCCGGGCTGTGTCCTGAAGGAACCGTTTGCGCGAGCCCGTACGACTACTCGTTTGGCGTGTCCGCCTCTGTCCCGTCATCGTCGGGCCGTAGCTGGGGTGAATCATCGTCCATGATGATCTGGTGTGCCGGACCCTCCAGGTCATCGAACTGACCCGAGCGAATCGCCCAGATGAAGATCCAGATGATCAGCCCGACCAGCAGGAGCGACAGGGGTATCAGCAGATAGATGATCTCCATCTCCTTACCTCCCGCGTGTCAGGCGCAGCGCGTTCAGCACCACCAGCAGTGAACTCGATGACATGCCGATGGCGGCCATCCAGGGTGCGATGTAGCCCAGTGCCGCGGCCGGCAGGGCGACCAGGTTGTAGCCGACCGCCCAGACGAGATTTTGCCGGATGATGTGCAGTGTGCGGCGGGCCAGCCGGACACCGCTCGCCACCCCTTCCAGCCGGTTCGACAACAGGATCATGTCGGCGCTGGCCTGACTGATCTGGGCGGCCGCCTGCATGGCGATCGAGACATCCGCCGCACCGAGCACCGGCGCGTCATTGACGCCGTCGCCGACCATGACCACGACGGCACCCTGCTGCTGCAGGGCTTGCACCTCGCGCAGCTTGTCCGCGGGTTTCATGTCGGAAAATACCGTGTCTATGCCCAGTTCGTCGGCGATTGCCCGTACGGCGGCGGCGTTGTCGCCGCTCATCAAAACCACCTGTTTGCCGGTCTGCTGCAAGGCGTGGATCGCGCTGTGCGCATCCGGCCTGGTCATGTCCCGCAGCGACAGGCGCGCGTGAACCCGTTGCGTGTCCGCGAGCAGGATGTGCGTGGCGCCGTCGGCAGCCGCCGCGTCGAAACCGTTTGCTGCCCCGCTGTGCGTATCGATGAAGTCGGCGTTGCCGATGAACCAGGTCTTGTTCTGCACGATTCCGCTGATACCGGCGCCGGGGAAATTGGTGATCGCACGTGCCGTGAACGGGCTGCCGGCGATCCGGGCGCAGATGGCTTTTGCCGCCGCGTGTTCGGAGTGCGCCTCCAGCGCGGCGGCTATCTGCAGCAGGTGCTGCACGGTATGTTCGGAATCGCACTCAACGTCGACGATGACCGGGGTGCCGACGGTCAGCGTGCCGGTTTTGTCGAAGACAATGTGTGTCGCACGCGCCAGGGTTTCGAGTCGCGCGCTCCCTGTCGTCAGCAGGCCCTGGGCGAGCAACGTGCCGGTAGCGGCGCTCATGGCGGTGGGTGTGGCCAGCGACAGTGCGCACGGGCAGGTGACCACAAGCACCGCTACCAGTACGGGCAGCCAGCTGTCAGGTGCATGCTGCCACCAGTACAGTCCGACGGCTGCCGCCAGCAGCAGCACAGCCATCACGAACCAGGCGGCCGCACGGTCGGCCAGCCGGGTGATGGCCGGCTTTTCCTGCTGGGCACGTTCCAGCAGGCGCGTGATCTCGGCCAGCACGGTATCCAGTCCGGTCTTTTCCACCCGCATGACCAGCGGACTTTCCATATTGATACTGCCGCCGATCAACGACGCACCGGGTGATTTCGCAAGCGGCGTGCTTTCACCGCTCAACAGGGCCTCGCTGACGCCGGACGTGCCGGACTCGACCGTACCGTCGGCCGGCACTGCGGCACCCGGTCTGATAAGCACCCGGTCCCCCGGTTGCAACGCGGTGGCCGGAATGATCTCCTGCTGCTCCAAACCGTCTGCATCGAGCAGGCGGGTCGCCATGGCGGGCAGGGCATGGCCCAGGTTCTCGGCGATTTCCGCACTGCGCTTGCGCGCCATGAGTTCGAAGTAGCGGCTTACCAGCAGGAAGAAGATGAACATGACCACCGAGTCGTAATATACCTCCCCAACACCGGTTAGCGTGGTGTGTACGCTGCCGCCAAAGGCAACCAGGATGCCGAGCGCCACCGGTACGTCCATTCCGACATGGCGGTTGCGCAGGTCGCGCCATGCCCCGCGCAGGAACGGTGCGCCCGAATACAGCAGCGCCGGTGTTGTCAGCAGCAGTCCGATCCAGTAGAAGAAACGCCTGAAGTCGTCCTCGATTCCGGACCAGCCGCCCACGTAGAGTGCAACAGACAGCACCATGACCTGCATGCCAAGCACACCGGTGATACCGATGCGCCTGAGCTGTGTGCGGCGCTCACGTTCCCGCGCCAGTTGCTGCTGTGCGGGGTCGTAGGGATGCGCGTTGTAACCGATGTTGTGTATCGCCTGGAGGATTTCACTCAGCTTGATCCGGGCGTCATCCCAGCGAATGCGTGCGCGGTGTGTGGCGTAGTTGATCTGTACGTCCAGCACGCCCGGCAGGCGGCTGATGTGACGCTCGTTCAGCCAGATACAGGCAGCGCATACGATGCCCTCCAGAATAAGCGCGGCCTCGTGTTCGTGCGCACCGGTGCTGCGCACAAAGGTCTTCTGGATCTCGGGATGGTCATAGACTTGGGTCTGCTGGATGAATTCCGGCACCAGTGCCGCGCCGGTATTGGAGACGTGTGTGCGGTGGCGATAGAAGTCGGTGTGACCGGCATCGACGATGGCCTGTGCGACCGCCTGGCAACCATGGCAGCACATCGGCTCGTCCCGGCCGTTGATGCGTACCTTCAGGTCGATGGTGTGCGGCACTGGCAGGCCGCAGTGATAGCAGCCTGAAGCCTGCGATTCGATTGCGGTTTGCGTGAGATCGTCTGTGGCCGGCTTCGACAGGGACGCTGTGGGTTGCATGGCAATGGGCTGTTGTTCCGAATACTGTCGCATCACAGTATCAGGCCACAGCCTACCGGCAATCGGTCACTGCAGAAAGGAGTATTATAATTTTCTAATGAGTTGATGTAGATCAACTCGCTGTCGATCCCGCTGGTAATAATACCCTCCACATTACAGTTTTTTTACCCGGCACCCGTAGTCCGATGCGCCAGGAAAAATTATGTATTCAACATAAGAACTATCATGAAAAAACGTTATGCATCAATGCGTATGGCTGCATGGATTGCCGCTGCCGCGCAGACCGGCCAGACCGGAGAGGTGAGGCGGTGGGCCATTGCGGCCGGCGAACTCCCGACCGGTGACGGTACCATTTTCAAGGGCTCTCCGGCCAGCACGGCCGGGGCTCATGCCGCTTGCTGTCAGGTGTTCTCCCCAAGCTGCACGGGGACCAATACGCCTGGTGCCGGCGTACCGAACACCTGGCCAGGCGGGCATGACATCAGTGTTCAGGGTACGCATGCCTTCCGCCGGATTGCTGATACCGGGGGGCGATCATTTACGGTGATCCTGCGCTACCTCCGTGGTCGCGCACCCGGCCTGCATCCCGATGCAGACGCCGGGGTCAACGACTCCGGTTCCTTCGATACGAATGAGAATGCGTCCGTTATAACGAAATACTCCCGCGGTCCGGAAAATCACCGGGGTCTTGCCGGTGCGCCTGGTGTGGACTGCGAACTGCGGAATAACCGGTTGCCCCCCCGGCTGTCCCGGTTCGCGTTGGCGAGAGGTTCTGCGGCAGGCTGCTTGAATCAGCCTGTGGTCTGAAGGATACTGACGTGCCGATTGTGTGCATGCAAGTCGCGCGCAATCAGAAAAAGAACGGGAGGCTTGCCAGTGCTGCAAAATATCCGGGGGATGTATGTCAACGCGAAGCGTGAACGGGAGACATTCGCACAGGTGAATGCACTGTTTGCAAGCGTTACACGGTACACGTCCTTTCCCTCGCCGCCAGTGCGGTGCTTGTCGGCACGATACAATTCTGCTGGCAGACTGGTACCGGCGATCCGATAAAACCGGCCACGGGGAGTGCGGTGGTCATCACCGGTTTCTGCTGCCAGGCCCTGCTTGCCATTGCCGCCGGTTTGCGGGGATCGGGAATGGCGCCGGAGTTTGCCAGCGTGTGATCGTACAACAGTCCTGCCGCCGGCAGGCGGGGCTGACGGGTTCTGTAACAGCGTTAACAATCTGAATCAGGGAGGTCGGAATGGCCGATCAGCAAACGTATAACTATACCGTGGTCAGGCAGTTTGCAATCATGACCATTATCTGGGGTATTGTCGGCATGTCGGTCGGTGTGCTCATCGCTGCCCAGCTGGCCTGGCCGGTGCTCAACTTTGATATTCCCTGGCTGACCTTCAGTCGCCTGCGGCCACTGCATACCAATGCGGTGATTTTTGCCTTTGGCGGGTGCGCGCTGTTTGCCACCTCCTATTATGCTGTGCAGCGTACCTGCCATGTGCGGCTGATCAGCGATAAGCTGGCGGCGTTTACCTTCTGGGGCTGGCAGCTGATCATTGTACTGGCCGCCGTCACACTGCCGCTCGGCATCACGACCAGCAAGGAATACGCCGAGCTGGAATGGCCGATCGATATCCTGATCGCGGTTGTCTGGGTAGCCTATGCGATCGTGTTTTTCGGTACCATTGCGAAACGGCGCGTCCAGCATATCTACGTCGCGAACTGGTTCTATGGTGCCTATGATCATTACCATCGCGATGCTGCATATCTTCAATAGTGCCGAAATACCGGTCACCCTGTCAAAATCCTACTCCGTCTATGCCGGTGTACAGGACGCCATGGTGCAATGGTGGTATGGACATAACGCAGTGGGCTTCTTCCTGACGGCCGGCTTCCTCGGCATGATGTACTACTTCGTTCCCAAGCAGGCAGGACGCCCGGTGTATTCCTATCGTCTCTCGGTGGTGCACTTCTGGGCGCTGATCTTCACCTACATTTGGGCCGGCCCGCATCATCTGCATTACACCGCACTGCCGGACTGGGCCCAGTCGCTGGGCATGGTCATGTCGCTGATCCTGCTGGCACCATGCTGGGGCGGCATGATCAACGGCATCATGACACTGTCCGGTGCCTGGGAGAAACTGCGCACCGACCCGGTGCTGCGCCTGCTGATCGTGTCCATCTCCTTCTACGGCATGTCCACGTTTGAGGGCCGATGATGTCCATCAAGACGGTGAATGCGCTTGTCGCATTACACCGACTGGACCATCGGCCATGTGCATTCCGGTGCGCTGGGCTGGGTGGCGCTGGTTTCCATGGGCAGCATGTATTACCTGATCCCGCGACTGTTCAATCGCGAGCTGTACAGCCTGAAACTGGTGGAGGTGCATTTCTGGACCTCGACCATCGGCATCGTGCTGTATATCTCGTCCATGTGGGTGGCCGGCATCATGCAGGGCCTGATGTGGCGTGCGACCAATCCGGACGGCACGCTGACCTACAGCTTTGTTGAATCCGTGCAGGCCATGCATCCGTACTTACATCGTGCGTTTCCTGGGCGGTGGGTTCTTCCTGTTCGGTACGCTGGTGATGGCTGGAATATCTGGAAGACAATAGCAGGCGCCAAACCGGCTGTCGGCACCATCCCGGCACCGGCCGCGGCTCATTAAGGAGACAATCATGGCGACGGGACATGAGAAGGTTGAAAAAAATATCGGCCTGATGATCGTTCTGATCACCGCTGGTGGTCTCCATTGGCGGACTGGTGGAGATCGTGCCGTTGTTCTTCCAGCAGTCCACCACCGAGGCGGTTGAGGGCCTGAAACCCTATACACCGCTGCGGCTGGCGGGGCGTGATGTATATATCCGGGAAGGCTGCTATCGTATGCCATTCCCAGATGATCCGCCCGTTCCGTGCAGAGACCGAGCGCTACGGCCACTACTCGGTTGCCGGTGAATTTGTGTATGACCATCCGTTCCAGTGGGGTTCCAAGCGAACTGGTCCGGACCTGGCGCGGGTCGGCGAACGCTACAGCGACGACTGGCACCGCGTGCACCTGAACAATCCGCGTGACGTGGTACCGGAGTCGATCATGCCGGGTTACCCGTGGCTGGAAAAGACTGCAGCCGATGCCTCGGCCATCAAGAAGAAGATGGAAGTGCATGCGTATGCTGGGTGCTCCGTATACGGACGCAGAGATCGAGAATGCACCGAAGGAGCTCGAAGGGAAGACCGAGCTTGATGCCCTCATAGCCTATCTGCAGGGGCTGGGTACGGCGATCAAGTCCCGGAGATAATATCGATGAATGTTACGCTGATACAGGAAATCTGGACGGTGGTCGTGGTCGTGCTGTTCATCGGGATCGTCGTCTGGGCCTGGAGCGGCAAGCGCAAGCAGCGGTTTGACGAGGCGGCAAACATCCCTTTTGATCACGATGACGAGATGTTGCCGGCAGATAAATATTCCAAGGAGAATCCCCATGGCTGATTTCACCAGCAGCTTCTGGAACTGGTACATTATTATCCCAACCATCGCAGGTATTATTGCATGTTTTCTGCTGATCCGCTGGTTGTCCTCCATGCGGGCCGACGAAATCGGCAAGCCGACGGGACACGTCTGGGACGAGGATTTGCAGGAACTCAACAATCCGCTGCCACGCTGGTGGCTGATGATGTTCTATATCACGCTGTTCTTCGGTATCGGCTACCTGGCGCTGTATCCCGGCCTTGGCAGCTTCAAGGGCTTGCTGGGCTGGACATCGACAGGACAGTATCGAGCGCGAGATCGACCAGGCCGATGCGCAGTTACGGTCCGTTGTTCAAGAAATACGCCGGGATGGACCTGGTTGCCGTTGCAGCGGATCCGGATGCACACCGCATGGGCGAGCGCATGTTCGTGAGTTACTGCTCGGTGTGTCATGGTTCCGATGCCCGCGGGGCGCGCGGTTTCCCGAACCTGCGTGACAATGACTGGCTCTATGGTGGTACCCCGATGCCATACAGACCTCGATCCTCGATGGCCGCAATGGTGCCATGCCGGCCTGGGAGCAGGCGCTGGGCGGACCGGATGGTGTATCGGATGTCGCTGATTATGTCCTCAGTCTGAGCGGTCACGATGCGGACGCGGCCGCAGTCAGCCGTGGCAAGGAAAAATTCCAGCAACTGTGCGTGGCCTGCCACGGCATGGACGGCAAGGGTAATCAGGCGCTTGGTGCGCCAAACCTGACGGACAACATCTGGCTGTATGGCGGAACCAAAACCCGCGTGATGGAGACGATCGCCAAGGGTCGTAACGGCAAGATGCCCTCGCACCGGACTTCCTCGGTGTGGAGAAGGCGCACCTGCTGGCGGCCTATGTCTACAGCCTGTCGAACGGGCAGACCGCAACCCAGTAGTTATCCGCAAGGGGATGTGACAGTCGGCCATGGCACAGCAGATACCTAAATCACAGAAGTGCATCGCGGTGTTGTGGCCGTCGTTTCTGGTTGCCATTGTGGCAACAGGTCTGTTCTTTTCCGCGTTTGACCCGGCGGACCTTTATCCCTTCGGCAAGGATACCGAGGTCAGCCGACTGGGCATCTACTCTATCGGCTTCCTTTTTTCTGGCTGATTTCAACAGTCTCGGGAATCGGTACGCTGTATTTCGCAATCACCAATTGCATGCGGCAAGATGCGGAAAACCGGGACCGTTGATCTGCAGTACATGGCAGTGCCAGAGCAAAAACGCCTGTAACGGCAGGTGATACCGACGAGCAGGTAGAAAAGTCCCTCTACGCCAAGGCGTCGAAAATCTACCCGCGCGAGGTGCACGGCTTGTTCGCGCGCCTGCGCGTCCTGGGGGTCGTTCAGTCTGCTGGGTATCTACTACGTCACGCCCTGGCTGCGCTGGAAAGGCAACCAGGCGATGTTGCTGGACTTGCCGGCGCGCAAGTTCCACATCTTTTTTATCACGCTCTGGCCGCAGGATTTCATCTACCTCGCCGCACTGCTGATCATCGCCGGGCTGACGCTGTTCTTCGTAACTGCCATAGCCGGACGTATCTGGTGCGGTTATGCCTGTCCGCAAACGGTGTGGACGGAGGCGTTTCTTTGGATCGAGCGCAAGGTCGAGGGTGACCGCGGCAGGCAGCAGAAGCTCGATGCGCAGCCGATGAATGCACGCAAGTTCCGCATCAAGGCGACCAAGCACCTGCTTTGGGTCGCCTTCGCCGGCTGGACCGGGTTTACCTTCGTGGGCTATTTCACGCCGATCATGGAACTCGGCCAGCGCCTGGTAACGTTCCAGCTTGGCCCCTGGGAAACCTTCTGGGTTATCTTCTACGGCTTCGCAACCTACGGCAATGCCGGCTTTATGCGCGAGCAGGTTTGTAAGTACATGTGCCCTTACGCCCGCTTCCAGAGCGCCATGTTCGACAAGGACACACTGATCGTGTCCTACATACCCGAGCGCGGCGAGCCGCGCGGATCGCGCAAGCGCAGCGACGATCCCAAGCTGCTTGGCCTGGGTGACTGTATCGACTGCACGCTGTGCGTGCAGGTCTGCCCGACGGGTATCGATATCCGTAACGGCCTGCAGTACGAGTGCATTGCCTGCTCTGCCTGTATCGATGCCTGCGATGACGTGATGGACAAAATGGGCTACGAGAAGGGGCTGATCAGGTACACCACTGAAAGCGCCATGCACGGCAAGTCCTCGCACATCGTCCGGCCGCGTATCATTGTCTATGCGGTGATCATGCTCGGTATCATGGGCCTGTTTGCCTGGTCATTCAGCCAGCGCGTGTCGCTGGGCCTGGACGTCATTCGCGACCGCAACCAGCTGTACCGGGAAACCGACGATGGCGAGATCGAGAACGTCTACATCCTGAAGATACTCAACATGGATAACGCTGCACATCGCTATTCGCTTAAGGTCAGCGGGGTCCCCGGGATGGAGCTGCACATGGACCTGCCGGAAATCCGCGTCGCGTCCGGAGACGTCCTTGAATTGCCGGTACGCCTGGAGGTGGAAGAGGACGAACTGGAGGCACGCAGTACTGTCGTCGAGTTCACGCTGGTGGCAGACGACGATGCAACGTTGTCGGCCACAGAAACGGCACGTTTCCTGGGGCCGCGCTAGGTATGCATGCGGTGACGGAACAGCAGCCCAAACGCTGGTACGCGGAGCCCTGGGTTTGGCTGGTGATCGCGCTGCCACTCACGGCCGTGGTTGGCGGCATGTTCACACTCTATCTCGCTGTCAGCACCAGTGACGGGCTGGTGGTGGATGATTATTACGAGCGCGGCAAGGCCATCAATCTTGACCTGGCGCGCGACGATGCGGCAGCCCGCTACAAGCTGACGGCTACTCTCGCACTGGATCATGAAACTACCGTGCATTTGCAGCTCAGCGCCATCGGCGGCACTTGGCCGGACAGGATCACGTTGTCACTGCTACACCCGACCCGCGCCGGCTTTGACCAGGTTGTGCAATTGCTGCACGCTGGTGCCGGCAATTATCGCGGCAGCATCGATGCACTCCACGGCAGCGGTCACTGGTATGTGCAACTGGAGGCCGACGACTGGCGCCTGTCCGGGACGTTGCTGATCCCGCAGACTTCACCGTTAATCCTTGCACCGGTAAAGTAGCAGCACCGTGCAGGTGAGGGGCCTTGCAGGTAAAGTCTATGTGACGGACTGTGCCCGGGCGGGCTGATTATCCCGCCACCCTCCGGATACGAAAATTTGCCAGTGTTACGCCGCACATCACCATGAACCTCGAATCCCTTGGTGCAGCCTCCCTCGTCGGTCTGCTTGGCGGGACACATTGCATCGGCATGTGCAGCGGCATCGTCGGCGTGCTGACATCCGGTCTGACCGACGAGATGCGCAGTTCACGTGCACGGCTGGTTGCGGCCCAGCTCGCCTATAACACGGGCCGTGTCGGCAGCTACACCGTTGCCGGGGTGCTGGCCGGTCTGCTGGGTCAGCAGGCCACGACGATGGGATTGACCGGGGGCTTCCCGGTCGGCGGGATCATCGCCGCCGTCATCATGATCCTGCTGGGATTCTATCTGGGCGGCTGGTGGCATGCGTTGCAATGGCTGGAACGGCTGGGTGCGCATGCCTGGAAGCATATCGAACCGTTCGGGCGGCGCTTCATCCCGGTACGGAATGCCGGACAGGCACTGCTGCTGGGTATGGTATGGGGCTGGTTGCCCTGCGGCATGGTCTATTCGGTTCTTGCGCTGGCGCTGACCAGCGAATCGGCGGCGGAAGGCGGGGCTATCATGCTGGCATTTGGTGCCGGTACGTTACCGACCATGCTTGTGATGGGGGTTGCGTTCAGTTCACTGGGGCGGTGGGTGCGTGACGAACGGGTACGCAGGGCGGCCGGTTTACTCGTAATTGTGATGGGGATCGTGATGCTGCTTGCTATTCCCGGCAAGCATGGGCATCATGCGCACCCCGTTGCTGAACAGCAGGGACATCATCAGCACACAGACTAGCTCACAGGTCGATGTTTTCTAGACTAAAGTCCAGCTGCTGGCCACCTTTCCGGCAGTATTGGTTAATATAATAAACACAATATATAGTGTTTAGCTGTTACTGCGCACAAGGCCTTCCAGTATCTTCCCCGCATGCGGATTATGTGTTTATCATATTGTTATATAAACTAATTTTAACGTCTGTAAATTGCCCTTGACAGGGCGTCCCGTGCTGAATAATCTCACCTCTCGCGACACAATATGTTGTGTTACGCCGAATCATACCCTGTTCGCGGGTATATCCCGTCAGCAAGGGGGAAATAACACATTCCTGTACAAGAATGTAACAACAGAGGGAGGAATACAGGACACATGACCACGATGGCACACCTTGAAGCAGTCCCTACCACTGTCACTGAAATTCCGATGCAGCCGGCATCGCAGGATATCTGGGACAAGAAATACCGCCTGACAGCCAAAGACGGCACAGCCGGTCGACGCAACCATGGACGACACCTACCAGCGTGTTGCGCGCGCGCTTGCCGATGTCGAAGCTACACCGGAGGTGCGCGAGCACTGGTACGAGCGTTTCTCTGGGCGCTGCGCCATGGCGCCATTCCCGCCGGCCGCATCACCTCCAATGCCGGCGCGCTGGAGCACAAGCCGGCCACCTCCACCATCAACTGCACCGTGTCCGGCACCATCCGCGACTCCATGGACGATATCCTGGAGAAGGTGCACGAGGCGGGCCTGACGCTGAAGGCCGGCTGCGGCATCGGCTATGAATTCTCCACGCTGCGTCCGCGCGGCGCCTATGTGTCCGGCGCCGGCGCCTACACCTCCG
The DNA here is from genome assembly GCA_963803275.1 of uncultured Gammaproteobacteria bacterium. Taxonomy (GTDB): domain Bacteria; phylum Pseudomonadota; class Gammaproteobacteria; order UBA9214; family UBA9214; genus UBA9214. Next base: position 337,728 of record CAWDLS010000001.1, on the reverse strand, counting down.
GCCCGCTGTCGTTCATGGATATCTACGACAAGATGTGTTTCACCGTGTCCTCGGCCGGCGGCCGCCGCGGCGCGCAGATGGGCACCTTCGATGTCGGCCACCCGGACGTGATGGATTTCATCCGCGCCAAGCGCGAGAACGGCCGCCTGCGCCAGTTCAATCTGTCGCTGCTGATCACCGACGAGTTCATGGAGGCGGTGAAGAACGACGCCGACTGGAAGCTGGCCTTCCCGGTCACCCGCAAGGAGGCGGAAGACGGATCGCTCGATCTGCAACGACCCGGAGCAAATGCATCTGGCGCGAATGGCCCATGCACGGAAGGCTACATCATCAACGACGCAGGCCTGGTGGCCTGCAAGGTCTACAAGATCCGTCCGGCGCGGCGCCTGTGGGACATGATCATGACCTCCACCTATGACTTCGCCGAGCCGGGTTTCATCCTGATCGACAAGGTCAACGAGATGAACAACAACTGGTTCTGCGAGAACATCCGCGCCACCAATCCCTGCGGCGAGCAGCCGCTTGCCGCCCTATGGCTCCTGCCTGCTGGGCTCGGTCAACCTCACCAAGTTCGTGCGCGATCCGTTCACCGAGCGCGCCGCGTTTCGACTGGGAGGAATACCGCAAGGTGGTGAGCGTGTTCACCCGCATGCTGGACAACGTGGTCGAGATCAACGGCCTGCCGCTGCAGGGCCAGCGCGACGAGATCCAGCGCAAGCGCCGCCACGGCATGGGCTTCCTGGGCCTGGGCTCCACCCTCACCATGCTGCGCATGAAGTATGGCTCGACGCCGAATCGGTGCAATTCACCGAGCGTGTCACCCGCGAAATGGCCGTGACCGGCTGGAAGACGGCGCTGGAACTGGCCGAAGGAAAAGGCTCCGGCACCGATCATGGAAGAGGACTTCACTGTCACCGAAGAGATGCTGCGCAAGCGTCCGGAGATGGCCGCGACGGCTGGAAGGCCGGCGACGCCATCAAGGGCAAGGTGCTGCATGCCCATTACAGCCGCTACATGCAGCGCGTCGCCACCGTGGCGCCGGAACTGGTGGAGCAGCTTGGCCGAGAAGGGCGCGCGTTTCACCCACCACAGCTCCATCGCTCCCACCGGCACCATCTCGCTGTCGCTGGCCAACAATGCCAGCAACGGCATCGAGCCCAGCTTTCGCCCATCACTATTTCCGCAACGTGATCCGCGAGGGCAAGAAGACCAAGGAAAAGGTCGACGTGTTTTCCTTCGAACTGCTGGCTTACCGCGAGCTGGTCAACCCCGAATGCCATGCCGTTGCTCGGACGAGCGAGGCCGAAGCGCTGCCGGATTATTTCATCGCCGCCGATGACATCACGCCCAAAGCAGCACGTGGATATCCAGGCGGCCGCGCAGAAGTGGGTGGATTCCTCCATCTCCAAGACCGCCAACGTACCAACGGACTACCCGTTACGAGGACTTCAAGGATATCTACCTGTACGCCTACAGACAGGGCCTGAAGGGCTGCACGACCTTCCGTTTCAATCCGGAGGCCTTTCAGGGTGTGCTGGTAAAGGGAAGGATCTGGAAAACACTGTCTATGAATTTACTCTGGAAGACGGCAGCAAGGTCAGTCTCAAGGGTAACGAGGAAGTCGAGTACGATGGTGAAACCCATAGCGCCGCAAATCTGTACGATGCGCTGAAGGAAGGTTATTACGGCAAATTCTAGTGAACACTTGCAGCTTGGTTTGCATGTCGACCCGGTAATCAGTGATTTTTAAGGAGTTCAGAATGGCTATTCGTATTGAACAAAAGATTGTGGGGTACAAGGTTGGCGACCGGGACGAGCCGCGGCAGCCGGCACCCGTGGCGGAAGTGAAATGCGAGGATAACATCGTCCACCTGCACGAAAAGCTCGAGCGCCCGGACATGCTGATCGGGTCGACCTACAAGGTCAAAACGCCGCTGTCGGAGCATGCGCTGTATGTCACCATCAACGATATCGTGCTCAATTACGGTACCGATAACGAACTGCGCCGGCCGTTCGAGATCTTCATCAACTCGAAGAACATGGACCACTTCCAGTGGATCGTTGCACTGACGCGGATTATCTCCGCAGTATTCAGGAAGGGGGGTGATGTGACCTTCCTGGTGGAGGAGTTGCGCTCGGTGTTCGATCCTCGCGGCGGCTATTTCAAGAAGGGTGGCAAGTACATGCCCTCGCTGGTGGCCGAGATCGGTGATGCAATCGAATGCCACATGCGCATGATCGGACTGCTGAAGGATGACGGACTGGACGAGCACCAGAAACGGCTGGTTGCCGAAAAGCGTGCCCAGTACGAGGCGGCCAAGGGTGCCGAGGAAAGCGCGGATCCGGGTGATTTCCCCGCAGGTGCACAGCTATGCGCCAGGTGTCATACCAAGGCCGCGATCCAGATGGACGGCTGCCTGACCTGCCTGAACTGCGGCGAATCGAAGTGCGGGTAGCCTGATACGACCGGAATAAGGTTGAGGCGAGACCCGCTGTTCCAGACGTGGCTCGACGTAATACGGCAACTTATTGTAATTTAACAAATTATGTCCAGATGCAGGGCCCCGGTGCATGGTTAGTACCTTAGGCCGATTGCCCGTCCCTCAATATACGGGCTATAACTGTAACATGGCAAATTGAGTGTAGAATGCTACATAGTGCAAGAACAATAACAGTCCGAGAACAACAACAGGCTCGGGCGAAGGAGGCAGGATGTTTCTGCAACAAAAGCCGATTCCCGGCTACTGGTACAGTAACCTGGCCGGTCAGCTGATTCAGGTCCGTGCGATCGTGTTCTCATCGGGTCGGCACACTCGCATCATCCTGGAAGACATCAGCGGCAAGCGCCAGTCGGTGGATCTGGCCAGCTGGCGCGGCATGGACATGGTGCTGCATTCACCGGTCGTGGACCATCAGCGTGGCGACGCCGCCCGCGATTTCTAGTTTCCGGTCAGTCGAGATAAAAAAGGCGCAGGGACATTGCTCCCCGCGCCTTTTTTCATGGTGTTACTGCCCCCAGCAGGTGTCGGCATCCGGTGCAGATCCCGTGTACCCCCGGGTACCCTGAGAGTCCAGGGTCATTGATGTGCATTTCGTGTCTTTCAGCTGGGCCCCGCGCGGTGTTGCGGTGAACGAATAGGCGGTTGCCGTCACCGAGGAAACCGGCGCAGCGATGTCGTAGTAGCCATCAACGGATGTGCTGGCAGCTTCTGCGGGACAACCCACATAAGTTGCATTGTCGGACCGACAGGACTCCATTTGCATCGCCTTGTGGTTAAGCGCGGCGATGCCGTCGGCTCGCCGCGACTTCAGCACCTGGTTGGTATAGCTCGGGTAGGCGATGGCCGTGAGAATAGCCAGCACTACCATCACGACCATCAGCTCGATCAGCGTAAACCCGAGTTGCTGCTGCTTCATGGATACCATCCCGGTTTCCGCTAGTCCGTCCACGAGGTACGCTTGATCGGGTTGAACAGGTCGAGGTCATCGACCTTCTCCGGTCCTACCACCAGGATCGGATTATCACCATCGATAAAGATAAGGCGCGGCTCGGGCTGAATGCCGCCACGAACAAGTGTCTTGTAGCGGTCTGTCACCGTCAGGCTGTTGAGTGTACCCACCCCGTCGAGATTCTTGACTGGTGTCGCGTCGTAGGCGTTGATCGCATACAGGCGTCCGACACCCTGGCTGGGCGCACAGGAGTTGACGGTATTCGAATCCGGCTTGTAGGTGGTGAACAATACCGTGCCATCCACTGTCAGGGAGGCGGCCAGGACCTTTTCGCCGGTCTCCATGTCGAGGCGCCAGCCACTGCTGGAAGACAGGTTCGGTGTCAGGTCGGTGGTGACGTCAAGCAGGTCGGTTTCGTCGATCGCCGTGTAGGTCGATGGTGGTGTGTACACGTTGCCGATAAACAGCATGTGGAAACGGTCCTGTGTGAGTGTGCTCAACGGATGTGCGCGATAGCCGGATCCGATAGCCAGTGCATAGTTAACAACGCCGTTGATCTTGATCAGCGAGACGTCCGGTTTCACGTAGAAACGTCGATGCTCGTTGGTGCCACTGCCTGCAAGCTTGGCGATCACGCCACCGGTGATGGTTGTGTTGCTACCGCTGTTGTCGAAATCGAAACGCCAGACCTGGCCACCCATGTCTACGGCAAAGACGATATCGGTGTAGCCATCGGCATTGATATCACCTGCCATGACCGTGGCGGGCATGCTGTATTTCATGTCAGCGGACGTCAGATTGGCGCCCGAGCTGGACAGGCCTGCCCACCAGAGGCGTGCGCCGGTACCTGCATCGACCATGTATAGTGCGTTGCCTTCACTGTCGACGCCAGCGATCTCGGTATCCTGGTTGACATCATAGCCGCCGCCGAAGATCAGCACGGTGCGCTTGCTGCCACTGCTCTTGATGTGTGCGAGCTCCATTTTCGACCAGGTCTGTGCCAGCTGGGTGAAGTTACCCTGGCCACCCTGTATCATCCATTTCAGCTCAGGTGTACTGCGGTCGGTGACATCCAGCGCATAGTAATTGTTACCACCGCGGCGCATGCCAGCGTAGAGAGTGGCAGATTCACCCGTTTCAGTGACGCCGCTGCTGTTCTGCAGTACACCGTTATTGTTGACATCGTTTGCCCAGACGGTCAGCGGTCCATCCAGCCCGTAGGGATGGCTGCTGGCGCCGCTGTTGTTGTAGAGGATGTCCAGATTCGGCAGGAGTTCCTGCGGAATAAAGGAAAAAACTTCGCTGCCATCCGTGGTGTTGATGGCGTGCAGCAACCCCTCATTGGTCGCTATGAAAAGTGTAATGTCGGGATTTGCACTGGTGCCACCGTAATTGACCACCACCGGGTTGCTGTGCAGCGGATCTCCCATCTGGCGGCGTGCATCCGTGGTATCACCATCTTCATCAACATCGAAAAGATCAACGCCACGTGACCACTGCAAGAGGGCGGTGCGATAGGCACTCGTCATACCGGCGTTGCCCAGCATGGTGCTGGTTATCAGCACGTTTGACTCATTGAAGAGATTTGCCGGCAAGGTGAGATCCTCGTTACTCGGTGCGGAAGCCCCGGTATAGGTGTACATGTTGCGCGACAGGGTCAGTTCACCGGCTGCACCGCCCTTTTCGACTGCGTCACCGTCCGGTGCGTCGGGGCCCGATGTCCAGAAGCTGGTAGACCCGCTGTCGAAGAAGCCGGTTGTCGCATCGACCGCAGCCGCGCCCGTGGCATCGGTAATAATCGCCGGGCTACCCGTCAGCTGGTAGCGTTTCATGTTGCCAGACCACTGCGGGAATTTCTCCGGTCTGAACAGGGCGAAATACAGCTCATCGCGATGGGTGAGCCGATTGAATGCGTTTACCGGTACCGCTGGTGCCACAAACGTGGTATTCACGGCGAGGATATCGGAAATAATCTGGGTGAACGCGGTAGTCAGCTGTACGGTGTCGTCAGCAGTGAAATATTTGCCTCCACCCTTGTTGGCCGCATCCTGCAGTAGCTGCTGGTTGCTCGCGAAGCCTATCGTGTAAGTAGTGACATTCTGCACGTCGTCCAGATCGGTGCGCTGGTCGTAGTCAAACAGGTACTGGGCCAGCTCATCCAGGCAGTCATCACCGGTATTGTAATTACAGGTTCCTGCGGTGGTTGCAAAGTCAGGCAGCGCGGCGATGTCGCTGTCAGCATTATTGTCGTAGGTCGGGTCACCGTCGGTCAGCAGGACGATATAGTTCTGCTGACACTGGTACGCGATCGGACTCTGGTACAGGGTACTGTCGGTCGGATCTAGTACGCCGGGGTCGTTCGTCCCAGGCGTCGTGCTGTTGCCGAACTTGACATGCTCGCCGCGGAAATAGCGTGCCGCCTCATAGAGGGTCTCGGCCAGAGGTGTGTAGCCACCCGATGTCAGGCTGTTGGCCGCGGCCTTGAACGTGGATCGCGAGCTACTGTCCAGTACCTGCATTGGCAGCAGGAAATAACCACCCTTGTTATAGGTCATGTCCTTGTCATCGAAGCGCATCAGGCTGGCATTGATGCCTGAGGTGCTGTCGACCAGGTCGTTGAATACATTCTGGACGATCTCCAGGCGGGTCTGGGTGGTGGTGACGCCGGGTGAGTTGATCCAGTTCAGGTAGTTGGCGGAATACAGTGTGTAGACGCCACCGGTGCTATTCCAGTTGATGGCGTTGGTGGCATTTGATCGATAGGGGCCGCCGTCATACTCATCGGCTGGATATTTGTTGCTGCCGCCGTTACCGTGGATACCATAGTCAGCCGCGCAATCGATGATCTCGGTATGATCGAAACTGCTCAGTCCCTGCCATCGATCCTCGCCGTTCCTGATGTTGTAGCGCGCGATGGTCCCGGTGTAGTACCCCGGGCCGCTCGATGACATCGCTGCAGACGAGTCTGCGCAGTTGTTCGAGCTGGTAGCGATGTAGTTGTTCGTCGAGCAGCTGGGTGCAACACCGTTGGCGCTCGAGGTGGTCCAGTAGACACGGCCTGTGTTGCATGAACCAGAATAGGTGGTTGCAGGGTCGTAGGTGCCCGTGGTTAGTACGACATCAGTGTCCATACTGCCGGAGGTGTCCATGATAAAGAGCACGTTCGGCCTGATATTGGTCGAGAAGCTGAGGTCGCCGAGGTAAACCTCGGTATCGTCCGCCAACAACGGGAATCCTGTCATCGCAGACACGATGAATGTCAGCAGCATAATTCGTGACTTGGTTGTGAACGTAAACATAGCCATTTCCCTCTTCTTGATCCTGTCGCCGGTGACTAGAGATGCAGGCGTACTACATGATTGGTTTTGATGTCGTAGATGACAATGCCACCAGACCAGTGCTTCTCGATGTTCTTCCCTGCCTGTACGGGCGTGCCGTCGACCGTGACAACCGTATTCTGGTCAATGTCCATGCGGATGTACGGGCAGTCCGCACAACTGCGAGCCTGTACATAGCCATCCCCGCTGCCATTCATGACGACATCGGTATCGTAGGCTTCAATGGCTTCCTGTATCGCGACCAGTTCCGCGTGCAAGCCCATGTGCCACAGCAGGCCTGTGGCAAGGACAAAGAATTTCAGGAATTTCATGACAAACCTCCTGTCAGCATGGCAGTACCGATAGTACCGAGTTTACCGTCTTGCATGCCGAGAATAGTGTTATTAATCACAATTTTGTTCTCCGTCAGTTAAGGTATGGCGCTATTTTGCTGGCGGTCTGGATATGCCTGTCTGCGGCATTGATGCTCGCGATTGCGCCATCGCCGGTGATGGTAAACGGATAGACCACGAATTCACCGATGGAATATCCGACAGGGACGGTAGGGGTCCCGACCTGAATTTCCGCGTCACTGGTAATAGTGAACGGATTTGCCGTATGTATGACGGAGAAACTGCGTGTCGGCCAGGTACCGCTCGTCGGTGTGTTGATCGCGGCCACGAAGGCAGTGTCATCCGCAAGCGTACCTTCAATAGCCGTCTCTGCGGCCTGAAACACCAGTACGTGGTACTGGTTGTTGGCCGCCATGTTCTTTTCCATGATAACCGAGCGTACGCCGCTGACACCGATGATGGCGATTACCACCAGGATGACCAGGCCAATGAACAGGGCGGCACCGGTCTGCCGGTGCCTGGCGTACAAGCCTGTGTGTCTACAACAGTTACCGGATGCGCTGTACATGATTACTCCATCCTGTTTCTGATCACGACAGTCGTGCTGTAGGCGCGGCGCCGCAAGCGGTCTGACGATGCGGCGGTGGCGGTTTGCCCGAGGAGGGAAAAGCTTGCCGTGTCATCGGACGTAGCAATGTTGCCCTGCGAGTTCGCGATAAACCCGATCTTGACGCTGACCACGTTGTTCCAGTCTGCAACATTGCCGGCGGTCACGTAACGCGTGGCATTGGTGACACTATCCGCGGGATCATTGTCCTCGCCGTACAGGACCTGCATGTTTTCGATTCCGGATACCACCACGCCTGTATTGAGCACGGAATTGTTCTCGGCCAGAGCTGCACACATCAGGTTGCCGTTCTGTATGAAGTACTTGTTCTTGGCGTATTGCTGTCCATCTGCATAGACCGGCGTTCCCCCGGCTGTATTCAGGCAATCGGTCGTGGACTGAATGCGTACCGTGAACATGTCGCTGTTGCTGCCGCCGCCATCCTGGGTAAAGCCCGCCCCCGATACAAATGTTTCAATGCCGCTGGACTGCGGGAAGCCTGCCATCATGATGTCTCCCACCAGTAGATCGAGTGTCGCACGTCCGGTCGACTGCATCAGTGACAGGCCGCTCACCATCCGGTAACCCTGCTTGGTGCTGAGAAAGACGCTAAGCGTACCGGCGATCAGCAACAGTCCGATCACGATAGCGATCATCATTTCAACCAGTGTGAACCCCTTTTGCCGCATCATGATGCCTATGGTATAAAGTTTGCCGACACGTCCCGGTTCTTGACATTGCCGTCTTCATCGAGGCCATCCCAGCTGACCTGGACTGAATACACGCCAGCCGCCGAACTTACCGCAACACCGCCGTTCGGCAAGGTTGCCGTCACGTCACAAAACCAGTTGAACGCGTCTTCATCGGCCATCTCGGTCGTGGTGCAGTCAGCGGCCGCACCTGCCGTACCTTCGCTGCAGATCTTGGCCGGTGCCGATGTGCAGTCGATCGTCGAGTAACTGATGCCTGCGTAATAGTCGCTGGTAACGGACGGCCGGTTGGCGCGCATCCGCTCTATCATGTCGTTGGCGAGAAACGTAGCCTCGGTACGCAGGTTGGCGTCGCTGCTCGCGCGGACACCCAGCGCCTGTATCTTGGAGTGACCAAGCAGCCCGATCGACAGGACAATAAGCGCGATCAGCACCTCCAGTAGCGAGAATCCGTTTTGTTTGACTCGTAATTCCATTATTTCATCTCATGGACAGGTCAGTGCGCTGCCGTCTAGATGTACATTTGAAGCGGTTATCAGGCCAACGCGGGTGACAACAACGCTGCGCGCCTTTCCGGCGCCACGGTCATCACAATAGGTGATATCGCCCGCAACACTCGGGCGACCTGTCGCTGCATAGTTGAGCCCGGTGGTGATGCCGACGGCGCGCAGGCTGCTGCCGCTTGTCGTAGTGCCCGCGTGAGTGCGCAGTACCGTTTCCCCGCCATCGACTGCCGGCGGGCTGTCAGCGTCATTATTGAGAAACACGATCCAGCCATTGTCATAGATAGTCCCTGAGCAGTTTGCACCGTCCGAACTGGGGCAGAAGGCCACAGTTGCGTTGCTCTTGATCGCCTCGCTTCTGGCCAGGTTAAGGCCGCTCACCAGTTCGTTGATCTGGGTGACCCGCCTGTTGTCCTTCTGAAAGGTCAGGAAGCTTGGTACAGCAATCACCAGCAGTATCGAGCCCACGACTAGTGTAATCATGAGTTCGATTAACGTTAATCCCGTTTGTTTACCAGTACGCTGCATATACGACTTCATACTTGCCTCTTATGTGGTCCATATCATATATGCAGAGGAAAGATAATCACCCATATCCACACTAGATCAGCCTGCCTGTTAAAAGTCAATTATAATTCTAAATAAAACAATAATATATGAAACAATCAAGCTATCGCATGTAGCACGCAGCCCCGCGTACCGCTATACATCGGCAGCGAGTCCCGATTTCTTGAACAGATTATAGTCATGCAGTGAAATTTCAGTGAAATACCTCGCTTTCTCGCGAGATCTGTAAATGACTATTCGAGTGTTGAAACTGTCCGGTCACAGTCGATGAGGATTCCCGAGGTGTTGCAGGTGGCCGCAAGACGGACCCCGCGACGGGGTGTTGACATACATTTTCGACGGGCTTGGCGTCTTTGGTTAATAATACAAATAATACAGTAAGTTAAAAAAATTCCGGGCTGTTTCCTTGCTGCGCTTATCACCATGGAGAATGGTGCCAGGGTCTGGCTTCGTTTTATATGCGTTCTGGTTTGCATGAGCGCCTTTATTTCGATGCACTGGATGGCGTCGTGCTGTGCAGGGGGTTGGTAAGCCGGTTTCCAGTCGGGTTGGGTGTAGTGGCCCTGGAAATCACGCCAGCACTGCGGGCCCTATTGGTCCTGCGGCGTGTGGATCTCCAATGCCCCATGGAAAATTGCTTGATGCCCGGACGGGTTCTCCATCCGTTTTGCGTCAACTTTCCGCGCAGCCAGAGCGGATTACGTGCCTGGACGGATCCATGCAGCGCTAACGGGAACGACAGTAATATGCCATTCACGATAACAGTCGCAACCGGTAGCCGAGTAAGGATATTATTGAGTTACATAGGGTTTGTCGGTTAAATGGATGTGGCGGTGGTGGGTGCCACCTACATGGGTCCAGTGTATCTGGACGCTGTTCTAGCCGCATGGGTAACCTGTCGGTTGTTTTCACATGCATGGATTATGTATCTCAACCATTTTAATTTGAGCGAACGGCCGTTTTCCATAACGCCCGATCCCCGTTTTCTGTACATGAGTGCACGGCACCGCGAGGCGCTGGCACACCTGCTGTACGGGCTGGGCGAGGGAGGCGGATTTGTACAGTTGACCGGCGAGGTCGGCACCGGGAAGACCACCATCTGTCGCTGCCTGCTGGAACAGGTGCCTGACAATGTCGACGTAGCCATGGTCCTTAACCCCAAGGTGACGGCCACTGAGCTGATTGCCACGGTCTGTGACGAACTTGGTGTCAGCTATCCAGCAGCATGTAACAGCATCAAGGTGCTGGTTGATGTCCTTAACCGCTACCTGCTGGATGCCTATGCCCGAGGCCGGAGAACGGTGCTGATAATCGATGAGGCGCAGAACCTGTCGGCCGACGTGCTGGAGCAGGTACGACTACTGACCAATCTGGAAACATCCACACAGAAGCTTCTGCAGATCATATTAATAGGGCAACCTGAATTGCGCGATTCACTGGCACGCGATGACATGAGGCAGCTTTCCCAGCGTGTTACTGCGCGCTATCACCTCGATCCGATCTCACGAGACGAGGCAGATGCCTATATACGCCACCGCCTGCAAATTTGCGGAGCTTCGCAGACGATCTTCAACAAGCGCTCTGTTGACAGGATCCACGAGCTGTCAGGCGGGATACCGCGACTGATCAATGTCCTGTGTGACCGGGCCATGTTGGGAGCCTATGTGGAAGGTACATCACTGGTGGATAACAAGGTCGTCCGCAAGGCGGCCCGTGAGGTGCTTAACCCGAATACCACGAACGCCATGACTTCCTGGTGGTTGCCTGCGCTGGCCGGTGGCCTGTTTATCCTGGTGCTGGCTGCAGTGGCCTGGCAATACCGGCCCTGGCAGATGAAAAGCGATGCGGCCCTGCCACAAGCGGCAAGCAAAGGCGCACTGACGGAGGGGAGCGTGGAAATGGCCGCTGCGGTTGCTGTCGATGCGCTCAAGCCGTCTGCGCAGAGAGATGTGCCAGACGTAGACGTCGGTGATATGCCGCCGACTGACAGCGCCTCCGGCCCGGCCCCCGGCCCTGCCGTTACAATGGAGTCATTACTGGCGTCAGCAGACAGCACATGGTATCGCAAGGCCTGGAAGGAATTGTTTGCAGCATGGGCTGTTGATTTGCCAGCGAACGTAAAACCCGATTTTTGTGAATTCGCCCTGCAGTACGGTTTGCTGTGTCTTGAGGAGCAAGGTAACTGGAACAGGTTGCGGCAATTTAATCGCCCGGCTGTGTTAACACTCACGGCAGCTGATGGTTCCAGGATCCCGGTATTCCTCCGCCACCTGGATGGATCGCTGTTAGAACTGGTTATGGGCGATGCGTTGTATCGCGCAACGGTCGAACAGGTGGACCGTATCTGGTATGGTGATTACTCATTGCTGTTCCAGTCCACTCCGGGTGGCAGGCTGTATCTGAAGATGGGTGACCGCAGCCCGGATGTGAAATGGATACGACAACAGCTGGAAATCGTGCAGGGAGTCCGGATTCCGGTTGCCGATGCTAACCTGTTTGATTATCAGTTGCAGAAACAGGTGCTTGAATTTCAGCGCAGCCGAGGTCTCGTGGCGGATGGGATTGTTGGCAGGAATACCCTGATTCACCTTAATTCCAGCTCTGGACGGGAGGATGTGCCGGTATTGCGCCCGGTACCTCCGGATTAACCTATGTCCTATATCCTTGAAGCACTCAAGAAAGCCGATCGCGAACGCAACCTCGGTGATGTTCCAGATCTGGAGTCTGCGCACTGGGGTGTTCGCAAGGTCTCAAGCTCGGGCCGCTGGCCCTGGATTGTTGCCGTGTTGCTGCTGTTCAATGCCGGCTTGATATTTTATCTGCTGGAGCGTGATGGGTCCGAGGTGGCTGGTGAGTCTGGAGCTGTCAATATCCCGCCGTCTGATGTGGCAGCCAGGTCCAGCCAGATTGCCGGGGCACCGCTACAGCAAATGGCCAAACCCGCACAGGATAAACCGCGCGAAAGGCGACCAAGGGTGAGCTACCCGTCGCCAGCTGTTGCACCTGTGCAACAGGCCCACCGCGCGGCCGCCAGCCCGACAACAAAACAGCGGGTGGTCGAGCCAACAGCGCCATCGCCCGTCAGCGACAGCGGGGCACAGCTGCCGGAATGGGACGAGTTGCCGCTTACGTTCCGCAGCGGTTTTACACTGCCACATATTGATGTCCATGTGTATTCGGATCAACCCGCCCGACGGTTTGTGCTGGTTGACCTGAAGAAATACAGGGAGGGTGATACGCTGGCCAGCGGCGCGGTACTGGAAAAGATTGGTCCCGGCAGTATCCAGCTGTTTTACCAGGGGACCCGTTTCCGGGTTGATCGGTAACTAGCGAAGCGGAACGGCGGCCTTGCCGGCGTGTAGTTCGTCTGTGGTCGCATCGCGGATGCCCTGGATCTCGACCTCGAATACCAGCGTCTGACCGGCCAGGGGATGGTTGCCGTCGAGGTGTGCGACACCTTCCCGGATTTCTGTAACCGTAAACAGAATCTCCCTGCCATTCTCATCATGGCCCAGCACCTGGCCCCCAGCCATGATCGTTTCGCCGACGGGAAACTCGCTCAAGGGCATTTCGTGTATCAGCTCGATACTGCGTTTGCCAAAGGCATCATCAGGCAGCAAGCGGGCGCGCACCACGTCGCCGATCGTATGAGACTCCAGCTGGTGCTCGAGCTTGGCGGGCAGAGATCCGGAGCCGTGCAGGTAGCTGACCGGTCTGCCAGTGGCCTCGCGTACTACCACGCCGTCAGCGTTGGTGAGCGTATACTGTATAGTGACCACCTTGTTTGAGCTAACTGTCTGATTGTGCTTCATTAATAGGTACCTTCTCCGAATAATCAGGACCCGTTTTCATTATATGCCGGTTCTCGCCGACCATGCGAACTTGCTTCCGGCTCGATAGTCGAAAGGTTGAATGATGCAGATTCAGCAGAGAGGTGGCAGCTAATGAAGCAGGCTAGATTCTCGATTGGTCAGTGCATCTACCACAGATTGTTTGATTACCGGGGTGTAATCGTTGATGTCGATCCGGAGTTCCTTGGTCGGGAGGAGTGGTATGAGACCGTGGCGAGGAGTCGGCCACCCAAAAACGAACCCTGGTACCGCGTGCTGGTACATGACACCGGGCGTGAAACCTATGTTGCCGAGCGTAACCTTCAGGCAGATGACAGCAACGAACCGATCAATCATCCGATGCTGAGTGAATTCTTCACGCAATTCGAACATGGTCACTATCAAACCAGCCGGCACATCAACTAGTCAGGTGCCGGAACGCGAGGTTAACCATGCCAAATCACACTGACACGGTTGTCGCCGGCATATAATTTACCAATGATCAGCACGATACAGTCACTGCTAAGAAAACATTTGCCGTCGAGCTCCGGCGCCGGGACAGACGCAGAGCATGCTCTGCAAGTTGCAACAGCAGCCCTGCTGATGGAGGTGGCTGCTGCCGATGCTGAAATCAGCGATGCCGAGCGACAGCTGGTGAAGCGCATTATCGAGGAGATTCATGCCGTGTCACCGGATGAAGCCCGCGAGATCTGCGGGCTGGCGGAGCGGCAGGCTGATCGCGCCACCTCGCTGTTTCCATTTACCCGCCTGATCACCAGCGAGTGCAGCATGGAAGACAGGATAGAAATCGTGAACCGTTTGTGGGAGATAACCTTTCTGGACGGCAAGGTGCATGCGCATGAAGAACATCTCGTCCGGAAGGTGGCTGACCTGCTGTATGTGCCGCACAGCCAGTTCATTCGCGGCAAGATAAAGCAGCAGGACGGCTGCACCTGAGACGTGACATAAAAGAAGCGGGGCTGTCTGGCAGCCCCGTATCTTACTGTTTTTATACCATTTCCTTCAAGTTCTTGAGCGGCAGGACCTTGACCACGTTACGTGCGGGCTTGGCCTTGAACATCATCTCCTCCCCGGTAAACGGGTTAATGCCCTTGCGCGCCCGGCTGGCAGGTTTGCGCACAACCTTGACCTTCATCAGGCCAGGAACGGTATATACGCCCGGACCTTTCTTGAGGTCGCGCTTCATGAGCATGGCAAGATTGTCAAATACGGCGCCGACATCCTTTTTGGTTAGACCGGATTTGTCAGCAATGAAGTTAAGCGTTTCAGACTTGGTCGTTGGCTTTGCAGCAGCTTTGGCAGCTGTCTTTTTCTTAGCCGTCGCTTTCTTTTTTGCCATTCGAAGTAACTCCTCGTTGGGTGATAGATAAAACAGCACGCGTAAGATAGCACAATATATGGAATGTGAAAGTGTTTTACTGCATTAAATGCCTTTTTTTGTAGTACTTGGTGGCATTTGCATGTTTGCGCTAACTCATCACAGCGGCCACGAACTCTGTTACGTTGTCACTCTGTGCGATGTTGTACTTTCCTCTTGTCGATGCGTGCCTCGGCTGCAACGCCGTGCGCCGGTGTTTCCAGTGAACGCTAGGCCGCCAGTAAAATACTGTAAATACAGGCTTTAAGCTAATAGGTGTACACCCGCGGTGCGGGTTGTCTCTTGTGCTGGCTGTTACTATGACGGTACAGCTGTTCGCCCGGCAGAGGTGAATGAAGTGCTCGGGCGCTGACGAGAACAGGCGGCACGGCCACTTTGATGAGTTAAAGCAGGCAGGCATGGCATTCTCTTGTTGAAAAAATATCTGGGTGCGCCTCGACTGGCAGCTGCGTTTGTAATCGTCGGTGCGCGCCTGTGCATGATGTACACACTCGCCAGGTTCGGGCGTGATTGGATCTTGTATACCTGCATCGCATGCCGGTGATGATCGTTTCGTCACCGCTTGCGGCCTGGCCGTCCCGGAACAATGGAATGTGCTGCAATGCTATGTATTTAATACAAATAATGAAGCTTAAGTGCATATCTCCAGGCGTACGTTCTGTGACGGCGGTCAAGCTTTCCGGTTCTGCTGAATCACAGGCTCCAAACCTGTCAGGAGCAATCTTTGCCTCCGGTGGCAGCGGCCGCGGGCTGACATGGTTGCCTCAATCACGGCGATTTTTGGCCGATACGCTTGATGCAGCATCATGTAGTGGAGAATTCCCTCTGCACGAACAGAACCTGACCGACCAGGACGCAGTACACAGGGTGAATATGCGCGCCGCACAGAAAACCACTCAAGACATAAAAATTCTTCATGAGCTGGTCCCCCTGAATTCACTCTCGCCTGAGCGATTCAGGGAACTGTCGGAAAAGATAGTCATCGAGGAGGTCAAGGCAGGGCATTACCTGTTCCGGAAGGGTGATCGTGACAATTGCGCGATCTTCCTGCTGGAAGGCACAGTCACCCTGATTGACGGCTTTCGCAAGGCAGCCGGTGAAATCAAGGCCGGTACCGAGCAAAGCCGTCACCCGATTTCCAATCTCCAGCCGCGCCAGTTTGCTGCCCGTGCGGTGTGCAGGTCTGTCATCGCAAGGGTTGACGCCGGGCTGCTTGACGTTTTTCTGACCTGGGACCCGTCCAATACGGCCGAGGTAGTTGATATAAGTGCGGCCGACAATAGTGACTGGATGACACGGATATTGCAGTCGACCACCTTCGCGAGGCTGCCGCCGTCCAAGCTTCAGGCGCTGTTGATGAAGTTCAAGCCAATCGAGGTAACAAATGGCCAGGTCATCATAGCCCAAGGGAGTGAAGGTGACCACTTCTATACCATTCATGAAGGCCGCTGCGCCGTAACTCGTAAGGAGGACCCGGAGTCCAGTGAGCAGTTTCTCGCCGAGCTGACCAGCGGCGATTCATTCGGGGAAGAAGCACTGGTATCGGATTCCAAGCGAAATGCCACGATAACCATGCTGACCGATGGCGTGCTGATGCGCCTTGCCAAGCAGGACTTCGTCGATCTGCTGAAGACCCAACTGGTTACATATGTCGACTACAACGAGGCTACGCGACTGGTCGAAGAGGGGGCGGTGTGGGTGGATGTCCGCACGCCTGACGAATATGAACGCGGTTCGTTTGAGGACAGCGTGAATATTCCACTGTCCACCCTGAGGGGTGAAATGCCAGAACTGGTATTCAACGCGAAATATGTCATCTGCTGCGACACAGGTAGTCGCAGTGACTCTGCGGCGTTCGTTCTCAGTCATAAGGGCTTCGATGTCTGTGTGCTGGATGGTGGCATGAATAATCTGCCGGCTTCAAAAGACGACGTGACGGCAGAATTCGAAACGTCGTCAGGTTACGAACAGGTTGATTCGCAGATCCGGCAGGAGCTCGAGCTGGTGGTGGCAGAGCTCGAACAAGAAAGATACACCCGGGAAACAGTCGAACAACAACTGAATCTTGTACGTATGGAGTTGGCCGAATCCGGAGAGAAGCTCGGAGATTACTATAGCCGGGTGAGCAGGCTGGAAGAGGAAAAGCAGTTGTTCATGAATCGATACGAGGCCCAGCGTGAAAAGCATACTGGACAGTTACAGTCGCTGTCAGAAGAACTCGAGCAGGAAAAGCAGCAGAGTCACCAGCTTCGTACGCTGGTAAGAGGGCTGAAGAACAAATGCGATGCCTTGCGCAAGGAGCTTGGCAGCGAACAGGAACAGTCCGAGGCACAGCATCTGCTGATGCAACAACAGCTGGATATGGTACTGGCCCATACAGAAGTACTTGCAGACGGGCAGCATGCTGCGCTACCGGAGGCAATCGTGCTGCAAGGTGAAGGCAAACCGCATGTGAGCGAAGACTTGCTACTGGTTGAATCATTGCAGGCAGAACTGGCCGGTACTAAAGAGGAAACCGTCAAGCTAAAGAAACTCATGCAGGGGGTTGCGGACGAAAAACAACAGCTCGAGGAACGGCTACAAAAACTTGCACAGGTGCTGAGTGTCCTGCGCGATTCGGCGCGCGGCTTCACGTCAATACTATCCGGTGTGCCGGGGACTCTCTCCGGGCAACCTGATCCGGTTGCCACTCAAGAGGAGGGTTCTGACATTGAGCAGTGAATTACAGGCGGGCCATGACAGGACTGACAGCGCGAATGCCGTTTCGGAAGATAAGGAGCAGGTATTCGTACAGCAAATAGAAGAATTACAGGCGCTGGTTTCTAAGCAGGCGGAGCAGCTTGTGTTGCTTGGCGCAGAGCGTAACTCGCTCTTGTCTATATCATCCTCTTTGCAGGAAGAGGTGGAACAGGTACGCCATGCATTGTCACAGGAGGCCGTATCTGCTGAGTCCGAGCAGGACAACGCTGACGGGACAGCCGGTGACCCGGAAGCGCGGGCACATGATCTGGAACATATCACGCGTGAGCGAGACGAGTTGCGTCAGCAGGTGCAACGGTTTGCAGAAAGTGATGCTGAACTCAGGCGGTCCGTGGAATCGCTGCAAACACAGATCAAGGAACATGACTGCGCTGCGGAAGAACAGCTCGCAGTAATAAAAAAGGCGCTGGACACTGAGCATAAACTGCATTCCGTGTTACAGGCTGAAAGTGCCGCGAGAGATTTGCAGTTCGAGAAATTACGTGTTGAATCCAGCCAGAAGGATGTAGATCTTGACATCCTCCGGGAAGAGCTTGATGTTGCACGCCAGAAGATAAATGATCTGCAATTCCTCGTTGAGCAGGGTGATGAACGTGTAAAGGGTATTGAAAATGAATATCAGGACTCTTCAAGGAAGTCTCACGAGGACCTGAAGCGCAAGAATGACATCGAAAAGGAAATGCAGGGTCAGATAGATCGCCTGCGCAAGCAGCTGGAGCAAACATCCCGCGACCACCAGAAATCCCGTGTCAGTGCCCAGGAAGATCTGGATAATCTCCGTGACGAACTGCATGCGGAACGTCAGGCACGCGCAGAGGAGCGTGCACAGATGGCTGCGCGGCAGCGCGAGCTGAAAGAACAGCTCGCGGCTGTTGCAACGGAGCATGAGGTAAATTTCAGCAAGCAGTCAGATGTTATCGAGGAAGCCGTTGGTGCTGTGCGTACTGAGGAACGCAATCGCCTCCAGGGGGTGCTCGATGCACATAACGCCACCGAAGAGCAGCTTGCAAAAGTGCAGCAGGACCTGCAACAGGCGCATGCCGAGATGGTGGTTTTCCGGCACCAGGAGAGGGAGCGTCACCAGGCCGACATCAAACTGATGCAGGAGCAGTACCGGCAGGCAGAAACAGCTATAAAGCAGCTCGAGTCACAGCTCAAGCAATTGACGCGTGAACGAGACGGTGCCCTGGATGAGCAAAACGGGCTGCGCGAGAAGATAAATACACTGCGTGGAGAAGTAGAGGTCGCGCGTGGTCTGATGAACGTTTCGGGTCCGGGGCAGCTGGAAGACCCTGTGCGCCTGCGCAAGCAGCTAGATGAAACTCGCAAGAATGTCGAGATAGCCGTCCGTCTGCGTGCCGAGGCGGAGTCGGCGCGTGACAGGTTGATCAATGAGAGAAATGCTCTGCTTGCCCAGCTTGAGAATGCGCAAGGTACGGATACGCCACTTTACATTCCCTCGCTGGACGAGGGAGCACATACCAGCAGCCATGCGGTGACGCAGCATGCCGGTACAAATGTGCATACCGGCCTTGCAAGTCACGCCCGGGCTGCCATTCCGCAAACAGACAAGGCGGCAGGTACGGACGAGAAATACCGGCGTATACCGGGTTGGTTAGGTGGCGTAATCGGGTTGCTGGTAGCAGGAGTGGTTGTAGTGGGTGGATGGTTGCTTGTTGGCGGTCAACAGACCGGTTCAGATACTGTGGTAACCGGACAGGGCATGACGCCACAGGCTGTGCCGATGAGCGAAGACAGGACCGTGAATAAAGATCTCCGGTCTGATCGGGCCGTGCCGGTGCCACTGCCTGCAGCGCCGACAGCGGAGATAATCCCGTCGCCGGTTATACCTGAATCCGCGCAACCGGATATATCGAAGGCAATTGAGCATCAATCACCAGCGCAGGACTCGCCCGTGGAGAAGGACGAGACCAGATGGCCGGAAGCGACCGTGCCCTTGAGTGAGCCACCCGTGAAGGCAATCAAGACCGCTGAGCCTGTGCCGCTGAAGTCGATGCGACCAGTCAGGCAACCCGTGACCAGAACCTTCACTGATACCCTTAAAGGTGGCGGTGAGGGACCTGTCATGGTGGAGCTTGCAGTGGCAGGCTATTTTATGGGTAGTTACGGCAATTCACTGAATTTCGACGAAGGTCCGCGTCACCTCGTCAAGCTGCCGGAATTTTCCATCGGCAAGTATGAGGTAACCTTTGCAGAATATGACCGGTTCGCGCGAGCCACCGGCCGGCGTTTGCCATATGATGAAACCTGGGGACGTGGTGAACAGCCTGTCATCAATGTATCCTGGAATGATGCACAGGATTACGTCGACTGGCTATCTGAGCAAACAGGCCACAAGTATCGTCTGCCCAGCGAGTCGGAATGGGAATATGCTGCGCGCGGTGGTAGTTACTGGATGTACTGGTGGATGGACAAGGCAGACGCCGTGGCGACTGGCGAGGTACATGCGATCTGTCACAACTGTGGCAGTGAGTGGGACGGTGCGCGCACTGCCCCGGTTGGTCAGTTCCCGGGTAATGCGTTTGGTTTGTATGACATGGCGGGTAATGTGCAGGAGTGGACCGCTGACTGCTACTTTGAAAGCTATGATGGCGCCCCGGTTGATGGAAGCCCCTGGGTAAGGCCGCATTGTACCCAGCGCGTGGTACGCGGCGGCGGGTATACAAGCCCTCTGGATACGCTGCGCAGCGCCAAGCGCGGCCAGCTGGACCAGGATACCCGTCTGGATAATCTCGGTTTCCGTGTGGTCAGGGAGAACTGAGTTAACGGGCGCCGTATGCAACTCGCATACGGATGAGACAATGGCGCAGTTGACAATGGCACCGGCAGACGTAGTCTGCTTTCATGCAAGAGTCTGCTGACCGAATTCTGCTTTGCCGGTTTGATGAAATCCAGGTGCCAGGAAGTCGTGCCCTGGCCGTTGCATGCGGCGATCACCTGTACGATGTCTTTCTGGTGCGCGGTACTGTTGGGGTGTCCGGGTATCTCAACAGGTGTCCGCATACCGGCGCCCCGCTGGACTGGGTGCCGGATCTGTTTCTCAGCCTGGATGCTGCCCATATCCAGTGTTCTACCCATGCGGCATTGTTCAACCTGCATGATGGTGTCTGCATCGCCGGACCCTGCAGCGGGCATGCCCTGGTACCGATTCCTCTGGTCGTGGAATCCGACATTGTGTTCCTCCTGCAGCACGAGTTTTGTGCACGCCGGTCATCAGACAGGAGACCATGAACCTTACCGTCCTGTTTCCACTCTGGGCGGTACTGGGCGCGCTGCTTGCCATGCTCGTCCCCGAATGGTTCATGCCGCTGAAACCCCTGATTGCGCTGCTACTCGGTCTGGTGATGTTCGGTATGGGTGTGACACTGACCGGGGAGAATTTTCTCACCGTAATACAGCGCCCGTTTCCTGTCATTCTCGGGGTGATACTGCAATTCCTGCTGATGCCATTCACGGGATGGTTGTTCGCGGTGCTCCTCGATTTACAGTCACAGCTTTTCATCGGGCTTGTCCTGGTAGGTTGTAGCCCGGGTGGCACTGCTTCAAACGTGATTTGCTATCTGGCAAATGGCGACGTGGCGCTTTCGATCACGCTGACCGTCGCATCTACGCTGCTGGCCGTTATTGGAACGCCGCTGCTGACGTTGCTTTATGCCGGGCAGGTCGTGCCAGTGCCGGTATTCGACATTCTGCTGAGCATCGTGCAAGTCATTGTCCTGCCGGTGGTGCTGGGAGTCTTGCTGAATCATTTCCTGTACCGGCAACTTGCAGTCTTGCGTAGCCTTTCTCAATTACTCTCTGTATTTTCCATCGTCGTCATCATAGCAATCATTGTTGCACTGAATCGTGACCAACTGGCGCAGATGAGTGCCGGTCTTGTCGCTGCCGTGTTGCTGCACAATACTGCCGCGCTGGCTGGGGCGTGACGAACGGGAATGCCGGACGCTGGCGATAGAAGTGGGGATGCAGAACTCCGGTCTGGCGGTGGCGCTGGCAGTGAAATTCTTTTCTGCCAAGGCAGCCTTGCCAGGTGCTGTTTTCAGCATCTGGCACAACCTGAGTGGGTCACTGGTGGCGGGGTACTGGAGCCGGCAGCGCCGGCAATAGACTCAGAGGTCCTTAAGCAGACGCTGTAACAGCACCATATAGGCATCGCAGGGATTTGACTGATCCGGTGTGCAACGGTTGTCCAGCGGTTGCAGGGCAGTCGGGCACTCCGGTTCATGCCCGGACTTCATCACGGCAACAATGCCATCGTTTTCAGAAATTATACTGCCGGTGGACAAATCGTAGATGATTGCCATGCTGTGCCTCCTGTTGATGCCACTAACAGGGTTATCGGCACGCGCGTACGACAGTTGAGGCTGCGTTGAAGACTGCGGTTTGCGGGGATTCTTCAGCTGACCGAATCAGTCGATTTCGTCAAACGGATTCATGTGTTCGGTCGGTGACGTCAGTTCAAGGTCGACTCCGTAGTCGTCGCGTTCCAGGTCATAGGAACCGGACCAGTCCTCGGGAGGCTCGATGCTGATGATTTCCATTTCATCCCATGTGTCAAAATCGATTTCCTCAACGGCGCCGTCATAGTGCTGGATTTCCAGCGTTGCCTCATCTTCATCCAGGGCGACGATTTCAAACTTGTCGCCATTAATGGCCTGGTACCAGTCCCCGATGTGTGGTTCAAAACTCATCTCGGTACCCCCCTGTATTTCTCTGTTGATCAGGTGGTCGTTGAATCAATAAGGCGTTGTTGCTTCAATACCCTGATTTTTTTCTTTTATAAGACTTGCCACGCTGAATGGCAAGTACAACTGTAAGGGTGCTGTAGATAAAGTCACCGGTCCGGAAATACGGGTCGGTGCGTTGCTGTGGCCTGAACAGCAACAGCTTGTAATGATAATTTCCATTCCTTGCCATAACTGCCTGCAAAGTCTGATAAAGCATGTCGATATCGGCTGGTTGTGCGTGTAGCAGTCGCCGGGCGGGCGCTGCACTTGATTGGCACAGAATCTGGGGAGGCCGGTCACGGGTCGTTTGCAAGTTCTCCTGTCGTTGAAAATAAAACTATCAAAATCAATTAATTGGTATGTAATTCCTGCGGCCGGCCTCTAGTGCCTGTGTATCGACCTCAGTTTGAACCGCCAGCTGCGTTGGCCGGTTGCTGAAAATCCCCTGTCGTTGCGGTAAAGTTCGCGTTTCATTTTTACGCATGCCCGCGTTTGCGGACAGAAAAATATTCGTGAGGACAACAGCATGGCTGATTACAAGATAGCGCCCTCCATCCTGTCAGCCGACTTTGCCCGACTGGGCGAGGAGGTGACCAATGTACTCGATGCCGGCGCCGACATCGTACATTTTGATGTGATGGATAACCATTACGTGCCCAACCTGACAATCGGTCCGCTGGTGTGCGAGGCGCTGCGCAAGCATGGCGTCACCGCGGATATCGACGTACACCTGATGGTCAAGCCGGTGGACAGGATCATTCCGGATTTCGCCAAGGCCGGTGCCACCTATATTACCTTTCATCCCGAGGCCAGCGAGCATATCGACCGGTCGTTGTCTCTGGTGCACGACTGCGGCTGCAAGTCCGGTCTTGTGTTCAATCCGGCTACCCCGCTGGACCACCTGAAGTACGTCATCGACAAGGTTGACATGATCCTGCTGATGTCGGTCAACCCGGGGTTCGGCGGCCAGAGTTTCATTCCGGAGGCACTCAACAAGCTCCGCGAGGCGCGCCACATAATCAACGAGAGTGGTCGTGAAATCCGCCTGGAAATCGACGGCGGTGTCAAAGTGGATAATATTGGTGAAATTGCCGCTGCCGGCGCAGACACCTTTGTGGCCGGTTCGGCTATCTTTGGCGCGGCCGATTACAGGGCCACAGTCGCCGCGATGCGTGCCGAGATCGCCAAGGCCGTCGGTTGAGCTGACAGGCCATGCACAAGCCCGAGATGATTCTGATAGACCTCGACGGTACGCTGGTCGATAGTGTTCCGGATCTTGCATTTTGCGTGAATGCCATGATGACCCGGCTTGGGCACCCTCCCTGTAACGAGACAAGCGTGCGTGACTGGGTCGGAAACGGAGTCGAGCGTCTGGTACAACGCGCCCTGACCGGACAACTGCACGGGGAACCGCCAAAGGCCGATTTTGAGCGTGCCTACCCGATGTTTCTGGAACTGTATGCCGAGAATACCTCCAGGCGTTCGCGCCTGTACCCGGGTGTACGGGAAGGTATCGACATGCTCAAGTCATCCGGCTACAGGCTGGGCTGTGTCACCAACAAGGCCGCGCGGTTCACCGAACCCCTGCTAAGGGAGCTGGGTATATATGACGATTTCGACATCGTTATCAGTGGTGATACATTGGCCAATAAGAAACCGGATCCGGAGCCACTGTTGTATGCTGCCGCTTTTTTCGGTTGCGAGCCGGTACATGCACTTATGATCGGGGACTCCGTCAGCGATGTTGCCGCGGCGCGGTCGGCCGGGTTCCAGATCATCTGCATGAGCTATGGCTACAATCATGGCGTCGATATACGGGAGGCACGGCCCGATGCCGTGATCGACTCGCTGACAGAAATATCCCCACTGCTCGAAAAGGCTGCCTGACACGCCATGCAGATCACTGGAGAGGTCAATTCGGCACTGTGCAATCCCGGCAGACGATGGCAAGCGTCAGTCTGTTGCTGGAACTGTGTGCAATCCGGGTATCTCAAAGGTGAGTGTGATGACACCTGAACACTTCAGGACCCTGGCTGTCCAGGGATACAATCGAATACCTGTGACTCGCGAGGTGCTGGCAGACCTCGATACCCCGCTCAGTACCTTTATCAAGCTGGCAGGCGGGCCCTATTCCTACCTGTTCGAGTCCGTCCATGGGGGTGAAGAATGGGGACGCTACTCCATCATAGGCCTGCCTTGCTCAATGGTAATACGCATCACCGGTCATCATATCGCCGTCCTGAAAGACGGCGTGGTCGCAGAAACGGCAACGGCGGCTGATCCGCTGGCGTGGGTTGCGGCATTCCAGTCACGTTACAAGGTGCCAGAACTGCCGGATCTCCCACGTTTTAACGGCGGCCTGGTCGGTTATTTCGGTTATGACACGGTGCGCTACATTGAACCGCGGCTGGCGGCATTCGACAAGCCGGACCAGATCGGATGTCCAGATATACTGCTCATGGTTTCCGACGAATTACTGGTTTTTGACAACCTGGCGGGTACATTGCAACTGATCGTGCACGTTGATCCGGCAAATGAACACGCACTGGAAACCGCCCAGCAGCGTCTGGATGAGCTGGTGGCGCGTCTGCATGATGCCACCCCGGCCTACGAATCCGGTCCTGTAACGGTCGGGACAGTCGAGGAAAGCGACTTCGTGTCCGGATTTACCCGCACAGGCTTCGAGGCTGCAGTAAGTCGGATAAAGAAGTATATAATTGAAGGCGATGCCATGCAGGTAGTGCTCTCGCAACGCATGTCGATTGCGTTCAGGTCATCTCCACTGAACCTGTATCGTGCGCTGCGCCGGCTCAACCCTTCACCCTACATGTACTACCTGGACCTGGGCGACTTTCACATCGTGGGTTCATCACCGGAAATCCTTGTACACCTCGAGGAAGGCCAGGTGACCGTGCGACCAATAGCCGGCACGCGCCCGCGAGGACAGAATCAGGCGGAAGACGTTGCGCTGGAGCAGGACTTGCTGGCGGATCCGAAGGAACTTGCGGAACACCTGATGCTAATCGACCTGGGACGTAACGATGTCGGACGTGTCAGTGATATCGGCAGCGTTACACTGACCGAAAAGATGGTGATCGAGCGTTATTCCCATGTCATGCATATCGTTTCCAACGTGATCGGGCAGTTGCGTCCGGATCTGACTGCAATGGATGTGTTGCGTGCCACCTTTCCGGCCGGCACAGTGAGCGGAGCACCGAAAATCCGCGCCATGGAAATCATCGACGAGCTGGAACCGGTAAAGCGCGGCGTTTACGCAGGTGCTGTTGGCTATCTGTCCTGGTCGGGCAACATGGATACGGCAATCGCCATTCGTACCGCCGTGATCAAGGACAGTATGCTGCATATCCAGGCCGGAGCCGGGATCGTTGCCGACTCCGTACCGGCGAACGAATGGGAAGAAACCATGAACAAGGGGCGCGCGATCTTTCGCGCGGTAGCCATGGCTTGCCAGGGTCTGGTCCGGAACCAGTGAACTGATACCACCAGCGCCTGGCGGGCTGGAATATTAGAGATGTTCAGGCCGTGACCCAGTGTTGCCCCGGTGCTGTCGATGCAGGGATAATCACCATATGCTCCTCATGATCGATAACTATGACTCATTCACCTACAACCTGGTTCAGTACCTGGGAGAACTGGGTGCGGATATCATTGTGCATCGTAATGACCAGATCACGATTGAACAGATCGAGCAACTGGCGCCAGACAGGATCGTTATTTCCCCTGGCCCCTGTACACCGAACGAGGCCGGCATCTCCATCGAAACGATCAGGACATTTGCAGGTCGTGTACCGATTCTGGGTGTCTGCCTGGGACACCAGAGTATCGGACAGGCATTTGGTGGCCGTATCGGACATGCACGGGCGATCATGCATGGCAAGACCTCCATGATTCACCACGCTGACACGGGAGTATTTCACGGCCTTCCGGAGCCATTTGAAGCCACCCGCTACCATTCGCTGGTGATAGAAAACGACTCGCTCCCGGACTGCCTTGAAATATCGGCCTGGACTGAAGATCCCGTTGTGGGCATCGACGAGATCATGGGTGTGACGTCACCGGACGCTGGCAGTCGAGGGGGTGCAGTTTCATCCCGAGTCGATCCTGACCGGCTGTGGCCATGAACTTTTGCGCAACTTTCTTGAACAATAGCCGTCGACCCCGACAACCGGAATCAGAATGATGGATCTGCCACAAGCGATTGCCGCTGTTATCGACCGTCACGACCTCAGTACCGCGGATATGGAAGACGGTCATGCGCCTGATTATGACCGGGCAGGCCACGCCGGCGCAGATCGGCGGTTTTCTGGTCGGCTTGCGCATGAAGGGAGAGACGGTCGATGAAATCGCCGCCGCCGCCAGGTCATGCGTGAACTGGCCACACATGTAAGTGTCAGCGGTCCGCATCTTGTCGATACCTGTGGCACCGGTGGTGACGGCGCCAGCACGTTCAATATTTCCACCGCGAGTGCATCGTGACGGCTGCTGCGGGCGGCCGCGTGGCCAAGCATGGCAACCGTTCGGTTTCCAGCAATTCAGGCAGTGCAGATGTGCTGGAGGCGGCCGGTGTCAGGCTTGATCTCGTCCCGAGCAGGTGGCAGCCTGCATCGACAGGGTGGGAGTGGGCTTCCTGTTCGCACCGCAGCATCACAGCGCCATGAAACATGCCATCGGGCCGCGCCGGGAAATGCGCGTACGCACGCTGTTCAACCTGCTTGGTCCGCTTACCAACCCGGCTGGCGCACCGAACCAGGTGCTCGGCGTGTTCAGCCCGCTCTGGGTAGAACCGCTTGCACGGGTACTCAAGCGGCTGGGCAGTGAGCATGTTCTGGTAGTCAATGCCGAGGACGGGCTGGACGAAATAAGTATTGCAAGTCGATCACGGATTGCTGAGCTCAAGGATAACGAGATTTCCGTGTATTCGGTATCTCCGTACGACTTTGGCCTGCAGTGTGCGGATCTGGCCGAAATTGCCGTGAGTGATGCCCAGGCCAGCCTGGCAGTGATCAATGCCGTGTTTGCGGGAGAACCCGGGCCAGCGCGTGATATCGTGGCGCTGAATGCCGGTGCGGCAATCTATGCTGCCGGCCTCGCAGCAACGCTGGCAGCGAGCGTCAAGCTGGCCGGCGATACCATCACCAGCGGCAAGGCGCAACAGACATTTCAGGCATTCATTGAGTGTCGAACACCGTCTAGATCGTGAATGGCACACCGGATATCCTGAAGCGTATACTCGCCCGCAAGGTCGAGGAGATCGATGCGCGTAACCGCATTGTCAGCCTGCAGGAGCTGGGCGAGCGTGTCGCAAGCGCCGATCCGCCACGCGGTTTTGTCATCGGTCTGCAACGTAAGATAGCAGCCGGATTGCCAGCGGTGATTGCCGAGATCAAGAAGGCATCACCAAGTCGTGGCACCCTGCGCGAGAATTTTGATCCGTCACAGATTGCGGCAAGTTATGCACGCGGTGGTGCTGCCTGTCTGTCTGTGCTAACCGATGTGGATTTCTTCAAGGGCAACGACAACTACCTGCAACAGGCGCGGGCTGCCTGCTCGCTGCCGGTTTTACGCAAGGACTTCGTGATCGATCCCTACCAGGTATACGAGGCACGCGTGCTTGGTGCTGACTGTATTTTGCTGATTGTTGCTGCACTGGGAGATTCAATGCTGATGGAACTGTATCGGCTGGCAGTACATCTGGGGATGGATGCCCTGATAGAGGTGCACGACCGGCAGGAGCTTGATCGTGCACTGGCAATACCGGCACCCATGATCGGAATCAACAACCGTGACCTGCATTCGTTTGAGACACGCCTAGATGTGACATTGGGATTCCTCGACCAGATCATTGACAACCGGATTGTGGTAACTGAAAGCGGTATTCACACGTCGGCTGATGTGGCATTGCTGCGTTCCAGAGGTGTCAATGCCTTCCTGGTCGGGGAGGCATTCATGAAGGCGGCGGAGCCGGGTGACAGGCTGGCCGAAATGTTCGGCCGGTGACAAGTCCCTAACGGGTACCGAATACTACGACAGTCTTGCCCTTTACCGAGACGTGACCCTGTTCACCGAGGGACTTCAGCACGCGGCCGGCCATTTCACGTGAACAGCCCACTATGCGCCCAAGTTCCTGGCGGGTGACCTTGATCTGCATGCCATCCGGATGTGTCATGGCATCCGGTTCCTTGCACAGTTCCAGCAGGGTATGTGCGATTCGGCCGGTCACATCAAGGAAGGCCAGGTTGCTGACTTTGCGACTGGTCTTGCGCAGACGGGTGGCCAGCTGTGCGGTGAGCTCCAGCAGTATGTCCGGATCTTCCCTGGCAATGCTGCGGAATCGGGTATAGCTGATTTCAGCGACCTCGCATTCGCTCCGGGTCCTTATCCAGGCACTGCGATTGACATGCTCCCCAAACAGGCCCATCTCCCCGAAGAATCCTCCGGCGTTGATATAGGCAAGCACAATTTCGTGGCCGTCCTCGTCCTCGATCAGCACGCTTACCGAACCCTTGACGATGAAATAAAGGACATCCGGCTGGTCCCCGGCATAAATGATCACGCTTTTACTCGGATACTTGCGCCGGTGGCAATGATCCAGGAACCGCTCCACGCAGGGATTGACCACCTTGCTGGAGATGATTTCATCATCTACGTACGGGAGTGTAAGTGTCTGCATGCCCACTATATCGGTTCGCTAACCCGTGGCTTTAGGATTTTTCAACGGCTGATATCCGGGGCAGATTCTGTGATAGGCTTCAGATTTTACCAATCTGGGCACGACGGCATGAAGGCACGGATCAAATGGGTCGAGGCAGCCACCTTTCTTGGTGAATCCGGCAGTGGCCACGCGGTTGTCATGGACGGGCCGCCTGAAGGCGGTGGTCGTGACCTGGGCATCCGGCCGATGGAAATGCTGCTGCTCGGCATGGGTGGGTGTACGGCCTATGATGTCGTGCACATCCTGAAAAAATCGCGTCAGCCGGTAACGGACTGCGTAGTCGAGCTTGTCGCGGAGCGCGCGGAAACCGAACCAAAGGTCTTTACCCGCATCCATGCCCACTTTGTGGTAACTGGGAACGACCTGCTGGACAAGCAGGTGAAACGCGCTGTCGAACTGTCGGCCGGGAAGTACTGCTCTGCCTCTATCATGCTCGGCAAGGTGGCGAAAATCACGCACGACTTCGAGATACGCGCGGCGGGGCCGGGTGGCTGATGCAACGGCCTGCCGCGCCATTGGGTATGCGACATGTCGCCTTGAATGTCAGCGATATGGCTGCCTGCGAGGACTTCTACGTTGGTCTTCTGGGTATGCTGGAGGAGTGGCGACCGGATCCCTACAATCTCTACCTTACTACCGGTAATGACAACCTTGCCCTGCATCGTGTAGCAGGTCATGAGCCTGCGGAGAGTGGACAGAGACTGGATCATATCGGGTTCTTCGTGTCCAGCGCAGACCAGGTAGACGAGTGGTTTGAGTTTCTTAAAGCAAACAATGTTGCCATAATGGCCGCACCCCGGACGCACCGTGATGGTGCACGCAGTTTTTACTGCAGCGATCCGGAAGGGACTGTTGTCCAGATTATTCATCACCCACCCATTGTTTCTCACTAGAACGGGAATAGAAGCCAGGTCAATGCGTAAAATCAAGTTACACGGTTTTAATAACCTGACCAAGACACTCAGCTTCAATATCTACGATATCTGCTATGCGCGTACCAGGAAACAACGTCGTGAGTATATCGAGTATATCGATGAGGCCTACAACGCAGATCGTCTGACCGACATACTTTCCGGATGTTGCCGACATTATCGGAGCCAACATCCTCAATACCGCCCGGCAGGATTATGAGCCACAGGGCGCAAGTGTCACCATGCTGATATCGGAGGAACCAATATCATCCGAGCAGCTTTCGAATACCGAGGCACCTGGTCCGCTCCCGGATTCGGTGGTCGCACACCTGGATAAGAGTCATATTACGGTGCATACCTATCCGGAGAGTCACCCGGACAACGGTGTCAGCACCTTTCGTGCCGATATCGATGTGTCGACCTGCGGCCGGATTTCCCCATTGAAGGTTCTGAATTACCTGATCCACAGTTTCGAGTCGGATATCGTGATCATCGATTATCGTGTACGCGGGTTTACCCGCGATCGTGGCAGCAAGCACTTTGTCGATCACAAGATCGATTCGATCCAGAACTACCTGTCAAAGGATACGCTTGAGCGTTACCAGATCATCGACGTCAATGTCTATCAGGAAAACATCTTTCATACCAAGATGCGACTGAAAGATTTCGATCTGGAGAACTATCTGTTCGGTGATGCAAAGGAAGACTTGACAGCCGTCGAAAAGCGCCAGATCAGGGCCCGTGTCAACAAGGAAATGCTCGAGATATATTACGGCAGGAATATGCGCGGGAGAGGCGGGTGAGAATTCGGCGATGCCCGCCGTTGCAGTGGCGCCCCCGGTTAATCTGACGGGTACCTAGATGCGGTAAGCCGTCATGGTCATCACGCGTGATGCCAGTGTCATCATCATCTTCACCGGTCCTGGCAGTTTCACTCCGCCTGCGCTGACGGCTGTGTTGCGGTGTTTTGCCTCGTCTGTTTTCATTTGCTCAACTATTGCACGTGACTTCCTGTCCCCGTCGGACAGGCGACGCAGGTGTCCATCCAGATGATTGACGACCTGCTGTTCGGTTTCTGCCAGAAAACCGAGGCTCCATTTGTCTCCCAGCAGCCCCGAGAACGCACCGATTGCCAGAGAACCGGCATACCACAGGGGGTTCAGCAGACTGGTATGGCCGCCCAGTTGGTGCACGCGTTGCCGGCACCATGTGAGATGATCGTTCTCTTCAGCAGCTGCCTGCTGCATCCGGTTCCGGGTCTCTATGCGGCGAGCGGTCAGCGCCTGTCCCTGGTACAGGGCCTGCGCGCACACCTCGCCGGCATGATTGACGCGCATGAGGCACAGGCTTTCTGCCCGTTCCATCGAGGACAGCTTGCCATCCGTTGCCGACTCTGCCGGGTTCAGGCGCCCTGATCCCGTCGGCTCCCCGGTCACCGTGCACAGTGCCTGATCTGCCTGGAGGATGATCCAGTCGATGAAGGATAGTCTACGTTGCATCATGGCGTCACCATAGCACGAGTTTGCACGAGCGTCTTTAGCATCCCGACTTTCCCTGCCAATGGCTTCACGGTATTGTCGTGTCATGTCGTACTACCGCCACCATGTCTTCTTTTGCACCAACCTGCGCACCGATGGCAGTGCCTGCTGCCAGCGTTATGATGCGCAGGCCATGCGCGATTTCGCCAAGCAGCGTTGCAAGGAACTGGGCCTGGCGGGGCCAGGCGGGGTACGCATCAACACCGCAGGTTGTCTGGACCGGTGTACCGAAGGACCGGTACTGGTCGTCTACCCCGATGCCGCCTGGTACACTTACCTCGACCGCGATGATATTGAAGAGATCATCCATGAACACCTGGTCAACGGCCGCATCGTCGAGCGTTTGCTTATCTAGTTGATTCAATACGCCCGGAGCACGTTAGGCAGCCTGCCGCGTATCGGGCGTGAGCGGAATGGCAGAACCAGCCACAATGCCAGGATCACATAAATATATGCGGAACAAAATCTTATGAGAATATGAGGCGATTGGAAAGCACCCCGGCCGTATATCACTTGACAAGCTAAACGGAATATTAGAAAATACTAACACGCTGATTGGCCTGCCCCCCTATTATGGCCGGTCAGCGCTCCTCCACCTCCCCCCAAGGAGGTTTTATTAGCGCGGCTACCAAGCCGCGCTTTTTTTTTGGGGGGCACGGCAGGGGTGGCCAATCACATACAATCCACTTATCGCAGGGTACGAGACCCATGCCGGCGCATGAGCGGCCTGCCTCGGCTGTCCTGTTTTTTCTTGTTGTGAATCAGACGCGATGCCGGATGTCCTGGAGGGGATAGCGTGTATCGACGATCGATTACGGATCGCTGTTGATCGCTGCTATCAAAGCGGTAGCCGCGTGGTGTGCCTTGTATGTTCAGGCCGATTTTTGTAACATCCCCGCTCTTTGATTCGCGTGGCCCAGACCAAGACTCATGAACACATTTACTGCAAAACCGAATGAAGTAAGTCGTGACTGGTATGTCATTGATGCAAAAGGGAAAACACTTGGTCGCCTGGCGAGTGAGGTTGCCCGCCGCCTGCGTGGCAAGCATAAACCCGTCTATACCCCGCACGTTGACACCGGCGACTACATCATCGTCGTGAATGCCGACAAGGTGCACGTCACCGGCCGTAAACAAACCGATAAAATGTACCATCATCACACCGGTTACATAGGCAATCTGAAATCAGCCAGCTTTGCAAAGATGCAGGAGCGTGCCCCGGGACGTGTCATCGAGATCGCGGTAAAGGGCATGTTGCCAAAGAATCCGCTGGGTCGTGCCATGTACAGCAAGCTGAAGGTTTACAGCGGTCCGAACCACAAGCACGCGGCGCAGCAGCCTAAACCCCTCGACTTCTAGCCATGGCAGGGCGGCGTGGCCGCCAGTACAGGAATACCAGAATGAGCGATACCTATTACAGCACCGGACGCCGCAAGACTTCCACCGCACGTGTGTTCCTGCGCAAGGGTAGTGGCGGGATCGTGGTCAACAACTGTCCGCTGGACCAGTATTTCGGCCGTGAAACGTCGCGTATGATTGTGCGCCAGCCGCTGGAGACCACCAACTTGGCAGACAGCTTTGACATCAAGGTAACTGTCAAGGGTGGCGGTATGAGCGGTCAGGCCGGTGCCATCCGTCATGGCATCACCCGTGCGCTGATGGAATATGACAGCGAACTGCGTTCCCCCCTGCGCCGGGCAGGCTTTGTGACGCGCGACGCACGTCAGGTTGAACGCAAGAAAGTCGGTCTGCACAAGGCCCGCCGTGCGCCGCAGTACTCCAAACGCTGATGCACTACCGCTTGTTGGCGGATCGTCTAACGGCAGGACAGAGGACTCTGACTCCTCTAATCTAGGTTCGAATCCTAGTCCGCCAGCCAAACCGAATAAAATGGGCCCGCAAGGGCCCATTTTATATGGTGTCGATGGCGGCGGACAGGATGAGAACCTCAGGTTCGACAACCGAGCGGAGCGAGGTTGAACGCCGGCGCAGTCGCCGGCGGCCCGCAGGGCGAGCGCGTAGCGCGAGTAATCCTAGTCCGCCAGCCAAACCGAATAAAATGGGCCCGCAAGGACCCATTTTATATGGTGTCGATGGCGGCGGACAGGATGAGAACTCCGGGTTCGATATCCGGGTGAAGTTGTGACTGGCAGGCAACTTCCGGGTCAGTCGGTTGTGTATCCAAAGTGCCTGATGGTCTGCTCAAGGATGGGAATGATGTCCTGTACTGCATCATGATAATCCCGGTAGCGATACAGTGAGGACGTGTACACTTTCCGGGTGACCTGTTCATAACTTGCCGTGCGCACGACGCGGTCACTCTTGTGATGTGCCAGGCAGGCATCGTCCCAGGGCGCACCGATATATTCCAGTAGCCGGCGTGTGACCGTTTCCTGATCGGTTACCAGGTCCTCGTAATGGACCTCCAGAAATCCAATGCCGACCTGCCGGTAATGTTCGATCAACTCCATGACGTTTTTATAATGCTGTGCCGTTCCCGCGAGACTGGATGTGTAACGATGGGATGATTTGAAATTCGAGAAGAATGCGGACAGGCAGGAATTCAGCGGGTGGCGCGATATATGGATGACCGGTGACTGCGGAAACACCAGCCTGATCAGTCCGATCAGAACGGCGTTATGCGGCATCTTGTCGGTGATCCAGCGGGTCTTGTCATCCGTGATGCCGAGTTCCTGTGTCTTGTCCAGGTAATAGTCACGCATGGTCTGCAGCATACTGTCTGGAACCGGTTTGTCGGAATTCTTCAGCAGTGCGGGGAAGTCGATATCAAGACCCGCGATGTCCTGTCCCGTTGAAGTAGCCAGATCATTCATGAATGAAAGTTCACCGGCCGGTGCAATTTGTGCATGTGAACCGAGGATCTGTTCCAGCAGGCTGGTGCCCGACCGTGGAAAGCCGACGATAAAAACCGGACGCGGACGTGTCGTGTCTTCCGGGGCGGGCTGTTCACGCAGACGCGGCCAGTTTTCTGTGCTGAACATGTTCTTCCAGCGCTCGAATCGTTCGGCGTCATCCTGCGGGTTGTAGACCCGGCCGACCATCCTGTTCTTGGCCTGGTTGGCCTCGTCATAGGCAGCAAAGGCCTCCGGATAACGCCCCAGCTTGTCGTAGATTGCACCCAGTTCAAAGCAATACCCGGATTTGTGCAGGTTGTTGGTGATTGCGTCCTTGTCTACCTGTTCGAGCAGTGCGAGCGCGCCTTCATAATCCTTGCGCCTGCGCGCCAGCTTTGCCTGCAACACGTTCAGGCCTGAATAGGACGGACTGAGTTCGCGTGCCTTTTTCGCGAGCCGCTCGGCTTCATCGAGGTTATGAACGCGCTCTTCCATGGTGCTCCAGGCATGGTAGAGCCGCGCATTGACGGCATCGTTTTTCTCCGCGTTATGATATTGTTCGCGCGCGGCGAGCAGCCGGTCTTCACTGGCGTAATGGTTCGCCAGCTCGATATACCCCTCTGCCGTGGATGGCTTGTGTTCGATGACATAAATCCATTCGGTTTCGGCTTTCTCGTAGTCGCGCCGGGCCTCAAACAGGCTTGCCTTGGCGATGTGCGCATGAATGTCCCAGGGTGCCAGCTGCATGGCCCTGTCGATATAGTCCTCCGCCTTGACATGGTCGTCCTGCCGCAGCATGGCCTTGCCCAGACCGGCAAGGGCCTTGGCTGAATTCGGGTTGGTCTTGAGGGCGTGGACGAAGTGATCGACAGACTGCTGCTGTTCGCCGATTTCATACAGACGGTAGGCCATATTGCAATGGACGGTCGAGTTGTCAGGGTCGAGTTGCAATGCCTTGTCGTAATACTGCCTGGCGGAGTCCTCGTCGCCCTGGCGATCGTACAGGATTCCCATGCTGACCCACGCGCCGATATTCCCGGGTGAAGTCTTTATAACCCGTTCGAATAACTGGCGGGCCTGATCCGTTTCGCTCCGTTCGATCAGAAATGAACCGTAGTTGGTCAGAAATTCCGGGTTGTCCGGCTGCAAGGCCAGTGACTGGCGGAAGGCCCTGTCGGCCTCGTCGGGGCGTTCGAGGCGCTGCAGTGCAGTTCCCAGGTTGTTCCAGGCCGGGGCGAATTGAGGGGCCACCTCGATGGCCTGCCGATAGCGTTTCTCGGCGGTCTCGAGATCACCCAGCAGCTGGCTGACGGTACCCGCATTGACGAACACACCGGGGTCGCTGCTGTTAAGCTGAAGCGCCTTTTCATAGTGCTCCAGCGCACCTTGCAGGTGGTTGCCGGACTTGTAGATATTGCCCAGGTTGTTCCAGGCTTCGGCCAGTTGTGGATCCAGTGTGATCGCCTGCTGTCCCTGCAGATAGGCTTCCTCGTCACGGCCCAGGCTGTGCAGTGCCATGCACAGGTTGCTGTGGGCCAGTGCGTTGCCCGGCTGCAGCTCGATCTGCCTGTTGAACCGGCTGACGGCCTGTTCGAGATTGCCCGTCTGCAAGGCAACTGCCGCTGCGATTTCAACGAGGCTTGCGTCATCGGGCTGCTTGCGGAGCAGCTGCACGGCGAGCCGCTCCGCGGCCGGGAGTTTACCCTGCTGATAGAGTTCGACAAGCGGCTGTATGTTGCCGCGGGCCATCTCCGTTTTTCCGCCGGTCAGTCCACAACACCGCTTGAATTTCTTCCCGCTGCCGCACGGGCAGGGGGCATTCTTCGACGGGAGGGTGGAGGCTCTGTCCGGATTCATTATGGAAAGCGACTCGTTGTCAGTGGCCGGGGACAACCCGCGGTACTTCGGTCAGCCGTCATTGTACTCAACAACGCAACGCGGATGCGATGTATGGATACCGACGGGCGAGCGGGGGCTGTCAGTTGTCGACGCCGGTGCTCATCGTGCAGTGCCTTGCAGGGTTTGCAGCCGCATTCAGCCTGGCCGTCAGGCGTGCAGCGTGTCTGCCTCCGGTGTGCCAGGCAGGACAGGATTGTATGATTCGCTATATATAGTGTGATTATGTGACTTTGCTGGGCTGACAGCGTGCCGCAGTATGTCTGCTACCTCTGTTATGTCTATGAAATAGAAGGTATAAAAATATCCAGCCAGGAACGGTGGCCTGGCCGGCAAGATTATGCGCATGTATCAAAATAACAACATATCCGGCCTAGGTGTGGTTTTTTTGAAAAAAGATGTTGCATTTCTGCATTCCGTTGTTGTAAAGTGCCCCCGTGCAATGACAACACCACGTTTTCAACCATTCAACTTTAGCTTTAGTTAAGGGGAATATCATGATCAAGAAAATCTTACCGGCAATGGTCGGTGCTGTGCTGGCAGGCGGTATGACTGCCGCCGCGGCAGACGTATCCATTTTCGGTCACATCGACGCCAGTGTCCTGGGCTGGGACGACGGTACCAGCGATGATATCAACTTCGTGTGTACCACCTGCTCCATCGGTTTCAAGGGCAGCGAAGACCTGGGCAACGGCCTGAAGGCCATCTTCTCGCTGGACTTCGAATACGATATCTTCAATCGTAATCCAATGTCTCAGGCCACCTATACCATCCCAACGGCAAGTGGTTCTTATACGACGACAACCCCGGCAACCAGTTCCATCACCGATCGTGACCAGTGGGTCGGTCTGGCCGGCGGCTTCGGGCAGATTCGCATCGGCACCATCTCCACCAGCTACAAGTCACACGGTGCAATGATCGATCCGGGCTACCGTACCGTCGCCCAGATGCGTGGCGTCGGCATCCAGTCCAACCTGCACAGCGGTGCTGGTGAAGAGGGCCAGGGCCGTGCGACCAATACCGCACGTTGGGACAGCCCGGACTACAACGGGTTTAAGGCGACTGCCACCTTCACGCTGGATAGCACAGAGGCTGACGGCGAGAACGACAATCCCTACGGTATCGGTGGTAGCTACGAGAACGGCGGCATACTGGTGTTTGCCGACTACCTCACCAACGACCATGGCGGTCAAGACGATGCCTGGAAGGTCGGCGGTAAGTACAGCATGGACAACTTCGCCGTGTTCGGCCAGTACGAGTTTGACGGCGGCCTGATCAGCAGCAAGAGCACAAGTAACACGGTCGATGGCGGTGATGTCTGGATGCTCGGCGGCTCGTACACCATGGGCAGCAACATGGTCTATGGCGCCTATGGCCAGGGCGATGACAACTCTGCCGTAGGCGATTCAGGGTATGATTCCTATGAAATCGTCGGCGTCCACAGCCTGAGCAAGAACACGCTGGCTTACGCCGGTTATGTCAAGGAATCGCCTGATGCCGCAGGTGCGAGTGATACCGATCTCTACACGGTTGGCATGAAGCACACGTTCTGATCGACAGCAACAAGCGCAACGAAAACGGGGCCTGCGGGCCCCGTTTTTTTTCGTCCATGGAGTGAGTACAGCGCGGGCGGCAGGGATGCCGGGGGCGATGCAAAACACGGGTTGCCACAACAGGCGCCCCGACAACCGCTCGCTGTGTCGCAGGGGTGCCTGCATCTGGTGTTTTACGTCCTGCATCACTGATATACCGACACCGTGGGGCTGGACTGCGACGCTGTCATCAAACAGCGCGATGCACTCCGGCCGGATGGATGGCGAGGTGAGGTGGTCAACGTCGCCCTGACCGCTGTCTGTCTGATTCCCTGGGGGACAGACCGACGGGCGTGGGTCCAGAGTTGTTGTAATCAGGCAACAAGTGTAGAAAAAAAGTTGCATTGTTGCCCGCAGATGCGCTAAATTCCTCTGCCACAAGATATTTCCGGTTTGTTTGTAAAACACATTAATGACCAGCCCAGGGTGGAGGGGAATCCCATGATGAAGAAAGTGCTGCCAACCATGATCGGTGTCGTGCTCGCGGGTGGTGTGAGTGTCGCATCGGCTGACATTGTCCTGTTCGGTCATATTGATACCAGTTACGATGCCACGGATATCGACGGTGGTGGTGACCTGCAAAGGTTCAATTGCACTACCTGCTCCATCGGTTTCAAGGGCAGTGAAGACCTGGGTAACGGTCTGAAGGCGATCTTCTCGCTGGATTTCGAGTACAACACCGTCGAGCGTAATCCTGTTTCTACGGTCACTTATACCATCCCAACAGTGAGCGGTACCTTAACAACGGTAGTTTCGGGGAGCAGTGCCATCACCGACCGCGACCAGTGGGTGGGCCTGTCCGGTGGTTTCGGCCAGCTACGCTTCGGCACCATCTCCACCGGTTACAAGTCTCACGGCGCCATGATAGATCCGCTGTATCGCACGGCGCTGCAGGGTCGTGACCATGGTCTGCAGAGCAGCCTGCACAGCGGTGCCGGCGAAGAGCTGCAAGGACGTGCGACCAACACCGTGCGCTGGGACAGCATGGACTACAGCGGCGTGAAGCTGGTTGCCCACTATACGCTGGACAGCGGCGAGTCCGACGGTGAGAACGACAACCCCTTCGGTGTCGGCGCAAGCTATGAAAACAGCGGCCTGCTGGTGTTTGCGGATTATATGAATAACAACCAGGAAGGCCCGGGCATGACGGCAGGCTGGAAGGTGGGCGGTAAGTACGACATGGGGATGTTCAGCGTCATGGGTCAGTACGAGGATTTCGATGATGCGACTACATTCAACGATGATGTAACCCTGTGGCACGTTGGCGGTACCGTTTCGTTGCTGGGTATTACCGCCTACGTCGCTTTCGGGCAGGGTATCAATGACGATACCAGCGATGATTACAATGCCTGGACACTGGCCGCCATGCACGATTTCAGCAAGAACACCATGGTCTATGCCGGCTTCAGCGAGGTGGATTGTGATGCCCCCTCGAAGACCCTGAGCGCCTGCAGCGCGGTGCCCAGCGGAAAAGGCGAAGATGACCAGTTCTCGCTTGGTCTGAAGCATACGTTCTGATCGTCAGTTCAGTCCGGGAACAACAAAGGGGCCCGCGGGCCCCTTTGTTTTACCCTGTCCATCCGCGAGGTGTCGTGGCAGTGTGCCACCAGGCCGTTTCCACACATCCCTGTGTTCCGCGGCACTCCTGCATCCTGTACACCGCGTGACGGGTTTGCTGAAACAGATCGCGGATACGGACCCCTCCTACAGTTTTTTCACCCCGTCACCGGTGCCCAGCAGCAGTACGTCGGCCGGGCGCAGGGCAAACAGTCCGTTGGTGACCACGCCCGGGATGTTGTTCAGCTCCTGCTCCAGCCGGGCCGGTTCCATGATGCGCAGGTTGTGTACATCCAGTATCTCGTTGCCGTTGTCTGTGACGAAGCCTTCACGGTAGACCGGCTGTCCGCCGCGCTTGACCAGCTCGCGCGCCACCATGCTGCGTGCCATGGGGATGACCTCGATGGGCAACGGGAAGGTGCCAAGGATATCGACCAGCTTGCTGCCGTCGGCAATGCAGATAAACTTGCCGGCGCAAGCCGCCACGATTTTTTCACGCGTCAGTGCGCCGCCACCGCCCTTGATGAGCTGCAGGTGGTGATTGGATTCGTCTGCACCGTCGACATAAACAGACATTTCGCCAGCGGCATTCAGATCCATTACCGGTATACCGTGTGCGGCCAGCCGTTCGGCACTGGCGCGCGAACTGGCCACGGTGCCGTCGATCCTGTGCTTGATGCGGGCCAGGCAATCGATAAAGTGGTTGGCAGTCGAACCGGTGCCGATACCGATGATGGTGCCGGGAACTACGTATTCCAGTGCCGCCTCGGCCGCCATTTTTTTCATTTCGTCCTGTGTCATGCGGGTACTCCAGATCGAGAATGACACAGAT
Organism: uncultured Gammaproteobacteria bacterium; assembly: GCA_963803275.1. Lineage (GTDB taxonomy): Bacteria > Pseudomonadota > Gammaproteobacteria > UBA9214 > UBA9214 > UBA9214. The sequence goes on along the minus strand of CAWDLS010000001.1, from coordinate 297,570 downwards.
AATACCCGCGCCACGCGAGGATGTCATGGGCGCGGCCTGGGGCCGCGCGGGTATCTGGGCAAGCCGGGAACGACCTGCTACTGTACGCGTCATGCTTGATCGTTACCTGCATATGATACGTGCCGCCCGCGTCTACGAAGTGGCCATGGTAACCCCGCTTGAGCTCGCCGAGCGCTTGTCCCGTCGATTCGGAAACCGAATCTGGATGAAGCGCGAGGATCTGCAGTCGGTGCACTCGTTCAAACTGCGTGGTGCCTATAACAAGATTGCCGGACTGCCCGCGGCGGATTGCGTTCACGGCGTCATCGCCGCTTCCGCCGGCAACCATGCACAGGGTGTGGCGCTGGCCGCACGGCGGCTTGGCGTAAAGGCGCTGATCGTTATGCCGCGCACCACGCCTTCCATCAAGATCGAGTCGGTCAGGGATTACGGCGCACAGATCAGACTGGTCGGTGACACCTACGACGAGGCCTACGAGTTTGCCGCGCAGCACGCGCAAGAGAAGGGTATGACGTTCATACATCCCTATGATGACCCGGAGGTGATCGCCGGTCAGGGCACGATCGGACTGGAACTGCTGCAACAACACCGGGACGACATCCATGCCGTCTTTGTACCCGTTGGCGGCGGCGGCCTGATTGCCGGAATTGCCGTCGCCGTGAAGGCGTTGCGTCCCGGTACCCGGGTGATCGGTGTCGAGCCGGACGAGGCACCCTGCCTGTACCAGGCGCTGCAGCATGGCCGCCGCATAAAGCTGCCCCAGGTCGGTATCTTCGCGGACGGCGTCGCCGTGCGCCAGGCGGGCAAGGAGCCGTTCCGCATTGCGAGAGAATACATCGACGAGGTCATGACCGTCAGCACCGACGAGATTTGTGCCGCCATGAAGGATGTCTTCGACGACTGCCGTGCGGTGCTCGAGCCGGCTGGAGCGCTGGCGATCGCAGGAATCAAGAAATACGCGGAGGCAACCGGAATCCGTGACAGCAGCCTGATCGCTATCAACAGCGGGTCGAATATCAACTTTGACCGGCTGCGACATGTCGCGGAAAGGGCGCAGATCGGCGAACAGCGCGAGGCCCTGCTGGCGGTCACGATACCCGAGGAGCCGGGAAGTTTCCGGCGTTTCTGCCGGGCCATCGGCAAGCGCGGCATCACCGAGTTCAACTATCGGTACGCGGATGCCCGGCGGGCGCACGTGTTTGCCGGTGTCCAGTTGCAGGACGGTGACAACGAGCGGCATGCACTGGTCGAGCAGCTGCGCGGGGAGGGCTATCCGGTCGAGGACCTGACCGACAGCGAGGTCGCCAAGCTGCATGTACGCCATATGGTTGGTGGACGCGTACCCGGGTTGAAGAACGAGCTGTTGTTCCGCTTCCAGTTTCCGGAACGGCCGGGGGCATTGCTGCAATTCCTGTCCTCAATGGGAAAACGCTGGAATATCAGCCTGTTCCACTATCGTAACCACGGCGCAGACTACGGGCGCGTGCTGGTGGGTATCCAGGTACCCAGGGAGAGCCGCAAGGCGTTCCGGGAGTCACTGGAGAATCTTGGTTACGTCTACCGGGAAGAGTCAAACTGCACGGCCTACCAATTGTTTCTGGGTAATGGCTGAGGTAATTGCGGATGCGCGGCAATGTCCGTCCCGTGCCTGCCCTGCCTGAACGTCACGCACGCGATGTGCCGGTTCGTGTCCCTCATACTTGCAGACCTTCCTGTGTCAGATGCAGACGCATGGGGGCATGATTGGCGCGTGCGGGATCGGGCACTGCAGCTGTGGTAGCCGGCACAACGGGTACCGGTGAAGTGGTTCGGGTTCCGGCAGGTGGAAGACGATCCGGAGCAGTTGTGAATCCAGTTCTCGATGTGCGCCCCTTCCCGATGTGCGCCCCTTCTCGATGCGTGCCTCTTCTCGGCACCGGCCGATGCATGCAGCTGCTGGTTCGGATTCATCCTCTTGGCTACCCTGCTTGCGACGATGGACGTGAGGTTCGGGTATCGTGGTGTGCAGGGAACTGCGAGAACGACCATACCTGCAATGTACCGGGATGTGCGGGTGTCGTGAGAGGTCGCGACATCCGTGGATGCAGGAGCAGAGCATCGCAGGCGTAGTTGCCGAGGCTCCACGTAGCAACCAACCCTGCAGCGTGTCCCTCGCGCGCGCGGCACAGGCCAGCCACTCGACCGGTTACCGGTCTTGCCTTCCCCCTGCGCTTCACGACGTACCTGAATCCCTGCAGGCAAAAAAAAGCCCGGGATTCCCGGGCTTTTTGATGTTTTCGTGGATCCCGGTGACCGGGTTCCACTTAAACGTGATGCAATCAGGCCTATTTCTTGCGAGTTGCCTTCTTGCGCTTCGGAGCGGCCTTCTTCCGCTTCGGTGCAGCCTTCTTCTTTGCTGCAGCTTTCTTGCGCTTCGGTGCTGCCTTCTTCTTTGCTGCAGCCTTCTTGCGCTTCGGAGCGGCCTTCTTCCGCTTCGGTGCAGCCTTCTTCTTTGCTGCAGCTTTCTTGCGCTTCGGTGCTGCCTTGCGCTTCGTTGCAACCTTCTTCTTGGTTGCGGCCTTCTTCTTTGTAGCCATAACAAACCTCCATTACATTAAATTGCCCAAGCCGAGTATAAACAAACAATTACAAAATACCAGTTTTTTGTTATTGGATATTCATCGTCGGTTGTTATCTGTTTCATCTTGCGGTGATGCTGCTTTTGAAAAAAACAAACACAACCGTGCATGTGTTTCGGCATGTTGAAGGCAGGCTTGAATTTTTTTCACTCGCATAAACGTGTATCAAAATGTCTTTCGCATCGTCGCATGCAGTGCAATGCGTCGTGTTGATGATGATGCGCGATGCGTGACGTTGAAGACCGTGAATGGTGTTGATGCGCACTGCGTGATGATCGGGTTCGCCGTGCAACAGTTGCATGATGCGCATGTTCGCCAGTTGAAAGTTCACGCGTGCTGTTTTGTGTGCATGCAAATCATGGTGACGCAATGCGTCACGAGTGTTTGGCATAGTTAACACTTTTAATGGGCGCGGACTTGTTTCGTGCTTTGTGCCGGATGTCAAGTGTTCATTATATTGTCAATATAAACAAATAGATATGAAGATAATGAACGGCCCTGCACACCCTGCCTGTGAAGAATTCCGACAGTCTTCTCGCCGTGCCTCTACAGGGCGATTCTTCGTCGTTACACGCCTGCGAGCGGTTATTCGAGAGCGAGGATGTAACTCCATTGCGCCGCATCAACCGGCATGATGGATAGACGGTTACCGCGTCTGAGCAGGGTAAGATCGGACAACGCGGTGTGTGTTTTCAGTTCGGAGAGCGTGATGATGCGTTTCAGTTTGCGGATGAAATGCACGTCCACCATGTACCAGCGCGGGCTGCCGGGATCGCCCTTCGGGTCGAAATATTTTGATTCGGGATCGAATGCTGTGTAGTCCGGATAGCCGCTGCGGACAATTTTCATGATGCCGGCGATGCCTGGTTCCTTGCAGCTCGAATGATAGAAGAAGGCGAGATCGCCCGCCTGCATGTCATCACGCATCATGTTACGTACCTGGTAATTGCGTACACCCTCCCACGAGCCGGTTTTGTTCGGCATGTTTTCCAGGTCATCTATGCAAAATACATGCGGCTCGGATTTCATCAGCCAGTGATTCATGGAGAATCTCCCGAGATTGTTGTTAAAAAGATACAGATAGCCGCAATGCGCGTGCATTACGGGTCATTTCACGGTGTCACGTGATGCAGTCCGGCTTCCGTTGCAATGGCAGCCAGTGGTACATCCCAGCTGTCCGGTGTAATTGCCGGCTGACGCTGGAATGCATAGGCGATACCAAGCAGGGCTGGTTTGCGCCACAGCCGGCGTTCGAGCAGGAAGGCAAAACTGCGGTCGTAGAATCCACCGCCCATGCCAATGCGGTGCCCCGCGTGATCGAATGCAACGAGGGGTGTCAGAACGAGATCCAGCAGTCCGGGCTTGATCAGTTCCCGGTGTCGTGGTTCCGGTATGCCGTAGCGATTGGTTACGAGCCTCGCATCCGGCTCATAGCGGGCAAACCAGAGCCTGTCCCGTGCAAAGGGGGTGAGAACCGGCAGGTAGATGGTTTTACCAAGTGACCACAGGCACTCGATGAGCGGATAGGGGTCCATTTCACCGTCGGTGGCAAGATAGGCGGCGATACGGTGACTGTTGAGGACCAGGCGGTCGCGCCGGGCGAACCGGGCCAGTTGCCGGGCGCAGTGTCTGGCCTCTGCGGGGGGGACGCACCGGCGTCGGGTACGGATGGACTGGCGTAACGCGCGGTGATCGGGCATGACGTTCCGGAACTCTCCGCGGGCGTCAGCGGATGCTCATATATATTAAGGTAATAAGGGGGGCATCCTCCGCTTGTGCCGGTGTCGCTGTTGCCCTTGAACCAGAGGATCAAGAGGGGGACGGCAGTGATGCCTAAGGCTTTCCGCCTGTAGCGGATATGCACACCGGCACCAGCATAAGTCCCCTTAAATGGAAATTAGGCTCAAGGAGATCTTAGCGACTATCGAACACAGCAGGGGATGCCCGAAACGAATCGGTCAGCCGCCTCGCCGGCTTCAGTTCAGCTCTGACTGGTGATACCTTGCCAGAGTTTCTTCAATTATCAAGTTTAGCTTGTTGAGTCGCATGCCTACAGAGCGTGACAGGTCGGTACCGTCTATGCCGAGCTCTATGGCCTCGTGTGCGATATTCAGCCCGGCCATCACCGCGATACGGTCATGGCCGACCACCTTTCCACCGGAGCGGATTTCCTTCATCTTCTCGCTCAAATGTCTGGCGGAGGCCCTCAGTGCTTCCTCTTCACCTTCCGGGCAGGCTACGATGTACTCCTTCTCCAGGATGGTGATCTTGACGGCTTCGCGGCTCATATACCAGTCTCCAGGGACTTCAGCCGGGTAACGATCGCATCGACACGGTTGCGTACCTGGTCATGTTTTTCCAGCAGGCCGGCGCGCTCCACGGTCAGTGACTCCTGTTGTGTACGCAGGGATCGGTTTTCCCTCATCAGCCGTTCCACGACCTCAAGGAGTTTTACTACCTGGCCTTCCAGTCGTACAAGCTCCTGTTCTATGCTCGGGTGATCGATTTTGTTTGTCATGCGGCCAATATAGTGCCCTTGCCGGGTACGGTCAATATTGACCGCTGCGCGGCTACAGCCCGGGGACGTGGCTGCCGTGGCAATTGTGCGATAATCAGTGCCATAGGGCAGGTGCCATGCAGCAGCCGGTAATGATTGGAGAGTGTCAGGTGATTCATTCATCGTCATGCAGTTATATGGAACTGAACAAGCGGCTGCAGGCGGCCGGAGCGGAAAGCAGTGCATCCGGGGCGCACGGTCTGCTGTGCGGGATCCTTGCAGCCGGTGGCGGAACACAGCGCTCGGTCTGGCTGGATTGCCTGCTGGGCGAAGGCAATACGCTCAGTGTGGCGGCACAGGAATGCAGCGACCTGCTGACCGGCCTGCATGCCCAGGCACTCAGGGAACTGAATGATGACGCCTTCGGCTTCAGCCTGTTGCTGCCGCCCGACGAGGCGACGCTGCCATTGCGCACCCAGGCCCTGAGCGATTGGTGCGAGGGGTTTCTTTACGGCCTGGCTCTGGGCGGCTTTCGCTCCGACGCCGATTTACCGGAGACCGTGCGCGAGGTGATGCAGGATTTTTATGAGATATCCCATGCCGGTTTCTCCAGCGAACCACTGGACGAAGCCGACGAGGGGGCATACGAGGAAATCGGCGAGTATGTCAGGATAAGCGTATTGCTGCTGCACGATGAATTGCAGCCGCTGCCGGCAACGACCCGGTTGCAATGACCAGGGGGTCCCGATGATTACCCGGAAAGAATTCAGCCGTCGCCGCAAGCAGTTGATGCGGATGATGGGCAAGGGCTCGATTGCCATTATTCCGACATCCTCCCAGCAGGTGCGCAACCGCGACGTGGAATACCCGTTCCGGGCGGACAGTGATTTCTACTACCTGACCGGGTTCGAGGAACCCGACGCCGTGGCGGTGCTGATACCGCGCCGGAGTCACGGGGAGTATTTGCTGTTCTGTCGGGAACGCGATGTCGAACTCGAGACCTGGACCGGCCGGCGTGCCGGTACCGAAGGTGCGGTCAGCGAATACGGCGCCGATGATGCCTTTCCGATCGGCGATATCGATGAAATTCTGCCCGGTTTGCTGGAGGACAGCGAACAGGTGTTCTATACCATGGGTTCGCGCCCGGAGTTCGACAAGAGTGTCATGGAGTGGGTCAATCGCATCCGCCAGGGCAATCGGCGTGGTGCGCGCACGCCGGACAAGTTTGTCGCACTCGAACATCTGCTGCACGACATGCGGCTGTACAAGAGTCCGGCCGAGGTGCGCGCCATGCGCGCCGCGGCCAGGGTGACCTGCAATGCCCACCGGCGCGCGATGCGGTCGACCCGGCCCGGCATGCACGAGTACCAGATTGAGGCGGAGCTGCTTTACGAGTTTCGGACGGCCGGCATGGTGCCGGCCTATCCGAGCATCGTCGGGGGCGGTGCCAATGGCTGCGTGCTGCACTATACGCGCAACGGTGACAGGCTGCAGGATGGCGACTTGCTGCTGATCGACGCCGCGTCCGAGTACGACTGTTATGCCGCCGATGTGACACGCACCTTTCCGGTCAACGGCAGTTTCAGTAATCCACAACGCGCACTCTATGAGGTGGTACTGGCAGCGCAGGCCGCGGCCATTGAGCAGGTCCGGCCCGGCAACCACTGGAATGTGCCGCACCAGGCGGCGGTAAAGGTATTGACCCGTGGACTGGTCAAACTTGGTATCCTCCGGGGCAAGCCGTCCGAGTTGATACGCAGCGAGGCGTACCGCCGGTTTTACATGCATCGAACCGGTCACTGGCTCGGCATGGATGTGCACGACGTCGGTGATTACAAGGTGGGTGATGAATGGCGCGTGCTGGAACCGGGCATGGTGCTGACGGTGGAGCCAGGCCTGTATATACCGGCCGGCAGCAAGGGCGTGGCCAGGAAATGGTGGAACATCGGAATCCGGATCGAGGATGATGTACTGGTTACCCGCGACGGTCCCGAGGTACTGACCGCTGCCGCGCCAAAAAGCGTGGCTGATATTGAGTCATTGATGGCTGCCGCACGGGCGGTGGCTTGAATGACAACAGACAGCAGGCGAGCGGATAATGAAACACTATGATGTCCTCATCGCAGGCGGCGGTATGGTGGGGTCCTGCCTGGCATGTGCCCTGTCCGGCCAGGGACTGCGCATTGCGTCGGTCGAACCCGTGCGCCAGGAGATACGTGGCGAACCGGGTTACGACGATCGTGCCATTGCCCTTGCCTACGGTACCCGGCGTATCTTCAGCGGCCTGAACCTGTGGCGCGACATGGAGGCCGAGGCCACCCCCATACACCAGATCCATGTTTCGGATCGCGGTCACTTCGGCGCGGTGCGCATGGACCGCACCGAGGAAGGGTTGCCTGCCATCGGCTACGTGGTGCCGGCACGTGTCATCGGCCAGGTGCTGGCGGATGCGGTCAGCAGGCTGGCCGATGTCGACACGTATTGTCCGGCCAGTGTTACCGCAACGTCGCAGGCAACGGATTGTGTACAGGTTGTGCTGTCCTGTCAGGAGGACACGTCAACTGTGTCGGCGCAGCTGGTGGTGGCGGCCGACGGTGCGGAATCGGTATTGCGTGAACAGGCCGGTATCGAAAGCGTGCATACCGACTATGGCCAGACCGCGATCGTCACCAACGTCACGCCGCAACAGCCCCATCGAAACATTGCCTATGAACGCTTCACGGATAACGGACCGCTGGCCATGTTGCCGATGTCTGCAGGACGCTGCGCCGTGGTGTGGACGGTGGCGAGCGGGCAGGCCGATGCGGTCATGGCGCTGGATGATGCCGCCTTTCTGGAACAGTTGCAGGAACGCTTCGGTCAGCGGCTTGGCCGGCTGCAACGCGCGGGCCGGCGCCAGGCCTGGCCGTTATGCCTGCTGAGTGCAAGTTGTTCGACGGGACAGCGGCTGGCGCTGGTGGGCAATGCCATACACACCCTGCACCCCATCGCCGGGCAGGGTTTCAACCTGGGTGCACGGGATGTCGCCGTGCTGGCCGAGGTGGTGGTAGACGCCCGGCGCGCAGGCCAGGATCCCGGGTCGTCCCCGGTGCTGACACGCTATGCCGACTGGCGGCGCCGCGATCATAAAAACGTCACACTGTTCACCGATGGCCTGGCGCGCCTGTTCACGCTGCCCGCACCGGGGCTGGGTGTGGCGCGCGGCGCCGGAATGGTTGCACTGGACCTCGTGCCGCCGGCCAAGCGGCTGTTGACCCGGCTGACCATGGGCCGCTCCGGGCGCATGCCGCGGCTGTCGCGCGGGTTGCCGTTGTGACTTGCCGGTATGCCGTGTCCGGTGGCGCTGGGCGTGCTCCTGATGGAACAGTTTGACGTCGTCATCATCGGCGGTGGCATCGTGGGCAGTGCCACGGCCTGCGTACTGGGTGATGCCGGTGTGCGGGTAGCGATGGTGGAGGCGCGCTCTGGCCGGCCTGACGGCGCGGCGCGCGATCCGCGCATGTACGCCATCACGCGTGCCTCCGAGCGGATCTTCCGCGCCATCGAGGTCTGGGACACCGTCTCGAGGCATGAACACTGTGCGTTTACCGACATGGAAGTGTGGGACGCCGTCGGCAGCGGCATGTTGCATTTCGACTGTGCCGAACTCGGCGAGCCGTGCCTGGGGTATATTCTCGAGCCGCATATCATCGCATCCGCCCTGCAGGATCGCCTGCAGACAAATCCCTCGGTCAGCGTGTTCTGTCCGGCCAGCTGCACGGCCCTTGACACAGGTGGCACACTCGCCGAGGTCGTCCTCGATGGCGGCCGTTTACTGAAGACCGGCCTGGTGGTTGCGGCGGACGGTGCGCACTCACCCGTGCGTGCCATGCTGGGCATCGGCATACGCAGCCAGGATTATCACCAGAGCAGTCTGGTAGCGCTGGGGCGTACGACGCAGTCGCACCGCAACACGGCCTGGCAACGATTTCTGCCGGGCGGGCCGCTGGCGTTTCTGCCAATGGCGAATGGCTGGTGTTCCATTGTCTGGACAATGCCGGCGTCTGACATCGACCGCGTACTGGCACTCCCCCAGGATGACTTTCACGCGGCACTGGGTACAGCCTTCGATCACAGGCTGGGCGAGATCGTTGATTCAGGGCTGCGTTCGGCCTGGCCGCTGCGGCGCCAGCACGCCGAACACTACGTCACCGGGCGTGCCGCACTGATTGGCGATGCCGCGCATACGATACACCCCCTTGCGGGGCAGGGTGTCAATCTTGGCCTGCTCGATACGGCGGCACTGAGCGAGGTCATCCTGGATTCGATTCATCACGGACGGGATCCGGGGTCGCTGCGCACCCTGCGCCGCTATGAACGCTGGCGACGCGGCGACAATCTGCTGATGATGTCGGCTATGGATGGCATCAACCGCCTGTTCAGCAATGCCAGCCCGCTGCTGGGACAGGTGCGTAGCCGCGGCCTGGACGCCGTCAACCACGCCGGAATACTGCGGCAGTTATTCATGCGCCATGCCATGGGTCTGGGCGGTGATTTGCCGGCGCTGGCGCGCGAGCTGAAGGTGCCGCTGTCGTCCGTGTGAGCCCGTGTACCCGCCATTTTCACCAGTCGGTCGGTCAGCCTCTCGTCAGCCGCGCCGGGCAGTCACCTGGAATCTGGAACTCGGGCGCCGGCAGGAGTATATTTACGCCTCAACGTATCCCTGCTGCGGGAGAGAGTGCGGCCTGATTGGCCAGACACCGCCGAAGGCGCAACACGCCAGGAAACGCTCAGGCAAATGGACTGTAGCAGAAGTTGACTCTGGAGAGCGGTCGCATGGCGACCCACCGAAGGGGACAGGTGAGCTGCGCTCATGGCGGATCACCTACACTCTCAGGTTACCGGACAGGGGGGCGACGGACAGGAAGCTGCCGTCGCCTTTTTTGTGCCTGCGCTGACACAGGCACAACGCGAGGCGATGGCTCCCGGCGCGGAGCAAGGCATACAGCTTGCTGGCTCCTGCGGGCGCGTTTGTTAAATTTAGAGAAGAAACAACTATGCCAAACAGAACACCATTGTATGATGAACATATCGCCGACGGCGGCAAGATGGTTGACTTCGCCGGCTGGTTGATGCCGATCAACTATGGTTCACAGATCGAAGAGCACAACAATGTGCGCACGGACGCCGGCATGTTCGACGTCTCTCACATGACCATAGTCGACCTGACCGGTGCGCGCACCCGTGAATTCCTGAGCTACCTGCTGGCCAACAACGTCGATCGCCTGAAGGACAGCGGCAAGGCGCTTTACAGCTGCATGCTGAACAAGCGTGGCGGCGTGATCGACGACCTGATCGTCTATTTCATCCGTGATGATTATTTCCGCATGGTGGTCAATGCCGGTACGCGTGCCAAGGATCTTGCCTGGCTCGAGCAGCAGTCGGTTGATTTCAGCGTGACCGTGACCGAGCGCCCGGAGCTGGCCATGATTGCCATCCAGGGGCCGCATGCCCGTGCCAGGACGTTGCCGTTACTGAGTGACGCCGTGCGTGCAGCGGCAGGTGAATTGCGGCCGTTTTTCGGTCTTTTCGACGGTGACTGGTTTATCGCCCGTACCGGCTATACCGGCGAGGACGGATACGAGATCGTGTTACCGGCCGAACAGGCTGCCGATTTCTGGAGCCGACTGCGCGCCGCCGGTGTGCGCCCGACCGGGCTGGGCGCGCGCGATACCTTGCGCCTGGAAGCCGGTATGAACCTGTACGGTGCAGACATGGACGAGACGGTCAGCCCCCTGGAATCGGCGCTGGGCTGGACCGTAGCCTGGGAGCCGGCCGAACGTGATTTCATCGGACGCAAGGCACTGGAGCGGCAGCGCGCGGAGGGCGTGGCACAGAAACTGGTCGGCCTGCTGCTGGAGGACAAGGGCGTGCTGCGCAATCATCAGAAGGTGGTGACCCGTCACGGCGAGGGCGAGATCACCAGCGGCAGCTTCTCCCCGACCCTGCAGCGCGCCGTTGCCTTCGCACGGGTCCCGCGGGACACCGGCGATACCTGCCAGGTCGAGATACGCGGCAAGCTGATGAGTGCACGCGTGCTGAAGCCGCCGTTCGTCAGAAATGGAGAGGCGCAGGTCGTGCTGTAATCCCTTTTATCAACCCAACGCATAATGAATGAGTCAGCGAGGCGAGCATGAGCAACATCCCGGTTGAACTGAAATATACGACGACGCATGAGTGGGTACGGCATAACGATGACGGCACGGTGACCATCGGTATCACTGACAATGCCCAGGATCAGCTGGGTGATATGGTATACATCGAGGTGCCGGAAGTGGGCCAGATGGTCAGCGCACAGGAGACCTGTGCCGTGGTCGAGTCGGTCAAGGCGGCCTCCGACGTCTACGCGCCGATCTCCGGCCAGGTGGTCGAGGTCAACGAGGACCTTGCGGACAGCCCGGAGACCGTCAACCAGGATGCCTATGGGGCTGGCTGGCTGTTTCGCATCAAGCCGTCGGATGCACGCAGTCTGGATACACTGATGGACGGCGATGCCTATGCCGGCTTCCTTGAAGAAGAGGCGCATTGAACCCTACAGGTCCAGCTACTGCTGTTGAGTACGATTATCCGGAAACGCAAATACTATGCCATTCATTCCCCATACCGAAGACGATGTGAAGGCCATGCTGGCCACCATCGGTGCCGGCAACATCGAAACCCTGTTTGACGAAATTCCCGAAAGCCTGCGTACGGGTAAGCTTGCCGGTGTGCCAGAGGGCATGAACGAACAGGAAATCTCGCGGCTGATGATGGAACGTGCCGAACAGGACGGCAGGCCGCTGTGTTTCATGGGTGCCGGCGCCTACGATCATCATGTCCCGGCCGCGGTGTGGGAAATCACCTCGCGCGGGGAGTTCTACAGCGCCTATACACCCTACCAGGCGGAGGCCAGCCAGGGTACGCTGCAGCTGATCTATGAATTCCAGACCATGATATCCGGTCTGACGGGCCTGGATGTCTCGAATGCCTCCCTGTACGACGGTGCCTCGGGCCTGGCGGAAGCGGTACTGATGGCGGTCCGTGCCAACCGCAAGTCGAAATCCCGCCGCATCCTGGTCCCGACCACGGTGCATCCGCATTACCGCGGGACGGCGCGCACCATCGTCAGGAACCAGAACATCGAGCTGGTCGAGCTGCCGTACTGCCCGCAGGGGGGCAATTTGCTGGTCGAAACCCTGCAGCACTATGCAGGACAGGATATCGCCGCGCTGGTCATCCAGCAGCCAAACTTTTTCGGTATCCTGGAAGACGTCGACGTGCTGACCGACTGGGCACATGCGCAGGGTGCGCTGGTGATCGGAGTCGCCAACCCGACCTCGCTGGCGTTGCTCAAACCGCCGGGACGCTGGGGGAGCGCGGGCGCGGACATTGCCTGTGGCGAGGGCCAGCCGCTGGGTGTGCCGATGATGGCGGGTGGCCCGTATTTCGGCTACATGTGCTGCAGGCAGGACCTCGTCAGGCAGATGCCGGGGCGTATCGTCGGGCGTACCATCGACCGCGATGGGCGGGAAGGTTTTACCCTGACACTGCAGGCGCGCGAGCAGCATATCCGCCGTTCCAAGGCGACCTCGAATATCTGTACCAACCAGGGACTGCTGGTGACCGCCGCAACGATCTATATGGCGCTGCTGGGCCCGGAAGGTCTCCGGCTTGTCGCGCTGGCCTGCCACGAGAACACCCGCAAGACGGTGGCCGCGCTGACGGCAAATGGCTGCGTGGAGACAGTGTTCAACCGACCGTATTTCCACGAAGTCCCGCTGCGCCTGTCGCTGCCGGTGGAAGGTGTCACGCGCGCGCTGCATGCACACAACATCCTGCCGGGGTATATTTTGTCGAAGGCGTATCCCGAGCTGGCTGATACACTACTGGTATGTGCCACAGAGATGCGTACCGATACGGATATCGAGACCTATGCCGACCACCTGCACCGCGTTATCGGGGCACAGACGGCGGCAGGGTGTCCCGTGAAACCGAAAATGGCCTAGGAACGGCGCGTGATGAGTCATTGCGACGACTACATGGACGATGCACGTCCTTGCACTTCGTACTCGCATTGACGAGGGACATGCACTAACCGGCGATTACCTGGTAAACCATTTTTCTGAACTAACCAGAGACAGATTTTGGAGGAGCATAATGGCGAGAATCACCCTGCAGGGTAATGCATGTAACACCAGCGGCGAATTGCCGGCCGTGGGCAGCAAGGCGCCCGATTTTCACCTGGTTGACGTCAAGCTGAACGATGTCCGTCTGTCTGACTACGCGGGCAGGAAAATCCTGATGAATATCGTGCCGAGCCTGGACACGCCGACCTGTGCCACGTCCACCATCAAGTTCAATGCCCATGCCGCAGTACATCATGATGCAGTGGTACTGATCATCTCCGCCGACCTGCCGTTCGCACAGGGCCGCTTCTGTGGTGCAGAAGGACTAGAGAATGTCATCCCGCTGTCGATGATGCGCTCACGCAGCTTTGCCAAGGATTACGGGGTGCTTGTCACCGACGGGCCGCTTGCGGGTATCACCGCGCGTGCGGTGGTGGTGGTTGATGCGGACGGAAGTGTGAAGTATACCCAACTGGTGCCGGAAATCGCCGACGAGCCGGATTATGAGGCGGCGCTGGGGGCATTGTGAACAGGCGTCGTGGCGTACGTTTTCCGCGCTCAAGCCAGACATGGCTGGTCGCGCGAGGCATGCAGATGTCGACGGGAGAGGGAGAATTCCAGTGTTACCGAGAGCCGCATAATTTATGCTGATATTTGAACAGTCCCGCGACGGTCGTCGCGCCCAGGCGCAGGCACCGCACCAGGCCGCCGGGTTACCTGACATCCCGGGTGTGTTGTTGCGCGATACGCCGCCCCTGCTGCCGTGTGTATCGGAATTGCAGGTGGTACGTCACTACACGCGCCTGTCACAGAAAAATTTCTCCATCGACACCCAGTTCTATCCGCTCGGCTCCTGCACCATGAAATACAATCCCCGGGCCTGTAACCGGCTCGCCATGCTGCCGGGCTTTCTCGCGCGCCATCCACTGGCGCCCGACTCGATGGGGCAGGGTTTCCTGGCCTGCATGTTCGAACTGCAGGAGATGCTCAAGGAGGTAACCGGCATGCCCGCGGTATCGCTCTCACCGGCAGCGGGTGCGCAGGGTGAATTCGCCGGTGTCGCCATGATCCGCGCCTACCACGATGCGCGCGGCGACAGCGGGCGCACGGAGATCCTGGTGCCCGATGCCGCACACGGTACCAATCCGGCCACCGCGGTGATGTGCGGCTACCAGGTACGCGAGATACCGACCGACCGCCAGGGCGACGTAAACCTGGATGCATTGCGCGCTGCGGTGGGTCCTCAAACCGCCGGAATCATGCTGACGAACCCGTCCACCCTGGGTGTGTTCGAACGCCGTATCGTCGATATTGCCGCACTGATCCATGTGGCCGGCGGCCTGCTGTACTACGACGGTGCCAATCTGAACGCGATTCTCGGCAAGGTACGCCCGGGTGACATGGGCTTCGATGTCATCCACATGAACCTGCACAAGACCTTCTCCACCCCGCACGGCGGTGGCGGTCCGGGGGCAGGCCCGGTGGGTGTGAGCAAGCGTCTGGAACCGTACCTGCCTGTGCCGATCGCGGGTTTCGACGGTGACGAATATTACTGGATCACCGAGGACGTGCGCCAGCAGAGCATTGGCCGGCTGTCCGCCTTCATGGGTAACGCCGGGGTACTGATGCGTGCCTACATCTACGCCCGGATGCTGGGTCGCGAGGGCATGCACCGGGTAGCCGACTATGCCACGCTGAATGCCAACTACCTGATGGCCAGGCTGAGTGCCGCGGGATTCGACGTCGCATTCCCGGGACGGCGCGCCACGCATGAATTCATCATAACCCTGAAGCGCCAGCACAGGGAACTGGGCGTCAGCGCGATGGATTTCGCCAAGCGGCTGCTCGATTACAACTACCACGCGCCGACCACCTATTTCCCGCTGCTGGTGCCGGAATGCCTGCTGATCGAACCGACCGAGACCGAGACCAGGGAGGAACTGGACGGTTTCGTGGATGCGATGATCCGCATCCAGCAGGAGGCTGAAAACAGTCCGGAGCTGCTGAAGGAAGCGCCACACACCCAGCCGGTGCGCCGGCTGGACGAGGTGCGTGCCGCCAAGCAGCTTGACCTTGCCTGGCGCCCGGTGTCGGTGTAGTCCGGTACATCAAGCGCAGGACAATGGCCACGAAAATATGCGGAATAACACGAAAGGGACCTGGCAGGTTGCGCCCTGGCGCGACGTGAAGTGCGTCTCGGCGCGCGTGCGGCAGTTGCTCCTGCTCCTCAACCGCAGCTTTAAACACAGGTAACAGATATGTCAGCACTGATCTGTGGCTCGTTTGCCTATGACACCATCATGGTATTCCACGGCCAGTTCAAGAATCACATCCTGCCTGACAAGGTGCATATCCTGAACGTCTCGTTCCTGGTACCTGATCTGCGCCGCGAGTATGGCGGCTGCGCCGGCAACATCGCCTACAACCTGAAACTGCTGGGTATCGATCCCGTGCCGATGGGTACCGTCGGCAGGGATTTCGGGCCCTATGCCGACTGGATGGATCGGCACGGCATCGAGCGGCGTCATGTGACGCAACTCTTTGACGCCTATACCGCGCAGGCCTTTATCACCACCGACACGGATGACAACCAGATCACGGCCTTCCATCCAGGGGCTATGAATCTGGCCCATATCAACAACGTCGGTGATGCCCGGGACATCACCATTGGCATCGTCTCACCGGATGGACGTCAGGCCATGATGGAACATGCCGCCCAGTTCGCAGCTGGCGGTATACCGTTCATGTTCGATCCCGGGCAGGGGTTGCCCATGTTCGATGGTGATGAGCTGAGGGAATTTATCGCGCAGGCCACGTGGGTGAGTGTGAATGACTACGAACTGCAGCTGCTGCAGGAGCGGACCGGCCTGTCAGCCGCGCAGATCGCCGGGCAGGCGCAGGCGCTGATTGTCACGCGCGGGGGGGAAGGTTCGCAGATCCACGCCGACGGACGCCTGATCGAGATCCCGGCGGTACACGCACGTGAGCTGAATGACCCGACCGGTTGCGGCGATGCCTACCGCGGCGGACTCCTGTACGGGCTGATACGCAAACTGGACTGGGAAAGCACCGGACGAATAGCGTCGCTGATGGGGGCTATCAAGATCGAGCACCACGGAACCCAGAACCACCGCTTCACCATGGACCACTTCAGGGTGCGTTTTCGCGCGAGCTTCGGTGTCGGGCTGGATTAAATGACAGCGCGGGTGGTTAGAAGTCCGCCGTCCCTGGCGGTTGTTTCCTCCTGAATCGCACCACACGATGCGCGAATAATGACATGGGTCCTGTCGTATGGAAATAGCTCTGCAAGCCTAGTACAAAGGTACTATGAGCCTGGCGTTGATCATAAACATGGTTCGAAGCAGCACGGGTGCAGGCCATCAGGTTCGCAACCCGGAGACATACAGGCCATGCCCGGGATTCCGCTTCGCTCCATCCGTGTTACCGGAATGTTTCGGTACTCGCGCATTCCCTGGCAGTTAAACTGTTGACGCATTTACCCCTGCTTTGCCGGGGCGGCAGCCAATGTCGCTCAGTCCGGCGTTGCTCCCGCCAGCAGGGCCTCGAGACTGTCGAGAGCGGCCTCTACCGCAGCCTTGTGCCTGGCGAGTATCGCCGTGTGCAGGGTCCTGAATGACGCGCTGAACTCATCGAGTTCGTAGTAATCCACGATGCCTTTCAGCTGATGCAGCTGGTCCTGCACAGCCGGCTGGTCTCCGGATGCGAACGCGTTGCGCAGGGCTTGCAGAAGCAAGCCCAGTTCCTGGTGCAGTCGTTTGTGTAAATCGGGCGGCAAGCTGAGATCTCCATGAGCCGTGTCCGGGTCATGCGCGCCTGAACGTGCCTCAGGCGAGTGCGCGACCATTGACGGTGTGCCGGGGTGGACCCATCTGTGCAGCATTTCGACCAGCTTCTGCCTGGAAACAGGTTTGTAGAGGCAGTCATCGATCCCCTGCCTGGCAAGGTTGTGCTGCCGGTTTGCGAATACATCGGCCGTCAGCGCGATGATCGGCGTCCGCCTGTTAATCCCCTGTCTGATTTTGTGCGCTGCCTCTATGCCTCCCATCACCGGCATATGAATGTCCATGAAAATGATGTCATACCCGTGGATTCCGGCATGCAGGCAGGCCTCTTTTCCATCGGAGGCGAGCGTTGCCACGACGCCGAGATTTTCCAGCATCTGGCTGAACAGGTCCCGGTTGAAACGGTTGTCCTCGGCGACGAGTACATTTAACCTGGCCAGGCTGTCGCCTGTATCGGGCCCGACGACCGTACTGGCTGTCACGGGTGCGGACGCTGGCTCGTCAGGTAAGTGCAGCAATGCCCTTGTCGTGCGCAGCAGGAGGTCGCTCCTGGCCGGTTTGGACAGGATCCGGCACTCGGTCAGGCAGTCACCGTCGGGTGCCGGATCTCCGAGTTCGGCGCTGACCAGGAACAGCGTCGGCCCGGTCATTCCCGTTCTGAACTCACTGCATATGTCATTACAGGAGCGGTTGCCGAATTCATCGCTGGAGAGCCCCATCACCAGCAGGTCACAGGCACGGTCATCCGGGCTCTGGTCGGCGAGCATCTGCTGCAGCCTGGCACGGTCGGATGTATTGAACACCGATGCACCCCAGGTGAAGAAACGGTTGCGCAAGGCCCTCAGCGAGAACGGGTTATGGTCGTAGATCAGCACCTTTTTCCCCGCCAGGATATTTACAGGCAGGGCACGATTTTCATCCATGCGGGGGGACGGTATCGTGAAGCTAAAGGTCGATCCCCTGTCCGGCTTGCTGCTGACCTGAATTTCTCCGCCCAGCAATCCAACCAGCTTCTTGCTGATCGACAGTCCCAGCCCGGTGCCGCCGTACTTGCGGCTGATGGAAACATCTGCCTGGATGAAGGGTTCGAAGATCTGTCCGAGTTGACAGTCGCTCAGGCCGATACCGGTATCGCTGATGGTCACCCTGATGGTAATGGAATCGCCTGGGCAATCGAGCAGTGAAACCTCGATAACCACATGGCCGTGGTCGGTGAACTTGATCGCGTTCGCGGCGAGATTGGTGAGTACCTGACTTATCCGGTTCTGGTCACTGCTGATGATTCGCGGGACATCCGAGTGAATATACAACACCAGTTCCAGCTGCTTTTCGTGGGCCGATGCACTGAGCATGCTGAGGACGTTTTCCAGACAGTCGTGCAGGTTGAACGGCAGCTGTTCCAGTTCCAGAGTGTCCGATTCCAGACGTGTGTAGCCGAGGATGTCTTCAATCACCAGCAACAGCTGCTTGGCGGCCTGGTTGATGGTGAGTGAATATTCCTGCTGGTTTTCTGACAGGTGACTGTTCCCCAGCAGTTCGTTGAAGCCAATGATTGCACTCAGCGGGGTGCGGATTTCGTGGCTCATCCTGGCGAGAAAGTCGGATTTCGCTGCGGCGGCACGTACGGCTTCACTGCGCGCATTATCCAGCTCGATATTCTTGGTTTCCAGTTCGGTCACCGTGCGTTGCAGCGCGACCGTGGCGGCCCTGACTTCGCTCACCAGTTTGTTCTGGGCATCCTGCAGTGAATCCGCCATCTGGTTGATGCCAGTTTCCAGGCTGCCCAGTTCGCCCGGCGATCCCTGCCGGCAGCGTGCCGTGAGATCGCCGCTGGTCAGTTTCCCCACTATCCCGGTGAGGCGCATTATCGGACCGGAAACACTCCTGGCAACGAAGTATGCCAGCAGGATGCTTGCCAGTAGTCCGCCGATGGTCAGGATGCTGCCGGACAGCAGGGTGTGTTCGAGCTTGCGCAGCAGCTCTGCAGTGGACAGGCTGACCGTGACATGGCCGAGGACAGCGTTCCGGTTGGTGTCGTCGCCATCCGTCACGGCTGCTTCAGGCTCGAAGTCGGATATGATTACGCCGGTCTGGATGACCGGTGCTGAAAAATCGGCAATGTTACCGCTGTTACCGGTATTGTCCGTGTTACCCAGTGCCACCAGTATCTTGTCACTGGTATCGCTGACCCGCACGGCTACCACGTCGTCTTCGTGAATGATATTTCCCGCCTGTTTGCGCAGTTCGTTGAGGTCCTGCGCATACAGTCCGAATTCACACAAGGCGGCGAGCTGCTTGGCCATGAGCGTACCGCGGGTATCGAGCGCGTCCCTGTCATCATCCATATGCCCGGTGGTGATCCGGTATCCCAGCGCGAGAATGACCAGCAACATGGGAATGGCGAATATCAGCAGGGTGCGACTGCCTATACCGATATTTTTCAGCAGGCGCGTCATTTGCCGGATTCCTTGCGGGTGACCAGGTCGACCAGGGTTTCCTCGTTACAAATGGCACCGCCCAGTGAGTTGCAGACTGACTGGTTGATGGCAACACTGAAATAGACAGGAAAACCGGCCGCGGGCAGGCAGGCGGCCGCATCGGCCGTACGGCGCAGTAGCATCTCGGCGGCCTGGCGTGCCATCTGTTCCGGCTCCGAGAAAACAGCACCTGCTGCACCCGCATTCACGTAGGCCCTGGAGAAACCGATGACCGGCAGGCGGTGCTGGTAGGTCGAGTACAGCAACCATTTCGCGTTTTCCCTGTTCAGGACGAGCGGGTCATTGACTGCAAGCAGCAGGTCTATCCTGTACAGCAGGCCATTGGTTGCCTTGGCAATGTCAGCTTCAAAACCGGCAGAATTGACAACCAGTATCCGGTCGGTCACTTTCCTAAGTGCGTCGATTTCCGGCTGGCGCTGGCTCGATGTCGGTCCCAGCAGTACGCCGTACTTCTTGGCTGCGGGGAACAACGCCTGCGCCAGGGCGGCCTGACGGGCGAGTGGCTGGTCGAGAAAGATGGCGGATCGCGTGGTGCATGTCCCGCTCGATGATGCCAGTTCCCGGTACACGCTTTCCGGGATAATCGTATACAGCACCGGAACAGCCGGATCGAGCGCGGACACGGTCCTCGCGGCGTGCGTGCCTACGGTGACTGTCACGCTGCTCGCAGCGAGGTCGTCCCCGGTCACCTCGCGCTCGTCGAGGTAGATGACGGCCACTTCCGGTGTGCCGCTTGCAGGATTCCCGGTAGCCAGGCTGGCCGTGAAGGTCTCGATGAAGCGGCTGTACAGGTCAGCCCCGGAACTGGCCACGACCAGTATGCCCGCAGCCTGCGCGTATTGCAGGCAAGCCAGCAGCAGCAACAACCCCAGCCACTTAATCGCCAGGCAACCACCCCGTGCCGTTTCATCCTGAATTGGGTAACCTGTTATCACACGAACGTCCGTTGTCGTGAGCTGCGGGCCAGCCGTTACCTGAAATCGATCGTAAATCGAAGGTAGGCGCGCGTCTCGAAGAGATTCTCATCGCGGAAGGTGATGTAGTCGTCGCCGATATTCTGCACGATCGCTTCCAGCATCATGTCGGTGCCCACGCTTTTCCAGCGTCGTGCCAGCCGCACGTCGGTCCGGTTGTAGCCCTTGATACGGTCGCCGTCGCCCAGCCAGATCATGTTGGATACGTAGTACCAGGCGGCACTGGCCTCGAACCCGTCCGGCAGTGTCTTGCTGGCCAGGATGCTGGTGGTATAGACCGGTGCAATGCTTTCATTCCAGACTGTCACAAAGTCGGGATTCAGCTGCAGGCGCCAGCTGGCATCGGTCTCCAGCTTCGAGACCTGGGCCGAGATAAAGTCACGTGGTCCGGCCTGGTATTTCAACTGCAGTTCGCCGCCAATGACCCTGACAAAACCGTCGTTGAGGAGAACCCGGACCGGGAACAGGGCGGTTATTGCGGGGAATGGCTGCTGCAGGGACAGGTCGTTGACAAAACGAATCCGGTCATCGGTCTGTTCATGGAACAGCTTGGCATCGAGCATCAGGCGGCGCCTCAACCAGTAACCGGTATAGCCCAGCTCGATCGATGTCAGCGTTTCCGGTCCGGGATCGTTGGAAACGAAGTCGATCAGGTAGGGTGTTCCGTTATCCAGCTCGTAGACGTTGTTGAACTGGCTCTCGACCAGTGACGGGTTGCGCTTGGCACGGGCATAGCTCAATCGGGCAGAATGCTCCGGGTCAAACAGCCAGTTCGCATCGATGCGCGGCGAGAGGTAGGCGCCGAACTGATCGCTGTTCTCGGCCATGGCGCCGAAATTAAACAGCAGCCGGTCGGTTGCGCGGTAGCCCAGGTTCACAAAGATGCGCTCGCTCAGTTCGTCAATCCAGTCAGTGCGGTTGGTCAGCACTTCGGATTCGAGGCGGTTGAGCCGGATGCCTGCCCCGGCCACGGTGCGCAGACGGCCTTTTTGCGGCGAGGTGTATTGCAGTTCCGTGTCGTAGCGCTGGCCCTGGTAATCGAACAGGCCGAAGTTCGCCGACTCGTTGGGGGCCGTGCCCAGCAGTGCCTGGATCACCGCGTCAGGCTGGCCGTACGCATCCGACAGCAATTGGCGATAATGATCGTTCGAGTCGTAACCATTGTGATAGAACTGCCAGCGAATATCGGCCTCGTCCCGCAATGCGCGTCGCCAGCTGATGAACTCATAGTCACTCGAGACCTGTTTGTCATGTGCAGGCGGGTTGTTCCGCGCCTCGGCACCGCCACCCAGGTCACCGGCAGTGTAGCCGAGCTGGATATCGAATTCGTCGCTCGGGCGCGGATTCCACAGGCCGCGAAATGACGCACCGCCAAGCTGTCGCCCGTCGTTGGTGGATTCCGAATTGCCTTCCAGGCCGGTGCTTTCCTGGTAATTCAGCGTCACGCGGTAGTCCAGCGCGCCTTGCTTGCCATTATGTCGTAGCATGCCTTGACGCGTGTTCAGGTCACCGGCCGTGACACGCGCCGCCGTGCCCCGGTCCTGCCAGGGCAGCCTGGTGATGATATTGATCACGCCGGACACCGCATTCGATCCGTACAACGCGCTGTTTGGCCCGCGAATGACCTCGATACGCTCGATGTCTTCCAGCTCGATTCCCAGGAACAGCCAGTCCACATCGGCAAAGGAGGGCTGGTAGATCGAACGTCCGTCGACCAGTACCTGCATGCTGCGCGGGAAGGCATCGCCAAATCCATGGTAGGTGACAGCAAGCTGGTTACCCTGCGGGTAGGCGACCTGAATACCCGGTACCAGCCGGAGTACGTCCGCGATCTCGATGGCGCCGGATGCGACAATGGTGTCACGGTCGATGATGGTGACCGATGAAGGCGACTCGGTCAGCGGCTGGCGAATGCGCGTGGCGGAGATCACGGTATCGATATCACCGGTAAAATCTTCCTCGTTCTCCTGCAGCGCAACCGTGCCCGGTCCAGGCGCGGCTGCCGCCACGGCCGTGTGCGACGTTACGGCCATGGGCAACAGCAGCAGGGCAACAGCATGTTTCAGGAAAGCAGACTGAGAATGTGGTAGTGTCATACGCGGTTCCCCTCTATTCCGACTCACACCTGTTTATACGGATCAGGGTTCCATCCCTTTTGCAAATCCGGCCTGCCCCGTGTTGCAGCCCGGTACTGCTGTATATCGCCGTATCTGGAAATTTCTGATTAAACAACATACTTCGTCATTGCTTTCCCCGGTGACTGCACCGGGCGCCGCCTGGGGCGCCTGCTCCCTGCCTCCTGCGCTCGCTCACGGCATGGGCCACAGTCAGTCTCTCGACCGGGCTCCCCGCCCCGACTTTTTCGTGCCCTGTGCGACGATGCACATGGACGTGCAGGTGTTTGTGGTCGCACATCCACGTGCATTCTCCACGTAGTTGTCCCATTGAGGGCTTAATCAGGGTTTCCCTAGTTCAGTGTGGCTCGAACAGCCCCAGTTTCCTGCAGGCCATCGCCGCCTCGGTGCGGTTACTGACATCAAGGATCCTGAGTATCGCCGAGATGTGGATCTTGATGGTGTGCTCCGAGAGGCCAAGCTGGCTGGCTATGGACTTGTTTGAATGACCGCCGGCCATCAGTTCGAGGACATCCAGCTGCCGGGCGGTAAAGATTTCCCGCCTGGCCGAGGCGCCCCGTTGATGAATGCCACCAGCTGCACCTTCCCTGCCGGCCGTCACGGGGCCCGTTTCATTGCTGTCGAACAATTCAGACGGGATGTACACTCCGCCGGACAGAATCAGTTGCATGGCACTGATCAGCACGCCTTTTGCAACACTCTTGGGAATGTATCCCGCTGCGCCGTACTCGATGGCGCGTTGCATGATGCGGCAATCCTCACTGGACGAAACCACGGCAACCGGAATGTCGGGCCGGGTGTTGCACAGTTCTGTCAGCAATTCCAGGTCACTTACATCGGGTAATTGCAGGTCCAGTATGATCAGGTCGATGTCAGGGTGTGCTGACATGATCTCGTATACCTGCGCCGCGGATGCAGCCTCAAGCGGTATGCACCGGGTGGGCAGACCATCCAGGGCGATCTTGAGACCATCGCGAACCAGACTATGATCATCGGCAATGAGGATTGTCAGGCAGTCTTTCAATGTTCCCCGGGTGTACATGTCGTTATCTGAATGGGTGATTATCGCCGCGCAGTGGCTGGTGACAATATATTATGCCCAAAAATCCGCAGGTTAATTGACCAGTCGCAAGAGATAGGGAATGAAATTGGCGGATGTGCCAGAAAACTAGTAAACAAGTATTAGTACGGATGTACTAGTGTCCCGCATACAGACATTGATTACTGTATGCGGCAACAAGGATGTGGACACAGGGACGTGTCCCTGTCATTTCAGGTCTCCTGCCAGGTTTTCTTTATGTGCCTGATGTAGCGCGGATAGTCCAGCTGCTCAATTTCCATGTCGGTACCGCGTAGCAGGAAACCGGCACCTGTGCCGGCAACGATCAGCTGACAGGCCGCCTCGCCGTACCACTTCACGGGCAGCGGGGTATGGTCACGGTAGGTATAGATATTGTCGGTCAGATCGCCGCTCTTGATGGTGCAGGGGCAATCCGGAAGTGTGCCTTCCAGAGTCGCGCCGCGGATGGTCAGGTTGACTGCCTGTGACCACAACGAATCCTCGAATGCCCCTTCCATTTCCTGGACCAGTTGCACCCGGGAAAAGCGCAGGGTGAATGTATCGCCGTCGTGCTCGATGGACGCAAGCTGTGCATCGGGGAGTTGCAGTATCTGGGTCGTATCGCTCATGGAAATAGTGCTCCAGTAAAATCGGGTTCCGGAGCAAGGCAGCTGTACTGCCCCGCAGACCGGAGACTACGCTGTATTACGCCGTGCTGATTCTATCCATTCGCTGCTGTGTCCAGTAACCCGATGAATACGTCCCGGTCGGTGACCGGTGCACTGCAGGTCATGCCGTTGCAAATGTAGGCAACCGTTTGCTGCAGCGGTCGGCGTGCCGCCAGCTCCTCCGGCAGTGCGTTGACTGTGTCCGGTATGGCCAGCGTCAGGCGTCGCGGGGCATAGGCGCGTGCCGTGTCAGCACACCAGTCCGCGAGTTCGGGTTGTGTGCCGCGGATGATGACTGTCTGCAGCCCAAACAGCGATTCCTCAAGCGCCACGAGCAGGGACGCATGGCCGTATGGCATGGACTCGATGCCGGCCCATGCGCTTTTCAGGGTGCCTTCCGCGGCGTGCAGGTAGCGGGATTCACCAAGCAGGTGGCCGAGGCGTCCGAACACCCTGGCGGCGATGCCGTTGCCCGCGGGCATGGCATCGTCATGGTCAGCGCGCGGACGCTGGATCAGTGTCTCGTGGTCGTCCGAGGTGAAGAAGAACCCGCCGGCCGGATCCTGGAAGTGTGCCAGCACGGCATCGGCGAGTTCGATGGCGAAGGTGAGATCACCGTCCCGCCAGCGCACCTGCAGCAGTTCCAGGATGGCATCAATCAGGTAGACGTAATCGTCCAGGTAGGCATTCAGGTGCGCCCGTCCGTCCTTGTAAGTGGCCAGCAACCGCCCGTTCTGCCAGAGTGTGATCCTGATAAAATCGAGTGCGCGTTCCGCCGAGGCGATCCAGGACGGTTCGGCCAGGTATCGCCCGGCGATCGCCATGCCGCGCATCATCAGGCCGTTCCACGACGTGAGCACCTTGTCATCGCGTGCCGGTGGTATACGTCGCGCACGTTCCTCGAGCAGCTGCGCACGGCATCGTTCGATGATGACCTGTACTTCATCGGTGCCGAGCGGGAATTCCTGACCCAGCTGTTCGATGGTGCGGTAGACGTGCAGATGCCAGCGGCCCTCGAAGTTGGCGGGATGGTCCAGTCCGTAACGGCGGGCGAACAGGGCGTAGTCCGCCGTCGCCAGTTGTGCATGGACCTGACCGTGTGTCCAGACGTAGTACCTGCCTTCCTCGCCCTCGGAGTCGGCGTCCAGACTGGAACAGTAGCCGCCGTCCGGGAATTGCATATCGCGCATCACCCAGCCGGCGGTCTGCCGGCAGATACGTGCAAACAACGGGTTATGCGTTGCCGCCCATGCCTCGGCGTACAGCGCCAGCAAGGCGCCGTTGTCGTAGAGCATTTTCTCGAAGTGCGGGATCATCCAGCGTGTATCGACGGAATAACGGTAGAAACCGCCGCCGAGCTGGTCAAATACACCGCCGCGTGCCATCTTTTCGAGGCTGAAGATCGCCATGTGCAGGGCGCGCAGGTCGGGTTGACCGGTTGCGCCGTGGCTGCCGGCCCAGTGCCTCAGCAGCCGTTCCAGGTTGGTAGGGTGCGGGAATTTCGGTGCGTCGCCAAATCCACCGTCGCGGGCATCGAAACTGTTTTCCAGTTGCTGCCGCGCGGCATCCAGTGGCAGCGCGTTGATGCTCACGGCGGCCGTACCGGCGTTCATTGACTGCAAAGCACTGACCAGCGAACTGTTCTGGATGCGAATTTGTTCCTCGTGCGCGGCGAGATACTCGACGATGCGCTGCATCAGCTCGCGGAACGACGGCATGCCATGGCGCGGTGTATTCGGGAAATAGGTGCCGGCAAAAAACGGCACCCGGTCGTCCGGCGTCAGGAATACCGTCAGCGGCCAGCCGCCGGGGCGGCGGGTCAGCAGCGAGTGGGCCGCCTGGTAAATCCTGTCCAGGTCAGGCCGTTCTTCACGATCCACCTTGATGTTGACGAAATGTGCATTCATCAGTTTGGCGGTATCCGGGTCTTCAAACGACTCATGGGCCATGACGTGGCACCAGTGACAGGCGGAATAGCCGACTGACAGCAGGATTGGCCTGTTTTCGCGGCGTGCCTTCTCGAGTGCATCCGGTCCCCACGGATACCAGTCGACCGGGTTGTGTGCATGTTGCAGAAGGTAGGGACTGGTCTCGCCGGCGAGATGATTGTTATATTCGCGGTGTTTGTTCATGCTGCTGCTGAAACCTGATACGTGGCATTGTACTATAGACCACGCATCTTGGCGTGTCGCACAACCGGCTAATCACACCCACCTGTTATAGGGTTATAACGTGGACCCAACCATTGTCGTACCCGTGTATGACGAAGCGGACAGCAGCGTTGCCCGGCGAGGTACCGGCGCAACTGGACGGCATGCTCGAATACGAAATCGTGGCCGCGGATGACGGCAGCACCGAAAATGCGCCCGGAATATTACAGGACAGTCGCGACCGGCAGTCACGGCCGAGGGTGTTGTGTCACAACCGCCGCAGTGACCGGAGTGCAGCCATTGCCAGCGGTGTGCCGCTTTCACAATCCTCGCAAACACGGTGCACGTCGGGTTGCTGCCCGGAAATACCCCGGATTCCGGCGCTGGCATGAGACTGTTTCCACGTATGCTGTTCCTTACGTTGCCACACCTGGATCACAGGCACCGTTTCCTGCCGGGACTCATGCAATACCAGGGTGGCGCGGTGTTGTCGATCGAGGTCCACCATCACGAACGGCGACGTGGCCGCTCCAGCTGCGCTGTACTGCAACGCTCAGGGACAGGCATCATCGACAGGCCGGGCGAGTTCCGTGTGTGCTGCCGCGTGCACCCCGAGGCGGCAGAGACCGGCGAGGCATGACCATGACGCGCTTTGTGCGGCACGGCCTGGTGGTGATAACCGGTCTGCTGGCCGGTATCGGCCTGTCCCGGCAGCTGACAGTCTTGTTCGCGGGATGCGAAATCGGTTTTCCTGCCGGCACCGTGCCCTCCATGGGGGCTGTCATCCTGGCTGGCAGGATCATTATCGACGGTGTCAGCCTGTTATTGCGCGCGTTTCTGGCAGGCCGGCATGGTGCGCGCATGCGCAGGCTGGACGGCCTCATAGGCGAGCATACCCTCACCGCGACATCGCTGTTCCAGCAATTGCCGGTCGGCGATAACAGGCTGTTGAAGCTTGCAGCCGGGACATCGGCGCTGCGCTGTTTACCGTTTTTTCCGGGCTCGTCGCCGGCCTATCTTCCGCAGATGCTGATTGTTGCGTGGGTCGGGTGTGGCAGCCAGCTGCAGGTGTTCCGGCAGGCCGCCAGCAACGTGGTGACATTCGTCGTGTCGGCGTTTCCCGGTACCTGGCTGCCTGGCCGCTACCGTCGTTTCTACAGCATGGACGAACCGGCTGGGAGTGTTCCGGATGATTCATCCATGGCACGGCGGGCTTGATGCGCGGCAAGGCTACACGCGTATGCCCGGGCTGAATTCCCGCAACGTGGTCTGGCCGGCGCTGTGTTGCCTGTGGCTGCTTGCCACGCTGGCCGGACTGCTGACAC
Source organism: uncultured Gammaproteobacteria bacterium (assembly GCA_963803275.1). GTDB lineage: Bacteria > Pseudomonadota > Gammaproteobacteria > UBA9214 > UBA9214 > UBA9214. The sequence goes on along the minus strand of CAWDLS010000001.1, from coordinate 269,698 downwards.
GACCGCTCATTCCCATCGACGAGTCGCGCTATGCCGCGGTGGCCTGGGAAATGTGGGTGCGTGGCGATTTTCTCGTGCCGCATCTGAACGGTGCGCCCTACAGCCACAAACCGCCGCTGTTCTTCTGGCTCGCCCATGCCGGCTGGTGGCTGTTTGGTGTCAGCGAATGGGTCGTGCGTCTGGTGGCGCCACTGTTGGCGCTGGTGACGCTGGTGCCTACTGCGTTGCTGGCGCGCCGCCTGTGGCCGGATGACGGACAGGTCGCGTGGCTTGCGCCCGTGGTGCTGTTTTCATGTGTCACTCTGGTGGGCTTTTTTACCTGGGTGCAGATCGATCTGTTGCTGGTATTGTGCACGGTGCTGGCCATGCTGGGCATCGCGCAGGCGGCGGATGATCGCAGCACCGGCTGGTTGCTCACGGGACTCGCCATCGGGCTGGGCGTGCTGGCCAAGGGACCGGTTATACTGCTGCATGTCATGCCCGTGGCGTTGCTGGCACCGTTCTGGATAACCACCCGGCCGGGCCACGGCTGGTGGTCCTGGTACCTCGGCGTACTGGCCAGTGTCGTGATCGGCGCGCTGATCGCACTTGCCTGGGCGCTGCCGGCCGCGGCAGCAGGTGGGGCGGCCTACCGTGCAGCTATTTTCTGGGGCCAGACAGCCGATCGCGTAGTGGACTCATTCGCCCATGCGCACCCCGTCTGGTGGTATCTGCCGTGGCTGGCGGTCCTGTTCGCACCATGGATACTGCTGCCGTGGCTGTGGACAGGGATGCACCAGGCCTGGCGGCAACGCGACGCCGGCCTGCGAATGTGCCTGACCTGGCTGGTCACGGTATTCCTGCTGTTCAGTCTGGTCAGCGGCAAGCAGATCAAATACCTGTTACCCGTGCTGCCGGCATTTGCCTTGCTGGTATCGCGAACGTTGAGCCTGCTCCCGGCGCGGCCAGTCACGCAGCGGCCGTGGCTGCCGGCCATGGTGCTGGCCGTGCTGGGTATTGCCGGCATGGTTCTGCCATTTGTGCTCCACAAGGCGCCGTGGCTGAATAGCGTGCAACCGCTGTGGGGTGGTCTGCTGCTTGCTGGCGCCGTCATACTGTTGCTGTTGCCGCCGGCACTGCCCACGCACTATCCGTGGCGCATGGTCATACTGTCCGTCATGGTGGTAGTGATTGCTGAGGTGGGTGTACTGCGCATCGGCGCAACATCCTATGACCTCAGGCAGGTTAGCCGCCTCATTGCCGAGGCGCAGGCGTCCGGCCGTCCGGTGGCGACGCTCGATAGTTATCACGGCCAGTTCGGATTTTATGGTCGACTCACCGGGGCGGTGCTGCAACTCACACCCGAGCAGGCGCTGGCGTGGGTGCGGCAGCACCCGAATGGCTACCTGGTGTTCAAGACATTCAGGCCGCCAGCACAGCTGGCCGCCGCGCTATTTACCCAACCCTATCAAACGGGGTACCTTGCCATCTTCGCCGGCCGCAGCGTGATCGATGATCCCGGCTTGCTGCCTGATTAAGCGATCTGACGGGGTATGGGATCTTTCCCGCAATCCGGTCCATGCCCCCTTCCGGTGGCAGGACAGGGTAGTGTTAATTAACCAACAGGGTGATACGTTGATGAGCCAGGTCAGGCTGCCGGTCCTCGTGTTGAAGAAAGACGAAGACCGCCGTCTGCGTGCCGGACACCTGTGGGTTTACAGTAATGAAGTCGATACCGCGAAGACGCCGCTGTCAGACTTCGAGGCGGGCGAGCCCGCGGTCATCCAGTCGGCGACCGGCAGGGTACTGGGATCAGCCTATGTCAACCCGCAATCGCTGATCTGCGCGCGGCTGCTGAGCCGGCGGCCAGGCGCCACCGTGAATGCGGCCTTTCTTGAGCATCGCCTGAAGGCTGCGCTGGCGCTGCGCGAGTCCCTGTTCGAGCAGCCGTACTACCGGCTGGCCTTCGGCGAGAGTGACGGTGTGCCCGGGCTGGTGGTCGATCGCTATGGGGACGTACTGGTGGTACAGCTCACTACGGCGGGCATGGAACGTGCCCGCAATGTGATCGTCGAAGTCCTGCAGCGGATGTTTCGTCCCGCCGGGATCCTCCTGCGCAATGACAGCCAGGTACGGGCGCTGGAGGGCCTGGCGCAGGAAAACACGGTGCTGGGTGATGTACCCGCACCGTGACGCTGGAAGAATGCGGTGTCCGCTTCGAGGTGCCGCTGGGTGCAGGCCAGAAGACCGGCTGGTTCTACGACCAGCGCAGCAACCGTTTCGCAATGCACAAGTACGTAAAGGGCCTGCGGGTGCTGGACATGTTCAGTTACGTCGGCGCCTGGGGTCTGCAAGCCGCGCATGCCGGTGCCACCGAGGTCGACGTGCGTGGATTCCTCTGCGCCGGCACTGGATGCATTGCGGCGCACCGCACATGCCAATGACCTGCAGGATCGGGTGCGGGTCGTACCGGGAGACGCCTTCCAGATAATCAGGACATGCGTACCGAACACCGGCAGTTCGATGTGGTGATCGTCGACCCGCCGGCCTTTATCAAGCGCCGCCGTGATGTCAGCTGGTGAGCAGGGTTATGCGCGGCTCAACCTGCTGGCCCTGGAGCTGTTGGCACCGGGGGTTCCTGATATCATGCTCCTGCTCCATGCTGCTTGCGGAACAACGGTTGCAGGGGATCCTGCTGCAGGCGGCGCGATACGGCAGGCGCGCCAGATGCAGGTGCTGGAGCGCGGCTTCCAGTGCATGGATCACCCGGTTCATCCGGCGATTGCCGAGACGGCCTATCTCAAGGCCTTTTTCTGCCGTTTGCAGGCGTGACCGGCCGCGGCGCTGACGACTGATATGCTGACCTATCCCTCGATCGATCCCGTTGCCGTGTCCATCGGTCCGCTGCAAGTCCACTGGTACGGGTTGATGTACCTGGTGGCCTTCCTGGCAGGCTGGTGGCTCGGGGTGCTGCGCACCCGGCGTCCGGGGACGGCGTGGCGTGCTGCCGAGATCAGCGACCTGGTGTTCTATTTCGCGTTGGGCACGGTGCTGGGCGGACGTATCGGCTACACGCTGTTCTACAATTTTGGCGGCTTTCTGGCTGACCCGCTGGTGATCTTCCGCATCTGGCAGGGGGGGATGTCCTACCACGGCGGCATGCTCGGTGTGTTCGTGGCGATGTGGCTGTATGCGCGCCACACCGGACGCACCTTTTTCATGGTGACCGACTTCCTGGCGCCACTGGTGCCGATCGGGCTGGGGGCAGGGCGGCTGGGTAATTTTATCAATGGCGAGTTGTGGGGGCGACCGACCGACCTGCCGTGGGGCATGGTGTTTCCCTTCGTCGATGCGCAACCGCGCCATCCGTCCATGCTCTACGAACTGCTGCTGGAGGGGGTGTTGTTGTTCGTGATTCTGTGGCTCTATTCGCGCAAACCGCGCCCCACCATGGCGGTTTCCGGCCTGTACCTGATCTGTTATGGTGTGTTTCGCTTCGTGGTGGAGTTTCTGCGCACGCCCGACGCGCAAATCGGCTACCTGGCATTCAACTGGCTGACGATGGGCCAGATACTGTCCTTACCCATGATCATCATAGGCCTGATATTCTACGTGTATGCCATGCGGCGCACCGACGGACAGGTCAGCTGGTAGATAAAATGGGGTAAATGGGGTCAGTGTCGATTTGCGTTAAAGATAGTGATAATACATCGTCAGTGAATCAAATCGACACCGACCCCGTTTTCCCATGAGACAGTATCTCGACCTGATGCGCCATGTGCGCGACCATGGCACCCGCAAGGAAGACCGCACCGGCACCGGGACGGTCAGTGTGTTCGGCTACCAGATGCGCTTCGACCTCGCCGCCGGCTTTCCGCTGGTCACCACCAAGAAACTGCACCTGCGCTCCATCATTCACGAACTGCTGTGGTTCCTGAAGGGCGAAACCAATATCCGATACCTGCACGACAACAACGTCACCATCTGGGACGAGTGGGCCGACGAGAGCGGCGAGCTGGGGCCCATCTACGGGTATCAGTGGCGCTCCTGGCCGACTGCTGACGGTCGCCACGTCGACCAGATCAGGCTGGTGGTCGACCAGATCATGAACAACCCGGATTCGCGGCGGATTATCGTCAGCGCATGGAACGTCGGCGAGGTAGAAAAAATGGCATTGCCTCCGTGCCATGCCTTTTTCCAGTTTTATGTCGCCGGTGGCCGCCTGTCGTGCCAGCTCTACCAGCGCAGTGCCGATATCTTCCTTGGCGTTCCGTTCAATATCGCCTCCTACGCCCTCCTGCTGCAGATGATGGCGCAGGTCACCGGGCTCGAGCCCGGTGACTTCGTGCACACCTTCGGTGATGCTCACCTGTATCTGAACCACCTGGAGCAGGCCGATCTGCAATTGTCGCGCACACCGCGCGCAATGCCGACCATGTGTATCAACCCGGAGGTGAAAGACCTGTTCGCCTTTACCTTCGATGATTTCGAACTGCAGGGTTACGATCCGCATCCGCATATCAGGGCGCCGGTCGCCGTTTAACCTGTTATGAAGCTCTCGATCATTGTGGCGATGGATGCCAAGCGGGTCATCGGGCATGAAAACCGCCTGCCCTGGCACCTGCCGGCCGACCTGAAGCACTTCCGGCAAATCACGATGGGCAAGCCGATCCTGATGGGGCGCAAGACCTGGGAATCCATAGGTCGGCCCTTGCCGGGACGCACCAGTATCGTCATAACCCGCGACAGCAACTATACCGCCGAAGGCTGTAATGTCGTGCACTCCATCGGCGAGGCGCTGGCCGTTGCACAGGGCCATGACGAGGTGATGGTCATCGGTGGCGAACAACTCTATCGCCAGGTCCTGCCGGATGCGGATACGCTGTACCTGACACTGGTGGAGGGCGATTTTCCGGGCGATGCCTTTTTCCCCGAACTGAATCAGTCCGAGTGGCGCGAGGTGGAGCGCAATGAGCATGCGCCGGATGACAGGAATGCGCATGCCTGCAGCTTTATCCGGCTGGAACGGGTAAGCGGTTAGCCAGCCCGGATTGCACCGGCGGGCACCGGCACTCATCGCCCGCAGGGACGCCATGATATCGTTCGCTCCGGATCCCGCCCCGGTATAACGTGCCTCCCGGTTATGCCGGCGTTTTCAACGCCGGGTCCGGTGTCGCACGGGGTTCACGAACCGGACCAGGCTCCAGGCAGACAGCGGGTGCCCGCTTCCGGACGCTGTGATCAGCGCGGTTTGCGCTGTCCCGCACATTTCAGCCTGAACCATTCCGGTTCCGTATCGAGACGCAGCGCCGTCAGCGTGCCTCCCCACAGACAGCCGGTGTCCAGCGGGTAGATACCCGGGTCATCGCGCGAACCCAGTGTCGACCAGTGGCCAAACACCAGCTTGAGGCCGTTGCTGGCACGTGGCACTTCAAACCAGGGAAGCAACCCGTCCTTCTGGCTGCCTGGCGGGCCCTTGCAGGAGAAATTGAGTCGCCCGTCGGCATCGCAGTAGCGCATGCGCGTGAAGCAGTTCACGCAAAAGCGCAGGCGTTCCCAGCCGGTCAGGGTGTCCGACCACCGGTTCGGCCGGTTGCCGTACATGTGGTCGATAAATCCGGTGAAGCGCGATCCGCGCAGCGCGGTTTCAACCTCGTGCGCGCATTGCTGAGCCAGGGCCAGGTCCCATTGTGGCGGCAGCCCGGCGTGCACCATGGTGAACCCGGTGCTGCCATCGTGGTACAGCAGCGGGCGTTGACGCAACCAGTCGATCAGTTCATCGCGATCGGGTGCCGTAAGGACGGCATCCAGGGTATGGTCGTGATGGTCGAGCTGCCGGCCATTGGCGGCGGCAACCAGGTGCAGATCATGATTGCCGAGTACGGTGATGGCGGCTGGACCGAGATTACGCACCAGGCGCAGCGTTTCCAGGGATTTCGGACCGCGACCGACCAGGTCGCCCACCAGCCAGAGCCGGTCGTCTGCCGGATCAAAGCGGAGCCGGTCCAGCAGTGCGCGGAGTTCATCGAAACAGCCCTGGATGTCCCCAACGGCGTAGACGGCCATTGTGTCGAATCAGTGCAGCGTGCGCGGGATAGCAAGCGTGAAAGGAGGAATAATGGCATCAAACTGGTCGCCGTTCTCGGCGACCATCTGGTAGGCACCGCGCATGCTGCCAACCGGCGTTGCGATCATGGTGCCGCTGGTGTACTGGAAACCCTCGCCAGGCCTGAGGTGCGGCTGTTCCCCAACCACACCCTCGCCGCGTACTTCCTGGGTATGACCGTTGGCGTCGGTGATGATCCAGTGGCGTGACATCAACTGGGCCGGAACGTCGCCCTCGTTGCGGATGGTGATGGTGTAGGAGAATACATAACGCTCCTTGTTCGGCTCGGATTGTCCTTCAATGTAGTTCGTTTCGACTTCAATGGTGATGTTGTGAAGGTTTTCGGTGTTCATCGCCTGCATTCCATTCTGAATGGTTAAAGCATACGCTTTCCCCCTGTTGGGGACAAAAAACCGACTATCCAGTGACACGATACCGGACAGAGGTGCGGATTCCGGCTTGACTGCTACCTTTGTATAGTTGTATGAAGATTGGAACGCCTGCTTGCGTCTATCAATGTCAAAATAATGACGATTTGGGAGGCTAATGGTGCGATATCCAAGGTTGAATTAAGACACATTCTTTGTGGTTTTGACCGGGATCAATGCAAACTGAGGAGAATAATAATAGAGTATTGATTTTATTTAATAATTAGCGTTGCGCGGGGGCGGGTTTCCAGCAAGTCGGCGCAGTCGATGCCCAGTAATGTGAACCGCGTCCCGGTTTGCGAAACGCGGCTTGTTCATGATGGAGTCAACCCGAACAGTCCCGGCCTGCAGTTCTCAACAGCGCAATACCGACCTAGATGTGAGGCAGTTATGATGACCAGCAATAACACAATCCACATGCCAAGGTTCCTGGTATTGATAGCCGTGCTGTTCGCCTCCGCGTGGGTCATGCCGGGGGCAGCCACAGCCGCGGAAAACCAGTTTAGCAAGTCGCGATTTGCCCAGTTGATGGATGGTGACGTACAGCTTGCTCCGGTTGGCCAGCGTGCCGGTCTGCACATGACGTTCAAATCCCCATCGGAATCCAGAGACGCCTTCAATGCAGTACATGCAGACCATCATGGCTTCAACAGCACCGGCATCCACCTGTCCGTGAGAATGCCCTGGAAGTAGCACCCAGGATACCGGTGCAGACCGCCGTGTACCTGCACTGGTGATTACCTCTGCCGCGCTGCCTGGTTGGCCAGCGCGGCAAACGCTTCCAGGCCCAGTGCCTCGGCACGCAGACCCGGATCAACCCCCGCCCCGCTGATTTCATCTGCATCCAGCAGGCCGCGCAGCGCGTTGCGCAGGGTCTTGCGGCGCTGTGCAAAGGCCTGCCGCACCACGGCCGCAAATACGGCCTCGTCGGCGACATTCACCGGTGGCAGTGCGAACGGCTCCAGGCGCACGAAGGCCGACTCGACTTTCGGCGGCGGAGTGAAGGCACCGGACCCGATACTGAACAGCGGGCTTACCTTGCATCGATATTGCAGCATCACGCTCAAGCGGCCGTACTGGCCGTTCCCGGGTTGCGCGGCCATGCGTTCCACCACTTCCTTCTGCAGCATGAAATGCATGTCGTTGATGCACTCGCTCTGGTCCAGCAGGTGGAACAGCAGGGGTGTGGATATATTGTAAGGCAGATTGCCGACAATTCTCAGCGCTGCATCGTTCGCCAGGCTGCAGAAATCGAAACGCAGTGCGTCGGTGTTGTGCACCGTGAGTTCACCGGCAGTGCGACAGTGGTTCTGCAGCGGCTGGACCAGGTCGCGATCCAGCTCGACAACCGTGAGCCTGCCGGTAGCCTCAAGCAGTGGCAGGGTTATCGCACCCTGACCAGGTCCGATTTCAACCAGGTGTTCACCCGGCAGCGGGCGGATCGCCGCCACGATCCTGCTGATCACTCCGGGGTCATGCAAAAAGTTCTGGCCAAAACGCTTGCGCGGGGTGTGTGACATCGCGAGTCAGTGTTGCTGTTGCAGGTATTTAACCGTCACCGGTACAGGATACAGTTCATGGATTCAGCTGCAAACGCAATGGCTGGTTGAATTCGAGTGTTGTTGAAAATATCGTGGGGTGTCAACAAGCCCGGGCGCTTAACGGATCGATGATTGAGCCGTTTCTCGAACATTCTGATCTCCGGGCCGGTGAGCCTCGACTGCTCGCGTGACTCGGGCAGGCGCCGGCGGTCGAAAGGATGGACAGGTTGACTCGCCATTACTGCACAGGGAAATACCGCAGCCGGATTAGCGGTCCGGTTATTGTGCGGGAATCTGCTGGCTGTCCTGCCAGCCCGGTTATGCACGGTTCTTGTCGTCGTCCGGCGCGCAAGGGTCGTCCCGGCACTCGTTAACCTCGATCGTGATGTGGGACAGCCAGCGAAAGCCTCTCAGCAGTTGCCTGTAATGTTCCGTGGTTTTCGGAAAGTGTGTAACCAGGGAGATGATTGCTGCATAGTCGTTTGCGCCGATCTTCCAGACATGAATGTCGGAAATCCTGTTATCGGAATCATTCTCTATGGTTTCCCTGATTGCCGCCTGATACGCGCTGCCGATGCTTGCATCCAGCAGTATCGGGCTGGTTTGCCTGAGCAGTCCGTATGACCAGCGTGCGATAATCATCGCTCCGACCATACCCATCGCCGGGTCCAGCCAGACCCAGCCCATATATTTGCCTGACACCAGTGCCGTGATGGCAAGCAGGGAGGTCAGCGCATCCGCCAGTACATGCAGGTAGGCGGCACGCAGGTTATGGTCATGGTGGTGGTCGTCAGGGTGATCGTCGGCGTGAAAATGGCTGTCTTTCAGCAGCAGGGCGCTGACAACATTCACCAGTAATCCGGTGACGGCAACGATTATTGCCTCGTTAAAGTGGATGGCGTGGGGGACGATGAACCGCTGCACGGACTCCAGGAGCATGATGATTGCCACAGCCGCCAGTGCTACTGCGCTGGTAAAGCCGCCAAGGACGCTGACTTTCCCGGTGCCAAATGAATAGTCGGGATTTTTCGCATGCTTGCGTGCATAACGGTAGGCAAAAATGGTGATCAAGAAGGCAGCGACGTGCGTGCCCATGTGCCAGCCATCCGCAAGCAGGGCCATCGAGCCGAACAGGCTGCCTGCGAGGATCTCCACCACCATGGTAATCGCGGTGAGTACCAGGACGAGGCGTGTCCGTCGCTCACCCTTTTCATTTATCACCGAAAAGTCATGCCTGTGCTGAAGCCTTGCCAGCGTGTGCAGATGCATTCCCCTGCCTGTTTGCCCGTGATCGCGCATCGATCAAGATCCTTCAGAACGGTCGCCGGCATCTGCTGATACCGTCTGGCCAGGCCCGCTGGTGGTCACCTGCAGCAGTACGTTTTGGCGCCTCATGATCACTTGCGCCGGGCCATCCCGGCGGCGAATTGCATTGCCATCTGCATGCTGCCGGTGTCGATGCGACCTGTGCCGGCGAGCTCCAGGGCGGTGCCGTGGTCGACCGAGGTTCGGATGATCGGCAGGCCGAGAGTGATGTTGACGGCGCGGCCGAAGCCAAGGTGTTTCAGGACCGGCAGGCCCTGGTCGTGGTACATGGCGAGGATGGCGTCGCTGTCCGCGATGCTGTCCACGGTGAATACCGTGTCGGCCGGTACCGGCCCGGTCAGGTCCATGCCCGCTGCGCGCAGTCCCTCCAGTGCCGGGGTGATCACCTCGATTTCCTCACGGCCGAGGTGGCCACCCTCGCCGGCATGGGGATTGAGGCCGCATACCTTGATGCGAGGTTGTGCGATGCCGAAGCGGGTCTGCAGGTCATGATGCAACACGCGAATCACGCCTTGCAGGCGATCCCCGGTGATCAGGGCACTGACCTTCGCCAGGGGGACATGCGTGGTGACCAGTGCGACACGCAGGTTTTCGGCGATGAGCAGCATGACCACGTCGGAGGTATGCGTCGCTGCCGCAAGGTACTCGGTATGGCCGCTGAACGGGTAGCCGGCATCATTGATGATGGCCTTGTGAACCGGACCGGTAACTAGCGCGGCAAAGGTACCGTCCTGACAGCCGGCTACCGCGGCATCCAGCGTATCGAGCACATAGCGTGCATTGCTGCTGTCCGGCACACCGCAACGTACCGTTGCGCGCAGAGGGCTGGCCTGCGCGATGCATAATTCGCCTGGTGCGCTGGCCCGTGGTGTAGCGGACGGGTCGAAGCGGCGCAGGTGTACCGGTAGCCCGAGCCGGGTGGCACGCGTCATCAGCAGGTCAGGGTCACAGATATAGACAGCCTCGACATCCGTCATCGGCCGCTGCTGCAGCAACAGACACAGGTCAGGCCCGATGCCGGCCGGTTCGCCGGGTGTGACGGCTATGCGGAGTATTTTGCCGGTCAAGACGGTACGCTAGGAGCCTGCTCGGGTAGCGGGACCCGTTGCGGGAATACGCCGCAGCGAATACAGACGGGCGCAAATTCGAGGAGCATGGCGAATGGCATGTGACGTGTCTGTACAGACATACGGGTCGCCGTGGTGCTTTCGTGGCAGGTTGATCACAGCCGGACAGACTCCCTAGCTTTCGTCGACGCGGAATTCCACGTACGCCTCGTCGCGCAGGCGCCGCAGCCATAGCAACAGTTCTTCGTCGTACTTGCGCGTACGGATCAGGTTTTTCACCCGGTTGCGCTCGAATTCCACCGTGTCGTCGCGATCGCGGTATTCCAGTACCTGTATCAGGTGCCAGCCATACCGGGTCTGGACCGGCTCACTGATTTCACCGGGGGCGAGTTTGTTCATGGCATCCTCGAAATCGGGCGTGGTATCGCCCGGACTGAGCCAGCCGAGATCGCCGCCCTTGGCTGCTGACAGCGTGTCCTGTGAGTTGGAGCGTGCCAGCGTGGCAAAGTCTTCACCGCTACGCAGGCGCATCTCCAGCTGCTTGATGCGGATGTAGTTGTCGGCGTCGCTGTGCAGGTCATCCGCCTTCAGCAGGATATGACGCGTGCGTGTCTGGCGCATGATATGGCGCTCGTCGCCGCGTTTTTCCAGCAGCTTGATGATATGAAAGCCGCCGGTGCTGCGGATCAGCCCGGAAATGTCGCCCACATGCATCGATTGCAGCGGTTCCACGAACAGCTCGGGCATCTGGCCAAGGCTGCGCCAGCCGATATCGCCGCCTTCCAGTGCGGTCTGGGCATTCGACTCGGCAATGGCGGTCTCGGAAAAATCCGTGCCTGCCTGCAGGCGCCGGAGTATGCTCCCGGCCCGCTGCTCGGCCGCCTGTACTTGCTCCGGGCTGGCGGCCTCGGGAATCGCGACCAGGATATGGGCGAGGTGATATTCGACATCGCCTGAGCCGCTGGCCTTCAGGGTGGCCTGCAGGTTGTCAATTTCCTGGTCGCTTACCCGGATACGGCTACCGACCATCTGCCTGCGGAGTTCCTGGATCAGCAGTTGCTTGCGCAGGTCCTCGCGAAACGCCGCATAGCTGTAACCATCGCGTTCGATAACTGCGCGGAATTCCGAAACCGAAATGCCATTGCCGCGGGCGAGGGTCTGAACCTCGCTGTTCAGCGTACTGTCATCGATCGTCATGCCATTGGCCTCGGCAAGTTGCAGCTGCAGTCTCTCGACTACCAGGCGTTCCAGTACCTGTCGCTCCAGTACCTTGCGATCCGGTATTTGCGTGCCCTTGCTGCGCAGCTGGGCGGTTACGTTGGCGATTGCGGCATCCAGCTCGCTGGAGACGATGATGCCATCATTGACGATGGCAACGATGCGGTTCAGGAGGATGTGTTGCGTTGCGGACGGCGGCTCTGCAGGCTGCTCGGTGGCAGCCAAGGTGCCGCCGCTCAGGGCTAGCAGCATGAGGGCGGGCAGGAATCGGGGGAATTTCATGGTGTCCATTCGCAGCACATTAATTGTCGGATCGGTAGCCAAGAATACCACGTTCGAGCGCGTCATCGACGCTGGTGCCCAGCTTGCCGAGACCCTTGAACTCGAGCTGCAGGAATACGGCGGTGGTGCGTGCACTGCTGTCGTTGTTGATGTAGTTGCGGGCCAGCAACTGGACTCCCCAGCAGCAACGCTCATACCCGAGACCACCAAGCACCTCGATAGTTTCATTGGTTGCGACATCGTAGTACCAGCGGCCAACCATGTGCCAGGCGCGGCTGACCGGCCACAGGAAGGAGAAGTCGGACTGCTCCTGGATGCCGTCGCGGAAGCGGTATCCGAGATTGATGATCTGGCGCGGGCCCAGGCGGTACTGCAGTCGATAATTATTACGCTCGGTACTGGATGCGTGCGGATTCCACAGTACCTCACCACGGACCATCCAGTGCCGCGTTAGTGCCAGCCCCAGCTCACCGACGATGTCCGAACTGGCATCCAGAGCGGCGGTATCACCCGGTAGCGTAACTGTCCGGTCACGGAAATAAAGCAGCGAGCCAAGGCTCGCGCTGAGCAGTTGCTGGCCGCTGGTGCTGTCCAGGAAGCGTGTGGTCAGCGCCAGCGCCAGCTGGTTGGCATCGCCCATGCGGTCCGGTCCGTTGAAGCGGTTCTCGCGGAACAATGTCCAGTAATTGAAATCGTAGTTGCCGGTATCGAATACCGGCAGGTTACTCTGGTCTCTTTCCGGCACATACAGGTAGAACAGGCGCGGTTCGAGCGTCTGCACGTAGGGCTTGTCACCCCAGCGCCCGTTGCGCTCGAAGAAGCTGCCGGCATCGAGACTGTAGACCGGTGTCGTGCGGGTCGGGTGGTCGTCCATGCCGGGACCGACGTTGTCCAGCGCATAGGCGGTATGGCGTATACCCACTGCCGGCTCGATATACCAGCCGGCGTGGCGCACCGGCAGGCTGAGTCGCGGCTCTACATCGAAGCGTGCACCCTTTACCAGGGAATTGTCGCTGTGGCTGAAGTAGTTGAATTCCGCAAGCGCCGTGGTCCTGAGGCCCAGGAAACGTTGCGCCGGATTGAATTCGTAGACGATTTGCGGCACCTGCCGGTAGGGCTGGTCGACCGATGCCAGCGTGCTGTCGAGGTTCTGGAAGTCCTGCACGGTCATGCCAATGTTCCAGCCGCGGCCATGCCAGATGGCGCGTACGCTACGCTCCAGGCTGGTCTGGCTGGACTCGACCAGATTGTTGGCCAGATCCTCGAAATAACGCGCATCGGACACGTCACCGGCATTGATATGGGTTTCCAGCCTGGGCAGTGGATTGGCGTCGTGGCGCAGGCTGACATATCTGCGGTCCTCGTTGTTGAAGCCGCTATCCGACGGCAGGTATTCCGCCTTGAGGGTGCCGTTGCTGTGCGGCGTCAGGAAGCGGAATTCACCACCCAGCATGGTGCCACGGTTGCTCATCACGCGCGGTGTTATGGTGGCATCGCGGTTGGGCGCGATATTCCAGTACCACGGGATACTGACATCGATGCCGGTTTCATCGGTCGTGCCAACCTTCGGGAACAGCAGCCCGGTCTTGCGGCGCTCATCCAGCGGGAAACTGATGTACGGCGTATAGAGAATCGGAACCTGCATGAAGGTCAGTTTCGCATCGCGTGCCGTGACGGTGCCCTCGAGGTGATTGATTTCGACATCCCCGGCCGACAATAGCCAGTCCTTGTTGCCGGGCGTACACGTAGTATAGGTGGCCTTTTCCAGGCGCTGCCGTTTGGCGCCTTCCAGACTGAGCAGGCTGGCGGAACCGCGCACGTGCTGGTTGGGCAGTGCATAGGTGATGCCGCGCAGGGTGCCCAGTTCCTCATCGGACTGCAGTAGCGCGGAGTCGCCGGTTACCAGCAGGTCGGGGCCTTTGAAGCGTATGCCACCGCTGGCCTCGATCTCGCCTGCCTGCTGGCGGTAGACTATGTTATTGGCCTGCAGCAGGCGATCACCGTAGCGGATCAGGGCATCGCCGTTCAGCGTGAAGACCCGGTCGGTACTGGCAGCCGCGTTGTCTGCCTCCAGGTCGATCACGCCTGCCCCCCCATCGCCTGACATGACCGCCGCATCGGTTTCCGACGTGATCGACGGACAGAGTGCCCAGCGGTCTGATTTGCGTTCCGCACCTTTTTCCGGTACGAACGTGGCGTCTGCCGGCGCGGTCGAAGCCGGTGCAAGTTCTGTAGCGTGCAGGGTGGTCGGGCGCGGCGTTGTTGTCGCCGCGTCGGCTGCACGCGACTTTTCCTGCTCCGCCGCAGCAGGCGGCTCGCCCGCCACCGGTGCCGCGGGTGGTACGACGCCGGACGTATCGGCCGGTTCTGCCGGTACCGGCCTGTCGTCAGGCCGTATTGCCGGCAGGGGGGTTGGTGCGGCGGGAGTTTCGACGGCGCGTGGCGGCGGCGTAGTCACCGGTTCCGCTGGTGGTGTCACAGCGCCGGTGCAATCCCAGTGACCATCCGGCGCCTGGCTGCAGTTCCACGCCGAACATGCCTGCGAGTGCGTTGCCAGCAGCAGGACCAGCGCCGCCAGTGGCAGTGCGGTACGCTGGTTCATGCGATCGGATGCCTGCCTGTACGGCATAGGGTCTGGAATCTCGGCAGGCAGCTGTACATTCAGGAGCAGTTTCGAGGTCTCAACCCGCATTTCTCACCGGACGGCGGTAGCACGACATCATGAGTCGAATTAAGTAAAGTGACGCAAATCCGGCAACCAGCTGCGTGTCTTTCGGTAGTGTTGTCCGGTCCTGGCTGGAATCCATGCCTGTAGCTGACCGTTAACACCACACCCTGTGCCTCAAACCCGGCGGGGCCAACGCGGGGTATCGCGTTATTCCAGCCGGTTCCCGCCCCATCGGTCATTCGATGGGGCGGTCGACCCCGTTGATGTCAGGGTGGCGACCGTTTACACAAGCCGCCGCATCCGGGATACCGGTGAGAACTGCGGGTTAATCGCCGGTCTGGCCGGATGGTGGACGCGGGGTAAAATCGCATAGAATGGCCTCACTTTCAAACAATTTATAATCAGTGTGTTAGCTGTAACACTCGCCTGCAACGCGATAACCCGCCGGGCCTGCCTGTAGCCACAGTGCCGACGGCGCTCGATAAACGCCTGCCCGGCTGCGGGCAGCTTTTTTTTCAGGGGAAGGGCAAGGATGCCTCTGAATCGTTCGGCGGCATAACGGGTGTGTTGCTGATCTCCGCCCCACCATCACCTTTTTCACCCGCGCCGGGCTGATCCGCCCGTTGTGCGCCTCGTGGTTGGCGATGATCGCGATGCCTTGCTTGCGCGGGGACGTCAACGTTTCGCGTGACTGGAGTTGTGCGAGGTATCGCCTGTTGCTTCCGAAGCAGGTGCAGGTGTACACGGTTGATGAGAAGCCCGTCTTGTGCAAAGACCCGAAGGTGCAGGGTAATACGGCGTGGGCAGAGACGCAGAAACAACACCACGTGCCACGTTATTATCTTATGGAGATTTTCTGAACCGGTGACATCTCTTTATCGTCATTCCGGCAAAACGGGCCGTGCGAGTCGAGCCGAAATCCTGAAAACAGGGACATGCCGGGTTTCCGACTGTGCGGGTATGACGACTGCTGTCCATGATATTGGTCAGCCGGTTAGGTAATGCTCAACGTCGTCGAACGATCAAGTCTGGAGAGGGACGATTTGCGATTGTACAAAACCGGCTCGTGCGGGTTCTTGCCGACCGCAGCTATTGCAGCCTTGAAAATCATGGCACTCGGGTAGATAGGCGCGTAATATTTTCCGCATTTCCGCAATTACCTGCACAAGGCAAACCAACCCGTGCCAGAACGACTCGAACAACTGAAACACTGGCTGGATAACGAACTCGAATTCCGTAACTACACCCTCAACCCGGCGTCGAGCGATGCCAGTTTCCGCCGCTATTTCCGCGTGTTGCATGAGGGTGAGAGCTTTATCGTCATGGACGCGCCCACGGGCAAGGAAGACTCGCGACCGTTCGTACAGGTAGCGAAACAGCTGTTCGACGCCGGCCTGAACGTGCCCGAGGTGATCGACGAGGACCTCGCACAGGGCTTCCTGTTGCTGTCCGACCTCGGCAACACGCCGTATCTCGGCGCACTGAATGAAACGAGCGTGGAACGCCTGTATGGCGATGCGCTGGGCGCGCTTGCTGCCATCCAGACCTGTGCCTGTGACGGTCTTCCGCCATACAACCGCGCATTGCTGCTACGCGAGATGGAACTGTTTCGCGAGTGGCTGGTTGGCAAGCATCTCGGCATCGTGTTGAGCGACGCGCATAACGCCATGCTGGACAGCGTACTGGGTCTGCTTGCCGACAATGCGCTGGTGCAACCCCGGGTATTCGTCCATCGCGACTACCATTCACGCAACCTTATGGTAACGGCGCGCAACAATCCCGGCATCCTCGACTTCCAGGACGCGGTATGCGGACCGGTGACCTACGACCTCGTGTCGCTGCTGCGCGACTGCTACATCGCGTGGCCGCGCGCACGCGTGGTGGACTGGGCGCTTGGTTATCAGGACCTCGCGCTGCAGACCGGTATCCTGCGCGAAGAACACAAGGATCCGCAACAGTTTCTGCACTGGTTCGATCTCATGGGTGTGCAGCGCCACCTCAAGGCTAGTGGTATATTTGCACGTCTCAATCACCGCGACGGGAAACCGGGCTATCTCGACGATATCCCGCGTACGCTGGGCTATGTCGCCGACATGGCGGAACGCCATGAAGAGCTGGCACCGCTGTGCGGGTTTGTCAAACACGAAGTGCTTGCGAGACTATAGGCCGATGCCGCCGACATCCGGACAGGAGGCTCCGCATCTTCGATGCCGGGGCGCGCGCAAATCACCGTGTGTTTGACTGCCTGTTGACGCGGCGCTATATCAGAAAACAGCAGAACCGTGCCCCGGTCATCTGGAGAAACTGCAATGCTATCAAGAACGCTGCCTTTGCTGCTGATTTTACTCAGCGGGAATTTATCTGCTTACGAGTTCCCGGTAGAAATTATCGAGTTTTTTGACAACACAAAGGTTGTCGCGTTTGTCAATGAAGGTGACATTGACAAGTCACGGTACTGGGTCCCGTTCGAAGGTCCGCCGCCACTTGCGGTTGTAGATGCTCTCAAGGCCATACGGGAGCACATTGCTTCCGATCCCGAGATGACCAATGCATCCTTGACGGGGATTGAATTAAAGCAGATACCGCATCATGAAAAATACTGGCACTATCTGGTTAAAATGAGGTCCCACGCTGATGACAGGTTGCACTCCAGCTATTTCATCGTGTTTATGGACGGTAAAGTGATTCCGGGGATAAGAGAACCGGAAACATTGAAATAACGCGGACCGTTATCGCGGTCAGCGTATGCCAGACAGTCCAGGTGAGTGGTGATGGGTCCTGCTTCGGCCTGACCGCACGGTTGATCGTTCCACAGGACAGACATTAACGGTACGAAATTCGATGAAACCATGCATCCACCCGGCTGCACTCATGCTGCTGTTATTCATTAGTACTGCAGCAATTGCCGATGACAGAAGGCAACTGGTACAGCTTCCTGACATGCTGCAGCAGCACATGCTGTCAAATATGCGCGATCATTTAACAGCGCTGAATGAAATTCTCGTAAATATGGGCAATGGTGACCCGGACAAGGCCGCGGAAACGGCTGAACAGCGACTTGGCATGAGTTCCCTTGAATCTCACGGAGCAAGTCACCTGTCCAGGTTCATGCCGGAAGGCATGCGGGATGCGGGAATGCAAATGCACAAAGCGGCAAGTCGTTTTGCCTTAATCGCACAGGAGGGTGAATTGTTGCCGGCGTATCAAGCCCTTGCAGAGCTGACCTCAGCCTGTGTCGCCTGCCACTCGGCTTATCGCATCAGATGAACCGCCTGAACCGCGCCACGATACACCGGTCTTTTATCAGGACCGCTGGCCGGTAATAATCGCAGGATACAGAAATGTCTGTTGTTTTCAGAGCGTTGACGGAATTCCTGAGGCTCGAGGCGGCCGGCGGGATGCTACTGCTGATTGCCGCCGTGCTTGCCATGGTGGTCGAAAACTCGGCGGCGAAAGGTATCTACGACGCACTGCTTGATATACCACTGGAAATCAGATTCGGCGATTTTGAAATAGCGAAGCCCTTGTTGCTCTGGATTAACGACGGGCTGATGGCCATCTTCTTCTTCCTGGTCGGCCTGGAAGTAAAACGCGAAATCGTGGATGGAGAGTTGTCCGATCCGTCACGCATCATTCTGCCGGTCATCGCGGCAATCGGCGGCATGGCTGTTCCCGCTGCAATATACACCGCAGTCAACTGGGGAGACCCGTTGGCGATAAAGGGCTGGGCCATTCCGTCGGCCACTGACATTGCATTTGCGCTTGGTGTGCTTGCACTGCTTGGCTCGCGCGTACCAGGCACACTGAAACTGTTCCTGATGACCCTGGCTATCGTGGATGACCTGGGTGCTATCGTGATCATCGCGGTTTTTTACACGGCTGATTTGTCACTACCTTCAATATATGTTGCCGCAGCTGCTCTCGGCGCCCTGTTTGTGCTGAACCGTGCCGGAGTATTGTCCAATGTACCGTATTTGCTGATTGGCGTGATCCTGTGGGCAGCGGTGCTTAAATCAGGCGTGCACGCCACACTGGCCGGCGTTTTGACCGCGTTTTTCATTCCGTATAAAAAACAACCGGGCGAGGAATATACCCAGCTGGAAAAGCTGGAGCATGACCTGCACCCGGCCGTGGTGTATGGCATTCTGCCCCTGTTCGCATTCGCAAATACGGGCATCTCGCTTGCAGGACTGACCGTCCATTCCTTACTGCATCCCGTCCCGCTCGGTATTGCGACAGGCCTGTTCGCCGGCAATCAGCTTGGTGTGTTCGGCTTCTCATGGCTGGCGATAAAATCCGGCGTGGCCAGCTTGCCACAGGGTGCGAACTGGTTGCAGATGTACGGGGTGGCCTCGCTTTGCGGGATCGGTTTCACCATGAGCCTGTTCATCAGCTCACTGGCGTTCGAGCAGGGTGGCCACGATCCTGCCGTTGATGGCAGGCTCGGGATACTGGCTGGTTCGCTGGCGTCCGCCGTGCTGGGATACGTCATATTGCATCGCGCCTCGCGAAACAGGCCCTGACAGCTGCCGGCAGACGGCGTACCAGGCGGATTCGAGGAGTTGCACCCGCGTCTCGTTCACCCGGTTGACGGGTACCGCCGAACCCTCGCGGCTGGCGGCACGGCCTGCAAACCAGGTGACCATAGATGACGAAAAACAGTCATTTATCACAGCCTGATATGTTTTCACGCCGTGTGTTCGATAGCCAGGCCACAGCTGTTTTCAAGGTATGTATTGATCCGGATCAAGTTGAGCAATAGTACCCGCCTGCGATTTCGCCTATATTACCAGCAGTTGCACCGAGACCGGCGGCAAGACGGGGTTTCCACATGAGATTCGCACCACACTGGCTGTTTTCTTTCCTGCTGATCTTTTCACTGGGCACGGCCACGGCCGCCGGTACCTATTTCGGCATGCCGGGCGGGGGTACAGTGTCGGTGGACCCGGATACCAATCGCGCCACCATCACCCGCGACGGCGTCACGACCCCCCTCTGGGACGGGACTCACCGCATGAATGACGGTTCCGTCCTCATCATCAGACAGGGCGAGGTGGTCCCCAATCAGCTCATCCTCGAGGCACGCCAGCCGCCAAAACCGGAGGAAGAGGAGGTGGCGGGTGTGCCAATCGTCGGCTATACACCCTGCGAGAAACTGGTGCGCCAGGTGTGCGGGCGCGATGATCAGTGTGCCGGGGTCGAGGGTTGCAACCTGGCCCGGCAGCTGCTGGGCATGGAGAAGGAAGAGCGCACCGCCAGTGACAGTCCCAATCTGACCACCTATACCAGCGGCAAATGCCGGCGCGTGGCAAGTGATCCGGGGATTTTTCCGGAGTGCAGGCAGGATCGCCGCTGAACAGGACGGGGTGCCGCGCCGGCTGTTACCAGTTCCCCACCTCCCTGCATGGGCATCTGCGATCCCGCTGCTGGTTGCCGCAGCCTGACACGCTATGAATACCATGACGCTGTTGCAGCTGCCGGGCGATATCGCTGTCGAAGTCACCCGAAAAGACATCAGGACACTGCGACTCGGTGTTCATCCACCGGATGGCAGGGTGACGGTGTCAGCACCCATGGCCATGACGGAGGAATCCATCAGGGCGTTCGTGCTGGCCAGGCTGGGCTGGATCAGGAAGCACCGGCAGAAACAGCTGACCCAGGGGTACGTGGTCGCGCACAGCTATACCGATGGTGAAAGTCATTATTTCAGCGGTCGGCGCTATGTGCTGAAAGTCGTGGAGTCCCGTGACGCCACCAGGGTGGTGCTCGGACACGATGTGCTGGTGATGAAGGTACGGCCGGGTGCCAGTGCGGAACGACGTCGCTATCTCCTCGATGAGTGGTATCGTCAACAACTCAAAGCGGCTGTGCCCGGGCTGATTGCCGGATACCAGCCACACATGGGTGTTCGGGTGCATGCGTTCGGCGTCAAGCGGATGAGGACCCGCTGGGGTACCTGCAATCCCCGTGCGCGGCGCATCTGGCTGAATCTGGAACTCGCCAAAAAGCCACCCGAGTGCCTTGAATACATCGTGGTGCATGAAATGGTGCACCTGCTGGAGCCGTGTCACAACGCGCGTTTCCACGCCTTGATGGATTCCTATTTGCCCCGATGGCGTCTCTATAAAGATCTTTTGAACAGCTTGCCTGTCAGGCAATGACGTGTACAGCCGCACTGCCGCCGCTGGTGCCCTGCGCCGGCAACACCTGAAAAAAGAGGTGGCGGCTGTCAACGACCGCCACCTCCGCAAGACGTCCTTGTGACATTGCGTGCAGGGAACACGCGCCTCTGTCTGTCCTGTACAGTGGCTGGTGGGACGGCTGAGTCCGGTTTAGTCCTGTCTGCCTGCGGTGGATGCCGGCATGACGTACCCGGTGTACTCGCCGCGATCCAGCTTTCCATCACCGTCCTTGTCCAGTGTTCGCCATTGCGCGGTAATGTCCGGTAATGCACCCGCTTCAGTCATGCTCAGGACGTTGTCCCCGTCCACATCCAGCGTGTAGAACGGGATTGCACCGGTTTCTTCCGCCCTGGCAAGACCGCTGAGGGCACCCAGGAAAGCGGCGGTCATCAATAGTTTCTTCATGTTTATCTCCAGTAAGCTCAATCAGGAATCCCGCAGGAATCATCGCGTCCCGGCGACTGATGTCTACAGCAAGGATCGGGCCAGCATGGGGGAAGTCTTGCAATTCAGGACGTTTTATATATTACCGCCGCAGCGCGTGGCGCGCTGCACGCCGGTGAACGCCGGAATCCGTCGCGTCCCGGCGACAGGCCATGATGCCTCCGTGCGTATATGCACGAAACTGTGTCAGTTGGCTTGTCTCCGGTTGATGACATAACGGCCTGAACGCGGCGGCACTGTTTGCAACTATAAGATTTTATTAATGTATTATATGTCTGGAATATCAGGCCATGATGGTGGAGCACGTGTTGACCCGGACATGCTACCGCCATGGCGCTGATCCGAATGCGACATGGTGGCACGCCAGGGTGAAGGACCGCATCGGCCGTCGTGCGGTGCACGCGTCCTCAAACAGTTGCCTGCCAGGGCGGCAGTGACGGAGATTGTTGTGCCATCGATCGCCCGAACACCCTGCCGCCGTTCGTTGCCGGTGCAGGCGCACGGCTGGTGCCTGCTGTGCATACTGGCCTGGTCTTGTGTGTCCAGGGCCTGTACCGCCGCGGCGGCTTGTCAATGCAGTATCGCCTGACTTACAGTGGCCCCCTCGTCCTGACCGTATTGTGCCATGTGGCTGTCCTGGTTGTCCGTGTACACGCTGGTCCTCGTCTGGTCGGTCATTCGGCCGGCGGACCTGTATACCTGGTTTCTCGAGGTGTTCCCCGCACTTGTCGGGCTGGTGGTGTTGCTGTTGACCCGGCGCAGTTTTCCTCTGACCGGGCTGGCCTACGTGCTGGTGCTGGTGCACTGCATCATCCTGATGGTTGGCGGTCACTATACCTACGCGGAAGTCCCGTTGTTTGACTGGATCAGTGACGTGTTCGACCTCGGGCGCAATAACTACGACAAACTCGGGCATTTTGCACAGGGGTTCGTACCAGCGATCCTGGCGCGCGAGATCCTGATCAGGAATGCCGTGGTCAATGGCCGCGGCTGGCTGAATTTCCTCGTCCTGTGCTTCTGTCTTGCCCTCAGTGCCTGCTACGAGATAATCGAGTGGCTTGTTGCGCTGCTGTCAGCGGAGGCGGCGGATTCGTTTCTGGGCACGCAGGGCTATGTATGGGACACCCAGTCCGATATGGGCTGGGCGCTGCTGGGCGCGCTGTTGTCGCTGCTGGTGCTGGGCCGGTATCATGACCGGCAGTTGCAGGCAGTCATGGCCAGCAACGCTCGCGGGTAATCCGCATTTCCCGTGGCGGGTGCCGGATTGCCGGTATCGTAGTTTTTCGGACGCAGTCCCTGTGTCATGTGCGCACGTGGCGATCCGGCGTTCCGGCTGTCGGGTTGCGCGAGTAGCTGTTGCGCAACAGGTCAGCGGCGATTGCTGCAGTGCCTGCGTGTCAAAAGTACAGGGGTGTACGGAAGCGACGACCCGTACTTCACGGTTCATCGCGCAAACAAGGGAGCCGCGCGAAGTGCGCAGTCGAGGCGCGCTGGTGAATTTCCAGTTGAGGCATCCCCGGTCCTGGGTCCTGCGGGCATGCTGCGTGAAACGGGTATAATTCCGCCATGAGCCCGCCGGTACTCTATTCCATCATCGAATCTCCCGCACACCGCGACTTTTCCCGCCTGTACGCACATCTCGGTCTCAACGAACTGCGCTTCAGTTCCATGCGCAGGGCGATCGGCGCGCTGAAGACACAGATGCCGGATTTCGTCGTTGCGGAGTTCATGTACGGCTACGGCAATAACTACGCGGGGGTGAATGTCAGCAACCTGGATGTATTTCTCTACAGTCTGCAGAAATATTCCCCCAATGCCCGTATCATCGTGCTGGTGGAGCGCGACGAGTTGCAGTATGTCGACAGACTTGCGGCGCTGTTCCCGCTGCATGCCGTGCTCCCGCTACCGGTCAACGAACGGGACCTCGAACAGGCGATTAACAACCAGGAGTGACTCTGACATGCAGGTTGCAGACAAGCACTCGATTGGCGTGTTGCTGGCCAACCTCGGTACACCCGATTCGCCGGCTCCGCGCGACGTGCGCCGCTACCTGAAGCAGTTCCTGTGGGACCCGCGCGTAGTCGAGCTCCCGCGACCACTCTGGTGGCTGGTGCTGAACCTGGTAATCCTGAATACCCGGCCGCGCCGTTCGGCGCGTGCCTATGCCAGGGTATGGACCGCCGAGGGTTCGCCGCTGCTGGTGATCTCGCGCCGGCAGCGTGCCGCGCTGCAACTGGCGCTGAATACGCGGACCGGCATGCCCGTCAAGGTCGCACTGGCCATGTGCTATGGCAATCCATCGATTGCGGAGGGGCTGGCGGAACTGCGCGAGGCCGGCGTGCAGCGCATACTGGTGCTGCCGCTGTACCCGCAGTATTCGGCGACATCCAGCGCGGCCATCTTCGATGCCGTGGCGCAGGAGCTGCGCCACTGGCGCGCCGTGCCGGCGCTGTGCTTCATCAGTGACTACCACTCCCACCCGGACTACATCGCGGCGCTGGCCGACAGCGTGCGCGCCTACCAGGCCGAGCACGGCGTGCCGGACAAGCTGTTGATGTCATTCCACGGCATTCCGCAGGAATATGCCGACAAGGGCGATCCCTATCCCGGCCAGTGCGAGCTGACGGCCGAGCTGCTGGCAAGACAGCTGGGGCTCGAACAGATACAGTGGCAGCTCAGTTACCAGTCACGACTGGGGCCGAAGGCATGGCTGAAGCCCTATACCGACCGGACACTGGAGACGCTGGGCAGGCAGGGCGTGAAGCACATACAGGTCATCTGCCCGGGCTTCAGTGCCGACTGCCTGGAGACGCTGGAAGAGATCGCCATGGAAAACCGCGCTGCCTTTCTGGAGGCCGGCGGCACCGATTACCAGTATATCCCGTGTCTCAACGACCAGCCCGCGCACATCGAGTTCGTGGCTCAACTGGTGGCACAGTACCTGCAAGGCGGGTCTGGGTGAACATGTGCCTGCAGCAGCCAGTGGTACCCTGCAGCCCATGAAGGCCATGCTACTTGCAGCCGGACGGGGCGAGCGCATGCGGCCGCTCACCGATACCACGCCGAAGGCGCTGCTGCGCGTCGGAGGTCAGACCCTGATCGAGCACCACGTGCATGCGCTGGTTCAGGCCGGTGTTACGGAACTGGTCATCAATCACGCCCATCTCGGCGAGCAGATTGTCCGCGCGCTGGGGGATGGCTCACCCTACGGTATCGGCATCCGTTATTCGGCCGAGACCGGCACGCCACTGGAAACCGGTGGCGGTATCTTCAAGGCACTGCCATTGCTGGGCAATGCGCCGTTTCTGGTCGTCAACGCCGATATCTGGACCGACTTCGAGTTCGCGAGCCTGCCACAGGATATCGATGGCCTGGCCCACCTGGTCATGATGGAGAATCCGCCACAGCATCCGGGAGGGGATTTTTCACTCTCGGAAGGCCGTCTGACGTCGCATGGCCCCGACATGCTGACCTTCAGCGGGATCGGTGTTTACCGGCCGGGACTGTTCGACGGCTGCACGGCAGGCGCCTTCCCGCTGGCACCGCTGCTGCGCAGGGCCATGGACGCGGGGCAGGTTACGGGCGAGCGCTATACCGGACGCTGGTACGACATCGGCACGCCGGAGCGTCTGGCAGCGATCAATGACGCCGTCATCAACCAGCAGTAACCGGTGTGTGATGCGTGATCAAGCGGGCCGTCGGCAGGGCCACTGACCGGATATGGGCCAGGAAATCGAAGTTGTCCGTTTCACACCGGCGGATTTCGCAGAGTTCAGGGAGTGCCTGCAGGACGAGACGGCGCTGCTCGCCGAATGGTTTCGCGCGCATAACTTTTCCGCGCGTGACCGCATGGGCGGTTTCGAGCTCGAGGCCTGGCTGATCGACGAGGCGGCGCGGCCCGCGCCCGTCAACGAGGTCTTTCTCAGGCGGCTCGGCAATCCCATGGTGGTACCCGAGCTCGCGCGTTTCAATGTCGAACTCAACGACCACCCGCAGCACCTGTGGGGTTCCGCGTTCAGCCGTTTCGAAGCCAGTCTCGGGGCAACCTGGCGGCAGTGCGTGCGTGTCGCTGCACAGATGCACACCAGCCTGTTGATGATCGGCATCCTGCCCACGGTGCAGGAAAGCGAGTTGTGCCCGGAGAACATGTCCGACCTGAAGCGTTACCGTGCCCTGAACGAACAGGTGCTGCGCCTGCGCGAAGGTGCGCCGCTGCAGCTGGATATCAACGGTCGCGAGCACCTGAAGACCACGCACACGAGCGTGATGCTGGAGGCGGCGACGACCTCTTTCCAGCTGCATCTGAAGGTGCATCCCGACCATGCGGTACGTGCCTACAATGCATCCATTATCGTATCGGCACCGCTGGTGGCGGTGACGGCCAATTCACCCTACCTGTTTGGCCATGACTTGTGGGACGAGACCCGCGTGCCGCTGTTCGAGCAGGCGGTGTCGGTCGGTGGCCTGGCCGGGGCCAGCCACGGGCCGCTGCGGCGCGTGACCTTCGGGTCGGGCTACGTGCGTGAAACGCTCATGGAATGCTTTATCGAGAACGCACAGCACTACCCGGTCATGCTGCCGATGCGCTACCGGGACGGCCTGGAACAGATGGCGCACGTGCGCCTGCACAACGGCACCATCTGGCGCTGGAACCGACCGTTGATCGGGTTCGATTATGACGGCATGCCGCACCTGCGTATCGAGCACCGGGTGATCCCGGCCGGGCCTACCATCGCCGACATGATCGCCAATGCCGCGTTTTTCAACGGCCTGATGCAAACCCTGATGACCCGGGAGGTCCCGCCGGAACTCCAGCTGCCATTTGCAAACGCGCGCGATAATTTCTACGCTGCCGCCCAGCGCGGTCTGGATGCGCACGTCAACTGGCTTGATGACGCACGCGGAACGCTGGGCGCCCTGGTCACGAGGCAGTTGTTGCCGATGGCCAGGCAAGGGCTGCAGCAGCTGGAGATCGACCGCGCCGACATCGACCGTTACCTGGGCATTATCGAGTCGCGTGTGACCGGCGGCCAGACGGGCGCGGCCTGGCAGCGCGCCTGTAGCGCCCGGCATGAACGCGACATGCAGGCCCTGGTGCAGACCTACCGCGTTCACCAGGATACCGGGCGGCCGGTACACGAATGGCCGGTCGATTGAGCAGAATCGCTGCAGTTGATGAAATTTAGTGCAGATAACGCCTGTTTTCGGCGGAATTGAATGTACGGAATATGCTGAACGAGATCGAAAACCTGCCCGCGGGACTGCTGGATGTGAAGGTGGAGGGGCTGCTGGACCTGCTCGGAGGCCCGACCCTGTTGCACCTGCCGGGCCGACAGCCCGAGTCGCTGTTCGTCACGGTCCTGGCACATGGCAACGAAAGTGCCGGTTTCTACGCGGTGCAGTCACTGTTGCAGAAATATCACCAGGGCGGTCTGCCGCGCGCCCTCTCGGTGTTCATCGCCAACGTGTCGGCCGCCAGCCAGGGGCTGCGCCGGCTGGACGGGCAGCCCGACTATAACCGGATCTGGCCTGGCACGGTCACGCCTGACGTGGCTGAGGCGGTCATGATGCAGCAGGTGGTGGAACGCATGCGTGCGCGCAAGACGTTCGCCAGTATCGATGTTCACAACAACACCGGCATCAACCCGCACTATGCGTGCATCAACCGGGTCGATAACCGTTTCCTGCAGCTGGCATCGGTGTTCGGCCGCACGGTGGTGTATTTCATCCGTCCGCTGGGCGTGCAGTCGATGGCGATGTCGTCCGTGTGCCCGGCGGTGACCATCGAGTGTGGCAAACCCGGCCATGAGTATGGCACCGAGCATGCGCGTGATTACCTCGATGCCTGCCTGCACATGAGTGCGATCCCGGAACACCCGATCGCGTCACACGATGTCGACCTGTTCCATACGGTGGCTGTCGTCAAGGTGCCGGATGATGTGAGCTTTGGTTTCGGCGATGATGCGGTGGACCTGCGCCTGGTGAAAGATATCGACCATCTGAACTTCCGCGAGCTGCCGGCCGGCTCGTTGCTGGGCTGGTTGCGCGCTGGCACGAAGCTGTCGCTGGACGTGCGCGATGACGATGACCAGCCGGTCTTCGAGCGCTATTTCACTACCGGCGACGGCGTGTTGCGCACGGTACGTCCGTTCATGCCGTCGATGTTCACCCTCGACGAGCGCGTCATTCGCCAGGATTGCCTCGGCTACCTGATGGAGCGGCTGCTGCCAAAGGCCTGACCGGGGATGCGGAACCGGTCAGTCGAGCAGGGCGTGTCTTGCCTGCTGGTCGGCGTGGTAGGAGGAACGCACCATCGGGCCGCTGGCAACGTGGGTGAAACCCATGTTACGGCCCAGTTCGCCCAGTTGCTCGAATTCACCCGGGTGCACGAAGCGCGTCACCGGCAGGTGATGCACACTGGGTTGCAGGTACTGGCCCAGCGTCAGCATGTCGCAGTCGTGCGCGCGCAGGTCGCACATGACCTGTTCCACCTCGTCGAGCGCCTCGCCGATACCGAGCATCAGCCCCGACTTGGTCGGTACGTCCGGGTGCAGTGCCTTGAACCGCTGCAGCAGGTCGAGTGACCATGCGTAGTCGGAACCGGGGCGGACCTTTTTGTACAGGCTCGGGACCGTTTCCAGGTTGTGGTTGAAGACATCAGGCGGCGTGCGGTTGAGTATCTGCAGTGCGCGGTCCATGCGCCCGCGAAAGTCCGGTACCAGCACCTCGATGCGGATTGCCGGGCTGTGTCTGCGGATGGCCTCGATACAGGCGCTGAAGTGGGTAGCGCCGCCGTCTCGCAGGTCGTCGCGGTCCACCGAGGTGACCACAACGTAACGCAATCCCATGGCGCGGATGGTGCGGCCGAGGTTTTCCGGCTCGTCCGCATCCAGCGGGTCGGGCCGGCCGTGTGCGACGTCGCAGAACGGACAGCGACGCGTACAGATATCACCCATGATCATGAAGGTGGCGGTGCCGCCGGCAAAGCATTCGCCGATGTTCGGGCACGAGGCCTCCTCGCAAACGGTATGCAGCCGGTTCTCGCGCAATACCGCCTTGAGACGGCCCACGGCCGGATCGGCCGGCGAGCGGGCGCGAATCCATGCGGGCTTGCGCAGCGGCCGTGCGGTGGCCTCGATCTTTATCGGGATCCGTGCGGTCTTGGCCGCGCCGCGCTGCTTCTTTTCGCTGGTGCTCATGTCGCCTACTGTAACAGGTCTTCCAGGTGTGCCAGTAACGGGCCGCTGATCGAGGCCACCGTGGCGGCCACGCCGAGGTCGGCCAGCTGGGTTACCTCGAGGTCGCGGTAGCCGCACGGGTTGATGCGGGTGAACGGCGCCAGGTCCATATTCACATTGAAGCTGAGACCATGGAAGCTGCAGCCCTTACGGACACGGAGCCCCAGCGCGGCGATCTTGCGGCCCTCGACGTACACACCCGGGGCCTTGTGGCGGCGGTGCGCGTGGATGTCGTGCCCGGCCAGCAGGTCGATCACCGCCTGTTCCAGCCGGTTGACCAGGGATTGTACACCCAGTTGCCGGCGCCGGATGTCGAGCAGGGTGTAAACCACCAGTTGCCCGGGGCCGTGGTAGGTGACCTGACCGCCACGGTCCACCCGGATGACGGGTATGCCGCCGGGGTCAAGCAGGTGTTCTTCGCTGCCGTTGCGCCCCAGGGTGAACACCGGGGGGTGCTCGAGTAACCAGAGCTGGTCCGGCGTGGTTTCCGTGCGCTGTTCGGTGAATGCCTGCATCTCCAGCCAGGCCTGTCGGTAGTCGAGCAGGCCGCGCTGGCGGACCTGCAACCCCGGTGTGGCGCTGCTGGCGACGGCTTCGGAGCGGCTGTTCATGCGGCGGTCTTCACAGTGCCATGATGACAGTTTCGCACTCGACCAGGTCCTGGTAGATGGCATCCAGCTGTGCGCGGCTTGTGGCGTTGACCACCACGGTCACCGAGACGTAGTTGCCTTGCGTGCTCGCGCGGCTGTGGACGGCACCTTCGGACAGGTCCGGGACATGCCGGCGTACGATCTCCACCACCACCATGTCCAGATTGCAGCCGCTTTTCCCCATCGCCTTTATGGGAAATTCACAGGGAAACTGCAGCGGACTTTCCGCTTCACTCATGCCGTCCGCCTTGCGTTGCTTTGTACCTGGGCAGTGTAGCAGGCCAGACACGTCTTCTCGACACCGGCACGCTGAGCCGGGACGCCGGGGGGGTTCATGGCTGTTCCGGGGTCACGACCAGCTTTTTGTGGTGTGATGGCCGGTGCGGTTTGCGCGGCGGCGGAAAGCGAGGGGACGGGTAGGGCCGGTAACCGTGGTAGGGATAGTAGGGATACAGCGGGAAGTAGCCGGTGTCATGGTCCCGGGCCTGTTCGGCCGCCTGCTCACGGGCAGCCGCTTCGGCATCTGCATCCGCCCGCCTTGCTTCGGCCTCGGCCTTGAGGATTTCCGCGCGGATCCGTTCCCTCTCCAGGCGGCGTGCCTCCATGCGTGCCGCCTGGTTGGCCACGGAATAGTAATCATCATCAGCAGGCGTGCCGCTGACCGGCGCCGGTTCGATTTCCCGCACGGTGTGCTCAAGCTGTTCGTCGGCCGGGGGTGTCTCGCTGAAATGGGTGATGCCGTCGGCGTCGGTCCAGGTGTACACCTGGGCGGCCCATACCCCGGGAAGTATCGCAGTCAGCAGGACCAGGCCTGACAGTATTTTCGCTATCTTCATGTTTCTCTCACCTCGCCTGGTATGACCTGCCCGCTGCTGTCCGGGTTCAGGATAGCCCGGATCCGGCAGTAATCCGCATCGACGACGCCGGCGACATCTGTGGCTGCCTGGTCGGGCAGGACAGTAATCAGGCGCGATAAAGGTAATGAAAGTATAGACATAGCAGTTATTACGTGGGCAGTGCACGTGCTTGCGCCGGTATTCCTGCCGCTGTGCACCGTCTTAAAGACGATTTCCGCCGCGGCCGATAGCCTCCAGTGTCCAGCCGGCGGGCCCGCTGCCGGTGTCCCAAGGGGGGGAAATCATGAGCGCCGTCACTCAGGATGTGGTTCCGAAACGAAAAAACAGCAGAAAGAAACGCCGCAAGGGTATGGCCGCCCTTAAGGCGTTGCGCAAGGCGCTGGCCAGGCGCAAGCTCGAGATCATGCAGGAAGACGCCATTCTGAAGGAACAACTCTACGACGTGTTCGCCGACGAATAGCTCGCGCGGTACTCCCCCTGACCTGGCTGGACAGCACGCGGCCGATCCATAGAAATCACCTGACCCGGCAGGCCCGGTTATCGACACCGCCGCGTATGCCACGCCGGCGACGTTTTCCATAGAATGGGTGCATGGCGGCAGGAACAATAACCATTGCCTGTGATGATGAGGTCAGGGACATCCTGTGCCGCGCAATCCGTGACTATGCCTTTGCCGCCTATCCCCGGGGCGGTTCAGACTGCGCGCAAGTCGCGCGCTATACCCTGCTGGAACTGGCCAGCCAGATCGAGACGGGCATTGCCGGTGGCCGCGTCACGGTCGAGATCAGCAAGCGCCCGCGCGCCATGATCAAGGCGGCCGTGCAATACCATTTCGATCGTGCCGATATGGATAACGGTGCCGGTTCCCAGCGCCAGCGTGAATTATTCACTGAACTGCTGCACGGAATACCGGTCACCCGGGACAGGCTGGCAGCGGCGATTGCTGCCGACCGCGCGATGCCGCAGCGACCGGCTACCTGATCCACTCCTGCAGTGCGGCAATGATCTTCTCGGCCTGGTCCTTGCTGGAGATGTTGAACTTCGATTTCTGCTGGTACTCGCCGTTGCGCTTCTGGTAACGGCGGATCGAGTACTTGTCCGGTCCGTAGGCCTGCTTTGCGCGGTCCCAGTCCTGGTAGCGGAAGATCACCGTGGACCAGGCACCCTTGGTCAGGATCTTCCTGTCCAGTTCCTTGATGGTCTCGACCCCGTCTTCCTCGTACCGGATGGTCAGTTCTTCTACTGTAGATGCCATGATTGCTCCAAATCCTGTGTTGCCCGATTGCTTACTGCCGGTTGACGGTTCAGTGGACGGCCATCATACGGATTTCTGTTCGGACCGGTAGTCCCGGTAACAAGGGCATGATTTTTCAGGGTATCATGTATTATCGGGGTGGATGGCAGGGTACCGGCAAGGGCCCGCCGGTACCACGTCTGCATGCGCTATATTTTAGCTGCCAGGTGATCGAACTCTATGGCCGGCCGGAAAGAACAGTTGCATGGTGGACGCCGGGATGAGCTGCCGGTGCCACCGGAGTTGCGCGTGCTGCGTTTCCTGTTCCGTCGAGCCGGTGCGATCATGCCGCGACTGCTTGGACGCTGGGCCTACGACCTCTGGTTCCGCACACGCCGTTTTCCGGAATCGGCCGCCGGCAAGCAGGTCAGCCTAAACGCCATGCGTGAAACGCTGCGGGTCGGGGATATACCGGTGGCGTTGTATCGCTGGGGTGCGGGCCCGCCCGTGCTGTTCATACACGGCTGGTCGGGGCGTGGCAGCCAGGTGGCCGCGTTCGTCGAGCCATTGCTGAATGCCGGCTACCAGGCCATCGCGCTGGATGCACCCGGGCACGGTGCAACGCCCGGCAAGCGAACCAATATCCTGGAGTGTGCCGATGTGCTACTTGCAGTACAACACCGTTTCGGCCCGCTGTCTGCGGCTATCACTCACTCGTTCGGCGGCATGGTGCTCGCCTATGCCATGAATCATGGCTTGTCGGTGGAACGCGTGGTATGCATCAGCGCACCCGCGGATGTTGAATACCTGGTCGAGAGCTTCGCCCGCACGCTGAACATGCACCCGGCCGTGGTCCTCGACCTGCGACGGCGGATGGAGCTTCGTTTCGACTATGATTTCTGGGGGCGCACTGCCACCGAGAGCAACGCACGCCGGCTGAGCTCGCCGGCACTGATCATCCATGATGAACTCGATACCAGCGTGCCCTGGCAGCAGGGTGCCCGCATCGCCGCCGCCTGGCCAGGTGCACGCTTCCTGAAAACCCGCGGACTTGGGCATGGACGGATCCTGCGTGACAGGGAGACGGTCAGGGTAGTGGTGGATTTTATCGCCGGACGCTGAAGTGGCACGTGCCGTGCCCTATACTGCCATCCGGAACGGTAGCGAACGCGTGCCGCAATGGTGTTATGGTCATGGAGGGGTTATGCATGCAGGACGTATCCGTGCAGATAATACACTGAACATTGGCGCACTGCCGGTCACAGCCTGTACAGCACGCTGGCAGAGTGATTTCCGTGGCCGCAAAGCCAGGAAAGGCTTGTCCAGCAGTCTGGTCGATCGTCTCTACCCGGACGGCCGGGCCGCGCCGAAACACACCCCGCCTGGCACTGCCCCTGCACGCCGGCCTGGCGTTTGTCCCCGCCGGGTAGAACAATACTCCTGGCGTGCGTTGGATGCAGGCGTTGCAGTCCGCCTGGTGCAGGGCAGCATGCCTGTAATCCAGCCATGAGGCTCTACCTCGCACAACATGGCCTGGCGCTCAGCAAGGAAGAAGACCCGGAGCGTCCGCTTGGCGAGACGGGCAGGCAACAGGTCGAATGTCTCGCAGGCATGCTGGGTACTGCCGGCGTCAGGGTGCAGCGGGTCTGGCACAGCGGCAAGCCGCGCGCGCAGCAGACCGCGGACTGCCTGGCGCGGCGGATGATGCCGCGCGGGAAAACCGAGCAGGTAGCGGGGCTCGGGCCGAACGATCCGGTTGCCGGGTTCATTGCCGACGCCGATGTCTGGCAGGAGGATACACTGGTAGTCGGACACTTGCCGTTCATGTCACGACTGGTCTCGTTGCTGGTGCTGGGCGACGAACAGCGCGAGCTGGTCAGTTTCCAGCCGGGCTCGGTGGTGTGCCTGGAACGCATCGACCATGATCGCTGGGTACTGACGTGGTTGTTGCGTCCGGAACTGTGCGGCAGGGGGAGTGCATCATGAGCCTGCGCGGGATTGTGCCGCCCGACCCCGAAACCGGCGTTTCACAGGTCCGCTTTGCCGTTATATTCACACCACGCCTGAATCGCAAGCGTTACCCGGCCGGCTGCGTGGAGCTGTTCGCGACCGCTGCGGCGGCGCTTGTGGCGGCCGACCCGGACAACAAGCGCCATGCCGCGCGCGTGGTGGGTCCCTCGAAGTCCTCTGAAGGGCAGTTTATCTTTTATCTGCTGGAGTGGCTGTAACGCCCTGCTCCAGCCCCTGCAGGAAGGCCAGATAAGCCGGGCTTTCCCATGGGCGTCCCCCGAGTGCCTGGTACTGGATCATACCCTGCGGGTCGACCAGGTAGGTCGCGGGCAGGCCGCGTGGCTGCCATGCTTCTGTAACCAGCCCGTCCTCGTCCATCAGCGGCACCAGGTCGGGTGCGACTGCAGCGAGAAAGCTGAATGCCTCATCCTCGGACTCCGCCGTGTTGACGACAATAATCTCGATGTCCGTGTCACCCAGTAACGTGACCAGCTGCTGGATACCGGGCATCTCCCGGCGACAGGGTGCACACCAGCTTGCCCAGAAATGCACGAAGCGCCAGTGCCCGTGCGTGTCGGCGAGGTCGTACGGCTTGCCGTCGAGATTATCCAGCCGCAGTGCGGGTGCCGGTGTTGCGGCAATGCGCATGACGCCCGGTGGCAGGTCGGCAGTCCGGCCAGACAGTGGGATCACCAGCAGCCACAGGGCACAGGCAATACAGGCATGAACTCTCACTGACTCTGCGCTCCCTTGCTGCAGCTGATATTGCCGAAGCCCAGCTTGATCGTGTCACCGTGCCGGTCGGGACCGGTGCGAAAGGTGGCCTCGATGTTGAGAATCCCGGTATCACCGGGAAATACCAGGTTGCCACCGACCGGCTCGTCCGGCTGCAGGTCGCGTACCGGCGGTAACTGGGTCCAGCCGAAGGTGGAGCGGCTGGCCTGGCGCAGGCCGACATCGTCCCACTGTGCCTGCCAGTATGTGGCATCGAGGCGGGGCAGCGGCTTGCCATCGCTGGTGATTCGCCACTGGTCGAGTTCCAGCCAGATGACGTCCGCGCTCCTGTTTTCGATATGCACGGTCACGAAGCAGGTTTGTCTGATGCGCTCGATCGCTGCCCGCGGGAAACCGCGTGCCTCGTAGAAGGCCGCCATTTGTTCAGGTAATCGCGGGATCAGCACGACCAGCAGCTCATCGTTCTCGATATACGGCCCCTGGAATGTGCGTCCGTCCGCGGCGGCCGAAACCCACGACAGCTTGCCGAACAGCAGGACCGCCAGCAGACGTGTCAGGGTTACATGTTGCGGTGGAGTTCGCATACTATGGCATGTGGTCGCTGCAATCGCAGTGTGTGTTCCGAGTTTGCACAGTTTGCCTGACGGGGACAAGACATGCGCCATCTCATTCTTTGTTTGCTGGTGATCGGGTGGTTGCAGCCTGCACCACGGCTGCTGGCACAGGCATTGCCCGGTACGGTCCGCCCGGTGCATACCTATTCCATCGTGGCGCGCGATCCGGACAGCGGTGCACTCGGCGTTGCGGTGCAGTCGCACTGGTTTTCGGTCGGCACGCTGGTGCCCTGGGCAAAGGCCGGCGTCGGCGCGATAGCCACCCAGTCGTTCATCGATGTGCGCTACGGTGTAGAGGGTCTCGAGCTGATGGGGCAGGGCAAGTCCGCCGAACAGGCGCTGGCGACGCTGCTGCGGGCCGACCCGACCCCGGAGCTGCGCCAGGTCGGCATGATTGATGCCCGGGGTCGCATCGCCCAGCATACCGGCCGGCAGTGTATCCGGTACGCAGGGCAGCTGGCCGGCGAGAACTTCGCGGTACAGGCCAACCTGATGCGCAGGCGCGGTGTGCCCGAGGCCATGGCCAGTGCCTACCGCGCGGCGCGTGGCAGCTTCGCCGAACGCATGCTGGCGGCCCTGGATGCTGCCCAGGCAGCCGGCGGGGATCTGCGCGGCAAGCAGTCCGCCGCGCTGCTCGTGGTGCGCGCACAGGCGTCGGAGCGACCCTGGGAGGATACCCTGGTGAACCTGCGTGTCGAGGACCACCCCGAACCACTGCGCGAACTGCGGCGCCTGCTGACGCTGGATAGCGCGTACGCGCAGATGAATCTCGGTGACCTTGCGCTGGAGCACAACGATATCGATGGCGCACTCGCGCATTATGGTGCGGCGGAAGCGCTGGCGCCGGGTAATGTCGAAATGAAGTTCTGGCACGCCGTCTCGCTGGTCAACGCGCAGCGGATCGATGCCGCGCTGTCCGTGTTCGCCGGGGTGTTCCGGGCTGACGCCGGCTGGCGTGACCTGGTGCCGCGTCTGGTGGATGCACAACTGCTTGTCGCGGACCCGGCAACGCTGGTCCGCATTCAACAAGCAACACTGCAACCGGAGGTTGAACAATGAAGACCTTGCCCCACATATGCCTTGCGCTGTTAACCTGCTTGCCGGTCGCAATCGCCGTGAACGCGGAGGATGTGGTACCGGCACGGCTGCCCGGCCTGGAGCTTGCACGCGATATCGCGCAGGGGGCCATCGATGCCTGCCGCAAGCAGGGCTACCAGGTGGCCGCCGTGGTGACAGACCGCAGCGGCGATGATGTGGTCGTGATGCGTGACGTATTTGCCAGCAAGTACATGATGCAGCTGGCGCATGACAAGGCCAATGCCGTGGTGATGTCCGGTCTGGCGTCCGGTGAGGTGCGTGAAAACATGGCGACTATCCGTGACGAGCTCAATGAGCTCGATGGTGTGCTGCTCATCGGGGGCGGCCTGCCGATCCGTGTGGCCGGTTCCATGATCGGTGCTGTCGGTGTAAGTGGTGCTCCCGGCGGTGACAAGGACGCCGCCTGTGCACAGCGGGGTCTCGACAGGGTGCAGGAGCGGCTCGACTTCGCGGACTGATCACCCCGCGCCGTAAACAACCGCCTTGTGGGTACACGCAGGCTAAAGTTAATGATCGCCGGGACGATGGAGCTGCTATAGCCCGGTACAGGGGGTGTCGGGACAACGGGGGAAACGATCATGACTAATCAACAGTCGGTGCCATGTGATTGCTGTCAAAAGGCCTTTCACAGCCATGCTGCGCTGGCATATCTCTATTGCGGCCATCACCGGGTTATTGTCTTTCGTAACAAGACCGGTCCTGCGGAGTTCGTACCGGTACGCTCGACCGAAGAGGCCGTCCGGATTATTCAGCAATCGGGTCGCACCCCGGATGCTGTTGCCCGGTACGCCTGACGCCAGCCCACACCATTCGACTATCGAGCGGCGGCCATTGGCCGCCGTTTGCGTGAGGTGCATGCGGTGTGCACTCCCTGAAGGTGTCTGTGTCCGTCACGGCCGTCACCCGGTTGCCGCCGTACCCTGGTTTCCCGTGACTGTCATTTGCCCGGTGCGATCGGCGATAGTCCCGTAAAACCCGGCAAGACGCAGCGCCATCCTGTCCGCAGACCACTCATGAGCGTATTCCCTGGCCTCGGCCGCCAGGCGGTCACGCAGGACGGGGGTACCCAGCACGGTGCACACCTTTTGCGCGAAATCGGCCAGTGTTCCGTCTGAGACCAGTGCACCCCTGCCGGCGGCAAGGATATCTCCGGTTCCCATGTATACGGTCGAAACGACGGGGACACCGAGTGCCATGGCTTCAAGCAATACCAGGCCCTGCGTCTCGGTGGCCGAGGCGAACACGAATACGTCGCCGCCGCGATAGCATTCCCACAGGGCAGGGCCCCGCGGCAGGTAGTCGATGAACAGCGTGTTGTCATCGAGTCCCTTGTCAACGGCACGTTTGCGCAGGGAATTGCGTGCCGGCCCCTCGCCGGCGATGACCAGCAGGACATCGGGGAACATGCCGCGTACCCTGTCGAGGACGTCGATCAGAAAACCGATGTTTTTCTCGTGCGCAACCCTTCCGACGTGGACCATAACCGGCCGGTCAGCGTCGATCCCGTGCTGCTCCCGAAAGCGCTGTTTCGGGTAGTGCTGGAAGCTCTGTGGTTCCAGGCCGGTCGGTATGATCGTTACCGGTGTCCGCACGCCATAGTTCC
The DNA here is from genome assembly GCA_963803275.1 of uncultured Gammaproteobacteria bacterium. Taxonomy (GTDB): domain Bacteria; phylum Pseudomonadota; class Gammaproteobacteria; order UBA9214; family UBA9214; genus UBA9214. The sequence continues at coordinate 232,418 of CAWDLS010000001.1, read as the reverse complement.
TGAGTACGTCATGCATGGCCCGGGATGGGACGATGACCGCATCCAGCCGGTTGCACTGTTCGCGGGTATAGTGGCGTGCGGCTGCCTTCATCAGGCGCCGGGGCAGGAACGTCACATAGTGATACAGGTATTCCTCGAAATACGTGTGATAGGTCTCTACCACCGGCAGTTTCAGCCGCGCGGCAAGCACCGTGCCGACCCGGTGTGCAATGAACGGGGTCTGTATATGCAGCAGATCGAAATTGCGTCTCCGGAACGTGTCCTCAAGTGCGAGGATCGCGCCGGCCTTCAGCACCCGGTCTTCCGGATCGATGAACAGATGGCGTGCGGGAATCCTGATGATGTCATCGTCATCCTCCTTGCGATCACCGTAATCCGGGACTACCAGGCAGATACTGTGACCCTGTTGTGCGAGCGAATGGCGAAACGTCGCGATCGAGGTTGATACGCCATTTACCCTCGGAAAATACACATCCGATATCATCAATATGTTCAAGCTGAATCCCGTCGGGTGGTGGTGAACCAGGCCATTCGGGCAGGCTGGCACATCATGCCGCGGCAGCCTGCCGGTCGTCAGGACCGGTCACCGCCAGCGCGGTGCCGGCGTTCGTCCAGTGCAGTATTTCAAGTTTGCCCTCGAGCGTTTCGACGAGTGCGGTGCAGCTTTCCACCCAGTCGCCGTCGTTGCAGTAGAGCAGACTGCCTATTCTCCTGAGCTCGGCCTTGTGTATATGACCGCAGACAACACCGTCGACCTTGTGCATCGCGGCCTCGCGTGCCACCATCGTTTCGAAATCGTCGATGAACTGCACGGCGTTTTTCACCTTGTGCTTGAGGTATGCCGAGAGCGACCAGTAGGGGTAGCCCAAATGCCTGCGCGCCCTGTTAAACCAGTGGTTGATAGACAACACGGCCCGATATGCAAGGTCTCCGAGCAGCGCAAGCCATTTCGCGTGGCGTACGACGCTGTCGAATTCGTCACCGTGGGTAACCAGCAGTGTGCGTCCGTCGAGCATCCTGTGCAGGGTATAACCCTCGATCGCGATACCCCCGAACATCATGCCCAGGTATGCACGCGCGAATTCATCGTGGTTCCCCGGTACATAAATGACCCTGGTACCCTTGCGGGCCTTGCGCAGCAGTTTCTGGATGACATCGTTATGCTGCTGGTCCCAGAACCATGTGCGACGCAGTGACCAGCCGTCGATGATGTCACCAACGAGGTAGAGGTATTCCGATTCGGTATTGCGCAGGAAATCCAGCAAAAACTCGGTTTTGCAACCGCGTGTGCCGAGATGGATATCGGAGATCCAGATGGCGCGGTAGCGTCTGGGCTTGTTGATGGGCGCCGGGCGTTCATCAGCCATACCGGCACGCTAGCAACAAAATGTGACAATATGATTACTGGCGGGTAACAGGGCATGCCGACATTGCCTGCCTTGTTCACTGCCGGAACACTGGTTAACTCATACATTCCCGGGCGTGTCTTTCCTCTTGTAACGGGGGTGGGGTCAAGGCCTGTAATATCGGGCGTGCTCCCTGCGCCTCGAAAAATTTCTCCGTATCACGCGCCCGGGGTGGCTTACCGGTTTCGTGTCAGCGCGGCATCAATGTTCCGGCGTCTGGATGGAGGGAGCGGCTGTGTGTACACTTGCGCCTCTCGGGCAAGGAGTTGCTATGGCCAAGTACAATCAGGCAGGCGGGCTGCGCCGTATCTGGAATGCCGCGTTCTACTCCATGGCCGGAATCCGCGCGAGCTGGAAAAACGAGGCGGCGTTCCGGCAGGAGCTGGTGTTGTGCCTGTTCATGGTGCCTGCGGCCTTCTGGGTTGGCGGGAATGCGGTGGAGCGCGTCCTCCTGGCAGGCAGCTGCCTGTTTGTGCTGGTTGTGGAGTTGCTGAATTCCGCAGTCGAGGCGGCGATCGATCGCATCGGTGCCGACCGGCACAAACTGTCGGGGCGTGCCAAGGACATGGGTTCCGCGGCGGTGTTTATCAGTCTCTGGATGGCGGCGCTGTGCTGGGGTCTGATCATACACGAGCGCTTTTTCGGCTAAAATCAGCCGATGCCGGTCAGTTCGGCCGCATTGATGCTGAGCAATGCGAGCACTCCGCCGATAAACGCGCCGGCAAGCACATCACTTGGATAGTGCAGACCAAGCACCATGCGCGACAATGCCACCAGGACGGTAAACGGCAACAACACCCACACCATCAGTGGAAAGTAGCTGCACAACACCAGGGTGAAGCTGACGGCATGCAGGGTGTGCCCGGATGGGAAGCTGTAGCGGTCGAGGGGCGGCATGGCACAGGCGACCTGACCGGCATGGTTCACATAGGGGCGTTCGCGCGCGGAACAGCGCTTGGTCAGCCGGTAGATCAACAGCCCGGCCAGTGCAGTCATTCCCATGTGCAGGGCCACGAGCAGGCCGTCATAGCCGCCGATTACGGGCAGCAAAACCATCAGGCTGTACCAGATGATACCGTCGCCCAGCCTGCTGACCGTCCGAAACAGGGTACGGATGACCGGGGCACGGCTCAGCCTGTTTAGCAGGGCGCAAAGGTCGACGTCAGCACCGTCGAGTAAGCGGATAACACTGTATAGCAGACCGGTGTACGCAGATACAGACATGGAAATGTTTCTCCACACTTTTATCCAGTCATTACATTGCCAGCTCAATACAACAATTTTGTGAAGTTTTTATTGTAGTTTTGTTACAGAACCCGTTGGCTGGCAGTCAGGTTGCGGGGTAACACAGATGTAACGTAGCAGTAACATCCCTGTCATTCCCGTTCTCAAGAATGCAGGTTGTGACGACGACCCCGACAGGTACTCCTGCCATGCGCTCATGAGTACCCGTTCGATTGCCATCATCACCGATGCCTGGTCCCCGCAGGTCAACGGTGTCGTGAACACCCTGCAGCACACGCGTGACTGCCTGACTGGTATGGGCTGCCGGGTTGACATGCTCACCCCGGCAGATCATCGCACCGTGCCATGTCCGACCTACCCGGAAATCAGGCTCTCCGTGCATCCCTCAGGCAAGCTGTACAAGCAACTGGCTGCGCTGGGTCCCGATCATATCCATATTGCCACCGAGGGGCCGCTGGGGTTTGCTGCACGCAGCTACTGCCTGCGCAACGGCCTGAACTTCACCACTTCCTACCACACCCAGTTTCCTGAATACATCCGCAAGCGGTTACCGCTGCCGCTTGGAGTTTCGTACTGCCTGGTACGCCGTTTCCATCGCGCCGCGAAGCGCACCATGGTGGCCACGGCCAGCCAACAGGCCCTGCTGAAAAAATGGGGGTTCAGGAATATCGTGCGCTGGTCACGCGGCGTCGATACGGATGTGTTCAGGCCGGATGAACAGGAACCGCTCGCCGTACCGCGTCCGCTGTTCGCCTATGCCGGGCGCGTTGCCGTGGAAAAAAATCTGGAGGCGTTTCTCAAGCTCGATCTGCCTGGCAGCAAATGCATCATCGGCGACGGGCCGGCGCTGGAAACCCTGAAAAGAAACTGGCCTGCTGTGCTGTTTGCCGGCTATCGCTTTGGCAGGGAACTGGCCCGGTTCGTGGCCAGTGCCGACGTGTTTGTCTTCCCGAGTCTCACCGATACCTTCGGGCTGGTCATGCTGGAGGCCCTGGCCTGCGGAGTGCCGGTCGCCGCCTTCCCGGTCACCGGTCCGCTTGATGTTGTCACCCCTGGCGAAACCGGCATTCTCGATGACGACCTGCGCGTGGCCGCCCTGGCGGCGCTCGGGCTGGACAGGCAGCGTTGCCGGGAGGAAGCCCTGCGACATACCTGGCAGGCCGCCAGCAAACAGTTTCTCGACAATCTGGTGCCGGTCAGCTGAAGGCGTGGTGGCGTGCGATGTGTACAGCAGGGCCTGTGCCTTGGTCTCGCTCGGGTGCATCGGCCGTATCGTGGTCTGCGATGTCACCAGCCCCTGCCGGATGCGCCAGGTCCGTACACATGCCCGCGCCGGTGTTATCAATGGAGTCAGCGGCCCGTTGCCGCAAGCGTGGTCGACTACGCCTTGCACCCTTGCGTAACGGGCTGGCGCCGGTCAGTCGAGGACCAGCACCAGCTTGCCGGTGGTGTGCCCGGATTCCAGCGCACGGTGCGCCTCGGCAACCGCCTCGAACGGATAGGGGGTGATGGCCGGCAGCTGAAGCCTTCCCGCGGCCTGCCAGGCGAGGATCTGCTGCATCCCCCGCTGCAGGAAGGTTCCATGGTCAAACAGATAGCTCAGGTTGAAGCCGAGCACACTGTGGTTGCGCGTGGTCAGGTCAAACGGGCTGAAGCGCGGCGTGCGCAGCCAGTCCCATGCCAGGCGCAGTCGGCGCGGGGTGCCCCCGCGGGTGTGCAACATGCTGTGGAAACCATACACCACCAGTTTGCCGGTGGGTGCCAGGTGCCGGTAGCTGTTGCCAAGGGTCGAAACACCATTGGCATCGAGCACGACATGAAAGCCGCCGGGTGCAAGGCGCCGCGCCTCGGCCCAAAGCGGCTGTGCGGACTTGTCGATCACCGCATCCGCGCCGAGTGCCGCAACCACGCCGGCCTTGTGCGATGACCCAACCACCCCGATCACCCGGCAAGCGGCGATCTTTCCCATTTGCACCAGCATGCTGCCGACACCGCCGGCAGCCGAATGAACCAGCACGCTGTCGCCGGCATGGGGGTGTGCAAGCTCGAATAGCGCATACCAGGCGGTCAACGCGACCGTCGGCAGGGCGGCGGCTTGCTGGCTGCTTATGGAAGCGGGTAAGGGAAAGACCTGTCGGCGCCTCACCGTCAGCTGCGATGCATAGCCGTTGAAGCGGGTGACGGCGAAAACCGGGGTGCCGGGGGCCAGATCGGTGACTGCCCTGCCGGTTGCGCTGACCGTGCCCGATACCTCGAAGCCGGGGGTAACCGGATAGCCGACATAATGCCTGGCCGAGGCATACAATCCCATGCGTGTCACGCAATCGGCATAGTTGATACCGGCCGCCTTCACGTCAACCAGTACCTCGTCTTCTGCAGGCACCAGGTCCGGGTGCTGCTCGACGACCAGCCGGTCGTAGCCGCCGGGTTTGTATATCACGATTTTCCGCATCGCCAGGCCACGTCTTGTTTTTCATTGAAGTGCCCCGATACTAGCAAAAGGAACACAGCTTACGGGGAGAATGACATGACTGCAGGTTTTATACTGATAATCGCCGGCATACTGCTGGTGCTGTATCCGCCGCTGCTTGCCATTATCGTGGCGTCGGTGCTGATCTCTTCAGGCGCCTTGCTGGTGACCGTCGTCTGGTACGAGCGCAAGCTGCAGCGGCATCACCAGAATCCGACCATCGAATTCTTTTTCAGGCACTGATACACCCGCAATCAGATGGCAGGGTGGCTAGTCATGCTTGCCCCACAGCTCCTCCAGCCGCTGGTCGCGACCGCAGCCGTATCGGTAGAACTTGTAGCGCAACGGGTTCTTCTTGTAGTAATCCTGATGGTAATCCTCCGCCGGGTAGAATTTACCGGCCGCGCTGATGCGCGTCACGATCGGCTCCTTGAAGGGCTTCTGCTTCTCCAGCGCCGCCTTTGACTGCTGCGCCAGTTTCTGCTGTTCCGGTGTGTGATAGAAGATCTCGCTGCGGTACTGGTCTCCCCAGTCGCAAAACTGGCCATCGGCCGTGGTCGGGTCGACATTGTGCCAGAACACGTCCAGCAATTTCTCGTAGCTGACCCGTTGCGGGTCATAGACAACCTGCACCGATTCTGCATGCCCTGTGCCGCCCCGGGAGACTTCCTTGTAGGTTGGATTTTCCGTGTGCCCACCGGTGTAGCCCGAGGTCGTGGAAATGACGCCGTCGATCTTGTCGAAGGCGGGTTCCATGCACCAGAAACAACCACCGGCAAAGGTGGCCGTAGCGTAGCGGGTGTCCGTGTCTGCCGGACCGGCGAGGGCGGTGGTGGACAGCACGGCCAGCATTATCGACAGTGACCAGAGGAGGAGCGGGGATGTTTTCATGCGTGCGTCCTTGGTGAGCATTGGCGAAGTACTGCTTATGGACAGCAGCCCGGTATATTCGTTTCAATAAATAAAAAATCCCCTGTTAATAGCGTGTTAACTGAATTCAATGGCTGTGCACCGGCGCCGATAGCTGCATATGAAGCTATAGTGAAAGCGAGGTGTTGCGATGGACTACTGTTACCCGAAGCCCGGTGATGTCGGGATCCGGATCCCCCCCACGCTGCAGCCGGAACGGTTCTGCGCAGGTTTCGAACACGGCCTGAAGGGTGGTCAGCTGGACAGGATTGAATACATGAAGCTGTCTTTCAGGGAAGGATTCCGTGCCTCGAGAATGTACCTGCGCGAGCTGCGTCGCTCCCGGGGCATCCTGCAGTTTCCGGCACGCTGGCGCATTCGCCTGCGCGTGGCAGAAGCGGCACTCCAGCCGCCGGTTTATCGCCGGCGCTAGAATTACGCTTCATTTGCGCGTGCCGGGCGGGGGAAGGATAAATGCTGTGTGGCATTCGCCTGGTACACAGGGTTTACCTCCGCGGACCGGGTGGTTTGGCGCGAGAGCGACCATCTCGACAATGTGTTACTACCCGTGGTGCAACGGTTGCGGCCGCCGCGCAGGGGGAGCTGGCACGTGTCTGAGCGGCGCCAGCTGATCGGTCTGCTGCTCGGGCCGGTGCTGCTGCTGTCGCTGCTTGCCGTGCCGCTACCGGACGGTATGACACAGGCCGGCCTGCATGTTGCCGCAGTAGCCGCACTGATGGCGGTGTGGTGGCTGACCGAGGCCATCCCGATACCGGCAACGGCATTGTTGCCGATCGTGCTGTTCCCGTTACTGGGCGTGATGAGTGGTGCCGACGTCACGCGCTCCTACGGGCATCACCTGATTTACCTGTTCCTTGGCGGTTTCCTCATCGCCGTCACCATGGAGAAATGGAACCTGCATCACCGGATCGCCCTGCATACCATACGCGTTGTCGGTGTCACGCCGAGGCGCATCGTGCTCGGCTTTATGCTGGCCACAGCGTTCCTGTCGATGTGGATCAGTAATACCGCCGCCACCATGATGATGGTCACGATTGCCGCCGCCGTATTACATGAGGTGGAGCACCGGATCGAGCACCCGCCGGGCGAGTTGCGTTTCGGTACCGCATTGATGCTTGGCATCGGCTATGCCGCTTCCATCGGCGGGGTGGCGACACTGATCGGTACTCCCCCGAACGCCATCCTCGCCGGCGTGGTTGAGCGGACCTATGGATACACCATCAGCTTCCTCGAGTGGATGGGGTTTGGCCTGCCACTGTCACTGGTCATGCTGGTTATCACCTGGCTCTACCTGACCCGCGTGCTGTTCCGCAGCGAGACCGACCGGTTACCGGGTGGACGCGACTGGATCCATGACCAGCTGGCGCGCCTGGGACCCATGTCACGCCAGGAACAGCAGGTTGCCGCGGTGTTCCTTGTGGTTGCCGCCCTGTGGGTATTGCGCGGACTCTACAGGCCGGCGGCGCTGCAGCAGGTACAGGATTCCACGATCGCCGTTGGCGGTGCCCTGCTGCTGTTCCTGATACCCGTCAATCTTAAACGGCGTGAATTCCTGCTTGACTGGAAGACTGCGGTGACCATTCCCTGGGACATCATCATTCTGTTTGGTGGCGGGTTCGCACTGGCGCAGGGTTTCAATGACTCCGGTTTGACGCAGTGGCTGGCGGATCTGCTGGGGATATTGCGGGGCATCGACCTGTGGCTGGTGATCGCGACAGTGGTGCTGGTGGTTATCTTTTTGACCGAGTTGGCATCCAACACCGCCATCGCTTCATTGTTGCTGCCCGTCATGGGGGCGCTGGCCGCGGCCATCGGGATACACCCCTTCGGCGTGATGGTGGCAGCCGTCGTGTCGGCCTCATTCGCCTTCATGCTACCGGTTGCAACCCCGCCGAACGCCATCGTATTCAGCAGTCGCTATGTGACAATGATGCAAATGGCGAAGGCGGGCTTCTGGCTGAACCTGCTGGGGATCCTGCTGATTACGGGCTTTGTCTATTTCGTGCTGCCGCGCGCCTGGGGGATCGAACTGGATGTCTGGACAGGCGCTATTCGTTGACCTTGGCCAGTATGTTGACGTGGAAGCAGATCTGTTCCAGGAACGCCTGGGTATCACGCGCACCCGCAGCGATATTCATGCGCACCCGGCAATCTGACAGGTCCAGTTCTCCTGCCGCTCCGAATATCTGCCAGCCGGCAAAACTTGCCACCCCGTCCGTGCGCCCGCCTGCCAGCGCGGCCGTTGCCACGATCTTGATGACTTCTTCGCCGTTGTCGCAGTCGTACTTTCTGCCCAGGTCAAAACAGACAATTTCCAGCGACCAGCGCGGGTGGGGCAGGCCGCCGCAGAGTTCGACCTCGGCCATACCACTGTGGATAAACAGACGGTTGGCACCATCCGGCCCGCTGACGTGAACCTCCATCTCCTGCATGTTGGTCAGGCGCTTGGGTGTGATGATATTGGAATAGTCCATGCCGCTCCTCCACTTGTCGGATTATTGTCACTTTTACTATTGGACGATACTTGACAGAAGAAGGCAAGTGGCCGGCTGATGGCCGGTGCGGTCGGTTCAGGTGTCGGGTTTGCGCCCCGGTTGAGGCACCGGGAAGGGCATGATCGTGCCGGATGCGGCGCCGCCCTCGATGATCTTGTTGCTGCCCTCGCGTTCAACCTCGTCGATGCGAATGACAGCCTGCAGCGGGATGTACGTGCGCCTGACGCCCAGAAATTCCGACTTCAGCCGTTCCTCGGATGGATCGACCACGACCGAGCTGCGCTCGCCGAAGATGATGCCCTCGACTTCCACGAAGGCATACATGCTGCTCTGCTGGATGCTGTGGGCGTGCAGCTCGTAGATGCTACCCTGATTATAAAAGGAAATGCGGTAGATCTTCTTGTCTTTCATTCGGTTCCTGCTAGTTCTCGACCAGGTGATCAAGCGCGTTATCCATGTGCATCTCGGTCAGCTCGGTAAAGCCGCCGATGCAAACCCCGTCAACAACAATCTGCGGCACGGTGCGTGCGCCGTTGGTGGCGACCGAGAATTCGCGCCGCGCCGCCATGTCCGAATCGATCATCGCCTCGTCGTAGGGGATCTTCCATTTCCTGAGCAGTTGCTTGGCCTTGTCGCAAAACGGACATCTGGCGGTGCTGTAGATCTTGACTCGAGCCATATCGGGTACCGTGATGATTTGCCAGCCACGGCATTATACAGGATCCACTGTGCACCGAACGACCGTTCCCGGCGCGGCGGTACGTGTGGTTGCGCAGGGACAGGGTGTGGTTATTTTTCATCCAGGCTGCGTGCCCTGACCAGCTCGACAAGCCGTGCCTGCCCGGCGCCCTGTCGCTGCCAGTCTGAGGCAAACTGCAAGTGGGCCAGCGCCGCCGTGGGCAGCAACTTGCCGTCTGCGGGATGCGGTATGTCTGCGCCGGCAAGATTGGCCAGCAAAGTCTCCAGGCCGGGATTATGCCCGATGAGCACGGCCGAATGCGCGCTGGCCGGGAGCTGCCTGATCACGTCGAGCAACGTCACAAGATCTGCCAGGTAAAGGTGCTCCTCCTGCACGATTTGCTCCGGGGGGAGCTGCAGCGCCTTGCAGATCAGTGTGGCCGTTTGCAGGGTCCTGGCCGCCGGCGAGGCGATGAGAATGTCAGGCCGCAGCCCATGTTCGGCAATCCACAGCCCGATATGCCGGCTGTTGCGCCTGCCGCGCCCGCTGAGCGGCCGGCTGAAATCGTCCACAGCACCGGCGCTCCAGTCGGATTTCCCGTGCCGCACCAGTAGCAGTGTACGCGTGCTCATGTGATTATCGGGCCGCCGGCCGGTACCGGAACGAAAGGTGGACGCGGGCGCAAGGCCGGACGTGACTTATGCACGCCGATTGCCGAAACCACCGGTGGCAAGCCGTGCCTGCCGCGCTGCGCTACCGAAGTTGCTTCAGGGATCGACCGGTTATTCAAGCTGGTTGGTCCGCACGCTTATCGGGTTGCCGGTGCCATGTTTCAGGCGTATGCGTCTGTCCTCCGGATCCAGTATCCAGGCCTGTGTGTTGCCTGCAGGATATCTGTCACTAAACCCAGTATGCGTGTTCCGGTCTCCTCGTCAAGGACCGGGAAGGTGACCTCGATCCGGCGGTACAGATGGTGTGGCATCAGGCCGGCGCCCGCGCTGTACAGTGTGGATTCACCGGCACTGCATCAGCAGTACGCGCGCGGATGTTCCGGAATACGGGCGATGATTGAACGCACGCGGATAGTCCGCGCGATACCCGGAACACCCGGTCGCAGGCAACTCATTCCACGCAACAGACGGTCTCGTCCTGACGCCAGCATAAATGCATGTCAGCGGGTGTGTAACGCCTTCATCACGGTCGGGGCAAGTGTCCTGATTATGAAGCGCCGGATAGCCACGGCACGGGTATTGCGCATCGTGGTTGATACGGGCACGCAGTGTAATGACGACAGGGCTTCCTCACCGGTCCGGGCATATTGGCCAGGTATCGTCGATGCCCGAATCCGTGCCGGTGAGGTATCGTGTCTGCCTGATGGCGAGTACGTCCGGTCGCCCGCTGACGGCTGGCACGAGTCGATGACCGGCGGGAACGACGCGTACAGATGATGCGGCAGGAGGTCGCCCCGTCATATTACGGGAGTTCGATCGTGTACCCGATTGCAAAGCACGAGATTTCCGGCGTTGCCAGTGAGCGGCAATCCCGATTTGAGGGCATCCAGCGAGGCGTGTGCGGTGATGCAGGGGTTCAGCCGTTCCGATTGCGGGCAGGCGGGGCACCTGGTGTACTCGAAAACGCGGTGATTGATTTAATGCAGGCTCAGTAAGCGGGTTTTATACTGCCGGGTCTGCTACCAGACGGTTTAATACAGTGTTGAGCAGCCGGCTGTCGTCGGTACATGCATGTCCATGTCGTATTGGTGGTAGCGGTCCGGTCGGTACGGCTTGCGTGAATTACCCGTGCCCGGATACCGGTTGATTGTGGCCCGGTAAGTCTGCGTGCAAGCCCGGTTCGGGATACAGCCACCCCCGGTTATACGCAATAGCCGCCACACAGCGCCAGAATGTGACGGAATACAGCCAGTCGGTCGTCGAAATCTTGACGTATTATGCCTATTGGAGGGTAGCCAGCTTGTCGAACAGCTGTTTGCCGATGAGGTGCATCAATTCCTGCATGGTCAGGTTGCCAGGCACCTCTTTTACATTGGAAAACCAGATGTTTTCCACCTGACCGTTCTCCTCCGCCGTCTGTTCGGTGACCAGTGGCAAGCCTACGAAGATACCCTGTTTGCCATCATCCAGACCTACTGTAACTAATTGAAGTTCTAATGTTTTCATGTCGAGATCTCCTTGTGCTCCTGCATTTGACGGCAGGCCGGGTTTTCAGGGGATGCGATAATAACCATGCATTTCACATGCCATTAAGCGGCCTAGACAGCTACTCCGTTTTGTTTCCCGATAACGGCCACCAGATCATGTCGCCGGGGCGATCGAAGCCGCAGCCGGTGGTGCAGTTAACTTCAGCGCGAGAACGTCCTGGCGGTCCAGCGCAGGGAAGGCACGACGTGACTGCATCCGCAGAACAGCAACGGGTTATCGTCTGCAAGCTGACGCGTCCTCCGGTGGCAGCAGCCGGCCGGAGGGCATGCCGCCGGTAAAGTGACTGCAGGGCAATAGCAGGTAACAAACGTGTTGCAGCCCGACCTGGTCCCCTGACGGTGAAACATGACCGTTGCGGCGACGAGTATGACGATCGATGTAATATTAGTGAGTAGCGCCGTGTACAGTACGCAGACAGTGTGGTGGTTCGGGTCATCGAGCTCACCGGTAAAGAACCCGAAATCTGTCTCGGTGACAGGTCAATGAAGAATGCGGCTACGACTTTTCCCGGTTTCGTGGAGACATTCCCGGTATTTGTTCCTGTTTCCGCTGCGGGATGTCTTGCCCGGTCGGTGCCGGTGTGGACAGGGTACCAAATCGTCCCGGCCCGACGTTCGGCAGGGCTGCTCCCGGCAGATTGAAAATTGCCATATGGCGTTCGACAATGAACCGATGATTACGGGCGAAATTGATGAGGCCACGCTGCGGCAGTTGCAGGCACGTGTGGGCAAGACCCATCTGAGACAGCGACTGGGTCTGGAGATGGCGCACCCGCGCAGGGTCTTCGGGCAGGGGCGTACCTTTTTCCACATCGAGAACATGTATCCGCTGCGCTCGATTATCCGCAACTCGCTGCGTTTGGTGATGTTGCACGAGCGGGGCCGGCGCAATGCGCGGCGGATCGAGGTGCGCCATAATGATATCGGCATACCGGGTCTGCCCGGTGCGTTCGAGAATTACACCATCCTGCATCTGTCCGATCTGCACCTGGATGTGGCGCCGGACATTCCGCATGTGCTGGGCGAGGCGGTGCGCAAGGTGAGTTATGACCTGTGCGTGCTGACCGGTGACTACCGGGCGGAAACCTGGGGATCCTGTGATGCGGCACTGGCCGGTTTGCAGCATGTCAGGGTACAACTTGGCAAGGATGTGTTCGGCATCCTTGGCAATCACGATTCTATCTGCATGTTGCCGGCGATCGAGGCAATGGGCATCCGCATGTTGCTGAATGAACAGGTTACCATCGAGCGCGGTGGCGAGCGCATTTTCCTGGCCGGCATCGATGATCCTCACTTCTACCGCGCTGACAATCTCGAGAAGGCGGCCGATGACATACCGGACGGCGCTGTTTCGGTCCTGCTCGCGCATTCACCCGAAATCTACCGGCATGCCGCGCATGCGGACTTCAACGTCATGCTGTGTGGCCATACCCACGCCGGCCAGATCTGTCTGCCCGGTGGAATTCCGGTCATGTGCAATGCGGCCTGCCCGCGTGCGTACTGCGCCGGTGCCTGGCGGTATCACGGCATGTCAGGCTACACCTCGGCCGGTTCCGGTGCCTGTGTCGTGGATATCAGGTTGAATTGCCCGCCGGAGATAACCCTGCATCACCTGCACCGCGTCTGACCGCTATTGACGAGCCTGGGCAGCAGCAGGTCCAGTATGGAAAATACGATCATCGCCCCCATGATCTCCGCTGCCGCAGCCCCGGTCACGGGCTGCAGCACCAGCAATGGCAGCAGGGTCTCGGGTACCTGGTCCAGTACCGGTTTTGCACAGCTCGCCGGATAGCCCATACGGCGCTTGATGAAACTGGAGGCTGCATCGCCGAGCATGGCCAGGCCAGCGAACGATGCACCATACAACCAGGTAAACCCGAGCGCGGTGGCGGCCAGCGTGGTTGCCAGTATGGAGACCAGCAGGCCGCGTACGGTCTTGGCAGCCCCGAGCAGGCGGTGGCCGTCCCTGCACACATGGCCACCATCCAGCGGCATGCTCCAGCGACTGCCCAGCAGCAGGGCCATCAGCACCGGTGTCCCGTTGGCGACGAGCAGCAGCAATATGAGTTCAACGGACAGCCTGATATTCATACCTGACGGAATTCTGTTACATGGACTTTATCCTCAGGGTACTGATACAGGCCGGATCTTGCGACCCGTTGAGTGACAAAACCGACAGAAAAAAGAAACCCGCCACTCGGGCGGGTTGTAATGGAGGTTGGTGTCGGGCTAACACTCAAATATCAAATGCTGCATATCCACTAGGTATTGTCGCTGTTGTTCGACCCAGTTGAGTGAGTCGGGATCATCAGCGGCAGCACGTTGCACTTCATCGATCCGGCGCGCCGCCTCTTCGAGGCGTAGTGCCTGTTCCATCCTGTCCAGGCGTGACAACTCGTCGACATCGAAGGTAATGTTTTCCAAGGGATCGCTCCTGCAACAAGACCTGATCAATGAATGGATATGATTACGCCCGTTGGGCCGGAGACTGTCAACCACAATCATTTGGCGTTAATTTTGGTGTTACCGAGGGGCCGGATGTAGGAAACTGATAATGCTGGTATATAGGAATCAGGTAATGTTGATATATTCAGAAACCGGTAGAAAAAAATTCCTACGCGCCCTTTAATAACACATAACTCATTGTATATATAGAGAATTAACAGTCACACGCGGTTAAGCCGACGTGTTCTCCTGCAGGTCGGACAACGTGCTTTCCAGCTTCGTCGCATAAGGTCATGTTAACGATGAGGAAAAATTCCGGCCTCCAGGCTATGGATATTCAAATATTCTATCTTGCTTATTAAGCAAACTCTTATATACTAACCGCATCCCAGCGAGAACGAACACCAGGAGGCTGCGGGGCTGACATCGCGCTGCATGCCGTCGCGGGACCTGTCAGATGTCACCGGTTGTATTGAGGTAAGGTAAAGCGATGAAGAAAATGATCCTGGTTGTGCTGCTCCCGTTCCTGGTGCTGACCGCCGCGGGTGCGCGCGCCGAGGTACTCGTATTGATACACGGTTACCTGAGCGGCGCGGGTTACTGGGACGAGAGCGGCGTGACCACGGTGCTGCGGCAGCACGGCTGGCAACGCGCGGGTGTGTATGCCGCGGGGCCGGGTGGTATCAGTTTTTTCCCCGCGCAGGGCGTGCAGGCCAGGAACAGGTTCTATGCGGTCGATCTGCCATCCGAGGCCCCTATCCTGGTGCAGGTAGGCCAGCTGCATGAGGTCCTCGCCGCCATCACCGTCAACCACCCACAGGAACCGGTCGTGCTGGTCGGCCATTCGGCCGGCGGTGTGGTAGCCCGAGCCGCGCTGGTACGCGGCGATACCCGCAACGTCAAGGCGCTCATCACCATTGCCAGCCCGCATCTCGGGACATACCGGGCCGAACAGGCCCTGGATGCGACCGACATCCCGTTCCCGTTTTCACTCGTAACGGATTTCTTCGGCGGTGACCCCTATCACACGGCCATGCGCTCGCGCAGTCTGTATGTGGACCTGATACGTCCACAGCCGGGCAGCCTGCTGTTCTGGCTGAACACCCAGCCGCACCCGGACATCAAGTATGTCTCGATTGTGCGTGCCGAAGCGGAAGCAGGCTGGGGCGACAACATCGTACCCGCCTACAGCCAGGACATGAACAATGTGCCGGCCCTGCGCGGCCGTTCAACGCTGGTCACGATTCCGGCCGGCCACAGCCTGGTGCCCCAGGACGGTGAACTCCTCGTAAAGGTGCTGGCTGGCCTGCCGTAGTGCGGGACTGAATCCCCACCAGGTTGACTGCCGGGCACCTCATCCACACTGGATCTTCTCCACGCGCCGGCCCAGCCGGTGCTGGTGGATATTCTGCATGCACAGACCGTCCCGGGAGCGAAGAGACCTTCAACTGAATACCAGTGCCCGGGTCGGGGGTACACTGTGAGGCAGATCGGTTATGTACTGCTGTCGTGGTGGCACTGCTCATGCTGATCGACGTGGTCGCGTTCATGATCAACAACGAGTACGCGCTGGAGGTCGGTGTCACCACTGTTGCGGGTCAAGGCGCGCAGGCCACCTATGTAGCACGTACCAGGCTCAGTATTCCCCGCAGCTGATTGCCACGGTCGGTCTGGCCAGCACCGGGAGCGGGGTCTTTTTGCCCAGATCGCAATCACCGACGATACTCACTTCATCATATCTTCGTTCCTGCTGGGTGTGATCCTGACCAGTCACGCAGCGATGCTCCGGTTGTGATATGGGTCAGACCTCCCCAGCATACTGATATGCAATAAGTTAATACGAGGGAACAGCTGTTTTCCACGCTTAGATCGTATGTTTCAGACACCTTTTGGGTACGTAACAGAAAGGAAGGCGCACGAGGCCACACCTGCTCGCCGGTGCCTGTCAAGATCCCGCATGCAGGGCCGACAATGGATGAGGGAGCATCCTCATGGAACAGCCGACCAATAGCCTCTGGGAAAAAGTAACTACGCACGCGCAGCTGTTGACGCTGCCGGCTGTCTATCTGCGCCTGAGGGACGTACTGGACGATCCCGACTATACCGTCTCCGATATCGAGGATGTCATCAGCTCGGATCCAGCTGTAGCCACACGTCTGCTGCGCCAGGTCAACAGCCCCTATTTTGGCTTTGCCTCAAAGATTGAAACCATTTCGCGTGCTGTCGGCATGCTCGGTTCGCAGCAGGTACACGACCTGGTGCTCGCCACCTCGGTGGCACAGACTTTTTCCGGCATGTCCATCGAGGTGATGGACATGCATGCGTTCTGGACACGCAGTGTCTACTGCGCCGCCGCCGCGCGTCTGCTGGCAGTGAACTGCAACATAATGGAGAGCGAGCGGCTGTTTGTCGCCGGTCTGCTGCGTGACATCGGGCATCTGGTCATGTACCGGACGATCCCGGACGAAGCAAAAGAGGCGCTGCTATGTGCCAGGGCGGATCGACGCTCACTGCACGCGGTGGAGCGTGACCTGGTCGGCTTCGATTATGCCCAGCTGGGCGGGGCCCTGTTGCAGCAATGGGGGCTACCCAAGGTCCTGTGGGAGCCGGTGCAGCTACACGTTACACCAGAGCAGCCGGCTGCCAATTCTCTGGAGTCCTCGATAGTACATCTCGCCGGGGTGCTCAGTGATGGCAGCCTGACTGCCGTGGACGAGGGAGACTCGATCGTGTCACAGGTGCATCCGATCGTCTGGCAGGTCACCGGCCTGATACCCGAGCAGCACGTGGCGATCCAGGAAGAGGTCGAACGTCAGCTGGAAGGTGTCATGTTCCTGATCTTCCCCGGTTCCAAGACGGTACATCCCGGGTCGCGGCTTGCGATCGAAGTCTGACGCTTGTGTTGTTATCGGGTTACTCGGTGGTTATTTGGGGTCTGACCTTCACAATTTACTGATAAGTAATCGGTTAATATTGATGTCTGACTCTCTTCCAGACATAGATCGTACTTTTCGGGCAGCTTTTTAGATAAATAATGGCCTGATCCCTCTCACAGGAACAAGATATCTGCATCGCCCTTGATCTTTAGCCCCGGATGACTAATTTTCAGTTCGCGACCAATCGCATCCAGGTATTCACGCTGACCCACGGCGATACTTTGGCTCCATGCCGGTTCACGGCCCAGATTGCCTTTCACAAGTGCCAGATTCACCCATGTACGCAGCCCGTCGCGCAAACTGTCTGCATCGAAAAAACCCAGTAAAGTAGCAAGTGTGGCCACATCGATACACCGGTAGCGCTGTGGCGACGACTGAATTTCGTTGTAGCCTGCGTGCACCCAGTCCACCGGGTGTTTCACCGCGCAGGCACGGACCATGTTCAAATCGATATAAACCATACACCGCGCCAGGTGCCCGTCCGACTGAACGGCGGTTGCATGGTAGCGATCTTCCCAGTAGGCGCCTTTACGTGCCTTACGTCGATTGAACTGTTGTGCAACCCGTCCGGCAATCAATTGCAAGCTGCGCGCAATTTCTCCACGTCCCATGTCCTTGACCAGCAAATGAATATGATTCGATGTCACGACATAATTCAATACACACAGGCCATAGCGCCTGCGAGCCTGATACAGCCAGTACACCCAGGCTCTGCGATCCTTGGCGAACCTGAGCAGGAACTCCTGTTTGTGACAGCGCTGGGTGATGTGTCAGACATGGCCCGACAGATAATACCGATTTGCTCGGGGCATCAGTCTCCTCCTTGAAACCGCTTTTTATAGCCTGAAAAACACAGGCTACAGTCCATACCGTAGCCTAGTAGGTAACATTGTTACTTGAGCAACAGGCTGATAAAGCGGTCCGACCCTGCCCAACTGGGCGGCAAGATTGTGGGTATCGGTCAGGATATCAATGGCTACCGCGTGACTGCCGTGAATGAACAAAACGTGATACTCGATCGGGACGGCGTACGCAGGGAGATCGGGGTCAAGACACAGAATGGAGCAGGTAACGATGAGCAGGCTGGCGGTAGCTGGTAAACATACACGCACGCTTGTGCTGCTGGTGGCTGCACTGCTGGCGACGTTGACGTTAAGGCCGTTGCACGGCGCGGAGAACGGCATTATTCAGGACGGTAAAATCACACTTGCACTGCGCAAGGTCGATATTGCAGAAGTCATGGAGATGCTGTCGCGCGAGGCGTGTGTGAGTATTTTGCTGTCCGAAGACGTCGAGTCGGTACCCAGGGGTTGGGCAGCCCGGGCTCACCCGGCCTGTTCTTCAATTATGTCACGCCGAACGTGGAGCTGTTCCAGGATGCCTTGCGCACACGCGGAAGCACCCGCACCCTGTCAACCCCGAAACTGCTGGCGCGGGAAGACCAGGAGGCGGAAACCATCATCGGTAACCGGCTCGGCTACAACGTCACCACCACAATCAATAACGTCACCACCACCTAGGTCGAGTTTCTCGAGTCCGGCGTGATCTTGAAGGTCATGCCGTCAGTGGACGGACAGGGGCGCATCTTCCTGGAAATTCACCCCGAGGTCAGCAAGGGCGATGTGCTGAACGGTCTGCCCAGCCAGTCGACCGCCGAGGTTACTACGTCGATGCTGGTGGAAAGCGGGCAGACGGTGTTCATCGGCGGGCTGATTACGCGAAACCAGGGCAAGACCCGCGAGGGTGTACCGGTTCTGGGCGATATCCCCGTTGTCGGCCAGCTGTTCTCGAACAAGCTGATCAAGAGCGAAAACACCGAGCTTGTAGTGCTGGTTACACCCTACCTGATCGACAATGACAAGGTGCCGCTGGATGGTGGTATTGCGACGAAGGTGGAGGCGATGGCGGAGCAACTCGAGAAACAGCCACGCGCGATCGATCGCGTGGTGGAAAAGACGGATTACCTCGAGGATACCTTCGAGAACACGGACGCCGGAACGGGTTTTCGGTACTGATCAGGTATGTCGGGCGGCGCAGCCGGCCGACCATACAGAGTGGATGCTGCAGGAGATAGAAAAAGGTTGCACATGACTGTTATGATGCAGCTGTGTGTCTAACGGCAGCGGGCAGCAGGGTACGTGATCCGGTTTGTTTTCCAACTTGTCTGGCGCATCATATGCTGGATAGAACTCACCCTGTTCACCCTGGTGATGTACCTGCTGTCCTGGCTGCCCCGCGCAATGCTCAAGGGCTTTTACTTTCCGCTGTTCCGGTTCTGGGCGCGCAGCTTCGTGCGGGCGCTCGGTATCGACCTGCGGGTGCACCAGAAATACACCAGCCAGGGCCTGCCAAAACAGTATATTCTGATTGCCAACCATCCGTCGGCATTCGAGGATATCGGTATCCCGGCCGTGTTCCCGGTGCATTCGCTGGCGAAGATCGAGGTTAAAGACTGGTGGGTGGTCGGGCGCATCAGCACCGCTTCAGGCACAATGTACGTGCAACGTGAGTCGAGGGAATCGCGCAATGCCGCGGCCGGGGAAATCGACCGTGAATTACGCACCGGCAAGAACATCGCACTGTATCCCGAAGGGGGCTGCAAGGGGCGCCGTATCTTTGAATCATTCCGCCACGGTGCCTTTGAAATATCGCTGCGCACCGGCGTACCCATTTTGCCGGTGTTCCTGCACTATGAATCACAGGATGATTTCGAGTGGCGCAATCCACAGACACTGTTGCACAAGATCTGGCACATGAGTATCACCCGCAATAATCGCGCGAACTACTATATTTACGATGCCCTCGATCCGAAACAGTTCAGTGACAGGGAATCGTACGCCGCGTATGCCCATGGCAAGTTCCTGGAGTGGCAGTCCCGGTATCTGGACTGAGCGCGTTCCGCTCTGACCGTGATGTATGTGATGGACGAGTTTAACGCGGCACCGCATGAGCAATACACCCATCGGGCTGGAACGTCGACTTTGACGAGCTGCTGCCGGCCAGCCGAATCCGTGTCTGTCACAAGCAGAACGGCCTGCCTGATACGGGCGGGGACGAGAACGTGCAGTCGGTACCTGGACAGATTTACGCTAGCCGCTGATTGCCGGCGTACCGGCCAGTCTGGATCCCGGATCGGTTTCGATGACGGCACCCCCGACCAATGTCGACTGGATCGATACCATCCTGTCGGGTCAGGTCCGGCTACCCGTGGCAGCCGGTCCACAGGGCCGGCCCGGTTCATGGTGATCCTGCTGTGGGGCCGCCTGCCAGGGGAGATCCAGATTGTCTGCTTGCCCGTTTCTATCGCACAGGGTATGCCGTTGCCACCCAGGCCACTGACGATGCCGGCGAGGTCCCGCACGATCCACAAGGCACACACATACCGAGCCACCCGCATAATGAGCGCCACGAAGTCTTCATGAGCGGTCAGGCAGGCGATTGCTGCAGGTGGACAAGCACGGCGGCGGCCCGTACCCGCAGAAGCCGGTTGCTGCGATGACGGAGGCATGGCGCCACGCTGGCCGAAAGGCACCCTGCACATGGCGTCCACCGTTTCAGCTGATTTTCCTTGAGCCGTGATAAAGTAGCCCTGTGATGGCGCCCGTATCGCCGAAATACCGGTTGATCTATAACAGATGAAGCTGCGTACCCAGATATCCCTCTACCTGTTTCTGTTTGGCCTGATCCCGTTGCTGGTGGGTTTCATGATCAATGTGCCGATGATATTCGCACGCATCGAGGCGCTCTACCACAAGGCACACCTGCAGAATCTGCGCGCCGAGTTCGGTGATCTCGACCAGCATTTGGCGCGACGTCACGAAATGGCGCGTCTGCTGGCGAAGATGCCGGAACCGGGCATGCTGCTGTCGACGGAAGACCGGAAAACCGCGAAGGATCTGAAGGCTGCGCGCTCCGGCTATGTCAACTGGGTCAACCAGGTGCTGATCGACCAGTTTGACATTACCCAGGTTCTGTTTCTCGACGAGGACGACAAACCCATCTTCTGGCTGGACCGCAACATCAAGAACGGCCGGCTGGAGATCAAGTCCGACGGGTATCCCACAGTGAATACACGGCTGCTTGAAGCCAGCCGGGAAGTCGCGCCGGGCGTGGTATTGAACGGACCGATCATTTTCAACCGCGCGGCCGGCGCGGTGATGCCGGATCGTTTCATGCAGATGAGCCTGGTCAGTCCGGTGGTCATACCGCTGCTGTCCGGTGAAGAAGGTACTCTGAAAGAGCAGCGCGGTACGGTCATCGTCTATATAGATCTCGGTGGCCTGGCGACCGCTTACCGGGGTAACTACTGGGTACTTGGCGACGGGCAATACCTGCCATCGCCAAGTGGAGAAATCCGGCCGACCACGGCGTTCGAGGACTTCCCCGGTTTGCAGGCACTGTTCGAAAAGGGCGAGCTGGCGCTGTGGGAATACGGTAACCAGCAGGCCCTGTGGGTGCCGCTGTTCGAGACAGAAGATTCCGGCACATTGTGGGTGGGACGAAGTGTCGATCCTTCGCCACTGGCGCAACTGCGTCGCGCCGTGGAACTGCGCATTGCCTATATCGCCATGGGACTGCTGGTTGTGGTGTACATCGTCGCTCGTCTGATAGCGGTCAAGGCGGAACGTCTGGGGCGAGAGCTTACCGACCGCATTTCACGCGTGCTCGAGCACAACGAGGAAGTGGAGTTTTCCTGGCGTCAGCCACAGGAGCTGAATGAACTGGGCAACAACCTGACTCGACTTGCGACCACGCATGCGGCAAACACCAGGGCGATGAACAATTATGCCCGCGAGCTGGAGGACTCGAACCGCTACAAGTCGGAATTTCTCGCCAATGTCAGCCATGAGCTGCGCACCCCGCTTAATTCGATCCTGCTGTTATCAAAGATGCTGGCCGAGGGCGATGCGCGCCAGCTGCTCACGCCGGAGCAGGCGCATCAGGCGAGGGTTATACATGATGCCGGCACAGACCTGAAGGCACTGATAGACAACATTCTCGACCTGTCGCGTATCGAGGCACGTCACATGACGCTGGTTGCGGAGCCGGTCAACCTGCAGCGGGTGATCGACAGCGTGCTGGAATTGATGAAACCTCAGCTGGACGAGAAACGTCTGGAACTAGTGAAAGAGGTCGATGACAAGGCACCCGTGACGATAAACACCGACAGTGAGAAGTTGCGCCAGATATTGATCAATTTTATGTCCAACGCGGTAAAGTTCACTGCATATGGCACCGTTACGGTCAGGTTGAAGCCGGGACCCGAACACGACGGGATACGCTATCCGGTCTGTATCAGCGTCACCGATACCGGCATCGGGATCGCGGAGGACAAGCTGGACGTGGTGTTCGAGGCATTCAAGCAGGCTGATGGCTCGACCAATCGCCGGTTCGGGGGGACCGGGCTGGGTCTGGCCATAAGTCGCGAGCTGGCGTACCTGATGGGAGGTGACATCGTAGTGGTGAGCCGGCCCGGTACGGGAACCACTTTCAGCCTGCTGCTGCCACTCGAGTTGCCATCAGCGCCGCGCAAGTCCAGTCAGGGGAAATCACCTGGCAACAGTGAAGTGACGGCATCCATGCAATCAATCCCGACGGCCGATTACGGTGGTGCCCGCATCCTGCTGGTCGATGATGATGTGCGCAACCTCCTGGCACTGACGCCGATACTGGAACAATGGGGACTCGAGGTGATGGCGGCGGGCGACGGTCACGAGGCCCTCGAGACGCTGGAGACGGACGGGGAATTCAGGCTGGTGTTTATGGATATAATGATGCCCGGTATGGATGGCTATGAAACAATCGGGAAAATCAGGCAGCAACCGCGTTTTGCTGATCTGCCGGTGATCGCGCTGACAGCCAAATCCGCTGAAGAAGACAAGCGTCAGTGCCTCTCGGCCGGCGCGAATGGCTGCATCGTCAAGCCGGTTGACCTGCCCGAACTGAAAGACATGCTTGATAAGTTCCTGTATGGCAGCTGAGTGAATAAATACTACGGGGAAATTGATGGGTGACAGGAAACGTTATGCCGATTTTCGCATTCTGATTGTCGATGACAACGAGAACAATCTGTTTGCATTGCGTGCCCTTGTTAACAAGCACATGGACGTCGAGGTGCTTGAGGCCAGCTCCGGGCAGGCGGCACTCGATATCGCGCTCAATAATCCGCGCATCGACCTCATCGTGCTGGACATCCAGATGCCGGAGATGGATGGCTTCCAGACTGCCTCCATGCTGAAGGTGCGGCAGAAAACCCGTGATATCCCGATCATCTTTCTCACTGCAGCCTACAAGGCAGACGAGTTTCAGCAGAAAGGTTATGAGGTTGGTGCCGCAGACTATCTGCTCAAGCCGATCGATGATAACCAGCTGATCAACAAGATTAGTACCTATCTGCGCCTGATCGAGAAGGAGCGCGGACTCAATACCCGGCTGGAGGCGCTTGTCGAGGAACGCACCCGGGAGTTGAATCTTGCCAAAACCTACCTGGAAAAAATCATCAGCAATATGGGCGAGGCATTACTGGTACTGGAACCGGGTGGTCACATTACAGCCGTCAATCCCGTTGCCTGCCGGCTGCTGGGTTACAACGAGCAAGACTTGCTTGGCATGTCTATCGGTGACGTGTTTGAGGAGGAGGAAACCGAGCAGGCAAATGCCTTCATGGGTACCTGGCTCGAGGCACTTATCCGCACCGGTACCATCAGCAGCATAGAGGCATGCTTCGTCGCCAGTGACCGGAGGCGCGTGCCGATTCTGTTTTCAAGAACGGCAATCAAGGACGGACCCGGAAAAATTACCGATATCATCTGCATTGCGAAAGACATGACAGGTTATACTCGCACGGCGAGCGGCTGCTGAAAGTTCGCGCGACAGGTGATCGGTGCTGCTTGCAACCAGCCCCGCACAGGTTACACTCTGCAGCCGGTTTACAGGAGTTTTCGATGGAAGAGTCTGAAAATCAGTTGCCGGAAGAGGATATTGTCCTGACGGCTGAAGCGCTCAAGGCAATGGGTCATCCGCTGCGCTGGAAGATACTCTGCACGCTGGGCAACAAGGAAATGTCAGTGGGTGAAATTGTCGAGAAAATAGGTACTTCGCAAAGCAATGTTTCACAGCACCTGGACCAGTTGCGCAACAAGAACATTGTCCGTTCGAGGCGTGACGCGAACCGAATCTATTACTCTGTGAGTAACGAGAAACTGCTCGATCTGATCAGCACCATGCGCGGCGTGCTGTGTCAGACAAACCTGGGAGATAATTTACCCGAATAGGGAGCTGGCGCGTATAGCATGGCCAGGCCATTGGGAAGCGTCGCCCGTACAGGGCTTCATCACCCGATAGACACACTGAGTTACCTGCAATGTGCTTGCGGACGGTGCCGGATCGAAAGGTTTGTTCCGTATTGCGACGTCCGGAATCACTTCCAAACTGCAACGGCCCGTTCCGGGACACGGATATCTGTACCTGCCGAGAGGATAAAAAACGGGGGTGGCCCTCGCGAGCCACCCCCGGTCTGCTTTACTGGCCTGTCTGACCGGTTTACTTGGTAGCCGCTGCAGGAGCCTGCGGTGCAGCAACCGGGGCGTAACCATAGGGGGCGCCACCACCGTAGGGACCATAACCAGCCGGGGCATAGCCGCCGCCGTACGGGGCATACCCATAAGGGCCGTAACCATTGTAGTAACTGTTGTAGCCGCGACCGTAACCACGACCACTACCACTACCATGACCGCTGAAGTTCATGTTGAAACCGCCGTCGACGTCCCCGTCACCCCAGCCGTCACCCCAGCCATCGTTGTTGTAGCCATTGTTACCGAACGGACCCCAGCCACCCCATGCGGAAGCGGCGGTGGAGGCGATTGCCAGCGTGGCGGCAGTAATCACTGTAGCGATTGTTTTCATGTTGTTTCTCCGAGTTATAAATTCAAAAAAAACTGCATATTTAAATCTTTGTCTGTGAGGACGGCATTAATAATATTAGAACATATTAAAATAAGCAATCATTAAATTATCTAATAATTGAAATTACCCGCCAGAATCGTATATTAATTATATATTACAAATGGATAGGTTAATTCTGCGGTTAGATATGTGCAAATAAAGACTGATTTTTGACGCAAGAACAGGTATTTTCTCATTATTCGACGTCAAATATCAGTTGGCGGCTCGGGAAAGGGGCGTGGCTTGTGTCAGACGGCGGCTTGCGTGACAGCCGCATACTGATCCGGCAGGCGTGCTAGGGGCAAATGGTCATGGCTGAACAAACGCGATTGTTGTTGTCGATTATCGAGCTGGGCGGGTATCCGAATTTCCGGCCCCTTTACGAGTCGCTCGGCTACAGGGTGGTCACGGTGACGCGCATGCGCAAGGCAATCGGATTCCTGAAGAGCGACACACCGAATGTGATTGTGGCTGAGTTCAATTTCCAGTCAGATTTTCGTGACCGCACCAGCAGCCTCGAATCGCTGCTCGCCGTAGTGCAGCGCATGCCGGATACGCGAGTCATAGTTTTCTATGATGACGTGTATGCGACACAGTTTGCGAGGCTGCGAAGCCGATTGCCGGTCCACCATGCGCTTGCATTTCCCGTAGATGAAATGCGGTTGCACAGGATTATGGATGAGGTCGCAGTCGTCGCGGATGTAGCCGCCTGCTGAAGTGGCAGTTGTTTGATGAATTGCGCTGGTTGTGATTGTTCAGCGTGCAGCGTCGAGCCAAGTATGCTAGTGATAGATGGATAGAATGTAAGAAAGATCATTTTTTCAGGAGTTTCCCAGTGACTATGCAACGATCAACAAGCAGGATATCAGGTCTCCTTGTCTTCACACTACTGGTTATCGCAGCCGGCAACCTCTCGGCTGCAGACTTGCGTGTGCGTGTGTTTGAAAGGGGTGGTAACGTACCTTTGGCAGACGTGGCGGTTTGCCTGGGTACCCAGGCAAGACCGGACCAGTTCGGCGCAACCAGAACCGACGGGAAAGGTTACGCGGTATTTGATTCAGTGCCGGGGGCCCGTCTGCTGGTGACTGCCTCGCTGGCAGGATTCATGTCGCAGCAGGAAATGCTGGTTACGTCAAATACCAGCAGGATGCTGGTCCTTTCGCTGTCTGCCGGTGGTGGTGGTCCAAGTTGCCTGCCGGGTGAACCGGAAAACAGCCAGTCTGTTCCGGCGTTGCTTATCAATCGTTTCGTCGTCAATAACGGGGCAGCGGTTACAACCAGTCGTGGCGTTACGCTCGATAGTTCGATATCCGGTTTGCCAACCCAGTACCGGGCGAGCGAGCAGGCGGATTTCGGCGGTGCCGAGTGGCTGAATTTCAAGGATTCACCGGGTTTCATGCTGAGTCCAGGGGCAGGTAAAAAGACCGTCTACTACCAGGTACGCAGGCACTCGACGATTAGTGGTGCAGTTCTCGAGACTGTGACGCCGGTATCGACAGACAGCATCCTGCTGCAGGGCGACTAAGCTTCCGGGTCGCTTGCGGCGACCAGTCCGGTCAGCTGTCGTCCTGCCGGTGCGGGTGTTTTTTACGGCCCTCGAATTTCACGATGCCCTGCACAATGATGCCGAAAGGCAGGTCTTCCAGGCGTCCATAGCGTTGCAATGCGGTATCTATAGTCGCGATGATGTCATCGACTGCCTGATTACTGTTATCGCTGTTTACCAGGCCCTGCAAGCCGAGCAAACCGCCGGTCTGGACCCTTATTTCCTTGGCGTGTGGCAGCGGACCCTGCACGGTGGTCAGGTGCAGTGCAAAGCGTGCATTATTGCGCATCAGCTGCAACAGTCCGGAGCACAGTGCGTTGCCTGCGGCGGATTTGCAGGTGATGCCTTCGCGATCTGCGAGATGAAAGCGTTGTGACTTGCTGCAGCTGCAGCGACGCGAGTTGATGGCTTTTTCAAACACACAACGCCGTTCATTGACCGCATTATAGGTATTCTTGTATTCCTCTTCTTCCATTGCCGGATTGTTATCCTTGCGGATTATTTTTCCCATTCCCTGGCGATGGGTTCTTCCCGGTGTTCCTTCAGACTCTTTTCAGCCTCGGCCCGTTCTGCTGCAAATATAATCTTGTAGATCTGGTTGTCAGTCAGCGGGACCACGGTGCGCAACCGCTTCACTTCCGATTTGGCTGTCCTGAAACTGTCGTATTCGCCGACGAAATCGAGAGATTTCGTATTCGACAATTCCTGCGTTGTAATGATGTAAATGTAGTAAGGCATGTGAAGCTCCCTGACCGGAAAAATATCAGGCAATTATAGCAGTCCGTGGACAAGCGGGATTATTCCTGTCGGCCGGTACCGCCAAACTCGCGCCGTCCGGCACGCAGTCTCTTGTATTTCCGAACCATGACCATGGTTTTAAGCAGAGTCGGCGTATCGATTATTTCCAGTTCCAGGCCGATTTCGATCTTGCGCAGGGTGTTGTCAGTCTGCGCGATGTCAATGAACTGCCTGTGTGCTGCCGGCTTGTTGTTCCGCGCCTGGTGTGCATTGTAGAAGGCAAGCGTCATAACGGTTACATCCCATACAACCGTTGTACCCTGGTATGTTCCTGTAAAGCGAATGCGCGCGCAGCCGGCCGCCTGTTCGCCGTTGTAGATAAAATCCTGTCCGCTGCTGTAGAGTGCCTTCCTGAATTCATCGATTGTGGTGGCTTCAGTCATCGAGCAGCACTGATACGACACGAATATTTCTCATGATGATGCAGCCGGTATGCCGGTCGATGCCGTCATCGCTGTAGTCAAAGGTATAGGTACGTTGCAGTACCGGCCCTTCATTGCGTGACCAGGAGGGTGTTACAGACTGCAGCGCCGCAGTGCCATCCAGAAACTGCACGCCCTGCTGCCGGCAAGTCTCCCGTGCCGTCATGATTGCCTTGTCACGACTGCTCTGGCCGATGTGCCACAGCCAGATCAGCACCAGCAGGGCAATGATTATAATCAGCGTGGGCATGGCAAATCCAGCGACATACTGTCCGCTGAAAATACAGGGTTTCAGCCAGCAATGATAGCGTGCTGCTGGCTGTCCGGTCGTGGAACGGGTGTGGACTCAGGCCAGCATTGACGGTGTCGGGCAATCAGGACAGGTCAGGGTTCAGGCATTGACGGACAGGAAAATTCCGGACCGCGAGTGAAACCGCAAGGTGAGAAATTGTACACCGGCAATAAACAGATCGCCGGTTATGCCACGGTTGCAGAATGTCACGCGGCCAGAAGCCGACAAGGCATTGCAGCTGATCCGGATCACCTGGTTTGCGCATAGCGGCAGGCTGCATTGCAGTTGCATGCCGTTTGGCGACAGGTCACGAACCAGACCGAGCTGACCATCGCCATCGGGTGAAAGATAGATGGTTACGGCCTCCCGGTGGAAGATACGCTCGATGGCACGTTTTGATGTATCGGCAAGACGCAGCGTATTGGCAACTTCCAGCGGGACACTGCAACCGGGACAGTCGCCCGGCTCGGCGTAGGTCGACGTCGCTGGCCTTGCGGTATTGCAGAACGGGCAGGCTGCCGGGTCCAGCTCGAAGCGGCCTTCGATAGGGTTGCGCTGTGTGTGAGAAGGATCATGCCCGGCCCGCTGTCGCGCAGAGCTTCTGATTTTCTCCCGGTTGCCGAAATACTCACTGTCGTAGGCGTTGCGCAGATTCGGGTCCGACAGTACCTGGTAGGCTTCATTCAGAAGGCTGGCGTTCCACTCATCACCACCCAGATCCGGATGCATCCTGAGCTTTTGCATTTGCGTGCGGTAGCTGGCCTTGATGATTGCGGCCGGCGCGTCTGGCTGGATATGCAGGATGCGGTAATAGTTACGACGATTTTTCACAGCTTGATCACCTCACCGGTTGATATGAACTGGTGCCATTCACCAGCTATCGTGCGTAGCCGCACTTTATTGAACATGTTGCAGACGGGCGAGAACCAGACTGCGAAACGCGGATGTCAATAATCCGGCAATCCCGGTGCGAGCGGTGCAGGCACAGGTCGGTACAGCTGCTTTTCGAGCAGCTACTGCGACCCTTGGGCAATGATACTAACTTACTGATTATAAATATGAAAAAAATGGTGACGCCAGTGCAGCCTGCACCCGGGCGGGTGATCTGGCGAACGTGTCAGAAATCATTAAAGAATCCACCGCCCATGACGTTAAACCAGTCGGAGGCGGTAAATATCACGGCTGGTGGTATATCCGCCAAATACAAACTTGTCCCAGGGAAGAGCGCCAAAATCAGTTCTTGCCTGGACATTAAGGAGATTTACCATGGCTCTTTCTGTAAATACCAATGTCATGTCGCTGTCTGCGCAGCGCAACCTGTCGCGCACCCAAAACGGTTTGCAAACTTCCATCGAGCGTCTGTCGTCCGGTCTGCGAGTAAATAGCGCCAAGGACGATGCCGCTGGCCTGGCAATTGCTGCCCGTATCGATGCCCAGGTGCGTGGCCTTAACGTTGCGGTTCGCAATGCGGGTGATGCCATTTCACTGGCCCAGACGGCTGAAGGTGGTCTGAGCGAGATCACCAACATGCTGCAGCGTATGCGTGAATTGGCAGTACAGTCGGCCAATGCAACCAACAGCACCAGTGACCGTGCCAACCTGGATGCGGAATACCAGGCGCTGAACACTGAAATCACCCGTCAGGTCGGTGCCACCACCTTCAACGGAATCGCCATTATCGGTTCAGGTGCGGGTGGCCAGACGTTCCAGGTAGGCGCCAATAGCGGTGACACCATTACCGTCACCACGACATCCATGACCGCTGCGGCGGCCGGTGGAGCGATTACGTCTGTCTCAGGTGCGAACACGGCACTCGGTGCGGTTGATACGGCGCTGGATGCGGTGACAACCGCCCGGGCAACCTACGGTGCAGTACAGAACCGTTTCCAGTCGGTAATCAACAACCTGCAAGTGGCCGCCGAGAACCAGACAGCTGCCCGTAGCCGAATCATGGACGCCGATTTCGCGATGGAAACGGCGAACCTGACCCGGTTCCAGATCCTCCAGCAGGCCGGCACGGCGATGGTCGCTCAGGCCAACCAGGTGCCGCAGACAGTACTCACGCTGTTGAGGTAATCAGGGTTAGGGGGCTGCCGGAAAGGGACGCCCGGCAGCCCCCCTCTTATGGCAGGGGATCGATATGACTAATCCAATTTCATGGCCGATGCCACCTGCGGATGCAGGAATGACGTCCAGGTTAGTTGATGTGCCATTACAGCCTGTGCATGTCACCGCCATCGGCAAGATGCAAGGCAACGCCACTCCCGAGACCGGCGCGGATGCCGGTGACAAACTGCAGCAGAGGTTTGCGGAAGTGGCAACACGGATGAATGAGCATATGCTGCAAATGCAGCGCAGTCTGCGCTTCAGTGTGGATGAGACCAGCGGTCACATCGTTGTAAAGGTAGTAGATACTGATACGAATGAGGTGATAAGGCAGATTCCTTCCGAGGAAATGCTGGCCATGATGAAACATATTAACGAATTTGATGGCCTTATATTCGATGACCGGGCCTGAGCGGATGAAAGCCGCGACAGTACGCCAGGGGCAGGAATCATGATAACTGCTGCAGGAATCGGTTCAGGACTGGATGTCGAGTCCATTGTCTCCCAGTTGATGGCGATCGAAAGAAAGCCGCTGGATGCCCTGCAACAGAAGAAGACCGATATCGACGCGCGTATCAGTGCCTACGGTAACCTGAAAAGCGCACTCTCAACATTCCAGGCCGCCATGAAAGACCTCAGCACACCAACCGCGCTGAAGGTGTACACAGCGACGTCGGAGGATGACGGGGTTTTTACCGCCACAGCGACCAGCACGGCCGCCGCATCGACCTACCAGATAGAGGTGATACGACAGGCGGAACGGCACAAGTTTGCCTCTGTCGAGGCGCTGGACACTGATACGTTTGGTGGCGGTGCCGGCGATTCACTGACTATTCAGGTTGGCGCCAGTGCGACGGACAGCGTGACGGTGGACCTTAGTACAGCCAGTACGCTGGGTGATATCCGGGATGCGATCAATGACGATCCTGCCAACCCGGGTGTCACTGCAACCGTAATATCTGGCAACAATGGTAATCAAAAGTTGGTGCTGACCGCAGATGACAGCGGCGCTGCGCATGCCCTGACGCTTTCCTATGGCGGTGGCATTTCCGCAGCTACCTTCGGTTTCCAGGAAATCAACAATATTGGCGGGAATACCGCCTTGCTGGATGCGGAAGTAAATGTCGATGGCTACACCGTCACGCGTGGCAACAACACCATCGATGACATCATTCAGGGTGTGACGCTTGACCTGCATAGCGCGGTGCCCGGCACTGCCTTCACGCTGGACATCGCACGTGATATTAACGCTGTCTCCGATTCCGTGCAGGCATTTGCCGATTCCTACAATGAAATCCTGTCAACGATCCAGACCCTGCGTGACGGCGATCTGGCTACAGACAGTGCATTGTTCTCTGTCGAGCGCGGTTTGCGCAGTGTGATGAACACGCCGGCCTCCGGTCTGCCCAGTGGTCTGAGCTACCTGGGTGAGATTGGCCTGACGTTTTCCAGGGAAGGTACGCTCACTGTGGATACCAACGATGTGGAACATGCACTCACCAGCGATTTCAATTCCGTGTCCGAGCTGTTTTCAACAGCAGGTCAGGGTTTCGCCAGCCGGCTGGATACGCTGGTCAAAGGCTGGCTGGACGTCGACGGGCTGATCAAGGGCCGTACCGATGGACTTGACAGCAGCAAGCGCTTGCTGGATACGCGCGAGGAATCGCTTCAATATCGACTCACCCAGGTGGAGTCGAGCCTGCGCGCACAATTTTCCCAGCTGGACACACTGCTTGGAGGTCTGCAGGTGACCAGTGATTACCTGTCGCAGCAATTGCAGATGCTGCCCAGCATCAATAATTCCGGCAACGGGTGATCGTTCTGCTATCCGGCCGAATCTGGCATTTAATATGCATATAGCATGGGTAGTCAAACCTGTGCGAAGTGAACGACAGGTATGTGCAGGCAGTAGATAACACTAACCGATAAAGGAAAGGAACGTGACACTATGAAGACTCCGGCAGATCAGGGTGGTGTAGGCCAATATACAGCGGTCGGCACCCAGGCCGGGATAACCGAGGCTTCGCCTCACCGGTTGATCCAGATGCTGCTGGACGGGGCGCTGGACAAGATCGCCAGGGCCAAAGGCGCCATGCAGCGCAGGCAGATTGAAGAGAAAGGCAGCAATATCACCAGCGCAGGCTCCATCATGCTTGGCCTGCGCAGCAGTCTGGATATGGAAGCTGGCGGTGAACTGGCTGCCAATCTGGACAACCTGTATGACTACATGTTCCGTCGCCTGATGGATGCGCATGTCAATAACGAGGAAGCGGCACTGGATGAGGTCGCGAGCCTGTTGCGTGAAATCAAGAATGGTTGGGATGCCATTCCGCAGGAAGCCATCAGTGGCGGCGAGATGGTCAAAACGATGTTAGGGACCTGACCAGGCGGACGGCCATGAATATCGCTGTACGGCAGCAGCTTGCCGGTCTGCTGGAGATCGCGGAACGAATGCAGGCACGCGCAGTTGACAATGACTGGGATGCTGTTGCCCAGTTCAGAAGTCAGTTTCAACAGCGCGCCGAGGCGCTGTTTTCGGGGCATTTCAGTCGCGATGCCGCGCCGGTGCTGGGAGATGTGATCAGGCGCGTGAGCGTGATTAACAATGCAGTGATCGCGCTTTGCCGGAACGAGCGCGATGCGCGTGGGCACGACCTCGATAATCTCAAGCACAGGCACCGTGCCATCAACAGTTATTCTGTCAATTCAGGTTGATTAATACCGGGCTGCCAGTCAGCCATTTTGGCCTGATTTGTATTGCGGGCCCAACAGACGAATTGTGGTAACGGGCAGTATTACCGGTTACCTGCAAGCTGCTGGCTGCAGTTCGTGGCCCTGTGCGTAAACTTGTCGCCGGACACGCAGCGTGTTCAGAGCACCCGTTCGATACCGGTTTCTCGGGTCCACACCAACCAGCCGATATTCTTGAACTTTGCGATCGACAGTGCGCCGCGCTTTGTGCGGTTGCTGCTTTCAGACCCGGCGAGGGCATCGCTGAGTTGTTCGCGCGAGGCCTCGTATATTTCGCATGCCTCGTAGTCTTCGTCCAGTATGACCAGTAGCAGTGTGTCCCAATCACCCTGTGTATTGATCTGTCCAATCCGTGCGCCGCTCTTTTTCTCCTGTGTCATGACGCGCGACTTGATCTGTACCCGCTGCCCGGCACGACTGCCGGCGCCGATGGCGTCGACCCCCATGGTTCCTGGCTCGCAGAGAGTGAGGCCAAGCAGCCGTGCGGCGTCATGGCGGGCGATCTCGCTGGATACCGGCAGGACCTGGCCTGTGGACCGCCGGTACTCGGCTGCGAGGCGGCGCGTTTCACTGATCAGCTTGTCAATTGAATATAGCAAGTAATGCTCACCGACAGAGTGCCTTGACGTTCCGTGCCTTATTCGCTGACCGGTTGCAGATAGCTGATCTCCGGGCAGTCAGTATGGTCCAGCATCTTACCCTGAATTCCGTTGGCCAGTGTCTCAATGTAGATGGAATCTTATCGGCTTGCGGCCGCTGAGCGAAAGCCCGGTCAGGGCAATACGTCAAGAACATGGCGAACAGCCTGTGCAAGGCATTGTTTCGTGTGAACAAAAAATGACGCATACATCAGCATGAAGTTATAACTTATTGATATAAAATAATTAATAAGTATGGCACGCAATATGCATAATTGATGGTCGGAGTCCGTAGCCATCGTAATCCAGACGCTGAAAGGATTTGGCGGCCAGTGCTGCCTGATGTGTAACACGGCTACAGCGGGTTTGAACATGATGACGCGTGGGCCCTGCAACGGTCGTTGCGGATTCGCCAGCACAGGGGGTCGAATGATGGGTGAGCCTGTGAAACAGGTGACGGATTGTGAACTGATCGCCGAGGACCGGCGTTCGGTCGAGCTGGTGGCGCTGGCACGCCGTGTTGCTTGTTCTGAAGTGACCGTGATGATCACGGGTGAATCCGGCACAGGCAAGGAGCTGCTTGCCCGTTTCATTCACCGGAATTCTTCTCGTGAGGATGCCCCCTTCGTTGCCATCAACTGTGCGGCCATCCCCGAGAGCATGCTCGAGGCCGTGCTGTTCGGTTATGAGAAGGGTGCCTTTACGGGTGCCTATAATGCACACCCCGGCAAGTTCGAGCAGGCCCAGGGTGGCACACTGCTCCTCGATGAAATCTCCGAGATGGATCTCGGCCTGCAGGTAAAACTGCTGCGGGTGTTACAGGAAAAAGAGGTGGAGCGCCTGGGTGGACGGGAACCCATACCGCTCGATGTGCGTGTGCTGGCTGCCACCAACCGGAATCTGCGCAACGCCGTAACTGAAGGCAGCTTCCGGCAGGACCTGTATTACCGTCTCAATGTGTTTCCGCTCAACCTGCCTCCACTGCGTGACCGGCCGG
This sequence comes from uncultured Gammaproteobacteria bacterium, assembly GCA_963803275.1. Classification (GTDB taxonomy): domain Bacteria; phylum Pseudomonadota; class Gammaproteobacteria; order UBA9214; family UBA9214; genus UBA9214. Next base: position 198,100 of record CAWDLS010000001.1, on the reverse strand, counting down.
GGGACATTCTTCCACTCGCACGCCAGCTGGTGCGACGTTACCAGCCGGTGGAATCCTGTCCGGGGTTCTCCCTGGCGGCTCAACGGCGACTGCAGGACTGGCACTGGCCTGGCAACGTGCGCGAGCTGGAGAATGTTGTGCAGCGCGCGCTGATCCTGCGTGGCGGGGAGCGTATCGAGGCGGATGATATCAGCCTTGACGATGCCGGTCCGGAGATGATTTCCACCGTGGCACAGGGATGTGCCATGGAGAACCCGGAGAGCGCACTGGTGCAGGACCTGAAGGTGAAGGAACGGGAACTGATAGTCCGGGCACTGGAGGCCGGGAATGGCAGCCGCAAGGATGCGGCTGCCCGTTTGGGTATCAGCCCGCGCACGCTCCGGTACAAGATAGCACGCCTGCGCGAAGCCGGTCTTGATGTTACATCGCGAATTGGTATGAGAACTGCATAGGCCATTGCAGGAACTCTGGTATCTGCAATAGCGGAGGTGAAACATGAGCGAAATGGGTATCAGCCAGGTCCTGGACCAGATGCGCGCCATGTCGGCGCTGGCGCAGCGTAACCCGGCGGCAGAAAGCGGCAACACGACGGCAACCGGGCGGCCGGATTTTGCCGGTTTGCTGAAGGAATCCGTGAACAGCGTCAATGCGACGCAACAGACAGCGAATAATCTGGCAGCTGCATTCGAGGCGGAGGATCCGAACGTCGATCTCGCGCAGGTAATGGTGGCGATGCAGAAATCAAACCTGTCGTTCCAGGCGATGGCCCAGGTGCGCAACAAGCTGGTTGCGGCGTACCAGGAAATAATGAGTATGCCGGTGTAATGGGCAACGAGTCATGAACAGGTAAGGTCGTAATTATGGCACTGGTGAATCCTGAAAATATTGCGGCCCAGGCACGGGGCTTCAACGCCTTACCCGTGCTGCGCCAGATCGGTCTGATGATCGGGCTGGCGGCGAGTGTGGCACTGGGTGTTGCGGTCGTGCTCTGGTCGCGCACTCCGGACTACAGCATGCTGTACGGTCGCCTTTCGGATGTCGAAGCCGCACAGGTGGCCGCGTCGCTGGACAGCGCCAATATTCCCTACCGTATTGAACATGGCTCCGGCGCAATCACCGTTCCGGCCGACAAGGTCCACGAGGCACGGCTGAAACTCGCTACACGTGGTTTGCCGCGTGGTGACGGTACCGGTTTCGAGCTGTTGAACGAGAACCAGGGTTTCGGTACCAGCCAGTTTATGGAGCAGGCACGTTATAACCACGCCATCGAGGGTGAGCTGGCGCGTTCTATCGCCACATTGCAGAGCGTCGAGAGTGCGCGCGTACACCTCGCAATTCCCAAACGATCGGTATTCGTGCGTGACCGTAACAAGCCGCAGGCATCCGTCGTGCTGAAACTGTTTGCCGGCGCCCGTCTCGACGATGAACGCCTGGCAGGCATCGTGCATCTGGTCGCAGCCAGCGTGGAAGGGCTTGAGGCAGATAATGTCACCGTTGTCGATCAGAACGGCCGCCTGCTGACCGCCAATAACGGCGTACACGGCATGGCCGCAAGCGCCAGCCAGCTGGCATACTCGCGCAAGCTGGAGCAGGAATACATCAAGCGTATAGAAGACATCCTGACCCCGATAGTCGGTGCGGATGGCATGCGCGCACAGGTTGTTGCAGATGTTGACTTTACTGACGTGGAGAGCACCACGGAAAGCTACCAGCCGGATAATCGTGCGGTGCGCAGTGAAGAGACGTTCGAGGAGAATACCACCGCCGGTGTTGCCGCCGGTATACCCGGCGCGCTGACCAATCAGCCGCCACCGGCCGGCAGCGTTGACGATGCCGTCGTCGAGGGCGATCAGTCCAAGCCGGTCAACAGCACCCACCGTGCTACACGCAACTACGAAATGGATCGCAGTATCAGCCACACACGCAATGTGCCAGGCGCGGTCAAACAGATCTCGGTAGCCGTACTGGTCGATTACCGGACACAGGCCGATGACAAGGGTAAGACCGTGCGGGTGCCGCTCGCTGACGATGAAATTGCCCGTATTACCGATCTCGTCAAGGAGGCGGTCGGCTTCAGCGAGGAACGTAAGGACAGTATAACCGTCACCAACATCCCGTTCCGTGTGGTCGATGATGTCATCGAGGTCGTTCCGGACACGCCGATCTGGCAACAGCCGTGGGTCGGCGGTGTGATCAAGCAGGTTGTCGGCGGTATGTTCGTCATGTTCCTCCTGTTCGGGGTGCTGCGGCCGGTGTTGCGCAGTCTCGCAGCAAGGCATGATCCCGCGACCGGTTCGGGTGCCCAGGGCAAATTGCCACCGGGAACGACTGGCAGCCCGCAGGCGCTGGGCGAGGACCGCCTGAGCCTGTCCGGTCAGCAGGCATCGATGTCGCCGGAGCAACAGTTCGGTATGGCGCGTTCCATGATCGATAGTGATCCACGCCGGGTTGCGGGAGTTGTCAAGGACTGGGTGTCAACGGATGGCTGACAAGGGACAGTCCCTGAGCGGTACCCAGCGTGCCGCGATCCTGCTCATGAGCCTTGGCGAGAAGCACGCCGCCAGCATCCTCAGGCATATGGCTCCGCGCGAGGTACACAAGGTGGGTACAGCCATGTCCTCGCTGGGAAATGTAAGCAGCCAGCAGATCGAGTCGGTGCTGCAGGAATTTCTGCATTCCGCCCAGGGCAAGAGTGCGATGAGTGTAGGCACGGATGAGTACGTCTCCAAGGTGCTGCACCAGGCGCTGGGTGCCGAACGTGCCGAAGGTATGATCAGCCGGGTGCTGGAAGGTCGCAACGCCAAGGGACTGGAGACCCTGAAGTGGATGGACCCGAAGACCATCGTCGACGTGGTCCGCGACGAGCATCCGCAGATCATCTCTATAGTGCTGTCACAGCTTGATGCCGATCAGGCCGCCAGTGTGCTGTCCGGTCTTGATGATGATGTGCGCGGCGACGTGTTGATGCGGGTTGCGCGCATGGAAGAGGTTCATCCGGCGGCCCTGGAAGAGCTTGACCGCGTGCTGGCGAAGCAGGTCGGCGAGCGCAGCGTCGTAAAGCCGCCGCGCATCGGTGGATCGAAAAAGGTTGCAGATATCCTCAACTGCCTCGACACCGCCGAGGAGAGCGCACTGACCAGGCGCCTTGTCGAGCTGGATGAGGTACTCGGGCAGGAGATACAGGAGCTGATGTTCGTCTTCGATAACCTGAAGGATATCGATGGTCGCGGCATCCAGGCGCTGTTGCGCGAGGTTTCCGGCGATACGCTGGTGATTGCGCTCAAGGGTGCGGATGATGTCCTCAGGGAGAAGATATTCTCGAATATGTCCAAGCGTGCAGCGGAAATGATGCGTGACGACATGGAGACCAAGGGGCCGGTGAAACTTAGCGAAGTCAAGGAAGCACAGAAGGAGATTCTGGTAGTTGCCCAGCGCATGATCGAGGCAGGCGAGATCATGATTGGCGGCAAGGGTGGCGAGGAATATGTCTGATTCGCCGGTGAAGGCAGCACAGATCGATTGCCGGCGCTGGGACGTGCCGAAGCTCGACGATGACGGTCTGCCCGGGCATGGTATGGAGCCCCGTCAGCTGGCCCGTGAAGCGGGCTTCGAGCAGGGATACCAGGAAGGGCTGGCCGCTGCTCGCGAGCAGCTGCTTGCACAGGGTGCTGTCCTGCAACAACTCTTGCAAACACTGGCAACACCCCTGAATGAACTGGATGATCAGGTCGAGAGGGAACTCGTCACCCTGGCCATGACCGTCGCCAGGCAGGTGATCTACAGTGAGCTGAAGACGGATCCCGGGCTGGTCGCTGTTGCGGTCAGAAAGGCGATCAGTGTCCTGCCGGCGAGCATGCGTGATGTGCGTCTGCACTTGCATCCTGACGATGCGCAACTGGTGCGCGAACTGTTGCCTGCGGGCCAGGAGGAGGGTAGCTGGCAGATTATCGAGGACGTGGTCCATGGCCGCGGTGGTTGTCGTGTGTCTACGCAGACCTCCCAGGTCGATGCCACGCTTGAGTCGCGCCTGGAGCGTGTTATTGCCGCGGTGTTGGGCGAATCCGGAGAGTACTCATGAACGACTTCGGCCAAGTGCCGCAGGCACGACGCAGCGGTATCTGGCTGCAGCGCCTGCGGCCGTACAGGGAGCGCGCGACCAGGCCGGTGCTGTTACCGGTCGAGGGACGCCTGACGCGCATGGTGGGACTGACGCTCGAGGCGGTGGGTTGCCAGGTGCCGGTCGGCGCACGCTGCGACGTGCTGGCGGCGAGCGGTGATCGCATCGAGGCGGAGGTGGTGGGCTTTGCAGGTGAACACACCTACCTGATGCCGACCGGGGATGTCCACGGCCTGACGCCGGGCGCACGCGTGGTACCGGCTGCACGGGGTTCCGGTGCGCTGGCGGGTGATGGCCTGCTGGGACGGGTGATCGATGCGTCCGGCCGACCGCTGGACGGCAAGGGGCCGGTTGCCGCGCATGACCGCGTTCCGTTAGTCGCGCGTGCCATCAATCCGCTCGCAAGACAACCGATTTCCCAGCCATTTGACGTCGGTGTTCGTTCGATAAATGCGCTGCTCAGTGTCGGCCGCGGCCAGCGCATGGGCCTGTTTGCCGGCAGTGGTGTTGGCAAGAGTGTGTTGCTTGGCATGATGACGCGTTTTACCGAAGCGGACGTGGTTGTGGTTGGACTCATCGGCGAGCGTGGCCGCGAGGTCAAGGAGTTCGTGCAGAACATCCTCGGCAACGCCGGTATGTCCCGCGCGGTCGTGGTTGCGGCCCCTGCCGACCAGCCGCCGCTGATGCGCATGCACGGTGCCTGGCTGACCACAGCGATTGCCGAGTACTTCCGCGATCGCGGTCAGAACGTATTGCTGTTGATGGATTCGCTGAGCCGTTTCGCACAGGCGCAGCGCGAGATCGGACTGGCTATCGGTGAGCCGCCGGCCACCAAGGGCTATCCACCATCGGTGTTCGCCAAGCTGGCACAGCTGGTGGAGCGAGCCGGCAATGGTGATGGTGGCGGTGGATCGATTACCGCATTTTATACCGTGCTTGCCGAGGGCGACGATCACAATGATCCGGTGGCCGATGCCGCGCGTGCAACGCTGGATGGGCATCTGGTGCTTTCGCGCGAGATCGCCGAGTCCGGTCTCTATCCGGCTATCGACATCGAGGCATCCATCAGCCGCATCATGCACGACATCGCCGGACCGGAGCACCAGCAGGCTGCGCAACGTTTCCGGCAGCTGTTTTCTGCCTATCGCCAGAACCGTGACCTGATCGCCGTCGGTGCCTACCAGCGCGGCAGCGACCCGCGTGTCGATGAGGCCATTGCCTGTTATCCGCGGTTGCGAGAATTCCTGCAGCAGCACAACCGGCAGGCTGTGACACTGGAGGAAAGCCTGCGGCAGCTCGAGGCATTACTGGTGCCCGTGCAGGGTCCGGTAAACATCGCTAACAGGGAGAAGACAGCATGAAACCATCACAGCGTATAAAGCCGGCGCTGGAACTTGCGCAGGAACGCATGCGCACTGCTGCGCTGAAACTTGGCGATACCCGATGTCGCTACGAGCAGAAACAGCAGAAACTCCGGGAACTGGAATGTTACCGGGACGAGTATATGCAGGGTTTGCTGCGCAAGAGCCGCGAGGGCCTGAACGTGGTACAGATGAGGGACTACAACATGTTCCTGGAACGGCTCAACCAGGCGATCCGGCAGCAGCATCGCATGCTTGAGGCCATGAAGGTGGAACTGGAGAAGAGCGCGCAGCTGTGGCGCCAGGAGCAGGTGCGGGTCAAAGCGCTGGACAAGGTGATAGAGCGCAAGGTGCAGGCCGAGCAGCGCGAGGTGGACCGGCAGGAACAGCTGGAGTGTAACGAGCATGGTCGGCGCAACTGGCGCCGCGAGGTGAATTGAAGGCGGGTCTTGTGCCCTTAGGACAAGGCTGGCCCGGATGTTGCATTAATACCCGCAGGAAAATTTTTCTGGAGCATGGAAAACCGCGATGAGCAAAGCCATACAGTCCATTGAAGTAGCGATATCCTCTTCCGACGTGGTACGTAGCCGCGCCGGCCGGCATCAGGAGCAGGATGAACCCGATGCATTTTCCCGTCTGCTGTCCACCGGCCGGTCACAGACCACGGGCATTGACGGCGGACAGGATGTGCCGAAGAGCGGCAACAGATTGCCGGATGCGGAGCGCAAGGCCGATACCGATCGCACCGGTGAACGCGACCCGGAGACCAGGGCCACGGCGGTTGAAGCCGGGCGGGCTGTCGTACAACAGGAACAGTCCGCAGACACGCCGCCATCCGGGCAGTCCTGCGCAGGCACGGCGGGACCGGGCGTGGAATTGACCGGCGCAATGCAGGCCGGTGTTGCAATGCAGGCCGGTGTCGCAATGCAGGCGGGTGTCGCAATGCAGGCCGGTGTCGCAATGCAGGCCGATGTCGCAATGCAGGCCGGTGTCGCAGGGCAGGCCGATGTCGCAGGTCAGGTCGATTCAGCGCTGGACACCGCAGGGCCGGCCGGACGGGTAGCGGGCGCACGCGAACCGGAAGCGTCCCTGCCCGTCACGGTCGCGGGTGACCCGGGGCAATCCGGAGCGCTGATCAACGCGTCGGTGGCGCAGGCTCTACCGGATGCATCGACAGCGGCAGAAGCACCTGACAGGACCGCGGCTGCATCACAACCAGCCGTTTCCATGGATCCGGGTGGCGCACGTACCGCGGCGCCTGTCGACGTTGTCGGGCACGCGCTACGCGAAGGCGTCAGGGAGATGCCGGTCTCCCAGGATACACAGGGCAATGCCGGGCAATCGCTGGCGAACGCACACAGCGAACAAACCGGGTCACCTGGCCAGTCCGCCACAGAACAGGGCACCGGTGGTACCCTGCTGTTCACCGACGCACTGCTGGAAACCGGCACGACCACGCCGTCAGGCCGGGTCCAGGTGCCGGTCGGACAGCCGGGCTGGGACCGGGCGGTGGGTGATCAGGTGGTGTGGTTTGTGGCGCAGAATATCAAGTCGGCAAGCCTGCGGCTGAATCCGCAACACCTGGGGCCGCTGGAGATGCATCTGCACATGGATGGCGACAAGGCAAGCATTGCCTTCTCCAGTCAGCACGCCATGGTGCGTGATGCGCTTGAATCGTCACTGTCACGTCTGCGCGATATGTTCGCCGAACAGGGCCTGAACCTCATCGATGTCAATGTTTCCCAGCGTGATGTTGCCGGTCGTCGCGAGCAAACCGCGGGCGGCTACAGCAACGGGGCGGCCTCTCGAACGGACACCCTGGACGAGGTTATGCCGGTATCCGGTAGCTTTTCGGGACCGATCTCTGTGCAAGGCATGGTGGACTATTACGTCTGAGACGTTGCCCCCTGGCCGACCGCATCGAGCCGGGTGTCCAGCGTCTGGATACATCGCACAGGCAGCCGGGATTTTTTTAGCACCTTGCGCTGCCATTGATCAAGCACATCCCCGCCGTGTTTTTCATCCGCCTTCGAGTCCGCACTGCGTGGTGACGGCTAGCGTGCCTGATGTTAAGGGTATGCCGGAAAACCGGCACTTCATTGCCTGTCATCTTGCAGCATGCCGTCATAATGATGGCTGTGCCCAGTAATAGAATTTACAACTGTATGTATTTAAAGGTGTTATATTTACTTCGCTCGATGGCATGGCAATTGCAAAAATGATTGCAGACGCCTTTTGCGAGATCCATGGCAGGCGTCGACCGGAACTTACGGATGAAACGACATCAAGCAGGTTAGCTTATGAAGAAGATCATCATCATCGCTGCCGCTGTGCTGTTACTCGGGCTCGCCGCCGGTGGCGCCGCATATTTCATGATCGGCAGCGATCCGGTTGATATAGCCAGTGAGCCGGGTACCGCGAACGGGGCAACCAAGGTCGCATTGCCAGACAAACCGCCGATATACCAGGGACTGGATCCGGATTTCATCGTCGCTTTCCAGAACCCGAAAAAGGTACGCTTCCTCAAGGCATCGATCGAGGTGATGGTGTATGACCACGATGTCATCGATGACCTCAAGCTGCATATGCCGGCAGTGCGCGACGCTGTCCTCATGCTGTTCAGTAACCAGGAGGAGGAGGACCTGATGACCGTGGAGGGCAAGGAGGCGTTTCGCGCGCAGATCCTCGAGACGATCCGTTCGACCCTGCAACGTCTGACCGGGAACCCCGGTGTCGAGGCGGTCTACTTCAGCAACTTCGTCATGCAGTAGTATTTGTTACCACAGCGGAAACCTGTCACGGGCGTACTTCCGGATGGTGACGTGACCGGCCGCCGGGCTGGCAGGATTGCCGATTGTGCATACCGTGGGGCGCAACTGCGCGCCGACCGAAGGCCGTGTCATCCAGCTGGTCCCGTCCGGCGACTGCAGCAACCGGTAGTGTCGCCGGGCAGGCGGTCGATGGTGGTGCGCTGGACAACAGTGCCATTACAGATCCCCTATGCCGTTACTTCACGCTACCGGCCAGGGCATCCTGCAGATGTCCGGACTGCCGGTTGCCGGTGAAGACCTCATAGCCCTGGCGGGCGACGCTCGCCCATGCGCCGCTTGCGATCAGTTCCACACATGTTTCGGTAAGCCGCTCATAGGGCGCCTGCACGATGCCGTTTTGCACGGACTCGAGTGCGCTGTCGGGCGGTGAAGTTTCGGAGACGACACAAACCTTGTTGGCAAGCAGGTAGGAGATGCGCACGATCTCGAATATCTTTGCGGGATAATAATGGATGTTCAGGACGATCTTGCTGCGGGCAATCACGGCATCACGCCGCGTGCCATATACGCCGAACAGCGTTTCGACCCTGAGGCCGGCAAGGACCAGCTCCTCCAGGATCTGCAGGCGCCGCTCGTTTACCGATCCGTAAAACAACACGTCGATGTCCTGTTCCGGAGCTGGCTCGATACGTGAAAGTCGTTCGCTGAATCCGATCGGGCAGTGGGTGATATTCCGGATGCCCAGCTTCTCCAGCTGGTCCATGTTGTAGCGGCTGTAGTCCCAGATCCGGTGACGTCTCAGCAATTTGAGGTAGTCCCGGGTCAGCCATTCGGAACCGGGTGTAATCTGCTCGAGGTTGTAGAGGATGCTTTTACCCGGCGGCTTCACGCCCGGCATGCGCGGCAGGAGATTGGCACCCAGCACGATAGCTGTGCCGCTGATGCGTTCCTTCGTGCTGACGATGGGGGCATGGATGCCGAGTTCCCGGAAACCGCCCTGCAGGCCAAGGGCAACTTCACCGAAGGCCCCGGCATGCGCGTAACCCGTCGGGGTCACGACCCAGATGCAGAATGAATCCGGCATGCTTCGTGCCCCGCGGCGTCGTGGCAACTGAACTCGTGCAGCTTGTCGTAACCGAGTGTCTGCATGATGTCGGTGTGACGGTAGTCGCGATACACCGACAGCAGTTCATCGTTCTGCGTGAAGGCAAAGCGACGTTCCGGTTTTACCGGGTCAACCGCCGATTCGAGCTGTTTCCTGGTGGGCGCAAGGTCTGCAAATACCGAGATTCGCGCCAGTTCACTGACCGGGTCGGCAAGAAAGTCCTCGTACCGGACGCGCAGGGCGCGTGCGCCGAAGCCATGTTCCAGTTCAAGCGCCTGGCGCGTGTATTCCTCCCACAGCGACACGCCTTCCGCGAGGTGGAACAACCGCGGCGACTGCTGTAATTGCATTGATCCGTCCAGCCGTTCGGGTGGCAGTTGTGCCAGCATCGCCCTGTGCTGGCTGAGTATTTCACGTTCGCGCCGTCGCAGGCTGTCCGCGACATCCAGCGGGTTGCGGCACACATGCAACAGTTTTGCACCCGGGAACAGCCGGCCCCAGAGAGTGGCCGTGAATGTGTTCCTGGGGTCCTTCCAGCCCCATGGAATACGGTTGTCCACCGTGAACAGCGACTGGTAGCAGAGATCGGGCCCGGTAAAGGCCGCTGCGGAAGGACCGCCAAGCACATTGCCGATAACGGTCTGCATGTACCCGGCGAGCTCGTCATTCAAGAAACGCATGTTGTAGGTGTTGTCCCAGCCGGCCCCGAGCTGTTCGAATATCCACTGGTTGAGCGTCAGGAACAGCAGCGCTTCGTGGTTGTGCTCTTTCTCGTGGCCGACAAACAGGCCGACCGATTCCAGCGCCCGGCAGACCAGCGAGGTGCCGGAGCGGTGCATGCCGCAGATGATTATCGGTGCCATTGGCGGGTTGTTCCGGGGATATGCATGTCCTGTCCGGTGCCGGTGCCGGTTGCCGTCCCGGATTCGGGTTGTACCCTGTCGAAGATCGAATCGAGGTAGGCGATGTCACTGTCCGAGAGAACCTCGAGGTAGCCCCCGATCTTGCCCATGCGGACCTTGGGGGCGCCGTTCCTGGGGCGTAGCCACGGTTCCGGAAAGGCGCCGGATTGCTCGACCTGCTGCATGTTGTCGAATGACGAGATGCGTGCTGCCTCGCTGGCGGCCTGTGCTGTGTAATCAAACCCGTAGAAATCGAGCACGCGCCTCAGCACGGCCTCAAAATCGGCATGGCATTCTTCATACGTGATCTTCAGTGCCAGCTCTTCGTGGCACAGCTGTTCCCACATCTGCTGGAACCGCTGCAGGTTGTGAGCACCGAAATAATCATGGCGGATAAATGCCGAGAGATCTCCCTGGTAGTTGAAGAAGTCCCGGAAGCGTCCGGTGACCTGGTGGTACAGGCTGACGATGATGTCACGCGGGTCACGGGCCAGGTAGACCGGTTTGCAGGGTGGTGCATACCGCAGGCGGCGGGCACCGATATCGAAGTTGTGTGCGGGCAGGCTGCCGTCGTTGAACTCAAAGCCGTCATGATGAAAGGCGATTTCGTGACCATGCCCGAGCACACCGAGTGCGAACCTCACCCAGCTGCGCCCGGATTTCGGATAGGAAATAAAATGACAATGCATGGCGGCTACGCTTTTGCAAACAGTCTTGCGACGCCGAATCCGTCGCGCTGGGAATCCTTGTCGAAGACCAGTTCCCGGAAGCCTGCCGCATGCAGCAGGATCTCGATCTGGTCCTGGCTGTAGACTTCTGCCGTGGTGCGAATGGCGAAGATCCTGCCGGCCATGGCGATGGCATCCGCGAGGGTGGCAAGCCGCTGCGGACGGGCCAGGTGGTGCTGAATGCCGAGGTAGAGCACGATGTCGTAGGACGGCAGCAGCACCTGACGGGCAGGTTCCCTGATCGCGTCCCACTCATCGAGATCGGCATGAATGAAGAAGTGCGCATCGGGCCAGTCTGTGCACAGGCCGGCGGCCGTGTTGACCCGGCTCTCTTCCACCTCGAGACCATGTACCAGCCGCGCCCCGTGCTCGAGACAGCGCCGCGCCACCACGCCCTCGGCGCAGCCGAAGTCGATGACGGTTGCACCCCGGCAATGCTCGAAGATGTATTCAAGATCCTTGCAGCGTTCTGCCAGCGGCCACTTTCCGTACAGCCCGAGTTCCGGCGCCAGGGTGTAGTGGAATTTGCCGTCATCCCGGCACAGCCCGGCCAGGCGGCCAGCGTAGGACGTCCAGTCGTAGCAACGGATCCGTGCGCGTGCCTTGCTGACCATGGCCACCGTGGCTGCCGGGTCCGCGCAGAGCGCTGTAACGGCATCCGCGATGTTCCCGGCGCTGGCCTTGTCCAGCACCAGGGCAGTATCCCGGTGGCGGGCGAAGGCCGCCGTGCCGTGCGCCGTGCACACCAGCGGCACGCCGCTGGCCATGGCCTCGGCCGCCAGGTTGGCCCAGCCGGCAAATTCCTCGGTGTGGACGACGATGTCGACCGCGGCATAGAAACCGGGCAGTGCCGCTTCGGACAAATTGCCTACCAGTTGCAGGCGTCCGAAGCTGACCAGGTCAGCTATGCCGGTCGCGTTGCCCGCGTAGCTGCCGTACAGGCGCACGGCGAACCTGTCCGGCAACTGCCGCAATGCGTCGATCAACGGTGCCGGGTTCTTGCTGGCCAGCCCGCCAATAATGACTGTTTCCCGCTCAGCCAGCATGGGCCGGTAGGGCGCAGGCGCGAAAAGCCGGGTATCGACGGCACCTTCGAGCACGGCAAACCTGCGGGCCAGGAAGTCAGTATAGCTGCCCGCTTCCCAGCGTGTGTTATTGAACACGACCAGATCGGGCCGGAATGTCCCGTTCACGGCGAGAAAGCGTTCTTTCAGTGACGGGTCGTTCAGGACGTGCTGGACCCGGTAACCGAAATTGTCAGCCTGCAGCAGGGCAAGGCGCCGGATGGTGTCTGGCGGGAACCCTGCTCCCGGCAGCATCGTGACGGTCCACTCTTGCTGTATAGCCTCTTCGATCGTCAGCACAGGGAATTCGCTGTGCCAGGCAGGTTCCGGCCGGGCCGCAAAGGTGGCGAAGCACAGCTCATGTCCCCAGTTGCGCAGTTCCCGCCCCACGCGCTCGAAACGCAGCAGGCCACCGGACGTGATCAGGTCATTGCAGGCCACCAGCACCCGGAGCCGCGCTGCGGGTTGCGCATCCACGAGGGTCAGCGCGTCGGCCAGCTTGCGCAGAAACGTGATCTTGCCGATCCGCTCGACCACTTCGAAGCGCCGGCTTTCCAGCAGCTCGTCAATAACATGCGCGGGTCCGATCGCAGGATCCACGGAGTCGTCGAAGACGATATATCCGCCGGGCTCGATAAACGGTTCCCAGCATTCGACATCTTTTTGTACGCCATTGCGGGAGTGATCACCATCGATAAACAGCAGTCCGATCGGCCTGCTCCAGGACATGGCGGCGGCTGTACTGGTCAGGTTGACCAGCGCGACCTGGTTGAAATAGCCGGTCTCGAGCATGATCCGGTAGAATTCACCCCGGTCTGCCGTGCCGAATACACCACCGTATATACCTGTGAAATCCGCATGCGGATCGACGCACACGATGCGGCTGACTGCAGCGGGATTATTCTGCGTGCCATGAGCAAGGGCGACTGCGGATTTGCCCCGGAAGCTGCCGATTTCAACGATGTCACCGTGGGTGATGGTTGCCGCATAGCGCGCCAGTGCCATACCTTCCTCGGGTGTGATGCCGCCCTTGTAGCTGGCCAGGAAGTGCGCGAAATCAAACGGCGGGTTTGCTTCTTCCTTGCGTGCTATATTTTCCCTGATCTGCATTGACCCCTCCCTGGGTGGCATTGACGGGTATCAGCCTGGAATGCGTTACCCTGCAGCTGCAGCCGTTCATGTGTATCCTGTCCTGCAGCGAACAGTTCAGTGCAAAATTCCCTGAACTCCCGGTACTCGCGTGTCAGCGGCATGGCAAACGGATCGTCAAGGTTCCAGACGATGTGAATGTGCCAGTCGGCCAGCAGTGCCGAGCGTTGTTTGTCCCATACCTTGTAGAGCGACAGGTCATCTGCCTCGACGGCACGTTGCTTTAGCCGGGACAGGTTCCACAGCAACTGTCCCATACAGACACCGAACTTTCTGTCGTAGTCGGCGGCACCCGGTGCATAGGCCATGACCCTGAACGCGTCCTGCTTCAGCAGGAAGGCCGAAAACAGCCGCTCGATGACGAAGATGCGCATGGATGCGCTGGCGTCGCGCTCGTACTGGCCACTGCCGCTGTATATCTGTCCGACCTCGGAACCCCTGGCCGCTTCCGAGTCCAGCAAACCGAGCGCCCGCTCGATGAAACCGAAATAGGCATGCCAGAAGCGCTTGTTGGCGACGAAGTAATTGCAGAACGCGAACGTGCTGACGTCACTGACCGAGGCCACCCGGATGCCCATCCGCTGTTCGAGAAAATAGGCGATCTTCTCGATGCCCGTGTGCGCGCAATGAATGCCCTGTTCCCAGACGTTGGCGTACACTGCCTCGTTGCCGATCATGGGATTGATAAACGCGCAGTCAGCGCCAGCCTGGAAAGCCGTGCTGCAGAAATCGCGAAACATGTGGAAGCCGACCGGCGCCTTGTGCTCGAACTTCCAGGACACGAGCCCCCAGGGCTCGTCGCCATCCCTGATGGCCGGGTCGGCATGCAGTTTTCTGAACAGCTCGTATTCACGCGCGCCAGGCGCGCAGTTTGCCGAGGCATCAAACGGGACGGCTTCCGGGCAGACGAATTCCGCTTGCTGCGCATCCATGTAGGCCTGGTAAATTTTCATATCCCTGAAATGCGTTGCGTTGACAGGCCGAATACTGCAAGACACATGCCATGATATGCCGGTCGGGCCTGTGCACGTCCCGCCTGCGCCACGTCGCAACCTGTCTGCCTGGCGCCCTTGTGCAACGCCGGGCACGGCCTTGCAGTCTGGCACTGGTGTTGGAGCTGGCCGATTTACAGTTGCAAGTTGATGATGCGCAATATGAATCTTGTCCAGAACAGGGACGGGCCATTACCGTTCATTCAGCTCCGGACCGGTGTCTGAAGCACAGCGCCAACGGCCTTCATGCGGGGCCGGTTGTCCCGTATCGTGCTGTCTGGAGTGCCCGCCTCAAACCACGGCGTGCGGCATGCCTGCAAGATCTTGCCGTCTGGCTGCCGGAATCCCGGCAACTGCTTGCCCCCATCAACCCTGTTGTGCCAGGTTTCCGGCGCGCGGGAATTAATGCATTTATAACTATCTGTAATACCTTGTAAAAATGCGCTGACCTTTATGGCATAACAATTGCATTAACCGTGCCAGACGCAGCGTGCTTCACTCAGCACGGCTGGATACTACTTGGATGAGTACGTACACGGGATTGGATATGAAGAAGATAGTCCTTTCTGTCATGGCGGTGGTGCCGTCGCGGGGTGACCGTGGTGTTGCTGTCCGTTCCGTTTCCGATGGTGTTCTCGAACCGCTCACGCCCGCCGCGGGCGCAGCTGGCGACATGACGCTGGCCACGGATGTAACCGCGCGAGCGTACCGGTACGGAATACTGCCGGACTCCGACGCCAGCTTCCACACTGCCGAATCAGCGTGCCTGGTCGAGGCAACGCGTGTCACCGTGCACTAGCCACCATGAGTGAGACTGAAATACTTTCGGAAGAAGAAGTCGACGCCCTGCTGGATGGTGTCGCGACCGGCGAGGTAGGTGGTGCGTCACCTGCGCCCGAGGGCGAGGTGCTGACATACGACCTGATGGACCAGGACCATATCGTACGCGGCCAGTTGCCGGTGCTGGAGAAGATCAATGCGCGCTTCGTACGAAAGCTGGAAGACGGCTTCGAGCAGATGTTGCAACGCAGCGTCGAGATCGTCGAGGAAGGCCTGCAGACGGTACGCACCACGGACTACATCCACAGTCTCGGACTGCCGGTCAGCCTGAATTTCATCAACATCCACCCGCTTGCCGGCGAGGCCCTGGTCGTGCTGGATCCGGCGCTGGTATTCAGCGTGGTAGATATCTATTTCGGTGGTTCCGGCAGGTATCGCAACCAGATGATCGGACGCGAGTTTACCCCCACCGAAAACCGCGTCATCCAGCTGGTGCTGAACCAGACCCTGAAGGACATCGCCGGGGCATGGGAAAAGGTGCTGGTGGTGGAACCGCGTTTTGTCCGTGCCGAGGCCGACCCCCAGTATTCCTCGCTGGCGGGTTCGCGCGAGATGCTCATCATTTCCAGTTTCCGCATGGACTTCGCGGAAAGCGGCGGCGAATTTCACATCGGTTTGCCGGTATCGATGATCGAACCGATCCGTGACCTGCTGGACGGCGGTCAGCGTAAAAGCATGTCAGCCAATCAGGACAGCTGGTTGCAGGCCTTGCAAAAGAATTTGCAGGATGCAGAGGTCGAGGTCTACGGCAGGATGGCGGAGACGGTCCTGACCCTGCGTGATGTAGTCGGTATGCGGCCCGGTGACATCATTCCGGTAAACATGCCCGGGCAGGTGACCCTGCATGTCGGCGACGTTCCGCTGTTCAGGGGGCAGTTCGGCGTCTATCAGGAGCACAACGCGGTCAAGGTGGAAATTGAAGTCGAACGCAATGACAAGACACGGCGCGGCAAATAGCAGGAGCATCTCTCATGAGTGAACAGACAGAAGGCAGGAACACGAACAACACGGTCGACGCGGCAGCGCAGGGGCAGGCATCGGCAGCGTCCGGTGCGGCGGCGTCCGGCGCCGATTATGAGCGTGCCTCGTTTCAGGAGCTAGGCGAAGAGGCCACAGACAGCGCGCGCAGGGGAGAGACCAGCCTGGACGTTATTCTCGATATTCCGGTAACGCTTTCCATGGAAATCGGGCGATCAAAAATCAGTATTCAGGATCTGTTACAGCTGGCGCGCGGCTCGGTCGTGGAGCTGGACCGTATGGCCGGAGAGCCTCTGGATGTACTCGTCAACGGCACACTGGTGGCACACGGCGAGGTCGTGGTGGTGAATGACAAGTTCGGTGTCCGCCTCAGCGACGTCATCAGTCCGGCCGAACGGGTCAACACGCTTAAATAACGGGATGACCGTCATGTACAAAGCACCTGTCACCGGTCTGACGCGTCGAGTTGCCTGCCTGCTGGTGCTGTTGACGGCAATTGCCCCCTTACAGGCCGCGGGAAAGGCCCCGTCGCCGATCGGCATGGCCCACGAGGTGATGAACAGCGGTTTCATGCTGCAGTTTGTTGCCGGCCTGGCCGTCGTGCTACTGAGTATTGTCGGGCTGGCGTGGCTGCTGAAACGTGCCGGCGGCCTGCGCGCATCGGCGCACGGTGCCCTGCGTGTAATTGACGGTATTGCGATCGGCGCGCGTGAACGTCTTGTGCTGGTCCAGGTCGGCGAGACGCAGGTGTTGCTGGGTGTGGCGCCGGGTCGGGTCAGCAGCTTGTGCGTGCTGGACGAAAAGGTTACCACGACCGCGCTGCCAGCAGCCGCGCAGGCTGATTTTGCGACACGGCTGAAAGAAGTCATGGTTGGAAGGAAGCCGACGTGAAGACGTTTGCATTGATTGCCGGTCTGCTGTTGCTGGTGCTGACGCTCCAGCCGGCCGTCGCGGCACCGGGCCTGGCGGCCGTGACAGTCGCGCCCGCCGGTGACGGGGGGGAAACCTGGTCGCTGAGCATTCAGGTGCTGGCGATGATGACGGCACTGTCGCTGTTACCGGCCGCGTTGATCTCGATGACCTCGTTTACGCGCATCATCATCGTGCTGGCCATCCTGCGCCAGGCGCTGGGTACCGCGCAGACGCCCCCAAACCAGATACTGGTCGGGCTTTCGCTGTTCCTCACCTTGTTCGTGATGTCGCCGGTATTCGGCAAGATCTACAACGATGGAGTGAAGCCGTACCTGGACGAGCAGATTACGCCGGAACAGGCGCTGCAGAACGGCGTCGCGCCGTTACGCAGTTCATGCTTGCCCAGACGCGCGAATCCGACCTGGGCCTGTTCGCCGATTTCGCGAAATACGACGACGCGCACTGTCGTCACGCGAGACGGTACCGTTTTCGCTACTGGTGCCGGCCTTCGTCACCAGCGAGCTGAAGACGGCATTCCAGATCGGATTCCTGATGTTCATCCCGTTCCTGGTCATCGACCTGGTGGTCGCCAGCGTGTTGATGTCGATGGGCATGATGATGCTGTCGCCGATGCTGATCTCACTGCCGTTCAAGATCATGCTGTTCGTGCTGGTCGATGGCTGGGCTCTGCTTATCGGGACGCTGGCATCCAGTTTCTATGTTTGCAACCTGGCCAGCCGCTATGTGGCTGCGCAGCCGGGGCTGTGGAGGGTATTGCAATGACTCCGGAAACCGTCATGACCATCGGCCAGCGCGCGCTCGAGTTCACGGCGCTGATCTCCGCGCCGCTGCTGGTGATCGGCGCTGGCCGTCGGCCTGCTCATCGGCATGTTCCAGGCCGCCACCCAGATCACAGGAAATGACGCTCAGCTTCATCCCCAAGCTGATCGCCATGGTAGCGTGCTGCTGCTGCTGGCGGGACCGTGGATGCTGCAACCTGGTGGTCGATTTCACGCGCCGCCTGTTCCAGAACATCCCGGCGCTGATCGGCTGAACGGGGGTGCTGCATGCTTACCATCAGCAGCCTGCAACTGAACGCCCGCGTGGGCGCCTTCCTGTGGCCGTTCGTGCGCATCGGCGCCGTGCTGGTGGCAGCGCCGGTGTTCGATCGCGCACTGGTGCCGAAGCGCATTCGACTGGCGCTGGCGCTGGCCCTGACGCCGTGATCGCGCCGATGGTGTCGCAGCGATGCCGACGGCCATCATCCGCTCGCGCCAGGGCCTGGTGATCGTGGGCCAGGTGCTGGTCGGGCTCGCCATGGGTTTTACGCTGCAGATGGTCTTCGCGGCTATCGATCGCCGGCCAGACCATCTCCATGAGCATGGGCCTCGGCTTTGCGTTGCCTGGATCCGCAGAGCGGCGTGCAGGTGCCGGTGGTGAGCCAGTATTTCCTGATGCTGGCGACGCTGATTTTCCTCGCGCTGAACGGTCACCTGCTGCTGTTGCAACATGCTCGCTCGACAGCTTCCAGACCCTGCCGGTCGGCACGACCGGATTGTCCGCCAGCGGCTTGTGGGAACTGGTGAGCTGGGGCGGGCACAGTGTTCGCCGGCGCCGTGCTGATGGCGCTGCCGGCGATTGCCGCTTGTTGTCGTCAACCTCGCATTTGGCGTGATGAGCCGCGCGGCGCCGCAGCTGAATATCTTCGCGGTCGGCTTTCCGGTCATGATGGGGCTCGGCTTCATCGTGATCATGGTGAGCCTGCCGGGCATGACGCGCATGTCGAACCTCATGCTGGCTGCCTTCGCCCTGCTGGGTTCCTGGTGGCGGGAGGCTGATACATGGCTGAGCAAGGCGGCAGGAACGCACCGAAAGCGCAACCCCCAAACGCCGCAGGAAGCGCGGCGAAGGGCCAGGTCCCGCGCTCGCGCGAGCTCAATACCGCGGCTGATGCTGGCTTCATCCGGCGGCGCTGCTTGCTTTCGGCACGTGTCATGGCCGAAGGGCTGGCGGCCTGCTGCGCGCCGCTTGACCGTAGAGCGCAAGGCGCTGCTCGCGCCGCGAGCACATGGGCGAGCGTTGTCCTGCGGGCCGCTGCAGGGACTGATCGCGCTGGCGCTCCGCTGTCTCGCCTGCGCTGCTGGCCGCCGTGCTGGCGCCGCTGGCGTCGGCGGCTGGACCTTCAGCCTGGAAGGCGCTGAGCTTCAAGGGCGAACGCCTCGATCCGATCCAGGGCTTCAAGCGCATGTCGCGCCTGCGCAACGTCATCGAGCTGCGCAAGGCCATTGCCAAGTTCGGCCTGGTCGCCGTGGCCTCGGTGATGCTGCTGCGGTCGCTCACGGACGAGATACTCGGGCTCGGGCGCGAGCCGCTGCACGCCGGCCGCTCGCGCACGCGCGCACATGTGCGGCGTGTCGCTGCTCACGCTGTCGGCGGTCCTGATCCTGATCGCGGCCATCGACGTGCCGTTCCAGCTCTGGGATCACGCGCGCCAGCCTGCGCATGACCCGCGAGGAGATCGAGCGAGGAGATCAAGGAGACGGAAGGCCGCCCGGAAGTCAAGGGCGCGCATCCGCGCGCTGCAGCAGCAGCATGGCGCGCCGGCGCATGATGCAGGAGGTGCCGAAGGCGGACGTCGTCGTCACCAACCCGACGCACTATGCGGTGGCCCTGCGTTACGACGGGCGCGCATGCGCGCGCCGCGGGTCGTGGCCAAGGGCGCCGACCTGATGGCGGCGCAAATCCGCCAGGTGGCGCTCGGCCGCACGACGTGCCGCTATTTTCGAAGCGCCGCCGCTGGCGCGCGCGCTGCACGCGCACGCCGAGATCGATCAGGAGATTCCGGCCGGGCTGTACGTGGCCGTGGCCCAGTTGCTCGCCTACGTCTACCAGCTCAAGCGCGCGCGCGCGAGCGGCGACGCAGCCGCCGGAGCGGCCCACGCATCGAAGTGCCGGCGAAGCCGCGCCTGATATGCGCACGGATCACGTAAGAGGAAGAGCCGATAGAACATGCGACCCAGATCTTCATCCGTCCTGGTTCAGGCCACCGTCGGCACGTCGGCCTCGGCGTGCCGCTCGCTGCTGGTGATGATGCTGGCGATGATGGTGCTGCCGCTGCCGCCGCTGGCGCTGGACGTGCTGTTCACCTTCAACATCGCGCTGTCGCTGGTGGTGATGCTGGCGGTCGTCTACGTGTCTGCGGCCGCTGGAGTTCGGCGTGTTCCCGACGGTGCTGCTGGTCGCCACCTTGCTGCGGCTGGCGCTGAACGTCGCCTCCACGCGCGTGGTGCTGCTGCACGGCCACCAGGGCACCGGCGCCGCCGGCAAGGTGATCGAGGCCTTCGGCGAATTCGTCGTCGGCGGCAACTACGCCGTCGGCCTGGTGGTATTCGCGATCCTCATGATCATCAACTTCGTCGTCGTCACCAAGGGCGCCGGGCGCATTTCCGAAGTCAGCGCCCGCTTCACCCTGGATGCCATGCCCGGCAAGCAGATGGCCATCGACGCCGATCTGAACGCCGGCCTGATCACCCAGGACGAAGCGCGCGCGCGCCGCGCCGAGATCGCGCGCGAGGCGGATTTCTACGGCTCCATGGATGGCGCCAGCAAGTTCGTGCGCGGCGACGCCATCGCCGGCATCCTGATCCTGTTCATCAACATGATCGGCGGCGCTGCCATCGGCACGCTGCAGCACGGCATGACGCTGGCAGCGACGCCGGCGCAGAACTACACGCTGCTGACCATCGGCGACGGCCTGGTCGCGCAGATTCCGTCGCTGCTGCTCTCGACCGCCGTCGGCCATCATCGTCACCCGCATGTCCGCGCTCGCAGGACATGGGCGAGCAGATGCTAGCGCAGCTGTTCAGCCAACGCCGCGTCGCTGGCGGTGGCCGGCGTCGTCATGGGCGTGCATGGGGATCATCCCGGGCATGCCCAACGCCGCCTTCCTCACCATGCGCCAGCGGTCTGCGGCGCGCTGCCTACCTGGTCAGGCACAAGCGCGATCCAGCGCGCACAGTTGCCGCGCCGGTCGAGCGGGAAGCACGCCGTGACCGACCGGCAGAACCTGCCGACCTCGGCTGGGACGACGTCGCCGCGTCGACACCATCGGGCTGGAAGTCGGCTATCGCCTGATTCCGCTGGTCGACCGCAACCAGGGCGGCGAGCTGATGGCGCGCATCAAGGGCGTGCGCAAGAAGCTGTCGCAGGAGCTGGGCTTCCTGATCGACCCGGTGCACATCCGCGACAACCTGGAGCTCGCGCCGAGCGCGCTACCGCATCACGTTGATGGGCGTGCCCGTCGGCGAGGGCGAGGTGCACGCGGACAAGGAGCTCGCGATCAATCCCGGCCAGGTGTTCGGCAAGCTGCAGGGCATCGCGACGCACGATCCGGCGTTCGGCCTGGAGGCGGTGTGGATCGAGCCGGCGCAGCGCGAGCAGGCGCAGACGCTCGGCTATACCGTGGTCGATGCCAGCACCGTGATCGCCACGCACTTGTGCCAGCTGTTGCAGACGCACGCGCACGAGCTGCTCGGCCACGAGGAAGTGCAGCAGCTGCTCGATCGCCTGGCCAAGACCGCGCCGAAGCTGGTCGAGGACCTGGTGCCGAAGCCGCTGCCGCTGGGCGTGGTGGTGAAGGTGCTGCAGGACCTGCTGGCCGAACGCGTCCCGGTCCGCAACATGCGCACGTATTGCCGAAACGTTGGCGGAGCATCGCGCAGTCAAGATCCCGCCACCCTCGCCAGCGCGGTGCGGGTCGCGCTGGCCGCTCCATTTCAGCAAATCAACGGGATGGAGGATAGCTGCCGGCCATGGCGCTCGATCCGAAGTTGGAACAATTGTTGCTACACTCCATGCAAGGTGCACATGAAGGTGGCCCGGGCATTGAACCGGGGCTGGCAGAGGGCATGTTGAAATCACTTGCCGAAAACACCCGGCAGCGGGAAATGAACGGTGAGCCGGCGGTGCTGCTGGTGTCGCCAGTGCTGCGGCAGTGGCTGGCACGGTTCGTACGCGGTGCGGTACCGGGCCTGCAGGTACTGTCCTATAACGAAGTGCCTGACAACCGCCAGATCAGGGTGGTCGGCACCATCGGTGGCGAATCCTATGCGATGGCCGGTTAAGCCGGGAGAGCAGCACGGGCAGGCAGTTGATATACGGAGGTGGTGAACCATGAAGATGAAACGATTCAGTGCGCCGGAGATGCGTCACGCGATGCAGCAGGTCAGCGACGAACTGGGACCGGATGCATTAATCCTGTCCAGTCGCAAGACCAGCGACGGCTTCGAGATCATTGCCGCGGTGGATTATGAAGATGAACTGCGCGGCGCCACCACGGCGGCACCGGTCAGTGCCGGTGTCACGGACACACGGCTGGCCCCTCCTGTGTCGAAGACTGCAGTGCCCCAGGCGGCGCCTGTCAGCAGCGTGCCTGCACAACCGGTGACAGACAGTGAGGCAGTATCCGGCATGCAGCGGGAAATCAGGGCCCTGCGCGCCATGCTGGAAGTCCCGCTTGCCCAGCTCGGCTGGGACGCCATGCGCAGTCGTGAACCGGTGCGTGCGGTCATTCTCGATCGGCTCGAGACCATGCAGTTACACCCTGTTATCGCCAACCGGGTTGCTGACCGGATCACCGGTATCAATGATCCCGGGGCCGGCTGGCAGCAGGCGCTGGCCGAGCTCGAAAACATGCTGCCGATCGCCGGCGATGATCTGATGGAGGAGGGCGGAGTGGTTGCGCTGGTTGGTCCAACCGGTGTCGGCAAGACCACCACGATTGCGAAAATCGCGGCGCGTTTCGCGCTGCGGCACGGGCGGCGTCACGTCGCGCTGGTGACTCTGGACCACTACCGTATCGGTGCGCATGAACAGTTGCGCACCTATGGAAAACTGCTTGGTGTGCCGGTGCATATAGCCGGCGATGAGGAAGAACTGCGCGTCATCCTCAACCAGATGGATGATAGAAAACTGGTCCTCATCGACACCGCGGGAACCAGCCAGCGCGATACCGGTTTGCTCGACAAGTTCGCCATGCTGAATGCCGGCGGTTCAGTAATCAAACGCTATCTCGTGCTCGCCGCAAACGGCCAGATAGCGGTGAATGATGATGTGCTGCGCGCGTTCAGTGTGCTGCATCCGGACAAGTGCATACTGACCAAGGTGGACGAGGCGACCAGCCTGGGCGGCGTACTTTCGGTGCTGATCAAACACGCGCTGCCACTGGTCTATACCGGAGACGGACAGCGTGTGCCGGATGATTTCCACCCGGCGCGGGCACGCCAGCTGACGGCACAGGCCGTGCTGCTGGCGGAGCGCGGTGCAACGGCACAATCAGACGAGGCCTGGCTGCATGCACTGGGAAATACGGGGGCGGCGACGCATGTATCCGCGCATGCCTGAGCAAGTGAACGACCAGGCGGCAGGGCTGCGCCGGATAATTGGGCTGCAACGACCGGTTAAGGTGATTGCCGTGGCCAGCGGCAAGGGTGGTGTAGGCAAGACCAGCGTCTCCATAAATCTTGCTGTAACCATGGCCCAGCAGGGCAGAAAGGTCATGTTGCTGGATGCCGATCTGGGACTGGCCAATGTTGATGTACTGCTTGGCATCAATACACGGCGTAATCTGTCGCACGTGATCTCGGGCGAGGCTACCCTCGAGGAAGTAATAGTAGAAGGGCCGTCAGGACTCAGGATCGTACCATCCTCTTCCGGAACGAAGAGCATGCTCAACCTGTCGACCGCCGAGCAAGGCGGTCTGGTCCGTGCGTTCAGCGAACTGCAGGACGATGTAGATGTCATGCTGGTGGATATCGCGGCCGGTATATCGGAGAGTGTGATCACATTTACCCGCGCGGCTCACGAGATCGTGGTAGTGGTATGTGATGAACCCGCTTCCCTGACTGATGCCTATGCACTCATCAAGGTGCTGAATCGTGATCACGACGTCGATCGTTTCCATATTCTTGCAAACATGACCGGCAATGCATACGAAGGCAAGCAGCTGTTCGACAAGCTGGCGCGTGTGTCACAGCGATTTCTCGATGTGACGCTGGGCTACATGGGTGCGGTCCCGTATGACGATTACCTGCGCAGGGCAGTACAACGTCAGCTGGCTGTGGTCGAGGCCTATCCGCGCAGTCGTTCCGCGCTTGCATTCCGCAAGATGGCTGATCGTACGGATCGCTGGCCACCACCGCAGGTGGCGACCGGTCGACTGGAGTTTTTCGTCGAGCGACTGATCCGTTCAGGTAGCATCGCCGGGGAATACCTGAGCTAGCAAGCTCCCGGCCAACATGGCATATCGTATCGAGTACAGTGCAGCCGATGAATGCGCCTGTGTTGCGCCCCGTACCGGCAGGCTGCCAGTCCTGGTTGCGGTGTGTGCACGGCTGTGTTCACGACCGGCAGGCAAGTCAGAATCGTGCCTCTGATGCCTGCAGGATGCATTTCCCGCAAGATCGCCCTGTTGTGTTTCGGGACCGTGCTCTGCGTCGCAGCCAATGCCGGTACTGCAGGGCAATACATGATCACGGTAGTGCGCAGCAGCGATCCGGTGGAAGTACGCGAACTACTGGAGCTACAACGACCATCCGCTGCGGCCGCGGCAGCCGGGGTGCACCGGTATTATCGAACCACCGGCTATGCGCAGCACCGTCATGATGCCTGGCAGGTAGTGGCAAGCGAAGGGCAGACGGCATTCGTGGCAACCAGCGATAGGGTGCCGCGTCTGCAAGTACCATGGATCGGCCTCACGCGGCATGGACCGGCAGCCCGAATCGACCTGGCCGGGCAAGAACCTGTACGCGGCTTTTACGTGCAGGCAAGGCG
Source organism: uncultured Gammaproteobacteria bacterium (assembly GCA_963803275.1). Lineage (GTDB taxonomy): Bacteria > Pseudomonadota > Gammaproteobacteria > UBA9214 > UBA9214 > UBA9214. Next base: position 173,351 of record CAWDLS010000001.1, on the reverse strand, counting down.
CATGAAGGACGAGGTGGAATTGCAGATATACCAGTTCGGCGGCCGGGCACAGCCAGGTGGCGCGCCTGGCAGTCCCGGTACAGGATTGCGTACCGTACTGCACGGCAGGCCCGGGCGCTGGCTGGATGCCGGCGGCAACCTGATGCTGGAAGACATGCCTGACGCGAAGCGTGGCTACCGCGTGCAACACCGCGACCCTCGGCAAAGCCGGATATTGATCAGGGTTGACAGGCTCGACTGACTTCCGGGAGCAGAAACCTGAACAATGACGGGAACCCGTGTGGTGACCTCATCCCTTATGCGTATTCATCTATATGAATCCCTTCATCGTCGTCAGAGGCCTGTTCATGCTCGTGAGGCTGTCTGTTTGAGGGGAGTTTTGGCCGGTGTTCGCGTGGCTTGCGGTGCGACAGTCGTTGCGCCACGGGCCATCCGGGCGGAATCGGGGATAGCGAGCTGATCTTTTCAAAATTCGCCATGTTTCATCACCGGGCGGTGTTCTCACCGAGTATAGCGGCGGCTGGCAGCTGGGCTTGAGCGCGCGTGGACATGCCGGCATAGCCTTCTGCCCGGGCAAGCGAGAGGACGGCCTGGTGTGCAACGTAAACGGGATTTTCCGGGCACTCACGGGTCACCTCTTGTGTTTCATATCAAGACGAATCTCAGGTTGATAATGCAGCGTATTACACCTTGCCCGGTGGTCAGCCCGGTTCGTGTGTGCGAGAATCGGCGTGTCCTGGTTCTTCGTCTTATTTGACCTGCAACAGAAAGGAAGCGGACATGGAAAGTAACAGAAATCTCAGCAGTATCATCAGCAAGATCCGTGATGAAGGGCCGCCTGGCGCCAGCGGGCCGGCGGTGCCGGTCGCACCCGTTGATACCGGACCCGCCCTTGGCGCCGACGCTGTGCAGCAGCGTGGTCCTGCTGACGCCGCGGTGCACAGGACCTCGCGCAAATTGTTGCTGGGACTGGTACTGCCGCTGGCGGTTATCGTTGGCATGGTACTTTTCGCGGGGGGTTATACCGGCCATCGGGATGACGATGGGTTCGCTGGCCTTGCCAACACCATGAAAGGCTGGTTAATTCCATCGCCCGGCCCAGCCGGAGATGGTGCCGTCACAGGCGGAACCGTGTTAGCAACCGGCGCGGTGGACGCACAAGTGATCCGCGAACTGAAGGCGCGCCAGTTCGACATCATGACCCGTCTCGACCGGCTGACCGATACCGTCACGGCGCTCGGCGAGACCGCCAGCAAGAACTGGATCGATAACAGTACGGCGATCGCCAGCCTGCGCCAGGAGCAGCGCGCGAGTCTTGATGCACTCGAGGCGAAGGTAAAGTCACGGCAACAACAGTTTGCCGGCGAGTCTGGCAAGACCACTGGCACGGTTGCGCCCCCTGCGGTACAGGCGGCATCACAGGCAAAGGTCACACCGGCCGCCAGGGTGCCGGCAGTCCAGGACACGCCAGGGCTGGCCGTGGCAGGCGAGGAGTGGGTGGTGAATGTTGCGTCGTCGTCGCGCGAACAACCCATGCTGGACCTGGCGGAAAAGCTGAAGGAACAGGGGATACCCGCGGAGCGACAGACACTCACCATCGAGGGTGAGTTGATGTACCGGCTGCGCGTGCCCGGTTTTGCCACCAGCGGCGAGGCAAGGCGCTACGCCAGCAAGCTGGAAGAGAAATTCGGGCTCAGGGGGCCCTGGGTCAGCCGGAAATAACCTCCTCCACACCCCCGGCAAATGCATGGCTACGGCACGGGCGCTCCTCGCAAGGCATGCCGGTATACTCGTCAGATCTAGTACTTAAGTACTAAACATCCTGGATATACGGACGATAAATCAACGGTAAACCCCTGAAGATGGCGGCTGCCGGAATTGCCGGGCGGGTCTCTGCACCATTGCTGTTGCAGTATCAACATGGAGATTGATGTGCTTGGGAATGCCATAATGAATAAAGAAACGCTGGAACAACTACTTAGTGCACAGCTTCAGGCACGCCTTGAACGCTGCACCAACCTGCCCAGTCCGCCTGTAGTCGCCTTGCGAGTCATCGAGCTTGCCCAGGACCCGGATGTCGATATTGGCATGATAGCCGATGTGATCGGCACGGACCCGGCACTGGCGACCAGGGTACTGCGGGTTGCCAATTCCCCCATCTACGCATTGCGTCGCAAGACCGAGACCCTGCACCAGGCGATTACCCTACTGGGTCTGAACGGTACCCTGATGCTGGCGTTGAGCTTCTCGCTTGCCTCGACAATGCATAACCACGCTGACCAGGGCTTCGACTACAACCATTTCTGGAAACGTTCGCTGGCGTCTGCGACCTGTGCGCGGCGGCTGGGAGTCGTTGTCAAGTCGCGTGCGAAGGAGGAGCTGTTCCTGGCCAGTCTGCTGCAGGATATCGGTATGCTGGTGATCGACAAGATGGACCCGAATTTTTACCGGGGGCTTGGTGTCGACCAGCTCGATCACGAAGCGGTCGCGGCGTGCGAACGGGAGCGACTCGGTGCGGACCACGCCACCATCGGCGGCTGGATCCTGCACAGGTGGGGGTTCCCGGAATACCTGTATGACGCGGTGGTATACAGTCACACTCCGGATTCAACCAGTGAGGCCAGGGATTTCCGGCAACTCATGCGCTGTGTATCACTCTCCGGCACAATGGTCGATGCCATTTACAACCCGAACGAACAAAACAACTTGCCGAGCGTCGCCGTTCTGGCAAGAGACACGCTTGGCATCGATGAGGAAATATTCAGGGAAACGCTGGCATTGCTGAACGAGGATTTCACCCTGGCGCAGGAGATGTTCAATACCGATCTCAGTGATTACAACTACTCGGATATCCTGCTGGACAGCGCCAGGGAAACGCTCATGACGATGAATCTGCAGACACTCCAGCAGGCGGACAAGCTGCAGGTGGCGGCAGAGGCGCTGGAATCCAGAACCCGCGAGCTGGAGGAGCGCACGCGCCGTGATGGCTTGACCGGGCTGTATAACCGCGCCTACCTGGATGAGAAACTCAGTCATGAATTCAGCATGGCCAGCGAGCGCGACTGGCCCATGATCGTGATGTTCGTTGACCTGGATCACTTCAAGAAGGTCAACGATAACCACGGACACCAGGCCGGTGACCAGGTGCTGCAGCATGCCGCACGTGCGCTGGCCGTTGGTACCCGTGATGAGGACATCGTCGCGCGCTACGGTGGCGAGGAATTCGTTATTGTCACACCGGGGCACGGCGAGAAAACCGCGCATATCATTGCCAACCGCCTGGTTAACAGCTTCCGTGCAATGAAACACATCGTGAATGATGGCAAGGAGATCAACGTGACCGTTTCCATCGGATTGTCCATTATGGGCGAGGGTGAGAGTTACTCATCTGTTGAAGAAATGCTGGAGGCGGCGGACAAGGCGCTCTATATCGCCAAGAAAAATGGTCGTAACCGTTATGTTATCCACAGCAGGGATATGGACAACAATAATGGTATGAGCAATGCCGCAGTACCGGCTGCGTAGCCGGTCTTCTCGTCGCAGCCTGTCCGGCTAACTGCTGCACGCCGTACGGCAAAGCAGCGCCAGCCGCGATTCCCGACAGGCGCTGAGCCCCGTTTGTCGAAATCGTCCACGTGCAGGCGGGTATGCTGCGCCAGGAGATGATGTGCAGATGGTACACTCGGGCGGCCTGGCCTGGTTCGGGCCGCGGGCTGCACCGTTCAGTTGTCGGTACCGGTGATGTCCCTGTACAGCCCTGGATTATTGCTGTCGGACATTTTGGCATGGAATTCATTGAGCATCTGCAGGTACGTCTCGGCAGATAGTTTGCCCCGTTCGATCAGGACATCTGCCAGTCGCGGCCTGGTACCTACCTGTAATCTAAGCAGTTCTTCAACATCTGGCTCGTCAAGGTAACCAAGTTGTACTGCCACCTCGCCGAACTGAAATGCCGTACCAGCCTGGTTGCGAAGGACGTCCATAACCTGCCGGACAGTCATGTACTGCTCCCTGATCGCGATCTGGCCCAGCAGGGACTGGCGGGTATGCTGTATTTCCTGCGCCTCGGCAAGGTCTGCCTCGGTCAACAACCCCCTGGTCACCAGAAATTGACCGAATCTGTCGCTATTCATGATTCTTCTCCGTAATTTGGCAATACAGCTGCTGTAACTTCGTCGAGAGTAGTGAACGATATGCCGGTAATCCGATGAACACGTCTCGTTTCGTCATGGTACCTTGCCTTGACCGGAACAGGGATGGCACTGGCATGGTTATGCACATGGTGCCACTAATGAGGATTGTGGCCGTTCCGGTCGCACGTGATATCACCTGTCACTCGGCGTGTTTCCAGTCCCGGCTAAGCCGCCATCCCGCTCAGCCGGGCAGTGGGCAACAGGCTGTCCAAGGGCGTTATCCGGCGTGGTCGACAACCGTTATCGCGGACCTGTATCGCCATTATCACGACCCTTTGCAAGGCCGGGGCATCAATGTCGATGATCTTTGATCCGTCAATGAACACATCACTCTCCGCGTTGACCAAATCAGGCCGGGTGTAGGGGTCATGCATCGCTGGCACGCCAGGACGTCCACCCGGTACACTGGTGTTGCAGCAAGGAACATAGCGTTTCGTGCCGGCTAAATCCGGTTACGCCAATTGCCTGTTTCACCGAGCCTTACCTTTCCGGCGTGCTTTCATGCCCGGTCTGCAAACTTGTATCTTGTGCAGAGATATCGGCATGAATATCAACCGCTTTATACGTATGGCAGGCTGTTTCCATGACAAAGCCGGAATCCGGAAAACCTGCATTGCACCAGGTCCTGCACGGGCGTTGCTCCCGCCGGGCGGGTCGTATCTGACACGCAGTGCATCACGCACGGAGGTTCCATATGCCTGTGCGTCAGGCATGCTGAAAAGCCTGTCTGGGGCCGACTGCCGCGTTCGACAACACACTGAGAATCAATAAAGTTTTAACCGGTTTGTCCGATTAACAAGGTATTCGGGCAGATTCATGCCCCGGGTTCCCGCTGCGCAATGCATGGTGCATAAATGTCGGGGAATCACCACCCTACGGGATAGCCGTAACGCAGGCAAGGAGCCAACACAGTAATGGACCTCGCAACCTTAATCGGGTTATTTGGTGCTCTGGGTGCAATCGTCGGCGCCATTCTGATGGGAGGGAGTTTCTCCATCTTTGTGAATGGCCCGGGCCTGATGATCGTGGTCGCCGGCACCCTGACTGTGGTGCTGATGAAGTATCCCTTGACGGTTGCAGTCCTCGCCATAAAGGCGGCGGCGAAGGCATTCCTGCACAAGGTACAGACACCGAGGGAACTGATCGAGAAGTGCGTGGAGCTGTCCAATATTGCGCGCAAGGAGGGCGTGCTCGGGCTGGAACAGATCGAGATCGAGAATGAATTCCTGAAACGTGGCGTAATGCTGGTAGTGGACGGGAATGATGCTGACTTCGTTCGCAAGATGCTGTCGAATGACATCAATCTCACCATCGAGCGGCATGAAGAGGGGCAGAGTATTTTCAAGTCGATCGGTGATGTAGCACCGGCCATGGGAATGATCGGTACCCTGATCGGCCTGGTTCAAATGATGTCCAACATGAGCGATCCCAAGGCGCTTGGCCCGGCCATGGCTGTTGCGTTGCTCACCACCCTGTACGGCGCGGTGATCGCCAACGCACTGGCCTTGCCGATTGCCGACAAGCTTGCGCTGCGCAGCAAGCAGGAACGTATGACCAAATCACTCATCCTGGAAGGGATTTCAGCTATCCAGGCTGGCCTCAACCCGCGCATCGTTGAGGACCTTCTGAAAACCTATCTTCCGGTCACACAGCGAGAATTCACGAAGGAAGACAAGGAGGAGGCCGCATGAGTGCGTGGCTCCCGGCGATGGTCCATGTCCGGTAATTGCGATTGCCCACCGCCTCCCAAGCGCGCAGCCGGTGTCCCGGCCTGGGTGCTGACCTTCGCCGACCTGATGTCGCTGTTGCTGGCGTTTTTCGTGCTGCTGTTTTCATTCTCCGAGATGGACCAGGAGAAATACAAGCAGGTGGCCGGATCGATGCGTGACGCATTCGGTATACAGCGTGAGATCAACGTCAAGGACCCACCCAAGGGTATCAATATCATCGCGCAGGAATTCAGTGCAGGCAAACCGGATGAGTCGACGCCATTCAACGAGATGCGCCAGATCACCACCGACGATTTTCGCCAGTACCTGGAAATACCAAAACCCACCAAGGAATTCGTGGATGCACTGAAAACAGAAAAGGAACGCCTCCGGCTGGCACTGAAAAACGAGATCAAAGAGGGTTTCGTAGAGCTGGATATCGTTGACGAGACCATCGTGATCCGCATTCTCGAGCGCGGTTCGTTCGCATCTGCCAGCACGAAGTTGATCGAGCCGTTCAAGTCGATGCTGGGAAAAATGGCTAAAACAATAGGCTCCAACCCGGGTCCGTGATCGTGGCGGGACACACGGACTCGGTACCGATTTCAAACGCGCAATTCCGCTCCAACTGGGAGCTGTCTGCATCGCGTGCCTACACTGTATTGCATGAGCTGATGGTGCACGGCGGGATTCCCGAGAACCGTTTCCGCCTTGAAGGCTACGGAGACATTATGCCTGTTGATACCAATGAGACGCCGGAAGGGCGTGCACGCAACCGCCGGGTCGAGGTAAGGCTTATGTATGACCAGAGCCTGGTCAAGCAGCAGCAGGCAAATACGGATACCGCTGAAGAAACCCCGCCGGTGTTGGAGGGTGGTACGGACGCAAAAAACGCGACGGATCCTGCCCCGGCTGACATGGCAAGCCCGATGGAAAGTATCCTGATTAACCCCTGTCCGGGTTGTGATACAGGTGAAAAATGATGCATGAAAGGTCAGAAGCAAGTGGAAGGAGTAAGGCGAAAATATAGTTTGACCCACTGCTGTCCCCTATATTTCCACTGAAACAGTGGCAAACCCCTGAATGAACATATCGTTGGAATCTTTTGCCAGAGGCTGGACATGGCAATCAGCCACAGCGGTAAAATCACTGCGTTCCTTCTCCTTTATGCCTTCTTTTTGGGTACTCCGGGAGAAGGACGATGTACACGGATGTACAAGTGGTCGCTCCCGCACATCCCTGTGCTTTGCGACACTCGGTCGTCCTGTACATCGTCGCGGGAGGCAGGAGAAGGTGAGACCGCGCAGCGGTCGAGAGACTGGCCTGGGCCATGTCGGCGTCCCGGAGAGGAGTATATGGGACAGCTGTGGGTTTGATCCGGGGATGTTGCAGTGTATTGCTCTTACGTCTCACACCCGTGCGAGTGACCGGCTGCCGTGATGATTGTCCGTTTCACCGTCGGCCTGATAGAGGTCCTGGCACGGATCCTCTCCCCGTAACAGGTGGAGCGCTTCACGGGCATAGCGGCTGCAGAGGTCTGCAAGAAGCTGGTTCTTGCGATTTTGCTCATGACAGGCGCGGGCGCGTGCCAGCAGGCTCTGCCAGAGCGGGACAAGCTGGTTGTGCGGGTCGCACCAGTTCAGGTAGCCCGCCATGCCCGCGTGGCCGGCGTCGAAGCACGCCCCTTCCTGCAACGCGGCACGTCCCTGTTCCAGCTGGGCAAGTTGTCCGAGCAGCCGTGTTTTCTCGGAGATTATCCGCTCAAAGGCTGTGATGTCGCGTTCTGTGATTACCCGGTATTCGTCTGCGAGCAGTGCTTCGAACTGTGTTACAAGATCAAGTTCCTGTTGCAGTAGTGTGCCGATTTCCAGACGGTAAGCATGTGGGTCCATGGTCATATTATGTACTCCTGTCAGCGGCCGCCATATTGCAGGCTGACCTTGTCCGCAATTCGTGTGCTATCGATCCGGAAGTTCCCTGACTCGATGGCCTGTTTCAGGGCGGCCACCCGATTTCCATCGAAATGCACCAGGGCCTCGTTACTGCGCTGCTCATCGGCAATGCGTTGAGCATCGTGCGACAGGCTGACCCGGTCAGCATGCCTGCCTTCCGCACTACCCGGCGCGGCAGCGGTGTTTGCAGATGTGTCAGTGCGACCGATCATGGCACGCAGCCTTGCAAGCAAGGAGACCTGGTTTGTAAGTGGATTCCTGAAATCAATTGACACTTGAACTCCGTATTTACCACAAGCCTGTTGTGCGAGGACCTTACATCGCGACCTGTATGGTGTTTGCAGACATAACGGTACCATCGACAACCCTTTTCGAACTGAGGTTGCGGACCTTGATATGTGCTCCGGCCGCACCATCAGCCAATGCTTCGCCGGACATTCTGACTTCCAGACCGCCGCTGTTTGCGACCAGGCTGACGCGTTGACCGCGCCTGACCTGCAGTGGGTCCTTGATCAGGTAGTTTGTGAACGCGGCGTCCATGGCAATGGTGCGTGTCGCTTCCTTGCCCACAACTTCTGCTGGATCGCTAAAATAGCCGGACTGCAGTTGTGCAAGGTCACGCTCCACGAGCTTGAGGTCACCTGCCTGTACCACGTCGCCCCTCGTCAATGGACGGGCGGCTGCCACGACCTTGTCACGGATGCTCACCTTGACCGGGACGTATAACGACCAGGATCTGGTCCCGTTGCAGCGCACACCGATGGTGATGTTGCCCAGTGTCTTGCCGCCAGGCGGCTGGAACGCCTCCAGCGGTGCGTCGCAGTGCGATAACCGCAGGCGAGAGTCGAGCTTGCCGGCATGTACGTCCGGTGTCAGTCCGTGACTCGACCTGACGACATCCGTGATAAACAGCTCGGCCGCCCTGCGAACGGATTCGTGGTCCTGAACGGGTGCTGCAGGCAGCGCCGTCACGGTGAAGGCGGCCGCTGTTGCAAGTCCGTATACGAGTATCCTGGAATACATAGTTCACTCCGTGCCCGGTTGCTGTGTGATGTCTGCTTCATACACAGCAATATGCGTGCCATGCCTGCAATTTTTAGCAACGGGTTGGCAGTGCCGCCCTGCATGCCGGATAGATCGGCTGCAGACGGTAGATTGTTGAGCTCGCAAGCCCATGCAGTTTGAAGTGGACGGCCATCTCTTGCCGCCAGGGGCAATGTCTTGCCGTTTACCTGCATCACAATATGGTTCATTAATCACGTTTGCCGCCGTGCATGGCCGGTGGTTCATCCGCTGAGCCTGTGTAGCGATAGCCGGCATTCGCGCCGTTTTTATAAGGTAAACATGCGCAATACGGCGGCAGACGGCCAGCTTCAACAGGCTGTTTGCCCAGTCAGGCCAGAGTTGGCACGCCGCTTGCTTGATGACAGGCACTGAAGAATTTGCGAGGTGCGTCATGCCAACAATTATCGACCGCGCGTTTGGCGTTCATGCCGACGCCCTGCAGTTGCGGGCGCGTCGGGGCGAGTTGCTTGCATCCAACCTTGCCAATGCGGATACGCCAAATTACAAGGCGCGTGACCTGGATTTCCGCGCTGCACTCAGCAAGGCACAGGCGGCGACGACGCTGGCCACAACCAGTGCCGGCCACATCGGCACACAGGAAGTCGGAAGCAGCGTACAGACCCAGTACCGCGTGCCGGGCCAGCCATCACTCGACGGTAATACCGTGGATACGCAGATCGAGCAGTCGAAGTTCGCCGAAAACGCCGTGCGCTATCGAACCAGCCTGAGCTTTCTCAACAGCAAGATCAAAGGGTTGATGACTGCCATCAAGGGGGATTAAGCGATGGGACTGTTCAGGATTTTTGATGTCGCCGGTTCCGGCATGAGTGCACAGACTGTGCGCCTCAATACCGTTGCCAGCAACATGGCCAATGCCGAGGTGGTCAGCGGCAGTGAGGAAGGTGCCTACCACGCACGCCAACCGGTATTCGCGGCCATCATGAATGCGCTGGGCGGTGACAGCGCATCCGTGCCCGTGCGTGTAAACGGCGTTGTGGAGAGTCAGGCTCCGGTGAACCGTGAATACAGTCCACAGAATCCGCAGGCCGACGCGGACGGTTATGTATACCTGTCCAATGTCAACATGATCGAAGAGATGGCCAATATGATTTCCGCATCGCGTTCCTACCAGAGTAATGCCGAGGTGGCCAATACCTCAAAGCAGTTGCTTTTGGAAACTTTGCGGCTGGGTCAGTAGTCAGGAGCGACCTTAATTAACGAGGCGAACACATGAACAGCATACAGGATAGTGCGATTTTCGATGAACTGGGCCTGTCCCGTCCGGCACAGACTGGCGCCCGGAAGACCGAGCTGGGGCAGGAGGACTTTCTCAAGCTCATGACCACCCAGCTCAGAAACCAGGACCCGTTCAAGCCAATGGAAAACGGTGATTTCATGGGCCAGCTGGCTCAATTCGGTACTGTGAGCGGCATCGATGATGTCAAGACGGAATTGCAGAACCTGTCCGGCTCGCTGGTCTCCAACCAGTCCCTGCAGGCGGCCGGTATGTTGGGGCGCGAGGTCCTGGTCCCGGGCAGTTACGGTGTACTCGAAACAGGCGGTGCGATCGGCGGTGCCGTGGATCTGCCCAATGCAGTCACCAATTTGAACATCGGGATCTACGATTTATCCGGACAGCTGATACGGAATGTCAGTCTGGGTAATCAGTCACCAGGGATGGTGGCGTTTAGCTGGGATGGCCTTGCCATGGATGGCTCGGCCGTCCCCCCTGGTCGCTACGAGATACGTGCAGAGGCGATCAGCGGGGGTACTAACGAGGCTTACGGTGTGATGCTTGCCGACAAGGTACAGAGTGTTTCACTGCCGGCGGCAGGCAAACCGTTGACCCTCGAGCTGGCCAGTCTCGGGAATGTGAGTTTTTCGGATATCAGGCAGATCAGTTAGCAGGATCAGGAGAAATCTTATGTCATTTCGAATTGCATTGAGTGGTCTGAACGCGGCACAGGCATCGCTGGATGTCACGGCGAATAATATCGCCAATGCCAATACCACGGGTTTCAAGCAGTCGCGTACCGAGTTTACAGACGTGTACGCCACGGCGTTCGGCAGTATCGGATCGCTGGATACCGGCGCCGGTGTGCGCCTGGCAGCGGTCTCGCCGCTGTTTAACCAGGGCAACATCGATTTTACCGGTAACGCACTGGATCTTGCGGTCAACGGTGAGGGTTTTTTCGTATTGAATGACCAGGGTACAAATATCTACAGCCGTGCCGGTGCCTTCCAGGTAGATCGTGATGGCTATGTCGTCAATGTCGCCGGCCAGCGTCTGCAGGCCTACCCGGCACTCAATACGACGGGTAACTCTTTCAGTACGGCAGCACTGGGTGATCTGCAGCTGATCGCATCGAATACGCCGCCCAGCGCGACATCGAGTGCGGGACTCTCGCTGAACCTGGATGCCGGATCCACTCAACTGGGAGCGGGTGCCATCGACCCGACCGATGCCACGACCTTCAATTATTCGACCTCGATGAGTACCTATGACAGCGTTGGGCAGCCGCACACGACATCGCTGTTTTTCAGGAAGATCGACACCACCACGCGGAGCTGGGACGTGCGTGTGGTCACCGATGGTGATGCCGCACAAAGCACCACCGTGCAGAACCTGACCTTTGACAGCCTGGGCCAGTTATCCTCGGCACAGCCGGTCAATTTCGGCACCTACGATCCGGGCAATGGCGCGGCTATCATGAATATCGATTTCGACTTCAATGGCTCCACCCAGTACGGCAGTACCTTTGCCGTCAACTCGTTGTCTCAGGATGGCTACACGACCGGCCGCCTCAGTGGTCTCGACATCGACGACAGCGGGGTGGTGCTGGCACGTTTCAGTAATGGACAGTCATCTGCGCTGGGCAAGGTGGCACTGGCCAACTTTCCCAATCCGCAGGGCCTGACTCCGCTGGGTGACAGTACCTGGGGTGAAAGTTTCAATGCCGGGGACCGTCGCCTGGGTGAACCCGGTGGCGGCAATTTCGGTTTCCTGCAGTCGGGTGCGCTGGAAAGCTCCAACGTCGAGATTACCGAGCAGCTGGTTGATCTGATATCCGCACAGCGCAGTTTCCAGGCCAATGCGCAGGTGATCTCTGCCGCTGATACATTGACACAGACCGTGATCAACATCGGTCGTTAATCACCGCACGCATAAAAAAAGGGACTGATCATGGACAGATTGCTGTATGTCGCGATGAGCGGGGCCAGGGAGGTCATGCAGGCACAGGCCGTGAATACACAGAATCTGGCGAATGCCAGCACGACAGGGTTTCGTGCCGACCTGGAATCCTTCCGCAGTCTGCCCGTCTACGGCCCCGGCTACGCCAGCCGCGTCTACGGGGTGGCGGACGGGATGGGGGTGGATTTCGCGTCCGGCTCGTCAGTGAGCACCGGCCGCGACCTGGATGTCGCGGTCAACGGCAGCGGCTGGCTTGCCGTACAGGGACCGGATGGCAATGAAGCCTATACCCGGGCCGGTGATTTGCGGGTGGACAGCCTCGGCTTGCTCAGGACGGGCGCTGGCCATGTCGTGATGGGGAACGGAAGTCCCATCGCGGTACCGCCCTCTGAATCTGTCGAGATCGCCGGGGACGGCACCATATCGATCAGGCCGATCGGTGCCCCCGCCAACACGGTGTCCGTGGTCGATCGCATCAAGCTGGTCAATCCGGCAGTTGCCGACATGGAAAAAGGGCCGGACGGCCTGATGCACATGAAGAACCGCGAGCCGGCCGTTGCCGATGGCAGCGTCACCCTGCAACCCGGTGCACTGGAATCAAGCAACGTGAATACGGTGGAGGCCATGGTCAACATGATCCAGCTGGCACGCCAGTATGAGACGCAGGTGAAGGTTATGTCCAATGCCGAGGACAACGATCGCGCTGCAACGCAGCTGTTGCGCATGGGATAACGGAATACCGGTAACCGGATGAGATGCCGGTTGCCGGCACAAGGAGATAAATATGGATCAGGCACTCTGGATTGCAAAGACAGGGCTCGAGGCACAGCAGACGCGTATGGCGGTGACTTCCAACAACCTGGCCAACGTCAATACGACCGGCTTCAAGCGCAGCCGTGCCGTGTTCGAGGACCTGCTGTACCAGAATAACGGCCAGGCCGGGGCGCAGTCGTCCGAGGATACCCAGATCAACTCGGGCCTGATGACAGGCACCGGCGTGCGTGTGGTGGCAACCGAAAAACTGTTCAGCCAGGGCAGCCTGGTGCAGACCGGCAACAACCTGGACATGGCCATCGAGGGGCGCGGGTTCTTCCAGATCCTGATGCCGGACGGTACCGTGAGCTATAGCCGGGACGGTACCTTCCAGTTAAACGCGCAAGGCGAGATCGTCACTTCCAAGGGCTATGCGCTGCAACCCGGCATCACCATTCCGAGTGACGCGCAGAGCATCACCATAAGCGGCGATGGCATTGTATCGGTGACCCAGCCTGGCAACTCGGTGCCCACCCAGGTCGGCACCATCCAGTTGTCCGATTTCATCAACCCGGCCGGCCTGCAGCCGGTCGGCCAGAATCTGTTCCTGGAGACCGGTTCAAGCGGTGCGCCGCAGACCGGTACAGCAGGCCAGAACGGCCTGGGTGCGCTCTCGCAGGGCGTACTGGAGACGTCCAATGTCAACACTGTCGAGGAACTGGTGAACATGATCGAGACCCAGCGTGCCTATGAAATGAATTCAAAGGCCATTTCGACGGCAGACCAGATGCTGGAATACGCGAATAACACGCTCTAGGCGAACACATGAGCGTCGGAGGACATAACCATGTCGCGTAATATCGAAACCGGGTTGCTGAGGGTCGTCGTGAGCTGCTGCATCCTGTGGCTTGCCGGTTGTACGACCGGCTCGGTGCTGACCCGCCCGGGGGAGCCGGAATTCGCGCCGGCGGTACCGTTGGTGCAGCAGCCGGCCGTTCAGCACAACGGGTCGATCTACATGTCGAGTGTCCCCCGGCCGCTGTTCGAGGACATCAAGGCTCGCCAGGTCGGTGACCTGCTGACGGTGATACTCGACGAGCAGACCGATGCCAGCAAGTCGGCCAGTACCGGTATCACCAAGCAGAACACTACGGACATCAGTGCGCCGACTATCCTCGGGCATGATCCGCGGATCGGTGGCAAGACGCTCAGCACCAGTCTCGATTCTTCCAACGATTTCTCGGGCGAGGCGGACAGTTCCCAGAGCAACAAGCTGCAGGGCAGTATCACGGTGACGGTCGCAGAGGTGCTTCCGAACGGTAACCTGCGCATACAGGGCGAGAAATGGATTGCCATCAATCAGGGCGATGAATACGTACGTCTGCGCGGTATCGTGCGGCCAGTCGATATCGCACCGACCAACACAGTACTGTCGACGCAGGTTGCCGACGCACAGATTACCTACCGCGGCAAGGGTGCGCCGGCGGATTCCAATGCCGCCGGCTGGCTTGCGCGTTTCTTTATCTCACCCATCTGGCCTTTCTGAGGCTGCAGCAGGACACACGCGATGAAAAGAGACAGTGTAATGAGAGCCTGCGTTGCAACGCTGCTGGTGCTGCTGTCGGTAAGTTCTTCGGCGGAACGTATCAAGGATGTGGTGTCGGTGGCCGGCGTACGTTCCAATCAGCTGGTCGGCTACGGCCTCGTGGTCGGGCTGGACGGTACCGGAGATTCATCCAGCCAGCCGTTCACCGTGCAGAGCCTGACCAGCATGCTGGCGCAGCTCGGTGTGGTGATACCGCCGAACATGAAGCCGCAGCTGAAAAACGCCGCGGCGGTGATCATCAGTGCCGAGCTGCCACCCTTTGTCAAACCCGGCCAGACCATCGACGTGACCGTGTCATCGATCGGCAACTCCAAGAGCTTGCGTGGCGGTACGCTGCTGATGTCGCCGCTCAAGGGTGCAGACGGACAGGTGTACGCCATAGCGCAGGGCAACCTGGTGGTCGGCGGCTTCGGTGCGGACGGTGCGGACGGGTCGCGCGTAACGGTGAACATACCCAGCGTGGGCCGGGTGCCGAATGGTGCGACGGTGGAGCGCGGCGTGCCCAGTCCGTTCGACACCTCGGACTCCATCACACTTAATCTGAACACCCCGGATTTCACCACGGCCAGCCGCATAGTGGAGAGCATCAACGGTGCCATGGGCAAGGATACCGCGATGGCACTGGACGGCGGTTCCGTACGCGTTCATGCGCCACTGGATACTGACAAGAAGGTGATGTTCGTTTCGATGCTGGAAAACCTGCCGGTCGAGCCAGGCGAGGCGGCGGCGCGCGTCATCATCAATTCCCGTACCGGCACTGTCGTGATCGGCAGCCACGTGCGTGTGATGCCGGCTGCGGTGTCGCACGGGAGTCTCACTGTCACGATCAAGGAACAACCCGAGGTCAGCCAGCCGGCTCCGCTGTCCAGCGGAGCAACCACCGTTGTGCCGCGCACGGATATTGCCGTTTCAGAGGAGGGCAGCCGCATGTTCCTGTTCGAGCCCGGTATCACACTGAATGAAATCGTGCGTGCGGTCAACCAGGTGGGCGCCGCGCCCGGTGACCTGGTGGCGATCCTCGAGGCGCTCAAGGTGGCCGGTGCACTGCGTGCCGAGTTGCTGGTGATCTGACAGCCGCCATGGCTGGATTGCATCATGATCAATGATCCTTCCGGTGCTGCTGTATATACCGACTTCAAGGGACTGGCGCAGTTGCGCGCTGCGGCGGGCAAGCAGTCACCCGAGGCGCTACGCGAAACCGCACGCCAGTTCGAGGCCTTGTTCGTACAGAACATGCTTAAGGCGATGCGCGATGCCAGTCCGGGGGATGGTCTGCTCGACAGTGACCAGACGGATTTCTACCGCTCTATCTACGATAGCCAGTTGGCGCTGGAGATTGTCAAGGGCCGCGGCATCGGGATTGCCGACATGCTGATGAAAAGCCTGGGCGGCCAGACCGAACAGGAAGATCCCGGGACAGGCCTGCAGCAGTCCACGGTGCGTCCGGTTCTGCCCGTCTACCAGCCAGGCGAGGCCCTGCAAACGCTGCCACTGGTGCCGGTTACCGGCACTCACCAGGCGCTGCTGGATATCAATCACCGGACAACGCCACTGGTCGAGCTTGCACAGGGCGGCGGGGCCATAGCAGATGCTGCCGCCGCCGCGCGCGACTGGCAGCCGCGCAGCCCGGGGCAGTTCGTTCAGGAACTGATGCCGTATGCCGAGCAGGGAGCTGCGGAACTGGGTGTGCAGCCCGGTGTTCTGGTTGCCCAGGCCGCGCTGGAAACCGGCTGGGGTCAAAGGATAATCCGCCACCCGGATGGCAGGAACAGCTTCAACCTGTTCGGCATCAAGGCGGATTCAGGCTGGTCCGGGGACCGGGTGAATGTACAGACCCTTGAGTTTGAGGGAGGAGTTGCCGTTAAAAAGCGTGCGGCATTCCGCAGTTATCCCTCACTGGATGAAGCAGTATCGGGATATATCGAGTTTTTACGCAGTAACCCGCGCTACCGGCAGGTGCTGGAGAAGGCCGGTGATACGGATGCCTACCTGGACGGACTGGGGTCTGCCGGGTACGCCACGGACCCGTCCTATGCGGACAAGATCCGGGCCATTATGCGGCACGAATCACTCGACCGCTACCCGGAACAGCTGGCGCAGTCCGGGGACCTGTCGGGAGACTAGATCGCCCGTTTGAGCGTATCAGTGGAGAGGAACAGCTATGGCAAGCGGCATGTTGGGCATAGGAAGTTCGGCGCTGTTGAGCTACCAGCGGGCGCTGGATACAGTCGGCCATAATGTCGCCAACGTCAATACGCCGGGCTACAGCCGCCAGGGCGTGGAGCTGGTTGCCCGTCCCGGACAGGGACTGGGCAACGGTTTCCTCGGGGCGGGTGTAGACGTCACGACAATCCGCAGGAACTACAATCAGTATCTCACCGATGGCCTGCGCACGAGCAGCTCTTCCTACCAGGAGCAGAATACCCTGGCCACACTGGCCGGCAACCTGAACAACCTGCTCGCCGATGACCAGTCCGGACTGGGGCCGGTGCTGGGTTCCTTTTTCGATGCGGTACAGGGTGTGGCCAACGATCCGACCTCGACTGCGGCCCGCCAGGTATTGCTGAGCGGGGCGGGAACCTTGGTGAGCAGTATCCAGGGACTGAACACCTGGATGGAAAACAATCGCCGCGACCTCAGTGCGCGCATGGATACAAGTACTCAGGAGGCCAACCGGCTGGCAGAGGGTATCGCCTCGCTCAACCAGAAAATCATCGATGCGCGTGGCAGTGCCGCTGGCCAGCCTCCCAATGACCTGCTGGATGCACGTGACCAGATGGTGCTGGACCTGTCGAAACTGGTATCGGTGACGACTGCCACGCAGGATGACGGTGCCCTGAATGTGTTTATAGGCAGTGGCCAGTCGCTGGTGCTTGGTGTCAAGGCCAACTCGATGGCGGTGCAGGATAACGTGAATGACCCCGGCCAGGTCGACATCACCATCGGTGCAAGCGGACAGCCGCCGGTCGTCGTCACCAACCTCATAAGTGGTGGCGAACTCGGTGGCCTGCTGACATACCGTGACCAGGTACTCGACCCGTCAATCGATGGACTGGGACGAATTGCGGTCGAGCTGGGCACCTTCATGAACGAGCAGCATCGTTCCGGCATGACCCTGGATGGCTTGCCAGGGCAGGAATTGTTCGCCGTGGCCAGCCCGCAGATTATTGCAGATGCCGGCAACGGTGGCAGTGCCACGGCTGCATTTGATGATGTGTCACAGTTGACTGCAGAAACCTACCGTCTGCAATTCGATGGCAGCAACTGGAACCTGTCGCGAGCGGACAGTGGGCAGATCGTGCCGCTTGGCGGCACGGGTACAGCGGCAGATCCGTTTGTTGCAGAGGGTATCCGCATCACCGTGGGTGCGGGCGCCGCAGCCGGTGATGGCTATACCATTCGCCCGGTACGCGACGGTGCCAGCGGTATCCAGGTGCTGATTGGCAATCCACGTGACCTGGCCCTGGCGGCACCCCTGCGCACCTCGGCGGCGCTGACGAATACCGGTACCGGCCAGATCAGTGCAGGGGTTGTCACCGATATCGACAATCCGGCCTTCCAGTCGCCGCCGGGTACGCTGTCGCCGCCCGTGCTGATCCGCTTCACCAGTCCGACTTCCTATGAAGTGATTGATCAGTCCACGCTGGGCGTGATCGATAGTGGTGTATATGACCCGGCCACCGGCGCCGATGTCTTCCCTACCGCCAACCTGGGTGTCGATTATGGCTACCAGGTGCATATATCCGGGAATCCGGCAAGTGGAGACGAATTCAGCGTCGCGTATAACAGCGGGGGTGTGGGCGACAACCGCAACGCGTTGTTAATGGCTGGCCTGCAGACTTCCCGGCTGATGAACGGCGGTAGCGCCAGTTTCAATGATGCCTACGGCGAAATGGTCTCCGATGTAGGCACACAGACGCGCCAGGCGCAGGTCGGAAGTGACGTACAGATGCGGATGATGGAACAAAGCCAGGCTGCCTGGGCGTCGGAATCGGGTGTCAATCTTGATGAAGAGGCAGCCAATCTGCTGCGCTACCAGCAGGCTTACCAGGCCGCTGCCCAGATCATATCGGTGGCAGGCCAGTTATTTGATACGCTGATAAACGCGGTGAGGAACTAACATGCGAATTTCGACAGCACAGCTGTATCAGCAACGTGTGTCAGCCATGCAAAGCCAGCAGGTGACCCTTGCACATACGGAATTGCAGATGTCATCAGGCAAACGCCTGGTCACGCCCGCCGATGATCCAGCCGCCAGCCAGCGCAACCTGCAGTTGCTCGACTACCAGACCCAGAACCAGCAGTACATCAAGAACATCGACTCGGCTCAGGGCCGGCTGGATCTTGAGGAGGGTGCGTTGGCCTCGGGTGTCGACCTGCTGCAACGGGTAAGGGAGCTGGCAGTGAGCGCGCAAAATGCCACCCTGGGACCCGGAGAGCTGCAGGCTATCGAGGTCGAGGCCCGTTCGCTGCTCGATGGTCTGGTGTCGATTGCCAATACACAGAATGTCAATGGCGAATTCCTGTTTGCAGGATACCAGGTCAACACGAAGCCCTTCGTTGATAACGGAAGCGGTACCGTCGTATACAACGGTGACCAGGGTCAGCAGCATCTGCAGGTCAGCGCCGCACGCAAGCTTGCCGTTGCCGACAATGGTGCAGATGTATTTCAGGGCGTGGACAAGGCAGCCGGCGGGGTTGGCAGCGTGTTCGATATCGTCAGCGAGTTCGCCAGTGCACTGGCCGCCGGCACACCGTCACCGGATACGATCACCGATGTCGACGCGGCCATGGACAAGATGCTGGCGATTCGCGCGGATGTGGGCAGTCGGCTGAACGCCGTGGCAGATCAGCGTGACGTCAATCAGTCCTTCGGCCTGGTCCTCGATCGCGAGCGTTCGGACCTGGTCGACCTGGATTACACCGAGGCGGTGTCGCGCTATAACCGCGAGCTGCTGGCCTTTCAGGCCTCTCAGCAGGTGTTCTCAAAGGTTCAGGATCTGAGCCTGTTCAACTACATTCGCTAGCTGAATGCAGCATTGACATAAGCCGTGTCCCTGTCGTCGTGCTACCACCCGGTATTTCAGGCGTTGTCCCCATCGGTCGATAAAGCAGACATGGGGCCGGGGTCCACCCGGGCAGACGGAATAAGGGGGTTAAATGAGCATCTCGTCAGTCGGAGATCATACATATACGGGTGTCATGCCGGCGTTTTCCCGCCCATCGGACCATCGTGGGCAAAGTTGCCGTTGTGAAGAAGTTACTGCGGCATCACCCGGGACTGTCGAAACCTCTGACGTGCCAGCCGGCCGTGGTGAGGTTCACGCTCACAACCGGCATGAAGGTCACCATGGCAGCCACTATGGATCCGGCTACGGTCATTTTGCCATGGGCATGGGTCGCTTCATGCGCGAACAGATTCAAGCCGCGCGTCGCGAAGTCGCCGGTGAGCAAATCGGCGCGGCCGTGGCCGACCTGACAGCACAGGTGGCCGGGGTGATCGGCGACGCCGGGCAATCGCCCGAGCTTGTTGCGGCACAGGAGAGTTTCTCCACAGCCTTGCAGGGCGTTGTCGATCAATTTGACAGTGGCGATATCGGGCGCCACCGTGCCATGGCCGGTTTTCGTGCTGCATTCGAGGGACTGGTCAGCGCCACTCGCCCGGCTACCGAAGGTGATACACCGGCAGTGAGTGAGGTTGTTGCGGGTGGGCCCGACACCGGGGTCGTTAATTCTGCACCTGCCGGTGCGGCGGATCAGGTTGCAGCGGATGATTCAAGCACGGGTGTTACCCTCGTTGAAAACCTCGGTAATGTCTTCAACTCGTTCATGCAGGGTCTGAGAACCGATCTTGCGGCCCTGGACGGTATGCGCACCATCATGTCGCCGGAAAACCGTGACAGGGTTTTCAATGCGTTCGTGGATTTGTATCGTGAACTTGCCGGTGCGGGTACCCAGCAGTCAGAGACACCTGCAGATGCTGAGGTTATCGATCAGGTGGCCTGACAGGAATACCCACGCGAGAATGTTACCGGCCAAGTGACGGCCTGGTGTAGCAGCTCAACGTGAGCGAGGATATGTATGCGGTATTGGTGGCTTCCCTGCCGCACTGCCTCCCCCTTATTAATCAGTTCAAACCGTGTTATTCCTTTTTCTTCGACTTGAACAGGATGAACTGTCTGGTAGTTATCGAAGGGTGAGTCCCTGTCGTACAACTTCCCTGGTGATAGGCTTGACCGTTCGTGTGCTTGATTGAACCTGGAGCAGTTACGGGTTAATGGTATCAAACCGGTTGTAACAAGGTGATGTCCCTGTCGTACAACTTCCCTCTCGTATCGATACCCCACCCGGTAGCCCGCTCATTACCGTATTCCGTGCATCTGCACCCTGCCCCGGCGAGCGAGGGGGTAGTTCACGCTGTTTCTGTCTTCCCTGGTCTTATGCACAAGCCTCTGCTGTTGTTGCTGTAACTCGCCTGTTACATAGCTGATTCGGTGGACTGGTGGTCGAAGCTGCGACAGTCAATCAGGGCGATTCAGTACCCGTGATTACACACGTCAATCCGAACGAAAGTATGTAAAAGTTATATGTGGTTACAAGCAGTTTTTCCTTCTTATAAAAATGATTATCCAGAATATTTCGTAAGTGTCTGTAATCGATTTTGTACCCTATTCAAGCGCGGCCTCAGCATCGTTTCGAGTCCTGTCATCTCGCGCGACAGGGTACCGTGTACAGGCAACGACTAACCGTTCACTCAGCCTGTCCGGGTGATTGATTGTGTACCTGTAGATGCCTGCCGCCGTGCCGGCGCATCCGGGGTTATTGATTGACAGGTACCGGAACAGGGCGTCTCGATATCGGCGCAGACCAGGCCTGATGTGACCGCCCTGTCCCTATAATCCGGTGCGCCCGGCTGCGGTGTCGCCGATACTGTCCTGGCACCGGCCGGTTGGTGTTCCATGGTGACAGCGCTGTTATCAAAGTGGCCGGCGATCCCGATTCCTGTCATGCGATATCCTCCAGGTCCCTGAACAGGCTGTGCACTGGCAGTATGGTGATGACTCACGCCAGGAAGGCACTGCTCACCAGGGCATGCAATGCACAAGAATATGGAGACTCGCCCTGCCGGTTAATGGCGCAGTACATCCTGTGCGGGATGTGCCTGCCCCGCTCGAGACATCGGGATCGTCTGCATGCTGGTTGTCGTGACTGCGTGTATGTGTCCGGGCATTGCCGCAGCCAGGCACCGGGGCAGATCAGCTTGTGTTCAGGCCGATGATTGCCCGACTGCAGGCACAGTATCGGTCGCGTGGATCGTAACTGGCGTGGCGGACATTGAAAAACATCACTTCAGGTCAGGACAATTCTGTCAGGTGGTGGCAATTCATGTACTATAACCGTATCTGTCGGTAAATGATTTTCGGGTCGATTCCCTTTCGATGTGTCCATCACTGTTCGAATGTACCACCCCGCATCCGGCTTGATGTTCCAGCATACAGGGTATGGAGTCGCCGGCAATTGACCGTCCTTCGGAGACATGCGCTTAATGAATCAACTTACCGAGCAGGACCGCCTCGATCTTGGCCGTCTTGTTATCAACACACTCGATGAGTGGGGTATCAGTTCCGCCGACCAGGTTGCCATGCTGGCCTTGCCTGGCAAGGTGTCCGGACGAAGCCTGCGTCGCTACCAGGATGATACACCGCTTCCGGATGACCCTGAAGTTCTCAGGCGTGTCGAGCACCTGCTCGGTATTGCCGATGCATTGCGTACGACGTTCCCGCGCAACAACAAGATCGCCGTGATCTGGCTGACCCAGCCATGCAGGCGGCTGCGTCGCCGGCGACCTGTCGATATCATGCTCGAGGACGGGCTGAGTGGATTGATAACCGTGCGTACACACCTCGATTGCTCCTTTGCCTGGCGGGAATCCGAGCGCACGGATTGAAAACGTGAAAGGCCAGACGTGAGATGTGAGACCAGAATAGAAAAATAGCCACGGAATCCACGGAAGAACACGGAAAGATTAATTGCTGCAGGATAAAGACAGACAATCCCCCCGGTTCTCCTCGGCCTCAGAGAGCCCCTTAAGTACAAGCCTTGAATCAGCGGGAAGATCAAGGTATGGCAGATGAGTATACGCTTTTTCCAGTAATCTTCAGGTGGGACATTAAGTACATTTTTCCGTTTTGTCCGTGGTTTCCGAGGCCATACACGTCTCACTCGCTGACAGTGTCGTATCCTACAGGGCCCTGGACTCCGTGCGCAAGGCACTGCCAACTGCCAGCAGGCAACTGGCTGCAGTCTCCTGATCGGGTTCCTGTTCACAGTCGATGACATCACCCAATGTCACGGTGCGTGTTGTCAGCCCCAGCGTCTGTTGCAGTGCGTCGTCCAGGCCATAGAGCATTACCGGCAGCGGCAGTATGGCGATTGCCCGCACCGGGGCCTGGCGGAAATGCTGTTCGTAGTAGTCCATGGACCGTTGTATTTCCAGTGCCAGCCGGCTGCTGAGCACGTGCGGATTCGAGGCATTTTCCTGCAGGTCATGGTAGCCAAAATCTATGCTGCGTGTGAGATAGAGTGTTGCCTGGTACGTCAGGGTGATGAGGCACTGGTTCGGACTGAAGTACAGTGTAACCAGCCCGGACTTGTCTTCCGGCAGCCGCGCAGCGATATTGCGCATGGCCAGCTCCGGTATGTCGATGACTTCCAGGTTGACGCCCGCCTGTTCCAGTCGATCGATACGCTGCCTTACTGTGGCGGCCCGCGCCACCACGACATACATCTGTTTCCTGGTTCCGGCAGGTCCGCCCGGTGGTGCGTCGAACACATCCAGCACGGCATCGTCGATATGAAAATCGATCAGGTCCTGGATCTGCCAGCGCACGGCTGCACGCAATTCCTGTGGCGGGACTTCGGGTGCATCGACCACCAGCAACTGATAGTCGCCGGTATCGAGCAGGGTCGAGCAATGCTGCCTGTCCAGGCCGCGACCTTTAAACAAATTTGCCTGCAGATCAATGCTGACGGCAGGAACCGGTTCGAAGGCGCACGACTGCAGACTGAC
This sequence comes from uncultured Gammaproteobacteria bacterium, assembly GCA_963803275.1. Classification (GTDB taxonomy): domain Bacteria; phylum Pseudomonadota; class Gammaproteobacteria; order UBA9214; family UBA9214; genus UBA9214. The sequence continues at coordinate 149,810 of CAWDLS010000001.1, read as the reverse complement.
GCCGCTCCTGCCTCCGTGCCGGATGCTTGCAATGGCGACACCGCTGCTTACGGAGACTATACCGGTCATGGTGCCGGGCTGTTTCTTGCTGGCGAATGCAAACATGATGCACCTCGTTGTTGCCTGCGTTAGTCGTGAATGATCCGTCTAGCCGGTCCCTGTCGGCAAACCGCCCGGCCTTGAGACAGTACATCGATTGCATTCAGGGCCGTTCCTGCAGATGTTCACCCGGAAATACCATATATACGTTATCGTCACTGGATCACCTCACTCCAGTGCATGAGCGCAACCCCGCCGCCGGCTGTGCCAGCGGGTGCGCAGACCGCATTCAGGTCACTGTTTGTCGGTGAGGTCTGACCGCTCCAGTTGCTGCCGTCCCAGGTGGCTATGACGCCATTTTGTCCGACCAGATAACCTTCGCTCGCACTGACCATGTAAACAGCATTCATGTCTTTATTAGCCAGGCCGGCGATGTTGCCGAGCCGGTTCCAGGATGTCCCGTTCCAGTGATTGATGTTTTCATAGCCGGAACGCACGCCCACTGCCCAGCAGTCGTTGCTGGCGGCGCAGTGCACGCTGGCCAGGTCTTTGCCGGGTACGGAGCCGCTTGCAACGCTGCTCCAGCTGCTGCCATTCCAGTGGTTTATGTTGGCCGATCCGCCGTTTTGTTCGCCCACCGCCCAGCAGTCGTTGCCGGCAACGCAGTACACACTGTAGAGCACCTGGTCAGGGACGCTGCCATAGGGTCCGGAACGGCTCCAGCTGGAGCCGTCCCAGTGGATGATCAGCTCGCCGCCGCTGGGATCACCCGCCGCCCAGCAATCGTTGCCGGCGACGCAGTGTACGTTGTGGAGCGGCACGTCCGGGATGCCGGCATAGGGGCCGCTGCGGCTCCAGCTGCTGCCGTCCCAGTGGATGATGAGCTCGCCGCCGCTGTTGTCGCCGACCGCCCAGCAGTCGTTGCCGGCGACGCAGTGTACGCTGTGGAGCGGCACGTCCGGGATGCCGGCATAGGGGCCGCTGCGGCTCCAGCTCCCGCCATCCCAGTGGATGATGAGCTCGCCGCCGCTGTTGTCGCCGACCGCCCAGCAGTCGTTGCCGGCGACGCAGTGTACGCCGTGGAGCGGCACGTCCGGGATGCCGGCATAGGGCCCGCTGCGGCTCCAGCTGCTGCCGTCCCAGTGGATGATCAACTCGCCGCCGTCAACATCACCCACTGCCCAGCCCCCGGCGTCGCCGCTCGCCACCAGGTCGCCATCGATGGTGCGCGTTACGGTGTTCGCCGCGAGGGTGGTAATCACGCTGCCTGCAACGCGTACCCGGCACACCGTGCCAAGCAGGGCCGCTGACTGGACCGTGAAGGTGCCGCGTCCGATGGTGTCGGTTTCTCCGGCCAGTGCAGCACAGGCATTGCCACCGGCATAGCGCCAGGCGGCACGCTCGAGGCCGCTTTCAGCGATGTACAGCGCCTCGATACCGTCGTTGTGCAGGGCGCTGTCGGTGATGCTGCTGGCGGCCATGCGCTGCACGGCGCCCAGCAGCACGATAATGGAAAAGATCAGGAACAGGGCGCCGATCAGTGTAACGGCGCCGCGCTGACGTGGCACAGGCCTGACGTTCATTGCCGGTTCCTCAGCGCTACACGCGTGCGCTGCGGGTAGCTGTTGCCGTTGCGGGTCAGCACCAGGTCAAATTCGATGAAGGCGACATCCGTATTCCCGGTGGCGGCTGTGCTGCCATCGGCCTGGTAGTAGGCGAAGCTCAGGCTGCTGACCTCGTCGGTCAGGGTGTAGGTGCCGGCCGGTGAGGCATAGGACAGCGTCAGGAGCGGCAGTGCGCTGGTCATGGTCACTGCCGTGCCATCGCTTCGTGTGAAGGCCAGCGTCGTGGCGGTCATGGTGGAGATGTCATAGCTGGCAGGTGTTACGGGATCGCGGCGAATCTCGCGCAGCTCACGTGCCATGCGTTCGCTGGCATAGCGAAGATTGCCGAGGGTGCGCAGGACATCGGCGTTGCCGGAGAAGGCCAGCGCACCGCCGGTCAGGCCATAGCCTGCGGCCGCACCCAGCAGGGCCAGCACCACCATGCTGATGATCATCTCGATCAGGGTGAAGCCGTGCTGTCGTTTGTATGCGGCCATCAGTAGTTCACCAGCACGAAAGAGACCTCTGCGCGGTTGCTGAGGCCATGATTGACGCTTACGACCACGCCCTTGCAGGTCGCACCGCTGGCGCAACCGCCGCCGGCCGGTGGCTGGGTCACGGTAACGCTGCGCGCATAGCTCATGTAATTGCCGGTCAGCACGTCATTGGTCGTGCCGACGGCGACGGCCGCATAACCCTGGTTACGACGCAGCGCAAGGATGTCCTCCGCACGTTCCTGCGCCAGCTGGGCGGCGGTCTGGATCTCTTCGTCGACCAGTGTACTGCCGGCGACCTGCGCGAACTGCCCGAGGATAGGCACCGAGGCGAGTGACACGATGATGATGACCATGATCAGTTCTACCAGGGTGAAGCCGGTCTGCAGCGAACGCTTCACGGCGCCACCGTGACGAAACCCGTGACCGGACTCAGGGTCACGGTGGCAGTCCTGGAGCTGCCACTCAGGGTGTATGCGCGGGCCGTACCCAACAGGCTGCCGGCGCTGACCGGCCGACCCAGGCTGTCGAATCCGGTATCGGTACCGGTCAGCGTGACGTTGTTGTCCAGCGTCACCTGGTAAGGCTGCAGGGTGGCGGGATCGGTAATGGTGCTGCCCCCGAAGCTGACCCGGTAGACCGTGGCGGACTGGACAGTGAACACCAGCGTGCGACCCTGGCTCAGCGCCAGTGTCTGCGCATGGCGCAGGTCGCGTGCGAGCCGGTCGGCCTGCGCCGCGACCGTATTGTCAGAGGGTGCAAAACGCGGGATCGCAAGGGCCGCCAGGGTGCCCAGGATCACCAGCACGATGACCAGTTCCAGCAGGGTGAACCCCTTGAACTGTGCTGTGGGTGGCAGTGACGGCATGGCACATCCGGTTATGAGAAAGGGCGGGCACAGGCCCGCCCTTCCAGATTGACAGGCTCAATGTGTCTACCGGCTACGGAATCGCACCCACACACTGGACCGTGTCACCGACTGCCGTCGTCGCGGTGGAGCAGTTCGAGTCGGTGTAGGTCAGCACGATGTAGTTGGTGCCATCGATATCCACCTGCACGCCCGTCGCGGCTGCGGCAATCCCCTGGCCGTTGACATAGGTAGACAACTCGGTGACTGTCGGGAAGCGCTTCAGGTCGGCGATGGCAATGGCATGTGAACTCTTCACCGCGCCGCTCATGCCGCGCTTTGAGGCATCCAGTGCATCACCCGACAGGTCGACAAACTTGGGGATGGCGATCGCTGCCAGTACACCCAGGATGGCGATGACGATCACCAGCTCAATTAATGTAAAACCCTTTTCCTTGCTCATGTTTTCACTCCTGTGTCGGTTGACAGTTGAACCTGTACAGCCATTCCAGCGGCCGTCCGCGGGAAAACTTAAATTATAAATAGCTAATAAATATCAGTTTCCTACGCTTCCACTAAGCACTTCACACTTCCGTGAAGTCCTTGTGAATAACCCCGGAAGATCCAGCCCGGTCAATCAGCATGCCCTCGTGATTGCTGTTGATTTTTCCGTGTTCTTCCGTGGATTCCGTGGCCATTCACCCCTGCTCAGTGCAGTGCGACCGAGGCCAGATTCCACATGGGCAGGAAGATGCCCATCGCCATGACCAGCACGAGGCCACCGATCACCACGGTAAGAATCGGTTCGATGGACGAGCTGAGCCGGTCGGTGGCGTAGTCGACCTCGCGTTCGTAATAGTCCGCCACCTCTGCCAGTAACTCGCTGATGGTGCCGGATTCCTCGCCCACGGCCAGCATTTGCAGGACCAGCGGGTCGAAGATACCGCTGTTGGTGGCGGTAATACTCAACGCCTTGCCGTGTTCGATACCGCCACGCATACCGAGTATGCGTTCTTCCAGGTAGCTGTTGCTCAATGCATGTGCTACCACCGTCAACGCGGTCATCAGCGGTACGCCGGCATTCAAGGCCATTGCGAACAGGTGGCTGAATCGCGCCAGTGAGGCCTGATAGATCACGCTGCCCACCAGTGGCAGTCGCAACTTGAACTTGTCCCAGCGATAGCGGCCGGTTTCGGTGTTGACATAAAGGCGTACGCCACCGATAGCCATCGCAAGCAGCAACAACAGCACCGACCAGTTGTCCACCATAAAATCCGATATGGCCATGAGTATGCGGGTCGGCAGTGGCAATTCCGCACCGAAGCTTTTGAACAGGTTGTTGAACGCGGGGATGACCCAGACGCTGATCACTGACAGCGCAATGGCAATGGCGCTGATCACAAAGGTCGGGTAGCGCAAGGCGGACTTGATCTTGCCGCGGGTGGTTTGTTCCCGGTCCAGGTAAAATGCAAGTTGCTTGAATATTTCCGTCAGCTTGCCGCTGGTCTCGCCCACGCGCACCAGGCTGGTATAGAACACCGAAAAGGTCCCGGGGTGACGGCCGAGAGCATCCGACAGGGTGTGCCCGGATTCCAGGCTGGTGGCTACCTGCCGCAGTATCTGTGCCAGCGTATGGTTGCTGGTGGTGCTTGCCAGTCCACTGACGGTCCTGAAGATAGGTACACCGGCGCGCAGCATACTGTGCATCTGCCGGCTGAACTGGATCAGGTCGGTAGTCCGAACCTTCGGTCTGAACAGGAAGTCCAGGTTGCTCCCCAGGGAAAGCCTCTCGACAAAGGGCTGAATGTCGACCGGAGTCAGACCGCCTTCGATCAGGCGTGCGGCAGCCAGGTCGGGACTGCCTGCATCGATGGTGCCCTCGATGGCATCGCCATGCACACCACGCGCCTTGTATCTGAACACCGGCATCAGTAAGCCCATCCGCACAGACGCATCACCTCTTCAATCGTGGTGATGCCGTCACGCGCATAGTCCAGTGCATTTTTTACCAGTGGCTGGTAACCGGGTTGTTCACGTGCCGCATGCTGGAAGGCATTCTGGTCTTCGCTGCGCAGTGCCTCGGCGAGACCGGTGGTCATTACCAGCAGTTCATAGATGCCGATGCGACCGCTGTAACCCGTGTGGTTGCAGTTGTTGCAGCCGCTGCCACACCGGAATTCATGGCTGTCCAGTGTGTTGCCAGCCTGGTCGTGCAGCCAGGCCTGTTCGTTGGCATTAAGATCCGACGGTACGCTGCAATTGGTACAGATCCGGCGGATCAGGCGCTGGGCCAGGATGGCCTGTACAGAGGAGGCCAGCAGGTAGCCCTCGAGCCCCATGTCGATTAGCCGGATGGCACTGCTGACGGCATCGTTCGTGTGCAGTGTTGACAATACCAGGTGACCGGTAAGCGAGGCACGCAGTGCGATTTCACCGGTCTCATGGTCACGGATCTCGCCCAGCAGCAGGATGTCCGGGTCGAGACGCAGGGCGGTGCGCAACACACGGGCAAAGTCGAGCCCGACCTTGTTGTTGACCTGTACCTGGTTGATGCGCGGCATGCGGTACTCGATCGGGTCCTCGATGGTGATGATCTTGCGCTGGGGTGAGTTCAGCTCCTGCAATGCGCTGTACAGCGTCGTTGTCTTGCCACTGCCGGTCGGACCGGTCACCAGGATCAGTCCGTGCGGTTTGTGGATGATCTTGCGGAACGTACCGAGCAGTGCGGCCGGCATACCCAGTTCATCGAGCCGGCTGATCGAGTTGCTATGGTCGAGCAGGCGCATGACCACCCCCTCGCCGTACTGGGTCGGGATGGTGGAGAGGCGCACATCGATTTGCCGGTCGCTGACATTGACCGAGAAGCGACCGTCCTGGGGCAGGCGGCGCTCGGAAATGTCGGCGTTGGCCATCAGCTTGAGGCGCGAGACCATGGCAGAGGTGATGTTCTTTTCGTCGACGATCTGTTCGTGCAGTATGCCGTCGATGCGGCGACGAATGCGCAGCAGGTTCTCGTCCGGCTCTATATGAATGTCCGAGGCATGTGCCTTGACGGCGCCGTCGAATACCGACTGGATGAGGCGTACCACCGGTGCATCGCTCTTGCTGCTGACGGCTATCAGCCGGTCGAGGTCAAAGGCGCTGTCGGTCATGTCCTTGCCGACTTCACTGGCCAGTGACTGCAGCTGGTCATTGCCGCTGTACATGCGGTCGATGCAGGCCAGCAGGTCGATCTCCTTGACCGCAGCCAGCTCGAGCGGCGATTTGAGAATCTTCACCAGTGCATCATAGTTGAAGATATCGGTAGGGTCGCCCATGGCCACCAGCAGGCCGCTGGCCGTTTCCCTGAGGATCAGGGCGCGATAGCGGCGTGCCTCGGTTTCCGGGAGGCGCTGCACCAGCTGCGGATTCAGCTCGAAGGTCAGCAGATCCACGTAGGGGATGCCGATCTGCGCCGACAGTATCTTCAGCATGGTCTCTTCGTCGACGTAACCGTGGTCGATCAGCACGCGGCCGAGTTTGCGACCGCTTTGCTTCTGCTCTGCAAGCGCAGCCTGCAGCTGGTTTTCCGAGATCAGCTTTTTCTCGACCAGCAGATCGCCCAGACGGACTTTCACTCGTTGCATGTTCGCTGCCATGATCTCAATCTTTCCCGGGTGCCATGTCGGTAGCCTAAGACGGGTTCAGTGCGCCAGCGTCTTTAGCCGCTGTTCCACGTACTGCTGCAATGCCGTGCTCATCGGATAGTGCAAAGCCTGCCGGTAGGCCGTCGTTGCGGTGTTCGTATCTCCCGCCTGTTCGCTGGAAATGCCCAGTCCCATCCACCACTCGCCATGAGCGGGTGCCAGGCGCAATGCTTCCCGGTAACCGCTTGCCGCAAGACCGGATTTACCGTTGCGTTGATAGAGCCCGGCAAGCAGTGCGTGGTATTCGGCATCCTTACCGGCCGCGGGCAGGGCGCCCTGGAGTGCGATGATGGCCTCGCTGTCCCTTGCCTGCACGGCAAGCAGTTGTGCATAGAGCTTGGCGTAGGGGGCATGTAGCGGGTAGTGCAACAGGCCGCTGGCCAGCAACGACTCCGCACGGCTGTTGCGTTGTTGCTGTATATACAACCCGGCAAGCAGCAGTCGCGCCTTGTGCTGCCCGTTATCCCGCATCAGCAGATCCTCCAGCAGTCTTTCCGCCTCGGCATTATTGCCGTCGTTTACGGCCGTGGCAGCCGCCTGGAAGTCATGCGCCAGTTGCTGCTCCCGCGACAGGGGGCGGGGTGAAACCTCGATGTGACTGCTGGTTGCTGCAGCCGGTTCGCTGGCTGACTGGAACGGTTTCGCGGCTGCACCTGCTGCAGGAGTGTCGCGTTGTTGTGACGTATGCGAATGCCCCGTGACTGCCGGTACCTCGACCGGTGCGGAGTTGGACTGTGCCGGCACGATAATACCCGCCGGTTCCAGGCGGGTACCGGCAACGTCCTGCATGGGCGATTCGCGGACACCGGTCGTCTCCACCCGGGCATCCGGTGATCCCTGCGCGTTCTGCAGGCGTGATTCGTTGCTGATCGCAAACCCGACCAGCACAACGGCGATGAGCAGGCCTGCACCACCCAGGGTCATGGCGTGCCCTGCCAGCGGTCTGCGCACGTTCATTCCCGCCAGGCCCAGCCCCCGCAGGGTGGCGGCATGGGCACCGGCCAGGCCGTGGTTGCGGCTGTCCAGGTCCTTCAACATGTCGTTAATCAGGCTCATGATCCGGGTACTCAGTGCCAGGTTGCATAGAGACCGGCACTGGTCAGAGTCAGCAGACCGAACAGACCAGAGGCCAATACCAGGCGACGACGTGGCGGAATATCCCCGCAATCCGCTATGGCCTTGCGGATATGGAGCACGTCGATGCGCGGGTCACCCCGGCCGAAAGCGGACAGCATTGCCTTGTGGGCAAGGATATTGACCAGTCTGGGTACACCCCGGCTGTTGCGATGCAGGAGTTTGAGCGCGCGCGGTGTGAACAGGGGTGTGCCGCGATAACCGGCCACCAGCAGGCGATGCTGCAGGTAGACGGCAAGCGCGTCGGTTTCCAGTGGCTTCAGCCGGTAGCTGAACAGGATGCGCTGGCGCAGCTGGCGCAGATGGTCCTGTCGCAGGCGGGCGTCCAGTTCCGGTTGCCCGAACAGCACGACCTGCAGCAGCTTGTGTTTCTCCGTTTCCAGGTTGGAGAGCAGGCGCAGTGCCTCCATGCTGTCATCGGGCAATGCCTGTGCCTCGTCCAGCAGCAGCACCACCTGCCTGCCGCCGGCATGCAGCTGCATGAGCCGCTGGTTGACGAGCTCCAGAAGACGCGACTGGCCAATGTTCCGTGCGTACTCGATACCCAGCTCGCTGGCCAGCGCCATGCGCAGCGCCACGGGATTGATGAACGGATTGGGTATGTAGGCCGTAATAAAGCCACCGCCCAGCGAATTCAGCAATTTCCTGCACAGCAGCGTCTTGCCGGTCCCGACCTCGCCGGTAACCTTGATGAAGCCCTCGCCGGAGTACAGCGCATACTTCAGTACATTCAGTGCCTCCTTGTGGCTGCCGTGGTCGAGGAAGAACTCCGTGTCGGGAGTGATCGTGAACGGGTGCTGTTCCAGTCCGAAGTGTTCAAGGTACATGGCGTCTACTCCATCGACAGCGGCGGTTATTGGCCGGCGCCATTCGCATTCCTCAGGTTGTTGAACCGGTCCGCGGTATTGCGCAGCTGCCCGCTCCATTGCTGGTCGCTGTTGATGACGATGGGCCGCAACAGAATGACCAGTTCGCTCTTGGCACCGACTTCGCGATGATGACGGAACATGTTGCCGATCACCGGCATGTCACCCAGCAGCGGCGTGCGCGCCTCCTCGTCACGCAGCGCATTCTTCATCAGTCCACCCAGTATCACTACCTGCCCGCTGCGTGCGCGGATCACCGAATCGGTCTCGCGGATCATACTCAGCGCCAGCGGGATTGACAGGTCACTGGACGTGGAGACCTTGATATTCTTGATCTTTTCCACGACATCACTGATCGCCGGATGAATATGCAGGATGACATTGTCGTCCGCGGCGATCTGCGGCAGCACATCAAGTGCGACTCCGGTAAAGAATGGCGTTAAAGTGACATCGACATTCTGGTTGATGCCCGCGTTGGTGGTATCGGTGTTGGTATCGACATCGGTGACGAAGTACTCGTCCTGGCCGACCTTGATAACGGCCTTCTGGTTGTTTACCGTCGAAATGCGCGGGCTGGACAGCACCTGCACGTCTCCCTGCGTCTTGAGCAATTCAATCAGTGCATTGAAGTCTTTCAGGTTCGCATCGATGGTGAAGATGCCGCCGAAGGCGGTGGTGTCAAAGCCGGTGACCTGGGTGCCACGCATCAGCGGGACAGTGGTGCCGGCCAGCCCGGATGCGCCGGTGTCGAACACGGTCCCGCCGCCGGAATGACCGAACAGGATCGACTTGTCTTGACCGAACTCGATCAGGGTATTCCAGTTGATGCCGGCCTGGAACTTGTCGTTCAGCGTTACCTCGACAACCTTGGCTTCGATAATCACCAGGCGATGTGCGGCATCCTGTATGGTGTTCAGGTAGTCCTCCACGTCGCGCAGTTCTTCCGGCATGGCATGAACCACGATGACCCCGGACTGCGGATGCACGACCACCTTGCGGCCGTCTTCCGTACCCACGATCAGGTTCAGCGAATCTGCCAGCTCTTTCCAGAAATCGGAATCGGAGTCTGTCCTTACCTCGCTCCCGGATACATCGGTGTTCATGCCGGTACCGGTGGGCGGACCGCCCGCGGCAATTGGCGGCTGGGTGCCGGTACCGGACTTTTCGACCTGGCCGGAGCTGACGCTGGTGCGTGAACTGCCGTCGCGGACTATATCGAGATAGTCGACTGTGTATACCTGCGTGCGCATGCTGGCCGGATAAACCTCGTAGGTGTTGCCCTGGTGACGGTAACGGTAGCCATATATATCGCTTACCGTGACCAGTACCTCCTCCAGCGTGACATCGCGCAGGCTGATGGAAATCCTGCCGCTCACATCCGGATGCACCACCATGTTGAGGTTCGTGCCCTTGACCAGACTCATGAAAAATTCCGGGGCCGGGGTGGCCTTGACGGAAATATCGAAGCGCTGCTCGATGTCCGGGACGAGCCCGGCGAGATCAGTGTTCATCGGCGGCACCAGCGCGGCCGCCACCTCCGGCGGCGTGACGACCGCCGGTGCGGCGGTGTCGGGAACGGCAGTTTCCTGTAATGCATGTGTGATCTGCGTCATGTTTTCGGGGCTGAATGACGGCGCCGTCGAGCAGGCGGTGAGCAGGGCGGCAATCAGACAGTTGAATATCTGGCGATGCAGCTGTGTGATGTTACTCATGGCATTATGTCCACATTTCATGGTTGTTTTTTCACGATATCCGGCAGCAGTTGCAGGGTCATGCGTTTGCCGTCCGCCTTGATCAGCACGTCCAGCTTGTGAATTTCAATCACACGTGCCCCGTCAACAGACTCGCCTTCGCTGGCCTGCTTGCCATTGATCACGGCAACGCGCCGGTCAGGTGCCACCAGCGTGGAATCGAGTGACCAGCCGCTGTGCATGCCGGCCGGGCGGCCTGGAGTAATCTGTATCGGGATGGCAGGCCGGGTCGGATCAATGAGGGCGCCGCCGTTTGCCGAAAGCCCCGCAAGTGGTGCGTACAATGCCAGCAGTATTCTGATTACGGACTTCAATGGCATGACGGCATCATCCTTCCATCAGGCCCAGGGTGTAGATCTGGAGTGTGACCCGCGCCTTCGGGTAGTCGGTGATCTCGAATTCCACACCTTTCCAGAAAAAATTCCAGGGCAGCCTTTCCAGTGCGTGCAGGTAACCCAGGGTCGCCAGGTAGCTGCCCTCGAGTTGCAGTTCGAGTTCATAGCGCCCGATGCCGGACACCGCCACGCTTGCTCCAGTGCCCGCCTCCGTGGCTGTCATGGGTTCAGACCAGGCGTTGACCTTGTCCAGGGTCAGGCCTGCCTCCTGGGCGAGCACCTGTTCGAGAACGCTTGCTGCCTGATCAGGCGCGAGCATGCCACCGAGCCGTGACTTTATGCGCTCCGCCAGTTTGTCCAGTTCAGCCCGCAGCTGCGCCCGCGTCGCTGACGGGGCGCTGCCGGCAGCACCGTCAAGCAGCCCGGAACGGCTGCGCAGCAGTTCGAGTTTCAGCTCCTGGTCGGTGATGTCCTGTCGTGCCTGCTGTTGATGCATGATTGCCGGCTGGAAGCCGAAGGTGTCTACCAGGAAGAACAGTACCGCGAGGCAGGCGACCAGCAGCAACACGCGCTCGCGAATCTGCAGCGCGTCGACGCGTGATGCAAGTTTCTGGTATTGTGCCCTGATCAATGCATTGTTCCCTGTGCGTTGTAGCTCAGAATGAAATCAATTTCCGGTTTGTCCGGTGCGTGCCGCGTCAGGTTGACAGAGCCGTTGTTCAGTACCGCGAGCCGCGGCTTTTCCCCCATAAGCTGCAGGTAACGGGGTACCAGCTTCGGGTCCAGCGTGGTGCCGCGGATCTCGATATCACCGTGCTGGTCAAGCTGGATACCGGTAAGCCACAATCCTGGCAGGTTCTGCCGCGCGAGTGTCTCGAAGACCTCGCCAAAACCGCCAGCGGTGTCGATGGCCAGATGGTCGATGCGTTCCAATAGCCCTTCTTGCGCGCTGATCTGCTCCTTGAGCCGTTCGATTTCATTGCGGCTTGAGGCGGTTGCAGCAGATGTTCCGGACGCTTCCAGGCTGCCAAGCCTGGTATCGAGCAGCCGATAGCTCAGCGCGAGCTGCTCGGATGTGCGCTGCAGTCCATGCAGCGTCCAGCGCGTCTGTGCATACACGCCCAGCAAGAGGACCGCTGCCACGGCAATGATCTTCAGCAGCGTTGCCGCCGAAAATATCTTGTGTTGTCGCCGGAAGACGGGCTGGTACATGTTGATCTGCTGATACATAGCGTGCCTGTTCTGCGGTGCGGTCCCTTCCCTGTGTTACCAGTCGGCGGTGATCCACCCTAATGGACTCAACCGCTTCCCACCCGAATTGCTGTCAGTAATCCCTGTTAAGGCGTGTTTAATGCCATTTCCGCTATCTACAAGCAAATATCTTGCCAAAACTATAACATATTGAAAAATAATATTATTATATTTAAAATTGGCCTGGATGGGATCTGTGATGACGGCATTATGGCTAGTTAGCCGACAAGATAATGACGCCAGAATGGTGGATGCGTGATCAAGGACGACGGGATATCGTTACCACAGGAGGTCGTGGTAAGGGTGTGGCAGGGGCGGTGCAGCTAGCGGTCGCGACGGCGCGTCAGTGTATAGGCAGTCATACCCCCGGTCAGCTGTTCGCAGGGAAATGCCTGCACGCTTCCGAAACACGCGATAGCGGCGGTGACCAGGGCCTGTATGTCTGCGACCCGGCCGGCGTCGGGTGGATTTTCCAGCGTGATTCGCTGCAAGCCGAGCAGCCCGCCATACTGAATCTTTACCAGTATGCTGTGGGGCATTTGCGTCAGGTCATCCGCTACCTCGAAGGCGACTAGTCCGGCATCCTTCAGTTTTCCATACAGTTGCAGGCAGCGTCCATGGGCGCCACTGTCACGGCACGAGAATTCCGTACCACCGCGACGGATAATGGGCTCGGCGTGTGTACAGCCGAATGTATCCCTGGCAAGGGTTGCGCTGAACGGGCAGATCATGTCCTGCATGGTGCAGCTCCTGCGGGTAGCATGATTGATCTTTGATTATATTGCGAACATTAACAGGCGCGGGGCGTGCATGGCAGACTCTGGCTGCACGAAGGCCTGAAATGAATTTTCGGGTTTATCACCCGTTTATAACTAGTCACGGAAGCACGCGGAAAGGGTGATGCATTCGCCAGTGTCAATCGGTATGTTCCCGGGGCCGTTACGTCGTAAGCAAGATAATCAAATGACGATATTCGGGCGTGCCCCTAATTAACAAACAGATAATCAGTTGCTTGCAAGCACGTGATTGAAGTTGCGAGCGCGATGGGTAAAGATGATACATCAGTTTCGGGAACGCATGATCGGATGATGAAAGACAAGCCGGGAATCAGGACAGCGATACCCAAGCGCCGTTACCGGCTCGGTGAATTTCTGCTCACCGTGCTCGGGGACGTTGAAAGCAGCGACGGTATCGACTACCAATATATTATGGCGGTGATACAGGGTCAGGATCCGGAGCCGGGTATGTATATCACAGCCGAACGTCCGGGATACTCGGCCGGTAGAGAGCTGTCGATGAGGCTGGTTATGCGTGACGGGGCTGAGGTCATCGGTAGCTCTGACCAGTGGGTCAGTGTGGACATGTTTACCGGGGAGGCAATTGACATTGTCTCCAGGGTACTGAACCTCTCGGACGAAACGCCATACCAGCTCCTATAACACCTGATAACAACAACAAGAGGAGTGAGCCAAGTCAAACAAGATCACAACACGGGTGATACCTGCCATCGTACTGCTGTCGCTATTGGGTACGGAGGTTGCACAGGCGTTCTGTTTTCTCAAGGGGCATGACCGGCGTGCTGGTTTTAACAATAGCCGCATGCCAGTCGTCGGGTTCCTGCCCGCAGCCTACCCGGGCTATTTGTACGGCCCGGTTTTGCCAGGCTGGTACAGCAACCCTGCCGTACTGCCGCAGCAGCAACCCTACGACAACTATTACGATGCCGGCACGGTGTTGCGGCACTAGCCGGTTCATTGCGTGGCGAGGTTGACAGGGCCAGGCAGGGCCTGCGCCCGCAGCATCTCGAGTATCGCGTCAGCCTCAACCGGTTTGCTGAAGAGGAAGCCCTGGGCGATCCTGCAGCCCTGCTGCCTGAAGAAGTTGAGTTGCCGCACGGTTTCGATGCCCTCGACAACCAGCGCCATGTTCAGGCTTTCGGCCATGGCGATGATGGCCTGTGCAATGAGCACATCCTCCATGTTGTCGGGTATTTCGCACACGAACGACTGGTCGATCTTGACAGTATCGATTGGCAGGCGGCGCAGGTAACTGAGCGATGAGTAGCCCGTACCGAAATCGTCCATCGCAATGGTGACGCCCATTGTCTTGAGTTTCTCGAGCGTGGCCGCGGCGGCCTCTATATTTTTCATTGCGACGTTCTCGGTAACCTCGAGTTCCGCCAGTGCCGGGTTGATGCCGGACTCTGTCAGCGCACGCTCCAGGACGCTCTCGAATCCGGTTCTGGCAAGCTGTACGGATGACAGGTTTACGGACATGCTCAGCTCCGGAAAGCCTGTTTCATGCCACTGCTTGAGTTGATGGAATGCCGTGTTCAGCACCCATTCGCCGATCGGAGCAATCAGTCCTGACTCTTCTGCTATCGGAATAAAGTCCTTCGGACTGATGTAGCCCATTCCGGGTCGCTGCCATCTCAACAGGGCTTCAACCCCGACGATCGTGTTGCGGATGATGTCGACCTTGGGCTGGTAAAAAAGCTTCAGTTCTCCACGTTCCAGCGCCTTTCTCAGGTTGGTCTCCAGCGCCAGCTGCTTGCGTGAACCTGCATTCAGCTCCGAGGTGTAGTACACCGCCTTGTTACGCCCCAGCTCCTTGGCCCGGTACATGCTGATGTCCGCGTTCCTTACCAGCGTCTCCGAGTCGGTACCGTCAAACGGGTAGATGCTGATACCTACGCTGGTTGTGATATGCAGGTCGTGGCCATTGCAGGAAACCGGTTCGGACAATGTATCGATGATCTTGTTGCTGATGCGGCCGGCATCCGATGCGCTGGTGATGCGCGGTAACAGCACCATGAATTCGTCGCCACCCAGTCGTGCCACTGTATCACCCTCGCGGACGCTGTCCTTGATGCGGCGTGAAATGATGCGCAGCAGCTGGTCACCGGTGGCATGGCCGAGCGAGTCGTTGATAATCTTGAAACGGTCCAGGTCAAGGAACAGCAGTGCCAGAATGGATTGTTCACGGCGTGCATGCGTGAGTTCTGTCTTGATGCGGTCATTCAGCAGCACGCGGTTTGGCAGCCCGGTCAGTGCGTCGTGATGAGCATGGAACTGCATGCGTTTTGCTACCGATTCAGCCTGTTCCTTGGAAGAGGCAAGTTCGAGGTTGGCGCGTTCCAGTTGATGGGTGCGCTGGGCGACGCGGGCCTCGAGCTCCTCCTGGTGTGTCCTGAGCTTCTCGTCGCGTGCACGGATTTCGTCGAGCATGGTATTGAAATCGATAATCAGGCTGCCCAGTTCATCACTGCCTTCACCGCTGACGCGCAGCGAGTAATTCTTCTCCGTGCTGATTCGGCGTGCTGTTGCAGAAAGCCTGAACAGCGGCGCAGTGATTATGTGCTGCATCTGTGCGCTGAGTGAATAGGCGACCAGTAACGACACGAGCAGCACGGCAGCAACTATACCAATGAACCAGACAAGGCGATCGCGAATTGACCGCATGTCAGAGCGCAGGTAGACCATGCCGATCTTTTCGCCCTGGTAGGTTATGCCGGAAAACAGCTCCACATAATTTCCACTGAACATGACGCTTTTGTTTTGCGCGCCTGGCTCGGGCAACTGTGCCGTCACGCCGGACTTGCGGTACATGGCGAACACCTCGTTATCCGCGTCATAGATCACGCCGGCCTCGATATTGTCCTGCATCTCGAGAAAGCCGAGTGTTTCCACTGCGGCTGCCGGGTCTCCGAACAGTATGGCTGCGGCACTGTTGGCGGCAATCATGTCGGCCATGATGCCAAGGCTGTCACCGACGTTTTTCTGCGAGTAGAGCCGGTCACTGGTAAGGAAAGCGAAACTGGCGATCATCAGCGTGACGGTGCTGATCAGCATGATAATCAGCGTCAGTTTGTGGCGAATCGAGATATTGTTGATGATGCGCATTGCCGGCACCTATTCCACGGGCCTGATCTTGGTTGCCAGTGTCAGCAGTTTCGAGCTGATTGACAGGCCGGCGGTGTCCGCTGCGTCAATATTGACATCGAAGCGGACCTTGTTGTCGATCAAACGGAGCCCGATAATGCCACCGTTCTCTATGAAGTTTTCGATGTCGCTGACCGTGAGAACCGGTTGTTCCCTCAGCAGGGAAATAAATTCGTGCAGCCTGTGGGTGTCTGACCTGCCAATAAAGACCATCTGGCAATCGTCAACCAGCGCCAGACTGTTCAGGTGCATGACCCTTAGCGGGCGCTCATGTACCATTTTGTTCATGAATTCATCAAGCTGCTCGCCGAGCGGGTCGGTACCGAGGACGCATAAGGTAAAGTGACCGGTTGGAATGTCGGGCCATTTCACGAAGCGGGCAAAGTTGTACAGGAATGCCGCCTTTATACGGTATTCAGTCTGGTCGGCATCACCGGCCAGGCCATATCCGGGCAACCACACCAGCAACAGGGCCAGCAGGAGCAGCACGCGGTGGCCGGAGCCGCGAACATGACTCGCGGCATTCGCTTGCGCAGGCGTTAAACGTGGCAGCCGATAGTTCATGTCCTAGATCTTCCAGGTCACCTTGCCGTAAATGCTGCGTTCCACTTCTGTTGGCAGGGAGAAAATAAAGTCCGGGTTGAATTCGGGATGATGGCTGTCAAGCAGGTTCTGCCCAACCAGTGCAAGCTCCAGTCCAGGCCGGGGCGTCCAGCCCAGACGGGCATCGAGGGCAATGTACCCTCCCGTCTTCGGCAGGCCGGCTGCAGTCAGGTCGAGGTCGAGCTTGCCTACGTAGCGGATACCGGTATCCAGTTCAATGTTGTTGTCGAGATCGGCCGCCAGCCAGAGGTTTGCCTGATTGGTCGGCGAGGCATCTTCAGCACCCAGCGACTGTGTGTCCGTGCTGCCGTTGACAAGGTCGAGATCGATTTCCAGTCGTGTGTAATTTGCGTTCAGCTCGAGCCAGGGCCTGACATTCCAGTGCATGTCGATTTCCATACCCTGGGTATTGCCTTCCATGTTGTTGCCAAACTGCAGGGTAGAGGGAGAGCCGGTACTGTCGATGGTGCGCAGGTCCGAGTAACTGTTATAGAAGGCGGCCATGTCAATCGAGACGTGGTTGGCCACCGGAAAGCGATAGCCCAGCTCATACGCTACCAGTGTTTCCGAATCGAACGCCTGATTGCCAAGAATTCTGGTGGGCGAGGGTAATACCAGCAGGCTGACGTTATCTTCGCCGCGTGTCGGCGTACGCACCGCACGTGATACGGCACCCCACAGCGTACGGCCGGAATCGGTCAGCCAGGAAATGCGTGCATTCGGCTGTACCTCGAAACCCGTGAAATCGTTGTGCTCGAACTTTGATCCCACGGTGAGACGCGCATGATCATGGAACAGCCTGATTTCATCCTGAACGAATGCAGTAAACAGGTTTACATCCCGTGCAGGCGGCGTCAGGCTGAAGATCTGGGTAGTATCGGTATTGTCGTGGATGAACCGGTAATTCAGGCCCCACATCATTTCCTGTCGATTGCGCCACATGAAGTGATGCTGGAAATCGATGTCCAGCGTGTTGCGGTCCTCGAACAGCGCCGCGCTGTCCAGGTGCACATAGTCGTAGTAGGCCTGCAGTGCGAAGTCCGAATGCGGACTGCCGGAATGTGACCAGCGGTACAGCAGGTTACCGCCGTTGTATTGCGCATTGTCGGTCACCGCGGCCGGTGCTGTTGCAATCAACAGCTGCTGATCTGCGTGACCGTCGTAATAATCACCCTGCATTGTATAGCCGTTGCCATGGTCACCGTTCCAGTCCATGCGGAAACCGGTCTGTGCAAATTCACTGTCATCGTGCGCGCCAGTTTGTGGCAGGCCGATGTCGATCGGTTTGCCGGTATCGAGTGCACGGAATTTCCCGTACACGCGGTAGT
Source organism: uncultured Gammaproteobacteria bacterium (assembly GCA_963803275.1). Lineage (GTDB taxonomy): Bacteria > Pseudomonadota > Gammaproteobacteria > UBA9214 > UBA9214 > UBA9214. Next base: position 131,931 of record CAWDLS010000001.1, on the reverse strand, counting down.
CCCTGCCATCCCTGGTGGTGCCGCCATGGCGCACGCCGGCAAAACCGCGCTCTTCATTGCCGGCGCCTGCCGTGACCAGTGTGCCATGCGTGTCGGCTGCCGACCGGGTGATGATGTTGATCACCCCGTTGACGGCATTCGCACCCCACAGCGTACCACCCGGACCCCGAATCACCTCGATGCGCTCAACGTCCTCCAGCAACACCTCGTTGGTTTCCCAGTACGCGCCGGCAAACAGCGGTGTATACACACTGCGGCCGTCGATCAGCACCAGCAGCTTGTTGGCGAAGCGGCTGTTGAAGCCGCGAGCCGTAATCGCCCACTTGTTGGCGTCGATGCGTGCGACCTGCAGGCCGGGCACGCGGCGCAGGGCATCCGGAATACTGGTTACACCCCAACGACGCAGATCTTCCTGCTTGATCACGAAGACAGCCGCAGCGGCTTCGGATTTCTTTTGTGGCCGCTTCTGGACTGAAGTGATCTCGATGTTCATCAGCGCCTCCAGGCTCATATCCGTGAGGTCATCCGGCAGCCCGGTTGTATGACCGGCCTGTACGGTGGCGACGGCAAGCAGGCCGGCCAGGGCGATGATGCCGTTGACGCGAAAACGGCGGGTGAACGGTCTTTCCCGGGACTGTACTGGAGCAGGGGTGGGCTGGCAGGCGACGAGCAGCTGTCGGGTCAATACACTGCAAATTTCCATGGGTGATGCTCCTAGTTGCATCAGGTCGTCAAGCCAGCAGCTACCGTGGTCCAGTTTTCTATGAGGGCATTCACTTGCCAGTCAGAATTTCTAACATGCAGAAATATAGGGAAAAATTCTGCGCACCCGGGTGTAGCTACTGCGAGTGCCAGGTATTGCCGGTTTTATCGGCCGGGTGGATTGATTCTTAAGTATTGATTTTTCAGAAAAATATTGGTTAACGAGCGAATTACGGGGGCGCCGGGACGGCGGTATGACCGGGCCCGTTCGGGCGGTCCGGGTTGGCGGTTACTGCGGGTCCTTCTTTTTCGTATCCGGGATTCTCAGCGGGACCACAACGGATGTTTGCGGTTCATCGATAAAGCGCGGACGCATCTTGTTGCTGCGTCCGGCGGCCTCGTTCAATTCACCTTCACGTGCCGTGATCAGCGCGAGGCACTTGCGGATGCCTTCCACCGTGTTCTCTGACAGGGGGTGCCGGTAACCCGGCTTGGTGTAGGTGTCCTTGGCCACATCGGTCAGGACCCGTTTCATCACCCGCAGGATGCGTTCTTCCTTGCTGAGTTCCGGATCTGTCATGGCTTGCCCGCTGCGTCTGGAAGATGCGACGCTGTTATTGTGGCACAGATCCGCCTGTCTCGCAGGTCCTTATTCCTGCAGGTAGATATACCGCCAGTTGCAGCCACTTACCGCCCGCAAGCGGTTGAGCAGTGCCGCACCCGGTACGGCCTCGGAGGGGTAGATGCCGCGTACCTCGATCCAGCTGCTGGCAAAGGCGGCTGATTTTCGAAACACCAGGTCGGTGAGCCGGCCGGAATAATCGCAGGCCTTGCAGGTCCAGACGCTAGTTGCGGGATTATTCCGCCAGCCGGCAAGCCGCGTCCGCCAGCCCGGAACCGGCTGGTGGCACGCCGGGCAGCGCGGGGCGGGTGTGCGCGGGTCCGCGCGAAACCGGAGCTTGCCGGTGCTTGACAGATAGACGTGGCAGAAACTGCCGTTGGCCCTGGCCGTTTCCAGCGCCCCGGCATCCCCGGGCGGGTCCAGTTCGACGGACGGCGAACAGCCCAGGAAGCTTAGCAGCTGCAGGAAGTGCTCGCCGGCCGGGTAGTACACACCGTCCGGTACCGTGACCGGCTCCTTGATGAAGCCGATCTCGCGCAGGGCATCGGCCAGCGCGGCGGAATCGACCGGGCTGCTGTCCGGGTCCTGCGGGTGCAGTAACAGCTTGTATGCGGTCATGGTTGTATCCTGCGGTTCTGACGAGTAATGGTACTACGCATTCGACGGTATGCAGTGCTGGCTGATTTCAGAAATACAGCCACGGAAGCCACGGAATAACACGGAAATTTATGCTGGCGAGATCCTGTGTCTCAGTCACACGTACTCCGCCCGCTCTGTTGCAACGCTGCCGGATCGATCATAATGACGCCAAACGAACGGACAGCACCGCGAGGTATCGGGATGTCAGAGAGTAGGCCGTTTTCCATCCATGCCCTGGAACTGGGGCCGATGGAGAATTTCATCTACCTCATCCACGACCAGGCCAGTGGCCAGGCGGCCGTTGTCGACCCCGCGTGGGATGTGCCGGAGGTGATTGCGCTGGCGCGGCAACATGGCATGCAGATCACCGACATCCTGCTCACACACAGCCACCACGATCACATCAATGGCATCAGCGAGGTGCTGGAGTACAGCGATGCACAGTTGCACCTGATGAAGGCCGAGGCCCGGTTCTGGGGTGCGGGGCCGGCTTTGCCCACCCTGCATCATGGCGGCGATGTCATCATGCTGGGCGCGACAGAAATCAGGGCACTGCATACGCCGGGGCATACGCCAGGCTCGGCGTGTTACCAGGTGGGCAACCAGCTGATCACCGGTGACACGCTGTTCGTGTTCGGTTGCGGCCGCTGCGACCTGCGTGGCGGTGATCCGGAGCAGATGTACGGCACGCTCAGGAACATGGCCGAACAATTGCCGGCCGACACCATCATTCATCCGGGTCACAATTACGCCAGTCAAACCACATCGACCATGGCCGAGCAGACCGCCGGGAACCCGTTCATGCATTTCGATGATGTCGAGCGTTTTACGTACTATCGAATGCATTTTCACGATGCCCACCGGCACTCACCGTACGGGCCTGTCTGCAAGGGCGAGGAAATGCAGTGACCGTTGCAGACCGGTGCGGCCTGTGGCGGGTGCCAGTGGTAATGCTGGCCGTGTTTGCCGCGGCCTGTGCCGTTACCGGCAGGAGTGTCAGCCCGGAGCGGGCCTGGGTTACGCTGGCCAGCATCCGGCCGCTCGCCACGGATCAGGACCAGCCACACTATGGCCTGGCACTGGAGATCAGCAATCCGACCGACACGGCGCTACCGCTCAGTGGACTGAGCTACAGCGTGGAAATCAATGGCCGCGATTTTGCCTACGGCGTAAGCCGCCAGGCCGTGACGATTCCCGCATTGGGCACGGCCGTCATCGATGTCGAGGTGGTGAGCAGTCTGCTCGGTGACTTGCAGCCGTTGCACGCGCAGCAGGATCAGCTGCACCGTCTCGACTACCGCATCACGGGCCAACTCAGCCTGTCCGACAGTTCAGCCAGCTTACCGTTTGATTCCGGCGGCACGCTGGGCTGGCTACCTGCAACAGACGGGACGACCTCGAGGTAATACGCCGATGCCGCGTTTTAGTGCGTTCCGGATCCATGACCAGGAGGGCACGGCGCGTCTGGAGAGCCTGGTGCTGGATGACCTCTCCGCTGGCGAGCTGGTGATCCGGGCCTGCTATTCCAGCATCAATTACAAGGATGCGCTGGCCGCGACCGGCAAGGGCAGGATCCTCAGGCGCTTTCCGCTGGTCGGCGGCATCGATGTGGCCGGGGTGGTGGAACAGTCGGGTGATGAGCGGTTTGGTCCGGGGGATGAAGTGATCGTGACCGGCTGCGGGCTGGGCGAGAGTCATGACGGCGGTTTTTCGGAAGTGGTGCGCGTGCCGGCCGACTGGGTGGTGCCATTGCCGGACGGGTTGGCGCTGCGTGATGCCATGGTACTGGGCACGGCCGGATTCACCGCGGCGCTGGCCCTCGACCGGATGGAGCAGAACGGACAGTCACCCGGGCAGGGACCTGTCCTGGTGAGCGGCGCATCCGGCGGTGTCGGCAGCGTGGCCGTCGATCTGCTGAGCGGACGTGGCTACGAGGTCGTCGCGCTGAGCCGCAAACCGGATGCCGACGGCTACCTGGCGGCGCTGGGTGCGACCCGGGTACTCGATGCAAATACCGTGGTGTGCGGTGATGCGCCGCTGGAGCAGGCGCAATGGGGTGGTGCCGTCGATTGCGTTGGTGGTAACACACTGGCCTGGCTGACGCGCACGGTCAGGCCGTGGGGAAATATCACCGGTATCGGCCTCGCGGGCGGGGCGCAGCTCAACACAACGGTAATGCCGTTCATCCTGCGCGGGGTGAGCCTGTTGGGAATAAGTTCGGCCAACTGTCCGATGGAGCGGCGCCGGAAGGTCTGGCAACGGCTGGTCACCGATCTCAGGCCGCGTCACCTCGACAGGATCATCGCCGGGGTTGTCCGGCTCGACGAACTGCCGGGCGTATTCGACAGGGTGCTGTCCGGGAACCACCGTGGGCGTTTCCTGGTCAGCATTATCAATCATTAACCTGACATGCAGCCACGGGCTGCATGCAATGGGAGGACAAGCGTATGAAAATCACCGGTATCTATGCTCTTGCCGTGCCGCTGTTGCTGGCGGGTTGCCAGTCTACCCTGACTGGTGACTATTACTCGCGTGACGATGCGCGCCGTATCCAGACCGTGCAATATGGCAGCGTCGAGTCGACGCGCCCGGTGGTCATCGAGGGCACCAAGACACCGGTTGGTACCATCGCGGGTGGCGCGGTCGGTGGCATCGCCGGCAGCGCTGTGGGTGGCGGCAAGGGCTCGGCGGTCGCCGCCGTGATCGGCGTCGTCGCCGGCGGTGTGGCCGGTGCGGCCGCCGAGGAAGGGCTCACACGCCGCCAGGGCGTCGATATCACCGTGCACCTCGACAGCGGGCGTGTCATCTCCGTGGTCCAGGAGGCGACCCCGCAAGACACCTTCCGGGTCGGTGATCGCGTTCGCGTCCTGACCGTCAATGGCGAGACGCGGGTCGCGCGGTAGGCAGGGTTTGATCCATTCACCTTTCGTCGCCGCGGCGCGGTGTTCAGGGATGGACACGCGTTCGATCTCGCGGTGGGTGAAGGGTGCGGAGGGATTATTCAATCCCTACACCCGTTTTCCGGTTTTTCATGGAGATCTGAGCTGACACGCGAATGGCAGCTTGGCGCTGTATTGCTTCCCGCCAGGCGTCGCCGGGCATCGCAGGAATGATGCTTGTAAACCGCTGTGGCCGGTGACCTCGGCAGCGACGTTTTCTTCGCGCCTTTGCGCGAGACATTGATCGCGTATCATCACTCGCCATGAAACCATCCGAAACCCTTGCGGATTACCTCCGCCCCGGTCTCGACATCGTCTCCATCGGCCTTAATCCGTCACTGCCGTCGGTTGCGGCCGGCTTCTATTTCGCCAACCCGCGCAACCGCTTCTGGCGTGCGCTGAATGCCGGTGGCCTGCTGCAGGCTCCCGTGGAGCCGGGCGTCCCGGCCATGCAACACCTGCTCGATACGGGCATCGGCTTCACCGATGTGGTGAAGCGCCCGACCGCCGGCGGCAGCGAACTGCGTGCAATCGATTTCCGTACCTGGGCGCCTGTGTTGAAGACCAGGCTCGAATATTATTCCCCACGCATTGCCTGGTTCCAGGGCAAACAGGCCTGTCTTGAATACCTTCGCTATGCCGAGGGGCTGCGCACAACCATCGCGTGGGGTGCCCAGCCGTTTACGCTAGGCGACACCCGGGTGTTCGTGACACCGAATCCCAGCCCCGCCAACGCGGCCTGGTCACTTGCCGAACTGACCGGGTGGGTGAAACGACTGGCCGCGTATCGCGCGCAGACATGAGCGGTCTGCCCTACTGTTCGGTCCGTGACCGGCAGGACAGGTGATGCGCAGCAAACCAAAGACGCCCGGTCGGTGATTAGCGGATGCCGTCAAAATCACCTGCAGAAACTCGGGAAATAGCCCTGTTGGAACTGCAGTCCGACGGCAAGCCGCACGCCCTGATCTATACTGTGTTAAACATCTGCGGAGGGTCTAACATGGCAATCGCAATGACAATATCGAATTACCTGGCCGAGCACGGTATTGAATACGACATCCTTTCACATCCGCATAGCTCGACCAGCGGGGAAAGCGCGCAGGCTACCCATGTTCCCGGCAACCGCCTCGCCAAATCGGTGGTCCTTGAAGATGACCTGGGTTATCTCATGGTGGTGCTGCCGGCCAATCGTCAGGTCGATCTGGGTGAACTGCACCGCCAGATGAAACGCAACCTGGGACTGGCAACGGAGAGCGAGCTGGGACAGCTGTTCCGGGACTGCGAGGTCGGTGCGCTGCCGGCACTGGGACCGGCCTATGGTATTGAAACCGTTGTGGATGACACACTTGCCGAGCAGCCTGAAATCTATTTCGAGGCGGGTGACCATGAACAGCTGATCCACGTCAGTGCCGAGTCGTTTAATGTCCTGTTGGGAGAACAAGCCGCGCACGGCTGCTTCAGCCACTAGGTCAGCTCCAAAGTACCGCTGACGAGTGGAATGCTACAGGCCGGTGGCCTGTGCCCAGCGGCTGCTGGCCTCCGGGTGGTGAAGCTGAATCTCGTGCTCGACCGCGGCCGCACGGGTCTCCGGGACATCGACGATGAGCACGATCTCGCCGTGTGCAACGGCATCGCGAAATTCGTTCAGTTCATTAGCGGGTGCGTTGCTCAGGTAAAGACCAGTCATAAAATTGGCGCTCATGACGCCCGCCGGCAATAGCAGCCACCAGCTGAGCCCGGTAAAAACCGGCACCAGGATGGCGGCGACCAGTGCAGCCGCGAAACAGGTGGTGTTGGCATTCCAGATCAGTCGCTGCAGGCGGGTCGTTGCGACATTTGCCGCGCAGGCGGAGGCGCCAGGCAGGCCGTCCATGCGCGTATGGCGGTCTCCGATAGCCCGCATGTGTTCAATATCAATGCCGTGATTGACCAGATCATCGACGACGACGAGGGCATGCGCCCGGTCAGATATCAGGAAGTAGAGCCTCCGTTCCACCGCATACCCCCCACATTTGTTTGATAAACATTAGCATAGCTTTCGGGTACTCGTCCTGCTACGGTGCAAGTTTGCGCGCCCTGTTGTTTTTCGCTAGCGGTATTCCCGCTGTCCTGATGTTGGCGCGAGTCTGATACTAACGTGGGTGATTTCCAGTATTCAATCACGGTATTTATGTTGACACTCACAGGTGCCTGCAACAAAATAGCGGGCTTGCATTTTTGGAGGGGTTCCCGAGCGGTCAAAGGGATCAGACTGTAAATCTGACGGCTCAGCCTTCGGAGGTTCGAATCCTCCCCCCTCCACCAGTTGATGGTTGGTAAGCAGGGTCAGGCAGGCTTTTCTGGCGTCGGTGTTTTGTGGCAGGCGGGTGTAGTTCAATGGTAGAACCTCAGCCTTCCAAGCTGATGACGTGGGTTCGATTCCCATCACCCGCTCCAGAAGATACGGGGCCAGGCCCGGTATGGCGAAATTGGTGAAGGTGATAACCGGGGTATCACCCAAATATTATATGCCCATATAGCTCAGTCGGTAGAGCACTTCCTTGGTAAGGAAGAGGTCACCGGTTCAAATCCGGTTATGGGCTCCAGACCAGGGGTAAGGCAGTTTCAGCTGTATGTACTCAAAGTAACAGGCACAAACCGTAAGGGGAGTCAGGCGCGATGTCAAAGGAAAAATTTGAACGAACGAAGCCGCATGTGAATGTTGGGACGATAGGTCACGTTGATCACGGGAAGACGACGTTGACGGCGGCGATCACGAAGGTGATGGCGGAGAAGCATGGTGGTACGTTCAAGGCCTATGACCAGATTGACAATGCGCCGGAGGAGCGTGCGCGTGGTATTACGATTGCGACGGCGCACGTGGAGTATGAGAGTGACGAAGCGTCATTATGCGCACGTGGACTGTCCGGGGCACGCGGACTATGTGAAGAACATGATCACGGGTGCGGCGCAGATGGACGGGGCGATTCTGGTGGTGAGTGCGGCGGATGGTCCGATGCCGCAGACGCGGGAGCACATTTTGCTGAGCCGTCAGGTTGGTGTTCCGTACATTCTGGTGTACATGAACAAGGCGGACATGGTGGATGATGCGGAGCTTCTGGAGCTGGTGGAGATGGAGATCCGGGAGTTGCTGGACAGTTATGATTTTCCCGGGGATGACACGCCGATTGTGACGGGATCTGCGCTGAAGGCGCTGGAGGGTGACACGAGCGAGATTGGGTGCCGTCGATCATCAAGCTGGTGGAGGCGATGGACCGTTACATACCGGAGCCGGAGCGTGCGATAGACGGTGCTTTTTTGATGCCGGTTGAAGATGTATTTTCGATTTCGGGTCGTGGCACGGTGGTGACGGGTCGTATTGAGCGTGGTGTGGTCAAGGTAGGTGACGAGATTGAGATTGTGGGGATCAATGCCGACGATGAAGACGACGTGCACGGGTGTGGAGATGTTTCGCAAGTTGCTGGACCAGGGTCAGGCGGGTGACAACGTGGGTGTATTGCTGCGGGGTACCAAGCGTGAGGAAGTGGAGCGTGGGCAGGTTCTGGCGAAGCCGGGGTAGTATTACGCCGCACACGAAGTTTGAGTGTGAGGTGTATGTGCTGAGCAAGGAAGAGGGTGGTCGTCACACGCCGTTTTTCAGTAATTACCGTCCGCAGTTTTATTTTCGCACGACGGACGTGACGGGGGCGTGTGACTTGCCGGAGGGAGTGGAGATGGTGATGCCGGGGGACAACGTGAAGATGACGGTGTCGCTGATATCACCGATTGCGATGGAAGAGGGGTTGCGCTTTGCGATTCGCGAGGGTGGCCGTACCGTCGGCGCGGGCGTGGTAGCGAAGATTATCGAGTAACGGGTGATACGTGTTAAATGGGGACAGACCCCAATTTTATCGATCATCGGGAAAGGTAACTAAAATTGGGGTCTGTCCCCATTTAATTTAGGCCAGTAGCTCAATTGGCAGAGCGGCGGTCTCCAAAACCGCAGGTTGGGGGTTCGATTCCCTCCTGGCCTGCCAACTGATCAAACAGGGTCAGACCCGTTTTATTGGAACATAAGGTGAACATTGGGGTCTGACCCCGTTTATCCACACTATGAACGCAAAGGTTGAAACAGAAGCTGACAGCCGGTTTGACGGCCTGAAACTGGCGCTGGCCGTGCTGCTGATGGCCGGCGGTATTGCCGCTTTCTACTACTTTGAAGACCAGATGCTGGTGCTGCGCGTGCTTGGCCTGCTGGTGGTCGCCGCTGTTGCCGTGTTTATCGCGGCGCAGTCAAGCATGGGCAGGGGCATCCTGGGCTTCCTGGCGGGTGCGCAGTCCGAGGTGCGGCGCATGGTCTGGCCGACGCGGGCGGAAACCGTGCAGACAACGCTGGCGGTACTGTTCATCGTGTTGCTGGTCGGTGTCGCCCTGTGGCTGCTGGACATGATCCTGCTGTGGGCAATCCAATCACTGACCGGCCAGGGAGGCTGAAACGATGTCATTACAATGGTATGTCGTGCAGGCCTATTCGGGGTTTGAGAACCAGGTAAAGCGTGCGCTGGAAGAACGTATCACACGAGCCTGTATGGAGGAATCCTTCGGCGACATCCTGGTGCCGACCGAGGAAGTGGTCGAGATGCGCGAGGGTGCCAAGCGCAAGAGCGAACGCAAGTTCTTCCCTGGCTATGTGCTGGTGCAGATGGACATGAACGAGGATACCTGGCACCTGGTCAAGGATGCACCCAAGGTGCTCGGCTTTATCGGCGGTACCAGTGACCGTCCCGGCGCCGATCACCCAGCGCGAGGCCGATGCCATCCTGCAGCGTGTACAGGAAGGCGCCGAGAAGCCACGGCCGAAGGTGCTGTTCGAGGTCGGTGAGGTGGTGCGTGTCACCGACGGGCCGTTTAATGATTTCAACGGCGTGGTGGAAGAAGTCAATTACGAAAAGAGCCGGCTGCGGGTCTCGGTACTGATCTTCGGTCGCTCTACACCGGTCGAACTCGAATTCGGCCAGGTGGAGAAGGCGTAAATTAAATGGGGTCAGACCCCATTTAAGTAAAGATGGGGTCTGACCCCATTTAATTTACAGGGGAGCCGCAAGGCGCTTGTACCCACAGGAGTAGACATGGCCAAGAAAATCGAGGCTTATATCAAGCTGCAGGTACCAGCCGGTGCTGCCAATCCGAGTCCGCCGGTCGGTCCGGCGCTGGGTCAGCACGGTGTGAACATCATGGAGTTCTGCAAGGCGTTCAATGCGCAGACGCAGAACCTGGAAAAGAATTTGCCGATCCCGGTGGTTATCACGGTCTACAGCGATCGCAGTTTTTCATTTATCACCAAGACGCCACCGGCCTCGGTGCTGCTGATGAAGGTCGCCGGCATCCCGAAGGGGTCGAGCACGCCGAACACTGCCAAGGTCGGCTCGGTGACCCGCGCGCAGCTGGAAGAGGTTGCCGCAACCAAGATGCCTGACCTGAACGCCGCGGACATGGACGCGGCCATCCGTATCATCGCCGGAAGCGCCCGCAGTATGGGCCTTGAGGTGGAGGAGTAGGCAGCCATGGCCAAATTGACAAAACGGGCAAAAGCCATCAGGGAAAAGCTTGAACACGGCAGGCAGTACCCGATCGACGACGCGCTGCGTCTGCTGCAGGAGCTGTCCAGCGTGAAGTTCAAGGAATCGGTGGACGTCAGCGTCAATCTCGGCATCGATCCGCGCAAGTCCGACCAGGCCGTGCGCGGTGCCACCGTGCTGCCAAACGGCACCGGCAAGACCGTGCGCGTTGCCGTGTTCACCCAGGGTGCGAATGCGGAGGCCGCGAAGGCCGCCGGTGCCGACATCGTGGGTTTTGAAGACCTGGCGGAAGAGGTCAAGAAGGGCAACATGAACTTTGACGTCGTGATCGCCTCGCCGGATGCCATGCGCGTGGTCGGTACGCTCGGCCAGATCCTCGGCCCACGCGGCCTGATGCCGAATCCGAAGGTCGGTACGGTGACGCCGGACGTGGCCACCGCGGTGAAGAATGCCAAGGCAGGCCAGGTGCGCTATCGCGCTGACAAGGCGGGGATCATCCACTGTCCGATCGGCCGTGTCGATTTCGAGATCAACGCGCTCAAGGAAAATCTCAGTGCACTGCTGGCTGACCTGAATAAGGTCAAGCCGGCGACCGCCAAGGGCGTGTACATGAAGAAGGTGTCGGTTTCGACGACCATGGGGCCCGGGTCTCCAGGTCGACCAGACGACGCTGGGTTAAAGGGTTTAATCATATCCCTCTCCCCCGGGGGGAGAGGGATGGAGAGAGGGGCGGTTAACCCTCTATCCGGCCCTTACCTAAAAAAGGTGAGGGGAAAAGGTTTGGCGCTGCTGTCGCACCTGGTGCGGCAGCCGCAAGCGGCACACTGCAGGCACGCGTTGCCATGTATGCCGCGGGTGAGCCGGTTTGTCGCCGGCAGCCGTCAAAGACCGCAGGTACGCGACGCGAGTCGTGTTTAATCATCTGCACGACTGTAGAACTGTGTCATTAACAGTGATGCGTTTCGACAGTCGGCAGCCGGCCTGCGCAGAGGGTGCGCGCGATGACAGTTTTCGAGTGTCGTGAGAGGCAGGAGCAGGCGAGACCAGGAACTGGTCTGGAAACTGGCCTGGACCATGCCGGAAACGACCTGTCTTCAAGTCACCAAACGAGTGCGCCGGGCAGTTCCGGTGTGGTGTAAACGAACGGGAAGGAAACGCGCGGGTTCTCCCCGGGGCGTGGATTCCTGAAGAGGTAAACACAATGGCGTTAACTCTTGAAGAGAAAAAGGCTGTTGTTGCTGAAGTAGCCGAGGTTGCCAAAGGGGCATTCTCGGCCGTCGCCGCCGAATACAGCGGGCTGACGGTCGAGCAGATGACCAGCCTGCGTATCAAGGCGCGTGCCAGGACAATGTCTATCTGCGCGTCGTGAAGAATACGCTGGCGCGTCGTGCCCTGGATGGCACCGATTTCGCGTGCATGAGCGACAGGCTGACCGGTCCGCTGATGCTGGCATTTTCCCGGGAGGATCCCGGGGCAGCCGCGCGCGTGACCAAGGACTTTGCCAAGACTAACGACAAGTTCAGGGTCACCATGCTGTCGGTCGGCGGGCAGCTGCTTGAGCCATCCGATATCGACAGGCTGGCGACGCTGCCGACCCGCGACCAGGCGATCAGCATGCTGATGTCGGTGATCCAGGCCCCGGTCACGAAGCTTGCCCGGACCCTCAACGAGGTCCGTCAAGCTGGTGCGTACCGTGGCCGCGATCCGCGACCAGAAGCAGGCAGCATGAACCACATTCAACCTATTTTATAAGATTCTAGACAGGAGTATTCGAAATGGCCGTTTCACAAGAAGAGATTCTGGAAACAATTGCCAACATGTCCGTGATGGACGTCGTCGAGTCTGATCTCCGCCATGGAAGAGAAGTTCGGCGTACCGCCGCCGCCGCCGTGGCCGTTGCCGCTCCTGTTGCCGGTGCGCCGAAGCCGGTGCCGCCGCCGAGGAGCAGACCGAGTTCGACGTCGTGCATGACCAGCTTCGGCGACAACAAGGTCGGCGTCATCAAGGCGGTGCGCGCCATCACCGGCCTGGGCCTGAAGGAAGCCAAGGACATGGTCGAAGGCGTGCCCTCCACGGTGAAGGAAGCCGCCTGCAAGGACGACGCCGACGACGTCAAGAAACAGCTCGAGGAAGCCGGCGCCACAGTCGAACTCAAGTAAGCGGGTTGCGCGTAATCCATTTGTGATTACAGCAAACCCGGGAATTCAGGGCAGGCTGGACGCATTGCATGCGTCCGGCCTGCGCCTGCTTGTTGTACATGAAACGGCAGTGCGCGGTCCGCGCAGTGACTGTCAGTGTCTGCCGACCAGACGCGCGCCACTGATATACAGCTTGCTTCGATCAGTATACTGGAGAGGAAAACCGATGGCCTACAGCTTCACCGAGAAGAAACGCATCCGCAAGGATTTTGGCAAACGCCACAGCATTCTGGAAGTGCCGTATCTGCTGGCGACCCAGATCGAGTCCTATCGGGACTTCCTGCAGCCGACAAGGATCGCCGAGTCGCGCGACGACAAGGGCCTGCACGCCGCGTTCAGTTCGGTATTTCCGATTGTCAGCTATTCCGGCAACGCCGCGCTCGACTATGTGAGCTACCGCCTCGGCGAGCCGGCCTTCGACGTGAAGGAGTGCCAGCTGCGCGGCCTGACCTACGCCGCGCCGCTGCGCGCACTGGTGCGCCTGGTCATCTACGACAAGGAGTCCCCGGCGGACGCCAAGAAGGTCAAGGACATCAAGGAGCAGGAGGTCTACATGGGCGAACTGCCGCTGATGACCGAGAACGGCACATTCGTGATCAACGGCACCGAGCGCGTGATCGTCTCCCAGCTGCACCGCTCGCCCGGCGTGTTCTTCGACCACGACAAGGGCAAGACCCACTCCTCGGGCAAGCTGCTGTTTTCGGCGCGCGTGATTCCCTACCGCGGCTCCTGGCTGGACTTCGAGTTCGACCCGAAGGACTGCGCTGTTCGTGCGCATCGACCGCCGCCGCAAACTGCCGGCCACCATCCTGCTGCGCGCGCTGGGCTATGACAACGAGCAGATCCTGGACATCTTCTTCGAGACCAACACCTTCCATTTCAGCAAGAACGAGCATCAAGCTCGATCTGGTGCCGGAGCGCCTGCGCGGCGAGACGGCCAGCTTCGAGATCAAGGTCGAAGAACAAGGTCATCGTCGAGGAAGGGCGGCGCATCACCGCGCAGCATATCCGCGAGCTCGAAAAGGCCGGCGTGAAGTCGCTGGAAGTGCCGGAGGATTACCTGCTCGGCAAGATCCTGCCCACAACGTGGTCGACACGGAAACCGGCGAGATTGATCGCCAACGCCAACGAGGAAATCACGCCGGAGCTGCTGGACAAGCTGCGTCGATGCCGGTCAGGGAACTCAACACCCTGTATGTCAACGACCTTGATCGCGGCGCCGTACATTTCCAGCACCCTGCGCATCGACCCGACCACCACGCGACCTGGAGGCCATGGTGGAGATCTACCGCATGATGCGCCCGGGCGAGCCGCCGACCAAGGATGCCGCGCAGAACCTGTTCAAGAACCTGTTCTTCACCAGCGAGCGCTATGACCTGTCGGCGGTCGGCCGCATGAAATTCAACCGCCGCGTCGGGCGCAAGGATGACCGGTCCGGGCATGCTGTTCGACGAACAAGTACCTCAGCCGAGCGAAAGGACGACATGGCTGTCGCAGATCACTGGGCAAGGAAGCAGGGCCATGACCTCCGACATCCTGACGTGCTCAGGTGCTGATCGACATCCGCAACGGCAACGGCACGTCGACGATATCGACCACCTGGGCAACCGCCGCATCCGCTGTGTCGGCGAGATGGCCGAGAACGTGTTCCGCATCGGCCTGGTGCGCGTCGAGCGCGCGGTGAAGGAGCGCCTGAGCCTGGCCGAATCCGAAAGCCTGATGCCCCAGGAACTGATCAACGCCAAGCCGGTGGCCGCGGCCGTCAAGGAGTTCTTCGGCTCCAGCCAGCTGTCGCAGTTCATGGACCAGAACAACCCGCTGTCCGAGGTCACCCACAAGCGCCGCGTCTCGGCGCTCGGGCCCGGGGGCCTGACGCGCGAGCGCGCCGGCTTCGAGGTGCGCGACGTGCACCCGACCCACTATGGCCGCGTCTGCCCGATCGAGACCCCGGAAGGTCCGAACATCGGCCTGATCAACTCGCTCGCCGTGTATGCGCGCACCAACGAATACGGGTTCCTCGAGACGCCGTACCGCAAGGTGGAGAACGGCCGGGTCACCGACGAGATCGAATACCTGTCGGCCATCGAGGAAGGCGAGTACGTCATCGCCCAGGCCAATGCCACCGTGGACGCGAAGGGCAACCTGACCGAAGACCTGGTGACCTGCCGCCATCCAGAACGAGTTCACGACCTCGACGCCGGACAAGGTCAACTACATCGACGTGTCGCCGAAGCAGATCGTTTCGGTCGCGGCGGCGCTGATCCCGTTCCTCGAGCACGACGACGCCAACCGCGCACTGATGGGTTCGAACATGCAGCGCCAGGCGGTGCCGACGCTGCGTCCGGAGAAGCCGCTGGTCGGTACCGGTATCGAGCGCACGGTGGCGATCGACTCCGGCGTGACCGTGGTGGCCGGCGCGGCGGCGTGGTCGATTCCGTCGACGCCGCGCGTATCGTGGTGCGCGTCAACGACGGCGAAACCGTGGCCGGCGAGCCGGGTGTCGACATCTACAACCTGACCAAGTACACGCGCTCCAACCAGAACACCTGCATCAACCAGCGCCCGCTGGTGCGACCCGGGCGATGTGATCGCGCGCGGCGACGTGCTGGCCGATGGCCCGTCGCACCGACATGGGCGAACTGGCCCTGGGCCAGAACCTGCTGGTCGCGTTCATGCCCTGGAACGGCTACAACTTCGAGGACTCGATCCTGATTTCCGAGCGCGTGGTCGAGGAAGACCGCTTCACCACCATCCATATCGAGGAACTGACCTGCGTGGCGCGCGACACCAAGCTGGGCGCCGAGGAAATCACCGCGCGACATCCCCAACGTCGGCGAGGGCGCGCTCGCCAAGCTGGACGAGTCCGGCATCGTCTACATCGGCGCCGAGGTGAAGCCGGGCGACATCCTGGTCGGCAAGGTCACGCCGAAGGGCGAGACCCAGCTGACGCCGGAAGAGAAACTGCTGCGCGCGATCTTCGGCGAGAAGGCCTCCGACGTGAAGGACACCTCGCTGCGGGTGCCGAGCGGCATGGACGGCACCGTGATCGACGTGCAGGTGTTCACCCGCGACGGCGTCGAGAAGGACGCGCGTGCGCTGCAGATCGAGGACGAGCAACTGGCCGCGATCCGCAAGGATCTGAACGACCAGCTGCGCATCATGGAGGACGACATCTACCAGCGCGTGGAAAAGCTGCTGCTGGGCAAGGTCGCCGAGGGCGGACCGAAGAAGCTGAAGCGCCGGCACCAAGATCACCAAGCGACTACCTCAACGATGTCGACCGCGACAAGTGGTTCGAGATCCGCCTGCGCAACGAGGAGGCCAATGCCGAGCCTGGAGAAGGCCGCCGAACAGCTCAAGGCGCTGCGCAAGGACTTCGACCAGCGCCTGAGGAGAAGAAAGCGCAAGACTCACCACCGGCGACGATCTCGCGCCGGGCGTGCTGAAGATGGTCAAGGTCTATCTGGCCGTGAAGCGCCGCGTGCAGCCGGGCGACAAGATGGCCGGACGCCACGGCAACAAGGGCGTGATCTCGATGATCCTGCCGGTCGAGGACATGCCGTATCATCGCCGACGGCACCGCCGGTGGATATCGTGCTCAATCCGCTCGGCGTGCCGTCGCGCATGAACGTCGGCCAGGTGCTGGAGACCCATCTGGGCTGGGCCGCCAAGGGACTGGGTATCAAGATCGGCAAGATGCTCGACGCGCAGCAGAAGGTCGCCGAGATCCGCGCCTTCCTCGACCAGATCTACAACTCCAGCGGTCGCAGGGAGAGATCTGAACTCGCTGAACGACGAGGAGATCGTTGACCTGGCGGGAAATCTGGTGGATGGCGTGCCGATGGCCACGCCGGTGTTCGATGGTGCGCCGGAAGCGGAGATCAAGCACATGCTGGAGCTGGCGGATCTGCCGGCCAGCGGCCAGACCACCTGTACGACGGCCGTACCGGCGACGCCTTCGATCGCCCGGTCACGGTCGGTTACATGTACATGCTGAAGCTCAACCATCTGGTCGATGACAAGATGCACGCCCGTTCCACCGGCCCGTACAGCCTGGTCACCCAGCAGCCGCTTGGCGGCAAGGCGCAGTTCGGCGGCCAGCGTTTCGGCGAAATGGAGGTGTGGGCGCTGGAGGCCTACGGCGCCGCCTACACCCTGCAGGAGATGCTGACTGTCAAGTCCGACGACGTGAACGGCCGCACCAAGATGTACAAGAACATCGTTGATGGCGACCACCGACATGGATGCCGGCATGCCGGAATCCTTCAATGTGCTGGTGAAGGAAATCCGTTCGCTCGGTATCAACATCGAGCTGGAAACGGACTAGGAACAGGCAACAGGAATATCAGCAGCCGGTTCGCCGGTAACGCAAGACTCCACGTGCAGGAGAGACGATGAAAGACTTACTTAATTTTTTCAAACCGCAGGGCCACACGGATGAATTCGATGCCATCCGCATCGGCCTGGCGTCACCCGATATGATCCGTTCCTGGTCTTTCGGCGAGGTCAAGAAGCCGGAGACGATCAACTACCGCACCTTCAAGCCGGAACGCGACGGCCTGTTCTGCGCCAAGATCTTCGGGCCGGTGAAGGACTACGAGTGCCTGTGCGGCAAGTACAAGCGCCTTAAGCACCGCGGCGTGGTATGCGAGAAGTGCGGCGTGGAAGTCACGCTGGCCAAGGTGCGCCGCGAGCGCATGGGGCACATTGAGCTGGCCAGCCCTGCCGCACATATCTGGTTCCTGAAATCCCTGCCGTCGCGCATCGGACTGCTGCTCGATATGACACTGCGCGATATCGAGCGCGTGCTGTATTTCGAGGCCTATGTGGTGGTCGATCCCGGCATGACCACGCTGGAGCGCGGCCAGTTACTGACCGACGAGGCCTATCTCGATGCGATCGAGGAAAACGGCGACGAGTTCGATGCCCGCATGGGCGCCGAGGCGGTCTACGAGCTGCTCAAGGCGCATCGACCTGCAGGTCGAGGCGGTCAGGTTGCGCGAGGAGAGCGATTCACACCAAGTCCGAGACCAAGCTCAAGCGCATCACCAAGCGTCTCAAGCTGATCGAATCCTTCATCGATTCCGGCAACCGCCCGGAATGGATGGTCATGACCGTGCTGCCGGTGCTGCCGCCGGAACTGCGTCCGCTGGTGCCGCTCGATGGCGGTCGCTTCGCGACCTCCGACCTGAACGATCTGTATCGTCGCGTCATCAACCGCAACAACCGCCTAAAGCGGCTGCTGGAACTGAACGCGCCGGACATCATCGTGCGCAACGAGAAGCGCATGCTGCAGGAATCCGTCGATGCCCTGCTCGACAACGGTCGCCGCGGCCGCGCCATCACCGGCACCAACAAGCGTCCGCTGAAATCGCTGGCCGACATGATCAAGGGCAAGCAGGGCCGCTTCCGCCAGAATCTGCTCGGCAAGCGTGTCGACTACTCCGGCCGTTCCGTGATCGTGGTCGGTCCGACGCTGAAGCTGCACCAGTGCGGCCTGCCCAAGAAGCATGGCGCTGGAGCTGTTCAAGCCGTTCATCTTCAGCAAGCTGCAGCTGCGCGGCCTGGCCACCACCATCAAGGCGGCCAAGAAGCTGGTCGAACGCGAGGGACCGGAGGTGTGGGATATCCTCGAGGAAGTGATCCGCGAGCACCCGGTAATGCTGAACCGCGCACCGACCCTGCACCGGCTCGGCATCCAGGCCTTCGAGCCGGTGCTGATCGAGGGCAAGGCGATCCAGCTGCATCCGCTGGTGTGCGCCGCGTTTAACGCCGACTTCGACGGCGACCAGATGGCCGTGCATGTACCGCTGTCCATCGAGGCGCAGCTCGAGGCGCGCGCGCTGATGATGTCGTCCAACAATATCCTGTCGCCGGCCAACGGCGAGCCGATCATCGTGCCATCGCAGGACGTGGTGCTGGGGCTCTATTACCTGACCCGTGAATCGATCAATGCGCAGGGCGAAGGCATGGTATTCGCCGACGTCTAGCGAGGTGCATCGCGCCTACGAGAACCGGCTGCGTATCGTTGCATGCACGCGTCAGGGTGCGCATTCCGCGATTCGAACTCGATGAGCACGGCGAGGCGCAGAAAAGTGAAGGGCCTGGTGGACACCACCGTCGGCCGTGCACTGCTGTCCGAGATATTGCCCGCGGGGCTGACCTTCGATCTGGTCAACCGGGACATGACCAAGAAGGCGATCTCCAACCTGATCAATGGCTGCTACCGCCGCGTCGGCCTGAAGGAGACCGTCATTTTCGCCGACCAGCTGATGTACATGGGCTTTTCCTACGCCACCCGTGCCGCGGTTCTCGTTCGGCATGAACGACATGACGATTCCCGAGGCAAGGCGATGATTCTCGGCATGCCGAGAACGAGGTGCTGGAGATCGAGAACCAGTACACCTCCGGACTGGTGACCATGGGCGAACGCTACAACAAGGTCGTGGATATCTGGTCGCGCACCAACGACCAGGTCGCCAAGGCGATGATGGACGTGCTCGGTACCGAGGAAGTAACTCGACGCGCAGGGCAACATGGTCAGGCAGCCCTCCTTCAATTCGGTGTACATGATGGCCGACTCCGGCGCGCGTGGTTCCGCCGCGCAGATCCGCCAGCTGGCCGGTATGCGCGGCCTGATGGCAAAGCCGGACGGCTCCATCATCGAGACTCCGATCACCGCGAATTTCCGCGAAGGACTGGACGTGCTGCAGTACTTCATCTCCACGCACGGCGCGCGCAAGGGCCTTGCGGACACGGCGCTGAAGACTGCCAACTCCGGTTACCTGACGCGTCGCCTGGTCGACGTGGCGCAGGACATGGTCGTCATCGGCGACGATTGCGGCACCGAAGGAGGGCTGGTCATGACGCCGCTGGTCGAGGGTGGTGATGTGGTGGAACCGTTGCGTGAGCGCGTGCTGGGCCGCCTGACGGCCGAGGACGTGCTGCTTCCGGGCAGCGACGAGGTGATTACGTCACGCGAGGTACCCTGCTTGACGAAGACTGGGTCGATCAGCTGGAGGCACTGGGTGTCGACGAGATCAAAGTGCGCTCGCCGATCACCTGCGACAACCGCTATGGGGTGTGTGCCGCCTGTTACGGCCGTGATCTGGCCCGCGGTCACATGGTCAATGAAGGCGAGGCTATCGGCGTGATCGCCGCCCAGTCCATCGGCGAGCCGGGTACCCAGCTGACCATGCGTACGTTCCATATCGGCGGCGCGGCCAGCCGTGCGGCCACCGTCAACAGTGTGGAAGTCGAAGACCAGCGGTACGGTGCGTCTGCACAATATCAAGACCGTGACCAACAAGAACGGTAACCTGGTCGCGGTATCGCGCTCCGGTGAAATCGGCCTGGTCGACGAGTTCGGCCGCGAGCGCGAACGTTACAAGGTGCCCTACGGCGCCGTGATCAGCGTCGCCGACGGCGACACGTGAGGGCGGCAGCGTCATCGCGACCTGGGACCCGCATACCCATCCGATTGTCACCGAGGTGGCCGGCGTTGTCCGCCTCACCGATTTCATCGACGGCGTCACCGTGCAGGAGTCACACCGACGAGGTCACCGGCCTGACCAGCATGGTGATCACCGATCCCAAGTCAGCGCGGCAGTGCCGGCCAAGGACCTGCGCCCGATGGTCAAGCTGGTCGATGACCAGGGCCAGCACTCAAGCTCGCCGGTACCGACCTCGATGCGCAGTACTTCCTGCCGCCGGCGCGATGGTCGGTCTCGAGGACGGCGCCGAGGTGAGCGTGGGCGACATCATCGCGCGTATCCCGCAGGAGTCGTCAAAGACCCGCGACATTACCGGCGGTCTGCCGCGCGTCGCCGACCTGTTCGAGGCACGCAAGCCGAAAGATCCCGCCATTCTGGCAGAAATATCCGGCACGGTGGGTTTTGGCAAGGATACCAAGGGCAAGCAGCGCGTGATCATCACCGGTCCCGAGGGCGAGACGCACGAGGAACTGATCCCGAAGTGGCGCCATGTGACCATCTTCGAGGGCGAGCACGTCGAGAAGGGCGAAACCCTGGTCGACGGCGAGCCCGGTGCCCACGATATCCTGCGCCTGCTTGGGACCTCCACCATGGCCGGCTACCTGGTCAAGGAGATCCAGGATGTCTACCGGTTGCAGGGTGTAAAGATCAATGACAAGCACATCGAGGTCATCCTGCGCCAGATGCTGCGCAAGGTGGAGATCGTCAACAGCAACGAGAGCCGCTTCCTCAAGGGCGAACAGGTGGAAAAATCAAGGGTCCTGGAAGAGACCGAGCAGTTGCTGCGGACTGGCAAGCAGCCGGCCGAGTGGACACCGCTGCTGCTGGGTATCACCAAGGCCTCGCTGGCGACCGAGTCCTTCATCTCGGCGGCCTCCTTCCAGGAGACCACCCGGGTCCTGACGGAGGCCTCGGTACGCGGCAACAGGACAATCTGCGAGGTTTAAAGGAGAACGTCATCGTTGGGCGCCTGATCCCGGCAGGTACCGGCCTGGCCTACCACGCCGCGCGCCATCGCCAGCGCGAGGTGATTCCGCTCGACATCTCCCGGGAAATGGCGGCCGTGGATGCGTCGTTTGACGGGCAGACCGAGGATGTGGCCGAGTCGTCTGAAGCCGGATCGTCTGCAGAAGAATAGAAAACCTCCTTGACAGGGCAATGCCCTGATTCTAAAATTCCGCTCCTTTCGACAGGCCGGTCCTAACCGGCCTGTCGTTTGTTTTCAGCTACAGAAATATTTCAAGTTAAATCTCTGGGGTTTTTTCGAGTAATGGCCACAATCAATCAATTAGTGCGCAAGCCGCGTTCCCGTAAACGGGAAAAAAGTACCGTTCCCGCGCTGGCGGCCTGTCCCCAGAAGCGCGGCGTTTGCACGCGCGTCTACACCACGACCCCGAAGAAGCCGAATTCGGCGCTGCGCAAGGTGGCCCGTGTCCGGCTGACCAACGGCTTCGAGGTCACTACATATATCGGTGGCGAGGGGCACAACCTGCAGGAGCACTCCGTGGTGCTGATTCGCGGCGGTCGCGTCAAGGATCTCCCGGGCGTGCGCTACCACACCGTGCGTGGCAGCCTCGACACCTCCGGAGTCACCAGCCGTCGCCAGGGCCGTTCCAAGTACGGCGCGAAGCGCCCGAAGTCGTGATCCGGGCCGAACAACGAACAGTGATTTGAGAAGGCACCATGTCCAGAAGAAGAGTCATAGGTTCACGGGAAATCCTGCCGGATCCCAAGTACGGGAACCTGATGCTGGCCAAATTCATCAACATGGTCATGCATCCGGCAAGAAGTCTGTTGCCGAGCGCATCATCTACGGCGCACTCAAACAGATCGCCGGCAAGGGCAATAAAAACCCGGTTGAAGTGCTGGACAAGGCGCTGGACAACGTGCGCCCGATGGTCGAGGTGAAATCCCGCCGCGTCGGCGGTGCCACCTACCAGGTGCCGGTCGAGGTACGTCCGGTGCGCCGCACAACCCTGGCCATGCGCTGGGTACTGGATGCCGCGCGCAAGCGCAGTGAGAAGTCAATGCCGCTGCGGCTGGCCGGCGAGCTGATGGATGCGGCCGATAGCCGCGGTGCCGCGGTCAAGAAGCGTGAAGACACGCACCGCATGGCGGAAGCCAACAAGGCGTTCTCGCATTACCGCTGGTAAGCGGGCGCCGGACAGAGAAACAGAAGAGAGACACGACCGTGCCACAGCAATCACACCCATCGAGCGCTACCGGAACATCGGTATCATCCGCGCACATCGATGCGGGCAAGACCACGACGACGGAGCGTGTGCTGTTCTATACGGGTGTCAGTCACAAGATCGGCGAGGTGCACGACGGCGCCGCCACCATGGACTGGATGGAGCAGGAGCAGGAGCGCGGCATCACCATCACCTCCGCGGCCACGACCTGTTTCTGGAGGGCATGGGCCAGCAGTACAAGCAGCACCGCATCAACATCATCGATACCCCGGGGCACGTCGATTTCACCATCGAGGTGGAGCGTTCCCTGCGCGTACTGGACGGCGCGTGCTGCTGTTCTGCGCGGTCGGCGGGGTGCAGCCGCAATCGGAAACTGTCTGGCGCCAGGCCAACAAGTACAAGGTGCCGCGGCTGGCCTTCGTGAACAAGATGGACCGCGCCGGCGCCGACTTCTTCAAGGTCGAGCGCCAGCTGCGCGAGCGCCTGCGCGCCAACCCGGTCCCGGTGCAGGTGCCGATCGGGGCGGAAGAAAACTACAGGGGCGTCGTCGATCTGGTCAAGATGAAGGCCATCTTGTGGAGCGAGGTGGACATGGGCACCACCTTCACCTACGAGGATATTCCCGCCGAACTGCTGGACATCTGCCAGGGCATGGCGCGAAAAGATGGTCGAGGCCGCGGCCGAGGCCAGCGAAGCACTGATGGAAAAATACCTTGAAGGGGTGACCTGAGCGAGCAGGAGATCCGGATGGCGCTGCGCCGGCGCACCATCGACCACGAGATCGTGCCGATGCTGTGCGGCTCCGCGTTCAAGAACAAGGGCGTGCAGGCCATGCTGGACGCCGTGGTCGACTACATGCCGGCACCGACCGAGGTCCCGGCCATCAAGGGCATCGATCTGGATACGGACCAGCCGGTCGAGCGCCATGCCGACGACAGCGAGCCGTTCTCAGCGCTGGCGTTCAAGATCGCCACCGACCCGTTCGTCGGAACGCTGACCTTTATTCGCGTCTATTCCGGCGTGCTCAAGTCAGGCGACAGCGTACGCAACTCCACCAGCGGCAACAAGGAACGTATCGGCCGCATCCTGCAGATGCATGCCAACCAGCGCGAGGAGATCAAGGAAGTATGCGCCGGCGACATCGCGGCCTGCGTCGGCCTTAAGGATATCGTGACTGGCACGACGCTTTCCTCGCTGGATCATTCCGTGATGCTGGAGCGCATGGAATTCCCGGATCCGGTGATCTCCGTGGCCGTCGAACCCAGGACCAAGGGCGACCAGGAGAAGATGGGGATCGCGCTCGCCAAACTGGCGCAGGAAGATCCGTCGTTCCGCGTGCATACCGACGAGGAGTCCGGACAGACCATCATCTCCGGCATGGGCGAACTGCACCTCGAGATCATCGTCGATCGCATGAAGCGTGAATTCAAGGTCGAGGCCAACGTCGGTGCGCCGCAGGTTGCCTACCGCGAGACCATCCGCAGCACGGTCGAATCGGAAGGCAAGTTCGTGCGCCAGTCCGGCGGGCGCGGTCAGTACGGCCACGTCTGGCTCAGGCTGGAGCCGCAGGAGCCGGGAACCGGTTACGAGTTCGTCAACGGCATCATCGGCGGCGCAGTACCGAAGGAATACATTCCGGCCGTGGACAAGGGTATCAGGGAACAATTGCAGAACGGCGTGATCGCCGGCTACCCGGTGGTGGATGTCAAGGTCACCCTGTACGACGGGTCGTACCACGATGTCGACTCCAATGAGATGGCGTTCAAGATCGCCGGCTCGATGGGCTTCAAGGAGGGCGCGCTCAGGGCGAAGCCGGTACTGCTCGAGCCGATCATGGATGTCGAGGTGGAGACGCCGGAAGAATACATGGGTGATGTCATGGGCGACCTGAATCGCAGGCGCGGGATCATTGGCGGTATGGAAGACAACGCCGGCGTCAAGCTGGTCAAGGCCGACGTGCCGCTGGCTGAGATGTTCGGGTACTCGACCTCGCTGCGGTCACAGACCCAGGGTCGTGCAACCTACACGATGCAGTTCAAGAAATATGCGGAGGCACCGGCCAACGTTGCCGAGGCTGTCATCAAGAAGGCATCCTGATCTTTATTTATCTGACGAACATAGAGGTAAACAGTCGTGTCAAAGGAAAAATTTGAACGAACGAAGCCGCATGTGAATGTTGGGACGATAGGTCACGTTGATCACGGGAAGACGACGCTGACGGCGGCGATCACGAAGGTGATGGCGGAGACGCATGGTGGTACGTTCAAGGCCTATGACCAGATTGACAATGCGCCGGAGGAGCGTGCGCGCGGTATTACGATAGCGACGGCGCACGTGGAGTACGAGAGTACGAAGCGTCATTATGCGCACGTGGACTGTCCGGGGCACGCGGACTATGTGAAGAACATGATCACGGGTGCGGCGCAGATGGACGGGGCGATTCTGGTGGTGAGTGCGGCGGATGGTCCGATGCCGCAGACGCGGGAGCACATTTTGCTGAGGCGTCAGGTTGGTGTTCCGTACATTCTGGTGTACATGAACAAGGCGGACATGGTGGATGATGCGGAGCTTCTGGAGCTGGTGGAGATGGAGATCCGGGAGTTGCTGGACAGTTATGATTTTCCCGGGGATGACACGCCGATTGTGACGGGATCTGCGCTGAAGGCGCTGGAGGGTGACACGAGCGAGATTGGTGTGCCGTCGATCATCAAGCTGGTTGACGAGATGGACCGTTACATACCGCAGCCGGAGCGTGCGATAGACGGTGCGTTTTTGATGCCGGTTGAGGATGTATTTTCGATTTCGGGTCGTGGCACGGTGGTAACGGGTCGTATTGAGCGTGGTGTGGTCAAGGTAGGCGACGAGATTGAGATAGTGGGTATCAATCCGACGATGAAGACGACGTGCACGGGTGTGGAGATGTTTCGCAAGTTGCTGGACCAGGGACAGGCGGGTGACAACGTGGGTGTATTGCTGCGGGGTACCAAGCGTGAGGAAGTGGAGCGTGGGCAGGTTCTGGCGAAGCCGGGGAGTATTACGCCGCACACGAAGTTTGAGTGTGAGGTGTACGTGCTGAGCAAGGAAGAGGGGGGTCGTCACACGCCGTTTTTCAGTAATTACCGTCCGCAGTTTTATTTTCGCACGACGGACGTGACGGGGGCGTGTGATTTGCCGGAGGGAGTGGAGATGGTGATGCCTGGTGACAACGTGAAGATGACGGTGTCGCTGATATCACCGATTGCGATGGAAGAGGGCTTGCGCTTTGCGATTCGCGAGGGCGGCCGTACCGTCGGCGCGGGCGTGGTAGCGAAGATTATCGAATAGACGGGCTGGTGACGGCCTGTGCCGTCACCGCAAAATTACAGGGACGGACCGCGTCCGCGATCCGTCCCTGTACGAATGCATTATTGAATAGTGAACAAATGACATGAGCAACCAGAGAATCCGGATCCGTCTCAAGGCCTTCGACCACCGCCTGATTGACAAATCGGCCGCGGAGATTGTCGAAACAGCCAAACGCACCGGTGCGCAGGTACGTGGACCCATTCCGCTGCCAACCCGAAAGGAGCGTTTTACCGTACTCATCTCGCCGCACGTCAACAAGGACGCGCGCGACCAGTACGAGATCCGCACGCACAAGCGTCTGATGGATATCGTCGATCCGACGGAAAAGACCGTCGATGCGCTGATGAAGCTGGACCTTGCTGCCGGTGTGGATGTTCAGATCAAGCTGAACTAGCGGGTAACGAAATGACTATCGGAATCGTAGGACGAAAGGCAGGCATGACGCGTATCTTCGGTGATGATGGCGTCACCGTGCCGGTGACGGTGATCGCGGTTGAACCGAACCGCGTGACCCAGGTCAAGACCGATGACACGGACGGTTATCGTGCGCTGCAGGTAACCACCGGTTACCGCAAGCCTTCGCGCGTGACCCGTCCCATGGCCGGTCATTTCGCCAAGGCCGGCACCGAGGCCGGACGCGGACTGTGGGAATTCCGCTTGCAGACGGCGAGGGCGAGGACATACAGGTCGGCAGCGAGATCGGCGTCGGGATATTCACGGCTGGCCAGAAGGTCGACGTGACCGGAACCTCGATCGGCAAGGGCTTCGCCGGCATGATCAAGCGCTATCACTTCAGTACCCAGGATGCGACGCACGGCAATTCGTTGTCGCACCGGGCGCCGGGCTCCATCGGCCAGAACCAGACACCGGGGCGTGTCGTCAAGGGCAAGAAGATGTGCGGCCACCTCGGCAACGAGCGTCGCAACACCCAGAATATCGAGATCATACGCGTCGACACCGAGCGTAACCTGTTGCTGGTAAAAGGCGCGGTACCGGGCGCCAGTGGCGGCGATGTGGTCATTCGTCCGGCAGTCAAGGCGCGCCAGGAGTGAGATGATGGAGCTACAGTTACATGGCGTGGATCGCGGCGAGATCAGGATCTCTGACGACGTCTTCGGCCAGTATTTCCGCGAGGCTCTGGTACACCAGGTCGTGACCGCCTGTCATGGCTCGCGCCCGCTCCGGCACCGTCAAGCAGAAGACCCGCGCCAGGTCAGCGGTGGCGGCATCAAGCCATGGCGCCAGAAGGGCACCGGCCGCGCACGCGCCGGCACCTCCGCAGCCCGCTGTGGCGTGGTGGTGGCAAGATCTTCGCATCGGTACCGCGCAGCTACGCGCAGAAGATCAATCGCAAGATGTACCGCGCCGCCATGCGCTCCATCCTGTCCGAACTGCTCCGGCAGGACCGCCTGATCGACGTCGAATCTTTCGCGTCATGCGCCCAAGACACGTGAACTGATCGGCAAGCTGAAGCAGTTTGGGCTGGACAAGGTGCTGATCGTCACCGACGCGGCTGATGAGAAGCTTTACCTGGCGCACGCAACCTGCCGCGGGTGGCGGTTTGCGATGTGTCCGGCGTGGATCCCGTCAGCCTGGTCGGATTTGACAAGGTGATGGTCACGACCGGTGCATTCAGGAAACTCGAGGAGCGTCTGGCATGAACCAGGAACGACTGATGAAAGTGCTGCTGGCCCCGGTGGTGTCGGAGAAGAGCTCGCCTGTCGCCGACGCCAACCGCCAGTTCGTCTTCAAGGTGCTGCCGGGTGCGAGCAAGCCGGATATCACGGAAGCGGTCGAGCTGATGTTCGATGTCAAGGTCGAAGGGTGTCCAGGTCGCAACGTGCGTGGCAAGATCAAGCGTCACGGTCAGAGTGTTGGCAGGCGCGTAGACTGGAAAAAAGCCTACGTGACCCTGGCCGAAGGGCATGATATCGATTTCATGGGAGCGGAGTAGGCTTGCGCCCGGGGCGCGACCTCTGCAAAGGTTACAGGACAATGCCAATGGTTAAAGCAAACCCACCTCGCCCGGACGGCGCTTTGTCATCAGCGTGGTGACGCCGGAGTTGCACAAGGGCAAGCCGCATACCGCGCTGCTCGAGCAAAGTCGCAAGAACGGTGGCACGGAACAACAGCCGGCCGTATCACCACGCGGCACAAGGGCGGCGGGCACAAGCAGCATTATCGCCGTGATCGATTTCAAGCGCGACAAGCCTGGTGTCCCGGCAACGGTTGAGCGTATCGAATACGATCCGAACCGCTCGGCGCATATCGCCCTGCTGCTGCTACGCCGACGGCGAGCGCCGCTACATCCTCGCGCCGAAGGGCGTGCAGGCGGGCGACGAGCTGCGCAGCGGCAGCGATGCGCCGATCAAGGCCGGGCAATGCCATGCCGCTGCGCAATATCCCCGTCGGCAGCATGGTGCACAATGTCGAGATGAAGCCCGGCAAGGGCGGTCAGCTCGCCCGCAGCGCCGGCAGCAGCGTCCAGCTGGTCGCCCGCGAGGGCGATCACGCCACCCTGCGCCTGCGCTCCGGCGAGATGCGCAAGGTACTGTCCGACTGCATCGCGACCATCGGTGAGGTCGGCAATATCGAACACAGTCTGCGCTCGCTGGGCAAGGCCGGCGCCAAGCGCTGGCGCGGCATCCGCCCGACGGTGCGCGGTGTTGCCATGAACCCGGTTGACCACCCGCATGGCGGCGGTGAGGGCCGCACCTCCGGCGGCCGTCATCCGGTAGCCCGTGGGGTACCCCGACGAAGGGCTACCGCACGCGCAGTAACAAGCGCACCGGACGGCATGATCGTCAGGCGTCGTAACAGCAAGTAATCATGAGGATCAGCAACAGTGCCACGTTCGATTAGAAAAGGTCCGTTCATTGACACCCACCTGCTGAAGAAGGTGGAACAGGCGGTTGCGGAAAACAACAAGCGCACCGATCAAGACCTGGTCGCGACGTTCCATGGTCATCCCGGAAATGGTCGGACTGACCATCGCCGTGCACAACGGGCGCCAGCATGTGCCGGTGCTCGTCAACGAAAACATGGTCGGCCACAAGCTGGGCGAGTTTGCCCTGACCCGGACCTTCAGCGGGCATGTGGCCGACAAGAAGTCGAAGTAAGGGGACAGACAGATGCAGGTCAGCGCGACATTGAAACAGGCGCAGATCTCTGCCGCAGAAGGCCCGCCTGGTGGCAGACCAGATGCGCGGCCTGCCGGTGGAGAAGGCGCTCAACCTGCTGCTTTCAGCCAGAAGAAGGCCGCCGGGATCGTGCGCAAGGTGCTGGAGTCCGCCATCGCGAACGCCGAGCATAACGAAGGCGCGGACATTGACGAGCTGAAGATTGCGGCCATCTTCGTCAACGAGGGGCGTACGCTGAAGCGCTTCCATGCGCGCGCCAAGGGCCGTGGTAACCGGATTTTCAAACGTAGCAGCCATATCACCGTCACGGTGGGTGACTGACTGGATTAACAGGCAGAGGCAGAAAGCAGCATGGGTCAGAAAGTACATCCAACAGGCATCAGGCTTGGCATCGTCAAGGACTGGACATCCACCTGGTACGCCGGCTGCCGGCAACTATGCCAACTACCTGAACACGGATCTGAAGATCCGTGAATTCATCAAGCAGCGCTTGTCGCAGGCTTCGGTCAGCCGCATCCAGATTGCACGCCCGGCGCACAACGCCGTGATTACCGTGCATACCGCACGTCCCGGCATCGTCATCGGCAAGAAGGGCGAGGACATCGACAATCTGCGCAGGGAGGTGTCCGAGAAGATGGGGGTGCCGGTGAACATCAACATCGAGGAGATCCGCAAGCCCGAGCTCGACGCCACGCTGGTTGCAGAGAGTGTCGCGCAGCAGCTGGAGCGTCGCATCATGTTCCGCCGCGCCATGAAGCGTGCGGTGAGCAACGCCATGCGCATCGGTGCGCAGGGCATCAAGATCAAGGTCGGTGGCCGACTGAACGGCGCGGAAATCGCCCGTGACGAGTGGTATCGCGAGGGTCGTGTGCCGCTGCATACGCTGCGTGCGGACATCGACTACGGTACCGCTGAAGCCAACACCACCTACGGCAAGATTGGCGTGAAGGTGTGGATATTCAAGGGCGAGGTCATCGGCAGGGAAGAAGAGTCCGAGGCGGAAGCCGCACGCAAGGCGACTTCCTGATAGCGGAGAACGGTAAACATGTTACAGCCCAAGAGAACAAAATTTCGCAAGCAGCAGAAGGGTCACAACCGCGGCCTGGCGCAGCGCGGCAGCAAGGTCAGTTTCGGCGAGTACGGCTGAAGGCGACCGATCGTGGCCGCATGACCTCGCGCCAGATCGAGGCGGCGCGTCGAACCATTACGCGTTTCGTGAAGCGCGGCGGCAAGCTCTGGATTCGTGTCTTCCCGGACGTACCGATCACAAAGAAGCCGATCGAGGTGCGCCATGGGCAAGGGCAAGGGTAACGTGGAGTACTGGATTGCACAGATCCAGCCGGGCCGCATGCTGTATGAAATCGAGGGTGTGTCCGAGGCCGATGCGCGCGAGGCGTTCAAGCTGGCGGCGGCGAAGCTTCCCTTCAAGACGACTTTTGTAACACGGACGGTGATGTGATGAATGCCACGGAACTGAGAAACAAGACTGTCAGCGAGCTCGGCCTGGAGCTTGAGAACCTGCTGCGCGAAAAATTCAACCTCAGCATGCAGCGCGGTATCGGCCAGTTGTCGCGTCCGGACCAGATCGGCAAGGTACGCAAGGACATAGCCAGGGTGTACACCGTGTTGAACGAAAAGGCGAAGGCAGGCAAGCGAGCATGAGCGAGACAAACCAGACAATCCGCACGGTCACTGCCAGGGTCATCAGTGACAAGATGGACAAATCGGCCACCGTCCTGATCGAGCGCAAGGTCAAGCATCCGGTGTACGGCAAGTACATCCGGCGATCGACCAAGCTGCACATACATGACGAGAACAATGCCTGCAGGGAAGGCGACACGGTTACGATCCGGGAATGCCGGCCGTACTCCAGGACCAAGTCGTGGAAGCTGGTCGAAATTGTCGGG
Source organism: uncultured Gammaproteobacteria bacterium (assembly GCA_963803275.1). Classification (GTDB taxonomy): domain Bacteria; phylum Pseudomonadota; class Gammaproteobacteria; order UBA9214; family UBA9214; genus UBA9214. The sequence continues at coordinate 101,196 of CAWDLS010000001.1, read as the reverse complement.
CGCAGTGAATAGCTGCGTGTCCGCTTAGCGTAACAAGACAAAACGGAATAACGTCATGATACAGATGCAGACAATTCTTGATGTGGCGGACAACAGCGGCGCGCGCCGGCTGATGTGCATCAAGGTGCTGGGTGGCTCGCACCGCCGCTACGCCCGCATTGGCGACATCATCAAAGTCAGTGTGAAAGAGGCGATCCCGCGCGGCAAGGTCAAGAAAGGTGACGTATACAACGCCGTCGTGGTGCGTACCCGCAAGGGCGTACGCCGTCCCGATGGCTCGCTGATTCGTTTTGACGGCAATGCGGCCGTGCTGCTCAACAACCAGCTGCAGCCGATCGGTACGCGCATCTTTGGACCGGTGACTCGCGAGCTGCGCAGCGAGCGCTTCATGAAAATCATTTCGCTGGCACCGGAAGTGCTGTAGGAACTGGCAATGAACAAAATCAGGAAAGGTGATGATGTCGTGGTCATTGCGGGAAGAGACAAGGGCAAGCGCGGCAGCGTGTTGCGTGTAATGGAGGATGGCAGACTGGTGGTCGCGGATATCAATATGGTCAAGCGTCACACCAAGCCAAACCCGAGTCGTGGCGTGCCGGGCGGGATCATCGAGAAGGAAATGCCGATCGACGCCTCCAATGTCATGCTGTTCAACTCGCAGACGAACAAGGGTGACCGCGTCGGCCTCAGGACGCTCGATGACGGTCGCAAGGTGCGGTTTTTCAAGTCCACCAGTGAAGTGGTGGATATCTGATTCAATGGTACAGAGACATGGCCAGGCTTAAACAGTTTTACACAGATACCGTGATACCCGGGCTCAGGGAGCAATTCGGTTACAGCAACCCGATGGAGGTCCCGCGTATCACCAAGATCACGCTGAACATGGGCGTGGGCGAGGCCGTGGCCGACCGCAAGGTCATGGAACACGCCGTGGATGACATGATCAGGATCGCCGGCCAGAAGCCGATCGTGGTCAAGGCACGCAAGTCGGTCGCCGGTTTCAAGGTGCGCGAGGGCTGGCCGGTCGGCTGCAAGGTAACCCTGCGCCGCGAGCGTATGTACGAATTCCTTGACCGGCTGATCAACATCGCCATTCCGCGTGTCCGTGACTTCCGCGGCATGAATCCGAGGTCCTTCGACGGTCGCGGCAATTACAACATGGGCGTGAAGGAACAGATCATTTTCCCGGAGATCGATTACGACAAGATCGATGCCCTGCGCGGCATGGACATCACATTTACAACAACGGCAAGGACGGATGAAGAGGGACGCGCCCTGCTGGCTGCATTCAACTTCCCGTTCAGGCACTGAGGTATACACCATGGCGAAAAATTCCATGATTGCCCGCGAACACAAGCGTACACGCGTCGTCAGGCGCTATGCCGCGAAACGTGCCGAGCTGAAGGCGATTATCAACAGTACGAAGGCGTCATACGACGAGCGCTACCAGGCGCAGATGAAGCTGCAGGAAATGCCGCGTGATGCAAGCCCCGTGCGCGGACACAACCGTTGCCGCGTGACCGGTCGTCCGCACGGCTACTATCGTAAATTTGGACTGTGCCGGAACAAGCTGCGCGAAGCCGCCATGCGCGGCGATGTCCCCGGGCTGGTCAAGGCAAGCTGGTAAACGATTATGATGACAGATCCCATTGCAGATTTTCTCACCCGTATCCGTAACGGGCAGGCCGCCACCAAGACGGAAGTGAGCATGCCGTCTTCCGGGTTGAAGTGCGCGATTGCCCAGGTGCTGACGGACGAGGGCTACATCAAGGGCTTTTCCGTCACCGACGCGGAAAGCAAGCCGGTGTTGTCGATCGAGCTGAAATACTACGACGGCAGGCCCGTGATCGAGTATATCCAGCGTGCAAGCCGTCCGGGACTGCGCGTGTACAAGGGCAAGAACGAGATTCCGAGCATCCAGAACGGCCTGGGTGTGGCGATCGTTTCGACTTCCAAGGGTGTGATGAGCGACCGTCAGGCCCGCGCCGCCGGCCAGGGCGGCGAAGTGCTCTGCATCGTGAACTAGGCGGGAACAAACATGTCCAGAGTTGCAAAAATGCCGGTGGTGCTGCCCAAGGCGGTGGAGATCACCGCGAACGGCCAGCAGGTCACGGTCAAGGGCCCCAGGGGCACGCTGTCACACACTATCCACGACCTGGTCGAGCTGGTGCGCGATGATGGCGCGCTGACGTTCAGCCCGCGCGACGAATCGCAGGCCGCGAACGCGCTGGCCGGCACCACGCGCGCCGTGGTGAACAACCTGGTCTTGGGCGTCAGTGAGGGCTTCGAGCGGAAACTGGAACTGGTCGGTGTCGGTTACCGTGCACAGGCGAAGGGCAAGGTACTGAATCTGACACTCGGATTCTCGCACCCGGTGGACTACACGCTGCCGGAGGGCGTGACCGCCGAGACCCCGAGCCAAACGGAAATCCTGGTCAAGGGCTGCGACAAGCAGAAGGTCGGCCAGGTAGCGGCCGAGATCCGTGCATACCGCCCGCCGGAGCCTTACAAGGGCAAGGGTGTTCGCTACTCGGACGAAGTGGTCGTCCGCAAAGAAGCGAAAAAGAAATAGGCAATTCAGGAAAACAGGCATTTTCAGGACAGGCACCGGTTATGGACAAGAAGCAAGTACGCTTACGCCGCGCGCGACGCACCCGTTCCCATATCAGGAAACTGGGTGCGAACAGGCTGTGTATACACCGCACACCGCGGCACATCTACGCACAGGTCATTTCGCCGGATGGCGACCGCGTCATGGCCAGCGCATCCACCCTGGACAGGGAGGTGCGCAAGGATGTCGGCAAGACCGGCGACACGGCCGCCGCCATCGTGGTCGGCAAGGCGATCGCCGCGCGTGCGCAGGCAGCGGGTATCACCCGTGTCGCGTTTGACCGTTCCGGTTACAAATTTCATGGCCGCGTGAAGGCGCTGGCCGATGCCGCCCGTGAAGGCGGTCTCGAATTCTGATCAAGGGTTGAGCTATGGCAAGGGTGGAATCGCAGGTACAGGGTGACGGTCTGCTGGAGAAACTGGTCACTGTCAATCGAGTCGCAAAGGTTGTGAAAGGCGGCCGCCAGTTCGGATTTACCGCGCTGACCGTGGTCGGAGACGGTGAAGGCCGGGTCGGTTATGGCTATGGCAAGGCCCGCGAGGTGCCGGCTGCCATCCAGAAGGCCATGGAGGCTGCCCGCAAGAACATGATCACCGTCGCCATCACGGACGGCACACTGCAGTACCCGTTGTCCGCGCGTCACGGCGCCGCCAAGGTCTACATGCAGCCTGCTTCCGAAGGTACCGGGATCATCGCCGGCGGCGCGATGCGTGCCGTGTTCGAGGTGGTCGGGGTGCACAACGTGCTGGCCAAGTGCATCGGATCCAGCAACCCGATGAATGTGCTGCGCGCCACCATCCGCGGCCTGGAAACGATGCGTTCACCGGAAGAGATCGCCAGCAAGCGCGGCAAGTCGGTCAAGGAAATCCTGGAGTAAACAACATGGCTGCTACCAAAAAGATCAGGGTGACGCAGACCCGCAGCGTTTACGGGCGACTCCGGAGCCACCGCGATACCGTGCGTGGCCTGGGGCTGCGCCGCATGCATCACACGGTCGAGCTGGATGACACGCCGGAAGTGCGCGGCATGATCAACAAGATACAGTACATGGTCAGGGTCGAGGACTAGGACATGAGATTGAATACGCTGAAGCCGGGCGACGGCAGCAGGCAGTCGCGCAAGCGTGTCGGGCGCGGCATCGGCTGCGGCCTGGGCAAGACCTGCGGTCGCGGCCACAAGGGCCAGAAGGAGCGCTCCGGCGGTTTTCACAAGGTCGGTTTCGAGGGCGGCCAGATGCCGCTGCAACGCCGGTTGCCGAAGATCGGCTTCACCACTGCCAAGTCGCGCAGCACCGGCGAGGTACGCCTGCATGAGCTGGCCGGCCTGACCGCCGACGTCATCGATCTCGCGGCGCTGAAACAAGCCAACCTGGTCGCCCGTAACATCACACGGGTAAAGGTGTTTGCCTCGGGCAAGCTCGACAAGGCCGTTACCCTGAAGGGCATTCAGGTTACCCGGGGCGCCCGCGCTGCCGATTGAATCAGCCGGGGGCAGGATCGAGGACTAAATGGCTATCGGTTCCTCGATCTCGGGCGCTGCCGCAGGACTCGGGCAGCTGAAAGAGCTGCGCCAGCGGCTCTTTTTCGTCATTGGCGCCATCGTCGTGTTCCGCATCGGGTCGTTCATTCCGTTGCCGGGCATCGATCCGCACGTGCTTGCGGCACTGGTCGAGCAGCAGCGTGGCACCATCCTGGAAATGTTCAACATGTTTTCCGGTGGCTCGCTCAAGCGGCTGTCGCTGTTCGCGCTCGGCGTCATGCCCTACATCTCTGCCTCCATTATCATGAATCTGCTGACCGTGACGGTCCCGTCGCTTGAGCAGCTCAAGAAAGAGGGTGGCGAGGCCGGCCGCCACAAGATCACCCAGTACACCCGCTACGGGACGGTAGGCCTCGCCACCATGCAGGCCTTCGGCATTTCCAGCGCGCTGCAGGCGCAGACGGTTGCCGGCAGCAGCCTGGTGCTGAGTCCCGGCCCCGCCTTCATCCTGACCGCGGTGGTGACGCTGGTTACCGGAACGGTATTCCTGATGTGGCTCGGCGAGCAGGTAACCGAGCGCGGGGTCGGTAACGGTATCTCGATAATCATCTTTTCCGGTATCGTCGCCGGCCTGCCGGCGGCGATCGGCAGTACGCTGGAACTGGTGCGCACCGGCGAAATGAGCATCATGACCATACTGCTGCTGTTTTCGCTGGCACTGGCGGTCACCGGCTTCGTGGTGTTCGTCGAGCGCGGGCAGCGCCGCATCACGGTGAACTATGCCAAGCGCCAGCAGGGTCGCAAGGTCTATGCCGCACAAAGCACGCACCTGCCGCTGAAGCTCAACATGGCCGGCGTGATTCCGCCGATTTTCGCCTCCAGCATCATCCTGTTTCCGGCGACCATAGGCAGCTGGGTCGGACAAAACGAGGGCATGGACTGGCTGCGCGATGTCGCCGCGACGCTGTCACCGGGTCAGCCGCTGTACGTGATCTTCTATGCCCTGGCGATCGTGTTTTTCTGCTTTTTCTATACGGCACTGGTGTTCAACTCCAGGGAGACGGCGGACAACCTGAAGAAGTCCGGCGCGTTTATTCCGGGTATCCGTCCCGGTGAACAGACCGCGCTGTACATCGACCGCGTGATGACCCGGCTGACGGCCGCCGGTGCCGTGTACATCACGCTGGTGTGCCTGATGCCGGAGTTCCTGATCCTGTACTGGAACGTACCGTTCTATTTTGGCGGTACATCGTTATTGATTATTGTCGTGGTGACCATGGATTTCATGGCGCAGGTCCAGACCCACCTGGTTTCGCATCAGTACAGCGGGTTGATGAAAAAGGCGAACCTGAAGGGCCACGGCGGAACCGGCATGCTGCGTTAATGGCGGCCTGCCCAGAGGTGTAATGACATGAAAGTGCGTGCTTCGGTCAAGTGTATCTGCCGCAACTGCAAGGTCGTTCGGCGCAAGGGTGTGGTGCGGGTCATCTGCAAGGATGGACGCCACAAACAGCGCCAGGGCTGAACAGTCGCGCAATATGCAAGGCCTTGAATTTCAGGTGACTTACATGCAGGCAAGGCGGGTTTTACCGGGCCTTGGGGGTGTTGTTTGTGTTTGATTTACTGGCGCCCAGGGGTTATCCTACCCTGCTTTTTAGCGCCGCGCTAAAACGTACCAAGTCGGAGAAGATATAGATGGCCCGTATCGCCGGAATCAACATTGCTGACCTCACAAGCATGCCGTGATTGCGCTGACCGGAATCTATGGCATCGGCCGGCGTGACCGCGCAGAAGATTTGTGCAGCCACCGGTGTCAGCCGGATATGAAGATCAAGGAACTCAGCGAGGCCGACCTTGAAAACATCCGCAACGCAATCGCACGCTACACCGTCGAGGGCGACCTGCGCCGTACTGTCTCCATGAACATCAAGCGGCTCATGGACCTGGGCTGCTACCGTGGTATCCGCCACCGGCGCGGCCTGCCGGTTCACGGCCAGCAGCACAGACCAACGCACGCACCCGCAAGGGACCGCGGCGTCCGATCCGCAAGTAACTCATTCATCGAATCGACTAGCTAACACTGGTAACCAGGCATGGCAAAGCGCACCTGTACCGCAAGAAAGTGAAGAAGGATGTCGCAGACGGCATCGCCCACATTCACGCATCATTCAATAACACCATCATCCCGATCACCGACCGCCAGGGTAACGCGCTGGCCTGGGCGACTGCCGGCGGTTCAGGTTTCCGCGGTTCGCGCAAGAGCACGCCGTTTGCCGCGCAGGTCGCCGCCGAGAAGGCCGGCGAGATAGGTGAAGGAATTCGGCATGAAGAACCTCGAGGTCGAGGTCAAGGGCCCCGGTCCCGGTCGCGAGTCCGCCGTACGTGCACTGAACAATATCGGATTCCAGATCACCAATATCACCGACGTGACGCCGATACCGCACAATGGCTGCCGTCCGCCGAAGAAGCGTCGCGTCTAGGGGAAGGTAAAGAACATGGCAAAGTACACCGGATCCAAATGTCGCCAGTGCCGTCGTGAAGGCGGCAAGCTGTTTCTGAAAGGCGAAAAGTGTTTCACCGCCAAGTGCGCGGTCGAGAGCCGTCCGTTTCCGCCCGGCCAGCATGGCCAGCGCCGCACGCGCCTGTCTGACTATGCCAGCCAGCTGCGCGAAAAACAGAAGGTGCGCCGCATCTACGGCATACTGGAGCGCCAGTTCCGCAATTACTACAGAAAGGCCGCCGGCATCAAGGGCTCGACCGGTGAAATCCTGCTGCAGCTGCTGGAGGGCCGTCTCGACAACGTGGTCTACCGCATGGGCTTTTCGTCATCGCGCAGCGAGTCACGTCAGCTCGTGCGCCACAATGCATCAGCGTGAACGGCTCGCGTGTGAACATTCCGTCCTATCAGGTGCAACCGAGCGATGTCGTCAGCGTCAACGAGAAATGCCGCAACCAGTTGCGCATCCAGTCCGCCGATGGACCTGGCCCAGCAGCGCGGTATCGCCGACTGGATCGATGTGGATGCGAAGAAGATGCAGGGCGTGTACAAGTCGCGTCCGGAGCGCAGTGAACTGCCGGCCGATATCAACGAACACCTGATTGTTGAATTGTATTCGAAGTAATTGTCCGAGAGGACATCTCATGCTGGCTAATGTCAACGAATTCCTGAAACCGCGTATCGTGGATGTTCAGGCGATCACCAACAACCACGCCAGGGTCACGCTGGAACCGCTTGAGCGCGGCTTCGGCCATACCCTCGGCAACGCGTTGCGCCGCATTTTGCTGTCGTCCATGCCGGGCACCGCGATCGTCAACGCGGAAATCGAAGGCGTGCTGCACGAGTACTCCACCATAGAGGGTGTGCAGGAGGATGTTATCGACATCCTGCTGAACCTGAAGAAGGTCGCGCTGCGCATGCACAACCGCGACAGGCCACCGTGTCGCTGAGCAAGAAAGGTCCGGGCCCCGTCACTGCCGGTGACATCAGGCTCGACCACGACATCGAGGTCGTCAACCCGGACTTACCTGATCGCCAACCTGACCAAGGAAGGCGAGCTCAACATGACACTGAAGGTCGCCAAGGGCCGTGGTTATCAGCCGGCCACGGCCGTACGACGAGGAGGGCGAGAGCGCCACATCGGCCGCCTGCAGCTGGATGCCTCGTTACAGCCCGGTCAGCCGCATTTCCTACAACGTCGACCGCGCCCGCGTCGAGCAGCGTACCGACCTGGACAAGCTGATCATCGACATCGAGACCAACGGCACCGTCGATCCCGAACAGGCGATCCGTCATGCCGCGACCATCCTGCAGGACCAGCTGTCCGCATTCGTCGACCTGCAGGCCCGCACCAGGACGCCTCGACCGCACCGGAAGCCGACATCGATCCGATCCTGCTGCGCCCGGTCGACGACCTCGAGCTGACGGTACGCTCCGCCAACTGCCTGAAGGCAGAGAGCATCTATCTACATCGGTGACCTGATTCAGCGTACCGAGGTCGAGCTACTGAAGACTCCGAACCTCGGCAAGAAATCGCTCACCGAAATCAAGGACGTGCTGGCCACCAAAGGCCTGTCACTGGGCATGCGCCTGGAGAACTGGCCGCCGGCCGGCCTGCCAGCAAGAAAACCGAAGCCGAGCGGCTGATGAACCCGACAGGTACTAAAACCATGCGCCACCGCAAGTCAGGCCGGCAACTCAGCCGCAACAGTTCACCACCGCAACGCCATGTTCAAGAATATGGCCGTGTCCCTGCTGCGCCACGAAACGATCAGGACCACGCTGCCGAAGGCCAAGGAATTGCGGCGCGTCGCCGAACCGTTTATCACCATGGCGAAGAACGATTCCGTGCACCGGCGGCGCATTGCCTTCAGCCGCCTGCGTGACCGCGACCCGTGGTAGCAAGCTGTTCAACGAGCTGGGACCGCGCTACAAGGACCGTCCCGGTGGCTACCTGCGCATCCTGAAGATCGGGCTACCGCCCCGGCGACAATGCACCCATGGCCTACGTCGAGCTGGTCGACCGTCCCCAGGTCGAGGCCGCCGCCGATTAGGCGCGGTTACAGTAACGCTGAAAAAGCCGGGCACTGCCCGGCTTTTTTGTGTGCGTTGGAATGATTCGGTAACCGCCTCGCGCAAAGACGCGGAGATCGCAGAGAAGTTCAATTTCCGGACAGCACGCGCGATTGGGCTGTTGGCGACAACAATATAATTGGCAATACCGGATAACAAGGAGAGTCAGGGCAATCAGCTTTCGAGGGCGCGCTTCTGGATCGCACAGTGTTTGTTGCCGTGTCTGTAACAGCATGACCAGCTGGGCAGGGATGACGGTATATTTTCTGTGACCTCGGTGTTCTCTGGTCTCTGCGCGAGATGGGAGTTCTACAGGAAATCCTCGATGAACCACGCCGCGAAGGCGTGACGCCCGCTGACCCCGGCCTTGCGGTAGATACCCGAGGCCTGGGCGCGGACGGTCTTTTCGTGGGTCTGGCGCAGCGCGGCAATCTCCTTGAAGCTCAGGCCTTTCAACAACAACAGGCCAACCTCCTGCTCGCTGTCGGTGAGGTCCCAGTCCCTGAATTGCGCCTGGATGAGTCCCCCCAGTTGCCGGCGGGCCCTGGCCACGGCCGGCGAGGGCGTGCTGGCCGGTTGCCGGTGTTCGGCGATCTCGTGCCGCAGCTGCTCGAGTTCGCGACGCTGCCGGCGCAGGTCGACCAGTAACCAGAGCATGAGCGCGGTTGATATCACGACAACGGCGCCTTCCTTCAGCAGGTGCAGGGGCAGGGCCCCATGCCGGTAATCGGAAACGACATCATACAGATTGCCGAGGATGATGACCGCCAGCACGGCGATGAGCACGACTTCCTTCAGGTAGAACATGTGGCGGGTACCTTGTGGAGCTGATTCGCGGCGTCTGCCGGCCATACGGCAAATGCCCCAGAGCAGTCCGCCTTGCGGCGTCTGCCGGATGTCTTCAGGGTGGCTTTGGGCCATAATGGCGCCCGTTCAATTGTAGGGAGTCTGGTCATGTCTGAAAAACAGGTTCGGGTCTGGGATATACTGGTGCGCCTGTTTCACTGGTCACTGGTGGCCACGTTCACAATCGCATACTTCACCGGCGAGGATGAAAGTCTCGTGCACATCTATGCCGGCTACATCGTCATCGGGCTGCTGGCATTCCGGATCGTCTGGGGGTTCGTGGGTACCCATTATGCCCGCTTCAGCAATTTTCTCTACTCGCCGGGACGGACAGTGCAGTACCTGAAGGGCATGTTCTCCGGCGCGCCGGAACATTTCACCGGCCATAATCCGGCGGGTGGCTGGATGATCATCCTGTTGCTGGTTTCTCTCCTGCTCACCAGCTACACCGGGCTGAAGGCCTACGCTGCCGAGGGCCACGGCCCGCTGGCCGCCGGTGGCGCAGAGATCGGGCTGGTGTCACAGGCGTATGCCGACGATGACGAGCACGAAGGCCGCGACGGCGGGGAAAGGGGTGAGAAGTTCTGGGAAGAAGTGCACGAGTTCTTCGCCAATTTTACCGTGTTGCTGGTGTTGGTCCACGTGGCGGGCGTCATCGTCGCCAGCCGCCTGCATCACGAGAACCTGGTCAGGGCGATGATCACCGGCAACAAGAACGCACCCTGACGGCCACGGCCAGGTCAAGGCGGGCGGTCAACGCAGAGCCGTCATCTCCAGCGGACTGCGGATGATCTCCCGCTCGCGGAAACGGAACGGTCGTTCGCCCAGGCCGCGGATAATCGGCGGGTCACGCCGGTAGATGTCGCGTTTGAATTCTACCGTACCGTCGTCGTCCACCGATACCGTCCAGTACATCAGCAGGATCGTCACCGGTTTTTCCAGGCTGACGGTCCGGGTCTGCAGCGAGTCGATGGCCTGGGCAAGGCGCCTGCGATCCCAGCCTGCATTACCCTGCAACAGCAACTCGGCGAGTTCGTAGGGATGCTCGATGCGTATGCAGCCGGAACTGAAGGCCCGTTCCGGTTTCGCAAACAGCGACTTGCCGGGGGTATCGTGCAGGTAGACCGAATGACGGTTCGGGAACATGAACTTGATGCGGCCCAGTGCATTGTGCGGACCGGGGTTCTGCCGGATCAGCCACGGGAAACTGTAGCCACTGTAGCGGTTCCAGTCGATGGTGCCCGCATCCACCGGTTTGCCATGGTAGTCGACGACCTGCATGTCCTTTTCCGCCAGGTAGCCCGGGTTCTTTCTCAGCTCCGGCAGCACATCCTTGTCCAGCACGGTCGGTGGTACCGTCCAGGTCGGGTTGAGGTCGAGGTAGGTGAGCGTTGACCTGAAGAGCGGCGACATGCGGTACGGCTGCCCGACCACCGCGCGCGTTTCCCACACCACCGTGTCGTTCCTGAATATCCGCACGTTGAAACCCGCGATATCCACCATGACGAAGGTATCAGGCAGGTCGTGCAGCACCCAGCGTGCGCGCTCGAGGTTGGCACGAATCTGTGCGATGCGGGCCTCGACCGGCACGTTCAGTTCCGTCAGCGTCCTGCTCCCCGCGACGCCGTCGTCCTCGAGTCCATGGCGGCGCTGAAAGCGCCTCACCCCGGCCTCGACCGCATCATCGAAGGTCGGCAGGTACATGTCCTGCGTGGCGAGGTCGTGCGTGGCGACCAGGCGTGCGCGCAGGGCCAATACACGCTCGTCTGACATGCCGGCCTTGAGTGCGGGTCCGTCCGGCACCGGTTGCCAGCCACCGAGCTGCTGGTAGAGGCGATAATTTGCGAGCGCCTGTATCAGGCGCTGGTAAATGCCGGATTGCGGTATCAGCGATTGCAGCAGCGCGTCGACGTGGCCCTTTTCAATGACGTTGTCCTGTTGCAGCAGCGCATTGAGGTCCTCGGTGTAGCGGGTCATATTCCAGTCGGAATCGAGCGCCTCCGGATCAACCTTGCCAAAGGACAGGTGATAAGCGAGACGAATCAGGCTGTCGGTCAGCAACAGGTCGAGGTCGGCGGTGCGCTGGGCGCCGGCGGCACCGCTTTCTCCATTGCGTTTCTGCAGCCGCCTGATGGTGGCGAGGTTATAATCCGCGGGGTCGAGGCCATGCTGGCCGACATTCTCGATAGCGCTGACCAGCTGCTGCACGGACGCCGGGTTGGACCACGCCGGCGTGTAGTTGCGCTTTGCATACAGCGCCGGCAGCACGATGGCGGAGTCGATAGTGGTCTCGCCGATGGTGACGTCGATGCCGTCGCGGATCTCGGCAACGCGCGCGTGGATGGTGTCGCTGACTTGCGTGTCGGCCGCCGCCAGGCCGGATACCAGCAGCAATGCCAGCAGCAACGGCAGCGATCGGCCACGACGGCCGCTTACGGGCCGGGTTGGGCAGGTAGTCATACAGGGTTACCACCCCGTTCACCAAAGCTCCTTGTAATTCAACATCATACAGGGCAGCCAGGGGAATCGGGTATTCCTTGTTATTATGGCATCTGTATTTGTTTTACCTGCTCTGTGCCACGAAGTACAGTGCGGGATTGAAAAAATGCTGCGCCGGTGAACCTTGTCGACACGGCGACGGGTGGCTACTGGACGGCTAGAGGCGCTTGCCGGCCAGCGTCGGTACCTTGTCGGTGCGCGTCTCAAGCTTGAGGTAGCTGACCAGGCGCACGCTGCCTTCGGCGTGCAGGGTTTCATGGACCTGTTGCACGGCGGCGAGGATGTCGGCCAGTTCGCCTTCGATGTCGGTACCCGCGGCATGGGTTTCCAGGATGAAGTCATGCTGCCTGAGCAGGCCGACGATGCGCAATCACCTCGGCGCGGACCGAGACACCGGTGCCCAGCGGAATGACCTGTAATTCTGCGGTGGCTTTCATGTTGCTGAACTCACGTGATTGAACAGGATCAACCGAGTGTAGCGTTAAACAGGAGGGTGTACCACGTGCCCGGTAGTCCAGGGCGGGCGGGACGTGTGCCGTGATGCAATGATCGCGCAGTATTTCAGTAATACATCACTACGGGACAGGCGCAGCGTGCCCGGTCGCAGGCGATGTCGTGCCGCCAGGAATCCCCCCTGTCAGCGGGGTTCGATGACGACAGCAATCAGGTTGAAGAGCGGCAACGCGGCCCGTAACTGGGTGCGCATGCTGCTGCTCACGATGGTTATCATGCCAGTCCACGCCGATCCCCTCGTGCTCGACAGCGGCATGCGGCAGGTTACCCTGCTGGAACTCTATACCTCGCAGGGTTGCAGCAGCTGTCCGCCGGCAGAACGCTGGCTGAACAGCTGGGTCGATAATGACGATCTGTGGAAAGCGGTCGTGCCGGTCGCGCTGCATGTCGACTACTGGGACTCCCTGGGCTGGAATGATCCCTACGCGACCAGGGCCAACGGCGAGCGCCAGCGTGAATACGCCCGTACCGGAGGGGCGGGTACCGTGTACACGCCCGGATTTTTCGTCAATGGCCGCGAATGGCGTGACTGGACGCTGCGCCAGTCACCGCGGGCTTCCGGCAAGGAAGCGGGCAATCTCGCCGTATCCATTGAAAACAATACCGTTACGGCAACGTACCCGGAGGCAGGTGAAGCACTGGAATTGCACATCGTCATGCTCGGCTTTGGCATCGAGACCGCCGTCAGGCGTGGCGAGAATCGCAACCGCACGTTACGCGAGGAGTTTGTCGCGCTTGCGCATGACACGCACACATCGGGCACCGGCCAGTGGCGTGTGGCACTGCCTGCGATCTGGGCTGATGCGGGAAAGCGCCGCGGAATTGCACTGTGGGTCAGTCCGGCGGGTGATGCCAGGCCCCTGCAGGCGACGGGTGGGTGGTTGCAGCCAGTAGCGCAATGAGCCGGCGCGAATGCCACGGGCCCTGCGGCGCTGTCGAGGTGCCGACAGGGCAGCGCTTCACCCGAATGCGGCACCGAAAACAGCCGGACTGCCGTCGCCGGCAATCTCCGTCCGGCAATGGTGCTGACAGCCGTTTTTCCCTACTATAGCCACTGTTTCCCAGCGGGTATCGTGATTATGAAAATCGCCTCATTGCCCAGTATCCTGGCCATCGCCCTTGCGGTTTCCGGTTGTGCGGCCAGCCTTGTCTACGATTCGAGCCGGGGCTGGAAGCAGCAGGAATGCCAGAAGATACCGGACCAGTACGAGCGACAGCGCTGCCTGCAGTCGACCGCCATGTCCTACGCGGAATACCGGAAGACGGTGGAGCAGGAGCGGGCCAGGTAGTCGTCATGCCCGGGAGCAGCTGTCGCGTCGCTGTCAGGGGCACCTCACAAGATTGCCGCGCTGCACCGTTACCCGGTGCCGGACGGTCACGAGCGGCATCCGTGTCGATAGCGGCGGGCAGCCGGCCTGCGGCTGTTCGCAGGACAAATCCTGCCTGCCCTGTGGGTATTGCGGCCTCGAAACCGGCGGAACCCGGCGCTGCACCCCTGCTCGAAGCTGTCGGGTTGCTCCGCGGACACCTGCCCAGGCACGTACCGGCGGCTGCAGGGGCCGGTTTTTTTCCGTGTGCGCTGCGTTACCGGAGATCTCGATGATCGTGCTACTGACTGACTTCGGTCTCGAAGGACCCTACGCCGGCCAGGTACAGGCCGCGCTGCATCAACAGGCGCCGGGCGTTCCGGTCATCAGTCTGTTTGCGGATCTTTCCGCATTTGATATCCAGGGCGCGGCCTACCTGTTGCCGCCGTATACGCAGGGGTTCGCGCCGGGGACGGTGTTCCTGTGCGTGGTCGACCCGGGGGTCGGCAGCCGGCGACCGGGCGTGGTGGTGCGGGCCGACGGACGCTGGTTCGTCGGGCCGAACGAAGGGCTGTTCGCGATACTGGCGCGACGTGTCGGACAGATCGAATGCTGGCAGCTGCCGGATGCGGCGCATGCCTCGGCGAGTTTCCACGCCCGCGATGTGTTCGCGCCGGCGGCGGCGCGGCTTGCACGCGACGGCAGGGAAGCTGGCGAGCGCGTGCCGGTGGAGACGCTGCTGAAGCCGGACTGGCCGGACGACCTGTTCCGGGTGGTGTATATCGACCGCTATGGCAATGCAGTCACCGGTGTACGGGCCTCGGCCATGCCGGACGACGCCGTGCTCAAGACCGGTGACTACCTGTTACCGCGGGCGCGCACCTTTTCAGATGTGGACTCGGGCGTGGCCTTCTGGTACCGGAACGCCAACGGCCTGGTGGAGATTGCCGTGAACCGGGGCAGGGCGGACCGGGCGCTGGGCCTGCAGGTGGGCACGCCGTTCAGAAAGTGACCTTTTCTGCCTTCTTGCGGGCGGCCGTTTTTCCTGCGTTTGCACGTGTTGCGCCCTGGCGGCCATATCGATCCAGCGTCTGCCTGAGATATTGCCCGGTGTAGGAGGTCGCGTGCTGTGCTACTTCCTCCGGCGTGCCGGTGGTGACGACGGTGCCGCCGCCGGTACCGCCTTCCGGTCCCAGGTCGATGATCCAGTCGGCGGTCTTGATGACGTCCAGGTTGTGCTCGATGACGACGACGGTGTTGCCATGGTCGCGCAGCCGGTGCAGCACGGCCGAGCAGCTGGGCGATGTCATGGAAGTGCAGGCCGGTGGTGGGTTCGTCGAGGATGTACAGCGTCTTGCCGGTGTCGCGCTTGGACAGTTCGCGCGCCAGCTTGACGCGTTGCGCCTCGCCGCCTGACAGCGTGGTGGCGTTCTGGCCAAGGGTGATGTAGGACAGCCCGACGTCCATCAGCGTCTGCAGCTTGCGCGCGACTGCCGGGATGGCACTGAAAAACGGCAGCGCGTCTTCCACGGTCATCTCCAGCACCTCGTGAATGTTCTTGCCCTTGTAGCGCACTTCCAGTGTTTCTCGGTTGTAGCGCTTGCCCTTGCACACATCGCAGGGCACGTAGATGTCCGGCAGGAAATGCATCTCCACCTTGATGACGCCGTCGCCCTGGCAGGCTTCGCAGCGCCCGCCCTTGACGTTGAAGCTGAAGCTGCCCGGGCTTGTAGCCGCGTGCGCGCGCCTCCTGCGTGGCGGCGAACAGTTCGCGAATCGGCGTGAACAGGCCGGTGTAGGTGGCGGGGTTGGAGCGCGGCGTGCGACCGATCGGGCTCTGGTCGATGTCGACGATCTTGTCGAAGTGTTCCAGTCCCTCGATGCGCGTGCACGGCGCGGCCGCCTCGGCGGCGCGGTTCAGCACGCTGTGCCGCGCGCCGGTAGAGCGTGTCGTTGATCAGCGTGGACTTGCCGGAGCCGGACACGCCGGTCACGCAGGTCATCAGGCCGACCGGGATATCCACGGTGACCGATCTTGCAGGTTGTTGCCGGTGGCCGCCTCGGATGATCAGCACGCGTTCGCGGATCGTACGGCGTCGCGGTGTTCCGGTACGGCGATGCGTGCGCCGGCCGGACAGGTATTGGCCGGTGAGCGAGCGCTCGATCGGCCATGATCTCCGCCGGCGTGCCCTGCGCGACGATCTGCCGCCATGCACGCCGGCACCGGGGCCGATGTCGACGACGTAGTCGCCGGTGCGGATCGCCTCCTCGTCGTGTTCGATCACGATCACGGTGTTGCCGAGGTCGCGCAGATGGGTGAGCGTGTCGAGCAGGCGCTGATTGTCGCGCTGGTGCAGGCCGATCGAGGGCTCGTCGAGCACGTACATCACGCCGACCAGGCCGGCGCCGATCTGGCTGGCCAGCCGGATACGCTGCGCCTCGCCGCCGGACAGGGTCTCGGCGCTGCGTTCCAGCGACAGGTAGTCGAGCCCGACGTTGACCAGGAACTCGCAGGCGCTGGCTGATCTCCTTGAGGATCTTGCCGGCGATCTCGCCACGCCGGCCCGTGCAGCTGCAGGGCGGTCGAAGAATGCGCGGCAGCTGCCGACCGGCAGGGCGGTGATCTCGGCAGCGGAGCGACCGGCCACAGTGACATGGCGCGCGGCCGCGTTCAGGCGGGTGCCGCCACAGTCCGGGCAGGCGCTGGTGGCTGAGATAACGCGCCAGTTCCTCGCGCACCGTGTTGGATTCGGTCTCGTGGTAGCGCCGCTTCATGTTCGGGATGATGCCCTCGAACGGGTGGCTGCGTTCACAGGATGCCGCGGCGCTCGTTGAGATAGCGGAAACTGATCTCTTCACCCTGCTGCCGTGCAGGATGATGTCCCGAATCTGCGCCGGCAGTTCCTCGAAGGGCGTTTCGATGTCGAAGCCGTAGTGTGCCGCCAGTGACGCTGATGAGCTGGAAATAATAGGCATTGCGACGATCCCAGCCGCGCACCGCGCCGCCGGCCAGGCTCAGTTCGGGATGGCCGACCACGCGCTCCGGGTCGAAAAACTGCCGCACGCCCAGGCCGTCGCAGGCCGGGCAGGCGCCGGCCGGGTTGTTGAAGGAGAACAGCCGCGGTTCCAGTTCGCTGATGCGAGTAGCCGCAGTCCGGGCAGGCGAACTTCGCGGAGAACAGCAGTTCGGCTCTGCGTCGCGCGTTATCCATGCCACGCGATGCGCGCCAGTCCGTCAGACAGGCTCAGCGCGGTTTCGAAGGATTCGGCCAGGCGCTGCTGCAGGTCGGCGCGCACCTTGAAGCGGTCGACCACCGCCTCGATGACGTGCTTGCGCTGCGCATCGAGTTTCGGCGGCTGGTCCAGCTCGACGACGTCGCCGTCGATGCGGGCGCGCATGAAGCCCTGCGCGCGCAGCTCCTCCAGCAGCTGTAGTGCTCGCCCTTGCGCGCCTGGACCACCGGTGCCAGCAGCATCAGCCGGCTGCCTTCCGGCAGCGCCAGCACCTGGTCGACCATCTGGCTGACGGTCTGCGCCTCCAGCACCGTGCCGTGTTCCGGGCAGTGCGGTGTGCCGACGCGCGCGTAGAGCAGGCGCAGGTAGTCGTAGATCTCGGTGATGGTGCCGACGGTGGAGCGCGGATTGTGCGAGGTGGATTTCTGTTCGATGGAAATGGCCGGGGACAGGCCCTCGATGTGATCGACGTCCGGCTTCTCCATTATCGACAGGAACTGGCGCGCGTAGGCCGACAGCGATTCGACATAGCGGCGCTGGCCCTCGGCATAGATCGTGTCGAAGGCCAGCGACGACTTGCCGGACCCGGACAGGCCGGTGATCGACGATCAACTTGTCCCGCGGCAGGTCCAGGTCGATGTTTTTCAGGTTGTGGGTGCGCGCCCCGCGGATTTGAATGGTGTCCATGTCTCGCTATTTGCTGGCCGGCCAACCTGCTAATATACGGTGTTTGCAACGACAGCAAAGAGGAAAACCCTACAGTGAAGCAGACAGGTCAAAACAGTGCCGTCATGAGCCCGGCCGAGCTGGCGGGCGGCACTTTCACTTTCAAGCGTTTACGCCCTGCGCATGCTGGGCTTGTTCATGATCCTGCCGGTATTCGCCCTGTATGCGGCCAACCTCAAGGGCGTGACACCGGCACTGATCGGGCTGGCGATCGGCGTCTATGGCGTGACCCAGGCGCTGTTGCAGATTCCGGCCGGGCTGCTGTCAGACCACATCGGCCGAAAACCGGTGATCATCGGCGGGCTGTTGCTGTTCGCCGCGGGCAGCGTCCTCGCCGCCCTGGCGCGATTCCATCTACATCATTATCCTGGGCCGTGCCCTGCAGGGCTCCGGCGCGATCGCGGCGGCTATCATGGCGCTGACTGCCGATCTCACCCGCGAGGAACACCGCATCAAGGCCATGGCACTGATTGGCATGAGTATTGGCCTGTCGTTTTCGGCGGCGATGATCATCGGTCCGGTACTGAACCAGTGGATCGGCGTGCCGGGTATCTTTCGGTCACGGCCGTGCTGGCCCTGGTGGCATACTGGTCGTGGTATTCGTCGTTCCACGGCCGCAGACATTGCGCATCCATCGTGAATCGGAGGCGATACCGGCACAGTTCGGACGCGTGTTGCGCCACGGCCAGCTGCTGCGGCTGGATTTCGGTATCCTGATGCTGCACGCGATACTCACCGCGACCTTCGTGGTGATGCCGTTGCTGCTGCGCGACGAGGCCGGCGTGACGGCAGCCAGCCACTGGAAGGTCTATCTGCCGGTGCTGGTCTGTTCGGTGCTTGCCATGGTGCCGTTCATCATCCAGGCAGAGCGCAAGGGGTATATCAAACCGATATTTCTTGGTGCAATCACGCTCCTGGTGCTGGTGGAAATCGGCCTGTACAGCGTGCCGGTCACGGTGGTCAGCAGCGTGGCATTGCTGTTCCTGTTTTTCACCGCGTTCAACCTGCTCGAGGCGATGCTGCCGTCGCTGGTGTCGCGGGTCGCGCCCGCCGACTGCCGTGGAACCGCCATGGGCGTCTATTCGAGTACGCAATTCTTCGGTGCCTTTGTGGGGGGTTCACTGGGTGGCTGGCTGCACGGTCAGTTCGGTCTGCACAGTATATTTATCGTCGCGGCGGTGGGCGCGCTGGCTTGGCTGGGACTGGCGGCCTCCATGGTCCCGCCGGCGAAGCTGTCGAATATCATCTATCCGACCCGCGTCAGGACATCCGACGAGGTGGCGGCCTTGTCCCGGCAGCTCGCCGGTCTGGCCGGCGTGACCGAGGTCGTGGTGGTGGCAGAGGAAGGTGTGGCCTACCTGAAGGTCGACAAGCGGTTGTTTGATGAGACCAGCCTGCCGTGAAGTTGACGGCAACAGTTCGTGATTTCCTACAATAACGCCGTGTGATTCCCCACTGTAAATCCCGTATTCCGGGCGGCGGCTTTGGCTTAGAATAGTCGCAGACACCAACCCGTCTGCAGACGCCCGGTACGTGGCGAAACAACCCTAATCGACAACAGGAGAATGTCATGGCGCGAGGCGTCAACAAGGTGATTCTGGTCGGAAACCTGGGCAAGGATCCGGAGGTGCGGTACATGCCGAACGGCAACGCGGTTGCCAATATTACCCTCGCTACCACGGAATCGTGGAAGGACAAACAGACCGGCGAGTCACAGGAAAAGACCGAATGGCACCGCGTGGTGCTGTTCCGGCGCCTCGGCGAGATCGCCGGCGAATACCTCAAAAAGGGTTCGCAGGTCTACATCGAAGGCAAGCTGCAGACCCGCAAGTGGCAGGACAATACCGGCAACGACCGTTACACCACCGAAATCATTGCCAACGAAATGCAGATGCTGGGTGGCCGGGGAGGTGGCGGCAGTGCCGGTTTCCCGGCCAGTGAAAGCAATGAGAGCCGTGCGCCCGCCATTGCGGAAGGCCCAGCCGAATTCGATGATGACATACCGTTCTAGACCCGCGCGACAAACCGGGTCGTTATCAAAAAAGCCTGCAATGCAGGCTTTTTTGTTGTCCGTGCTTGTCCGGTGGACGGCACAGGATGCTGTGCTCCAATCAACCATCTACGTAAAAAATTACTTCCTGTACCCAATATATTGTGTTTTGAACAGAGGTATAATACCCACTTGAGCCTTAGGTCAGGTCCGTCCGGCATCCGGAAATGCATGGAATCGGGCCAAGCTGTCAATCTACTCAAGGTATTTTTGGCAAGCTTTTGATTTGTAATTTATATGTTCCATAAAAGATTGGCAATTTTTGAAATTTAGCCTAAGTTACTGTCCGAATGGATATTTTTTTCAAATTTCACTTGACGAAATAACCCCTCCTCCCTATAGTGTCGCAAAGTGGGGCTCAGTGGTAATTTCTGGGTCCCAAGGGAGCAAAAGGGGGCGGCTTTGTTCATTGGTGGCAGCACGGTCAACCTGGATGCGAAGGGCCGCCTGGCGCTACCTACCCGTTACCGCAGCGAGCTGATGGAGCGCTGCGACGGCCGTCTTGTGGTAACAATTCACAGCGACCGCAGCCTGATGCTGTTTCCCCAGCCCGACTGGGATGATCTCGAGCGCAAACTCGTGCGCCTGCCCAACCAGAACAGACTGACCCGCGAACTCCAGCTCATGTTGTTCGGCAATGCCGCTGAGCTTGAGCTGGACAAGAACGGGCGCGTGCTGATACCACCGCGCCTGCGCGAGTTTGCCGGCCTCGAAAAACGCGTGATGCTTCTGGGCATGGGCAACAAGTTCGAGATCTGGAATGAAGACGCCTGGGAGAAGAAGTTGGGTGACTGTGTGTCCGGCAGCGGTGACGGCGCCGATTTGCCCGATGCCCTGCGCGAACTGACGATCTGATCGTCAGTGGCAGGGCAGTACACACACCAGCCGGTGCTGCTTGCGGAAGTGCTGGACGGGCTGGCGATACAGCCGGACGGTGTGTACGTGGATGCCACGTTCGGACGGGGCGGGCATGCAGCCGCCATACTCGACAGGCTCGGGGCGGCGGGACGATTGCTCGCCATGGACAAGGATCCCGAAGCGGTGCAGTCGGCAAGAATGCGGTTTGGAAGTGAACCTCGTTTTGAAATTGTGCAGGGTGCATTTACGATGCTGAGCGAATTGATTGCGCAGCGACAACAGACGGGTCGTGTCAAAGGTCTCTTGCTGGACCTCGGTGTTTCTTCGCCGCAACTCGACGACGCCGCGCGCGGTTTCAGTTTTTCAGAGGATGGTCCTCTCGACATGCGCATGGATCCGTCCGCAGGCATCAGTGCCGCGGAGTGGCTGGCGCAGGCGGACGAGCGCGAGATAAGGGATGTGCTGCGCGGGCTGGGTGAGGAACGCTTTGCCGGGCGTATCGCGCGTGCCATCGTCAACACGCGCAAGACCGCACCGCTGCAAACAACGCTCCGGCTCGCCGGGCTGATTGCCGAGAGCGTTCCGACACGTGAACACAACAAGCATCCGGCCACGCGCAGCTTTCTCGCGATTCGTCTTTTAATCAACCATGAACTGGATGATCTGCGCACCGTGCTGGAGCAGGTGCCGGATGTGCTGGCGCCGGGCGGCCGCCTTGTCGTGATCGGCTTTCATTCGCTGGAAGACCGCATCGTCAAGCGCTTCATTCGTGACGAGTACCGCGGCGAACAACCGCCGCGGGAATTCCCGCTGGCCGGAATGGATCATGCCCCGCGCATGAGGCCGGTCGGCAAGGCGATCTATGCAGGCGCGGAAGAGCTGCGACGCAACCCGCGCGCCCGCAGCGCGGTGCTGAGGGTGGCGGAGCGTTTGCAATGAGCCGGCGGCAGGGTGGCGTCCTGATCCTGCTGATACTGGTGATCGTGTCATCGGCCGCTGTGATCTATGCCAAGCACGAGGGGCGCAAGCTGTTTATCGAACTACAGGCGCTTGGCAACCAGCGCGACAACATGGATATCGAGTGGGGTCAGCTGCAACTGGAACAGGGCACGCTGACCACGCAGGGCAAGGTCGAGAATGTGGCGCGTGACCGGCTTGGCATGACCAGTCTCCGGGCTGACGCAACGATCATTGTGAACCCATGAACCGTATACATAGAAAAACAGTCTATCCCGGGCGCCGCATATTGCTATTGCTGGGCATGGTACTGGCGGCCGCCGCACTGGTCTGGCGAGCTGTGTGCCTGCAGGTGCTGGACAAGGATTTCCTGCTGACCCAGGGCCAGGCGCGCCACCTGCGTGTGGTGACCCTGCCGGCGCATCGCGGCATCATCCAGGACCGCAACGGCGAGCCGCTGGCGATCAGCACACCGGTAGAGTCGGTGTGGGTGAATCCGCAGGAACTGGGCAACGAGCAGCAGCGCATTCCCGAGATGACCCGTCTGCTGTCACTGAACAAGTCCAGCGTGCAACGTCTGCTGGCAAGCCACGCGGACCGTGAATTTATCTATCTGCGCCGGCATATCGACCCGGCGACAGCGGCACAGGTCGAGGCGCTGGCCATTCCGGGTGTCTACCTGCAGCGCGAGTACCGTCGGTATTACCCGGACGGCGAGGTCACCGCGCACGTGGTCGGCTTTACCAATGTAGACGATGTCGGCCAGGAAGGTCTCGAACTTGCCTACGAAAAATGGCTGGCGGGTGAACCCGGTGCCAAGCGTGTCATCAAGGATGGCAAGAGTCACATTATCGAGGACGTCGAGAGCATCAGCCTGCCGCACCCGGGCAAGGACCTGCAGCTGAGTATCGACCGGCGTATCCAGTATCTTGCCTACCGCGAGCTGCTCGCGGCGATGCAGGAGAACAAGGCGCGTGCCGCATCCGCCGTGGTGCTGGACGTAAAGAGCGGCGAGGTGCTGGCGATGGTGAACCAGCCCTCGTTCAATCCGAACAACCGCCAGAACCTGCACAGCAGCGACATGCGCAACCGCGCGATAACGGATGTGTTCGAACCGGGCTCCACCATGAAGCCGTTCATCGTCGCCACCGCGCTGGCAAGCGGGCGCTTCCGGCCGGACACGCCCGTCAGTACCTCGCCGGGCTGGCTGCGAGTGGGAACAGACACGGTGCGTGACGTGCACAATTACGGCGACCTCGACGTGACCGGCGTCATCCGCAAGTCCAGTAACGTGGGTATTTCCAAGATCGCGCTGTCGCTGGACGCGCAGGATATCTGGACGCAGTTGTCGGACGTCGGTTTCGGCGTGCAGACCTTCAGCGGTTTCCCCGGCGAGGCATCCGGCCTGCTGCCGCACTACTCGGGCTGGAATGCCATCGAGACCGCCACGCTGGCATTCGGTTACGGAATTTCAGTCACCCCGCTGCAGCTGGCGCAGGCCTATGCCGTGCTGGCCGGCGACGGCATCAAGCGTTCCATCACCTTTCTGCACGATGTCCGGGCCGCCGAGGAGCACCGTGTCATGCCGGCCGGGATTGCGCGTGAGGTACGCGCCATGCTGGAGCAGGCGGTCGGTCCCGACGGCACCGCACCGGGGGCGCGTGTACCGGGTTATCGCGTGGCCGGCAAGACCGGCACCGTGCACAAGGCGGAGGCCGGCGGTTACTCGGACAGCAAGTACCTGTCGGTGTTTGCCGGCATGGCGCCCGCCAGTGACCCGCGCGTCGTCATGGTGGTGTTGGTCGACGAGCCCGGCAGTGGCAAGTACTACGGTGGCCAGGTGGCCGCGCCGGTGTTTTCCCGCGTGATGGCCGGGGTGCTCCGCCTGCTGGCCGTGCCGCCGGACGATGTGCCGCTGCTGCAAACAAATCGCACCGACGGGGAGGGGCCTGCATGATGGTGGCGCATAAAATGCAGACTGAGCAGACGCTCGCCAGTCTGTTGCAGGACTTTTGCGGGCCGGCGGTACGCCGCGACATAATGGTTACCGGCCTGCGCTGGACAGTCGCAAGGTCCAGTCGGGTGACCTGTTCCTGGCCGTGGCGGGCACACAGACACACGGTTTGCAACATGCGCGCCAGGCCATCGCGCTGGGTGCCGTGGCGGTGGCATGGGAGCCGGTTGGCGGCAATGCCGGGCTGGCCGAGACGGCGGCACTGTTGCCGGCCCCGGTGGTGGCGATCCCCGGGCTCGGTCAGGTGATCGGGTTGATCGCGGACCGCTTTTACGGGCACCCGTCGCGCGGCCTGTTCATGATCGGCGTGACCGGTACCGACGGCAAGACATCCTGCAGTCATTTCATCGCCCAGGCGCTGGACAGCGAGGACCGTCGCTGCGGTCTGATCGGCACGCTGGGCTATGGGTTGTACGGTGAACTGTCGACGGCAACGCACACCACGCCGGATGCCCTCACCACGCAGCAGGCGTTGCTGTCCATGCAGCAGGGTGGCGCCCGCTGCGTCGTCGCGGAGGTTTCCTCACACGCCATGGACCAGGGACGTGTCCGTGGTGTGTATTTTGACCTTGCCGTGCTGACCAACCTGACGCGCGACCACCTCGACTATCACGGCAATGTCGAGGCCTATGCCGAGGCCAAGCGCAAGCTGTTTCACTCGGACGGCCTGCGCTATGCCGTGATCAACGCCGATGACGGCTTTGGCAGTGCACTGCTTGCCGACATCCCGCCGGGCGTTGCGCCGGTGGCTTACCGGCTCGAAAACGAGCCTTTCCGCACGCGTTTCCCGGCGCAATGGGTGATCGGGCGCAACCTGCAGACCAATATGCACGGGATGCAGCTGGAAGTGAACACGCCCTGGGGCAGCGGCATGCTGCGCTGTGCCCTGCTCGGGCGTTTCAATGCCAGCAACCTGCTTGCCGCACTGGCCAGCCTGTGCGTGTCGGGCCTGCCCTTCGACGAGGTGCTGCGACGCCTGGCACGGACGCGTACCGTGCCCGGACGTATGGAGGCATTCGAGACCGCCGCCGGTCACCCCCTGGTGGTGGTCGACTACGCGCACACACCGGCCGCGCTCAAGGCCGTGCTCAGGTCACTGCGCGAACATTGCGACGGCAAGCTGTGGTGCGTGTTCGGTGCCGGTGGCGATCGTGACCGCGGCAAGCGACCGGAGATGGGCGCAGTCGCCGAATGTCAACGCCGATCATCTCGTACTGACCGACGACAACCCGCGCACCGAGGATCCGTGCCGGATTGCCAGTGATATCTGTGCCGGCATCAAGCAGCCGCGCAAGGTGCTATCGAACACGATCGTGCGCACGCCATCGGCTGGGCGATGCGTGCTGCCGGTCCTGGTGACATCGTACTGATCGCCGGCAAGGGGCATGAATCCGTGCAGCTGGTGGGCCACCGGGCGATCCCGTTCAGCGACCGCGAACGCGTGCAGGCCGTGGCACGGGAATGGACGCAATGATGGCGATGCAGCTCTCGGAAGCCGCGCGCATACTGTCCGTCGGCTGAGCGGAACCGACGTCGCGATTCGCGGTGTCAGTACCGACAGCCGGCTGCCCATGCCGGGAGCCCTGTTTTTCGCCCTGCAGGGGCCGAACTTCGACGGACATGCCTACGTTGAAGCGGCACGCGCGCAAGGTGCGGCGGCCGCGGCGGTCAGCAACTCGTGCGCATCGCCGCTGCCGCAGATCCGCGTCGACGACACCCGTCTCGCGCTCGGCCGCTTTCGGCCTACTGGCGTAACCGCTTTGATATCCCGGTCATCGCCATCACCGGCAGCAACGGCAAGACCACGGTGCGTAGCATGACGCACGGCGATCCTGCGCGCTGCGGGCGCGCGCTGGCGACGCAGGGCAACCTGAACAACGACATCGGGCTGCCGCTGACGCTCGCAGAGCTCGACCCGGCAGACCGCTTTGCGGTGATCGAGATGGGTGCCAATCATCCCGGCGAAATCGCTTACCTGACCGGTATTGCACGCCCCACCATCGGCGTGGTGACCAACGCCGGGCCTGCGCACCTCGAGGGTTTCGGCGACCTGCAGGGTGTGGCACGCGGCAAGGGTGAATTGTTTGCAGGGCTGGCAGATGAAGGTGTCGCCGTCATCAACGCCGATGATACGTATGCACCACTGTGGCGTGAGCTTGCTGCGCACTGCCGCGTTGTCGAATTCGGGCTGGATGCCGGCGCCGACGTCACCGCGCGTGGCGTGGTGATATCGCCGGTTGCGATATAGACCTGGCGACACCGCAGGGCAGCATCGCCCTGCGACTGCCGTTACCGGGCCGGCACAATGTGATGAATGCACTGGCGGCAAGTGCTGTTGCGCACGTTGCGGGCGCCGGGCTGGAAGACATCAGACAGGGACTTGCAACGCTGGCACCGGTCGCCGGGCGCTTCAACATCCATCGGCTGCCGGGCGGCATCACGCTGATCGACGACACCTATAACGCCAACCCCGGTTCGCTGCAGGTGGCGCTGGAGGTGCTTGCGCAGAGCCGTGGCGACACCTGGCTGGTGCTCGGCGATATGGGCGAACTCGGCGCCGGGGCTGCAGGCCTGCACCGGCGCGCCGGCGAACTGGCGCGGAATGCCGGTATCAAGCGCGTGTACGGACTGGGCGAACTGGCGCGTGCCGCGGTGGCCGGCTTTGACGGCCCCGGCGCCGCATTCGATTCACTTGAGCAGTTGCTGGAGGGCTTGCGCGGCGAACTGCACGGACCGCTGCATATCCTGGTGAAAGGCTCACGACGCATGCGCATGGAGCGGGTGGTCGATGCCTTGCTGGCAACACTGCAGGCAAACGCACAACCGTCACGGGAGACCCACTGATGCTCCTGTTCCTGGCCGAGCACCTGAGTCAGTACTACAGCGGATTCAATGTATTCCAGTATCTGACCCTGCGTGCCATCCTGGGTGTATTGACCGCGCTGGCAATCTCCTTCCTGGTCGGACCGGAGATGATCCGCCGGCTAGGCCGCTACCAGATCGGCCAGCCGGTGCGCAATGACGGGCCGCAGACACATCTGGTCAAGGCAGGTACCCCGACCATGGGTGGTGCACTGATCCTGGTCGCTGTGGCGATCGCTACCCTGCTGTGGGCAGACCTGGCGAACCGTTATGTCTGGGTGGTGTTGCTGGTAACGCTATCCTTCGGCGCCATCGGCTGGGTTGATGACTATCGCAAGCTGGTGCTGAAAAACTCGGCCGGCATCTCGGCCGGCTCCAAGCTGGCCTGGCAGAGCGTCATCGCCCTGGCCGTCGCGGCATTTCTCTACCTGACTTCCACCTCGCCGGCCGAGACATCCCTGATCGTGCCCTTTTTCAAGGATATCGCGATCAACCTCGGCTGGTTCTACATCGTGCTGTCCTGGTTTGTCATTGTTGGTTCAAGCAACGCAGTCAACCTGACGGACGGACTTGACGGACTGGCCATACTGCCCACCGTACTGATCGCCGGCGCACTGGGGGTATTCGCCTACACCACCGGCAACGTCAAGTTCGCGGTCTACCTCGGTATACCCTACGTGCGCGATTCTGCAGAGATCGTGATCTTCTGCGGCGCGCTGGTTGGCGCGGGGCTCGGCTTTCTCTGGTTCAATGCCTATCCCGCCATGGTGTTCATGGGTGACGTGGGCGCGCTGGCACTCGGCGCGGCACTGGGCATCGTCGCGGTGCTGGTACGTCAGGAACTGGTATTCATGGTGATGGCCGGCGTGTTCGTGATGGAGACGGTC
This sequence comes from uncultured Gammaproteobacteria bacterium, assembly GCA_963803275.1. GTDB lineage: Bacteria > Pseudomonadota > Gammaproteobacteria > UBA9214 > UBA9214 > UBA9214. Next base: position 73,786 of record CAWDLS010000001.1, on the reverse strand, counting down.
TCGGTCATCCTGCAGGTCGGTTCCTACAAACTGACCGGACGGCGCATCTTCCACATGGCGCCGCTGCATCACCATTTTGAGCTGAAGGGGTGGCCGGAGCCGCGCGTGATCGTGCGCTTCTGGATCGTGACCGTGATTCTGGTGCTGGTCGGCCTGGCCACACTGAAGATTCGCTGAGATCGGGGCTGGCCCTCATGCTACGGGTACAGCAGGCTACATAACGGGTATTGTTTGCAATGAGCGGGATTTGATGGCGGTTCCGGTATCAATCATGGCGGAAATGTTTGACATGGCGGGCAGGACGCTGGTGGTCGGGCTGGGTGAGACCGGGCTGTCGGTTGCCCGCTACCTGTCACGCCGCGGCGTGTCGGTGGCGATCGTCGACAGCCGCGAGCAGCCGCCCGGGCTGGAGCGGATGCGCACGGCCGAACTGGCCGACGTGGCGCTGTTCCTCGGCGGGTTCAGTGAGGAGGCCTTTGAACGTGCCGAGCAGATCGTGATCAGTCCCGGTGTGTCGATGGACGAACCGCATGTCGCGGCGGCCGTGGCGCGCGGGATACCGGTCATCGGCGATATCGAGCTGTTTGCACAGGCGGTACATGCCCCCGTGGTGGCGGTCACCGGGTCCAATGGCAAGAGTACGGTCGTGACGCTGCTGAGTGCCATGGCGCGACGTACCGGCGTCGACGTGCGTACCGGTGGCAACATCGGCACGCCGGCGCTGGACCTGCTGGGAGATACCGAGCCGGCACTGTACGTGCTGGAGCTGTCGAGCTTCCAGCTGGAGACGGTGCACAGCCTGCACCTGCAGGCCGCTGCCGTGCTGAATATCAGCGAAGACCATATGGATCGCTACGCAGACCTGGCCGGCTACGCTGCAGCCAAGCAGGTGATCTATACCAGCGCGGACCTGCAGGTAGTGAATGCCGACGACCCGTTCGTGACGGCGCTGGCGGATCCGGCCCGGCCGCTGGTTCGTTTCACCCGGCATGCGCCGGCGGCCGGCGAGTACGGGCTCGTGCAGCTGGACGGCGTGACCTGGCTGGCGCGTGGCAGCGATCGGCTGTTGCCGGCAACCGCCATTCGACTCGCCGGTCGTCACAATCTCGCCAACGCCCTCGCCGCGCTGGCGCTGGGCGAGGCGGTTGGCCTGTCGCTGGATGCCATGCTGGAAACGCTGGCCGAGTTCCAGGGGTTGCCGCATCGCATGCAGTTTGTCACCGAGCATGACGGTGTGCGCTGGTACAACGATTCCAAGGGTACCAATGTCGGCGCCACGCTGGCCGCGATCGAGGGCCTGGAGGGTCCGCTGGTGCTGATCGCGGGCGGCGACGGCAAGGGGGCGGATTTTGCGCCACTGGCTGCCGCACTCAGGGACAAGGGGCACGGTTGCGTGTTGATCGGCCGGGATGCGCCGCTGCTCGAGGCGGTGCTGGCGGACGTACTGCCGATCCAGCATGCCACGGACATGACCGGGGCCGTGCGGCAGGCGGCGGCAATGGCGATTCCGGGTGACGCCGTGCTGCTGTCACCGGCCTGTGCCAGCACCGATATGTACCGCAACTATGTCGAGCGCGGTGAGCTCTTTATGCGTGCCGTGCAGGAGTACGTCAGCTGATGGCCGGTGCGAGTCTGCAGGCTCGTCTGGTCGGGACGGGCGATGTGCGCCTGCCGCGCCTCGACTATACCCTGCTGGGTTGTGCGGTGGCGCTTGCCATGCTGGGGCTGGTGATGGTGTCATCCGCGTCGATCACCATGGCCGACCGCGAACTGGGCCATCCGTTCTACTACGCGCTGCGCCAGGCCGTCTTTATCGGCCTGGGCGGGGCGGCCGGGCTGGGCCTGTTTCGTGTGCGGCTCGCCCTGCTCGAGCGTATGGGTATGGTCTTGCTGCTGGGTGCCTTCCTGATACTCCTGCTGGTGCTGGTGCCCGGCGTGGGTGTGAAGGTGAACGGTGCGGTGCGCTGGATCAACGCGGGCCTGTTCCGCCTGCAGGTGTCGGAACCTGCCAAGCTGTTTTTTGTCATCTACCTCGCCAGCTACCTGTCGCGGCATGGCGAGAGTGTGCGCACCCGTGTGTCAGGTTTCCTCAAGCCGGTTGGCTTGCTGGCAGCGATTGCCGTGATGCTGTTACTGGAGCCGGATTTCGGTGCCACCGTGGTGCTTGGCGCCACGGTGATGGGCATGATCTTCATGGCCGGCGTGAGACTCGTGCAGTTTACCGGCGTACTGGGCGGGGTGGCCCTGCTGCTGGGCGGTGTTGCGGTGTCATCGACCTATCGCATGGATCGGCTGAAGACCTTCCTGGATCCCTGGGCCGATCCGTTTGATTCGGGCTTCCAGCTGACCCAGTCGCTGATGGCCATCGGCCGCGGTGAATGGTTCGGCGTAGGACTTGGTGCCAGCGTCCAGAAACTGTTCTACCTGCCGGAGGCGCATACCGATTTCGTATTTGCCGTGCTCGCCGAGGAACTCGGCCTGCTGGGCGTATGCGTCGTCATCGCCCTTTACAGCGTGCTGGTGTGGCGCGCCTTCGTGATCGCGGCGCAGGCCGTGCAGGCCGACAACCTGTTCGCGGCCAGCCTGGCCTACGGGATCGGCATCTGGTTCGGGCTGCAAAGCTTCATCAACATCGGGGTCAACATGGGCCTGCTGCCAACCAAGGGCCTGACCCTGCCGCTGATGAGTTACGGCGGTTCCAGCATGATCGTGATGTGTGTGGCCGTGGCCTTGCTGCTGCGCATCGACTACGAAACGCGCGGTACCTTCGAGGGTATGCCGGCCAGCGGCACCGCGGCGGCGAAGCGCAGTCGCCGGGTGACATCATGATGGCCGTGCACGCGCTGAACCGGCCGGTCCTGATCATGGCGGGCGGCACCGGCGGGCATGTTTTTCCGGCACTGGCCGTGGCCGAGGAACTGACGGCTCGCGGCGTGTCGGTGTCCTGGCTGGGGACACGGCGCGGACTGGAGGCACGGGTGGTGCCGGAGGCGGGCTACCAGCTGGAGACGATGCACGTGTCCGGCCTGCGCGGGCGCGGGATGCTGCGGCTGCTGGCGGCGCCGTTGATGCTGACCATAGCCCTGTTCGAGGCACTGCGTATCGAACTGCGGCTGCGCCCGCTGGCCGTGCTCGGTATGGGCGGCTTTGTTGCCGGCCCCGGCGGTGTGATCGCGTGGTTGTTGCGCCGGCCGCTGCTGATTCACGAACAGAATTCGGTGGCCGGTACCACCAATCGCTGGCTGGCCCCGCTGGCACGCTGCGTGATGGTGGCGTTCCCGAACAGCCTGGCGCAGCAGTACCGGCCGGTACATACCGGCAACCCGATACGCGGCGCGATCACCCGACTGGCCGCACCTGCCGAGCGGTTCGCCGGACGTAGCGGCCCGTTGCGGATACTGGTGGTCGGCGGCAGCCTGGGTGCGTCGGCGCTGAATTCAGCGGTACCCGCCGCGATCGCGCAGCTGGCCGAATGTCCACGGCTTCATCACCAGACCGGCAGCCAGGACCTGGACAGCGTGTGTGCCGCTTATGCCACGGCCGGTATCGATGCGCGCGTCGAGCCGTTCATCGAGGACATGGCCAGGGCCTATGCCTGGGCCGATCTGGTGATCTGCCGGTCCGGCGCGCTGACCGTGGCGGAACTGGCGGCGGTCGGGATAGCGGCGATCCTGGTGCCGTTTCCGCATGCCACCGATGACCACCAGACCGGCAACGCGAAATTTCTCGCCGATGCCGGCGCGGCCATCCTGCTGCAGCAGCATGCCCTGACGCCGGCCGTGCTGGCGGGACTGTTGACTGACTTCACGGGGCGGCGCGGCGTTTTGCTGGAGATGGCCTGTCATGCGCGGGCACTGGCGATGCCAGACGCGGCGCGACGCGTCGCCGAACTGTGCCTGCAGGTCGCCGGCGTGGACGGTCGGGTGCAGGCCGGGGGTACGGCATGAACACTGCGGAGCAGCCGACGCGTGCAGCACAGCCGCACGGCATGGGTCGGGTGCGGCGCGTGCATTTTGTCGGGATCGGCGGTGCCGGCATGAGCGGCATTGCCGAGGTGCTGCATAACCTCGGCTATGAGGTGAGCGGATCGGATATGCGCGAAAGCGCCGTAACGCGCCGGCTTGCGGCACTGGGCATCCATGTCGTCATCGGACATGCTGCGCAGAACGCGGCGGGCTGCGATGCGGTGGTGGTATCGACCGCGATCAGCGAGAGCAACCCGGAGATCCTGGCGGCACGTGAGCAACGCATCCCCGTGGTCCCGCGTGCCGAGATGCTGGCCGAACTGATGCGCTTCCGCTTCGGCATCGGTGTCGCCGGTACGCATGGCAAAACCACGACTACCAGCCTGATCGCCAGCCTGCTGGCCGAGGGCGGCCTGGATCCCACCTTCGTCATCGGCGGCCTGCTCAACAGCGCAGCGAGCCATGCACAACTCGGTGCCGGCTACTACCTGGTGGCGGAGGCCGACGAGAGCGATGCTTCGTTTCTCTACCTGCAACCGTCGATGGCCGTGGTAACCAATATCGACGCCGACCACCTGTCGACCTACGGCGGTGATTTCGAACAGCTGCGCCGCACGTTCATCGAATTCCTGCATCACCTGCCGTTCTACGGTCTGGCCGTGCTGTGCCTGGATGATCCTGTTATCAGGGACATTCTCGACGAGGTCACGCGCCCGGTGACGACCTACGGGCTCGATGCAGGGGCCGATGTCCATGCCACCGACGTGCGGCAGGTCGGTGCCCGGACCCATTTCAGGGCGCACCGCAAGGAACATGCTGATGCGCTGTCGATCACGCTCAATCTGCCCGGTCGTCACAATGTACTGAATGCGCTGGCAGCCATCGCCGTGGCCACCGAACTGGGTGTGTCCGATACCGACATCCAGAAGGCGCTGACGGACTTCCAGGGCATCGGGCGGCGCTTCCAGATCGCCGGCGAGATCACCACGCCTGCCGGCAAGGTGTTGCTGATCGATGATTACGGGCATCACCCGCGCGAACTGGCGCCGACCATCGCCGCGGCGCGCGCGGGCTGGCCCGATCGGCGCCTGGTCGTGGTGTTTCAGCCGCATCGCTACACGCGCACTCGCGACCTGTTCGATGATTTCGCGCAGGTGCTGTCGGAAGCCGATGTACTGGTGCTCTGCGAGGTCTACGCCGCCGGCGAGGCGCCGATTGCCGGTGCCGATGGCCGCGCGCTGGCACGCGGCATCCGTGCGCGTGGCCAGGTCGACCCGGTGTTTGTCGACGATCTGGAAACCCTGCCGGCCGTGCTCGATGACCTGCTCGCTGACGGCGATCTGCTGCTCACCCTGGGGGCGGGCGATATCGGCGCGGCCGCGCAGCGGCTGGCCGGCGAACTTGCAACGGGTGCGCGGTGATTACGCAATGATGGCGGCGCGTATAACACACACCTGGCGCGGGGACTTGCGGTTCGACGAGCCCATGGACCGTCACGTCAGCTGGCGCGCAGGCGGCAAGGCACGCCGGTTCTTTCAGCCGGCGGACCTCGCAGACCTGTGCGCGTTTCTGTGCGACCAGGACAGTGCAGAACCGTTGTTGTGGGTGGGGCTGGGCAGCAACCTGCTGGTGCGTGACGGCGGCTTCCCCGGTACGGTGATCATGCTGTTCGGGGTGCTGGCGTCACTGGAGTGGCTGGATGCGCAACTGCTGCGTGCCGGGGCCGGTGCAAGCTGCGCCAAGGTTGCGCGCACCGCAAGCCGCGCCGGACTGACCGGTGTCGAGTTTCTCGCCGGTATACCCGGCACCATGGGCGGCGCACTGGCTATGAATGCAGGGGCATTTGGCGGCGAGACCTGGTCGCATGTGGCGGCGGTGGAGACGGTTGACCGTCAGGGGCGACTGCATACCCGCACGCCGGATGAATTCAGCGTGTCATATCGGTCGGCCAGCGGCATGCCGGACGAATGGTTCGTTGCCGCCCATCTTGTGCTGGACAAGGGTGATGCCGTACAGGCCCAGGGACGCATTCGCGAGTTGCTGGCTCAGCGCGGGGCCAGCCAGCCGGTGCAGCAATACAGTTGCGGCTCGGTATTTCGCAACCCGCCGGGCGATTACGCCGCGCGCCTGATCGAGGCCTGCGGACTCAAGGGCAGTCGGGTGGGCGGTGCGCAGGTCTCTGAAAAACACGCGAATTTCATTATCAACACCGGCAACGCCAGCGCCACGGATATCGAAATGCTGCTGCTGCAGGTACAGCGTACGGTCGAGCAGCAGCAGGGTGTGCGACTGGAGACCGAGGTGCGCATCGTGGGAGAGCCGCTGTCATGACGGCACATGACAAGTCGCACGACTATGGCAGGGTAGCCGTGCTGCTCGGCGGTTGCTCGGCCGAGCGCGCGGTGTCGCTGAAAAGCGGTGCTGCCGTAATGGCCGCGCTCAAGGCCGCCGGCGTGGATGCGCACGCCGTGGATACCGCCGAAGGCGGCCTGCATGAGCGTCTGGTCAACGGTGGGTTCGAGCGCGCCTTTATCGCCTTGCACGGACGTGGCGGCGAGGACGGTGTCATGCAGGGGATGCTGGAGACGCTTGGCATGCCTTACACCGGCAGTGGTGTGCTGGGTTCGGCGCTCAGTATGGACAAGCTGCGTACCAAGCAGGTCTGGCAAAGCGCAGCCATTCCCACGCCGGCATACTCGCTGCTGCACGATGCCGCGGACGTGGACGCCGTGCGTGACAGTCTGCGCTACCCGGTAATCGTCAAACCGTCTCACGAGGGCTCCAGTATCGGCATCGGCAAGGTGGACAGCGCGACTGGATTGCTGCCGGCGTGGCGGGAGGCGGCACGGTTCGACAGCAGCGTGCTGGTCGAGCAATGGATCGACGGCGTGGAATACACAACAGGCATTCTCGGCGTGACGGCCCTGCCGCTGATCCGGCTGGAGACACCGCATGTGTTTTATGACTACGCGGCCAAGTACGAGGCCGATACCACGCGCTACATCATTCCGTGCGGGCTCGATGCCGAACAGGAACGGCAGTTGCAGCAATTATCGCTGGATGCATTCCGCGCGGTCGGGGCACACGGCTGGGGACGTGTCGATTTTATGCTGGACAGCACAGGCAGACCCTGGTTCATCGAGGTCAATACCGTACCGGGACTGACCAATCATAGCCTGGTGCCGATGGCGGCAAAGGCCGCAGGCATGGAGTTCGGTGAGCTGGTACTGCAAATTCTCGACAGCAGCTTTGAACGCAGCGAGGCAGCATGCGCGGAGGGCCTGCAAGGTGAAGACTGATTCAGTCATCGTGCAGCGGGCGGCGGCGCTGATACATGCCAGGGCAAGAACCCTGTCCGGATTGTTGCTGCTGGGTATGCTCGGGGCGGCAACCATGCTGGGCATGCGCTGGTTATCCGACCCCTACCGTTTCCCGCTTGGCGTGGTCGAGGTCAAGGGAGATTTCAGGTACCTGCAGAAGGAACAGCTGCAGGCCGCCGTGGCACCGTATGTGACAGGTGGTTTTTTCACTGTCAACGTGGTGGCGATACGTGCCGCCGCCGAAGCGCTGCCCTGGGTATACAAGGCATCAGTGCAGCGCGTGTGGCCGGAGACGGTGCGCGTGCAGATCGAGGAACAACAGCCGGTTGCATACTGGCACGGGCAGGGTTTCCTGAACCGCCAGGGCGAGGCGTTCTTCCCCGAGCAGGGACAGGCCGGCATCGAGCTGCCCAGGCTGGACGGTCCGGACGGTCAGGAAATGAGGGTGCTGGAGAGCTACCGGCGAGTCAGCGCAACACTGGCCCCGCTGGGTCTGCAGGTGCAGAGCATGCAGGTCGATGGAAGGCGCGCATGGGACGTGCAGCTCGCGGGTGGTGTTGCACTGAAACTGGGCCGGAAGCATCCGTGGCAACGCCTGCTGCGTTTCGTGCGGGCCTGGCCGAGTGTGTTCGCCGCCAGGCTGGCGGAGCTGCGCACGGTCGACCTGCGCTACAGCAACGGGTTCTCGGTAGTCTGGCAGCAAACCGCTGCGGGTAACGATGCAGGCAACAAGGGTTAACGGGATAAAGAGACGGGATGGCGAAAAAGACTGAAAAGAATCTGATAGTCGGTCTGGATATTGGCACTTCCAAGGTGGTAGCCATTGTCGGCGAGGTATTGCCGGGCGGTGATCTTGAGGTTATCGGTATTGGCTCGCATCCGTCGCGCGGGCTGAAAAAAGGTGTGGTGGTCAACATTGAGTCCACGGTGCACTCGATCCAGCGCGCGGTGGAAGAAGCGGAACTCATGGCAGGGTGCCAGATTCACTCGGTGTATGCCGGTATAGCCGGCAGTCACATTCGCAGCCTGAATTCACATGGCATCGTGGCGATTCGTGACAAGGAGGTCACACCCGGCGATGTCGAACGCGTGATTGATGCGGCGCGCGCCGTGGCGATCCCGGCCGACCAGAAGATCCTGCATATTCTGCCGCAGGACTTCGTGATCGATAACCAGGAAGGAATTCGTGAACCGGTCGGCATGTCGGGCGTGCGCCTGGAGGCCAAGGTGCACATGGTGACCGGTGCAGTCAGTGCTGCACAAAACATTATCAAGTGCGTGCGCCGCTGTGGGCTGGAGGTCGATGACATCATTCTGGAGCAGCTGGCCTCCAGTTACTCGGTGCTGACCGAGGATGAAAAGGAGCTCGGTGTCTGTATCGTCGATATCGGCGGCGGCACTACCGATATCGCGGTGTTTACGGAAGGCGCGATACGTCATACCGCGGTCATCCCGATCGCTGGCGACCAGGTTACCAACGACATCGCCGTTGCGCTGCGCACGCCGACACAGCACGCCGAGGAGATCAAGATCAAGTACGCCTGTGCACTGGCACAGATGGCGAGCGCGGATGAAAGCATCGAAGTGCCGAGCGTCGGTGACCGGCCTCCGCGGCAACTGGCGCGCCACACACTGGCCGAGGTGGTTGAGCCACGCTACGAGGAATTGCTTACGCTGATCCAGACCGAGCTCCGCCGCAGCGGATTTGAGGACCTGGTCGCCTCGGGCATCGTGCTGACCGGTGGCAGCGCCAAGATCGAGGGTCTGGTCGACCTCGCTGAAGAGATCTTTCACATGCCGGTACGACTGGGCGTTCCCCAGTATGTCACCGGTCTCGTTGATGTGGTGCGCAATCCGATATTTGCGACCGGTGTCGGGTTGTTGCTGTTCGGTCACAACAATCGTGATCAGCGGTCCATGGATATCGGTTTGGGAAAGGGTATACGCGGGGTATTGGACAGGATGAAGGGCTGGTTTCAGGGAAATTTCTAGAGCGAGGGTAATACCGCCGTCGTGTTCATAGAGGTTGGCACGACGATTGTTAATCAATTTCAGGGCTTGTTTTGTTGTTTCTGCCAGGAGGAGACATCATGTTTGAATTACTGGATTCATGCGGGCAAAGTGCAATTATCAAGGTGATCGGCGTCGGAGGTGGCGGCGGCAACGCCGTGCAGCATATGGTCGATGCCAATATCGACGGTGTGGAGTTCATCTGTGCCAACACCGATGCGCAGGCATTGCAGAACATGTCGGCGCGCACCACGTTACAGATCGGCGGTTCCATCACCAAGGGGCTCGGTGCCGGAGCCAATCCGGATGTCGGTCGTCAGGCCGCGCTGGAAGACCGCGACCGTATCGCCGAGGTTATCGAGGGCGCCGATATGCTGTTTATCACCGCCGGCATGGGCGGTGGGACCGGGACTGGCGCGGCGCCAGTGGTCGCGCAGATTGCCAAGGAAATGGGTATCCTGACCGTCGCGGTAGTGACCAAGCCGTTTACCTTTGAAGGCAGCCGGCGCCTGCATGTCGCACATAACGGCATCAAGGAGCTGAGCCAGTATTGCGATTCACTGATCACGATCCCGAACGAGAAGCTGCAGTTGGTACTCGGCAAGCAGATCAGCCTGCTCGCCGCCTTCAAGTCCGCCAATGACGTGTTGCTGGGCGCGGTGCAGGGTATTGCCGAACTGATTACCCGCCCGGGCCTGATTAACGTCGACTTCGCAGACGTACGCACGGTGATGTCCGAGATGGGCATGGCCATGATGGGCTCCGGCACCGCCAAGGGCGACGATCGCGCACGCGAGGCCGCCGAGGCCGCCGTGGCCAGTCCGCTGCTCGAGGACATCGACCTGATGGGGGCCAACGGCATCCTGGTCAACGTTACCGCCGGACTGGATCTGGGCATTGGCGAGTTCGAGGAGGTCGGTAACACAGTCAAGCAGTTCGCCTCCGAGAACGCCACCGTGGTGGTCGGTACCGTCATCGATCCTGACATGCGCGACGAGCTGCGTGTGACCGTGGTCGCGACAGGCCTCGGCATGCAACCGAAGAAATCCGCCGAAAAGCCGCAGGGACTGCATTTGAAGGCGATCAACCGGGATGAGGGTGAAAGCAAGGAACCCGAGAACTACGACATACCGACCGTGAAACGGAGAAATGCGGCGCAGCGTACCCATGCACTCGGCGGGAATTCAGCCGAGGACATGGACTATCTTGACATCCCGGCCTTTTTGCGCCGGCAAGCCGACTAGCGCGTGTGGGTGCGGGTCCCGGGCCACTGTGCCCGGGATACGGCGCGTCATGGCAGCTCTATATATCAGACTGATGCATGGATCAATTTCATTGATAGTGAACTTATATAGTGTCAGGCCATCAGAATGTGACCTTATTCTAGGCAGGTTAATGAGCATGTGCTAATATGCGAGCGGCTTTCTGGTACTTGTCTGAGAACTCGGCTCATTTTTTAGAGGAAATGCAAAGCCATGATTCGACAACGTACTCTCAAGAATGTGATTCGCGCGACTGGCGTGGGTCTGCACACTGGCGAGAAAATCTACCTCACGTTGAGACCGGCACCGGCAGACACCGGTATCGTGTTCTGTCGCGTCGACCTGGAACAGATCGTGCAGATTCCTGCACGGTCCGAGAACGTGGGTGATACACGTCTGTCCACGACGCTGGTCAGTAACGGCGTACGGATATCCACGGTCGAACACCTGCTGTCGGCAATGGCCGGTCTGGGGATCGACAACGCGTACATCGACCTCAGCGCCGCCGAGGTACCGATCATGGACGGCAGCGCCGGACCGTTCGTATTCCTGATCCAGTCGGCCGGTATCGAGGAACAGGACGCACCGAAACGGTTTATCCGCATCAAGCACCCGGTGCAGGTCGAAGATGGTGACAAGATTGCCCGCTTCGAGCCCTTTGACGGTTTCAAGGTCGGCTTTACCATAGAATTTGATCATCCGGTCTTCAAGTCCAATACGCAGCACTCCGAGATCGATTTCTCCACCACCTCGTTTGTGAAAGAGGTCAGCCGTGCGCGTACCTTCGGCTTCATACACGATATCGAGCAGCTGCGCGAGCGGAAGCTGGCACTGGGTGGCAGCCTCGACAACGCCGTAGTGCTGGATGATTACCGGGTGCTGAATGAAGACGGACTGCGTTACCGCGACGAATTTGTAAAGCACAAGATTCTGGATGCGATTGGTGACCTCTACCTGCTCGGCCACAGCCTGATTGGCGCCTTCAAGGGCTTCAAGTCAGGGCATGCACTCAACAACAAGTTGCTGCGTGCACTGGTGGCCGATGAATCGGCCTGGGAAGAGGTGATTTTCGAAGACGTGAGCGAGGCGCCGATCTCGTTTCTGCAACCGGTACCCGCCAGCTGAGCTGATTCTCTTCCCCGCCAGTCCCGCTGAACCCCTGTTTCCAGGTGCTGTCTGACTGGTTGGTCAGTTTTAACACTGCAGTTTTCACTCCAGGATCCGATACATACTGGGAGACTTGTCGAGGGGCCGTCCACATCAGCTGCCATCGGGGTGGAATTACGACTGGCGCGTGGACAGGGCCGTATTTTCGGTCGGACGCACCCGGATGCGAATAGCCCGCAACTTCATTGTTCGTGGCAGTGTAAGTTGCTTAACTAACTGATATGTATGGAATCGTAGCCTGACTGCCCAGGCCGGGGAGTCTGCTGCGAGCACCAGGGTCCGACCGTTGATGGCAAGCAGACGGCAATGGTCCTGCAGTGGCACGGGCAGTACACGCCGTAACTGTAACTCCAGCGCCATCAGCAGCCGGGCCTGGGCTAACAGTCCGGATTGTGCGCCAGCACCAATTATTTTATTTATTTTCAAAGGCTTATTCATGGATATCTAGTCGTGGAATCAATCATGAACATCATACTGTTTACAAACCGCCGGGGACAGGTCTGGAATTTCGAGTTCAGACCGGGACTTGTTGCCGCGGTGACGTTTACAGTGCTGCTGGCGACCGTGACGGCTGCCTTCTACACCGGACTGAGCATCGGTAAAGACGGCCTCGAGTACGTGGCAGAGTGGCGTGATGAAGTACATGACCAGCACATCGATATCAAGGAACTGCGTAACACGGCACGAACCGACCTCGATGCGCTGACGCTGCGCATCGGCCAGTTGCAGGGCCAGATGCTGCGACTCAACGCGCTTGGCGAGCGGCTGGTCAGCCAGGGTGATCTGGACAAGGCCGAATTTGACTTCGATTCGGTGCCGGCCGTGGGTGGCCCGGAAGGCAATACCGATGGCAGCTCGGTCGGATTCAACGACATTCTTACGATGCTGGACAGCCTGGACTCCGAGATGAATGACCGTGAACAGAAGCTGTCGGTGCTTGAATCCCTGCTGACGAGCCGCAGCCTCAGCGAACGCGTGATGCCGGCGGGCCGGCCGGTCGAGGAAGGCTGGCTGTCCTCGCGCTTTGGCAAGCGCAATGATCCGTTCACAGGCAAGCAGGAATATCACAAGGGTCTTGATTTCGCCGGTAAAAAGGGCGCGGAGGTCGTGGCTGTCGGTGATGGCGTGGTCAGCTGGTCCGGCAAGCGCTCGGGTTACGGGAACCTGGTCGAGGTCACGCACGGAAATGGTTATGTCACGCGCTATGGACATAACGAACGCAACCTGGTGAAGGTGGGCGACACCGTCAGGAAAGGCCAGCAGCTGGCACTGATGGGATCCACCGGACGCTCTACCGGTCCACACGTCCACTTCGAAGTGCTGCACAACGGCAAGGCGGTCAACCCGGCAAAATATCTCGGCGAATAGCCTCGATCCTGCGGTCGCGTAGCCACCGGTACATACCCGATACGACCCTGTCTGTTTTTCCCCTGCTACCTGCTAATCTGCGGGCACATGCGGTATGATTCACGTCTTATCGGCGCTACCCCGTTTCCTGAAATTCATGGCACTCAAAATCCTTAGCAAGTTGTTCGGCAGTCGTAATGAACGCCAGCTGAAACGCATGTCGCGGACCGTTGCCCGCATAAACAGCCTGGAACCTGACATCAAGGCGCTTTCCGACGCGGCATTGCGCGACAAGACGGATGAATTCCGCAAGCGTCTGACCGACGGCGAACTGCTCGACGACTTGCTGCCGGAGGCTTTCGCGGTAGTACGCGAGGCCGCCAGCCGTACACTGAAAATGCGCCATTTTGATGTGCAGCTGATCGGCGGCATGGTGCTGCATGAAGGCAAGATTGCCGAGATGCGTACCGGCGAGGGCAAGACGCTGGTTGCCACGCTGCCGGCCTACCTGAATGCACTGGGCGGCGAGAGCGTGCACATCGTTACAGTCAACGACTATCTGGCTCGACGTGACGCCGGCTGGATGGGAAAGATATTCACATACCTTGGCATGACCACCGGCGTCACTGTCGCCGGGCAACCCTGGGAGGAAAAGCGGGCAGCCTACCAGGCCAATATCACCTACGGTACCAACAACGAGTTCGGCTTCGACTACCTGCGTGACAACATGGCCTTCACGATGCATGACCGTGTGCAGCGCGGCCGCAATTTTGCCGTTGTCGACGAGGTCGATTCCATCCTGATTGATGAAGCACGCACACCGTTGATCATTTCCGGTGCTGTAGATGAACGCTCCGATCTGTACGTGAAGTTGAATGTACTGGTGCCGGAACTCAAGCCGCAGGAAGAGGAGGACGGTCCGGGTGACTACACGCTGGAAGAGAAGCACCGCCAGATCTATCTGACCGAAGCCGGGCACGAGCATGTTGAAAACCTGCTGGTGCGTAACGGCCTGCTGAAGGAGGGAGAGAGTCTGTATGATGCGGCCAACCTGAACATCATGCACCACCTGAATGCCGCGATGCGCGCCCACCTGCTGTTCAACAAGGACGTGGATTACATTATACAGGATGGACAGGTGATCATCGTGGACGAATTCACGGGCCGCACCATGCCGGGTCGGCGCTGGTCGGAAGGCCTGCACCAGGCGGTCGAGGCCAAGGAAGGCGTGCCGATCCAGAACGAGAACCAGACGCTGGCCTCGATCACCTTCCAGAATTACTTCAGGACCTACAGCAAGCTGTCCGGTATGACCGGTACCGCGGACACCGAGGCCTTCGAACTGCAGCAGATCTATGGTCTCGAGGTGGTTGTGATTCCAACCCACAAACCGATGATCAGGAATGACAAGGGCGATCTCGTCTTTCTCACCATGGAAGAAAAGTTCGAAGCGATCATGGAAGATGTGCGTGACTGCCAGCAACGCGGTCAGCCGGTGCTGGTGGGTACCGCCTCGGTGGAGACATCGGAGTACCTGTCGGGACTGCTCGACAAGGCAAGGATCAAGCACTCGGTCCTGAATGCAAAACAACACGCCAGAGAGGCGCAGATCGTTGCCGAGGCCGGGCGCCCCGGCACGATTACCATTGCAACCAACATGGCCGGTCGTGGTACCGATATCGTACTGGGCGGCAACCCGCAGGTCGTACTCGATGCAATGGACAACCCGGACGAGGCGGCTATCGCGAAGGCAAGGGCGGAGTGGGAAAAAAGCCATGAACAGGTACTCGCTGCGGGAGGTCTGCATATCATTGGCACCGAGCGGCACGAATCACGCCGTGTCGACAACCAGCTGCGCGGTCGTGCCGGCCGCCAGGGCGATCCGGGTTCCAGCCGATTCTACCTTTCGCTGCGGGACAACCTGATGCGTATCTTTGCCTCGGACCGGGTTGCCGGGCTGATGCAGAAGCTCGGCATGCAACAGGGCGAGGCGATCGAGCATCCCTGGGTCAGCAAGGCGATCGAGAATGCGCAGCGCAAGGTCGAGGCGCATAACTACAACATACGCAAGACATTGCTGGAGTTCGATGATGTGGCGAACGATCAGCGCAAGGTTGTGTATGAGCAACGCAACGAGCTGATGGAGACGAATGATGTTTCCGATATCGTGGATGCGATCCGCAACGATGTGGTCAACGATCTGATCAGCGAGTACATTCCGCCGGGCAGTATGGACGACCAATGGAATGTCGCCGGCCTGGAAGAAGCCCTGCAACGTGAATACATGTTCGAGTTGCCCCTGCAACGCTGGCTTGACGAAGACGATGCGTTGCATGAAGAGACGATCCGCGAGCGTGTTCTTGATGAGATGGTTACCGCCTATCGGGAAAAGGAAGCACAGGCAGGCACCGAGGTGGTACGTCATTTCGAAAAGGCCGTCATGCTGCAGGTGCTGGATACCGCATGGAAGGAACACCTTGCTGCGATGGACTATCTTCGCCAGGGTATCGGTCTGCGCGGCTATGCACAGAAGGACCCGAAGCAGGAGTACAAGAAAGAGGCCTTTGCCATGTTCGAGGCAATGCTTGATCGCATCAAGCACGAGGTCATAAGTATCCTCACCAGGGTGCAGGTCAGGGCGGAGTCGGACGTCGCGGCCGTGGAGGAGCAGCGCCGCAGCCGTGCGGAGATGAATTTCAGGCATGCAGAGGCCGGCGCGATGGCAGAGGAACAGGGAGAACAGGCGGCGGAAGAGCAGCAGCGGCCGTTTACCCGGTCGGGTCGCAAGGTAGGACGCAACGAGCCCTGTCCCTGCGGCTCCGGGAAGAAATTCAAGTACTGCCATGGAAAGTTGAGCTGACGTCGGTGCGTGGCGCGAAGGCGCAGGCCAGGCACTGAACCCGGCAGTCGGGACACCCGGAGTGTCGCAAGCCGGTTGATACAGACGACCGGTCTGCACGCTGTCCTCCGTGCCGCTCACCTGCCGGAATCCATCGCGGCCTTTTCGAGCCGGTTTATTTCGGGTCGGGATACCATGAAACAAGAATCAACGACTGTACTTCACCCGGTAGCGGGATTCCGGCTGGGCACCGCCAGCGCCGGCATCAGGAAACCCGGTCGCCCGGACCTGGTTGTCATGGTCCTTGCAGAAGGATCGGCATGTGCCGCCGTGTTCACCCGTAACGAGTTCTGTGCGGCGCCCGTGATCATCGCGCGCGAACATCTCGGCATGGCACCACCGTCCTGTTTTATCGTCAATACCGGCAATGCTAACGCGGGTACCGGTGCCAGAGGGCTGGATGATGCCCGAAGATGCTGTGTTGCCGCGGCCGGCCTGGCGAGTGTCGTACCCGAAGCGGTGGTGCCGTTTTCAACCGGCGTGATCGGCGAGCCGCTGCCGGTTGACAGATTGATCGCCGGCCTCCCGGACGCCTTTGCGCAGCTATCGGAAGACGGGTGGGCGTCGGCCGCCACCGGGATACTGACGACCGATACCGTGCCGAAAGGATCTTCCAGGCGCATCGAACTGGACGGACACACGGTGACTGTCACCGGTATTGCCAAGGGCTCCGGCATGATTCGCCCGGATATGGCGACCATGCTGGCCTTCATCGCGACCGACGCAAAGGTAGACGCCGCCGTATTGCAGCGCTGTCTGTCGGGTGCTGTGCACAGGTCGTTCAACCGCATAACCGTCGATGGCGACACCTCCACCAACGATGCCTGTGTACTGGTCGCTACCGGTCAATCGACCGCGCCCCTGATAACCGGCGACGATGCAAGCCTTGCAGTACTTGGCGCGGCGATCGACACGGTTTGCATCGATCTGGCACAGGCGATCGTGCGCGATGGCGAGGGCGCGACACGCTTCGTGACGATAACCGTCGAGCAGGGCACTGACAGCGATGAGTGTTTGCGTGTTGCCTACACAATTGCCCATTCGCCGCTTGTCAAGACGGCCCTGTTTGCGGGCGATCCGAACTGGGGCCGCATCCTGGCCGCGGTCGGTCGTGCCGGTATCGGAAACCTGGATATCGCGGGGGTGGAGATTTACCTCGACGATGTCTGCATCGTGCGCGCTGGCGGGCGAGCCGCCGATTACATGGAGGCGGATGGTGAGCGCGTGCTGGCGCGCAGCGAATTCGGGATCCGTGTGGTACTGGGTCGCGGAAAGAGTCGCGAACGGATCTGGACCTGTGACCTCTCCTACGACTACGTGAGGATCAACGCGGAATATCGTAGCTGACGGGCAAGTTCAGTGCGTAGCGGTCTCATCGCTGGACGGCGACGCGGTTTCCTCTGCCGGGATGCGATGGCTCTCGTCTAGCCAGCTGCCCAGGTCGATCAACCGGCAGCGTTCCGAACAGAACGGCCGCCAGATCTGAGCCGTGCTCCATTCTACAATGGCAGCGCAAGTCGGGCAGTTAACGGTTCCGGGGCGGGGTCGGTCGTTACTCATGAACCGGTTTCTAGATCACGCAACAGGCAAGTTCGAAGTCGATGTCCTGATCTGTCTGCCTGGCACGTTCCTCTGCGGCGGAGAAATGCAGGAACCGTGCCGTGAAGCGGTGTCGTCCGCCGCTGAGTTCGGCAAAGTACGGCACACCGGCCGGCAGCGCGATTCTGACCAGCTGGCAAGGCAGGTTCGGATCCAGCGTGCGTTGATACAGGCCGTTCTTCGCCTGTACCGGTTGCAGTGGTGTGCTGTCACGCGTCATCGACAGGATCAGCTGGATGGACTGCCCGATGGCATCGAAATTACCGAGCCAGCGCACCAGGTCCCGGGTGCGCATCGGGGCAGGCTGTTGCAACCAGTAATGAAATGCCGGCAAATCGAAGTCACAGGTTCCCCCCGGTATCGCGTTGCGTTGACGAATACTGGACAGGAACTCGCTACTCTTCAGTTCACTGGCAATCTGGCCATTGATCTCATGCATGCTGTCGATATGACTGTTGATTTTGTCCAGCAGCAGAGCCAGCTGGTCATGGTCGACTGCCGGGTTCTGTCCCAGTCGCTTCAGGTTGGCTGAATGCCGCTCCAGTTCCTTGATGACCTCGGACTTGAGGTTGGTATTACCAAAGATATCCACGATCTCGAGGATGCAGTTGAGCGTTGCACGGCTGTCCCACGCAGAATTGTGGTCGAGATGATGGCTGGCTTGCCGGAACAGGTATTCGAGCCGCATGAATGTTCGGGTGCGCTCGTTCAGCGGTTGTTCGTAGACTATCCTGCCGGCGACCGGTGCTGCAGCCGGCTGCCGGGATGCGCCAGACCCGGAAGCGTTGCCGTCACTCGCGCTGCCGTGGTTGACAAATTGCTTGTTGGAGCTAGTGCTCATGCGATATGTCCATGAAGTACATATGTAATTCCCGTATCCTTCCGACGAGGGAGTCCATGTCGGCATCATTGACGATGATATCGTCAGCAGCGGACAGGCGCGTTTCCCGATCTGCTTGCGCTGCCATTATCCCGGCTACTACATTGTGTGACAGCCCATCGCGTGCGGCAACCCGTTTGAGCTGTTCTTTTTCCGGCGCATCAATCACCAGGATCCGGTCGATCAGGTCGGTTTGTCGTGTCTCCAGCAGCAGGGGTATCACGACTATACAGTATGGACCCGTGATTGTGGCCAGCCGCTCACGGACGCATTGCCTGATCCTGGGATGAAGAATCGCTTCAAGCGCCTGTTTATCTGAAGAATCGGAAAAAATTCGCGCACGCAAGTAGTCACGGTCGAGCTCGCCGTTACCACGCAGGGCATGCGGACCGAAATGAGCGACGATCTCGCCCAGTGCCGGTCGACCGGGCGCAACCAGTTCACGGGCCAACTGGTCGGTATCGATCACCGGGACGCCGAGCTTGCCGAACTCAGCGGCAACCGTGGATTTCCCGCTGCCAATGCCGCCGGTCAGGCCGATGACAAGCGTTTTCCTGCCGGTGTTGTCGTGTGTTTGCGGATGAGTGTCCGGGACGGTCACATACGGATCAGTGCAAATAAACACTGATGATGTCTTGTCCCCACAGGAGTGTCAACCAGCCCGCCGCCGCGAGAAACGGCCCGAACGGCATAGGCTGATTATGGTCACGACCCTTGAGCAGGATGAGTCCGATGCCGAGTGCGGCACCAACCACCGAAGAAAACAGGATGACGACCGGCAGCAACTGCCAGCCCACCCAGGCGCCGATTGCGCCGAGCAGCTTGAAGTCACCAAAGCCCATGCCTTCCTTGCCCGTGGCCAGCTTGAAAAGGTGGTAGATGGACCACAATGAAAGATAACCGGCCGCTGCCCCGATGATACTTGTTGGGCTGTCCACGAATACATCAAACAGACTCAACAGCAGACCGGCCCACAACAGTGGCAGGGTGATCGAGTCGGGCAGGATCTGGTGATCGAAGTCAATCATGAACAGGGGGATGAGTGCCCAGGTGAATACCAGGGCTGCCAGCGCCTCGATACCGAAACCGAAGTGCACGGTCACGACGATCGACAACAGGGCTGTTACCAGTTCGATTGCCGGATAACGTCGCGGGATTGCCATGCCGCAGCCGGCGCAGCGACCCTTGAGAATCAGGTAGCTCAGTACCGGTATATTTTCTACTGCGCGAATGGGGCGCTGGCAGTGCGGGCAGCTGGATGGTGGTATCACCAGGTTGAAGGTCTTCTGTTCGCCGGCATCGACAGCGGAATTATCCAGCAATTCCCTGCATTCCAGCGACCACGCCCTGTTGATCATGATCGGCAGCCGGTATATCACCACGTTCAGGAAGCTGCCCACCAGCAGGCCCAGGACGCCGCCGGCGATGCCGAAGAGGACCACCGATTCCTCAAACAGGCGCAGGAGTTCCATGGGCTAAGGCAGCCTGTCCGGCAGCTGCGTTGCAGTGTTTGCTGCGATCAGATCGCGGCACCCATCTTGAAGATAGGCAGGTACATGGCGACGACGAGACCGCCGATCAGGACGCCCAGGATGGCCATGATGATCGGCTCCAGCAGGCTGCTCAGCGCGTCCACCGCGTCGTCCACCTCCTGCTCATAGAAATCCGCCACTTTGCCCAGCATGGCTGTCCAGTGCGCCGGATTCCTCGCCGATGGCCACCATCTGCATCGACCATGTTGGGAAACAGGCCGGTCTGGCTGCATGGCGAACTGCAGCTGCTGGCCGGTGGCCACGCTGGTCGCGCATGAGCAGCACCGCATCCGAGTAGACGATATTACCGGTAGCGCCGGCCACGGATTCCAGTGCCTCGACCAGGGGTACGCCGGCGGCGAACATGGTGGACAGGGTGCGCGCATAGCGGGCCATCGCGGCCTTGTGCATGATCGGCGCCGATGATCGGGATGCTTGAGGAACAGCCCGTCCAGGACGTGCGGCGAATCTTGCGCGAGCGTTTCTTGGTCTGAAAAAGCCGATGACCGCGCCGACCAGCACGCCGAAGATCGCCCACCACCAGCTTGCATGAATTCGGACAGATTGACGACCAGCGGGTGAAGGCCGGCAGGTCCGCGCCGAAACTCGTGAACAGCTGCTTCGAACTGCGGTACGACGAAGATCAGCAGGATCGCTGTGACGATGAATGCCACGACGATCACGGCGGTCGGATAGAACATGGCCTTCTTGATCTTGGCTTTTATGACTCGGTCTTCTCCTTGTAGGTGGCGATCTTATCCAGCAGCGCCTCGAGTACGCCCGCCTGCTCGCCGGCATTGACCAGGTTGACAACAGGTCATCGAAATAGAACGGATGCTTGCGCAGAGCCTCGCGACAGACTGGTGCCGGATTCCACGTCGCCTTGATCTTCGAGGATCAGCTCCTGCATGCTCGGCGTTGTCATGGCCGCGGCCGATGATGTCGAACGCCTGCACCAGCGGCACCCCCGCGGTCATCATGGTGGCCAGCTGGCGGAAGAAAATCGGCGATGTCCTTTGCGGTGATGATCTTCTTCTTTCGGCTGCCGGAACAGCGTGCTCTGTTTCTTGACCTTGAGCGGCTTGATGCCCTGGCTCGCAGGTCGGCCTTAATGAGTGACGGGTTCGATCCGCCGGCATGTCTCGCCCTTGATCCGCGCTTGCCGTGCCGGTCCAGACCCTCCACAGATAAGGGACTGCTTGAGTCGCTTTGTTCCGCCATGATGCTTACTCCTTCGTGACGCGATCGACTTCTTCCAGGCTGGTGACCCCTGCCCGACCTTTCTCAGGCCCGATGCCCGCGAGATCGGCGACGCCTTCCTGGCGTCGCCTGCTCCGCGATCTGCATCGAGTTGCCGCCTTCCATGATGATACGGCCCATCGTCCTCCGATACCGGCATGACCTGATAAATACCCACCCGCCCTTGTAGCCGCCCGTGCAATTGTCGCAGCCGACTCGGGCCATAGATTTTCAGTCCGCCTCACTCTCTTCACCGTGAAGCCGGCCTTGACCAGCGCCTTCTTCGGGATATCGACGTTCCTTCTTGCAATTATTGCACAGGCGCCGCGCAAGCGCTGGGCCATGATCAGGTGAACGGCGGAGGCGATGTTATAGGGTGGCACGCCCATGTTTGACCAGCCGGGTCAGGGTTTGCGGGGCATCGTTGGTGTGCAGGGTGGACAGCACCATGTGGCCGGTCTGCGCCGCCTTGATGGCAATTTCCGCGGTCTCCAGGTCGCGGATCTCGCCCACCATGATGATGTCCGGGTCCTGGCGCAGGAAGGCGCGCAGAGCGTCGGCGAAGGTCAGTCCCGCCTTGGGTTGACATTGACCTGGTTGATGCCGCCACGTTGATCTCGACCGGGTCCTCGGCAGTGGAGATATTGCGTCCGGCTTGTTCAGCATATTCAGGCAGGTATAAAGCGATACCGTCTTGCCGCTACCGGTCGGGCCGGTTACCAGTACCATGCCATAGGGCTGTTGATGGCATTGAGGAACAGTTCTTTCTGGTCCGTCTTCGAAGCCCAGGGCGTCGACACCGAGCTGGGCGCGCTGCTGATCCAGGATACGCAGCACGACCTTCTCGCCGTACAGGGTCGGGCAGGTGTTGACACGGAAATCGATGGCCCGGTTCTTGGACAGGCTCATCTTGATGCGGCCGTCCTGCGGCACGCGACGTTCGGCGATGTTCATGCGGCTCATGACCTTGAGACGCGCAGTGATGCGCACGCCAGGTGAACGGGCGGCGAGGCGATCTCGTGGAGCACGCCGTCATTGCGGAAGCGGACGCGGAACTCCTTCTCGTAAGGCTCGAGATGGATGTCCGATGCGCCGCGTGTTGATGGCGTCGAGCAGGACCTTGTTGACGAATCGCACAACCGGCGTGTCGTCGATGTCGGATTCCGAGACGTCGCCATCCCTGTTTTCATCATCGCCGGAGCCGATATCCAGGTTGTCGAGATCGGCATCCATGAGCTCGGACATGGTGGTGTCCATGGATTCCAGGGCGACGTCGATCGCCTTGCGCAGCTTGTTCTCGTCGACCAGTACGGCTTCCGTGTTGACACCGGTGTGGAACTTGAATTCATCGATGGCGCCGAGATTGGTCGGGTCGGATACGGCGACATAAAGCCGGTTGGCGTGTTTGAACAGCGGCAGGGCATTGTGCTGCTTGATCAGCTTTTCGCTGACCAGTCTGATAGGTAATAACTCCATGTCCATCGCTTCGATGTCAAACAGCGGGACGCCGAATTCCTGTGCGCCTGACCAGGCGATGTCCTGGCTCGTCAGGATCTTGTTATCAACCAGGTAACTGACGAAATGCGTGCGCTTCTTGAGCGCCATCTCGTGGGCCTTGGTGGCCTCGGATTCATCGATGAGACCGTCCATGACCAGCCGGCGCGCAAGTCCACTGAGATTGACTATCGGATTGGGCGTGGCCATGGGTCAGGTTATGATGTGGTATTGGGCGATTTTCACTGTGACCAGGGTCCGGTTTTCAGTTGTCAGCGGTATGTTTGTGCGCAGGCCGCATCGATAAAGTAATAAAAAATTACATTAATAAACAGTTGCTTGGGCGATATTACACCATACCCGGCAAGCGCTTTCCAGTCACTGTTAACTATCAGGTCTGACAGTCCCGTCACTATTGTTTCGTCCTATTTTGTTGATACTTTAACCTTTGTATTCGGTAGCTTAGCCTACAGCCCGTAAGACTGCCAAGGCCGCCAGCATAACGTCGCCCGAGTCACTCTAGCCCGTTTTCGCCGAGTTGCCTTGCGAGTCGCCTGCCTGGTTGATGACCTCGAGGTAACGTTGCGCAATCAGCGACCAGGCATTGTGGCTGATGGTGTGGTCCCTGGCATGTTGTCCGAACGTCTTCATGCCGTCTCGGTCAGCCGTCAGTACCGCGATCCGGGTGCAGTATGCCCGGCTATTCCCGGGACTGACGAGGTAGCCGTTTGCCCCGTCGCTGATCGCATCACCGAGACCCTCCAGGTCCGAGGCGATCACCACCATGCCGTGTGCAGCCGCTTCCAGGACGACCAGGCCGAAACCCTCGATATCACCGCTGACCGGTATATTGGGCTGGACGAAGATATCGGCGGTATGGAACAGCAGTTCCTTTTCCGCTTCTGTTACCCTGCCGACCAGGACAACGCGGTCTTCCAGCCCTCGAGTGCTGATTGCGGCGGTGATGCGCGCGTGTTCGGGTCCCGCGCCGGCGATGATATAGGTAATGTCGTTGTCCAGGCATGGAACGACATTCTCGAGGAACCATGTTACTCCCTTTCTCCGTACCAGTCTTCCGAGGGTCAGGAGTACCGTACGGCCCGGTGTTTTACCGATAAAGGCCGCCAGATCTGCCCTGGAATAGTCGCGCCGTGGCGGGGCCGGGGCGGTGACACCGTTTGGAATGAATACGAAGCGTGCCGCCGGTATGCCACGCCGAACGCCCTGTGCCAGCGTCGCATTCCCGACTGCAATCAACCTGTCCATGTGCGGCAGGAATATCCGTACCCAGAGCCGCTGGTAGATGCGACTCGAATAGGTCAGGTCGAGACCGTGGGTGATGCAGACCACGGGTTTGCTGGTGAACAGCTTGAGGATGAAACCGGTGATTCCCAGCACGCCGTCGCCTAGCAAGATGGCGTCCTGCCGCCGCAGGATCAGCAGTGCCTTCAGCGTTGCATAGGGGAGGAACAGCGGCAGCAGGTATTTCCCCCTGCGATTTGCGATGAGCCGGACGTTGCAGATGCATGTCAGTGCCCGGGCAATTTCTGCATTCTGTTTTTCGATACCCCCGGTAACGGGGGGAAGGATCTTGAAATGAAGAGCAGGTTCATCTGTTGCGGGTTGTCGCCCCCTGCGGGGTGACTACTGCTTTTGCAGTAACCAGATATAGCCGGGGAAGGCCCAGTATGCGAGCCCGAGCAGTGCGCCCGCGATCCTCGCCCTGGCGCTACCGGGCCTTATCATGTACTCGGTGTGAAACCGTTTCGGCTCCACGACGAGCCGTTTTGTGTAGTCATTCACGGTGAACCTGCGCACCAGTGACTTCAGACCCCAGTAGCTCAGGTGTTTTTCGTGATAGAAGCGCGCCTTGCCGGCGAGCCTGATATAGACATGCGCCAGCGGCCGTGGCAGTACTGACAGCAACGGCAGGTTGTAGTGGGGCTCGTTCCACATCAGCCGGTTGCCTGCCGAGAAATAGCAGATTCCACCCTTGCGCAGCACACGGAATATCTCGTCGAACATACGTTCCGGGTCCGGGACATGCTCGTAGACATGCGAACAGATCACGACGTCGAAGGACTCGTCACCGAACGGGAGACTGAGCGCATCGGCGACCCTGAACTCCAGATTGTCGCGTGTGAAATTCTGCTGTGCATGCTCTATGGCGGGTTTGTCGATGTCGATACCGGTGACGCTGCGGAAGTGTTGCGCAAGATAATTGTCGATGATGCCGGCAGAACCACCCACGTTCAGCAAGTCATAGCTGTCAAGCGGTGCAGGGAGGAAGTCCTCCAGGACTGCGGTCATGGTGCGCGCCTTTCTCTCCCGGTTCTCTGTATCGTATACGTAGGGACTGCCTGCCGAGAAACCATATTGATATCCTCTGCTCAAGGGTGTCGATCTCCCTGCAACGGGTGAGCTGGTCTGTGCATCAGGGCAAATTCCCGGGAATGCCCTGCCGGAAGTGTCACGCGGGGATGGTAAGATGCCTCCGCAAGCCGATCAATCCCGGAAGCGGCGGGCCGAATGCCGTAGGCAGGATCCTGCGCGAAGTTTACCGGCAATGCACGCCGGATGCTCACTTCAGTCCACCAGCATGAATGAGCCGGGCAGCCGCATACACCAGTGTGTAGCGCACGAGGTTCAGTGCCACACCGAGCGGGTAGAGCCCCGGAATCGGGTAGTGCAACCTGAACAGCGCGGCAAGCTCCGGCAGATTACGGTGCGAGCGGCGCTCCCTGAGTGTTGACAGGAACCGCCCGAACGGCATCTGCCCGGTTCGTGTGGCGAGCGTTGTTGTCGTGGCATCGATATCCACGACGGCGTCGCTAGTGATGAACAGCGGTATGCCACGTTTTCTGCAGCGCAGGAAAAAGTCGTGGTCGGCCCCGTAATGGGGCAGGTCCACTTCGTTCAGCAGCCCGGTCTTTTCGAACACACCGGCGGGTATCAGGACACCGCGGCCGCCGATGATCAGGGGCGTGGGCAGCAGGCAGTGTTCCTCCGGCCGGTACATGTCCCTGCCCGGCAGCACCAGGGTGGGGAATCCCAGCAGAAAGCAGGTTGTCATGCGGCGGGTGAGTATCCTGCCGGTCTGCAGGCTGCGCTGGAGCGGCGCGATCACGGCCTCGCCGGCACTGGCCTGGTGCCGTTTCAGGCAGGCGATGGTGTCACGCTCGAGGTAGCAGTCGTTGTTGAGGAGCATGATATCGGTGGCGCCGCGCTGCAGGGCCTCGCGTATGCCCAGGTTGGTGGCGGCGGTCCACCACATGTCGGTGTTGCCGGCAATGCGCAGGACGCCGGGAAATTCATCGCGCAGACCGTCGCATGTGTCATCGGTCGAGCCGTGATCGACGACGATCACGCTGAAACCGGTGTCGCTGCCGGCCATCAGCCGCTTCAGGCAGTGGCGTGTTTGCTCCCAGCGGTTGAGCACCGGAATGATGATAAAAAGCTGCCGGCTCATCCTGTTCGGGAGTCCGGGTTGGCCAGATCCAGTAAAAATCCTTCAAACACCCCGGCTATATCGTCCCAGTCGGGGACAACCTTTGTCGTGGTACGGGGTGCGTCCAGCTGGCAGCGTATGGCACGGCAGAGGTCTGTGCTGTTGTCCGGCTCGTACAGACACCCGGGACAGTCATCGAGCAGGCCGCTCATGACGCCGACCCTGGCCGCGACCAGGGGCAGGCCGCAGGCCATCATTTCGTAGGCCTTGTAGGGGAATCCGAAGCGCCCGGCCGGGCTGTCGCGCTGCGGGACAATGCCGATATCAAGCGCATTCAGCATGCAGGGGACATCCGCATGATCCAGCATACCGAGGTCGTGCAGGCGGGCATGAGCCGGAATGGCGAGATCCCGGTCGCGCGGGCCGGCGATGACCAGGTGGATATCGGGATCGGTCCCGGCCAGCGTTTCAAACGCGCGGAACACGGTCTTGATGCCACGGTGCTGCGAGATCGCGCCGGCGATGCCCAGCAGCTGGCCGCTTTCCGGCAGGTCAAATCTGCCGCGACAGCGGAATTTGTCGAGCGGGCGGAATACATCCCTGTCGGTGCCATTCACGAGGGTCAGCAACGGACCATGGCGTCCATACTGCTGTACGATATGCCGACTCATGACCTCGCTGAAACTGGTGACGCCGTCCGCATCCCGGCATGCCCGGCGATACAAGGCAAACAGGCCGGGGATTTTTGTCGAGGCGAAGGTCTCGAAGTGGTCGTAGATGTCGAACACCACCCGGCTGCCAGAATGTTTGCCGAGGTAGAGGGCGATAGGACCATAGAAGCTGTCCGAACCGGCCCAGATGATGTCTGGCCTGAAGTCACGCACGAGTTGCCGGCCTTTTCGCAGGAACCGGACCAGGCCCGGTGCCAGCAGTTTGCCGAGGTTGACCGAATCCCAGCTGACCGATGCGCCGGAGCGGAGGTCCGTATCGACAGCCTGCATATTCATGCGTGGCCGGTAGCTGATGCACAGACCACGGACCTCGTGTCCGCGGCGCGCCAGCGCGAGCGGGATTTCCCGGAAACGGCCATACCGGTCATCGAGCAGGTCCTTGCTCATGTACTGTCGCTTGGAGATGGCCAGTATGCGCATTGCGTCGATACTTTTACCGAAACAACAGTATGATGTCCACAAGTGCGCCGGTTGCCAAATGCATGCCGGCAAGTCCGGCTGCCGGCCGGCTGACTCGATAGGCATGTGTCATACATCACCCGCTATTGGTTTGTCGGCATGGTGATGTATACAATCGGCCGATTATGCCACTTAGCCGGTAACAAGCTGATTGTCGACGTGGTCTGGGTATTGACCGGCCGGGTTGTATCGATGCTGTCGGGTTTGCTGGTGATTGCGTTCATCACGCGCCTGCTGAACGCCGCCGAGGTGGGTTTCTACTTTCTCTGCTTCAGCCTGGTTTCGATCCTGTCGCTGGTTTCCCAGCTTGGCATGAATATCGCGGTGGTGCGCCTGATTGCCGAGTCGCTCAGCAACAACAGACGCGAGCAGGCGGCATCCGTAGCCATGCTGGCATTGCAGCTCGTCGGCAAGGCGGTTGTGATTCTGTCCTGCCTGGGCGTGTTCTATGCTTTTATCAGACCGCCGGAGATATTCGCCAGCCTGTCACTGGACAGGTACGTGCTGCTGGTGCTGGCTCTGTGGTTCTCTTCACAGACGATGCTCGGCATCACTGCCGAGTGCCTGCGTGGTTATCACGACGTGCGTGCAGCGACGCTCTACGGTGTGACGCTGCCCGGTCTCCTGTCGGTTGCCTTCATGTTCATTCTCTGGGGCCTGGCCGGGACCAGCCGCATCGAAACGGTGCTGGGTCTGCTGGCGGGGTCGATTGCGCTGAGTACCGTGCTGGGCGCTGTTCGCCTCAGGAATAAAATGTTGCCATCGCACGGGAACGGTCGCATGGATCTGTCCGGACTTATCTCGGTTGCCTGGCCGATGTGGTCGACCAATATCACCCTGCTGCTGCTGACACAGGCGGATATCTGGATTATCGGCAGTTTCCTGACTGTTGACGACGTGGCGGTGTACGGCGCGGCCACGCGCCTCATACTGGCGATCTCGATCTCCCTGATGATCCTGAATTCCGTCGTCTCCCCCTTCATCGCCGATCTGTATTCCAGGCAGGAGCATGCCCGGCTGGAGCGGACGCTGAGAACCGGCACCACGCTGGCAGCCATCCCTTCGGCGCTGGTCCTGGTGGTCTTTTACCTTGCCGGTGAACCCCTGCTGGAGCTGCTGTACGGCCCATTCTACAGCAATGGTTACCTGGTTCTCGTCGTGCTGGGTGCGGGCCAGCTGTTCAACGTGATTTCCGGTCCCTGCGGAATGGTGCTGCTCATGACCGGTTATCAGCGCACAATGATGGTAATCAGTGTCATAACCAGTGCGCTTGCTATAGTTACCTCGATATATGCCGCTATTCACGTAGGAATTTTGGGTGTTGCCGCGGTGTTCTCCGGCGCGATGATAGTCCAGAACTTCCTGATGATGTATTTCGCAAGGAAACGCACCGGGATTAACACGTTCATGAACTTCAGGGTCGCTTTTCCTGACGCATGAAAAACAGCGGTATATTCATCGTCGGTTGTCCACGCAGCGGTACCACGCTGTTGCAGAGTATGCTTGCCTCGCACAGTGAGATATTCAGTGCGCCCGAGACATCCTTTTTCTCCAGGATCATTCCCCGCCTCGGCATCGAGTACAGCGATCCCGGCGCCAGGATCGACAGGCACTGCCTGGAGACGGTTGCCGCGGATCTCCTGGAAATGACCGGAATCGAGCTACCGGCCGCCTTCCTTGAACAAAATACTGAAATGGATATCAGGTCTTTGTTCGAAAGCCTGCTCGGCACGTTCAACAACGACAACAAACCACGCTGGGTAGAGAAGACCACGCTGCATGCCAGGCATCTGCCGGCAATCACACGTTTTTATCCGCAGGCCAGGATAATCAACGTGATCAGGGACCCGGTGGCGTGTGTCGGCTCCATGTCAGCTATCAGGCCAATCGCGCCTGATGATTTCCGGATCAGGTACATCAGCTCACTGCATGATTTTGCGAACCTCTGGGACACGTGTGTCGGGGCGGTTCTGGAATTCCCGCGCCAGGAGCAGGTCTTGCACCTGCACTATGAAGCACTTGTGGAGCAATCCCGGGAAACGGTGGCCGCAATCTGTGAATTTCTCGACATTGCCTTCGAAGAGGGGATGCTCGAGTCCTTCCATCACTCGGCAGCCGGAATCGTTTCCGGCACCAGTTGCCCCTGGCAGAAAGGCAATCTTGCCCCGGGTGTCCGCAGGGAGTCACTCTACAAGTGGCGTCGCAAGCTTGGTCCGGCGAAGACCGGCTGATACAGCGCTATGTGTGCAGGCATGCAATGATGTTCGGCTACTTCGAGGAGAGCGCTCATGGTAATGCCATCTCATTGATATTAGTATTCATTGCAGACCAGTTGACGCGGCTGCTTGCCGCATCGAGGATCGAGTTAATCGTACGCAGGCTGTATTCGAGGATGACATCATGAGTGAGGGATTCGAGAAAATATTATGTAACGGCAAGTTGCTGGCCGTCATCATTTATGACTCGTATAACGCGCCCGGGGTCAACTTCTTCACGCCCAGCGAGCTTTCGCAGCAGGTTGCCCACATGACCCACCACAAGGGCAAGGTCATCGATGCACACGTTCACAACCCGGTACCAAGGGAGGTGTTCTACACGCAGGAAGCACTGTTCATCAAGAGCGGCAGGTTGCGCGTGGATTTTTACGACGACAACAGGGTGTATCTCGAGAGTCGCCTGCTCGGCGCGGGAGATGTGATACTGCTGGTATCGGGCGGGCACGGGTTCGAGGTCATCGAGGATCTGAGGATGGTCGAGGTGAAACAGGGCCCCTATACGGATGACAGGGACAAGACCCGCTTCGATCCCGTCGCGCAGGAAGGCATCACTATCAAGAATCCGTTATGAATGACTTCATCCCGGTCAACGAGCCACTGATTGGTCAGGAAGAGAAGGACTACATCGCCGATTGCCTGGAGACTGGCTGGATATCGTCGGAAGGGCCGTATGTCGGGCAGTTCGAGACCGAATTTTCCAAACGGGTCGGCAGGCAATACGGTATCGCCGTCGCCAATGGCTCCATGGCCCTCGAGGCCGCTGTCGTGGCGCTCGGTCTCGGGGCGGGTGATGAGATCATTATGCCGGCGTTTACCATCATCTCCTGTGCAACGGCAATTGTCAGGGCAGGGGCCATCCCCGTGGTGGTCGATGCTGACCCCGATACCTGGAACATGGATGTTGCCGCTATCGAGGCACTGATCACACCCCGTACCCGCGCCATCATGGCGGTGCATATCTACGGACTGTCTGTCGATATGGATGCGCTCATGGAACTGGCACGCAGGCACGGTTTGCTGGTCATCGAGGATGCCGCGGAGGCGATCGGCCAGACCTGCCGGTGCCGGCCATGCGGCAGCTTCGGCGATATCAGCGTGTTCAGTTTCTATCCCAACAAGCTGGTGACAACCGGTGAAGGCGGCATGATCGTGACGGATTCGCCGGCGCTGGCCGAGCGCTGCCGCGGTCTGCGCAACCTCTGTTTCATGCCCGAAGCCAGGTTCGTGCACGAGGAGATGGGCTGGAACATGCGCATGACCAACCTGCAGGCTGCGCTCGGCGTGGGGCAACTGCACCGGCTGGATGCACACCTGGCCAGGAAGATCGAGATCGGCCATCGCTACAATGAACGGCTGGGCGGTATTGATGTCCTGACCCTGCCCCGCGCGAGCACGGGCTATGCGGATAACATGTACTGGGTCTACGGGCTGGTTCTCGATGACGGCCTGGCGATGACGGCACGGGATGCGATGCAGGAACTGGGCAGGGTCGGCATCGGGACCCGGCCGTTTTTCTACCCGATGCACCGGCAGCCGGTGTTCAGGAAGATGGGGCTGTTCGACGGCATCAGCTGTCCGGTTGCGGAGCGCATCGCCGTGCGTGGATTCTACATACCGAGCGGACTGGCCATGACCGACGAGCAGGTCGACCGGGTGGCGGATACCGTGGTGAAACTGTTTGCATGAGCAATTTCAGGAAATACGCCGGCTACTACGACCTGCTGTACAGGGACAAGGATTACACTGCGGAAGCGGAATATATTGACAGTCTGGTGCACCGGTACGGACCCGGTTCGCGCCACATCCTGGAGCTCGGGTCCGGCACGGGAAGGCATGCCCTGCTGCTTGCGCAAAAAGGATATTCCCTGCACTGCGTCGATTTGAGTGCAGACATGGTACACATCGCGCGGGAAAGACAGCATGACAGTGACGCCGGCACGGCCGCTGCAGTGTCCTTCAACCAGGGCGATATCCGCGACTACCGGGCAGACCGTAGCTTCGATGTGGTCATGGCGCTGTTTCATGTCGTCTGCTACCAGACCACCAATGGCGACATCATCTCGACATTCCGTAATGCCGCAGCCCACCTTGAGACCGGCGGTCTCTTCATCTTCGATTGCTGGTACGGTCCGGCGGTGCTGACCGAGCAACCGGAACACAGGATGAAGTCCGCCGAGAACGAGGCGCTTGAGATCGTCAGGGAAACAACACCTGAACTCTGGCCTGACAGTGACATTGTCGATGTGCATTTCAACGTGACGGTGCGCGAAAAGGCATCGGGTGCACGGGAACGGTTTCATGAATTGCACAGGATGCGCTACCTGTTTTCGCCTGAAGTCGATTATTTCCTGCAGCAGTGCGGACTCTCCCTGGAGACCACCGAGGAATGGCTGAGCGGAAACAGGCCCGGAACCGGCACCTGGAACGTCTGCCACGTCGCCCGCAAATGCTGAGAGTCGGTATTTTCCTGCGTGCACGGGAGGAGATGGGGGGCACACTGCAATACAATCTGGGGCTGCTGGCGGCGGCCAGATTGCTGCCCCGTGATCGCTACCAGGTTCTTGTTGCCAGCAGCGGCGACTACTGGCAAAAAAGACTGCATGGCTGCAACCTTGTTCACGTCCGGCTGGGCCGCGCGGTGGTCAGCAGGGCCAGCGCGGAACTGTGGGGCAGGTTGCGTCTGCCGGTATCGCTGTGGCGCGCGCTGGCACCATTCTGGCACCCGGTGACGAGGATCTTCATCCGGCAGGGCTGCGATGTCTGGATCTTCCCTTCCCAGGACAGCATGGCGTACTGGATCCCGGTCACTTCCATATGCGCCATACACGATCTCATGCACAGGTACGAACCGGAGTTCGAGGAGTCTGCTTCTCCTGCGGAATTCAGCTACCGGGAGTTCAACTACGGTAACCTGGCCAGGTGGTGTGCAGGAGTCCTGGTCGACTCGTCTACCGGTGCCGATCATGTGGCCGAGTCATACAATAGCGACAGAAGCAGGATCCACGCCCTGCCATTCATTCCTCCGGACTATATCTACCGTCCCGTCACCGATGGAGACAGGCGGTCGCTGCGCGAGCGGTACCTGCTACCGGAGAAATTTTTCTTCTATCCCGCACAATTCTGGAAGCACAAGAATCACGAGCTGCTGCTGCGCGGGCTGCAAAGAAACCTTGCCGGGCATCCCGACATGCGGCTGGTGTTCTGTGGTGGAAAGAAGAACAACTATGACATCGTAGCAGGGCTGGTCAGGGATGCCGGTCTGCTCGACAGGGTACAGATTATCGGTTACATCCCCGACGATGACATGGCAACCATGTATCACTGCGCCCGTGCGTTGCTGATGCCCACCTTCTATGGTCCGACCAATATTCCGCCGCTCGAGGCAATGGCCTGTGGCTGTCCGGTGGCGGTGTCACGGATCTACGGCATGCCCGAACAGCTGGGCGATGCGGCGCTGTATTTCGATCCGCGCTCGGTGGACGAGGTGTCTGCTGTCATGGCGGCGCTGTGGTCTGATGAAGCGCTGTGCCAGCGGTTGCGTGACAGGGGTGCTGCCAGGTCGGCGGCATGGGGTATCGCGGAATTCAGCAACCGGCTTGGCGAGATCATAGATACCGTTGCGTCGACGGCGCGTGTGCAGCGGTAGTCACCGTTCCGTGCGGCGGCGGGTCTCCACGATGTCCTTGTAATGCAGGGCCGACACCTGTTCAGAAACGACGCCGATCAGGAACGTGAACAGCGAGGACAGGAACAGGACGGCGCTCATGTTCGTCAGCCGACCCCAGGAAAAATAGGTGTAGGCGTAGTAGCACAGCCCGGATGCCAGCAGTGCCCCGCTGATGGGCAGGAAGAAACGCATCGGCGAGAACAGTGCACCGATCTTTACGATGATGATCAGGAAACGGAAGCCGTCGTGGAACAGCCGTATGTGACTTCTGGTTTCAGTGGTGCGTGTCCTGGCCCGGATCGGTATATAACCAACCGGTAGTCCGGACCTGAAAAACGCCATGGTGCTGGTGGTCGGGTAGGAAAACCGATTGGGAAGCAGGTACAGGAACTTCTTGAAGTGACGCGCCCGCGCGGCACGCAAACCCGATGTCAGGTCCAGGATGGGGTAGCCGGTCATCCACGAGGCAAGCCTGTTGTAGACGGTATTGCCGATACGCCGAGTCAGCGACGCATGGCTGTCGAGGTGGCGCGCACCGACCATCATATCGTAGCCCTGGTTAACACCGTCGATCAGTGGCTGGATGTCGTCGGGGTCATGCTGCCCGTCGGCATCCATGAATACCAGAATATTGCCCTCGGCATTGCGTGCCCCCGTCTTGATGGCTGCCCCGTTGCCCATGGAATAGACGTGCGAGATCATGCGCACGCCGTTGTTTCTGCAGACATCGCCCGTGTCGTCGGTCGAACCGTCATCGACGACGATAATCTCGGCTGCCGGAAACCTTTCCTTCAGTGCCGGGAGCAGCGTTCTCAGGCTGTCGGCCTCGTTCTTGGCGGGCAGGATGATGCTTGTGTCCATGCTCATTGGAGTATCTCGTGCGGTGCTTCCTGACGTGTCTGGGCCGTGTTTACCGTGCGGGCCGTATTGATTTCGTGTTCCAGCATTTCAAAGAGCGCGGTGGTGCCCCCGTAGCTGCTGGTGTTTCTGAGTCGTTCCAGTTGCCGTTCCGCATCGTCGTAGCGTTCCATGACGATCAGCAGATTGATCAGGTTGACCCAGTGCTGGGATTCGCCGGGAAACCTGTCGACCACCTCACGGAATATCCCGAGTCCGGTCGTGAAATCACCCAGCTTGTTGATACGGAAGTAGCCGTAAAGCGTCAACAGCTGCGGCGTCTTGCTGTTGCCGAGTGCGAGCTTGAAAAACTCCTCCATCACGTCGGCGGGGATATCGCAGCGCTCACCGAAGCATTCGGCCAGCCTTTGCAGGCTGCTGATATCCGAGGTCGACAGCGGATTCACTTTCAGCTTGCGCCTGATCTCGGCAAAGCTGGCGGGGTCGACCGGCCGGCCGAGGTAATAGCTGAGCATGACCAGGGTGACATCCGGCATGATGCTGCTCGTGTCGAGCTGGCGAGCCTGTTCCAGGTAGCTGAACGCCTCCGCCTCGCTGTCTGCCATTCCATTCAACGTCAGGCGCGCGTAGATCCGCCCGGCTGAAAACACGGCGCGTGGCGAACGGGGGTGATGCGTGGCCTCGTAGATGGCTTGTTGTATATTGTCCGACCATTGCCCGGCCCTGAGCCAGGTCGTGTAGGAGAACAGCAGCATGAACAGCGCAGCGCTGCCGATCCGGATGATACCGGCGTACTGCTGCATCCTGAGCTGACTGGCAAATGCGCAGGCCGCCAGCAGTATCCCGTAATCGGCCAGGTAATTGCGGTGCTCGTGGGCGATCTCCAGGGGTATGAGGGTTGATTCCAGCAGGTGGCCGGCAAAGAACCAGAGAATGCCCAGGCCCACCAGCGCATGCCGTGCAGGCAGTGCCAGCGCCGTGGCCAGCAGCCCGGCAATGGCCAGCAGCGACAGCAGTGTCGTGGGCGGGTCCAGCAGCCCCTGCGAGAGCGGGATGTCGTCATGGTAGAGTCCCAGTTCGTTGATCGAGGGCATGACGATCATCCTGAGGTAGAACATCAGCACCCTTGCCTCGGTCAGCAGGTGTTCCCCGGGGGTGTAGGACTTGTCGCTGTAATTGACCAGCTTGCCGGGCTCGAACAGCAGGACAAGCACGGTCAGCGCGGCGGGCAATGCAACGACCAGCACAAAGAGTCCGGCTATCCGTTTATCGATCTGCCCGTTGCTGTCCCTGAAACGGAACAGGGAAAACTCCAGCACCAGCATGAATACCGGCAGCAGGATGCCGTTTTCCTTGCTGAGCACGGCCAGCGTGCCAAACACCAGCAGCCCGGTGAATATGTACACCAGCCCCGGCCTGCCCGCGCGCATGCGCAGCCGCCCCAGCAGGTATAGGCACAGGCCGGCCACGCTGAACAGCGCCGACAGGCTGGCCATGCGTTGCACGATGTACAACACGGTGGTGAGGTTCAGCGGGTGCACCAGCCACAGGCCGGCAGCCAGTGCAGGCAGCCAGTACGCCGCTGCGGCGGGGAACTCGGGATTACGATGGCGCACATAGCTGCGCATGATCAGGCCGCCCAGCAGCCACAGGCACAGGCCGGTCAGCAGGTGGATGCCCAGGTTGATGACCTTGTATGACCAGGGGGCGATGCCGAAGAAATAGCGGTTCAGGGCAAAGCTCGCCATGCTGACCGGCCGTCGCAAGGTACCGGAACCCGTGGAGACGGCCGCGCCCAGCAGGCTGTCCATGTCCAGCGCGGCCATGTCCAGCCGCGGGTTCTCCAGCAGGTTGGGGCGATCATCGAACATGTAGTCGCCCGACAGGCCGGGAAAGTAGACCATGACTGTCAGCAGGCAGAGCAGGACAAACAGCCATCCGGCGGGATTTTTCAGGTGTCCTGCACTGCTCACAAGGTCGTTATCTACGGGCAGGTTTGGCATGGAGACAGGGAAACACCTGCAGTATGGGCTGTGATCCGGTCATGGGTGTCAGTGTACTGTCGATGCGGCCGTGTTGAAAATAAAAAACGCCCCGGGGACCGGGGCGTTTTGTCTTAAGTACAAACCGGGTTGCGATTAACGGCAGTTGGCCGGACGGTACTTGCTCGGCGTGGTGTCGCCGGTCTTGCAGTCCCACACGATGGACCCTGCATTGGCCGTGGTCGGGGTCAGCACCATGGTCGTGCCGTTGGCCGGCGGGTTACCACCCAGGTTGTTCTTGTAGGTGATGGTGATCACGCCACCGGTAACGCCGACCGAGGACACGTAGGTACCCACGATGCTGGCGGCCGCCGGAAGACCGTAGCTGATATAGCTGGCCGGCAGGGTACCGGTGCTGTCGTAGGTCTCGGACACGGCCAGCTTGGCGGCGCCGGCCAGGTTCAGACCCTCACCCACCTTGGTGCGGATGGTGTAATCCTGGTAGGCCGGGATAGCGATGGCCGCCAGGATGCCGATGATCGCGATAACGATCATAAGTTCGATCAGTGTAAAGCCCTTTTGCAGTTTCATGGTGTTTCCTCTCATGTACTTGAACAGTGGTTACGAGTTGCTTGGGTGCCCGGTCCGAGCCACCTGACAGCCTTGTATCGGTCGATTGCCCGGATCCTTTGGCTGGAATAGCTTATTCACATTCCGTGCCAGTTTTTTGCCACTCCGTGGACTGTACCGGCCGGATTGGATGCAATACTAACAATAATAAGATAAAACATATAGTTATAATTTACGCATCGGCCAGGTCCGTGTATTCCGGGGTCCCCGCCCGACGACGGTGACATCATTCTGACCTGGAAATACTGCGACGTGCCTCACAGGTCAAGTCAGATTGTGACGCCGCGCGTCACTTTATGACGCAGTTTCTGCGCGCTAGTCGAGCCCCAGCTTCTTGAGCCGGTAGCGCAGCGCACGGAATGTGATGCCGAGTTTTTTCGCGGCGGCTGTCTTGTTGTAGCGGGTCTGCTCCAGCGCCTTGATCAGTACATCCTTTTCAATGTTATCCATGTAGGTATCCAATGGCACTGTACCGGGATCCGGCATCCGGGTGTGCTCGTCACCAGTCACGCCGGGGATGGTCCCGGTCAGCGGCAAGTGCAGTTCCGTGCGGCTGATGATGTTGCCCTCGCACAGCGTGGTGGCACGTTCGAGGATGTTCTCCAGCTCGCGGACATTGCCGGGAAACGCATAGGCGGCGAGTGCCTGCAACGCATCCTCGCTCAGCGCGAGATCGGGCTGTGCGTTCTGGTGCGCCAGCCTGTGCAGGAAATGGCTGGCCAGCATGGTGATGTCCTCGCTGCGCTCGCGCAGCGGCGGCACCTTGAGCTGGATGACATTCAGGCGGTAGTAGAGGTCCTGCCGGAACTGTCCTGTGCTGACCAGTTCGGCCAGGTCCCGGTGCGTGGCCGAGAGTATGCGGACATCGGTGGCAATCTCGCGTTGCGCGCCGACCGGCCGAATGGCCTTTTCCTGTATGGCGCGCAGCAGCTTGACCTGCATGTGCAGCGGCAGCTCGGCAACTTCGTCGAGAAACAGCGTGCCGCCGCCGGCGACCTGGAACAGGCCGTCCTTGTCGCTGGTAGCACCGGTGAAGCTGCCCTTGCGATGGCCGAAGAACTCGCTTTCCATGAGCTCGGACGGGATGGCGCCACAGTTCACCGGCACGAACGGGTGGTCGGCGCGCGGTCCCT
This sequence comes from uncultured Gammaproteobacteria bacterium, assembly GCA_963803275.1. Taxonomy (GTDB): domain Bacteria; phylum Pseudomonadota; class Gammaproteobacteria; order UBA9214; family UBA9214; genus UBA9214. Next base: position 35,888 of record CAWDLS010000001.1, on the reverse strand, counting down.
TGCTGTGGATCAGTTTGGCCACCAGCTCCTTGCCGGTGCCGGATTCACCGCAGATGTAGATAGGCGCCTGGCTGCGTGCCAGCTTTTCGATCGTGGAGCGGATGTTGCGCATGGCGGCCGATTCGCCCAGCAGCGTGTCGCGGCTGCGCCGTTCGCGCTGGCGATAGTCATCGGAAAGTTTCAGTACGCTGGTAATGAGATTGCGCAGGACGTTCAGATTCACCGGTTTCGAAATGAAGTCGAAGGCGCCGGCCTTGAGCGCCTCCACCGCGGTGTCCATGTTGCCGTAGGCCGTGATCACGGCGACCGGCAGCTCCGGCGTGTGTTCCTGTATATAGCGTACCAGGTCGAGACCATCGCCGTCGGGCAGGCGCATGTCGGTGAGGCAGATGTCGAACCGCGTGCTGTCCAGCAAGGTGCGGGCCTGCTCGAGATTGGCCGCGCTGCGGGCATCGATGTTCATCCTGCCCAGCGTCAGCTCGAGCAGTTCACGGATATCGGGTTCGTCGTCGACGACCAGTGCCAGTGGATTGCTCATGACGCGTGTCGCGCCGTCGGCAGGGCGGCGGGCATCCCGGTGCCGACCGGGAAGGTGATGCGAAAACAGCTGCCGCCTTGCGCAGCGGGGCGGTATTCGAGGTGGGCACCATTGCTTTCACAGATCTCGCGCGCGATGTACAGGCCGAGTCCGGTGCCGCTGCTGTGCGTGGTGAAGAAGGGCTCGAATATCTTGTCAGTCATGTCAGGGTCGATGCCGGGGCCGTTGTCGATGATATCAAGATGCGCCGCGTCCGGGGTAGCCGTCAGACCGCCGATCAGCTGCAGTCGTGTTGCCGCCGATGCGCGGCCGTGATGGATTGCATTCTGGCACAGGTTCCACACGACCTGGTGCAGCAGGCTTGGATCCATGTAGATCTCGATATCCGCGGGCGCAACCGAGCAGCTGATCTGGGCCGGCAGGCAGATGCCGCTGTGTGAAAATTCCCCGGTAAAATTCTCCACCCATCCGGCGAGGCGCAGGATCCGCGGGATCGACGAGTTGGGCCGTGACAGCTGCAGTATGTTCTCGACGATGACATTAACCCTGGATGTGTTGTCACCGATGATGGTCATCAGGCGGCGGTCTTCCTCGCCCAGTACGTTTTGTTCGCTCAGCAACTGCGCGGCGTGACTGATTGCCCCGAGCGGATTCCTGATCTCGTGGGCGATGCTGGCGGTCAGGCGGCCCAGCGAGGCCAGCTTGAACTGCTGGGCCTGTTTCTCCATCGCCGCCATGTCTTCCAGGAATATCAGCGCACCCAGGCCGTTCGAGGAACCCAGGCGGGTAAACTGCGGCAGTATGCTGGTTGCATTCGCTTCACTTTTCAGCAGTGTCGACTGCCGTGACGGCGCAAGCTGCCAGTCCAGCAGTTTTTTGAACAGTGCGGGTGACAGACTCGCCAGCGGCTGTTCCGTCTGCGCGCCGGGTGCATTGAGGAGCTTGCGCGCGGTGTCGTTGATCAGGAGGATGTTGTGGTGATGATCGGTGACAATGATGCCGGCCTGCAGCCGCTGCACGATACGGGCGTTGAGCATGGCGAGGTTGGCGATATCGACGCCGCGCCGTTGTGCCAGTGCCTCGCTCTCCTTGATCCTGCGCGCCAGCAGGTAGGTCAGCCCCGCGCTTGCGAACAGCGCGGTGCCCAGCAACCCGACCTGTGTGAACCCGGTGGTTCTGGGCATGTCCAGCAACAGGGAACTGTAAAAGTGCTCGCCCATCACCGCCAGGGCAGCCACCGCCGCGAACATGAAAGCCATCCGCCCCGGCAACAGGATGCTGCCGGTGGCAACCGAGATGATCAGCAGGATGCCGAGCCCGCTCGCCAGGCCGCCGCTGGCATGGATCAGGACCGTGATGACGCCGATATCGATGAATACCTGGCTGATGGCCTGCAATTCATAGCCGGGCCAGCGCAGGCGCGCGGCAAAACCCGCAAGCAGGCTGAACAGCAGGTAACCGATACAGGTAAGCCCGTACATTCCCGGCGCCAGCATGCCGAGCGACGTATCTCCGCTGATGGAGAAGTACAGGACCGTCAGCAGTCCCGCGAGTATCAGACGGTAGAATGTCAGCAGGCGCAGTGGCTTCCATGCCGGCTCATCGCGCCTGTCGGCCCCGTTACCCTCACCGGCGACGTTTTCCTGCAGATCGACAGCACCGGTGGGTACGGTCATGTCTGTTTATGCCCCGCGTCGCGGTGCTCCCTGGAGCAATAGGAGTGACCAGCCTGCTCGAAGGCCTCGTTCTCAGGTATGTAGATTCCGCAGTGCGCGCACCGGACCATCTTGCCCGACAGGGGCTGTGTGCGTTTTTCAGCGCGCGGCTTTTGCACCAGTCGCTTGCCGATCATGAAAATCAGGGCAAGTGCGATGAAGATGAGCAGGGTGCGCATTGGATCGGTTCGGGTCGCCTGGATGTCTGCCATGCCGCGTGAGAGGGTTCGGAAGATGATACTACCTTTAAACCGGTGGCGCGCAATGCCGACAAGGTATCACTTGATCAATGCCAGCAAGGTTTGACACACTTCGCCCATGCACCTGCACGAATATCAGGCCAAGCAACTGTTTGCCGAATACGGCATACCTGTCCCGGTCGGCCAGCTGGTCCGTAGCAGCGCGGACATCGATGCAGTCGCAGCCGGTCCCGGTGCCTGGGTCGTGAAGGCGCAAGTGCATGCCGGTGGACGTGGCAAGGCTGGCGGTGTACGACTGGTGCAGGATCGTGCCGCGCTTGCCGGCGCGGTCGGGGAGTTGCTCGGCAGCCGGCTGGTAACCGGACAAACCGATGAAACAGGCCTGCCGGTCAACAGTGTGCTGGTAGAACAGACCGTCGACATCGCGCGCGAAATCTATTTCAGCATCCTGGTGGATCGCACGCAGGAACGCATCATCCTGATGGCCTCCGCTGCCGGCGGCATGAATATCGAGGAGGTCGCTGCCACCGATCCGGGTGCGATACTCACCGAGACCGTCAATCCCGCGGTCGGCCTGCAGGGCTACCAGTGCCGCAATCTCGCCTTTGGTCTCGGGCTGGAGGGCAGGCAGATCGGTGCCTTTGCCCGGCTGCTCGATGCCGCCTGCCGGCTGGTGCAGGCCAGCGATGCCGGCCTGCTGGAGATCAACCCGCTGGTCGTGACCGGGGACGGGGAACTGCTGGCGCTGGATGCCAAGGTCGATATCGATGACAACGCCCTGTTCCGTCATGCGGAACTCGCGTCGCTGCGCGATGCCAGTCAGCAGGACGCGCGTGAAAACATCGCCCAGCAGCACGGACTGAATTACATACGCCTGACCGGCAACATCGCCTGCATGGTGAACGGTGCCGGCCTTGCCATGGCGACCATGGACATTATCAAGCTGCACGGGGGCGCGCCGGCCAATTTCCTTGACGTCGGCGGTGGCGCGACCGCGGACAAGGTCGCCGAGGCGTTCAAGATCATCCTGTCCGATCCCCAGGTCGAGGCCATCCTGGTCAACATCTTCGGCGGTATCGTGCGCTGCGACCTGATCGCCGAGGGTATCCTGCGGGCCATCGGAGAAGTCGACGTCAACGTGCCCGTGGTAGTGCGCCTGGAAGGTACCAATGCCGCGGCCGGTCTCGCGCTGATCGAGCACTCCAGTCTGTCGGTGGAGACCGCCAGCGACCTGGCCGAGGCGGCAGACAAGGTGGTTGCCGCGGCGCAGGGTGCTGGCGTCGCATGAGCGTGCTCATCGACAGTGACACCCGGGTTATCTGCCAGGGTATCACCGGCGCGCAGGGCAGCTTTCATTCGCAACAGGCGCTGGATTACGGTACGCGCCTCGTCGGCGGCGTGACACCGGGCAAGGGTGGACAGACCCATCTCGGGTTGCCGGTGTTCAATACCGTGAAGGATGCAGTCAGTGCAACGGGTGCGGATGCCACCATGATCTACGTGCCGGCGGCGTTCGCGGCCGATGCGATCCTGGAGGCAGCCGCTGCCGGCATCGGCCTGATCGTGTGCATCACGGAAGGCATCCCGGTGCTGGATATGCTGCGCGTGAAGGCGGTACTGCGTGAAACACATGCGCGGCTCATCGGGCCCAACTGCCCGGGCATCATCACCCCGGGCGCCTGCAAGATCGGCATCATGCCGGGCGTCATCCACACGCCCGGCAGCATCGGCATCGTGTCGCGCTCCGGCACGCTGACCTACGAGGCGGTGTTCCAGACCAGCCGCTGCGGCTTTGGCCAGAGCACCTGTATCGGCATCGGCGGCGACCCGATCCGCGGCATGGGCTTTATCGATTGCCTGCAATTGTTCGAGGCCGATCCGGATACCCGCGGCATCGTCATGATCGGCGAGATCGGCGGCAGCGACGAGGAGCGTGCCGCGGAGTTCGTGCGCTCGCGGGTCAGCAAGCCGGTGGTTGCCTACATCGCCGGCGTGACGGCACCGCCCGGCAAGCGCATGGGTCATGCCGGCGCCATCATCAGCGGCGGCCAGGGTACGGCGGCGGCGAAGATCGCCGCACTCGAGGCCGCGGGTGTCACCGTGGCGCGTTCGCCCGCGGAGATCGGTGTCGCCATGCAGCGGGCACTGGTGGGTTGATACTTTTTCAACAGTTGAATTATTCAAATTTTATTATTTTGTTGCAGATTTCGCCTCGCTTGGGCGAGGTACTTTTCTTTGCTCCGCCAAAGAAAAGTACCCAAAAGAAAGGCGGACCCGAAGGCTTGCCCGGTCGGTCATCTGCGATGACCGACCGGGTTCCCTGCGCTTCTCGCCGGTTTGGGCGCTCGCCGAACTCGCAGGATTTGCCGCGCCTTGCGGCTAGCAAATCCAGCTCGACACGGCGGCTCGCTTCATCCCAAACCGCCTGCGATGCTCGGCGGCGCCTGACGGGACCAAACGCTGACACCCCTCGCCCCGTAGCCCGTGCCGAGTACCGCAGCTAGGCCGGGATGAAGGCGCGCACCCTGTTCGAGGCAAGCCGGAACGGAATTAGCCAATCCCGTTCCGGCTCCGAGTTGTGCGCGCCCCCGGCCTGGCGAGGAACGCAGGGCACCGGCGTTAGCCGGCGCGGGCATCGGGTGCCCTTCTCTTTGGGTACTTTCTCTTGGGCACGCAAGAGAAAGTACCTCGCCCGCACGGGCGAAACCTGTAAAGATGGTTCATCACGAAATTATGAAGTCCCTTATAGCTGTAGGACTCATAAACCATGACCCCAACAAAACAACAAACTCCGGGCCTCCGCATCGTCATGGCCCAGCTCGACTTCCTGGTCGGCGCCATCCCGGCCAATACCGACCGGATACTCGATGCCTGCGTGCAGGCGCGCGACGGACTCGGGGCCGCCGTCGTGGTGTTCCCGGAGCTGGCGCTGACCGGTTACCCGCCGGAGGACCTGCTGTTCAGGCCGCATTTCATGGAACACGTGCAGGTCGCGATTGGTCGCCTGTGTCGCACGATCAGCGGCATCACGGCGATCGTCGGCAGTCCGCTGCAGGAGGGGGGGCTGTTGTTCAACGCCGCGCTGGTGATCCGCGACGGCCGCATCATCGCGCTGTACCGGAAACAGCTGCTGCCCAACTACAGCGTGTTCGACGAAAAGCGCTATTTTTCCGCTGGCGACCAGCCTTGTGTCGTGCAGCTCGGTGATATCCCGGTCGGCATAACCATCTGCGAGGACATCTGGCAAGCCGGCCCGGCGCAGCAGGCGGCGGCGGCGGGTGCCCGCCTGCTGGTTAATCTCAACGCCTCGCCGTTCCATGCCGGCAAGCGTTCCGAACGCGAGCAGTTGCTGGCGCAGCGTGCGTGCGAGAACGACCTGCCCATTCTTTACGTCAACCTGGTCGGCGGCCAGGATGAACTGGTGTTCGACGGCGGTTCGTTTGTGGTTGACCGGCACGGCGAGCTGACGCAGCATGCGCCGGCCTGCGTCGAGGGCCTGTATGCCGTCGACATCGCGGCCGGCGAACAGGCGAAGCCGGCTGTCGCCGACTGTGCACCGCGCCTGACGCTGGAGGCGGCGGTCTATGACGTGCTGGTGCTGGGCGTGCGCGACTACATCCGCAAGAACGGCTTCGAGGGCGCGGTGCTGGGCCTGTCCGGCGGCATTGATTCGGCGTTGACCCTGGCGCTGGCGGTGGACGCCATCGGGGCGGGGCAGGTGGAGGCGGTGATGATGCCATCGCGCTACACCGCGGCGATGAGTCTCGCGGATGCGCGTGCGGAGGCGGCGGCGCTGGGCGTGCACTGCCGGGAAATTTCCATCGAGGGGCCGTTCAACAGTTTTCTCGAGGTGCTGGCGCCGGTCTTTCAGGGCTGTGCCGTGGACACCACCGAGGAAAATATCCAGGCCCGTTGTCGCGGCATCATCCTGATGGCGATCTCGAACAAGCAGCGCCGCATCCTGCTGACGACGGGCAACAAGAGCGAGATGTCGGTCGGCTACGCCACCCTGTACGGCGATATGGCGGGCGGCTTCGCACCGCTCAAGGATGTACCGAAACTGCTGGTATACCGCCTGTCACGCTACCGCAACGGCCTGGGTGACGTGATACCGCAACGCGTGCTGGCGCGCCCGCCGTCAGCGGAACTGGCGCCGGACCAGAAGGATGCCGACAGCCTGCCGCCCTACGAGGTGCTGGACCCGATCCTGGAGCGCTATATCGAGCGGGACATGAGCGTCGAGCGCATCGTGGCGGAAGGCTTCGATGCCGCGGTGGTGGCGCGTGTCGCCGGTATGGTCGACCGCAACGAATACAAGCGCCGCCAGGCACCACCGGGGGTACGCATTTCGCGGCGCGCATTCGGCCGTGACCGGCGCTACCCGATCACCAGCGGCTACCAGAACTTCCAGATCGAGGGTGACTGATCGGCCGGGTAGCCACCGGGTGCGTCCAGCAGGGCAAGGTCGGGGCTTTGCGGGTAGTTGAGACGCAGTACCTTCAGTGCATCCGCGGCCATGTCATCGGCGCCGAGTATCCGGTAGGCGCGTACCATGTACACCAGTGCGTTTGGCACGGACGGGGTGCGCTGGAAATTCTCGATCACGTACTTGCAGCGGTTGACGACCGCGACATAGGCCTTGCGCCGCATGTAATAGTCGGCCACATGCAGTTCGTACTCCGCCATGCTGTTACGCAGGTAAATCATGCGCTGGGCGGCGTCCCTGGCGTAGATGCTGTCCGGGTAGCGTTGCAAGAGCTGGTTGAAGTCATCATAGGCCGTGCGCATGGTGACGGTGTCGCGCTCGGTGGGGTCCTGCGGCAGCAACCGGTCGACCACCGACTTCCCGCGGCTGTAGTTGACCAGTCCTTTCAGGTACCAGGCATAATCCACGTTCTGGTGACGCGGATAGATCTTGATGAAGCGGTCAGCCGCCGCCAGTGCCAGGTCGGGTTCATCAAACTTGTAATAGGCGTAGGCGATCTCCAGCTGTGCCTGCTGGGCAAACTTGCCGAACGGGTAGCGGGACTCGAGGCTTTCGAAGTACTTGATCGCCTGTTCGTAGTTCTTTTGCGTCAGCTCATCCTTGGCCGCACTGTAGAGCTGGTTGGCGGACCAGTCCTTGGTCTTGTCGACCTGGTCGGGGAGCAGGGAGCACCCGCCGGAAACCAGCAGCAGGGCGGCCAGGATTAAACTCGTCAATCGCATTGCTTGTGATGTGTCAAAATGTTCCGGGAGCGGGCGCCGCTACCGGCGCCGCGAGAGTATAACCCAATCTCGATGATTGCATGATGCCGACTGTACAGCTGCAAGTGACCATCCCGGATACCCTGCGCGGTCGCCGCCTCGACCTGGTGCTGGCCGAACTGGTCCCGGAATACTCGCGCTCGCGCCTGCAGCAGTGGATCCGGGCCGGACAGGTGACACTGGACGAGCGGGTGGCGCAGGTCAGGGAAAAGGTCAGCGGCGGCGAGGTTGTGCGGATCGAGGCGGAGCTCATTGAGCAAACCGGCGCCGAGCCGCAGCCGATCGCGCTGGACGTGCGCCATGCCGATGCCGACCTGCTCGTGATCAACAAGCCGGCCGGGCTGGTGGTGCACCCGGCGGCCGGCAATCCCGCCGGCACCCTGCTGAACGCCCTGCTGCACCACGACCCTGCGCTGGCCGCGTTGCCGCGTGCGGGCATCGTGCACCGGCTCGACAAGGGTACCAGCGGCCTCATGGTGGTCGCGCGCAACCTGACCGCCCACAAACGGCTGGTCGATGCACTGCAGGCGCGCCGCGTCCGGCGCGAGTACCTGGCCGTGGTCAACACAGTACTGACCGGCGGTGGCACCATCGATGTCCCCGTCGGCCGGCATCCGGTGGACCGCAAGCGCATGGCGGTAACCCCGGGTGGCAAGGAAGCGGTGACGCACTTCCGGGTGGAGGAACGCTACCGTGCGCACACGCTGGTGCGCGTCAGCCTGGCAACCGGCCGTACCCACCAGATACGCGTCCACATGGCATACAACCACACACCGGTCACCGGTGATCCGGTGTACGGTGGACGCCTGCGCCTGCCGGCCGGCGCCAGCCCCGATCTGCGGGCGGCACTGGCCGCATTCAAACGCCAGGCGCTGCATGCAACACGACTGGAACTGCAGCATCCGGCCAGCGGCGAGACGGTCGGCTGGGAGGCCGGGCTGCCTGACGATATGGCTTGTCTTGTCAACGTGTTGCGCGAGGATGCTGAGGGATCGCCTGATGGGGTGTGACGGGACGGTCAGCAGGAATGCCGGATCGTCGGATGATTATGCAAGGTTAATCAACGTATTGCGCGCTTATATGGAGGTATTTTCTTATGGTGCATGACTGGCTTGTGCCGGACTGGCCGGCGCCGCGCGGGGTGCGCGCGGTGACCACCACGCGGCACGGCGGGGTCAGCCGCGGACCCTGGCGCAGCATGAACCCGGCCGATCATGTCGGGGACGATGCCGCCGCCGTGGCAGCCAACCGTGCCCGGCTGCACAGTGCACTGGCGCTCCCGGCGGAGCCGGTCTGGTTGCAACAGGTCCACGGTATCGAGGTGATCGACGCGGCGCGGGCCGGTGGCAGGCCACGGGCCGATGCCGCCTGGAGTGCACAGCCCGGTATCGTCTGCGCGGTACTGACGGCGGACTGCCTGCCGGTGTTGCTTGCCGATCGCACCGGGTGCTGCGTGGCGGTGGCGCACGCCGGCTGGCGCGGACTGGCGGCCGGTGTGCTGGAGGCGACGGTCAGGCACGTGCCGGCGCCGGCACAGCAACTGCTGGCGTGGCTGGGTCCGGCCATCGGCCCGGCGGCTTTCGAGGTGGGCGCGGAGGTGCGCGATACCTTCGTGGCACAGGATGCACGGGCGGCAAGCGCCTTCACGCCAGGCGCAGATGCGCGCTGGTTTGCCGACCTCTACCGCCTGGCACGGCAGCGGCTGGCGGCCTGCGGGGTGACGGCGGTGTACGGCGGCGGCGGCTGCACGTTCCGGGATAGCGAGCGCTTCTATTCCTATCGCCGTGACGGGATCACCGGGCGCATGGCGACACTGGTGTGGCTGGCGGGGCCGTGAGCGCGTGCGTATCATGACCGCCTCCCGAGCGCGTGAAGCCAGCCCATGTCACTGATTACCTGGATCGTCCTGTTCTGCCTGCTGGGCGGGGTGCTCAGCGTACTGGCCGCCGCGCTGTTCCTGGTACTCAGCGAATCGCTGCGCAATCACCTGTTACCGCACCTGGTCAGCTTTGCCACCGGCACGCTGCTGGGCGCGGCGCTGCTGGGCTTGTTGCCGCATGCCCTGGAGGGCGTCGCCGGCAGCGACACCCACGCGATTCCGCTGGCTGTACTGCTGGGACTGCTGGGCTTCTTTCTGCTGGAGAAGCTGGTGTTGTGGCGACACTGCCATGCCGAGCGCTGCGAGGTGCACGTGCCCGATCAGCACAATCTTGCACGCCAGCGATCGGCCGGGATGATGATCCTGATCGGTGACAGCCTGCACAACTTTCTCGACGGTATCCTGATCGCCGGCGCCTTTCTGACCGATGTCCATCTCGGCATGGTCACCAGCCTGGCCGTCACGGCGCACGAGATTCCGCAGGAGGTGGGGGATTTCGCGGTACTGTTGCACAGCGGTTTCGAACGCCGCCGCGCCTTCCTCTACAACATGCTTTCCAGCCTGACCACGGTGTTCGGCGGCGTACTGGCCTGGCTCGCGCTGCAGGAGATGCAAGCGGTGTTGCCGTACATACTGGCCGTGGCCGCATCGAGCTTCATCTACATTGCCGTGGCCGATCTCATTCCCAACCTGCACCAGCGCACCGAGGGCAAGGCCGCGGTCCAGCAGATCGTGTTGATCGCCGTCGGCGTGTTATTGATCTACGTCACCCATTCGACCCTGCACTGACCGGCAGCATGACGTTGCGCCGGGCTTGAATTTGCTGCCAATCACCACCCAATCTGGGTGGTATATACCGATGACTAGCCGCGGAGGCACTCATTCATGCGTATGGACAAAATGACCAGCAAATTCCAGCTGGCGCTGGCCGAAGCCCAGAGCCTGGCCGTAGGCCGCGATCACCAGTTCATCGAGCCCGCCCACCTGATGATCGGCGCTGCTCGACCAGGAGGGCGGCACGGTGCGCCACCTGCTCGCACAGGCCGACGTCAACGTCAACCTGCTGCGCTCGCGGCTCGGCGAGCTGCTGGACCAGCTGCCGCAGGTGCAGGGCACCGCCGGCGAGGTGCATGTCTCCAATGACCTGGGCGCTTGCTGAATGTCACCGACAAGCTGGCGCAGCAGCGCAAGGACAGCTACATCTCCAGCGAGCTGTTCGTGCTGGCGGCGCTGGAGGACAAGGGCCAGCTCGGCGAGCTGCTGCGCCAGGCCGGCGCCAGCAAGAGCCTGATCGAGCAGGCCATCGACGAGCTGCGCGGCGGCGCAGCAGGTGAACGACCCGAATGCCGAGGAGCAGCGCCAGGCGCTGGAGAAATACACCATCGACCTGACCGAGCGCGCCGAGCAGGGCAAGCTCGATCCGGTGATCGGCCGCGACGACGAGATCCGCCGCACCATCCAGGTGCTGCAGCGGCGCACCAAGAACAACCCGGTGCTGATCGGCGAGCCCGGCGTCGGCAAGACCGCCATCGTCGAAGGGCCTGGCCCAGCGCATCATCAACGGCGAAGTACCCGAAGGCCTGAAGGGCAAGCGCCTGCTGTCGCTGGACATGGGCGCGCTGATCGCGGGCGCCAAGTTCCGCGGCGAGTTCGAGGAGCGCCTGAAGGCCGTGCTCAACGACCTGGCCAAGCAGGAAGGCCAGATCATCCTGTTCATCGACGAGCTGCACACCATGGTCGGCGCCGGCAAGGCCGAAGGCGCCATGGATGCCGGCAACATGCTCAAGCCGGCGCTGGCGCGCGGCGAGCTGCACTGCGTGGGCGCCACCACGCTGGACGAGTACCGCAAGTACATCGAGAAGGATGCCGCGCTGGAGCGGCGCTTCCAGAAGGTGCTGGTCGACGAGCCCAGCGTGGAGGACACCATCGCCATCCTGCGCGGGCTGAAGGAGCGCTACGAAGTGCACCACGGCGTCGAGATCACCGACCCGGCGATCGTCGCGGCCGCCACGCTGTCGCACCGCTACATCACCGACCGCCAGCTGCCGGACAAGGCCATCGACCTGATCGACGAGGCCGCCAGCCGCATCCGCATGGAGATCGATTCCAAGCCCGAGGCGATGGACCGGCTCGAGCGGCGCCTGATCCAGCTCAAGATCGAGCGCGAGGCGCTGAAGAAGGAAACCGACGAGGCCTCGAAGAAGCGCCTGGACGCGCTGCAGAAGCGAGATCGACACGGCTGGAGCGCGAGTACGCCGATCTCGAGGAGATCTGGAAGGCGGAGAAGGCCGCCGTGCAGGGCGCCACTCACATCAAGGAAGAGCTGGAACGCGCCCGCCTGGAGCTGGAGACCGCGCGCCGCGCCGGCGATCTGGCGCGCGCAGTCCGAGCTGCAGTACGGCCGGATCCCCGAGCTGGAGAAGCAGCTGGCGGCGGCCGACAAGGCCGAGACGCAGGAGAGCAGCTGCTGCGCAACAAGGTCACCGACGAGGAGATCGCCGAGGTGGTCTCCAAGTGGACCGGCATCCCGGTGTCCAAGATGCTGGAAGGCGAGCGCGACAAGCTGCTGCGCATGGAAGAGGCGCTGCGCCGAGCGCGTGGTCGGGCAGGACGAGGCGGTCGCCGTCGTGTCCAACGCCATCCGCCGCTCCCGCGCCGGGCTGTCCGATCCCAACCGGCCGAACGGCTCCTTCCTGTTCCTCGGCCCGACCGGCGTGGGCAAGACCGAGCTGTGCAAGGCGCTGGCGGACTTCCTGTTCGACACCGAAGAGGCCATGGTGCGCATCGACATGTCCGAGTTCATGGAGAAGCACTCCGTGGCGCGGCTGATCGGCGCGCCGCCCGGCTATGTCGGCTACGAGGAGGGCGGCTATCTCACCGAGGCCGTGCGCCGCAAGCCCTATTCCGTGATCCTGCTCGACGAGGTCGAGAAGGCGCACCCGGACGTGTTCAATGTCCTGCTGCAGGTGCTCGACGACGGTCGCCTGACCGACGGCCAGGGCCGCACCGTGGATTTCCGCAACACCGTGATCGTCATGACCTCCAACCTGGGCAGCCAGATGATCCAGGAGACTGGCGGCGGTGCAGCAGTGACGTACGAGATGTCGCAGGAAGGCAGGACGCCAGGAGCAGACCGACAGGGGGGGAGCGGAAGGAGCGAGTTACGCCGCATGAAGGCGGCGGTGATGGAGGTGGTCGGCAGCCACTTCCGGCCCGAGTTCATCAACCGCATCGACGACGTGGTGGTGTTCCATCCGCTGGACCGCGACCAGATCCGCGCCATCGCCAGCCTGCAGGTCGATATCCTGCGCGCCCGGCTGCGCGAGCGCGACATGGATCTGGAGCTCACCGGATGCGGCGCTGGATCGATCTGGGCGAGGCCGGCTTCGACCCCGTCTACGGCGCGCGGCCGCTGAAGCGCGCCATCCAGAACCAGCTGGAGAATCCGCTGGCGCAGGAGATTCTCGGCCGGCCGCTTCGGACCCGGCGACCTGATCCAGGTCGACGTGAGCAGGACCGGCTGGTATTCACTGCCACTACGGGCAGCAAAGCGGTTCCGCGGCATAGGAATCCAGGATCAGGGGTCGGAGTCGATTACGGCAACCATCCCGGCCAATCTTCCCGATGCGTTCACGTAATTGACTCCAGACCCCTTTTCTTCGTTTACACCCGGACAGCACCCTGTCCAGCATCTGCTGCGTCAATACCCGTTTCAGCACGGCAAACAGCCAGGTGGGGAATGTGACGTAATAGCGCGCCCGGGGACGGCGGCTTTCAAGTGCATGCATGACCTTTTTCAATACCGCCTCCGGCGGCAGGGTAAAGGGCGCGACCGGTCCTTCCTTGAGCAGGCGCTGTTCCATTTTCAGATAACGGCCGCGGTGGACGCTCGATCGCGGATCGATGTGGCGCTGGTAGGCGGCATAGGCATTCTGCCGGAAACGGCTTTCGATCGGTCCGGGTTCGATCAGCACAACATGGATGCCGGTGCCGCGCAATTCCAGGCGCAGGGTATCAGTCAGTCCTTCCAGGGCATACTTGCTGGCGGTGTAGGCGCCGCGAAACGGCAGCGCCACGAACCCCAGCACGGAGCTGTTATGGATGATCCGCCCGTTACCCTGCCGGCGCATCACCGGCAGCACCCGGTTGGTCAGTTCATGCCAGCCAAACAGGTTGGTCTCGAACTGTCAGGCGCAGCACCTCGCGTGACAGGTCCTCTACCGCGCCGGGCTGACCGTAGGCTCCGTTGTTGAACAGGGCGTAGAGCCGGCCGCCGGTGCGCGACGAGAACCTCGTCGACTGCCGCGGCGATGGAGGCATATCGGCCAGATCCAGCCGCAGACTTTCGAGTCCCTCGCCGGCGAGCTCGGCCACGTCCTCCTGCCGGCGGGCAGTCGCAAATACCCGGTAGCCGCGCGCCTGCAGCCCGGGCCACGCACAGTCCGATGCCGGAGGAGCAACCGGTGATCAGGATGGTCTTGTCGTGCATGTGTTCGGTTGCCGGGTTGTCGTGACGAGGCATCTGATTATCCATAAAAATCCCGGCCATGCGAGGGGGCTGATCGCAACGGCGCGCGGGGCGTCGCGGGTGAAAAGGCTTGTGTGCAGGGTAGGCATTCCTTAGTATCTCCGTTATTCATAAAGAATCATCCGCCGCATACGGGTTACCATGTACCTTCAGGAGGGGAGTTATGATCAACAAGCGATTGACAGCCATACTGGCGGGCATCGTGTTTGCCGGCGGCTGCCCAGCAGGCGGCGGCGCCAAGGGACCTGAATATACCTATGCCGAGATCGGCTATATCTACACCGACAGCTATATGGTCAAGGCGAATGGCGTCGGTGTGAACATCTCCTATGGCATGACAGATCACCTCTTCATCAAGGCGGGTTATTCCAGGCTCTTTCTCGACTTCCAGACCATTTCCGCGGATGCCGACGCCGACCACTTCCAGATCGGCGGCGGCGCGCACTTCGCCATCACGGACACCATCGATGTCCTGGGTGCCCTCAGCTACGTCGACACCGAGGTCACCAACGGCGTGCCGGCTTACGGCGATGACGGCTACCTGGCCGAGGCCGGCGCTGCGCGCCATGCTGAGCAAGTCGCTGGAGGTGAACGCCACCGTCTCCAGCGTGCACCAGGACGGTGAAGGCGACTTCGGTTACGGCATCGGGGGCGTCGTCGGTATCACCAGGGACCTGTCGCTGACCGGCAGCGTACAGCACTTCCGTGACGATGATGATAATGAACTCTTCCTCGGCCTGCGCATGGATCTGTAATTCCACCTGAAATGCGGTACCGGGAACCCGCCGGCCGGCGGGTTCCCGGTTTCCGGCCCGTGAAAAACACCGCCTCAGAGCGAACCGGTCACGCGTGCCGTCTCCAGTTGCTGCTGTTCCTCCTGCTGCAATGCCCAGAGTTTGGCGTACACGCCGTTGTGCACCAGCAGCGCCTGGTGCACGCCGGACTCGATGATGCGGCCGGCCTCCATGACCAGGATATGGTCGGCATCGACGATGGTCGACAGGCGGTGGGCGATGACCAGGCGTGGTGTGATGCGCGGCCGCCTTGCGCAGCGCTTCCAGGATCAGCTGCTCGGACTGTGAATCCAGGCTCGAGGTGGCCTCGTCGAACACCAGGATGCGCGGGATTCTTCAGGATGGCGCGGGCAATGGCGACGCGCTGCTTTTCGCCGCCGGACAGTTTCAGCCCGCGTTCGCCGACCACCGTGTCGTAGCCTTGCGGCAGGGCGATGATGAAATCGTGCATGTTTGCCAGCGTGCCGCCCGCTCGATACCTGCGCCGGCTTCGCCTCCGGGTCGCGCATAGGCGATGTTGTAGTACAGCGTGTCGTTGAACAGCACCGTGTCCTGCGGCACGATGCCGATGGCGCGGCGCAGGCTGTCCTGGGTGACCGCGCGAATATCCTGGCCGTTGATCAGGATGCTTCCGGCCGTGACGTCGTAGAAACGGAACAGCAGGCGGGCCATGGTCGACTTGCCGGCCCCGCTCGGGCCCACCACCGCCACTTTCTGCCCCGGCCGCACGGTCGAGACTGATGTTGTGCAGGATGGCGCGCGCGGGTTCGTAGGCGAACGAGACGTGTTCGAAGCGGATCTCGCCATGCCCGGCATCCAGTGCGGGTGCGTCCGGCAGGTCGGTGATTTCCGGCCCGCGCTCCAGTACCTCGAACATCAGGTGCATGTCGGCGAGCGAATGTTTCAGCTGGCTGTACACCACGCCGAGGAAATTGAGCGGGATGAACAGCTGCAGCAGGAAGGCGTTGACCAGCACCAGGTCGCCCAGTGTCATGTGGCCTGCGACCACGCCCTGCGCCGCCAGGATCATGATCAGCGTCACAGCCGCGGCGATGATCGCCGCCTGGCCGAAATTGAGTGCCGACAGCGAGGTCTGGCTCTTGACCGCCGCGGCCTCCCAGCTGTGCAGGCTGTCTCTCGTAGCGCCGCAGTTCGTGGTCTTCGTTGCCGAAGTATTTTACGGTCTCGTAGTTCAGCAGGCTGTCGATGGCCTGGGTATTGGCCCTGGAATCGAAGGCATTCATGGTGACGCGGTACTTCATGCGCCATTCGGTGATCGAACATGGTGAACGCGATGTAGACGACCACCGCGACGAAGGTGATCACGGCGAACCAGGCCTCGTAGCGCGCCAGCAGGATGCCGGCGATCATGGTAATCTCCACCAGCGTGGGCAGGATGCTGAACACCATGTAGTTCAGCAGCGAGCTGACGCTGCGCGTGCCGCGCTCGATGTCGCGCGACAGCCCGCCGGTCTTGCGCTCCAGGTGGAAGCGCAGCGACAGCCGGTGCAGGTGTTCCAGCACCTTCACCGAGACCTGGCGCATGGCGCCGTGGCGCACGCGCGCGAACACGGAATCACGCAGTTCGTTGAACAGCGAACTGGTCAGCTTGAGGGCGCCGTAGCCGATCAGCAGCAGGACCAGCGGCAGCGCCAGGGTGGCGTGCTTGCCGGCATCCAGACTGTCGACGATTTGCTTCAGCACCAGCGGGATGCCCACATTGGCCACCTTCGCCAGCACCAGGAAACCGAGCGCCAGCAGCACGCGGCCGCGGTATGCCCACAGAAACGGCACCAGGGAGCGCAGTGTCCTGATGTCGTGGCCGGCGTTGCCGGGCATGTCGGTCGGCGGTATGTGCATGACGGGGTTCGCCTGGAAACGGAGCACCCTATTGTCACAGAATCGGCGCGCAGGCGGTACCGGGTCCGCGGCCGCGGCACCATGACACTGTATTCAGGCCGCGCGGCCTGTATAATGCGCCGGCCCGGAAATCAGGTCCATTGACGGGATATACGCATGCCAATCTATGAATACCGGTGCAGTGCCTGCGGGTATACCTTGATAACCTGCAGAAGGTCAATGAGGCCCCGCTGACCCACTGCCCGGAGTGCGGGGCCGAGACACTCAAGAAGCTGGTTTCGCCATCCGCCTTTCGCCTCAAGGGCGGCGGCTGGTATGAGACCGACTTCAAGACCGGCAGAGAAAAAATGTCGTCCAGGGCGACAAGACGGACAAGGGCGCCGCCGGCAAGCCGGACAAGGGCGACTCCGGCAAGCCGGCTGCCGCGACCGGCCCGGTCAAGGATACCAAGACCAAAAGGTGAGCAGGTTCAGGCCGATATTGCACCCCCTCACCCAAGCCCGTACCATTTTACGTTTTCCAATGCCGTCGACCGGAACCAGCCATGCGCAGCCTCTACTGTGGTGAACTGACACAGCCCACCTCGACCAGGAGGTGACCCTGTGTGGCTGGGTGCACCGCCGGCGCGACCACGGCGGCGTGATCTTCATCGACCTGCGCGATCACGCGCGGCCTGGTGCAGGTGGTGTTCGATCCCGACACGCCGGAGGCCTTCGCCACCGCCGAGCGCGTGCGCAACGAATACGTGCTGCAGGTGACGCGGCCGGGTGCGGCGCCGTCCCGAGGGCACGCGTCAATCCGCGAGCTGCCGACCGGAGAGGTCGAGGTGCTGCGGCCAGGCGCTCGAGGTGCTGAATGCCGCCGAGACCGCCGCCGTTCCAGCTCGACGACGACGATGTCAGCGAGGAGAGCCGGCTGCGCTACCGCTACATCGACCTGCGCCGGCCGGAGATGCAGGACCGGCTGCGCCTGCGCGCACGCATCACGCGCGCCCTGCGCGGCTTCCTGGATGCGCACGGCTTCATCGACGTCGAGACGCCGATCCTGACCCGCTCGACGCCGGAAGGCGCGCGCGACTACCTGGTGCCGAGCCGCACGCACCCGGGCGAGTTCTTCGCCCTGCCGCAGTCGCCGCAGCTGTTCAAGCAGCTGCTGATGATGGGCGGCGTGGACCGCTACTACCAGGTCGCGCGCTGTTTCCGCGACGAGGACCTGCGCGCCGACCGCCAGCCGGAGTTCACCCAGCTCGATATCGAGACCTCGTTCCTGGACGAAGACGGCATCATGGACCTCATGGAGACCATGATGCGCGAGCTGTTCGCGACGTGCTGAACGTCGATCTGCCGGACCCGTTTCCGCGCATGACCTACGCACGAGGCCATGCGCCGCTTCGGCACCGATCGTCCCGACCTGCGCATCCCGCTCGAGCTGGTCGATCTCGGCGACCTGATGCAGACAGGTGGATTTCAAGGTGTTCGCCGGCCCGGCGAACGACGCCGACGGGCGCGTCGCGGCGCTGCGCGTGCCGGGTGGCGGCGCGATCAGCCGCAAGGACATCGACGACTACACCGCGCTCGTCGGCAAGTACGGCGCGCAGGGACTCGCCTATATCAAGGTCAACGACGTCGCGGCCGGGCGCGACGGGCTGCAATCGCCGATCCTGAAGTTCCTGCCCGACGAGGTGGTCGACGGCGCTGGTCGAGCGCACCGGTGTCGCCGACCGGCGACCTGATGTTCTTCGGCGCCGACAAGGCCCGCATCGTCAACGACGTCGCTGGGCGCGCTGCGCGTGAGGCTGGGTCACGACCGCGGCCTGCTGACAGGGCGCGTGGGCGCCGCTGTGGGTGGTCGATTTCCCCATGTTCGAATGGGACGAGAAGGCCAACCGCTGGATGGCGCCTGCACCATCCCGTTCACGGCGCCGAATAGCGACGACCCGGCGCGCGCTGGCCGCGATCCCGCGGCAACGCGCTCTCGCGTGCCTACGACATGGTGCTGAACGGCACCGAGCTCGGCGGCGGCTCGATCCGTATCCATCGCACCGACATGCAGCAGGCGGTGTTCCGCTTGCTCGGCATCGGTGAGGAGGAGGCGCGCGACAAGTTCGGTTTCCTGCTCGATGCGCTGAGGTACGGCTGCCCGCCGCACGGCGGCATCGCCTTCGGCCTCGATCGCCTGGTCATGCTGATGGCCGGCGCGCAGTCGATCCGCGAGGTGATGGCCTTCCCCAAGACCCAGACCGCGTCCTGTCCGCTCACCAAGGCGCCCTCGGTCGTGGCGCCGGCCAGCTGATCGAACTCGGTATCCACCTGCGCAAGCCGCCGGTGCTGGAATCCTGATCCGCTCCCGGCATGCACCGCCGCCACGTCGCGCGTGCCTGTTGCAGGGCGCCCGCACGGCACGCGCTGTCGCTGCCGGGGTGACCGGTCGGAAGCGGATATCGAAAGCAACGGCTGGCCGGAGGACGTCATTCCCACGTTCACCCCGCGGCAGGCGCTGCGCCTGCCGCAAAATGGTGCGGTCGACGGGGTCGACCCGCAGCGCTTTGGCCCCGCGTGCTGCCAGCACTGGCACGGCAGCCCGGTACACGGGTCCGTTATTACCGCCGGACTTCCCCGCAATGTTAAAATGCCGCGCGACGTATAACGAGGTAACGAGACCATGGCAGGACACAGTAAATGGGCCAATATCCAGCACCGGAAAAATGCCCAGGACGCCAAGCGCGGCAAGCTGTTCACCAAGCTGATCCGCGAGATCACCGTCGCCGCACGCCTCGGTGACCCGGACCCGGCGTCCAACCCCCGCCTGCGCGTGGCGATGGACAAGGCGCTGACCGCCAACATGACCAAGGACACCATCGAGCGCGCCATCAAGCGCGGCTCGGGCGCCGCGGACGGGGACAACTACGAAGAGGTGCGCTACGAGGGTTACGGCCCCGGCGGCGTCGCGGTCATGGTCGACTGCATGACCGACAACCGCAACCGCACCGTGGCCGAGGTGCGCCATGCCTTCACCAAGGCCGGCGGCAATCTCGGCACCGGCGGCTCGGTGGCCTACCAGTTCACCAAGACCGGCGTGCTGAGCTATCCAGCGGGCTTGGATGAGGACCGCCTGATGGAGGCCGCGCTGGAGGCGGGCGCCGATGACGTGCGCGGCTACGATGACGGCACGTTCGACGTGCTGACCCGGCCGGAGCAGTTCATCGACGTGCGCGATGCCATGATTGCCGCCGGGCTGGAACCCGAGCAGGCCGAGGTCACCATGCGCGCGGACAACACCGTCGCGCTGGAACAGGACGACGCGGAAAAGATGGTGCGCATGCTCGAGCGTCTGGAAGACCTCGACGACGTGCAGGAGGTCTATTCCAACGCGGACATCGCCGATGACATCCTGGCACAACTGGCCTGAGCGGAACCTGAAACCGGATCATGGCCACGGAAGAACACGGAAAAATAGATTTATTGTGCGATGCTCGTGAGATATCAAGCGATAGGTGCGGGAGCGCCTTGCACGCGTGCAAAAAGACTAATGGCCACGGAATCCACGGAAGCACACGGATATAGAATGCACGGTGCATTGATCATGAGATATCAAATGCGTGGTACAGGAGCGTTGCGCCGCGCTGACTCTTTGATCATTAATTACCGCGGAGAGCGTCCGCCCCTGCATGTACCGGTGCGGGCATATTTGATGAATACCGGACATGGAACAGCATAGAAAGCTTTTATATCTTTTCGTGTTCTACCGTGGATTCCGTGGCCATTATGATGTTGAATCAGGCAGGCAACATTGAACGACACGGGAATAACGGCTGCTGTATGCTGTTCGCTGCTGGTATGCGCAATTCGCACGAACAGGAGGCATGACCACCGCACATGACGCGCATCCTCGGCATCGACCCGGGTTCCCGGGTCACCGGTTACGGCATCGTTGACCAGGACGGCCAGCGGCTGGCCTACGTGGCGAGCGGCTGCATCCGCACGCAGGGCGCATCGCTCGCCGGGCGGCTGGGCGTCATCCTGGCCGGCGTGAGCCAGATCATCAGCGAGCACCGACCCGACGAGATGGCCATCGAACGCGTGTTCCTCAACAAGAACGCCGACTCCGCGCTCAAGCTCGGCCAGGCGCGCGGCGCGGCGATCTGCGCCGCGGTGCAGCTGGACATCCCCGTCGATGAATATGCCGCCCGCGAGATCAAGCAGGCCGTGGTCGGCACCGGTGCGGCCACCAAGGAACAGGTGCAGCATATGATCTGCGTGTTGCTGGCGCTGCGCAGCAAGCCGCCGGGCGATGCCGCCGATGCGCTGGGGATCGCCATCTGCCACGGACATCACCGGGAAACGCGCCGTCGCATGCAGTCCATGCAGTCGGTGCCGGCAGCGCCATGATCGGGCTGTTGCGCGGCCGCCTGCTCGACAAGCAGCCACCGACGCTGCTGATCGACGTGCAGGGCGTCGGCTACGAGGTCGACGCGCCCATGACCACCTTCTACGACCTGCCCCCCATCGGCAGCGAGGTCACGCTCCACACCCACCTGGTCGTACGCGAGGATGCGCACACCCTGTACGGTTTCGTGCGCCTGTCCGATCGCGCCCTGTTCCGCCAGCTGCTCAGGGTTAACGGCGTCGGTGCGCGGCTCGCGCTGGGTATCCTCTCCAGCATGGACGCCGGCCGCTTTGCCGCCTGCGTGCAGGCCGGTGACAGCCAGGCGCTGGTCCGGCTGCCCGGCATCGGCAAGAAGACCGCCGAGCGGCTCATCATCGAACTGCGTGACCGCCTGTCGGCCGACAGCGGGGCGGTAACCGTGCACGGCGGCGCGCCGGGGACATCCCTGGCCACGCCGGTCGAGGACGCGGTCAGCGCGCTGGTCGGGCTGGGCTACAAGCCGCAGGAGGCCAGTCGCATGGTGCGTACCGTAAACGCCAAGGAATTGTCATCTGAAGAGATTATCCGCCAGGCCCTGCAGTCCGTGGTGCAGTAGCTTGATTACTGCCGCCGCCTCGCTGAAACTAGCGCTCCATGATAGAAGCTGACCGCCTGGTGACCCCGCAGGGTTCACGCGCGGACGAGGTCATCGACCGGACCGTCCGACCGCAGCGCCTGGCCGACTATGTCGGACAGCCGCAAGTCTCCGAGCAGATGGAGATCTTCATCAGCGCGGCCCGCGGCCGCGGGGATGCGCTGGACCACACCCTGATCTTCGGACCGCCCGGGCTCGGCAAGACCACGCTGGCGCACATCATCGCCAACGAGATCGGCGCCAACCTGCGCCATACCTCCGGACCGGTGCTGGAGCGCCCGGGCGACCTGGCCGCGCTGCTCACCAACCTCGAGCCGAACGATGTGCTGTTCGTCGACGAGATCCACCGCCTCAGCCCGGTGGTGGAGGAGATCCTGTACCCGGCGCTGGAGGACTTCCAGCTCGACATCATGATCGGCGAGGGGCCGGCCGCGCGGTCCATCAAGCTCGACCTGCCGCCGTTCACGCTGGTCGGCGCCACCACGCGCGCGGGCCTGCTGACCTCGCCGCTGCGCGACCGCTTCGGCATCGTGCAGCGGCTGGAGTTTTACAACCAGCGTGACCTGGCCGCAATCCTGCAGCGTGCCGCCGGCATCCTCGACATCGGCATCGATGCCGAGGGTGCGCTGGAACTGGCGCGGCGTTCGCGCGGCACGCCGCGTATCGCCAATCGCCTGCTGCGCCGCGTGCGCGACTACGCCGAGGTGAAGTCGGACGGCTACATCACCCGCGCGGTGGCGGCGGATGCGATGATCCTGCTGAATGTCGACGAGCAGGGCTTCGATACCCAGGACCGCAAGCTGCTCAGCACCATCATCGAGAAATTCGACGGCGGCCCGGTCGGCGTGGACAACCTGTCCGCCGCCATCGGCGAGGAACGCGGCACTATCGAGGACGTGCTGGAACCGTACCTGATCCAGCAGGGCTACATCATGCGCACGCCGCGCGGTCGCGTCGCCACGCGCAATGCGTACCTGCACTGCGGTCTGAAGCCGCCGGTGCATCTGCTCGCTGAACCGCTGGAACTGTTCGATGCGGAAACCGCCGGGGAGACCACGTCCTGATTCGTCCGTGTCGTTGTTCCCCGACAGCTTGACACATTCCATTCATGCTAACACCATCACGCCACAGGGAATTTATCATGCGTGCCGTGGTCAGTTACGGACGATGAGCGAACCCGTGGCCGAATTCCTGTGGCGGGTGCGCGTCTACTACGAGGATACCGACAGCGGTGGCGTGGTCTACTACGCCAATTACCTGCGCTTCATGGAGCGCGCCAGGACCGAGTGGATGCGTGCACAGGGATTTGAACAGGACCGCCTGCGTGCGGAGCACGGCATCCTGTTTGCCGTGCGTTCCATCCACATCGATTTTCACCTGCCGGCGCGCTTCAACGAGCAGCTCGATGTGAGCGTCGTCGTACTGGAGCGCGGACGCGCCAGTCTGACGTTCCGTCAGGACGTCAGCCGCGCGTCCGATGCACGGTTATTGTGCAGCGCCCGGGTGAAGGTCGCCTGCCTCGATGAGCAGGCGTTCAAACCCAGGCCAATACCCGATTCCATTCTGAAGGAGCTTTGAATGTCGACAGACCTGTCGTTTTTCCACCTGATCATGGGCGCCAGCGTGGTGGTCAAATTCGTCATGCTGTTGCTGCTGGGCGTGTCCATGGCGAGCTGGACGATGATCTTCCGGCGCCGTTCGGCGCTGAAGGCGGCGCAGGCCGCGGCGGACGAGTTCG
The DNA here is from genome assembly GCA_963803275.1 of uncultured Gammaproteobacteria bacterium. Classification (GTDB taxonomy): domain Bacteria; phylum Pseudomonadota; class Gammaproteobacteria; order UBA9214; family UBA9214; genus UBA9214. The sequence goes on along the minus strand of CAWDLS010000001.1, from coordinate 12,369 downwards.
AGGACCGCTTCTGGTCGGGCGGCGACCTGTCCGCGCTGTACCGCGAGATCGCCGCCCGGCCCGACAGCGTCATCGGCATGGCCGGCATCTTCCAGGCCGGCTTCAGCGAGTTCGCGCGCCTGCGCAAGCAGACCGGCAGCGACTCACGCAGCGTGGTGGAGGGTGCGCAGCGGGTCATGCGCGTGGTGCTGTCGCGCGAGACCGACGACCTGGAGACGCACCTGTCGTTCCTTGCCACCGTCGGTTCCACCAGTCCCTACGTCGGACTGTTCGGTACCGTGTGGGGCATCATGAATTCATTCCGCGGTCTCGGTAACGCACAGCAGGCGACGCTCTCGATGGTCGCGCCCGGCATCGCCGAGGCGCTGATCGCGACCGCCATGGGCCTGTTCGCCGCGATCCCCGCGGTAATCGCCTACAACCGCTATTCCAACGACGTGGAACGGCTGATCAACCGCTACGACAATTTCCTGGAGGAATTTTCCACCATCCTGCACCGCCAGGCGCAACCCGAGCGGGCGGCCTGACCGAGCACAGCGCTATGGCCCGTCAACGCACCCGCAGGAAGCCCATGGCCGACATCAACGTCGTGCCCTACATCGACGTGATGCTGGTGATGCTGGTCATCTTCATGGTCACCGCGCCGCTGCTCACCCAGGGCGTGAGCGTGGATCTGCCGCAGGCGGATGCCGAGCCGGTGCCGGACCCCGACAACGAGCCGCTGGTGGTGAGCGTCGACGCCGCCGGCAAGCTGTACCTCAACGTGGGCGATACACCCGACCAGCCGCTCGATAGCGCCACGCTGGCCAACAACGTCTCGGCCGTGCTGCGCCGCCAGCCCGGCAAGAGCGTGATGGTGCGCGGTGATCACAGCGTGGATTACGGCGCGGTGGTCGCGGCGCTGGTGCTGCTGCAGCAGGCGAAGATCCCGAAGGTCGGCCTGGTCACGGAACCGCCGGAGCGTTGATAATCCGCTATGTGGAAGGCGATACGCGAGAATCCACGCGCCGTGACCTATGCGGTGCTGATGCACCTGGCATTGCTGGCGTTGCTGGTGATCGGGCTGGACTGGACGCCGAAGGTGACGCGACCACCGGGGGTAAAGGTGCCGATCGAGGCCGAGCTGGTGACGCAGGATCCGCTGAAGCAGATCGAACAGCGCAAGCTGGAAGAGCAGCGCAAGCAGCAGGAGATCGAACAGCAGAAGGCCGCCGAGGCAAAGCACAAGGCCGAGCTGGCGGCCAGGCAGAAGGCGCAGGCCGCAGCGAAACAGCAGGCGGAGGCCGCGGCGAAGCAGCAGGCGGAAGCTGCAGCGAAACAGAAAGCGGAGGCCGCGGCGAAGCAGAAGGTGGCGGCTGCGGCGAAACAGAAGGCGGAAGCCGAGGCGAAGCAGAAGACCGCCGCGGCGGCGAAACAGAAGGCCGCGGCCGAGGCAAAACAGCAGGCAGCCGCGGAGGCGAAGCAGCAGGCCGAGCTCGAGGCGAAACGCAAGGCCGAGGAGGCGGAGCGCCGTGCGGCGGAGGCCGCGCTGCAGGCCCAGTTGAAGGAAGAGGCGGAACAGCGCCGGGCGCTGAGCGAGCTCGAGAAGTTCACTCCATACATCCAGGACAAGGTCCAGCGCAACTGGATCCGTCCGCCGGGCAGTCCGGAGGGGCTGGTGTGCGTGGTCAACGTGCAGCTGATACCCGGTGGTGAAGTGGTCAGTGCAAAGGTGATACAAAGCAGCGGTGACCCCTTGTTCGACCGCTCGGTGGAGTCCGCGGTGCTGAAGGCATCGCCTTTGCCCCTGCCGAGTGATGCGACGCTGTTCAGGTATTTTCGGGAAATCAATTTCAAATTCAATCCAGGACGATAGGAACTCTGCCAACCATGCGACTCACAAGACTGACGGCGCTGCTGCTGTTACTACTCACGACCGGCCAGGCGTACAGCGCGCTCACCATCGAGATCACCCAGGGTGTGGAGGGTGCGGTGCCGATCGCCGTTGTGCCGTTCGGCTGGTCGGGTGCCGGGCCTGCACCGGAGAACATCTCCGCCATCATCGCCGCCGATCTCGATCGCAGCGGGCGCTTCGAGTCGCTGGCGGACCGTGACCTGGTGGCGCACCCGACCGAGGCCACCCAGGTGCAGTACCAGAACTGGCGCATGGTCAACGTGGACTACCTGGTGATCGGCAAGATCACGCCGACCGGCGCCGGCCGCTACGACGTGCAGTTCCAGCTGTTCGACGTGTTTCGCAACAAGCAGCAGATCGGCTTCAGCTTCCCGACCGCGCAGGCGGATCTGCGCCGCGTGGCGCACCATATCAGCGACCTCATCTACAAGGAGGTCACCGGCGAGCGCGGCGCGTTCAACACCCAGGTGGCCTACGTGACCGCCAGCGGCAGCGGCAACAACAAGACCTACACCCTGATGGTGGCCGACTCGGATGGCTACAACCCGCAGACCATCCTGACTTCGCAGCAGCCGCTGATGTCGCCGTCGTGGTCGCCGGATGCACACCAGGTGGCCTACGTGTCGTTCGAGAACAAGGCCGCCCAGATCTACGTGCAGGAGATCGGCACCGGGACACGCCGCAAGATCGCCTCCTTCAAGGGCATCAACGGGGCGCCGGCCTGGTCGCCGGACGGCAGGCGCCTGGCGCTGACGCTGTCGCGCGACGGCAACCCGGAGATCTATGTCATGGACATCAACGGCGGCAACCTGCGGCGCCTGACCAATGACGCGGCCATCGATACCGAGCCGGCCTGGACCCCGGACGGCAGGAGCATCGTGTTCACCTCGGACCGCGGCGGCTCCCCGCAGCTGTACCGTATGCCCGCCTCGGGTGGCGGAGCGCAGCGGCTGACCTTCGACGGAAATTACAATGCCGGTGCCGATATTGCGCCGGATGGGCGTAGAATCGCCCTCGTGCACGGGGAGGGCGGCCGTTACCGGATCGCCGTTTTCGACATGGACACGCGCCGCCTGCGCGTACTGACCGACGGCAGCCTGGATGAATCCCCCAGTTTTGCGCCCAACGGCAGTATGATCATCTACGGCACCGACGCCGGCAACCGCGAAGTGCTGGCCGCGGTCTCGGTGGACGGTCGCTTCAAACAGCGCCTGTCGCTGCAGGCTGGCAACGTGCGGGAACCGGTGTGGTCCCCGTACGCGGAGTGATGAACGATACGAAAGACGAGTGGCACTGGACAGTGTGCGATCGGCTGGCGATTGTGCGGAAAGGAAATGATTCGGCAGGATTAATCGGGATCCAGCGGTTAATTCGGCACTGTGCTCGCGCGGTACATCCCTTCTCCTTCCGGGAGAAGGCCAGGATGAGGGGAAAGAACAGCCGTTGTTTTGATCCCCTCACCCCAACTTCTCCCTCCGGGAGAGGGAGATGTATTGGCGGGCAGAGAGGGGTGCAATTTTGTTATTTACTTGATGGGTATTAACCCGGGAGCACGACAATGATGTTCAAGACAGGCAGGTTGTTTTTGATCGTACTGGTGGCCGTACTGGCAGGCTGCAGTTCAAAGGGCGGAACGAAGGGCGGCGTTGCTGTCGAAGACCACAGCATGGATGCCGGGGGCGGGGCCGAGACCAGCGGTGCGGCCGGTGCCAGCAGCTTTTCCAGCTATTCGCTGAATGACCCGAACAGTCCGCTGGCACGCCGCGTGATCTACTTCGATTTCGACAGCGCCGAGATCTCCGCAGCCGACCAGGACACGCTGCTCGCGCACGCCGCCTACCTTGCCGCCAACCAGGGTCAGCATGTCATGCTGGAAGGGAATACCGACGAGCGGGGTTCGCGCGAGTACAACATCGCGCTCGGTGACCGCCGCGCCCTGTCGGTGCAGCGCATGCTGGAGCTGAACGGAACGAGCACCGACCAGCTGTCCGAGGTCAGCTACGGTGAAGAGAAGCCGGCCGCCGAGGGACATAGTGAGGCCGCGTGGCGCCTGAACCGCCGTGTGGAAATCGTCTATCAGTGATGCCCGTGAAGTTGCACGACATGATGAAGGCCGTGGCAGCGGCGACCGTACTGACGGCCGCCGCTGTTGCCGTGCCAACTGTCGCCGCCGCACCCTCGGTGAATGAACGGCTCGACAACATCGAACGCAAACTGGATTCGCGCGGACTGGTCGACATGCTGAACCGCCTCGACCAGATGGAACACGATATCCAGCAACTGCGCGGCGACATCGAGGTGCAGGCGAACGCGCTGGAAGACATCAAGCGCCAGCAGCGCGAGCAGTACATGGACATCGACCGCCGGTTGCAGCAGTTCGAAACCGGGCAGGGCGGCACGCTGCCGGTTGCACCGGCGGGGTCGAGGGCGGCGCGGCCGTGCTGACCCCGTCCGCCGTCACGCCGCCGGCCAGTGTTGCGCCCCCGCCGGCTGCACCCCCGCCCGCCACACCTCCACCTGCCAAACCCCCGGTGGCCACGGAGGCCAACCCGGCGCTGGCGCAGGGCGAATACGACACCGCGCTGGCGATCCTGCGGGAAGGACGCTACTCGGACGCGGCGCTGGCGTTCAAGCAGTTCCTCAACAACCACCCGAACAGCAACCTGGCCGACAATGCGTACTACTGGCTGGGCGAGACCTATTACGTGACGCGTGACTTCCCCCAGGCGCTGGCCACGTTCAACACCCTGGTGGCGCAGTATCCGCAGAGCCCGAAGGTGGCCGACAGCCGTCTCAAGCTGGGCTACATCTACTACGAGAAGGAGGACTGGAAAAAGGCGCGCGCGGAACTCGAAGGCGTGGTGAGCACGTACCCGGCCTCGACCGCGGCCCGGCTGGCCAGTGACCGGCTCACGCGCATGAAGAAGGAAGGGCACTGACAGCGGCAGCTGCAAACAAACATGTCTCGAGGTAAAAAGGGGTCGGAGGTAAAAAGGGATCCGACCCCTTTTTTCTAAACGGTTGCACCTCCGCGGCCGTCTATATTTATAGTGTATGACCGAACCACCGCGCCTGCGCATCACCGAGATCTTCCATTCCCTGCAGGGAGAGTCGGCGACCATCGGCTACCCCACGGTGTTTGTGCGCCTGACCGGCTGCCCGCTGCGCTGTGGCTACTGCGATACCGTGTACGCCTTCCAGGGGGGCGAATGGATGTCGCTCGATGACATCTGCGCGCGAGTCCGGCAGTACCGCACCCGCTACGTCACCGTGACTGGCGGCGAACCGCTGGCGCAGAAGAACTGCCTGCCGCTGCTGCAACGGTTATGCGATGACGGCCGCCACGTGTCGCTGGAGACCAGCGGCGCGCTGGATGTCTCCGGCGTCGATCCGCGCGTGATCAAGGTGGTCGATCTGAAGACGCCCGGCTCCGGTGAGGTCGGGCGCAACCTGTATGCAAACATCGACCGGCTGTCACCGTACGACCAGGTCAAGTTCGTCATCTGCGACCGCGCCGACTTCGACTGGTCGGTGGAGCAGCTGAACAGATACGACCTGGCCGGCCGCTGCGAGGTGCTGTTCTCGCCGAGCTTCGGCCAGCAGGACGCGACACAGCTCGCCGACTGGATCCTGCAGAACCAGCTGCCGGTACGCATGCAGGTGCAGCTGCACAAGTACCTGTGGGGTGACGAACCGGGGCGTTGATACTTGAGGGTTACTGCATTCAGAACTGCATGTCTCGCGCAAAGATGTCGCGGACAAAGAATCCTCCCACAGGCTAACCGCGTCCGCGATCTTTTAATATAAAAACAACACTGCTGTCCCACGTACATTCATTAAGCGTTCATCAGGTCCATGATTTAAAGTATCCCCGTGAGCAAGTGATAGATGATGAACAGGGAAACTATCCATAACGGCACAAACACGGCGTCCCTTCTCCCTTCTGGAGAAGGACAGATGAGGGGATAGAAAACCAGGCAGCTGGCTCGATTTGGTCCCCTGTTATGCCCGGTGCTTGATCAGGTACTCCCCAGCCTTCTCCCGGAGTTTTTCCGTGTTCTTCCGTGGATTCCGTGGCCATTATCATTTACACGTACCCGCGACGCTGCACCACCCTTTATTGCTGTGGCACACGCGAACCCCGCCCACATCCGCGCCGATCCGGTTATCATGGCGCCATGCCATCACACGTTCTCACAACCGAACGGCCCCGGCACCGATGAAACCGAAGGCCGTCGTGCTGCTCTCCGGCGGGCTCGACTCTGTCACCACGCTGGCCCTGGCGCAGGCGCAGGGTTACGCGTGCCATGCGCTCAGCCTCGACTACGGCCAGCGCCATGATGCCGAACTCGCGGCCGCGCAACTAATCGCATCAACGGCCGGCATCGTGCACAAGGTCATCCCGATCGGACTCGCCGCCATCGGCGGCTCGGCGCTGACCGATGCCGCCATCGCCGTGCCCGATCACGAAAGCGTTGGCATCCCGGTCACCTACGTGCCGGCGCGCAACACCGTGTTCCTGTCGCTGGCGCTGGGCTGGGCCGAGGTGCTGGGCGCCTGGGACATCTTCATCGGCGTGAACGCCGTCGACTATTCCGGCTATCCCGACTGCCGGCCCGAATACATCGCCGCCTTCGAAAAGCTCGCCCAGCTGGCGACCCGGGGCGGCGTCGAGGGCGGCACCTTCCGGATCCACACGCCGCTGATTCAGATGAGCAAGGCAGAGATCATCCGGACCGGCCTGCGCCTGGGCGTGACCTATGCCGACACGGTGTCCTGCTACTCCGCGGATGCAGGAGGACGTGCCTGCGGGGTGTGCGACGCCTGCCGCCTGCGTGCCGCCGGTTTTGCGGCCGCCGGCATCGGCGACCCCACGCGCTACCAAACGTAACAGGGGTCGCAAACGTAAAAGGGGTCGCCCCCCTTTTTCTTTACCTGCCGCTTGACTATCTGGCGAATGAATCAGTAAAAAGGGATCCGACCGCTTTATAATTCCCAACTATTGAATCAGGCAGTTAGAGATTGCGCATACAAAAACAATGAGTTACCGCCCTCCGGGGCTTGCCATTTCGCAGGGGCACGGTATGATGCGTCCGTCCTGATCAGGGCGCTTAATAAGCACGCCAGTCGAATACGGGTCGTTAGCTCAGTTGGTAGAGCACCGGACTTTTAATCCGATGGTCGATGGTTCGAATCCTACACGACCCACCATAAAATCAATAACTTGTATTTCTAAGCTTTTCTCCGATAATCCCATGTAGGCGCTATGTAGGCACTATTCTTCGATGAATTTAAAACCCGATTTCTGCGACTAATATCTTAAAATCCCTCGGTGGCGACACCGCACCGGTTCGGTTCCGGTCCCGGGCACCATATATATAAAGGGTCTACGCGGAATCGTGTGGGTAAATTCAGACAGAGAAATAGTATAACTCATTGTGAATAGAAGGATATTCAGCTCATCATCAGGCGATGAAAAGTGATCCGTTTTTCGGATAGGCTAACCGCATGAAAAACCCGCAGTCGATTCGCTCATTGTTCACGTTGCCCGGTTTCGTGGCGGCCTCCCAATTGAAGGGTGTATTCGGTGACCGATACGCTCGCGTCATGAAGCTCAAGAGGCGAAAAAAACAGCCCTCTGTTCGCACTGTGGACACCGGTGCCGGGGACGTTACGACAAGCAGGTCCTGCGGGTCCGGGATCTCTCGGTTACCGGATGGCGGATCTACCTGGCGTTCGAACGCTGGCGTGTCAACTGCCCGAGGTGCGGCGGCGTGCATGTAGAACATCTCGACTGGCTGGCGAAGAACCCTCGCTATACCCAACGCTTTGCCTTGCATGTGGGCAAGCTGTGCCGTGACATGCCGAACAAGGCCGTCGCCGAGATGGAGCGCCTGCACCACAGCACGGTGAAAGATCTCGACAAGCTCTACATGCAAGAGCAGGTTGATTTGGCGGGATTGCCAGCGCCCCGGGCCATCGGCATTGATGAGATCTCCATCCGTAAAGGCCATAACTACCGGGTCATTGTCAGTGACCTGGATCGGGGACGTCCCATCTGGGTCGGTGGTGAGGGTCGCAAAGAGGCTGATATCGACCTGTTTTTCGAGGCGCTGGGCAAGCAAAAGAGCGCCCGCATCAAACTGGCGGCCATGGACATGTGGAAGCCATTCAGGAACTCGGTACTGAAGAACGCCCCGAATGCCCGGATCATCTTCGACAAATTTCACATCATGCGCCATCTCTCCAAGGCCCTCGATGAAGTCCGGCGTAGTGAGTACAAACGTCTCAGCGGCAAGGACCGGAGCTACATCAAGGGCCAGCGTTATACACTGCTCTCGCGCCGCGAGAACCTGAACCTGGATGGAAGACGCGCCCTGCAGAAGCTGCTCCAGGCCAACCGGCGCCTGAACACAGCCTACGTCCTCAAGGAAGCCTTCGGACAACTCTGGAACTACCGTACCGAACGGGGTGCCCGTGCCTTTTTCGAGCGCTGGAAAGACAGTCTGAAATGGCAACGTCTTGAACCGTACCGGAAGTTTTCCAAGCTGATTGAATCTCATTGGGATGGCATTGCCTCCTACTGTCATCCGGAGAACAAAGTCAGTCTTGGCTTGGTCGAAGGGGTCAACAACAAAATCCGTGTGCTACAGCGACGGGCCTATGGCTATCGTGATGAGGAGTATCTCAAGCTCAAAATTGTCGCCGCATTTCTTCCGCCATTACCCAGAAATGCCAATATCAACCCACACGAACCCGCGTAGACCCTATATAAATTACATATATATAATCCCTCTAGCACGGTCATTGTCATTTTTGTTGATGTGGACGTTATGTAGACACACTCCTCGCTACTTTCGTGACTGATAGATGGTCGCTGAGCGTGAAAATTACCTAGAAGTTCATGGATAAATCATTTACAGAGTAATTAAGCAACACAGAACATACAGCATCCACACCATTACGCCTTAATTAAGGGGATCGCAAATGCCTATTGGAGTTGCGCGGCTGGCCGACAGTATCGATCCAGATAAGACAGTACTCTTATTCGGGGCCGGGTCGTCTGTACCTTCTGGTGCACTAACCGCTACAGAGCTTGCGCGTCAATTGGCTAACACATTTAACCTAAACGCAGAAGGGTACTCACTTAGTGAAATTGCAAGCTTAATTGAACAACAAACTACTCGGCGCGAGTTGATTGATGCTCTCCGTGCGCTATTCAAAGGTATACGACCTACAGGTGGCTTATTGAACTTGCCGCTGTATAAATGGAGGTCACTTTATACAACTAATTACGACGATCTGGTCGAACAGTGTTATCAACGGCGTAGTCGCGACCTGATTGTGTACTCTTCTAATTTTGACTTCACTGTACATGATAGTTCGGACGCAACTAAGCTCTTTAAGTTACATGGAACAATAGAGAAGGACGTTGCTGATGGCGGCCCGTCACGTCTCATCATCACCGAGTCTGACCAGGATCAAACAAGTAATTATCGTGATAGTCTTTATGATCGCCTAAAAGGTGACATGGTAGGCGGTCATCTCGTCATCATTGGCCATTCACTTGAAGACAGGGACATAAAGGATGTAGTAAACCGTGCGGCAGAACTGGGGTCTAAGGCGCCTGGCGCATGGAGAATATCATTGTTTCTCTACACCCAAGATGAAAACCGTGCGCAGCTTTTTGAAAGGCGAGGTTTTTCCGTGTGTTTCGGAGGAATCGATGACTTTTTTGCCGAACTTGCAAGGAAGCTTCCCAAGTCATTACCAACGAAGGATTCAGATGATCCCCTAGACTTGGTTCCTGCATTACGTCCGATGACTATCGACGTGACGCATGCGTCAGACATTACACCAAACTTCAGTGCCATGTTCAATGGATGGCCTGCTTCACATGCAGATATTCTTGCTGGCTCAACATTTGAGCGTCTTGTATCGGAGCAGATCGATCACCAACTTCGTACTACCGATATGTTATGCGCGATCCTACTCGGCGCTAGTGGAGTTGGGAAGACTACAGCAGCCCGTCAGGCACTTCAGCGTATGCGGAACCATGGTTTCTTATGCTGGGAGCATCAAACCGAACTTAGTCTCAACTTCCAGGGTTGGGTAGACATCGCACAAAGACTTTCCGCGAAAAGTCAGACGGGAGTCCTACTAATTGACGAAGCGCATGTACATCTACAACAAATTAATGATCTTATAGACGCTCTTGCATCGCGTAATATTTCATGCTTAAAACTTATCTGCGTCTCGACCAGGAATCGCTGGAATCCACGCATTAAGACGCCTAATCTTTTCATCCTCGGTAAAGAGTTGAAATTGGCATTGCTGCAGCCACAGGAAATAGATCGGCTACTTAATCTTGTCGATAGCAACCATGAGATTCGTATTCTTGTTGAGAAGACATTTAGCGGGTTTTCTCGCTATGAAAGACGACGAAGACTTATGGATCGTTGTGAATCAGAGATGTTTGTATGTTTGAAGAATATATTCGCCTCAGAAAAATTCGACGACATTATATTGAGAGAATACGCAAGTCTCGATTCGCATTACCAGGAAATATATAAGATTGTTGCTGCACTAGAAAGCGCTGGAATACGAGTACATAGACAGTTCGTTATTCGAATGCTTGGTATTCCAGCAGAAGAAGTCGGTGCCGCTCTCGTTCATCTTACTGATATTGTCCATGAATACACTATCAACGAACGGAAGGATTATATGGTTGGAAGTCACGTCATCAAGTTATCGCGTCGATTATTGCCCGATAGAGTATCCTGACGTGAATAAACTCTCAGAGCTATTTTCACTAGTGATCGACAACACATCTCCCACTTATGATATTGAAGTTCTAAGTTTGCGTGAAATGTGTAACATTGAGTTCGGTATACCTATTATCCCGGATAAGTCATTCAGAATACCCTGCTACGCAAGATGATGTCCGTCGTGCCTGGAGAACGCGTCCCCAGGCATCGTCTAATAAGAAATCTAATAGACATGGGTGAATTTGAGAAAGCAGAAACCGAAATACGTATCTTTGATAAAGACTTTGGGAGAGATGGCCCCGTGGCTCGTTATAAAGTAGCCCTACTCACAGCACGCGCTCAAACGACTGTTGGCATCATGGAAGAAGACCGGCTTGCTATCCTAGAACAAGCTCGAGGGCTCGCCTCAAACTCGATCAAACGATTCCCGTATAACAAAAGTTTGTTAATGGCCTATTGTGACGTAGGTCTAGAGGTTTATCGACGAACAGGAGACTATAGTGTATATGACGATGCAATGTCTGAGCTGAAAGCGGCGGAGCAACGTATGGGCGATCCAGATATACCAAGAATTATCGCGCGATATGAGAGTAGAATGCGAGGATTCCCTATTGATTATGATAAGGTTAATGACACGGAGGATGCACTAGATAAGGAGGACTAGTCAGGGTCAATCCATTGATGGCTATTAGCTGGTTGTGACAAGTTTACTGTTCATGTCGGAACAAAACCTATTCGTGAGTACAGTTATTGACAGGACTCCGAGTAAATTAATCATCTCCCCTCATTAGTCTTATCCGTGACAGATGTTTTACCGATAAACCATCTAGGGTAGTGTCAATGATCACCACTATGGAGCCATTCCGGGATCGGGTTAATGGCGCCACCTCAGGATCGGGTTAATGGAGCCACTTCAGGATCGCCTTAAAGGCGCCACCTGAGGATCGCCCTAATGGCGCCAGTCGGCGCCGGTTTCACGTTTCAGACTTTCTGATCTATTGCCGTATCGTCGCGGATTTTGCGAGGAGACCGGCATGGCCAACAGGAGGTTTGAGATGTATCACTACCGTCAGGCACTGGTGCGAATGCGCCAGGGCGAGTCAGACCGGCAGATCCATGCCACTGGGCTGATGGGGCGGCGTACCCTCGGGACGCTGCGCAAGCAGGCACAGCAACGGGGCTGGCTCGATCCCGCCCGGGCCCTGCCATCAGACCAGGATCTGGCGGCCGTCCTTCAGCGTCCAAAGCCAGGACGGATCCGCGTACGCTCGAGCCTGGAGCCGTACCGCCCGCTGATCGAACAGTGGTGCATCGATGGCATCGACGGCACCACCATCCACGCCGCGCTCATGCGCCGCCATGGATATACCGGCAGTTATTCCTCGGTGCGACGGTTTTTGCAGTCGCTGGCCAAGACGACGCCCCGGGTGACCTCGGTGCTGGAGTTCGCGCCGGGCGAGGCGGCGCAGGTGGATTTTGGCAAAGGCCCCGAGATCGTCGATGTGCATACCGGCGAGGCGTTCAAGACCTGGGTGTTCGTCATGCTGCTGGCCTGGAGCCGCCACCAGTATGCCGAGCTGGTGCGGGATCAGAGCATCGAGACCTGGCTGGGTTGTCACCGGCGTGCCTTCGAGCACTTCAACGGCGTGCCGTCAAAAGTCATTATCGACAACCCCAAGTGCGCCATCACCAAAGCCTGCTACCACG